>NZ_JAAXMM010000015.1 GCF_012276985.1 Agrobacterium sp. a22-2 | reverse complement strand
CGATATCGACAACGATGCCGGCGCCCTCATGGCCGAGAATGGCCGGGAACAGGCCTTCCGGATCGGCGCCCGAGAGCGTAAAATCATCGGTATGGCAGATGCCGGTCGCCTTCACCTCGATCAGCACTTCGCCGGCGCGTGGGCCTTCGAGCTGAACGGTCATGATCTCAAGCGGTTTTCCTGCCTGCACGGCAACGGCGGCGCGAACGTCCATGGTGTTTACTCCTCGATTGATGTGTTGGGGCGACTTTTGCACGGTCAGGCGTCACGGCTCAACCCGGAAACGGCCAGCTGATGTCGCAATCCGGCATGGATGGTCAGGGCTCGATCAAAGGCACATGCGGTGCGAGGTGACGGGGGACGACACCGGTCAGGCGGGGATCGTCGTCGACTTCGACCAGCGTGGCATAGGGGGTGAAACCGGAGCGGCAGTAAAACGGCAAGGCCGCCTGGGAATCATGGGTGCAGGTATGGACCCAGAAACGCCGGATCGGCCGGCTCCAGGCGAGATCGATCGCATGGCTCATCATCAAGCGTCCCGCGCCCTTGCCGATGGCATCGGACACCAGCCCGAAAAAGGCCAGTTCGCATTGCTCAGCCTGCCGGAAGTCCAGCTCCAGCAGGCCGATCGCCTTGTTATCGTCCATCAATCGGTATATCTCAACGCGCGGCTCGGAGAGGATCGCGGCGAGCTTCTCGTCGGCCATGACAAGCCTTGATGTCCACAGCCAGTCCTGGCCGACGGCGCGGAACAGCTCCCGATAGTCAGCGATGGAAGGAGAATGCCAGCGCTGCAGCGAAAGGGCGCCGGCTGGCGGTTGCGGCACTTTCGCAGCGGGTCTCGCCAGCATCTCCAGACGTGTTTCGACATTGGCGATCTTGCCGGGCGGGACCGGCGAGTAGCCGGACGGGAGCTTGGGATTGAGATTTTCCATGACCGATGTTGAAACGTCGCGAAGCCCGCCTGTCAAGCCATGGACATCGCGCCATCGTCAGCCAAGCAGCCGTTCGCAGGCATAGATCACCGCATAGGCATGGATCGATACCGCCGCATAGAGGCCGAAGCCGGCCATCAACCGCTCAGGCGGCGTCATCTCGATCAGCGTGTCGCGCGGCTTGATGCTGACGGCTGCCATTAGGCTCATCAACGTGAAGACCGACAGGGCCGCCAGCAGGGCCATGGTCGGCACGCCGATTCGCCATCCGGTCCACAGGATCGCTGCGGTGATGCCGAAACTGCCCGCCGCAAGAGCGCCGCGGCTGGGAAAGATCTGGCGCAGGATCTGTCCGCCATCGAAGCGCGACATCGGCAGCAGATTGAGCAGATTGAAGGCACCGAGAATGAGCAGGAAGACGAGGAGGGGGCCGTCGACGGCCTGCGGTAGCAGGCTGACGCCGACCGATTGCTCGGCGGCAATCAGGATCGGCACGAGGAAGGCGGAGATGCCGGGACCCATCAAAGCACAGGTTGCGACCTCGAAGAGGCTGTTATAGGGACGCCCGCCAATGGCGACGCCGCCCAGCAGCGGCACGAAGATCATGCGGGCGCTGCGGTGGCCGAAGGCGCGGTAGGCGGTCATATGACCGAGTTCGTGCAGGATGATGACGACGGTGAGCATGGTCGAGATCATCAGCCCGTTGCGCGTCAGCCCGAAAAACGGCCAGAGCATCAGGGTCGAGACGACAGCCAGCAGAACCGTGACCAGAGGGTGTTCCAGCCAGCCGGGGCTTGCTCGCTTGCCGCTTGCCAGAAAACGCTCCAGGGCGCCGATCTCGCGGTAGAGCATCAGATAGCGATAGAGGTAGAAGGCGGCACCGCGATAGTGATCGGTCTGCGCGACCGTCAGGCAGGCGTCGCGGCCGGCCGGCGTCACGGTCCGGTGATCGCGAAACTCCGCCCAGAAGGCCATGTCGAGGCTGCTGTCGGCCACCACCCGCGCATTGATCCGGTAGAGGCCGCCTTCGGGCCTCTCCTCGATGTCGACGGCTAGCGTCCGCACGATCGGCTGTCCGTGACGGTCCGGTTGACGCAGCGATTGCTCCAGCCGGGAGGCAGAGGGGTTCGGCATGCGCTCGGCCGTCACCGAGGGGTGCCAGGCCGCGACAGCGCCGGCCGGCCGGATAGCATTCCACAGGTCGCTTGGACTGGTTCGCATGGTGCGGGTCAGCGAAATGGTCCGCCGGCCAAGCGGAGCGGCCATCAGCAGCCAGAGCAAGCCGATATTGATCGCGAGCAACAATAGCGCCGGGGCAATCGTCTGCATTCCCATCCCTTCCGGACAAAGCCGGTTTCTGCTGGGCCAAGCTTAGCAGGACCGGCTGACGGGAAGGTTTCCGTACGACGTTGCATTTTAGCAAAAATCAAGAGTTCGGCCGGCAGGCGGCCTGGCCCGATACCGGTTCAAGCCGCGGCTTCGTCCAGCAGGAATTCATCCGAGACCCGCAGCCATCTCGACCGGTTGCTTTCGATCGGCCGACATGCCCGCGTTCCAAGCGACGCCATGAAAGCGTGCCAGTCCGGATGGCTGCTGCCGTGAACGGCGGCGCGGTCGATGCGCTGGATGGCGTCGGCCTGCTCGGGGGTGAGATAGGAGATGGCCGGGCCGCAGCTGCCCCGCAGCACGCGAAGCACATAGTCGAGGTCGCCCGGCATCACGCGTGCGCCGCTGTGTCCGCGGACGAGATGATAGGCGCCCATGCCGTTGCTC
Organism: Agrobacterium sp. a22-2; assembly: GCF_012276985.1. GTDB lineage: Bacteria > Pseudomonadota > Alphaproteobacteria > Rhizobiales > Rhizobiaceae > Allorhizobium. The sequence goes on along the minus strand of NZ_JAAXMM010000015.1, from coordinate 156,465 downwards.
AGCGCCAGGCGCAGCTGGTCGAGCGCCAGCACCGACAGGCTGGCCGGAACATGGGCGGCAACCTCGATGATATGCAGGACCAGCTCCAGTTCCGATGGCGAATTGATGACACCGTCGGTGGTGAACATCAGCCTGATCCAGTCGGCATTGATGTCGTCCAGCGTGCCCTGGGGATAGCAGTGATGCACGATGTAGTGAGTGAGGGTCTCGACGAAGAAGGTCGACCACTCCTCGCATTTCTCGGGACAGGAATTGTTGAGCGCCAGCATGGTCACGACGTCGACCGAAGTCTGGATGCCATCCGGAAAGGTATATTTGCGCAGAAGTATGACGTCGTCGGCGCTGAGCCTGCTTTTCCCGGCGATAACACATGCCGGAAAAGAGAGACGGAATTCGCTCATCTTTTATCCCCGTTTCATCATGAAACTGGGATTTTTTCTAGGGTACAAATATTGCGATTTCGACAAGGAACGCGGTTGGCAAATCCTTCGCGAATTCAATCGCCTTTTACGCTTCTGACGTGGTTCTGCTCGCGCCAGAGAATGAAAAGGCCGGAACCAACGATGATCAGGATGCCCGACCATTTCGACAGGGTCGGAAAGTCGCCGAACAGGGCGTAACCCAGCACCGTGGCGGCGATGATCTCGAAATACTGGAACGGGGCCAGTACTGACAGCGGCGCCATGCGGAAGGCCCGTACCACCAGCAGATGGATATAGCCCGAGATAGACCCGAGCAGCAGCAGCAGTGCCAGGCCAAGGCTTGACGCCGGCAGCGACATTTCGAAATCGCCGCTGCCAAGGCTGGTGCCGGCGATCAGCGCCAGTCCCATGAAGGCCGTACCGCCGAGGCCGGCCATGGTCTGCATGGTCATCGGCGTGTCGGCTTCGCCAAGCGCCCGGTTGAGGAACATGTAAAGCGCGAACAGGAAAGCGCAGGCGACCGGCAGCAGCGCCGTCCAGCCGAAGATGGCATAGCTGGGCTGGATGACGATCATCGCGCCGCCGAAGCCGACCAGGATTGCCAGCCAGCGTCGCCAGCCGACCCGATCGCCGAGGAAAAGCGCCGACAGTGCCGTCAGGATGAAGGGTTCGACGAAATAGATGGCAAAGACGTCGGCTAGCGGCATGTATTTGACGGCAGCGAAAAACATCAGGCTGGCCGCCCCATGCAGTGCGCCGCGCAGGAGATTGAGCCCTGGCCGGCGGGCGGAGAAGGCCTGCCGCCCCTGCAGCAGGACCAGGACCGGTAAGGTGCAGACCAGCTGAAAGAAGAAACGGTAGAAGGTGATCTGGCCCGGCGACATGCCTTCGACATTCGCCATATATTTGGCGATGGCATCCATACCAGGCAGAACAAGCATGCATCCCGCCATCAGCGCCATGCCACGTAGCGGATTTGAGGCCGTGGGGTGGGGGGAGGTGGTCTGCTGGCGGTCGGACATCGAGTCGGGCTCTCGTGAAAACGCTATCAAGCACGTGGTTCGACGCAGTTCAAGGACCGTTGGCCAATGCCTCGACTGCCATTCTGGCTATGCTTTGTGCTGATTATTTCGTGGGCATTTGCTGCCCATGCGCCTGCAATCCTGCCGGACTTTTCATCGTAGGTCGCATGAACGCGTCGTTTTCGGCGCTTTCGGGGTGGCCCGTCTGGCTCCATGTCCCTATGATGGCCACCTGCCGCATGATCGGCCGGAACATTCCGGAACCGTCTGAAGCGCCATTGCTTCTCCGTCCCGATCGATCATCAACGCTATGCGCCTTGCGATCCGGTGATTGTCGTCGGAGGAAGATCAAGCGCCAAGCAGAGGAGAGCATGATGGCTCTACGACATAACAGCGCCCTTATTCCGGATGCCAGCGACGATACGCTTGGCGGACGCCTGTCGGCGGCGCGCGACGCGGCCGGCATCGACCTGAAAACCTTGGCTAACCGGCTCGGCGTCAAGCATGAGACGCTGCATTCCTGGGAAGCCGATCGCTCCGAGCCGCGGCCGTCACGGCTGCTGAATCTCGCCGGCATTCTCGGCGTCTCGCCGATGTGGCTGATGACCGGCAATGGCGAGGGGCCGGTGGAGAACGACGGGCAATTGCCGGTCGAGGCCATGCGCCACCAGCTGCTGCGCCTCAACGAGCTGCATCAGGAGACCGGACGGCTGATGATGTCGCTGGCCAAGCAGATCGATCGATTCGAAACCGAGCGCGGCAACGAGGCCTGGATCGGCCCGGGCTTGACCATCACGCCGCCGGCGCGTCCGTTGTAGCGCCGAAAACCTGCTCGAAGGCCTCCCTCAGTCGCATGTCGAGATCGGCCATCATGACCGGCAATCCGAGATCGACGAGGCTGGTGACGCCGTATGCCGAGATGCCGCACGGCACGATGCCGCCGTAATGGCTGAGATCAGGATCGACATTGAGCGACAGGCCGTGGAAGCTGACCCAGCGGCGCAGGCGAATGCCGAGGGCGGCGATCTTGTCCTCGGCCATGCTGCCATCGGGTAGCAAGGGCTTTTCGGGGCGGCGGACCCAGACCCCGACCCGATCCTCGCGCCGCTCGCCGCGCACATTCATCAGGTCGAGCGTGCGGATGATGACGTCTTCAAGGGCTGCCACATAGGCGCGCACATCAGGGCGTCGGCGCTTGAGGTCGAGCATCACATAGGCGATGCGCTGGCCGGGACCATGATAGGTGTATTCACCGCCGCGGCCGGTCGCAAACACCGGAAAGCGGTCAAGGTCGATCAGCCCGGACGGCTTGGCGCTGGTGCCGCCGGTATAGAGCGGCGGATGCTCCAGCAGCCAGACGAGTTCGTCGGCGCGACCCTCGGCAATGGCGGCCACTTCCGCCTCCATCTCCGCCACGGCTGAATCGTAGGGGACAAGGCCTTCGGAGATTCGCCACCGGACTGGAGGCGAGCCGGGCAGGGGCAGCATTTCGGTCTGAATATCGGTGCGCAGCATGGTCATGGCTTCCTTTGCCCCTAATTGGCAAGAAAGGCGAGACACTTCAAGAGCGCCGGTTTGCGGCGTGTTCACGGTGGGCAAAACAGCTTGCCGGCGAATTATCAAAAATCTGTCACGGTGGCCTTGTGCACCCCAATCGCTTTTGCTACATGCAGCCCCGCCGGAGCAGTTCGGCATCTACCACGATGCGGTCGTGGCGGAATTGGTAGACGCGCAGCGTTGAGGTCGCTGTGGGGCAACCCGTGGAAGTTCGAGTCTTCTCGACCGCACCAGATAAACCCGCTTCGGCGGGTTTTTTCGTTTCTTGGCGCTTTGTTTGCTTCCTGTCAGTCGTCCTGCCGCTGCGACTTTTGCCATTTGCGCACCAGCCGGTCGCGCTTCAACTTCGACAGACGCTTCAGCCAGAACATTCCGTCGAGCTGATCCACCTCGTGCTGCATGCAGATGGCCGCAAAGGCTTCCATCCGCTCTTCGATCAGCTGTCCATCGAGGTCCTGATACCGCACCCGGATCGATGCCGGACGGGTCACGGTTTCGGTGGCACCCGGCATGGAAATGCTGCCCTCGCTGTGGCTCATCAGATCGGGCGAATGCCAGGTGACCTCCGGATTGACGTATGTTCGCCGTCCGCCAAGTTCCGGCAGATCTAGGACCACCAGTCTCAATCCGACACCGACATGGGCGGCGGTGATGCCGACGCCTGGGGCGGCGCGAAGCGTGTCGTAGAGGTCGTCGGCGAGATCGCGAAGCGTCTGATCGAATGTCGCGATTTCGGCACAGACGCGGCTCAGGGCCGCATCGGGAAAATAGACGATCTGGCGCTTCATCGCGATGCCTTTCGAGGGTGGATCGCCTTGCGGCATGGATCTTGCCTTGCCTGCGCGCCACCATTGCTGGACCTGACATGGCGAATGGGGTAGCAGGGGCGTGTCGGCATTTGCAATAGCGTCATTCAAAGAGGCTAGAGGATTGTTGACAATGGGCTTTCAGGCGCCATTCTCCAGTTCGGCCGATCAGTCGTGCGGCTGTCGGATCCATCAAGGCGGGAGCGGAAATGACCAATATCGGCGATGATATCCGCCTGCGCGCCGCCCCTGACGACCGTCAGGCCGACATCTATGGCGAAGACGGTTCTATCCGCTCGGACTTCCTGGCCATGGTTGGGGCGGCGATCGCCGATCGCGATGTGCTGTTCCTGCGCCAGAGCGTGGCGCGGCTGCACGAATCGGAAATGGGCGACCTGATCGAATCGATACAGCCAGAGCAGCGTTATGCGCTGGTGCGGCTGCTGGGCGACGATTTCGACATGACGGCACTGACGGAGGTCGACGAGACGATCCGCCTGCAGATCGTCGAGCAGATGTCGAATGCGCAGATCGCCGCGGCGATCGGCGATCTCGATTCGGACGATGCCGTCTACATTCTCGAAGACCTCGACCACGCCGACCGGGAAGAGATCCTGGCGCAATTGCCGTTTACCGAGCGAGTGCGGCTGCGCCGGGCGCTCGACTATCCGGAAAGTTCGGCCGGACGACGCATGCAAACGGAGTTCGTCGCCGTGCCGCCGTTCTGGACGGTCGGCCAGACGATCGACTACATGCGCGACGAAGAGGGGCTGCCGGAGACGTTTACGCAGATCTTCGTCATCGACCCGACGTTCAAACTGCTCGGCACCATCGACCTCGACCGCATCCTGCGCGCCAAGCGACAGGTGAAGATCGAGACCATCATGCGCGATACCAACCACCCGATCCCGGCCGAGATGGACCAGGAAGAGGCAGCGCAGGTGTTCGAGCAATATGACTTGCTTTCAGCTGCCGTCGTCGACGAGAACGGTCGGCTGGTCGGGGTGCTGACCATCGACGACGTGGTCGACGTCATCCAGGAAGAGGCCGAGGAAGACCTGATGCGCCTTGGCGGCGTCGGCGACGAAGAACTGTCGGACAGCGTGCGCGAAACATCGCGGTCGCGCGTGCCATGGCTGCTGATCAATCTGGTGACGGCGTTCCTATCGGCATCGGTCATCTCGATGTTCGAGGCGACCATCGAAGAGGTCGTCGCTCTGGCGATCCTGATGCCGATCGTCGCTGGAATGGGCGGCAATGCCGGATCGCAGACCATGACGGTGACCGTGCGGGCCTTGGCGACCCGCAATCTCGACATCCACAACGCCTGGCGCGTCGCGCGTCGCGAGGCGGGCGTCGGACTGATCAACGGCATGCTGATCGGAACCCTGGTCGGCACAGTGGCCGGATTCTGGTTCCAAGATTATCATATCGGCGGCCTGATCGCGACGGCGATGATGATCAACATGTTCGCCGCCGCCATGGCCGGCATTCTCATTCCGCTGCTTCTCGACCGGGCCGGGGCGGATCCGGCGGTTTCCTCGGCGGTTTTCGTGACGGCGATCACCGATACAACGGGATTCTTCAGCTTCCTGGGACTTGCCACGTGGTGGTTCATGTCCGGTTGATCGGCAAAAAATTGACTTTTACGTAACAGTCAATATGATGACCGTTCGAATACGGAATCGGAACGGTTGTGACGAAATTTTTCAGCATTACAGAATTGACACGCGAGTTCGGAGTGTCGACCCGCACGCTTCGCTTCTACGAGGACGAGGGTCTCATTCATCCGGAACGTCGCGGTCGTACGCGCCTTTACAGGGCAGCGGACCGGCGCCTGATACAGGAAATCCTGCGTGGCCGGCGGATTGGCTTTACCATAGCAGAAATCCGCGAGGTGATCCATGTCTACAAGGAGCCACCGGGCGAGATCGGCCAGCTGAAGCTGTTGATGAAGCGCATCGACGAGAAGCGTGAGGAATTGCGCCAGAAGCGCAAGGATATCGACGAGACGCTGACGGAACTCGACAATGTCGAGGAAGCCTGCCTGACCCGCCTGGTCGAGATCGGTGTCGGCACCTGAGATCGGCTCGACGGATCCGGCGGTGTCGGGTCAGATCCAGCGCCGGGTTCGCCGGCAGTAGCGTTCGAAATCGATGCCGAAGCGGGCGAGCAGGTGCATTTCCTCGCAGCGGATGGCCAAAAGGGTCGTGGCGACGGCGGCTGCCGGAGCGGCGAGAAAAAACCAGGGATTGCCGGTCAGCAGGCCAAGGGCGATCATCATCAAGGTATAGCCGAGATAGATCGGATTGCGGGTGAACCGGAAGGGGCCTGTCGTCACGAGCCGGCATGCGCAGCGGTGCGGCATGATGGGGGTGTGGAATTCCATCAGCGTGCGCACGGCCCAGATATCTAGCGCCAGTGCAAAAACGGCGGTCAGTCCTCCCGCGAGCCAGGCCAGCGATCCGGTCATTACGGTGACCGGCACCCGGCCGACCAGGCGGTCAAGCAGAATGGCGGCCACGAAGGCAGCCCCATAGAGCAAAGGCGGCCAGGGAAAGTTCAGCGGCCTCAAGCGATAGGCGTTCATTGATATGTCCGATCATTGGCTTGCTACGGTGCATTCGCGCGCGATCTTCAATATCCTTTCATCTTGATCTGCCTGGATTGCGCCAGACTGGAGCGGTTCAAGCAGTTGCGTCTGCTGCAATTCGGTCAATGTGCAGCTGCAGAACCGCGTACAGACAGCCGCTTCGGAGCCTTGCGCCACGCAGGATGCCTCGCAACTGCTCATATAGCCTTCGACCGGATCGGGTTGCGGCGGAGGCGCTGCCATGCTGGCGAGATAGACCAGCGTGATCAGCACCGGCTGGTGCAGCAGGTAGACGAGAAGGCTGTGACGCCCGGCAAGGCGCAGCAGGCCCGGCCCCTTGGGCAGGGCCGCCAGTGCCTCGAGCCATCCGAAACGCCTTGCGCAGCGCATGGCGGCAAGCCCCAGCAGCACGGGCGCGAACCAGGGCAGCAGCGGCACGTAGTCGTTGGAGCGCGGCAGGCTTTCCGACAGGCCAAGCCACCAGAACCACGGCGCGTCGAAAACCGGCGAGCGCAGATAGATAGGCAGGGCGATGCTGACCCCGGCAGCCAGCAGGGCGAAGACGATCGGCAGCCGCAGGAAGGGCAGCGCCAGCAGGCTCGTCAGGGCAATGCAGTGCAGGATGCCGAAGAAGATCATGCCCTGCGGCATGGCAATGGCTGTGGCAACCGTAATGGCAGCAGCGGCTCCGGCGACGATGGCAAAGCGCTTGGCGAACGGCCGCCAGCGGATAGCGGGCTCATGGGCGAGCGCCAGGCTGGCGCCGGCCAGAAACAGGAATGTGCCGGCAATCAGCCGGGCATAGAGTTTCCACCAGCCATGGGTGGCGGTGCCCGGCTCGATATAACCGAAGAATTCCAGATCCCAGGTGAAGTGGTAGGAGGCCATGGCGATCAGCGCCGCCCCGCGGGCCGCATCCAACAGGCCAATCCGCGGGGTGGGCGTGGCAAGGGTCGGCAAGGTCGAGGGACGGGACACGGGGATTCCTATCGGGTCTGGTCGGGCCTCGGATAAGTGGCCCGGATCAACGGCGTTCTCGCCAAACCGCGCAATCGCGGCCTTTTCATGACCTTTCGGTGTGCATGACGGCCAGGCGGGCTTCGGAAAAGAACTGCCGGCGGATCAGCACGAAAAATACGAAGAGCGTCGAAACCATGAAGACAGGCGCGCTGACGAACCAGCCAAGATAGCCGATCGACAGAAAGATTGCCCTGAGGCCGGCATTGAAGTGCTTTGCGGCGATGATGTTCATCTGCACCACCGTTTCCACGGCCCGCTCGGCAGCAGCCGGATCGCGGCGCGCCTCGTCCATCATCGGCATGGCTCCGAACAGGATGGTGCAATAGTTGAACAGGCGGTAGGACCAGCCGAATTTGAAGAACGAGTAGCCGAAGATGGCGATCAGTCCGCAGACCTTGAGTTCGAAGGCGGCCCGGCCGCCTTGCGCGAAGAAGGGCAGGTCGCGGAAGACGGCATCCACCTGTTCGGTGGCCCCCAGCATGGCAAAACAGCCGCCGATGGCAAAGATCGAAGTCGAGGCGAAGAAGGCCGTACCGTTCTGAAGGCCGGCCAGGATCTGCGTGTCGATCATCTTGAGATCGCGCTTCAGCGAATTTCGGAACCACTCGCGTCGCCGTGCGGCCATGGCCTGGGTGAGGCTGACGCGTGGAAAGATGCGGGCGCCACCGGTGACCCAGGAAAACACCAGCCAGAGGCAGGCAAACAGCGCGAGAGCGGCGAGGTCCAACAGGGTCATGGGCGAATCCGAGCTTGCGGCGATGTCGGCATTCTTAGATTCACCGGTGCCTGTGGACAACTGTTTTAACGAAATGAAACGCATTGGCCGAAATTACGGCACCCTCGACACGGCGCGAAGATGAAATAAGCCGGTTAAGCTGCTGAAAGGCAAGAGTTCCATGCATCTGTCACATGGCTGTCATGTTCCTGCCGCCACCTTTCTGCCATTTTTGCAGTTGCGAAGAGCCTCGAATTTTAATAGATCAGGGTCAGCGAAGGGCGGTCGGGGGATGGTCTTTCGCAAGGTTCAAAATCGGAGATATCATGGAAGACAGCATCCAGAAGTCTTGCTGGGGCGTTACATTGCGTGCCTTGATCGGATTTGTCGGCATTCTGGCCATTGCCTATCTTTTTGGAAGAATCTGACATCTGAAACGGATACAGTCCTGATTGGCAGCGTGGCCCGAAAGAGCCGCGCTGTTTTCTTTTTTGGCAGCGGCCCGTGTGTCGCACGGATGAAAGCGAATGTCGGTGCGCCACCGGGTTCGAATCTTGTGATAGTTTAGCGTGACAGTTCGGCTCAGGGGCTCCACGCAAAGGCGCGATTTCAATGTTTCTTTCGGTTTTCGATGTCTTCAAGATCGGCGTAGGCCCGTCGAGTTCCCACACGATGGGGCCGATGTCGGCGGGAAAGCGGTTTCTCGACTTCATCCTGTCCGATGAATGGCCGCGCCCGGCCGGCGCTGCCGTCGCCTCCCTCAAGGTCAGCCTGCATGGTTCGCTGGCTTATACCGGCATCGGCCACGGCACCGACCGGGCCGTCATCATCGGCCTGACCGGCGGCACGCCGGATCGTGTCGATCCCGATCAGATGGATGCCTTGGTCGCTGCGGTCGGCGCAGGTGGCACGGTCTGTCCGCCCGGCCATCCCGCCTATCGGTTCCGCCCGGGCGAAGACCTGATCTTCGACAAGAAGACGCCCTTGCCGGGCCACGCCAACGGCATGCGTTTCTCGGCCTTCGACCGCGACGAGCGGCTGTTGCTGACCACCGTTTATTATTCGATCGGTGGCGGGTTCGTGGTGACGGATACCGAACTTGCGGCGATGCAGAAGAACAAGAAGGCGGCCTCCTCCGTCAAGGTGCCTTACCCCTTTGCCACGGCGCGCCAGATGCTCGACATGGCGCAGGCGTCCGGCCTGTCGATCGCGCAGATGAAGCGGGCCAACGAAGAAGCGACGATGACGGCCGACGCGCTCGATGCCGGCCTCGACCGCATCTGGGATGCCATGAGCGGCTGCATCGATCGCGGCCTGCGCCATGACGGCACCCTGCCGGGCGGCCTCAACGTCAGGCGCCGGGCGCGCTCCATTCACGACCAGCTGCAGGAAGAATGGCGCAGCAATCGCGCCAATCCGCTGCTGGCCAATGACTGGCTGTCGGTCTACGCCATGGCGGTCAACGAGGAGAATGCCGGCGGCGGCCGGGTCGTCACGGCGCCGACCAATGGGGCGGCCGGCGTCATTCCGGCGACGATCCGCTATTACCTGCATTTTCATCCCGATGCCGATCAGGACGGGATTCGCGATTACCTGCTGACGGCTGCCGCGGTCGGCGGGCTGATCAAGCACAATGCCTCGATCTCCGGCGCCGAAGTCGGCTGCCAGGGCGAGGTTGGGTCTGCCGCCGCCATGGCCGCGGCTGGACTTGCGGCCGTCATGGGCGGCTCGCCGGAGCAGATCGAGAATGCGGCCGAGATCGCGCTGGAGCATCACCTGGGCATGACCTGCGATCCGGTCGGCGGCCTTGTGCAGGTTCCCTGCATCGAGCGCAATGCGCTGGGCGCGGTCAAGGCTGTCACCGCGGCGTCTCTGGCGCTCAAGGGCGACGGCCAGCATTTTGTGCCGCTCGACGCCTGTATCGAGACCATGCGCCAGACCGGCAACGACATGAGCGAGAAATACAAGGAGACTTCGCTCGGCGGTTTGGCCGTCAACGTGGTCGAATGCTGAGGCCTGTGGACCGTCTGCGCCAAGGCTTGACCCTGGTCGCCAAACGGCCGACATAGTCGGCATGGCTTTGCATCTCATCAAACTCTGCGTGGGCGCGGACTCGATCGACGATCTCCGGGAATGGGTCGCCGAGAAATCTCTGACGGCGATGGCCGCCGGTCTGGAACCCCACAGTTCGCATGTCACCCGCATGGCGCCGAAGCGGGCCGCGGAACTGCTGGATGGCGGCTCGCTCTACTGGATCATCAAGGGCCAGGTCGCCGCGCGACAGAAACTTCTCGACCTGTCGATCTCCACTGGCGGCGATGGCATATCCCGATGCAAGCTGATCCTCGGCCCTGAAGTCATCGAAACCGTGCCGGCGCCGCGACGGCCGTTCCAGGGCTGGCGCTATCTCGACGCCGCCTCGGCACCGCGCGATCTGTCCGAGGCCGGAAGCGATCTCGGCGCCATGCCCGAGGATCTGAAGCGCGAGCTGGCGGAACTCGGCCTGCTTTAAGACTGGCGATATCAATTCCGATATTCTAGTTTTATTTCAATGTACTATCATCCAAAGCTAATCCTGTTTAGCAGCAAGACGAGTTCGCTCTGGCGATTGGTCTGGGTCTTGCGGAAGACATTCTGCAGATGGAAGGCAATGGTCGTCGGCGCAATGCCGAACTCGGTGCCGATCTCGTCCAGCCGCTTGCCGTTGGCAAGCGCGACACAAAGCCGGGCCTCGGATGGCGTCAGCGCGTAAGTCTTGATCACGGTATCGGCCGAGAGTTCCCGTCGCCGGTCCGGATCGATCAGCACGGCGGCGATGGCCGGACCTTCGCTCGTTGCGGCCGGCAGGGTGCGCAGATGGATTTGAACCGGATTGCCGTAGTCTCGCGGCGCGGCGACCAGGTGTTCGGCCTTGATGCCGGCGGCGATATCGGCGAAGGCGCCCCGTAGATCGCGGGCGGCGGTTCGCGACACGGTGGAAAGCCCGGCCGGTGTTCGCAGCAGCACGTCGCCATCCTCGGTGATTGCCTTTGCCGTGGCATTGGCGTGGATCACCTGGCCGGACTGGTCCAGCACCATGAAGCCGGTTGCCAGATGGTCGAGCGAGGCGGCGACGGCATCGACCGTCTCCCGGACGCCGGCCAGCAGCGTGTCGGTCATCGACTGGCGCTGGTCCTCCAGCGTCCGCGCCATGGCGTCCTGGATGCGCTGCACCTGCGACAGCCGGGCCTTGAGCGTTGCGAGCAGCACGTCGTAGTCGATCGGCTTGACGAGATAGTCGTCGGCACCACTGCGCATGCCGTTGATCAGGTCCATGCGGCCGGCCAATGCCGTCAGGAACACGAAGGGCACATCGGCCAGATCGGGGCGCTCGGCGCGCATGTGCTCCATCAGTTCATAGCCGTTCATGCCCGGCATGGTGATGTCGCAGAGGATCAGATCGGGGCGATGGCTTTCGAGCAGGGCCAGCGCCTGGCTGCCGTCGCCGGCGCCGAGCGCCAGATAGCCGGCTGTCTCAAGCTCCTCGATAATATCCATCCGAAGGTCGATTTCGTCCTCGACGCACAGGATGATCGTCTGGCGGTCGGCAGGCTTCATTGCAGCACCTCTACGGGATGGGTGTCGACCGGCAGGGTCAGGATGGCGGATGTTCCTCTGCCGACCACGGATTCGATGGTGATGTTACCGCCGTGCAGAAGCGCGATCTGGCGTGCGACGTGCAGGCCGATGCCGGTGCCTTCGACGCCGGTGGCCGTGCTGGCGCGGAAGAACCGGTTGAACAGTTTCGGGATTTCATCGGCGGGAATGCCGACGCCGCGGTCGCTGACGGTGAGGGCGGCCTGGCCGCTCAAAACCGTTCCGCAGATGTCGACCTGGGTTTCGGCCGGCGAATACTTGAGCGCATTGGAAATCATGTTTTCGATCACCTGATCCATGAGCATCGGGTCGCAATGGATTGTTTTCGGTAGATTTTCGAGATGGAGGTTGAAGGCGCGATTGGGGTTGAGCTCGTTCTGGCGATCGCAGACGTCGCGCACCAGCTGGGACAGATTGCAGTCCTGCGGCCGGAAATCCATCTGGCCGGCATCCATGCGGGCCGCATCGAGGGTTGCCTGGACAAGGCCCGCGAGCCTTGTGGCGGCGGCGCGGATCTTCGAGGTCCGCGTCTCGACCTCCTCCGGCGTCATCTCGCCGGAACGGCGGGCCATGCGTTGTGCGCCGGAATCGATGATCGCCAGGGGCGTGCGGAACTGATGGGAGACCATGGAAACGAAATCGGTGTGCAATTGCCGCAGATGCTGCTCATGGGCCAGCGCGTTGGCCAGCGTCTCAGCCGCCCGCTTGTAGGCGGTGATATCGGCAAAGCGCAGCACGCTGGTGCCGTCGGCGGCCTGGCGCAGGGTCACGAGCAGCCAGGAGCCATCCTCGATCTTCAGTTCGGTCGTCTCGATGCGCACATCGGTGCCTGGCTCGACCGGCGAGCCGCTGTGCAGCCGTTCGGTGAGTCCCGCATTGGCAAGGATGTGCGACAAAGGCGTGCCCGGCTGGAACGATGCCTTTTCGTCCTTGACCAGAAGGCTTGCCTGCTCGTTGGCGACGATCAGCGCGCCGCTGGCATCGAAGGCGGCAAAGCCGTCCGGGGCAGACTGGATGGCCGAGCGCAATTGCCGTTCGGTCTGGTTCAGCGTCGTGGTGCGCTCCGTCACCAGTTCCTCAAGCCGGGTGCGATGGCCGACGAGTTCCAGATGGGTAAGGTGGCGTTGCGTGACATCGCGGGTGATGATGACGCCGCCGATCACGATGCCGTCCGATTGCACAGGAAATCCGTATTTTTCCAGAAAACGGTCGCTCCCGGGCAGGCGATGCTCGGCGATGCGCTGCGATTCGCCGTTGACCGTCTTGTGCAGCATGATCGACACGTCGTGATCGTCCGGGAACGGAAAGACGTCGAACAGGTTGCGGCCGATCACCTCTTCGGCGGCCTTGCCGTAAATCAGCGCATTGCCGGAATTCCAGTGCGTACAGTTGAAGTCCTTGTCGAAGGCGACGATGCCATCGCCGCTGGCTTCGATGAGAAGCTGCAGAAAATCCTTTTCCTTGCGCAGCTTTTCGTCGGCATTGGTAAGCTTCTGCAGGCTCGACAGCAGTCGGGTGATGAGGAAGAGGCCGCTTGCCATGACGCCGAAGGTGAAAATGATCACCCGGACGACGCCATTGCGGAACATCTCCCGGCGGGCGCCGGAGCGATTGTTCTCCTGAACCATCACGGCATTGGCCAGATCGCGCAAAGCCTCAATGCTCGGCGACAGGAGCGCATTGGCGCGGTCTCCGATATCGGCTCCCGGCACCGCGATATCGGCCTCAAGCGACATCAGATCGGCTCGCGCCTTTTCGACCACCGGAATCCCCTCGGGCGGCAATCGGCGGGCGACGCTGCCCCATTGCAGCAGGTCGAAGCGGCTGATGGCAATATCGAAGCGTAACTGCCGGGTTTCGACGTCCTGTTCGGTTGCCGTGGCGATGACCAGTTTTTGAAGTTCGGATTGTGCCTGGACGATTGTCCACAAGCGGTTCTCGTCATTGCCGGCCACGAGGGTGCGCTGGGTCTCCACCAGTTCGAACAGGCTGAGAACCAGCAGAGCCGTGAATGTGGCGATAGCGATGCCGGTCGCCAGGATTTCCCGTCGATCTCCCGGCAGGCGGCTCATCGCAGCTCCAGGCGATTGAGCTGCCAGACCCAGCGCTGGTCCATCCGCTCATCGGCAAGCTCGCCGTGGTCGTCCCGGGGATAGACGATCCAGAGCGGACCCTTGTCGCGCGCCGTCAGCATCTTGCCGTCCAGGCTGCTGGCCAGGATGACGTCGTAGCGCTGGAAATCGGCAACCGGGATCTCAACCTGGTAGTCGTTGAGCGCTTTTGCCTTGACGGTGGTTGCCTTGGTCGCGCCGACGGCTTTCAGCACATCGCGCATCAGCACCCCTTCGAATTGATGGGGCCCGCGTTCGGTCCATACGGTAGAGGTTGTCACCACGTGCCGGCCGAGCGCGTCCAGCATGGCGGAATCGAAGACAGCGACGCCGTCGCGATTGGTATTGGCGATCTCTCCGCTGATCTCGAGCACGACCTTTCCTGTCGGCTCCGGCAGATCGGCGGCGGAGGCGGGTGCCGCGACGGGTGCAAAAGCGGACAGAATGGTGAGCAAGGCCAGCATCGGCAGGTGAGCCCACCTGCTTCGCCGCCTTGCGGTCATGGGGAGTGCCGCATCTAAGGCGAGTGTTTTCGAGTATTCGTCCATTCGCTTCTGAAAGTTACAATACTCGGCCATTCTTGTTCCCCAATTGTCTCGCTTCAATATTGCGATTGTCTTTGCCGTTGCGTCATCGGTCAAGCATGGCGCCGTTTTACAATTCCGATAACACCCAGAAATTTGAATGCCCCCCTTTGATTGCAGGGGGCGGATGGCGAGCGGGCCGATTAATCCCGGTCTGCCTCCCGAGGCATGACGCGTCGCGCCTGCCGGTGCGCTCGATCGAAGCGGACCGCGATCAAGTTGACGTGTCCGGATCTGGCCACTGTCCAGTCCGGGCTACCGCACCGGCGGCGCGTAGGTTCTGGGACGGCACTGGAGCAACATGAGCGTGATGCGATCGACAGGGGCCCTTGATCAATCGGGCCGTCGATCTCACGACGGGAAGGAATGGAAATGAAGAAGTTCACGACACTTGCGACGCAGACCGGGACAGACGGGATCGATACGCTCTTCGACATGACGGGCACCGATACGCTGATCGGCGGCTTTAGCGGCGATGGCCTCTACGGCGGCGACGGTATCAACAACCTGCAGGGCGGCTATCAATCCGACACGATCATGGCGGGCGGCGGTGACGACACCGTGCTGGGCGGATCCGGTGACGACTTCATCTATGGCGGGCTTGGCAAGGACACGATCTCCGCCGGCATGGGCGATGACCGGATCGGCGCAGGCGACCTGGCGGAATTCAGTGGCGACAAGCTCGATGGCGGCCTTGGCTTCGATACGCTGATGATCGATTTCGGGGACAACAATGCGGGCATCAACTTTGCCGTCTCCGATCCGCTGGTGCAGAAGACCGTGGCCGGCATGACGGTGCTCAATGTCGAACAGTACTGGCTGACCGGCACCGAGTTCAATGACCAGGTGACCGGCGGCCGCTGGGACGACCAGCTGATCGGCAATGGCGGCAATGACCAGCTGAACGGTGGCGTCGGCCAGGACTTCATCATGGGGGGCACGGGCAACGATAATCTCGACGGCGGCAATGGATCTGACTTCATCACCGCCGATGTCGGCGACGACCTGCTGAAGGGTGGTTACGGCGGAGACTATCTTTCGGCCGGTGATGGCAAGGACCGGGTCTACGCCGGTGCCGGCAATGACAGCGTGACCGGGGAGCGCGGCAACGACACTCTCTACGGGGAAGACGGCGATGACAGCCTGAGCGGTGGCGAGGACGATGATGTCCTTTCCGGCGGCAATGGCAACGACCGACTGCAGGGCGGCCTGGGCATCGACCAACTGTCCGGCGGTGCCGGCAACGATGACCTGGTGATCACGATGAAGGAAGGCAAGGATGTCATCGACGGCGGCTCCGGCATCGACCGCATCGTCATGTATTCGGCCCAGGGCACATTCGCCGCAGCGGCCTCGAACGTGGTCAAGACGCTGTCGGACGGCTCGACCATCGTCAACATCGAATCCTACACGATCAACGGCAGCGCCGGCGCCGACAATTTCACCGGCTGGAACTATAACGACGTGCTCAATGGCGAGGGGGGCAACGACCAGCTGACCGGCGGGGCGGGTGACGACACGCTTTACGGCGGCACCGGCAATGATGTCCTCGACGGCGGTACCGGAAA
This sequence comes from Agrobacterium sp. a22-2, assembly GCF_012276985.1. Taxonomy (GTDB): domain Bacteria; phylum Pseudomonadota; class Alphaproteobacteria; order Rhizobiales; family Rhizobiaceae; genus Allorhizobium. The sequence goes on along the minus strand of NZ_JAAXMM010000015.1, from coordinate 140,431 downwards.
CGACATCATCTTCACCGGTGATGGGGTGGCCGAAACCGTCAGGGCGGGTTCGGGGACCGATACCGTCTATATCGATCGCAACAAGGCGACCTCCGCTCTGACGTTCTCGGTCTCCGGCACCAAGGCGACCCTTTCGGACAAGACGGTGATCACCGACGGCGAGTATTTCACGGTGTCCTCCGGCAGCGGCAACGACATTCTGTCAGGCGGCACGGCGAAAGGCGTCTCGTTCACGTCGGGGGCGGGCGACGACCGGCTGACCGGGACCGCGGGCCACGATACGTTCGACGGCGGCCTTGGCAACGACAATATCAGCGGCGGCGCCGGTCTCGATACCATCTACGACAATGGTGGAGCCAACACCATCAATTCCGGCGATACCGGCGACATGGTGTATGTCGACATCTCCAGCGGCACATTCAAGAATACCATTACGCTGGGTTCCGGCAACGATAGCGTCAACCTGAACTCCAGAAACGGCGGGATGATCAACGGCGTCTTCAACGTGGACGGCGGCACCGGTACGGACTATGCGACGGTGATCCGCGCCAAGTCGACCAAGGACATCACCTTCGTGCTGTCCGCCAATGCCACCCTGGTCAATGGCGATACGATTCTGAAGAACATCGAACAGGTGCGGATCGAGACGGGCTCCGGCAATGACCGGCTGACGGCGGGCAATCTGGCCGACTGGCTCGATGGCGGCGCCGGGAACGACGTGCTGAAGGGCCTTGGCGGCAACGACCTGCTGATCGGCGGTCAAGGCACGGACAATATCGACGGCGGCGACGGCAATGACGTGATCTGGGCCAGCGGCAACGTCAAGGATACGTCCCGCGACAGTCTGGCGGGCGGCAATGGCGACGATCACCTGCATATCAATGTCGGCGATGTCGCCAACGGCGGCGGCAATAGCGACCGGGTCTATGTGGATCTGACGGCTGAGACGACAGGGGTCAATTTCGTCTTCTCGAACGCAACGGTGAACGTCAATGGCACAACCCAATTCTCTGCGATGGAAAGCCTGGAGTTCGACGGAACCAAAGGAAATGACGCTGTCAACGCCAGCAACCTCGCCGACGTCCTTGAGGGCAATGCCGGCAGCGACCTGCTGCGCGGTCGCGGCGGCAACGACCGACTCGAAGATGGTGCCGGAAACGACAAGCTTTATGGCGAGGACGGCAACGATGTTCTGGCTCGCAAGGACGAGCAGGGTGTCGATCTTTTTGACGGCGGCGCCGGCACAGATACCCTCGTCTTCGCATTCAGCTCGAACATGTCCGTTGTGCTCGACCTCGCCGACAACACCAAGAATGCCGGCATGGCGAAGGGGCTGACGGTTAGCAATGTCGAGATCGTGGTCGGCAGCACGGCTGACGATGTCATTCGCGGCACCAGCGGCAATGAAGTCTTCCAGGGCGGCGGCGCGGACGACATTCTCGACGGCCGCGCCGGCAACGACATCCTCGAAGGCGGCGCCGGCGGCGATCTGCTGCAGGGTGGCCTTGGCAATGACCGTTTCGTGTTTGCCTCCGACGGCATCGGCACCGGCGACCAGATCACCGACTTTACCCGCGGATCGGACAAGCTGGTCATCGACCGGGTCGATTTCGGCATCGGCGCGAATGACGGTATCAATCTGATCAACGTCACCGATCCGGATGCCGCTACCGGCTCCAAACCGCAGTTCCTGTTCGAGAAATCCAACGGGCGCCTGTGGTTCGATGCCGATGGCAGCGGCAACGAATACGACGCGGAACTGATCGTCACGCTGCAGGGCGTGTCGACGCTTTCCGCCAGCGACTTCCTCTTCGGCTGAGAACCCCACTTCGAAGCCGTAGGGCGGCATCCGGGGGTTGGCTCCCGGATGCCGTTTTTGCATTTTGGACGGTCATGGCTGCGGATGGGCGATCAGGCTCATCCAGTCGTCGATGAACCGCTGCCGCTGGATTTCGTCCTGGGCGGCCAGCAGGGCAGGGCCGATGCGGATCGGGCGGCCGATGCCGGAATCCATCAAGGCTGCCGGGCCGTCGACGCCGGGCGGCAGGGGACCGTTTTCCGAGAAGAAGAACGATTTCTCGCGGGCAACGGCCTGACCGCGATCAGACAGAAGATAATCGAGAAAGCGCTCGGCCAGCTCGCGATTGGCACTCTGGGCCGGAATGAGTGCGCCGCGCGACAGGATCAGCGTGTAGTCGCGGGGTATGACGATCTTGAGATTGGGATTGAGGCGCGACGCTGCATAGGCGTAGGAGCCGAGAATATTATAGGCGATGCGCACGTTGCCGCTGGCGATTTCGCCCAGCACTTCACTGTTGCAGCAGCGAATGACGGTGTCCGACCGACTGAGGCTCTCGATCAACCGGCCATAGACGGTCGGCGCCTGGCGGGCATCGTTGAAAGCCAGGAGATAACCGACACCGGAGGCCTGGATATCGTAGGTGCCGATACGGCCGCGATAGAGGTCCGGCTTGCGGCGCAGCAGGTCGGCCAGCGCGTCGTGGGTGCGCGGCACGTCTTCCGGCGGAACGCGGGCGCCGTCATAGACGAAAACCGCAGGCTCGAAAGCGAAACCATAGACCTCTTCACGCCAATTGGCCCAGTCCGGCACCTTCTGAGCCTCCACGGAATGATGCGGAGAAGCGCAGCCGTCATTGGCAAGCTTCACCAATTGGTCGACGGAGGACGATAGCAGGATGTCGCCGTGGGGGCGTCCCTCGCGGCAGGCGAGTTCCGATTCACGAAACAGATCGTTGCTCACGTAGTCGACAAAGATGACCGCAACGTTCGGCGCCGTCTCCTGAAAATCGAGGAGGATCGGCCGTATGGCATTGAAATCCGTGACGCCGTGAATGGTCAGTCTTTCCGTTTCGGCCTGCAATGCCGGCAGGAAGGCCTGCTCGCCTTCAACCGCCAGCACAGGGCACGCCCATGACAGGCCAAGCAGGGCGAGCGATGCCGTCAGAGCCGGCACTTTCATGATTTATCCTCCTGATGGAGCGGAAGTTCCAGCACGACCGCAAAACTCCGGGTCTGGGTCTTTTCGCGAAACGTCAGGGCTCCGCCGAGCACGGTCGCCACTTCGGAAGCGATCGCAAAGCCGAGACCGGAACTGCCTTCGCCTGACTTGGACGAGACGAACCGTTTCGTGACATGATCCCAATCGCCCGGCGGAATGCCGGGGCCGTCATCCTCCACTTCGACCCGGCCGAAGGCACCGTCGCTCGACACTCTGACTTCCAGGCGCGACAGGGTGCCGTGGCGCAGCGAATTGTCGATGACGTTGACGATCGCCTCGCGCAGGCTGAGCATGTCACCGAGCACGATCACGTCCTCATCCGGCGCCTCGAAGGAGACGATGATATCCGGATCGATGGTGATCGGGATCGCGGCACGGTAGGCCTTGCGGGTGACGGAGGTGAGGCTCAGGGGGAGCAGTTGCGCCGAATCGAAGCGATGGATCACCATCGCATGGTTCAGGAGCTGGTTGGTGAAGCGGGCAAGCTCGGCGGTGCGGTTGCGCACCCGCGCCAGATGGCGTCGATCCTCCGGTGTCAGGCGTTCCTCGTCGATCAGGCTGACCTGTGCCGAGAGGGCGGTCAGCGGGGTGCGGATCTGGTGGGCGCTGTCGGCGATATAGCGCTGCAGCAATTTTACCCTTTCGTCGAGCCGGTGCATGAAATGATTGATCGACGAGACGAAGGGCGACAGCTCGCGCGGCACAGCCACGGTGAGCGGCGTCAGGTCATGGGGCTCGCGTTGCCGCAAAGCCCGACCGAGTTCCGCCACCGGCCTCAGTGAATAGCGCACGGCTAATATCGTGCCGATCATCGCCAGCGCACTCATCGCCGCCACCAGGATCGAGGCGCGGGTGGTCAGCTCGGAGGCCAGCGCTTGCCTCGCTTCCGTCGTCTGGGCGATGATCACATAGGCCCAACCGGACAAGGCCGGATCGGACAGCGCCCGGCCGGTGGCCGCAACGCGCACCGGAACGCCGCGATAGTTGGCCGACAGCAGGACCGGGCCGGCGCGGGCAACGGACAGATCCATATCGACCTGCAGGTCGTCATAGCCGGTCAGCGTCAAGCCGGAGGGATCGACGACCCGGTAGAAGATCCGGTCACGGCCGGCCAGTCCCAGGAGCTCGAATGCCGAGGATGGCAGGTTGACGGCAAGCCGGCCGTTGTCCACCACGAGGCTCTCCCGCATCTGGAATGCGGCACCCAGCAGCAGGCGGTCATAGGCATCGTCGGCGGCGGTGCGGGCATAGAACCAGGCGCCGCTCATCAGCACGGCGGCCCCCAGCGCCAGCACCAGCGCCATGCGCAGAACCAGTCGCGAGAAAAGCGAGGCTTCACGGCGTTGCATCGGACACCAGTTGATAGCCGATGCCGCGCACCGTGACGATGCGCGCCTTGGCACCTTCGAGTTTCTTGCGCAGCCGACCGACATAGAGCTCGATGGCATTGGGTCCGGCGGCCTCTTCGAAACCGAACAGCTGGTCGAGAAGTTCTTCCTTGCTGAAGACGCGGCCGGGCCTCGAGGCGAGGATCTCGAGCAGAGTCATCTCGCGGCGCTTCAACGTCACCTCGCGCTTGCCGACCCGCACATTACGGTTGGCGCGATCGAGGGTGACGTCGCCGCAGGCAATGATATTGGTCGCCTCGCCGCCGGCGCGGCGGCGCATCAACACCCGGGCGCGGGCCTCCAACTCGCGGAAATCGAAGGGCTTTACCAGGTAATCATCGGCGCCAAGATCGAGTGCCCCGACCCGGTCGTCGATTTCCGAGCGCGCGGTCAGCACCAGAACCGGCACGGTGTTGCGGGCCTGGCGCAGGCGCCTGAGGATTTCGAACCCGTCCATTCCCGGCAGCATGACATCGAGAATGACGAGATCATAGTCGGTGAAACCCAGAATCTCCGACGCCGCGCGGCCGTCCGTCTCCCAGTCGACCGTGTGCCCGATTGTTTCGAAGCGGCGGCAGATCGCCTCGCCGACATCGTGAGTATCTTCCACCAGCAATATGCGCATGGCCGGAAGGTGACACGGAAGATGACGGCGATCAAGCGCTTCGCCGCCGGCATTCGTCCGGCCGGCACGGTCTTTGCCCAACCGGCCGGGCCGGAGTGCCTGGCCGGTGCGAGATCCGGCTGTCGTCACCAATGCCGGATTGATCTCCGGTGCCTATGGCATTTTCTTCGATGGCAGCGCCAGCGGCGACGAACCATATGCTTTGTCGGTCGAGTACGACGGTTTTGCACTGGGAGACAACTGTCATGCACGCAGCGTCATTTGCACTTAAGCACTTGACGAATTAAGCTGCCGTGCTGGGGCGGCGACTTTGACTCACGTAGACCCCGGCGTGCTTTTGCTTGGTTTTACGGGTCAACGGCGGGAGATGATCATGTCCACGAACGGCGAAATGAACGTTTTGTCCCGGGCCATCTGTCCGTCCGAAGCGGTCATCCGCGTCGAGCGCTATCCGGCGACGTCGCGCATCCTGCACTGGATCGTGGCTGTACTGGTGCTGGCGACCTGGCCGCTCGGCTTCTTTATCCAGTTCACCAAGAAGGAAGTGTCGCTGGATTTCTACATGGTGCATGAGAGCTTCGGTTTCCTTGTGCTGTGGCTGATGCTGCTGCGGGTTGGCAACAAGCTCATGGCCAAGGCACCTGATCCGCAAGGCCCGGCGATCGAACGCTTTGCGGCGTCCGCCGTGCATGGCCTGCTCTATGTGTTCCTGATCGTCATGCCGGTCAGCGGTTTCCTCGCCACCAACGCGCATGGCTTTCCGCTCGTCTGGTTCGGCCTGGTGCCGGTCTGGAGCCCGTTGGACAAGGCGCCCGACATTGCCTGGACGCTGTCGGCGATCCATGGCTGGAGCGCATGGATCCTTTTGCTGCTCTTTGCGTTGCATATCGGGGCCGTGCTGCTTCATCATGTGATCAAGCGTGACAACACCCTGTACCGGATATTGTAAGGTCGACGATGCGCAGCATGGAGATCACCGAGGCGATTTGGGAGCGGCTGCTGGCCCTTCGACAGGGCGCTTGCGATATTGCGGCGACCGACGCCGCCTATGGTCTCTATGCGCCGATCGCCGGCGCGCGCGGTTCCTTCGTGCTGGCGCAGGTCGGGCAGTCGCTTGACGGCCGAATTGCCACGCCGGCGGGCGACGCGCGGGACGTGTCCGGACCGGATGGCCTTGTCCATCTTCATCGCTGTCGGGCGCTGGTCGATGCCGTGATCGTCGGTGTCGGCACGGTGAAGGCCGACGATCCGAAGCTCTCGGTCAGGATGGTCAAAGGGCCGGCCCCTGTCCGGGTGGTCGTCGATTGTCATGGGGTACTTGAGGGCAGCGAAAGCCTGTTTCACGATGGCGGTGCGCCGGTAATCGTCTTGCGCAGCGCCGCTGCCCGAGGTCGGCCGTTGCCTGCGGCGGAGGTGATCAGCCTGCAGCCCAAGGCCTGCGGGCTCGATCCTCAGGACATCCTGGACATATTGGCAAGACGGGATCTCCTGACCGTCCTCGTCGAGGGCGGTGCGCGCACGATCGCCCGGTTCATCGATGCCGGCCTCGTCGACCGGCTGCATGTGGCCATTTCGCCGATCATCATCGGTTCGGGGCCGGCCGGCATTACCCTGTCGCCGATCGAGCGGCTTGCCGGTGCCCATCGCCCGGTCACCGAGGTCTACAGTCTCGGCAGCGACATCCTGTTCGATTGCCGGCTGGAACGGCGGCGCGCTGGAGACTTGGTATCAGACCGGCAGGGCGAGAAGGTCCGTGTGGCCCACCAGGCATAAACTGCCCGGTTGACCGATAGCGGAAAGTCGAAATTCCAGCCAGGCGTCGACCGTTGCTTTGGACAGTTCGGACATCTCCAGAAGCGGTCGGCGCAGGCCGTGCAGAAATTCGGCCTGCAGGGCAGCCATCCTTGAATCCATCCTCCAAGGACTGTCCTCGATCCTGACGCTAAAGCCGTGCGCCGTCAAAAGTTGGGCGAGGCAGGCCGTGGCATCCGGGCCGAGGGCGGTTCCGAACCCCTTGTCGGTGCGTTGATGCCGGTTGAACAGGTCGACCATCTGTCCGTCGAGCGGATGGGGCAGGGACCATTGCATGATCCCGTCATAGTTCAACGCCGCATAAAGGCCGATCCGTGCCGATGCGAGCCGGTCGGCAAGCTCGCTGCAGACGCATTCCGAACACAGATCGAAGAGTGCTGAGGCGGTGACGACGCAGACGCCCTGCAGAGGAAGGCCGGCGATGGCGTTGAGATCGTGCTGGCGAAACGCGATCCCGTTCTCCTCGCCGATGCGGCGCTGGGCTTCGTCCAGCAGCGCGGGGTCATGGTCGAGCAGGGTCCAGATGATCTGGCCGGGCAGTCGGTCATTGAGGCTGCGCCAGGTCGAGCCCGTGCCGCAACCGATGTCGAGGATGTGTGCTTGCTCCAGGGCGCCAAGATGACCCGCCAGGTCGTCGAGTAATCCGCCATGGCGAGCGGTGCGATCGGCGGGCTCGCGCAGTGCCAGCCAGTCCTTGTCGAAACCGCTCATGCCAGTGCTCCCAAAGAGGTCGATATGATCTCCGCCGTTGTGGCCCAGCCTGGCAATTGGGCGCCGGCGCGCCTTGCCGCCTCGGCTTTAGCAAGGCGTAAATCCTTGTCGATGAGGAGACTTGCAAGGGCTTCCGCGAAGGCGCCGACGTCATCGACGGGCACGAGGATGCCGGCATCGTCCGGCACGACGTCGGGTACGGCACCGCTTCGGCACGCGACGATCGGCAATCCCTGCGACAGGGCTTCGGCGAAGACCATGCCATAACCTTCGAAGCGGCTGGCCAGCGCGAAGATGTCGGCGCCGGCCAGAACCGCACGCGGATCGTCGCATTCGCCGGCAAGCGAAATCCGGGTGGTCAGGCCGAGTGCCTCGATCTGCTGCGCCAGAAGTGCCGCCGTCTGCGGATAGAGGCTCTTGCTGCCGACGATGGTTGCCCGCCAGGCGAGGTTCTCCACCTGCTTCAGTGCCGAGATCAGCACGTCGTGACCCTTGCGCGGCGAAAGCGTACCGATCGAGAGGATATGCGGCGGATCGCCGATGCCTGTGGCGGCGGGTGCCGGATCTGTGCCGGGAATGGCAACCGTGATCCGGTGCTGAGGCACGTCGTATTGGGTCTCCAGCTGGCGCGCCGTCATCGGTGACGTCACGATGATATGCCTGGCGAAGGACAGCGCGCGGCGCTCGCGGTCCCGAAAGGAGGTCTGTTGCGTGCTGTCGAGGCCAGTTTCGAGCGCCAGCGGATGATGGACGAGGGCGACGATGCGCAATCGGTCGGTCTCGCGTTTGGCCCATTCGTCCAGAACGCCGAAGGCAAGCCCGTCTATTATAACGAGGGTGCCATCGGGCAGGTCCGACAGCCGGCGCTCGGCTGCGCGCCTGACATGGGGAGCAGGGAAGGGAAAGCCATTGCCGAGCGGCAGCGGATCGACCGACCAGCCGTAATCGCCAAGACCTGAGATCACCCTTCGGTCATAGGCATAACCGCCGGTGTTGAGGGCGAGGTTGCCGGGATAGGCGAAGGTGACGCTGCGCTTCAAAGATCGGCCTCGTACCAGCCGCGGGCGGCGTGGGACTCGTGCAGGGTCACCTTCAGACGGCAGATGCGGTGGCTGCCGGGGCCGAGCCGCTTGTCGGCGACGGCGCGGGCGAGTTCATCGAAAATGTGTTTGGCGATCACCTCCGTCGTCGTGATTTTTCCGGTGAAGACAGAGAGTTCATCGAGATTCTTGTAGTTGAGCGGCTTCAGCACCTCGCCGAGTACGGTGGTCGCGGCACCGATATCGACCGCCAGGCCGTCCTCGTCGACATCGCGGGTGAAAAAGGCGGCATCGACCACGAAGGTTGCGCCATGCATGCCCTGGGCGGGGCCGAAGACGGGACGGGGCAGGCTGTGGGCGATCATGATGTGGTCGCGGACTTCAACGGCGAACATAGGCTTTCACTCTCTAAGTTTGGTACTGGTAGCAAATACGATGGCAAAGGGTTTGTGGATCGGCGAGGATGGCCGGATAGGCGGTCGCCAGGTCGGCAAAGCCGGTTTCACCCGATATCAAGGCGTCGAGGCGGTCGTCGCGCAGAAGCTCGAGCGCCTTGGCAAGACGCCTTGCATAGGTCCAGCGCGCCCGCCTGGCCGGCGGCACGGAGCCCACCTGAGAGCTGACGATGGTCAACCGTCGCGCATGAAAGGCACCGCCGAGCAGCAGGCTCACAGGCCGGTCGCCGTACCAGCTGGCCTCGACGATGCGCGCTTCCTGCCCGGCCAGTTCGATGGCGCGGGCAAGAGCCTCGGCCGAACCGGACGCGTTGACAGCCACGTCGAACTCGAAGGCGTCCTCTTGGCCTGCGTCAAAGTTGAGACCGAGCCTGTCGGCCAGGACCTTTCTTGCCGGGTTTCGATCGATGAGCAGGACGTCTGTGCCGATGATCTGTGACGCAAGATAGGCAACGAGGGACCCGACGACGCCGGCGCCAAACACGGCGACCCGATCGCCCGGCAGGATGCCGGCGTCCCAGACGATGTTCAACGCCGTCTCCATATTGGCGGCCAGCACGGCGCGGGCCGGCGGCAATCCGACGGGCAGGACGGTCACGGCCGCCTGGCTGACGTTGAAAAAATCCTGATGGGGATGAAGACAGAATACGGCCTTGCCGACTAGGTCGGCCCTGCCAGCCTCGATCTGTCCGACCGCCGAATAGCCGTACTTGACCGGAAAGGGGAATTCGCCGCCCATATGAGGACCGCGCATGCGGTCGAATTCGCTCGAAGGGACGCGACCGGCGAAGACGAGGTTCTCCGTGCCGCGGCTGATGCCGCTGAACAGCATGCGCACCCGCACCTCGCCATCGACCATGGACGGCAGGGTGTCGTCGCGCAATTCGCAGGTGCCGGCGGCCGGAAACCATAAGGCGCGAGACTTGCTGGTTTGTGCCATTCCGGCTGCCCCGGTGTTCAAGCTCATTCGTTTTCTCCTCGGCGGCCCGGCGCGACCGGCGCCGTCCGTTGCGCAGTCGGCGGCTACGATGCCTCGAATTGGCGCACGGCGCTATGGCGTTTTCACCGACCGACCGGTTCAGGTATCACGGTTGATCTCGCCCTGTCGCGAAGAGCGATTGTGCAGGCGTGCAAAATGCTTGTCATTCTGTGCGCGGTGCCGGGTTTGGCATGGCGGCCGGATGGAAATTCCGGCAAACGACAAGCAACAGGAATGATCCGGCGTGAGAGTCTCCACGTATCCCGTGGTGCTGGACATTTTGGAGACACTTCATGACACGGACCGACGATCACAGTTTTCAGTTTGTCTCGCCTGTGATGCAGGTGGAACGCGCTGCTGCCGAATTGCGGTTCGGACGACCGGTCATCCTCAGGGACGGCACGCAACGCCTGGCCGTGCTGGCGCAAGATAGCGCCGCACCGTCGGTCTACGATCAGTTTGCCGCTGCCGTCGAAGGCGAGCATACACTGTTTCTGACGTCGCATCGCGCCGGGCGCCTGTTGCCGGGCAACCGCGGCGACATGTCGGTGCCGCTCAAGGGCGTGTCGTTCGCCGACGCTTCGCGCCTTGCCTACGGGATTGGCGCAAAGGCGCCAGCGGGCTGGCGCGAGGCCGGCCTGTTGATGGGGGCATCCGCCGAACTGGCCCGGCTGGCCCTTCTGTTGCCGGCCATGATCTGTGCCGACGTCGATGGCTTCGAGAGCCGCTTCGCCGCCTGCTGCGGGCTCGAAAAGTCGCTTCTGACGGAGGCCGGCGCGGCGCGGCAGAGGTTCGATATCGTCGTGCGCACCCGCGTTCCGCTGCGCGACCTCGGTGATGCCGAGTTCGTCGTCTTTCGCGGTGGATTGGCGCAGAAGGACCAGGTTGCAATCGTGGTCGGCCGGCCCGATTTCACCGCCGCGGTGCCGATCCGCATCCATTCCTCATGCATCACGGGCGATCTCTGCGGTTCGCTCAAATGCGATTGCGGCGACCAGTTGCGCAATGGTCTGGCATCGATGCAGGCGATGGGCGGCGGCGTGCTGCTCTATCTTGACCAGGAGGGTCGTGGCACCGGGATCGGCGCCAAGATGCGGGCCTATGGATACCAGCATCTCGGGATGGACACGATCGATGCCGATGCCGAACTCGGTTACGGCAGCGACCATCGACGCTACGAGGCGGCGATTGCCATGCTGCGCTTGCTGGGCATTGCGAAAACCGTCATCTTCACCAACAATCCGGCCAAGATCGCCGCGCTGACCAACGCGGGCATCGAGGTTGAACGCCGCATGGCGCTGACGGGCGAGGTGACGGTCGAGAATGCCGGCTATCTGCGGACGAAAAAGGCGCGTGCCGGCCATATGCTTGACATCGAGGCGCTTCTTGCGGCGGAGTAGGTGAACATGTCGTCAAAGGAATCGCCCGTCCTGCAGGCCGTCGCCGTGGACAGCGCACCGTCGCTGGCGCTTAAGGCCAGTGCGCTGATGGTCCTTGGCTGCGTTTTCGCCACAGCGGTTGTTGGTTACGTGTTGGCGGACATGCATTGGTCGCTGGGCCGCAACGCCGTCATCGCTGCGGCGATCCTGCTGCTGGTGATCTTCTCGCTGGTCGTTCATGGACTGCCTCACCACGGCTTCGAGCGTTTTGGCCTCGCCAACACGGTGACGGCGGTCCGCGCGGCACTGGTCAGCCTGGTGTTTGCCATGATCTTCTTTCCTGGTGCCATGCAGCATGCCCAGACGATGACATGGGCGCTTGTGCTCCTCGTTCTGATGGCGCTTGCGCTTGATGGCGTCGACGGCTATCTGGCGCGCCGTTTCGGCCAGGAATCGGCCCTCGGCGCACGGTTCGACATGGAAATCGATGCTCTGTTGATCCTTTGTCTCTCGGCGGCGGCCTTCCTGCTGGGCAAGGCGGACCTTTGGGTCCTGCTCATCGGGTTGATGCGCTACGGTTTCGTGCTGGCGCAACATCCGCTGCCGCGCCTCAAGGCCCCGCTGCCGCCGTCGTTCCGGCGCAAACTCGTCTGCGTGGTGCAGGTCGCTGTGCTGTGCCTGGTCCTTGTTCCTGTCGTCGTGCCGCCGCTCTCGTCCTGGCTTGCCGCCATGGCGCTGGTGCTGCTGTGCTATTCCTTTGCGGTCGATTGCCTTTATCTGCTGAGGAAGACAGGGGCCACTGAATGAGTGGCGCGGGCAGCTTCGACACGGCGATCGGCGTCGCCCGCTCGCTGCTGATTTACTATGGCCAGCCATGGCGAAGGCGGCAGCTGCGTGGCTTCTATGGCGGCCTCATTTCGCCCGGCGACCTTGTCTTCGACATCGGAGCCCATGTCGGCAGCCGCAGCCGAACGCTGCTGTCGCTCGGCGCCGAGGTGGTGGCGGTCGAGCCGCAGCCTGTTTTCGCCGGTCTGATCGAAAGACACCTGGCCGGACGGCTGAAGGGTTTAGAGCGCGTGGCGGTCGGTGCGGCCGAGGGTGAGGCGGTGCTGCGTATTTCAAGCCGTCATCCGACGGTCACGACCATATCCGAGCGCTTCATCGATGGCGTCAGCCATGTTGCAGGGTTCCGCGACGTGGTCTGGGACAGCGAGATTCGTCTGCCGATGACGACGCTGGACCTGCTCATTGACAAATACGGGCTTCCGGCGTTTTGCAAGATCGATGTCGAAGGGGCGGAGAGCGAGATTTTGCGCGGCCTTTCCCAACCGATCGGGCTGATCGCGTTTGAATATATTCCGGCCCTGCCGGAGATCGCCCAGGAGGCGATCGAGCGGCTGCGGCATCTCGGCGACTACCGTTTCAACCGGGTGGTGGGCGAGAGGCATTGCTTCGTCGATGCGCAATGGACGGATGCGGACGTGCTATCAAGACAAATTGCGGCGCTCACGCCTGAAAGCCCGTCAGGCGATATCTACGCCCGGTTGATCGCGTGAGACGGGATCAGACGCTATTTGCCACGGTGCGGCCTAGTGAGCAGGGAGGCTGCCAGTACGAGCAGGCCGGGCAGGGCGGCGCCGATCAGCGAGAAGACACCATAAAGCAGGCTTGCGGCCAGGCCTTCCGCCCCGGTGAAGCCGAACAGCGGCCAGAGAGCGGTGGCGGCGGCTTCCCGCGTCCCCCATCCGCCGATGCCGATGGGAATCAGCATGGTGAGCAGGCAGAGCGGAATGGCGGTCACGGCCGCGATCGGCGGCAACGCGGCGCCGATCGCATCGGAGGCCATCAGGAAGATCACGACATAGCTGGCGACGACCAGGGTGCTGAGGCCGGCCTGCACCGCGAATGCGCCGTCCGCCCAGAAGACCGCAGCAAGGTCGGGCCCGAACCGCGCAAGTTGTGCCTTGAGCGCTGCACCGAACCAGACGGCGGCGAAGCCGAAAAGGACAAAAACGGCACCGATCATCCAGATCGCCGGCCAGGGATCAAGGGGCAGGGTCTGCGGAAGCAGGACCGGCCAGGCGATCACGCCGAGGCATGTCAGCAGGAAAAAGGCAAACTGGCCGGACAGCCGCTCCAGCACGATGGCGGTCGCCGCCCGCTTCCATCCGCCGGCGGCTTCCCGTCCGCTGCGGTAGGCGCGCGTGGCGTCGCCGGCGATGCCGCCCGGCAGGATCTGGTTCAGGACGCTGCCGAGATAGTATTCGCGGATCGCGTGCCGTACCGGCATCGGGTGACCGAGCCGGGCAGCGGTAAAGCGCCAGCGCAGCGCCGACAACACGATCTGCACCTGCACCACCAGCACGGCCGCCAGCGCGTGGGCCGGTGGCACCTTGCCCAGCGCCTCGACCAGACCGGACGGATCGACGGAAAATGCGAGGGCCACCACAAGCAGCACACCGGCGCCGATGGTCAATGCCTTCAGCCTGCGCACGAGCGTCTCCTGCCGGCGTGGTCGCTCAAAGCTTTTCTCCTGATTGGAAGGTGCACCGGATGACGCACGATGGATCGCATGATGGGCGCATGCTTGTCTCCGGCTGGAAGGCCGGGCTTTCGATCCTGGTCTTCGCCATTATCGGCGCTGCGGCCTGTACTGTTCCGGACACTCCGGAGTCCTTTCATCTCGTTGCGTTCTGGCGCCTGCCAATCGAGCTTCCTCTGGTCGCGCTTGCCTTGCTGCTGCTGCCGCGGTGGATGGCCGTGCCGCTTGCGACACTTGCCACGATCACCGTCTTTTGTCTGCTGTTTCTGAAGCTGGCGGATATCGGCGTATTCGCCGCATTCCAGCGGCACTTCAATCCCTATCTCGATGGGAAGATGCTGCTCGACGGCTGGAACCTGCTTTCCGGCTCGATCGGCACGATCGGTGCAGCGCTCGCCACGGGTCTGGCCGTGGTAGCGGTCATCGCACTGATCGGCATCTTCTGGTGGGCCTGTCGCACCATGACGCGGTTCGGACGCCGGGCCTGTCGCGCGGGCGTCGCCGGCTCTGCAATTCTGCTCGTTCTCGGTTTCGGTTTGCAAGCCGCCGGCTCTAAGGCCGGGGTAAAGGATATCGCCCAATTGCGGGGCCTTGCCTATCTCCATGACCGGCTTTCGCTGGTCACCCGGTCGGTTGCCGACATCAGGGCCTTCGAAGGCGAGTTGGAGGCCCAGAAGGGCTATGCCGACGGCGGCGATCTGTTCGCCCGCATCAAGGGACGCGACGTTGTCCTGATCTTCGTCGAATCCTACGGGCGCAGCGCTATCGAGGATCCGCGATACGGTGGGCTGATCGGGCCGCGTCTGGTCCGCGTCGAACGGCAATTGCAGGCGGCCGGCTTCCATGCTGCAAGCGGATGGACGCGGTCGCCGACGGTCGGCGGGCTCAGCTGGCTTGCCCATGGCACGCTGCTGTCGGGCCTGTGGATCGACAGCCAGGCGCGCTACGACCTGTTGATGAAGAGCGAACGGGTGAGCCTCAACCGGCTGTTTCGCGAGGCGGGGTGGAGAACGGCGGCCGTCATGCCGGCGATCACCATGGATTGGCCGGAGGCCGCCTATTTCGGCTATGACCAGATCCTTGCAGCAAAAGATCTCCGATATCGCGGCAAGCCGTTCAACTGGGTGACCATGCCGGACCAATATACGCTTTCGGCCTTCGAACACCTGGCCCGGAGACCGGCGAGGGACGCGGGCAAGCCCGTGATGGCCGAGATTGCGCTGATCTCCAGTCATGCGCCGTGGACGCCCGTGCCTGACCTGATCGACTGGGCCGCGGTCGGTGACGGTACCATTTTCAACGACCAGGCCGAAAGCGGTGATCCCCCGGCCGTCGTGTGGGCCGATCACGATCGCGTCCGCCGGCACTATATCGAAACCATCGACTACACGCTGGAAACGCTGGGGGATTATATCGCCCGCTTTGGAGGCAATGCCATCTTCGTGGTGCTGGGCGATCATCAGCCTGCGGCACTTGTCACCGGACCGGATGCCTCGCGTGCCGTGCCGATCCATATCATCAGCAAGGATGCGACGCTCATTGACGGCTTTCGATCGGAAGGCTTCAAGATCGGCATGACGCCCGATGCGCAAGCGCCGGAGCTGTCGATGGATATCATGCGCGAGCAGCTGATTCGCCATTTCAGTGCGAAGTGAGGCCGATGTCCCGCGCGTGGTGCGTGAAGATCCCCGATCGGACACCGTGTCAATCTCTCCGTCGAGCCTCGGCTATCTGCGGGCGTCCTTGAGGCTTCAGCGCGCCCTGCCGGTCCTGTCCTGGCGACAGGCCGGAAAAAGCTAAGGCATTTCCCGAACTAGGCCCGTTTCGTTCCGATTGGGTGTGACGCGCATTACAGCGCGGACGGCCCCGTTTGCCTCCTTATGCGTTCTCAAGCCGCGATGAAACGTGTCCGCAAGTCGGACGAAAAGAGAGAGCGACTGGCATGGGCGCACTGCAAACCAGGGCTCAGGATATCGATTTGCCGATCCGCGAGGACCGGTTCACCACCCTCGTGAAAGACAGGGCGGAGCAGTTTCCCTGCTGGCGAAATCTCATGGCGTCCATTGCCGATGTGGAGCCTGGCGACCCGTCGAAGCATGGCTTCCACGCCACAGTCAGGGGGCATGATCTGGGCAAGATGCACATTGCCTCCCTCCGGGTCGATGCGATGACATACCGCCGCACGCCACAGATCATCCGCCGGAGTGGCATCGATCACTGGCAGATCGTGCTGCGCCAGACGGGCACGGAATTCGGCAGTTCGAGTGGCAATGTCCTGCGCAGCGGCAAGGGCAGCCTGGATTTGCGATCCCTGGCGCTTCCCAGCGTCTGGCATTGCAGCGCCGGTGAGTTGGTCTGCGTATGGTTGAAGCGGGACAATTTTTCCGCATTGGCCGGCCGTCTGGATGCGGCCAGCCACAAGCCCATCCAGGGCGTGACGAGGGATATCCTGCAGCATTTCATCGTGACGCTTGATCGCCACAGATCGACGCTCACCCAAAGGCAGATTCCGGCCGTCGTGGATTCCCTGACCGCCCTGCTCGGGGCCTTCATCCAGCCTACCAGGGACGCCGTGAGAGAGGCGGCGATGCCGATTTCCGCCAGCCGGATCGAGATCGCACGGACCTATGTGGATGCCCATCTTGCCACGCCGAATCTCGGAACGGAGGCGCTCTGCCGGAAACTGGGCGTGTCCCGCCGCAAGCTCTATTACCTGTTCGAGCATTGCGGCGGTGTTTCCAAGTTCATTCGCGACCGGCGTCTTGCGGCCTGCCATACGGCGCTTGAACATACCGCGGATCTGCGGCTGATCAGCACCATCGCCTACGATCACGGCTTTACCGATCCAGCCCATTTCAGCAGACTGTTTCGCGCCCGATACGGCTATAGTCCGAAAGAAGCGCGCGAGTTGCGGCTGAGCGGGGAGGCCATGCAGCCTGGTGTGCCGAGCAGTTTTGCGCAATGGCTGCTGCAGGTGCGCAATCGCTAAGCCGTTGCCGCCGCGCCGTTGGAGCAAGGCATTTCGTGCTCACCGATCCGCCGCTGCTTCCGATGCCGACCAGACCGCGACGTCGATCGACTGCTCGCGCCCTCTGATCTTGACGTTGTCGAACTGGCGGCCGCGGGATAGCACGTCCTGCTCCAATCCTGCGGCTGCCACCAGATCCGATGACAAAGCAAGTGAGGCGGCATGGGATCGTGCAATATCCAGCAACCGGCTTGCCACGTTCACGCAATCGCCGGTCGCCGCGATCTGCTGGTGATTTTCGTGGCCAAGGCGCGACAGGACGACCGTCCCATAGTGGGCGCCCACCCGCACGGCGCTGATTTCGGCTTCCAGTTCCTCGCGAGCGAGCCACTCTCCGACGGTCCGGACCAGACTGAAGGCCGTCGACACGGCATTGGCGGCGTCCTGTGGGTCCTGATCCGGAATGCCGAAGCCGACCATAATGCCGTCGCCCATGAAATCCATGACCAGCCCATGGCGCCGCTCTGTTTCTTCGACGACGACGGTATGGAAGGCCTTGAGCACGTCGCGGGTTCGCCGCGGCCCAAGGCGCTCGCTGAGACCCGTATAACCGACGAGGTCGATGAACAGGATGGCGGCTGTCTGTTCGCGGGGTTCGAGAAGAAAGGCAGGATCCTCGGCGATGCGCTTTGCGAAGACGGCGGACTGAAAGCGCCCCAGGGCCGCCTGGGCGGAGGCCAGCTGACGCATCTCGTTGCGATCGAAATACTGCCGCAGCACGGCCAGGGCGGCGACCGGCGGAAGACTTGCGGCAAGAGGCAAAACCCCGCTCAGCCAGTAGAAGTGGCCGAAGGCCAGCGTGATGGCGGCAAACCAGACGAGCAGAAGACCGGCAAAAACCATCGATGCGGTGGCGAGCGGCAGAAATGCCATGGCCGCGACCCCCGACAAGGTGATCAGCATGGCCGTGGTCGTATCGATCCGCCGCACCGTCGTGTCGCGCACCAGGGCCGATCCGTCGATGAGGTTCGACACACCGGTTGCCAGTACTTCGACGCCCGGCAAGATCTGGTCGAACGGTGTGGTGAAACGGTCTCCGACCCCCGTCGCCGTGACACCCAGCAATACGACGCGGTCCTTGAGGTTTGCCGCAGCGTCAGCGTTGTTACGTAGCGTTAGCGCGCTGATGGTCGGGATTGTTCCGCCGGGACCATAATAGTTGAGCGACAGGTGCCAGCCGAGATCGAGCGCCAGGTCACGGTTTTGAAATGCCAAGCCCTCTGCGGTGATGACCGGCATACGGCCGTCGTAGAGGCCGGTGGCGCGAAGGACGAGTGATGATGCCGGTCCTTCCGTCAAGTCAAACAGCATGGGGATCTGGCGCGGCGTGCCGCCTCCGTCTGTCACGACATTGACCAGGCCGAGTTCGGCGGCTTGCTTCAGAACGGGCAGCGGTTCCAACACGCCTTTTGGTGCGGGAACATATCGCTCATGGGTTTTCTGGTCGGAAAACTGCGCAGCCCCGGCAATCACCGTGGGAAGGCGGCCAAGGGCGGTTGCCAGTGCCGCGTCGGCCCCGCTGTCCGTCGTGCCGACAAGCAGCATGTCAATGGCAAGCGCGCGGGCGCCGGCAAGCCTGATCCTGTCGATCAGCTCGGCCAATTGCCGGCGATCCAGCGGATAACGTCCGGCATCGGCCACCGTGGCGTCGTCGATTGCAACGATGGCAACGGCTTGCGGCGGGATGCGCCGGCCGATCAGGTCGACTCTTGCGTCAAGGAGTACGGTTTCTACTCGGTCGATCGGGCTGGCCCTGCCGGAAAGATGGGCCATTGCGAGCAGGCCGGCCCATATCCCTGCCGCGGCAAAGGCTGCAAGAATGAATCCGACCGGCAGGCTGCTTTTCATCGCGCGAAGCGGGCCAAAAGACTTTCAACCCGTTGCTGGCCCCAGACCTTGACCGTCAACGGCTGGGCGGCAGAAACATCGACTCCCTCGCCAGGACGAAGGGTGACCGCTTGCGATCCATCGGTACGGGACACGCCGACTTCGCCGCGGATGACGAAGACAGACGTCGCGTCGCGCGTGACGTCGACCGCATAGGCAGTTCCGCGCACCGCGGCGATCGCGTGCGGCGTCAGGATCTGGAAGGGGCCGCTGCCGGGTTCGACTTCGATGAGCAGCGCCTTGTCCGACAGGCTTGCGGCGGCGGGGCGCTGCTGTCCGGGCTGTTCGGCCAGGTCCAGGTTTGCTGCCGCCTCCGCTTCCAGCACCAGGCCATTGGGGCAACGATAGATGACCCTTGGCGGTTCAGGCAGTTGCTCGCGCTGGCACGCGGCGTCCTGGGCCATCGCCGTCGCGGGAACCAGTAACGAGAGGGCCAAAAAAGCCAGCAGGTTTGCACAGGACACAATTTTCACGTGCTTCTCTCAAGTTTGCCTGAAACGATCTGAACGTTATCCGGTTGCAATTCCGGAATGTCAATTTAGGTGTAGTGAGCGCCGCTTATTTGGCGGCATCGACGGATGGATATGACACGGATGAGCGAGAGCGACGTCAACAAGGAAAAGCTGCTCGGCCAAAGCCTGGTCTTCAAGGCGTTGGATCAGCAGGCGCGGCAGGATCTTGCCGCCTTTGCCCTCGTCAAAAGTTACGCAGCGGGCGATGTCATCTTCAACATGGGATCCGTTGGCCAGAGCATGATGGCCATCGCCGAGGGCACGGTCCGGGTGGAGGTCGTCACGCCTGGCGGCCGCGATGTCATCCTGAGCGAATTGCGGGCCGGCGATGTCTTCGGCGAAATCGCCCTGCTCGATGGTGGAGAACGATCTGCAACCGTCCGGGCGGCGAGCAATTGCAAGCTGGTTGTCCTGGAACGGCGCAGCCTGCTGGATGTGTTGCAACGAAATCCGGCATTGTCCATCCAGTTGATCGAGCTTCTGTGCCAGCGGGTCCGGCGTTCCGACGCACGCATGCTGGAAATTGCCTTCATGGATTTGCCGACGCGGCTTGCGCGCCTGTTGCTGCGCCTGACGGTTGCGCCGCCCGCGAGCCCGGAAACGCCTGCCAGGCGGCTCTCCCTGTCCCAGTCGGAGCTCGCGAAGATGATCGGCATCACACGCGAAAACCTGAACCGCTGCCTGCGCAAATGGCAGGAGGCGCAATTGATCGACCTCAAGGACGGTTGGCTCATCCTGCGCGACCGGGCAGGGCTCGAGGCACTTGCGGGCGCGGAGTGACGACCGCGACCCGAGCCGAAATCGCGCGCGGCCCCTCAGGACGGGGACCTTTCGCGCTGGACCACGACGCTCAGCAATGCCAGGACGCCTGATCCCAGCATCAGCACCACCGACACGGCGTTCAGCACCGGTGTCGAGCCGACCTTGACCATGCGGTCATACATGGTGACCGTCAGCGGTGCGTCGGAGCCGACCAGCATCAGCGTCGTGTTGAAGTTCTCGAACGAGACGAGAAAGGCGACGACGAAGGCGGAGAACAGCGCCGGCAGCAGGAAGGGAAAGGTCACCGTCATCAACACCCGCAATCCGCTGGCGCCTAAGTTGAGGGCCGCTTCTTCCAAGGCGATGTCGAATTTCTGCAATCTTGCGGCGATGACCAGCGAGGTGATCGTCGTCAGGAACGAGAACTGGCCGAGCACGACCAGCGGAATGCCGGGCCTCAGCCAGGTCAGGAAACGCCCGAACTCCTGGTCGGCGAAATTGGCGATCATCGAGGCGAAGACCAGAATGGAAATGCCGAGAATGACGCCCGGAATGACCAGCGGCACGACCATCAGGATGTAGAGAAAGGGTTTGAACGGAAAATCCTTGCGCACGAACAGAAAGGCATTGGCCGTGCCGGCCGCAGTCGAAAGAGCGGCGACGATCACGCCGATATAGACCGAATTGCCAAGCCCGCGCAGCAGCCGATCGTCGTGGAACAGGCCGAGCTTGGGCTCGACCGGTGAGAAAAACCAGTCGAGCGTGAAGCCCTGCCAGGGCAGGGAGGGAAACAGCGAATCGTTGAAGGCGAAGGCTCCGGCGGCGACCAATGGCGCCACCAGATAGAGAAAGAAGATCAGCACATAGGCGCGGTAGATCCACAGGAGATGGGCAGGGGTGCGCATGGGGCTACTCCTTCGCCACGGTGGTGGCCAGGCTCTGGCCGGTCAGCTTCAGGCCGGCCCAGACGACGAGCGAGGTGAAGCCGAGCAGCAGCACGCCGAAGGTTGCGCCCGCTTCCCAATTGTAGCGAGTGATGAACTGGTTGTAGATCTGCTCGGTGAACCAGCTGGAATTCTTGCCACCCAAAAGGATCGGCGTCAGATAGCTGCCGGCGGCCAGCATGAAGGTGATGATGCAGCCAGAAACGATGCCCGGCATGGCATAGGGCACGACGATGCGGCGAAAAACGGTGAACCGCGAACCGCCGAGATTGTAGCCGGCTTCCATGAGCGCATCGTCCATGCCCTGCAGGGTCGAGACCAGCGGCACGATCATGAACAGGATGACGGTATAGACCAGGCCCATTACCACGGTGACGTCGTTATAGAGCATTTCCACCGGTTGGGCGATCAGGCCGATATTCACCAGCGCCGTGGAGATCACGCCGGTCTCGCGCAAAAGCACGATCCAGCCATAGGCGCGCACAAGGTCGCTGACCCAGAGCGGAATGAGGCACATCAGGAACAGGGCGGCACGGCTACGCTCCCGTGCGATCTTGGCTATGTAATAAGCGACCGGAAAGCCGAGAACGAGGGCGAGAACCGTGACCAGCACCGAAATCCATGCGGTCCGTAGCAGGGTATTGCGGTAGATCGGTTCACCAAAGAAGGCCGCATAATTGGCAAAGCCGTATTCATACTGGTTGAAGCCGACTTTCTCCCGCAGCGAGACATAGCCGATGCCGATCTGCGGCAGCAGGATCAGCAGGCCGATCCACAGCGCGAAGGGCGCCAACAGCAGGATCAGCGACAAGCGCCCCGCATCGCGTCCCATCAGACGGTCCTCCGGGCAAAGATGCGGGCGCGGTCCGGCTGCCACGAGAGTGCGACGGCATCGCCCTGACGGACGGTGGATGCCGCCGAGGGATCGGCGACCTCGATCAACTGGCCGTTCGCCACCCGCAGGAGAATGCGGGAATTGGCGCCGTTGAAGAGCAGACTGTCGATGATGCCGCCAAGCATGGCACCGGTCTCGCCGGTTGCAATGGTCAGGGCTTCCGGCCTGAGAAAGACCTCGACGGCGTCGCCAGGCCGGCTGGCGTCCGATACACGGCCAATCACCATGCCGCCGCCGTCGAGATCGACGCTCGCCTGATCACCACGGATTTCGGCAAGCCGGCCGGACAGGCAGTTGGAATCGCCGACGAAGCCCGCCACGAAACCGGAAGCCGGTGCGTCATAGAGTTCGCGTGGGCTTCCGATCTGCTCGAAGCGCCCGGCATTCATCACGGCGACCGCGTCCGACATGACAAGCGCTTCCGACTGGTCGTGGGTGATGTAGAGGAAGGTCGTTTCGAACTGATGCTGCAGCTGTTTCAGTTCGATCTTCATGTGCTCGCGCAATTTGAGGTCCAGCGCGCCCAGCGGCTCGTCGAGCAGCAGCACGTCGGGTTCGAGCACCATGCAGCGGGCGATGGCGATGCGTTGCTTTTGGCCGCCTGAGAGTTGAGCGATCTGTTTGGTCTCGACGCCCGGCAGGCCGACCCGTTCGAGGACGCGGGCGACTCTTCTGGGAATATCGGCTTTGGCATCGCCGCGGCAGCGCAGGCCATAGGCGATGTTTTCGCCGACATTCATCATCGGGAACAACGCCAGGTGCTGAAACACCATTTTGACGGCGCGCTTGTTGGGCGGCACCTTCACCACGCTCTTGCCCTTGAGCCGGATATCGCCCGCGGTCGGGCTTTCGAAGCCGGCGATCATCCGCATCAGGGTGGTCTTGCCGCAGCCGGAAGGCCCGAGGATCGAGAAGAACGAACCGGAGGGTATGTCGAGGGAGACGTCCGATACGGCGGTGAATGCGCCGAATGTCTTGGTTACGCTGGCACAGCTCAGGTCATACATCGCGCTTATTCCATTTCGGGCCATTTCGTTCAGCGGCCGGGACGACGGATCGCCCCGACCGCTGTCTCAAAGGGTCAGATGCGGTCAGTTCGACGCTGCCTTGATGCGCTCAAGGGCGATGCCTTCCATGTCCTCGATCCCCGGAGGAATGTTGGCAAAGAACTTCAGGTTGTCGAGGTCCTTCTGCGAGAAGGCGGCCTGCACGGCGGCCTTCTTGTCGTCGGGCAACAGATCGGCGGCATTCGGCACCGCGGCGAGCGAGCCGGTGGAGGCCGACATGATCTTGACGTTTTCCGGTTTGATGACGAAGTTGATCCACTTATAGGCGGCTTCGTCATTCTCGCCGCCGCGCGGGATGGCGAAGGTATCGATCCAGGCCAGTGCTCCCGTTTCCGGCGGTACGAAGACGATATCCTTGTTCTGCGCGTAGAGCTTGAAGGCCGTGGAATCCCAGGTTTCCGACAGGATGACCTCGCCCGACAGCATCAGCGCCGACAGGTCGTCGCCGCCGGTCCAGTAGGTCTTGAGGTTGTCCTTGCAGGCGGTGAGCTTTTCTGTGACCTTGTCGAGCATGCCCTGATAGGCCTTGGCGTCGCTGTAGAGATCGAAGGGGTTCATGCCCATCGAGAAGGCCGTGCCGAGCAGGATGGTGCGGCGCAGGCGCATCGAGGTGCGGCCCTTGTATTTGGGGTCGCAGAGATCGGCCCAGCTCTTGGCGTCAGGGGCTTCCTTCTTGTTGGCCATGATGCCGGATGTGCCCCACTGGTGCGGCACGGCGTAGACCTGGCCATCGATCGTGGTGTTCTGCTTGACGCCGTCCACGAGGTTCGGCGACATCTGGTCGACATTGATCTTCGAAAGATCGAGCGGCTTGTAGATCTTGTACTCGAGCTGTGCCGCATAGATGCGATCGTGGCTCGGCTGGGCGAGGTCGTAGCCGGTGCCGCCGGTGGCCCTGAGCTTGGCGACCATTTCCTCATTGTTGGAGAAGGTGACCTCGACCTTAAGGCCGGGGTTCTCGGCTTCAAATTTCTTGACCAGTTCATCTGGCGCATAGCTGCCCCAGGTCAGGATGCGCAGCGTTTCGGCGCTGGCGTTCGACAGGCTGGCGATAAGCAGCACGGCCGTAGCCGCCAGCAGTTTTTTTTCCAGTATTCCCATTGTTCTCTCCTCTTTGCTTCACTGACAATCGTTATTATTTTCGTCGTTGTCATTCCTGGTTGGCTGGCCTGATATGCTGGCCTGGCAGGCTGGTCCAGGGACCGGCAAACGCTGACCTGCGGCCTGTTTGACAGGGCTCAGGCCGTGGGTGCCATTGGCGCAGTGGAAGCTCAAACTGGCCATCATGGAATAGCCATTCTTTCCATTGTTAAGGGCCATTCTGCGCCAGCATTCTCCGCGCATCTCAGATCCCGAACCGATCCCTCAGCCGATAGACATGCACGGCCGGCGCCAGGAACCAGGGCTTGCCGAAGTAGTAGGCGCGCGACGGGAATTGCGTCTCACCGTAGCCGGTGCGTCCCTCCGCCTTGCCGAGAATGGTCTGGCCGACCCGCATGCCGAGATAGCCGGCCATGCCGACGCCCGAGCCGCAATAGCCCATGGCATAATGGATGCCGTCCTGCTCTCCGACATGAGCCAGCGTGTCGAAGGTGTAACCGACATAACCCATCCACGAATGGCTGATCCGATAGGGCCCAAGCTGGGGAAAAAGCCGCTGCATTTCGCGGAAGAGCAGGGGGCCGCTTTGCCGCGGATTGGTCTCGCCGATGCTCACCCGGCCACCGAACAGGATGCGTCGGCGATCGGGCGAGGCGCGGAAGTAGTAGAGCACGCGCCGCGTGTCGGAGACGATGCGGTTTTTCGGGATCAGTTCGTCGATCAGCGCTTCGGGCAGTTCTTCGGTTGCAACGATATAGCTGCCGATCGGGATGATCCGGCGCCGATGCCATTGTGACAGCGGGCCGGAATAACCATTGGTGGCGAGCACGACATTGCGCGCTTCGACCATTCCCCGCGCGGTTTCGACCGCAAAGCCGTTTGCCGATTGGACCGTGGCCGTGACCTTGCAATGGGCGGCAAAGCGCACGCCGGCCGACCGCGCCAGCCTGACGAGGCCGGCGTGATAGCGTCCGGGGTCGAGCGAGGCATGATTCTCGAAGATGACGCCGCCATGATAGACGTCCGTGCCCAGTTCCGACCTCTGCTCGGCGCGCGGCACGACATGGGCCGGGACCTCGAACCCCTTCGGCCGGGTCTTGAGCGACGCCGTCAGGCTGTCGAAGGATTTTTTGTCATGGGCGACGTGGAAACGCCCGACGACCGCGAAATCGCAGTCGATGCCTTCCTCGCGAATGAAGGCCTCTGTCCAGGCCAGCGAGTGGCGGCCATCCTCGAAGATACGTCGCGCCACCGCATCGCCATGGGCCTTGACGAGGCTGGCGAAGTCCGGCTTGACGCTGGTGC
This sequence comes from Agrobacterium sp. a22-2, assembly GCF_012276985.1. Classification (GTDB taxonomy): domain Bacteria; phylum Pseudomonadota; class Alphaproteobacteria; order Rhizobiales; family Rhizobiaceae; genus Allorhizobium. Next base: position 114,980 of record NZ_JAAXMM010000015.1, on the reverse strand, counting down.
TGATCTGGCCGCCGTTGCGGGTGGAGCAGCCGAAGCCGATCTGCTCGGCGTCGCAGACCAGCACCTCGCGTCCACCGCGCGCAAGCTCGATTGCCGCATGCAGGCCGGTATAGCCGGAGCCGACGACCAGGGCGTCGACCTTGGCGGGAAGGGATTCCTGTGTCGGCGCCTCCGGCGGAGACCTGTCCCACCAATAGGATGTCATTTTTGCATCGGCGGTGAAAACGCTCTCCATCGACTACCCTCCGATCCGCGCGGCGACGCTCTTGACGCGGGAATAGGCGTCCAGGGCGGCGAGCCCTTTCTCCCTGCCGAAACCGGACATCTTGTTGCCGCCGAAGGGCACCTCGATGCCACCGGCAAAGTATTCGTTGATGAAAACCTGGCCGGCGTCGATGTCGCGGGCGAGGCGATGGGCGGCGGAGAAATCGCGGGTATAGACTCCGGCGACCAGCCCGTAGTCTGTGCCGTTGGCAAGCGCCAGCGCCTCCTCCTCGGTGTCGAAGGGCTGGACAACCAGAACGGGGCCAAAGATCTCCTGCTGCACGACCGGGTCGTCGGCCGGTGCGGCATCGATGATGGTCGGTTCGAAGAACCAGCCCTTGCCGGTTTGCGGGTCCATGGTCGGCCTGCCGCCGGTCAGGATCGACAGTCCGCGGGCACGCGCGCCCTCGACATGGGCGGCGACGCGCGACAGGTGTTCCACGGAATTGAGCGGACCGAATTGCGGTCGCCTCAACCCGTGGCCGATGGTCAGACTTTCCGCGCGTTCGACGAGACGCGACACCACCTCGCCATGGATCCTGCGGTCGATGACCAGGCGGGAACCGGCCGAGCAGATCTGGCCGGCATTTTCGAAGATGGCCCCGAGAATGCCCTCGACCGCCGCATCGAGATCCGCATCGGCGAGAACGACGACGGGCGACTTGCCGCCGAGTTCCAGCAGCACCCGCGTCACGTTGGCTGCTGCCTCCTGCATGACGTTGATACCGGTCTGCACCGAACCGGTGAACGAGACGTGGCGGACGGCGGGGTGGCGCACCAGCGGCGCGCCGGCTTGGCCGCCGGTTCCTGTGACGACATTGCAGACACCAGCCGGCAGGCCGGCGCGATGAAGGAGTTCGGCAAGCAGTAGAGCCGTCATCGGCGTCTGTTCGGCAGGTTTTGCGATCACCGTGCAACCCGCCGCGAGCGCCGGCGCGATGCCGCGGGCCGCGGTCGATAACGGGTAGTTCCACGGGATGATGTGGGCGGTCAGTCCAACCGGCTCGATGATCGAATAGCCGAGATAGTCATGGCCGAGAGGGAAGCTGTCGCCCTGCAGCGTGTTGGCGGCGGCGGCGTAGTATTCAAAGGTGCGGGCGGCGCCCGCAACGTCGCCTTCGGCTTCGGCCAAGGGTTTGCCGCTGTCGAGACTTTCGATTACGGCGAGGCGAGGGGCCTCCTCCCGAAGGAGGGCTGCCGCGCGGGCCAGAATGTTGCCACGCCCCGCCGGGCGGGTCCTTGCCCAGTCGCGCCCGGCGCGGACTGCGCTGTCGACGGCTGCCGCGATATCGTCGGCGTCACCGGCGGCAAACTGGTGATAGGCGCGACCAAGGCCCGGGTCGAAGGTCTCCATCGTCCGGCCGTGAACCGGCGGGCACCAGCGGCCGTCGATGAAGTGATCGGCGGGTAGGCCGCTCAAGGTTCCGGTGTCAAAATATTCCGCCGCAAGGCGATCGGCTTCCACGGTCATTTCAATCCATCTCGCTGATCTGGTAGCTGGATTTCGCCAGCCATTCCGGGTCGATCTCGATGCCCCAGCCGGGTGCATCGGTGACCGTCGCCTTACCATCGACGATCGCATAGGGATCGTTGCGGAACAGGCCGTATTGCCAGGGATAATAGTCAGCGCCTTCGATCGAGAATTCGAGATAGTCACCGGCATTGGGAATGGCGCGCAGGATGTGCAAGGTGAACAGCGTCACCAGCGAGAGGTTGGCGCAGTGCGGCGTCACCGGAAGTCCCGCTTCGGCTGCCATGCGTGCCACCCGGAGCGTCCGGCTGATGCCGCCGAGATAGAGGACGTCGGGTTGCACGATGTCGACCGCGCGCATGTCGATCATGCGCCGCCAGACCGTCAGGTCGCAATCCTGTTCGCCGCCGGTCACGGCGATATCAAGCGCATCCGCCACCTGCTTGGTCTGTTCCAGCTCCCAGTAGGGGCAGGGCTCCTCGTAGTGGACCATGCCGTGGTCCTCCATCATCCGGCCAACTTCGATCGCCTTGTCCGGCGAATAGCAGGAATTGGCGTCGGCCAGCAGGGCGGCCTCCGATCCCAGCGCCTTGGCCACCGCCGGAATGATCTCCTCGGTGCGGCCCGGCCATTCGTCTTTATTGCGTCCCACTTCCGCACCGACGCGAAACTTGAAGGCATCAAAGCCGAATTGCTGGCGCAGCCGCTTGAAGCGTTCGACTTCGTCGCGCGGAGCGATGTCGCGCTTCATCGAGGAGGCATAGGCGCGCAGCGGTCCTGGCGTTCCACCGAGCAGGGCGACCACCGGCTTGCCGGCCTGCTTGCCACGCAGATCCCAGATGGCCGTGTCAAGACCGCCGATGGCGCGGCGCAGGTAGGAGCCGGGGAATTTATGCTCGCGCTCGGTGATCAGGTCGAGGTGGTCGTCCAGATCGACGATCTCGACGCCAAGCGTCCAGGGCGCCACCTGTCGGTGTAGAACCAGCGCGGAAATGTCGGAATTGTAATTCGACAATTGCCCCCAGCCCGTCGCCCCGGTCTCGTCGGTGACGCGGACGAAGGCGACATAGCGCGTCGAAAATGTCTCGATCGACTTCAGTTTCATCGCCGACAACTCCGTAACTTTGCATTGGCATCCCATCATTGGCCTCACATTGAGCCGAAACTGGCCTTTGACTAAGGTCCATTTTGGAATAGTTTTCATGCCAATAAAGCCGACAACGGCGCTTGGGGAACGGGAATGGTGAAATATGCCGGCGGGGCTCTGATCCCGCCGATCAGCATCAACAGGGATGATCCGGGCTCGCTGACGGCGCAGCTGGCGGGCGGTCTGCGCGAGTTGATCCTGTCCGGTCGGCTTTCGCCCGGCGAGCGGCTGCCGTCCAGCCGAACGCTGTCGAAGGACCAGGGCGTGTCGCGCACCACGGCGGTGACGGTCTACGAACAGTTGATGGCCGAGGAGTTGATCTATTCGCGGGTCGGCGCCGGCGCCTATGTCAGCAAGACGCTACAGTCCGAACGTCCGATCCAGCCGCAGGCAATGCCTGAACTTGCCGATGCAGCGCCACCGCGTCTGGCGCGGCTCAGCATCGAGGCATCGGAACATTATTTTCCCCGCCTGTCCCATCCGCAGGTGCCGCGCCCCTTCGTCACCGGCATGCCGGCCAATGATGAGTTTCCAATGCCGCTCTGGTCACGGCTGTCGGCGCAATACTGGCGCCAGTCTCGTCATCTGGTGCTCGGCTATCCCGATCCTGTCGGGCTGTTCGAGCTGCGTCGTGCCATAGCAAACCATCTCAAGGCCAATCGTGGCGTGGTCTGCGAACCGGACGACATCTTCGTCTTCAACGGCGCGCAGGACGCCTTCAACCGCATCGGCCAGATGCTGCTCAATCCCGGCGACCATGTCTGGTTCGAAAACCCTGGACCGATTGGCGCCCGAAACAGCCTGGTATCGAGCGGGGCAAGCCTGGTGCCGGTGCCGGTCGACGATCAGGGCATGGATGTGGCAGCCGGGCTGAAGCTATGCCCGGAGTTCCGCATGGCCTTCGTGACGCCGGCGCGCCAGCATCCACTCGGCGTCACCATGTCGCTCGGCCGGCGGCTGGAGTTGCTGCATGCTGCCGGGCGATGCGGTGCCTGGATCATCGAGGACGATTATGATGGTGAATTCTATTATTCCGGACATCCCGCGCCGACGCTGAAAAGCGTGGATACGGCCGGACGGGTCATCTATGTCGGTACGTTTTCCAAGGTCATGTTCGCGGGTCTGCGGCTCGGCTACCTGGTTGCACCGCCGGAACTTGCCAAGATGTTTCAAAGGGTGGCGGGCGCCACCATGCAGGGCGCGCCCTCCAGCCTGCAGTCGATCATGGCGAGCTTCATGGAGCAGGGCCATTTCAATGCCCATCTGCGACGGATGCGCCGCATCTATGCCGAACGGCAGGCGGCTCTTGTAGAGGCGGCGTCGCAACACCTCGGTGGGTTGCTCGACGTTCAGCCAACCACCACGGGTTTTCAGACGGTCGGCCGGCTGCCGGATGATCTCGACGAGGACGAGGTTTCGGCACGGGCGCTGGAGCGCGGCATCATCGTTTCGCCGCTCGGCCGCTTCTCGCTGGCGCCGGCGCAAAAGGGGTTGATCCTCGGCTTCAGCGCCGTGCCGTCGCGGGCGACCGTCGCGGCGGTACGCGATCTCGCCGATCTTCTGCAAAAAATGCGCAAGCAACGATAGGCAGATCGCTGTTTGCCTGGCGATTAACGGCGGGCGTCCTCGAGGATGAAATCCGACCCGCGTTCCCCGACCATGATCGACGGTGCATTGATATTGCCGGACGGGATCAGCGGAAAGATCGAGGCGTCGACGACGCGCAGGCCCTGTATCCCATGCACCCTGAGGCGCGGATCGACGACCGAGCGGCCCGGATCCGGTCCCATGGCGCAGGTGCCGCAGGCATGGAAGACGGATCCGCTGCGGGCGCGGATATCGGCCGCCATCTCCGCGTCGCTCTCGACCGCCGGCCCCGGAACGATCTCGCGCCTGATGACTCCGGCGAGCGGCTGCATGGCGGCAATGCGGCGCAGGATGCGAGCACCGTCCACCAGCTCCGCAAGGTCGCTCTCCTCGCAGAGATAGTTCGGCCGGATCAGCGGGGCTGCGAAGGGATCGGCGGACCGGAGTGCGATTTCGCCGCGGCTCTTCGGATGGCAGTTCGAGATGCCGAGCATGAAACCTGAGAACAGGTCCGTGCGCATCAGGGCGCGCTTGCCCGGAACGGCGCGCGTATAACTGAGCGGCGAGAAATAGAGCTGGATATCGGGGCGCGGTCGATCCGGCCGGCTTCGCACGAAACCGCCGGCCTGGTTGACGCTGAGCGACAGCGGTCCCTTGCGGGTCAGCACATATTGCAGACCGACGCGAAGCCGACCCCACCACGGTCTCAGGACATCGTTCAGTGTCTGTCGGGTCGACTCGTAGATATAGTCGAAGCCGAGATGGTCCTGAAGGTTCTGGCCGACCATGGGGGCGTGATGGACAGGTGATATGCCCAAGTCAGCAAGCCTGCCGGCATCGCCAATGCCCGACAGCATCAGGATCTGCGGTGAATTGACGGCACCAGCCGAGAGCACCACTTCGCGGGCCGCCCGCACCGTGGTCTTGACGCCGCCCCTGATGTATTCGACGCCGACCGCACGCCCGGACTCGACAACGATCCGCGTGACATGGGCATTGGTCCTCACCTCGAGATTCTTCCGTCGCCGGACAGGATGAAGATAGGCATCGGCCGACGAACAGCGCAGGCCCTTGCGGGTGGTGACCTGATAGATGCTGGCGCCCTCCTGCGTCTCGCCATTATAGTCCGGATTGACGGGGATGCCGGCGGCAGTGGCAGATTTCAGATAGCCGTTGGCAAGCGGATGAACGGAGCCGTTCATGCTGGTGATCGTCAGGGGACCGCCGGTGCCGCGCCAGGCATCGTCGCCCTCGAGATTGTCTTCCATACGCTTGTAGACGGGCAGGACATCGGCGGCGGACCAGCCCGGATTGCCCAGCGCTGCCCAGGCGTCGAAATCGGCATGCTGACCGCGTACATAAACCATGGCGTTGATCGAGCTCGAGCCGCCGATCACCCGGCCGCGCGGCCAATAGGCGGGTCTGCCGCCAATACCGGCATCGGGCTCCGTCTGGTAGCGCCAGTTGAGCTTCGGATGATAGAAGGTCTTGCCGTAGCCGATCGGCATGCGGATCCAGACGTTGAAATCGCTGCCGCCCGCCTCGAGCAGCAGCACGCGCGTCGATGGATCGGCGCTCAGTCGATTGGCCAGAACACAGCCCGCCGACCCCGCGCCGACAATAACGTAGTCGAAACCCTCTTCAGTCGCCATGCTAGGCCATTCACCTCAAGATTGTCACCAGCCGATCGTGCACAGAGCGCTTAACTTAAGGCTCGCGCGTCTGTTGTCGCGGTCCATTTAGGGGCCAATGCCATACCATTCTGGGCGCCGCCGGAGTTCTCTTTCTCCGTGCTGGACCATCTGGCAGGGCGCAGGTTCCGGATCTAGCTCAGTCGCGCCACGGTGACTCCGAGATCTCGCTTCAGATCCTTGATCGCTTCATTCGAGGATCGCTTGGATTCCGGGATATCGTCGACGGGGACGTCGGTCTTTTGCTCCGACAGCGCGCGGCGCACGGCATGAAAGCCCAGCGCCCGATAGGCCTCCATCTGCTCCTCGGAGAAAAACTGATCGTTTGTCGCTTCATGGGGAAAGGCCGGGTAGCGCCGTTCGTAGTCGAGGACGTAATCGGGTTCATCCCCGGTGACGACCGCCTTGATGTAGAGCAGTCGTCCTGTCCTGCCGTTGCCGTAGTCGATCTTGCCAATGGCGAAGTGGCTGTCATGGATGGGAGCGTCGGCTACGGGGAGCCGCATCCCCTTGATCGCTTCCCGGGCGACGGCAGCTTCGCGCAGATGGGGCCAGTCGAGCGTGATGCGATAACCGAGATCGATGCGCGCGAACCGTTGCACGTCGACAAGTGCACCGAAGTTCAATGCCGGGTCGCTCTCCGCATCGATGATGATGATGTGATCGCATTGCCGTTTCAGCAATTGATAGAGGCCGATATTGTCGATGTGCCCGCCATCGGTGACGTAGACCTTCGAGCTGTCGGCACGCAGGAGGCCGAATGATTCGGCGATCAGATATGCGCCGAGGAAGTCGTGCCAGGGCAGGTCGGACCGCATGTCGGCGATGGACGTCGACGCGTATCGGGGATTGTGAAGCCAGTAGCCCAGGCGCAGGTTGAGCAATGCCAGGGTCGGGCTCAGCAGACCGAGGCGCACGCGGCCCATGCTGGACGAAACGGCGGCGCCCGAGATCGCCACGGCGCTTGCCAGGTTGAGTTCGGGATCCTTGGTCGACATGAGGGGCGTCGGCGCATAGTGCGTGGTGTCGCTGCCGGTAAACAGTTTGGAGAACAGGAAGAATTCCGCATTTCGTCCGCGCATCGCCGGGTCTAGGCCACGGGCAGCATCGTCGGTGTCCTGGGCATTCGCCTTATCATCCAGCGTTCGCTGAGACAGGCGGGCATTGAGCGTTGCATTGATCAGCAGATAGGGGGCCGTGTCGCCGAGATCCTGAAGCCGCAGGCTGCCGTTGTTGCCGGAAAGCCGGAAGGCAATATCCAGCCGGTCGCGATAGAGGCGATGCAGGGAATTGGCGTTGTTGGCGAAGTTGATGGTCAACAAAACCACGATCAACGATGCGAGACCATAGTTCAAGGCCACGGTATACTGGATGGCCATCTCTCCGGACGCGGGGTCGATCTGATGGGGTCGCGTGCTGTCGAATGCGAGGATGAGAAACGCTGCGATGGCCAGGAGCGCCAGACCCACCGGAAGGGCCCTGGTGCGAGGATCCAGCAGGCGGCGACCCAGAAGCTTCAAGGTATCCCGGCCGCTTTGCCGCCCAAGATAGACGAAACACTCCCAGAGGATCAGCATACCTGCGACGACAGCCAATCCCATCGTCGTTCCACTGCTCGAAATGAAAGCGGGCGAATCCGGCGGAAAACAGGGCTCGGTCGCAATCCGTATCTCGGGGCAGAACTTTGTCCACCGCATTCCCCACAGGGAAATCTGCAGATAGAGGGCATAGATCAGCAGGGGGAGGATCAGCGCGGCGGCGATCAGCAGCATATGCGACAGGATCGACCTCAGCTTCATGCCGAAGCGCGGGCTGTTGAATCCTTTTTCGATCCAGCCCGCCAGGCGTTTTTGCTGGCTTGCTGTGGCGATCACGAAGGCCGAAAGCGCCAGGAAGAAAGTCTGGTAGGACGATTGTTCGACCGGTGCCTGCCTTTGCATGCGCGCCAGCCAGCCGAGCACCGGTCCCTGGATCTCGACGGCGGCAATCGCCAGCAACAGGACGATGAACAGCCCCGCCGCCTTCATGCCTCTGGACGACAGTTCCTTCTGGGTATCGATGCCCTTGAGGAGCCCATGCCGCTCGGGCAGCGACCGCCATAGTCCCCAGCCGATGAAATAGACCAATGCGGCGAGGCCGAAGACCTTGGTGGCCAGAAGCGGTTGGCCAGACAGCAATGCCAGCCACTCCCGATTGGGCAGGAATCGCTCGAGTATGTCGTAGATGGCGCTGCGCCCGAGGTGATCGACCGTCGGGTTGAGCAGGATGGTCATGGTCGCCAGCGGCATCAGCAGGAAGAAGATGAGAAACAGATTGACCGCGATGCCCCGCGTCAGGATCGCGGCGGAGACGAGTATGTCGGAAAGACCGTGGGGGATGAGGTAGCGGCTGTGATCGCGGACATGGCTGACGGCCTCGCTGTCCTTCATGTCATTGCCCTGTCGCCCGACCGTGGGCGCATTGCCGCGATCTGCATAAGGGAAGTCCGTTTGCTGTCCGTCCTGCCGGGTCATGGCGGCAACCATTCCAGCCCCGATATAACCGCCGCCGGACACCGTCGAGAGATAATCGGCTCTGCGGATCAGGCCGAACCCTTCAAGGGCCTGCAGTGCTCCAAGGCAGAACGAGGCGGACCGGATGCCGCCGCCCGAGAGGCCTATGCCGAAGAGGTCTTTCGGTCGTTCGTCGCCGTCGTCTTGCTGGAGTGCGGTCAGTTGCAACTGTTTTCGCCGCAGCATGACGGCTTGGTATTCCTGCCTTTGCATCTCGTTGAAATCGACACAATCACCTTTGGCTTCAACGATATTCCCGTTTTCCCTGGCTCTATCCATTGCCACCCCCATCACCCACCGAAATATTAACACAACCCCTGGGTATGGAAAATGAAAACAAAAGGAAGCATTATAGGCGATCGGCTTTAGTTTGGCTGGCGCGAGCCGCCGGTCTCTTTAACCAGAACCGGCGTCGTCATGCGGGAACTGCCACCATCCGTTGGCGTAAACACCGGTCGATCCTGCCACAGCCGGCCATTTATCATCCTGTCGTAGCCGATCTGGAAAACGGCCCTCATGTAGGTGTTGTTGAAGGGGTCGCTGATCTTATACGGAACCGCGGCGTCGATGGCGGCCAGGTGAAATCCGACGCCGGCCCGTCGGCTGTATTCATAAGCGGCGTATAGCGACTGGCGCGTCTGGGACTTGACGAGAACGGAATAGGCGCGGGTGCTGACCGACAGTGTTGAGTTCGGCGTGATGGAGAACTCAGGCATCAGGGTGTTGTTGACCAACAGATACATGTCTGAGCCGCGAACTTCCGGGGGAATCGGCAGGTTCACGTTGGAGAGGATGGCTTCCGGGACTGTTATGATCTGAGCGGAAGAACCTCCATCCGAATGCATTTCAACGATCGGTCGCCCGTCAACCAAAGCCTTGATCTGTACCGCCGGGAATGCTCCGGGAATGCTGGCTGAGGCTATCAGGACGTTTTGGAAGAGGCTCAACGCGTCCGGCTGAGAACTGTCCGCGATGGCACCCATGTTCCAAAGGACAGCCCTCTGCGTGTCGAGGTTCGTTGTCAGTACAAACAGATTTCGTCCTTTGCGATACTCGGCGGCGATCTGGTCAAGAAGCGGCCGATCCACATAGTTTTCCACCATCTGCCGGAGGGGTTTCTGGAAATAGAGGCTCTCACCCAGCACGCCTCTCACGATGAATTTGCGGTCGATCAACTCTGACGCGACGCCACTGGTGTACAGATGCTCCAAGACGTCGTCATACTGGGAGCCCAGGAAGGCAAACGGTGCGATCAGGGCGCCGGTGCTGACGCCGCTGACGAGATCAAAGGCCGGCCGATCTCCCCGCTCGGACCAGGCTTTGAGGACGCCGACCGAAAATGCTCCACCCGCCCCGCCGCCGGAGATCGCAAGGTATTGCACTGGCACATCAGCGCGTTTCCTTGGATAACTCTTCTTAATAAAGGCGCTGAACTCGCCGTCGAGAGGGATCCGCACGTTCTCAAATCCAGCGATCTCCGCCTTCTCCGCATCTGCTTGTGAATAAGGTTCCCGCGTCGTCGCGCATCCGACCAAAACCAAGCAGCAGATCAGCGCGGCCAAGATCGGGCCTGATCGAGCCGATTTTTGGGGCGCCTGGATGGTGCCCGGACGCTTGGCGCCCTTTCGGGAGGCGTTTCCGCCCGATATTGCGCAGTATGTCATTGCGCGGCCTGGGCTGGTGCAGGGATCGCAGAGGTATGCTTGAAGGGCTTCATCAGCAGATGCAAGAGGTCGTCAATGAACGTGAAGACGACGGGTATGACCATGAGACTGAGGAAGGTGGAGGTCACCAGTCCACCAAGCACCACGATTGCCATCGGCTGGCGGAAGCTGGAATCGCCTCCGCTCATGTTCAAGGCAATTGGCAGCATGCCGACGCCCATGGCGATGGTCGTCATGATAATGGGCCGCGCGCGCTTGTGGCACGCATCGACAAGCGCCTCGAAGCGCTCCATCCCTTGCCCGCGGGCCATGATCGCGTATTCGACCAGCAGGATGGAGTTCTTCGTCACGATTCCCATGAGCATCAGCAGGCCGATGACCGCGGGCATGGAAAAGGAGGTGTTCGTCAAGACGAGCGGCAACAAAGCCCCTCCGAGCGCAAGAGGAAGGGCCATGAGGATGGTGACAGGCTGCAGGAAGTCGTGGAACAACAGGACCAGCACAGCATAGATGCAGAATATGCCGATCGCCATGGCGATGCCGAAGCTTCCGAGCATCTCCGTCATGCGCTGGAGTTCGCCTTGTTCGACGACGTGAACGCCGGTCGGCAGGTTTTTCATCGCCGGCAGGGATAGTGCATCCTGATTGACGTCTCCCAGGGCGCGGCCGTTCAGTTCGACCGAGAGTGTCACGTTGCGCTCCCGATCGAGGCGGTCGATCTCGGACGAACTCCCGCCGATACGGATATCGGCGATCGAGCCGAGCGCGACGTCACCATTCGTGCCGCTCACCCGCAACTGCGAGATCGACTCGATGGAGGTCCGCGTGTCTGGCTTCAGCCTCACACGGATCGAGATCTGCCGCTGCGGCAGGTTGAGTTTCGACAAGGATGATGAGTAGTCACCATAAGTCGCCACACGAACGACGTCGGCAATCGATTCCGAGGTGATTCCGAGTGCCGCTGCACGGGCAAAGTCCGGAAAAATTTGTATTTCCGGCGCCTGAAGCGAGGCGCTGGAGGTGATCGCTCCAACGCCGTCCAAGGTGCGAAGACCGTTCTCGACCGAGGTTGCAGCCTGGTCGAGCGCGTCTGCGTCGTCGCTTGCAAGAGTGATCTCAAGGACCGTGCCTCGCCCTCCGGATCCGACCTCAACCCTTGCCCCTGGCAGAACGGCAAGGGCTTTTCGGATGTCGGCTTCAATTTCGGTCTGGGCGCGGTTGCGATCATCCAAAGGCGTCAGGTTGACCACGAGCGTCGCAGAAGCCGTGTCGGACGAGCTGGATGAATCGCTGCCATCACCGCTGGAGGCCGTTCCTATGGCGACGAAGACAGAATCGACGTCCGGCACCGTCTTGATGATCTCGGCGGCACGACGCGCCAACGCATCCGTGGACTGGATCTGGCTGCCAGGCTGGAGCGTCAGTGTGACCTTGGTCTGAGAGTCGTCGGATGCCGGGAAAAATCCCGTTTCCAAGAATGGGATGACCGATAGCGAGGCCGCCAGGAACACGACAATACCAGCGAGCGTCAGCTTTCGAAATCGCAGGCACAAGCGAACCGTTCTGAGATAGGTCCGCATCAGCCACCCGTCCTGCTCCTCTTGGCCGTGCGGCTTCATGATATAGGCAGCCATCATCGGTGTAAGGAAACGCGCCACCATCAGCGACGCCAGGACGGCGACCGCCGCGGTTACGCCGAACTGGCGGAATATGAGACCCGGAATGCCACTCATGAAGGCCGTGGGCAGAAAGACTGCGACGAGCGTAAACGTCGTTGCGATAACAGCCAGGCCGATCTCGTCGGCGGCCTCAAGGGCGGCATCTTTCGCCGATTTGTTCATGCGCAAATGCCGAGCGATGTTCTCGACTTCGACGATCGCATCGTCGACCAGAATGCCGACCACCAGCGACAGCGCGAGCAAGGATACGGTATTGAGGCTGAAATCCATCAAGTACATTGCGAGGTAGGTCGGTATGACGGAAAGCGGAAGCGCGACAGCCGACAGGATCGTCGCCCGCCAGTCACGCAGGAACAGCCAGACCACGACGACTGCGAGGAACGCGCCCTCATAGAGCATTTCCATCGAGGCATCATAATTGTCGATGATCGGCGTCACCGTCGTATACGCCTGCACCACGTCGACTTCAGGATGGCGTGCTTCGAATGCCTTCATCGCCGCCTCTATGTCTTCGGCAACAGCCAAATCCGAATATCCATTCGAGCGCTTGATCTGGACCGCAATCATCGGCTGCCCATCCAGATAGGCGAGCGACGAGCGATCCGAGTAACTATCCGTTACGGTCGCTATTTCGTCCAACCGCATTCTCTTGCCACTGGAAAGCGGGATGGGAAGCGCCGACAGTTCCTCGATGGAGGATACCGCGCCCATGGTTCTGATCGTCTGCCGTGTGTCTCCGATCTCGCCTCGGCCTCCTGATTTATTCACCTGGACCGCCTTGAGTTGGTCCGAGACCGTGGATGCGGTCAGTCCGAGCGATGTCATGAGCACCGGATCGAGATCCACATGAACCTCTCGGTCTATGCCACCCAGCCGACTGACGTCTCCGACACCGGAGACTGCCAGAAGTGCCTTTTTCAGATCGTTGTCGATGAACCAGGACAGTTCTGTTTCATCGAGCTTGGTCGACCGGATCGCGTAGGTGAGGAGCGGAGAAGATTGAACATTCACTTTTGAGACGGTGGGTGTGTCCATTTCGGACGGCAAATCCCCGCTCACGCTGTCGACGGCGTTGCGGACCTCGTTGAGGGCTTGTTCGGAGTCCTTTTCCAACTCGAAGGAGACGCTGATGGAGACAGATCCGTCGGTGATCGTCGTGGTAATGTGATCGAGTTGGCTCAGCGATGCCAGCTCATCCTCGATCTTGCGCGCAACCTCGGTTTCCAGCTGTGATGGGACTGCCCCTTCCAACGAGGCGGAGATCTTGATCGTCGGCAAGTCCATGTCGGGGAAGTTCTGGACGGCGAGCCGGTCGAACGCGAGCAGGCCGCAGACCGTCAAAAGAAAGAACAGCAGGATCGCGGGAACGGGTTTGTGGATGGACCAGGCTGAAATGTTCATTGACTTGCCTTTTCAACTTGCACAAGCACACCGTCGGACAGAAAAGCTCCACCGCTCTCAACCACATCGCTATCCTCAGCGAGACCCGAAAGGACCTCCACCTCGCTGCCCTGCCGGCGCCCGATATCGACACGACTGCGCGCGACCCGATTTTTCTCGTTGAGGGTAAAGACGTAATTTATGCCGTCCCGGAACACGAGCGCGCTCTCCGGTACGGTCAGAGCCGGACTATGTCCAAGTTCAATGGAGCCCGTGGCGTATAGCCCGACCCTCGATCCTGCACTCTTCGGAAGCTCGACATAGACGGTGGCCCGACTGGAATCGGTGCTGACCGTCGGGCCGATGAGGCGCACCTTACCCTTGATCTTCTCGTTGTTGGGGCCATCGATGACCGCGGTCGCTCCCGTCTGGAACTCCTGCAGATATTGCGCCGAAACTTCGGCCTGCCATTCGACCCGCTGTTGCCTGATCAACCGGAACAATTCGGTACCTGAAGAGACCACTGTCCCAAGGTTTGCGGAACGGGAGGATATGATGCCGTCATCGGCGGCTCTGACGATTGTCTGGTCGAGTTTTATTCTCTGGCTCTCAAGGCCCGCCTCTTCGGAAGCCAACGAGGCCTGTGCGGTCTGTTCCGTAATGAGATATTCATTGACTTCCTGGTCCGAAAGCGCACCCGATCCCTTGACCTTTCGGGCTCGATCGGCGTTGGCCTTCGCTTGCGCCAGACTGGCTTTGGCGGAGGCAACGGCTGCTTCCTGCTCACGCAGCTCGGCAAGCACGCTGTCCCTCGACAATCGCACCAATTCCTGACCCTTCGTCACCACCGAACCAACATCCGCGAGCACATCGGTTATGCGCAGCCCGCCGGTTTCGGCAGCAATGACGGCCTCATGCCAAGCCGCCAGCCAGCCGCTTGCCGGAATGGTTCGAGCCCAGTCTCGCTCCTGCGGCTTGACGACTGTCACGGTCAGGGCGGCGGCTTCGGACGAGGACGAATCATCCTGCGTGGAAGCAGCGGAAACCAGACCGGCGACGGGCAGGCACAGGGCGAGCGCTAGATACGGTAACTTCACTGAACATTTCCCTTGGTAGCCATTGTCATCTTCTCGGTCATCTTGGGCGGCGAGGTCGTCCAGCCACCCCCCAATGCCTTGTAGAGTGCGATCCAATACTGCACGCTGTCGCGCCGGACCTCGATCAGGCTGATCTCGGCGGATTGCGCCGAGCGGCGGGCTTCTTCCCGATCCAGCAGACTGGCTCCACCGGCACGCCAGTTCTCGTCAATTGCAGTGAAATAGGCGCGATAATTCTTTGCCGCGATTGATGCATCCCCAATCTGTCGTCGGGTCGCATCGATCCGCACGAGTGCGCTCTCGACGTCGTTCACGGCGCCCAGGATCCCGCTTCGATACGACTGAAACGCGATCTGGTAATCGGCGACGGCGGTATCGAAGGTGGCGCGCCGCTGACCTTGATCGAAGATGGGGATCGAGAGAGATGGCCCGAAAGACCAAGGTAGCGATGTTCCGCTGAGGTCGGACTGATCCAGACTGATCGAGCCGCTAAGAGAAAGGCTCGGATAGAAATCCGCCTTGGCAGCGCCCACTTCAGCGGCCGTGGCGGCAAGTTCCCGCTCGAGCGCAACCACATCTGGCCGCTGCCGCACCATGTCGGCGGGTACTGCCTTGACAGAAAGAGTGGACGGGGAGGGGATTTTTGATTTCCCCTCGTTCAGCACGGTTCTGAGCTGCGTCTCGTCGCCGCCGACAAGCTCGGCCAGTGTCTTGACCAGAATCTCGCATTCCGACTTCTGGGATGTCAGCGTCGAGGAGGTACTCGCCGCGCTTGCCAGTGCCAATGCCAGATCGGCCGATGAGGTGAGCCCTGAAGCGGCCGCGGCTTGCGTCGCCTTGATCGTCTGGCGCTGCGAGGCCAGTTCTTCGCTGTAGCTTCTCTCGATTTGCCTGCAGGCGCGATACTGTACGTAGTAATCGGCAACCTCAGCCGCCAGTGAGACACGCGCATCGTGCCAGTCGGCGGTTTTTTCCATCACGCGATGCGCGGCGGCTTCGGCGTCTTTGCGCAGTTTGCCGAAAAGGTCGATTTCCCAGGACGCATCCAAGGCACCGCTGCCGGTCGTTGAGGCAGAAACTTCGTTGGCTTGCGCGCCTTCGGTACCCGACCGTGTCCCGGAGGCTGTGCCGCTCAACGACGGAAGAAGGCTCGCCCTGGCGCTCGCGAGCGTCGCCCTTGCCTTCTCTATATTGGCCGAGGCCGTCGCCAGATCGGGGCTGCTGGTTTCCGCCGCCAGCTGCAATGTCGTCAGGGACGGGTCGTTGAATGTCCCCCACCAGGCAAGGAGATCGCTGGTCTGCCCATCATGAGGAAGGGACGCATGCCAATACTGGGCAACCAGGACGGCTGTCTCGTTTTGTTGGAATTCAGCGCTAACACAACCACCTAAGGGGGCGATCGCAACGATGACGGCAAGCCGTATCTGCTGCCTCAATCTAAACTGGTGCATGTGTGATCTCTGATGACAGTTGATCTTTCACTAGCACTGCCTGTGTTAAGTGCGGTCAAGACAATGTAAAGTTAGGTAAATGTTGCTTTCACGAATGCTGCAGCGGTGTAAGCGTGGTCTATGCGGGTGTGGAGGTAAACGAGATGACGAAAGTTCTGATCATTGACGACGACTTGGAACTCATGGCCTTACTGAAGGAATACTTTTCCGACGAAGGGTTCGCAGTCGAAACCACGGATGACGGTCGGCGGGCGATCGCCGAGGCATCCGACGGTACCGTTGACATCATCTTGCTGGATATCATGATGCCGCGGATGAATGGCATCGAGGTCTTGCAGCGGATACGCCGCGTGAGCGCCGTGCCGATCTTAATGGTGACCGCACGCGGCGACGATGTGGACAGAATTTCAGGCCTTAACCTGGGTGCGGATGACTATGTTGCAAAACCCTGCTCTCCTGGTGAACTGGCCGCGCGGATCAGAGCAATTCTGCGTCGCACGAGCCGGCCCGAGGAGGGGGGCTCTGCCGACGATCTGCTGAGGGTCGGCGATCTCGTCTTGAAGCCTTCGCTCAGAAGCGCCGAGTGGCACGATCGTCCACTTGATCTGACTGGCACGGAGTTCAATCTGCTCGAAGTCTTGGCGCGAAATGCCGGTCAACTGGTATCTAAGCAGGAAATTTCCAAGAAGGCCTTCGGGCGTCCTCTAACCCCTTTCGACCGCCGCATAGACGTGCATATCAGCAGCGTCCGGCAAAAACTGGGTTTGCGCCACGATGGCCAGTCCTGGATACAGGCGGTTCGGGGGCAGGGATATCAGCTTGTGCAGGATCCTTGATGCGCCGAGTGTTTTGGAAGTTTTTTCTGGTCGTATGGTTGTCCTTGACTGCCACATGGATAGGCATCTTTGGCCTTGACGTGCTGTTTGATCTTCTGCCCCCGAAGAGAGACCGGTATGATGTGCTTGCGCAGATGAGCCTGGATACAGCGGCCAACATCCTGTCCATCAAGGGGTTGGAGGCCGCAACCGTGTTTGCGGACGCGGTGGCGAAGGGCACCAATGCGATGGCCATCAGGATAACGCCGCTCTCGGAGCAGGAAACGTGCTTGAGTGAAGTCGGCCAACTCTATACTCGCACGGCCGCTTACCGCGGAGACTGCTATCGCATCTCGGCGCCTCCGTTCCAGGGAAACTTGTTCAGCGAATACTTCGTTCAATTCTTGCCATGGTTTGCGGCTGTCATCTGCAGCTTAAGCTCGGCCTATTGGCTGGCTCGGCAATTGATACGGCCGGTCGAAGAGCTTCGGCGAGGCCTCCGTTCGCTCGCCGAGGGCGTGTTTTCCTACCGAATCGAGTGCTATTCGAAGCGCCGGCAGGATGAGATCAGTTCCCTTGCCGAGGATTTCAACGTCACTGCCAATCGCCTGCAAGAACTGCAAGACAGCCAGAAGCGGCTGTTTCATGACGTCTCGCATGAATTGCGCTCACCGCTATCTCGATTGCAGGCAGCCACTGGTGTCCTTCGGAAAAATCCAGCCCGCCTGGATGCGATGCTGGCACGCATGGACACCGAAACAGAGCGCCTGGATCTTCTGGTCGAGGAGATCCTCACCCTGGCGAGACTGAGCACGACCGATCGTCCGCTCGAGCGACAAACCATCGACATCCTCGACCTTGCAAACGACATCATCGACGACGCTTCCTTCGAGGCGCAGGGGCGGGGGATAACCGTCAGGCTGGAAGGGGTGCGAAGCTTCGTAGCGCGCGTCGATGGCGAACTTATCTACCGAGCCATTGAGAACGTGGTTCGCAACGCGATCAAATACACCGTAGACGGTTCAACGGTAACCTTGAGGGCAGCGACGGTTGACGGCGCGCTCCACCTATGCGTCTCGGACCGGGGCCCCGGCGTTTCGCCTTCCGCACTGAATTCAATCTTCGAGCCATTCTTACGCTTGGCTCAGCAGACGCCAGCGCCAGGACATGGTCTCGGCCTTGCGATCACAAAACGTGCTGTTGAAAGGCATGGCGGCAGCGTCAGAGCGGCGGTCAACTCTGACGGCGGCCTTGATGTGACGCTCATATTGCACGCGTTCTGAACCGGCCCGGATTTGCCGGCGGCCGTTTGGCTCAAGTTATGCGTCTACGGCCTTTCGATGGATGGTCTTTGGCTTAATAAAGGCCGTTGATTGTTTCAGCCGGAATGCGTCATGGCTTGTGACACGAACCCGTTCATTTCATCGTTGCAACGGAACGTCGGAACAAAAGCAGGCTCGCACCGAGAAACGTCACTCCCATCACCAGCACGGTCAAAAACTCTTTCCAGACAATGCTGAAGTCTGCGCCTCGATAGACGATCGCTTGCATGAAGCTCACATAGTGGCGTGACGGGAGAAACCACGTGAAATACTGAACCCACTGCGGCTGGCTCTCCACCGGAGACATGCCGCCTGACAGCATCATCATCGGCATGATGGCCATCATCATCAGCAGTGCGAACTGGGCCATGGTTCGCGCCAGTGTGCCGAGAAAAATGCCGATCGCCGCGGCCGCGAACACATAGATGACGGTGCCGAGCAGCAGAAGCCCCCGCGAGCCGGCAATGGGAACATCGAGCATCCCTTCGACGACAAACAGCAGAGAGCAAATAAAGGCGAAGACAATCACCACGCCGTTCGACCACACTTTGGCCAGGGCGATCTCAAACGCAGTGAGCGGCATCACCATGAGATGCTCGATGGTGCCATGCTCGCGTTCGCGCAACAGCGCTGCACCCGTCAGGATGATGACAAGCATTGACAGTTGATCGGCAAGACCCACGATTGCCCGGAACCAGGATTGGGTCCCGTTGGGATTGAAGGCGCGGCGTATGACAAGGTCGGACGTCAGGCCCGTGCTCTTTTCCGCCTCCTGCAGGTACGACTCGACCGCATCCGTCACGATGTTCTGGATGTAGCTGGAGCCGAGCGACGCCTGCTGGACCGCAGTGGCATCTGCATTGACCTGGACCTCCGTGTCGCGTCCCATCCGAGTGTCCTTTTCGAAGTGAGGAGGGATGACAACGACGAAGGTGTAAAGTCCTTCGTCCATCGAGCGGTCGATATCGGCGGCACTGATGGTTTTTACCGCCTGGAAATAGGGTGGGTAGAACGCTCCCGCGATCGAACGGGAGAGCCTGGACTGGTCTTCATCGACAATTGCGATGGAGGCGTTGTTCACCGTTTCGCCGCCTCCGACGGATTGCATGTAAATGCTGAGGCCGAAGGAATAGAGGATGAACAGGATCATCGTCAGATCCTTCGAAAGCGTGCGGAGGTCCTTGGCGCCGAGCCAGAATATGTGGGAAAGGTTTCGCATGTCACTTTTCCTGCTTTTTGAGGAGCAGCACCGACAGAACGAGGAAGACCGGGCTAAAAGCCGCAAGCGCCAACAGATCGTATGCCAAGTCCCCGAAACCAAGCCCCTTTGTGAACGCGCCGACGCTGATCTGCATGTAGTAGGTGGTCGGCCAGAATGATCCCATGAGGCGCGCGCCGCCCTCGAGCGTCGATATGGGCTGAGTCATGCCTGAGAACTGCATGGTGGGAAGCATCGATAGGACCGCTCCGGCAAAGACCGCTGCCACCTGGCTGGACGTGAAGCTCGAAATGAAAAGCCCATAGCCGGTAGCAGCTGCTGCGTAGAAAAGCGCTCCCAACGCCAGAGCCAAGCCGGCGCCCTTGAGCGGCACCTGAAATATGAAGACGACGGTCGCGGTCATGATGAGAAAATTGATCATGCCGATGCCGAGATAAGGCAGCTGTTTGCCGACAAGGAATTCCAGCCGGGTCGTCGGCGTCGCGTAGAAATTGGTGATCGTACCGATCTCCTTTTCCCGGGCGACGCTGACGGCCATCAGGATCGCCAGGAACATCATCAGCAGCAAGGCTGGAATTGACGGTCCCATGGAATAGATGCTCTCGGAAGTCGGATTGTAGCGATTGCGTACCAGAATGCTTGTCGTTGCGCTTGAACTGGCCGGGGTACTCGCCTCCCGGTCTCTTTGCTCAGAAAAAAGGTTATGCGCCTGCTCTACATAGCCTTCGATCGTGGCGGCGCGGGACGTGTTGGCGCCATCGATCCAGGCCGATACCTGCCAACCCGAACCACGCTCTACCATCCGGCCGAAGTCGGGCGGGATCTCGATGGCAAGCTCGATGTCGTTTGACTTTAGGCGCTGTTCCATCTCATCGAGATTGCTGATGGGCGACTTCTCGATGAAGTAGGAAGAGCTCGAGAAGTTGGCGAGATAGGACCGGCTTTCCGGTGTGTTGTCCTGATCGAAGGCTGCGTAGTTGAGTTGCGTCACATCGCTTGACAGGCCGAAACCGAAGATCATCAGCATGATGAAGGAGCCGAGAAAGGCGAAGGCCAATCGCACCGGATCACGCATCAGGGACAGTGTCTCGCATTGCGAATAAGCCAGCACGCGGCGTAACGGCATGAAGCCTGGCCGGGACGGCTTCACATCCTGATTGGCGTCAGGTGCGGCCGGCTCTTCACGCGCGGCAGACCGCGGCTCCGAGGTTTCGGCCTCTTCGATATAGGTGACAAACGCCTCCTCAAGATCTGTCGCATGCCGGGAGGCGACGACATTGTCAGGCGTGTCGCAGACAAGGACGCGACCGGCATGCATCAATGAGATGCGATCGCAGCGCATTGCCTCGTTCATGAAATGGGTGGAGACGAAAATCGTTACATTGCGGGAGCGGGAGAGATCGGCGAGCAAAGCCCAGAATTCGTCACGTGCCTGTGGATCGACCCCGGATGTCGGCTCGTCGAGAATGAGCAACTCGGGATCATGGACGATCGCGACGGCCAATGACAGGCGTTGCCTCACGCCCAACGGCAGTGAACTGGCCACGGCATCGGCATAGGTCTCAAGGCCCAGTTTCGTTATGAGATCCGCGGTCCGGTCCTTGGCGTCCGCTTCGCTCATGTTGAACAGGCGGGCATGCAGGAGGAGGTTTTGCCGTACGGTTATCTCCCCGTAGAGCGAGAACGATTGGGACATGAAGCCGACGCGCCGGCGTATCGACAGGTCGTTGGCATCGACCGGACTTCCGCAAACCTCGGCCTCTCCTTCACTGGGTGCCAAAAGCCCGGTCAGCATCTTCATGGTCGTTGTCTTGCCGCTGCCATTCGAGCCGAGGAAACCGAAAATCTCCCCGCGTTCGATGGAGAAGCTGACGCGATCGACAGCGGTAAAGCTGCCGAAACGGCATGTCAGATTGTTGGCGACGATGACAGGTGCGTCTGTGCTCTTTTTCCGCGGCGGAATGACGAAGCGCTCGCGCTTGCCCGTTTGGCCAGGTTGGAGAGCAACAAAGACAGCTTCCAGATCCTGTTCGCCGGTGATAGCCCGCAGTTCGTCTGCCGAGCCTGACGCAAGCACCTTGGCGTGATCCATCGCGACCAACCAATCGCAGTGGGTCGCTTCGTCCATATAGGCGGTGGAAACGACCACGCTCATTGTCGGACGCTCACGCCTCAGTTCGCCGATGAGGTTCCAGAACTGTCGGCGTGACAGCGGATCGACCCCTGTCGTCGGTTCATCGAGGATTAGAAGATCCGGATCGTGAATAAGCGCGCAGCACAGCCCGAGTTTCTGCTTCATGCCGCCTGACAATTTTCCGGCGGGCCGGTCCAGAAAGGGGAGGAGCCCGGTCGAGCCGGCAAGGCGATGAATGCGGGCGTCGCGCTCCGACGCCGACAGCCCGAACAAAGTCCCGAAGAAGACCAGGTTCTCCCTGACGCTGATCTCCTGGTAGAGATTCTTGCCAAGCCCCTGCGGCATATAGGCGATTCGGGTACAAACGGAGCGGCGATGCCGTCCATCTCCCATATTGCCATCCAAAACCTCGACGGACCCCGACTGCAACTTTCGCGAACCTGCGATCAGCCCCAGAAGGGTCGACTTTCCGGCTCCGTCAGGACCGATAATTCCCGTCATCCGGCCCTGCGGCAGCTTGAGCGACACCTCGTCCAGGGCCCGGACCTTGCCATAGACGTGCGTGACGCCGGAAACTTCGGCTACAGAAACCTGCATGATCAATCCTCGGCGTCAAGAGGATCACCCTGGTAGCGCTTTTGGAGGAGGTCAGGCCAGTCAGGCTGGTTAGAACCGTAGCGCACGTAGCCGACGCCGCGGGCACCGGTTTTAATCTGCTCAATATGACTGTCGACGAGGGACGTCGGCATACGCAGCTTGACCCGGAACATCAATTTGTCCCGTTCACTGCGCGTTTCGATCTGTTTGGGCGTGAACTGTGCTTCCGGAGACACGAAGCTGACTTTGGCCGGCACTGCGAAATCCGCACCGTCAAAGACGATACGCGCCTGTGATCCCAGCGCCACGCCCATGGCCTGCTCGGATGGAAGATAGATCTCCATGTAGATCTCTGCCAGATTGACAAGCGTCAGGACCTTGCCGCCGGCCGAGACAACTTCTCCGGGGTTGGCGAGGCGATAGAGGACCCGGCCCCTCACAGGTGCGACAAGCGTGTTGTCGGCAATCTGAGCATCGACCTGGGCAACCAACGCTTTCGCAGCCACAACCGATTGCTCGCGGGCCTCAACATTCTTTTTGGCAGCCTCGAGGACGGAGCTGGCGGAGTCGCGTTCGCTGAGTGCCTCGTCGCGTGATTCCTCGCTGATGGACCCGGTGCCGGAAAGCGAGAGCGCGCGACGAAGATTTGCTTCCTTGAGAATCAATTCTGCCTGCCGTTGGGAAACGGTGGCTTGCGCCTCCAGCATCGAAACTTCCTCGGAAAGCACGTCAGCGGCATATTTGGCGCGTTCGGCCTGCAATTCCGCACTGTCGATGCGGGCGACGACTTGTCCTACCGAGACGAGGTCGCCCTCCTGCACCAGCACCTCCCGAACGCGTCCGGCGGACTTTGCGGCAATATCGACCTGGTCGGATTCAATGCGGCCATTCCCGGATGCGAGTCCTTCCGGCAACTCGTCTTGCCGACTCTGCCACCAATACCAGCCACCACCAACTCCGGCGGCAATCAGCACGAGCGCAACCAGTGCGAACTTTATTATGCGGTGTATTTTCATGATAGCTGTCCCCTTCGGGACGTATGCTAGTTCGGCCAGCGTTAAGTCGCGTTAAGGGAATGTAAAGTTAGGTAAAACAGCAGCAGAGGACCTGGCAGAGCACCGAAAGGTATCAGGGGTCTCTCTGACAGGTGTTGTTTCTCAAGGTTGCGATTGCGCGGTTGCCGCTCTGAAGGGCCGGTTCGGAGGAAGGCCAAGTTTTTCGGCGATGGCATCGGCAAGCCGGACCGGGAGATCGACAGGCTCGTCTTTGCCGAGACGACCGGACTGAGCGTGGCGGCGGGCCCGCTGACCGCCACGGTCGAAACCGGTAATAGTCGTGCCTTCCGAATGAAATTCTGTTTTGTGCGCTTCTTTCACTTCTGAGTTTTCAGACGGCCTGTGCTTGCAGTTCCTCCTCCGCGGCCAATTGTTCCATCTCGCAACTCCGCGGGGCGGCGGTCAGACGCTCGATCATCGGGATCAGCCCCACCAGGGATTCAACAGGCTCAATGGCGGCAACGTAGCGGTCGCGGCGCAGAAGCAAGGCGTGGCCGAGACATTCGCGGAACGGTTTTTCCGAGAAGAAGCGGCTCTGATCGCGCAGGATCGGGAACGGTGCTGCGACCGGGTTCATCCATTCGGGCGTCAGGCCGATGACCTCGCTCCCGAGCGCGCGTAAACGCTCCAGCATGTCGGCGTCCACCCAGCGATCCGGCATCTCGGCAAACACCAGCACAACAGGACGATCCGGCAGGCAACCGTCGAGCAGGATCTGCTGGCGGTCGAGGGTCGCGACGACAGGCTGTGGGATCATCCGACCGATGGCCGCTGCTCCTGGACCATTCGGCACCGGCCGGATCAGCCCGGCAGCGAATTTGGGTTTCGGCTTGTATTTCATCTGGGCAAAGTAGTCGCGGGCCGGGCCATAGAGCCCCAGAAGACGAAAGCCTGCCCTGATGATCGTGCCACGCGGCACGGAAACGGGCATCATGACCTTGCCCATGCGCAGCGCCAGCTCGATCATCGACCAGGCATGGGGTTTGCGCTCGGTCTCGTAGGTGTCGAGTAGCGCCTCGGGATCTGCCATTCGCAATGCTTCGTCGAGTTTCCATGCGAGGTTATGCGCATCGCGCAGGCCGCTGTTCATGCCTTGCCCGGCAAAGGGCGGGGTCAGGTGGGCGGCATCGCCGGCGAGGAAAACGCGCCTGTCACGCCAGCGCGCCGCGATGCGCGCATGGAAGGTATAGACCTTTTGGCGGCGGATCGGCTCTTCGCCGTCCGGACCAACGTCGGCCAACAGCCTGCGGGCGAAGCCTTCCTGCTCGGCATCCGCGGCAGTCTCGCCGGGATTAAGCTTGAACTCGTAGCGCCGGATGCCGCCGGGGCCCGGCAGGGTAATTGCCGAACGACGTGGATCGCAGAAGACTTCGGTGTGGAAACACCGGTTGCGGGTCGACTGCAGATCGACGATCAGCCAGGGTTCCTGAAAGGTCGATCCTTCCAGCGGAATATCAAGCGCCTTGCGAACGGCCGAGCGTCCACCGTCGGCGGCGACCATGTAGCGGGCGCGCAACGTCCGCGTCCGTGTGCCCTGCTTCACCTCGGCAAGAACGTGCTCGCTGTCTTGCGAGAAGTCGACCAGTTCCGCGCCGAAGCGCGCCGTGACGCTTTTGTGCCTGGACAGCGCCTCGCGCAGGGTTGCCTCGAAGAGGGGCTGCTCGAAGGCGTTTCGCTTGTCGAACCCATATTCCTTGACGAAGGGCTTGACCTCAGCGAAGCGACGCCCGTCCGGTCCACGGTAAATGGACCCGTATCCCTTGACCGTAATCGCCGCGATCTTCTCGGCGAGGCCTGCGGCTTGAAGCGCCCGCAGGGATTCGTCGTCGATCGACACGGCGCGGGGTTCCGGCACCGTCGTTTCGTTGCGCTCGATCAGGATGGTGCTGACCCCCATCGATCCCAGCAGATTGGCCAGCAGGAGCCCGGTGGGGCCGGCGCCGACCACCAGGACGTCCGTTTCTTCTTGAGCGTCGTTCATGGCGCGATCGCAGCCTCTCCGGCAATCGGATTGACGAGGCGTCCCAATTTGCTGATTTCGACCTCGATGACGTCGCCGGCCTTCATGTAAAGCGGCGGATCGCGTCGATCCCCGACGCCGCCCGGCGTGCCGGTCAGAATGACATCGCCAGCCGACAGCGGCGTGTAGGTCGAGATATAGGCAATCAGCCGTTCGACCGGGAAGATAAGGTCTGCAAGCGTCGCGGATTGCATGATCTCGCCGTTCAGGCGGGTCTTAATTGAGAGCTTTGAATAATCTCCGACCTCGTCAGCCGTGACCATGAAGGGCCCGAACCCGCCGGTGCCGGGAAAGGTCTTTCCCGGGCCGAACTGATGGGTGTGGCGCTGCCAGTCGCGAATGGTGCCATCGTTGTAGCAGGCATAACCCGCGACATGGGAGAGCGCCTTGTCTTCCGGAATGCAGCGTCCGCCGCGGCCGATGATAACGGCCATCTCACCCTCGAAGTCCAACTTGTCGGAGACCGTGGGCACGATCATCGGTTGGCCATGGGCGATCTGGCTGTCGGCATAGCGCGTGAACATGGTCGGGTGCTGGTTGTCCGGCCGTTTCGTCTCGGCGCGGTGGGTTTCGTAGTTGAGACCGACGCAGAGGATCTTGCCCGCATCCGGTATCACCGGCAGAAGCGTGACATCCGAAACGGCAAAATCCGGACGGCGCTCGGCCGCGAAAGCAGCGGCGGCATCGAGCAGGTCCGCGGCAATCAGGGCCTTCATGCTGTTGATGCCTGGTTCCAGGCGGTCGGTCAGGTCGACGATGCCATCGTCAACCACCGCGCCGAAGCCGCATTTGCCCAGCCGTACAAAACTCATAAGCTTCATGGTCCGTCTCCTCCCTTACGATCGCAGGATCGCACGGCCCCATTTGTTGAGCGTGCGCGGATGCTGCGGCCAGTCGATCACCTCGCGGTCGTAGATGGTCTCGAGCTCGCCCGAGATCTCGATCCAGTTTCCGTCCGGGTCGGTGTAGAAGACGAAGAGATTGTTGCCCGGACCATGGCGGCCCGGTCCCCAGGTCAGCAGCACATCGTTGGATGCGAAGCGGTCGCAGAATTTCTTGATGTTCTCGAAGGTGCCGGCCTCGTAGGAATGATGGTCGACGCCGGTGCGATCGGATTTGAAGCAGGCAATGGTGTGATGCTCGTGGTTCGACGTTGTGAACACCGTCGCCAGATCGCCGTTTTCGTGAAGGACGCGGTCCGAGAGGAAAAAGCCAAGCTTGTCGACGTAGAATTCCTTGAAACTCTGGACATTCTGGCTGGCAAAGGTCAGGTGCTGCGTCGGGGCATGGATGCCCTCGCGACCCGGCGCATAGGCAACCGTCCTGTCGGAGGCGACGCCAAAGCAGATCAGGTGGCCGTCGCCATCACGCACGGCAAAGGCACCCTCTTCGAAGTAGGGAGAGACGCTTTCGAGGATTTCCACGCCGTTTTTCTCGGCGTGAAGGCGTAGTCCTGCCAGCACCTCTGCATTGCGGCAGGCCATGCCGGCATAGGAAAGGACCTTGTCATTCCCTTTCACCACGACAAAGCGGCGCAACGGCCCCTCGCACCGGTATTCGATCTGCGAGACCTCAATCAGTTCCATGTCCATATTGGTCGCATAGAAGCTGGCGAGGCGTTTCGGGTCAGAACTCTCAAAAGCGACATGGTGCAGATATGCCCCAGCCTGAACTGCATTGTACGACATCAGATCCTCCGATTGCTGTTGCGCCAAGGTTATCGAAAAAGTGATTATATGCAATCATAAAATGCCATAATTATTATTTTTTGATAATTATGAGGTGTGCGGTGCATAATGAATGTGAAGTGGACGCTGCGCGCGGCGCCGATTTGAGGCCGGTGATAAATTCGATTGTTTGGATTGACTTCCCAATGGCGCAAATGGCAACTAGAGCGTCCGTCAATGGATCAACTTGGCATATCCAAGGAAAATAGAATGGCAGGACTTGATCGGTTTGTCGAAATCTTGAGACTTTTCGATGAGCACAAGCCGCACTGGACCATCCAGGAAATGGCTGGCGCCACGGATGTTCCGGCGAGCACCATCTATCGCACCGTGCGCGAACTGGTCGGGCAGGGGTTTCTCGACCCATCTATCGAGGCGCATTATCGACTTGGTGCTGCCTTCATCGAATTCGATCGGCGCTTGCGCATTTCAGATCCGCTGATCCGTGAAGGCGATCCGATGCTGGCCGATGTGCTGGCGGCGGCAAACGTTCCCTGCGTCGCGGTGCTGGCCCGGCTATACCGCGATCAGGTCATCTGCGTCGCAGACCATCGCACCCACGATGTTGCCGTGGAGACCAGCTATGAGCGCGGCCGCCCCATGCCGCTCTTAAGGGGGGCAACCTCCAAGGTGATTCTTGCACAATTGCCGAAGGCCAGGCTTGGCAAGGTGATGAAGGCCAGCGGCCATGACCGTGCCCTGAAGGACGATACGATTGCCGAACTGGCAGCCATCCGACGACAGGGTTACACGATCACCCGCGGTGAGGTCGATGCCGGACTGGTGGGCATTGCCGTGCCGGTGTCCTGCCCGGAGGCAGCAATCCACGCCAGCATCAGTCTGATCATCCGTGCGGCGGATAGCAACGAGAGCATCGAGCGTCGGCTGTTGATGACGGTAACGCCGGTTGCCGATATGCTGTCACGCAAGCTTCGTGACGTTTTCCTGGGCGTCTCGAACTGACGCAGCGTTTCAGGCTTTAGGCGCGAAAACTTTCGAGGAAGATCATGCAGGCGGGTTCCACGTTCTCCATGATTTCCGCATCGGTGACGCTGCTGCGGATCGCCCAAAGGTATTGCTCGAACAGGCGGGCCTCGCACAGGGCCTTGAACCGCCATGCGGCTGCGGTCGGATCGGCAATGTTGAGTTCTCCAGCCTGGGCCGCCTGCTCCAGTGTGGCTGCGATGACGCCAATCACGCTTCTCGGGCCGTTTTCGTAGAAGATGCGACCGAGTTCGGGAAAACGCACGGCTTCGGCAATAACCAGCCTGTTCACCGACATGATCTCGTCCGAGAGCAGGAAGCGCAGGTAGTTGCGGCCGAGTGCCTTGAGTTTGGCGTCTATGCTGCCTGCCTTGTCGGGGAAAGCGATGAATTCCTGCCATCGCTGGTGACCGGCGGTAACGACAAAGGCGGCGAAAAGCTCTTCCTTCGACGGGAAATAGCCGTAAAGCGTGCCTTTCGAGCCGCCGACGGCCGATGCGATCGTCGCCATCGACACGGCGCCATAGCCCTGAGAGCGGAAAAGCTCTCCGGCAATGCCGATGATTTCGTTTCTTTTTTTCTCGGTTTTTACGCGCATGGGGCCTTATAACCGTAAATGTCCGTACTGTTAAGTTGACAAATTGCAATCCTCATAATAGTACATATCGGTACTGTTATGAGGAGGTATGCAATGACCAAGCTTTTCCCCAACACGCCTGAATTCACCGGGGCGCTCTACACGCCCGCCCGCTTCGAAGGAGAGGTTTACGACCTTGAAATCGACGGCAAGGTGCCGGAAGAAATCGACGGGACCTTTTTCCAGGTGGCGCCGGATCCGCAATATCCGCCGATGCTTGGCGAAGACATGTTCTTCAATGGCGATGGTGCTATCAGCGCCTTTCAGTTCAAGGGCGGCCATGTGGATTTCAGGCGGCGCTATGTCATGACCGAGCGGCTCAAGGCGCAACGCGCCGCCAGGGCTTCGCTTCATGGTGTGTACCGCAATCAGTATACCAACGATCCAAGCGTGTTCGACCTGAACAACAGCACGGCCAACACCAACGTGGTTGTGCATGCCGGCAAGCTTCTGGCGCTGAAGGAGGACAGTGCCCCCTATGCACTCGATCCCATCACCATGGAAACCATCGGACTGTGGGACTTCGACGGCCAGTTGACCAGCGCCACCTTTACCGCCCATCCCAAGATCGACCCGACGACCGGTGACCTGCTCTGTTTCGGATACGAGGCCAAAGGCGATGCAACGCCGGACATCGTCTATTACGAAATCGATTCAAAGGGTCGGATAAAGCGCGAAACCTGGATTGTCGCACCTTACGCGGCGATGATTCACGATTTCGCGGTCACCGAGAATTACGTCATCTTCCCGCTGATGCCGCTGACGGTCGATCTGCAGCGCCTAAAAGACGGCGGAAAGCATTTCCAGTGGCAGCCGGGTCTGGACCAGCTTTTCGGCGTGCTCAGGCGCCATGGTGACGGCAGGGATATTCGCTGGTTCAAGGCGCCGAATGGTTTCCAGGGCCATACCCTGAACGCCTTCGACGACCGCGGCCGGATCTATATCGACATGCCGATCACCAGCGGCAATATCTTCTATTTCTTCCCGCAATCCGACGGGACCGTGCCGCCGCCGGAAACACTGTCGTCCAACATGATGCGGCTGACGATCGACATGAATTCGACTGGCGACGGGCTGGAGATGAAGGCGCTCACCAGTTTCGCCTGCGAGTTCCCGCGCAGCGACGACCGCTACATGGGCCGGCAATACAGCCACGGCTTCGTCATCGCCATGGATCCGACCAAGCCCTTCGACGAAGCGCGCATCGGGCCGCGGCCGTTCCAGTTTTTCAACCAGTTGGCCCATATCAACGTCGCCAACGGTCGGACAAAGACCTGGTTCGCCGATGACCAGTCCTGTTTCCAGGAACCGATCTTCGTGCCGAAACACGCGAATGCACCGGAAGGCGAAGGCTATGTGATTGGATTGTGTAACCGCCTTGCAGAACGCCGGACCGACCTTCTTGTGCTCGATGCCCAGCATATCGAGGAGGGGCCGATCGCCACGGTCAGGCTCCCGATCCGGTTGCGCATGTCCCTTCACGGCAATTGGGTCCCCGGTGCGGTGCTCCAGGCAGCCTGAGGGCGCCTGACTTAAGGGGCCGTCAGGTCAGACGGTGCCCAAATCAATCTTTCATCTGATTTTTACGCGTTGATCGACTTCACAGACGTCCTGTCTGTGAAGTCGTCGCCGTTTGGCTCCATTCGTGTTAAGCCGCAATGGCTGCATTCATGATCTGTCAGGTTATCAAAATATGATAATTATGTATTGACTATAGGCAAATTTGCGGCAATATGGTTTTCATGAGGAGAGCCCTGAGTATTCTGTCGTTGCCGTGCATCTGCCGGCTCGACGTGGAGACGAAATGGCTGCAAACGGAGGAAACGTCTTGCAACAGAATGTCGACCGGTCTGCTTTTTTTCCGCGTGCTTACGACGGTTTTACCGGGCAATACATCGCCGGTCGTTGGGTGGCGGGCACGACGGGCGCGACCGTCCTCGACCGCAACCCCTATGACGATGCGGTTCTGGCAGAGATAACCCAAGCGGGCCTCAGCGATCTGGCTCAGGCTTTCGCCGCGGCGAAGGCGGCCCAGGACGATTGGGGTCGCGCATTGCCGGGCGATCGCGCCGCAGTGTTTCTCAAGGCCGTGACAATTCTCGAAGCCCGCAAGGAAGAAATCATCGGTTGGCTCGTCCGCGAGTCGGGCAGCACGCGCTTAAAGGCGGGTATCGAATGGGGTGCGGTGCGGGCCGGCATGCTGGAGGCAGCCACCATGCCGGCTTCCGCTCAAGGTCATATCATCCCCGTCGACAGGCCCGGCAAAGAGGCGCGCGTCTACAAGAAGCCGGTCGGCGTCGTGGGCGTCATCAGCCCATGGAATTTCCCTCTGCATCTGTCCAACCGCTCCGTGGCTCCAGCTCTTGCTCTCGGCAACGCTGTGGTGCTGAAGCCGTCGAACGATACGCCGATCACCGGCGGTCTTCTGCTGGCAAAAATCTACGAGGAAGCCGGCCTGCCGGCCGGCGTGCTAAATGTGGTGGTTGGCAGTTCGAGCGTCATCGGTGACGCTTTCGCACGCCATCCCGTGCCGCGGGTGCTGACCTTCACCGGCTCGACGCCGGTGGGCCGCCATATCGCGCAGGTGGCAGGGGAATCATCCCTCTTGAAGCGTATCGGCCTTGAACTTGGCGGCAATGCTCCGCTGGTGGTGCTTGATGACGCCGATCTGGAAAAGGCCGTGGGCGCCGCCTTGATCGGTCGCTTCATGCATCAAGGCCAGATCTGCATGAGTACCAATCGCATCATTGTCGACGCTTCGATCTACGACGACTTCGTCGAGGCCTATACTGCCGCTGTGAAGACGATCAAATACGGCGATCCCAACGATCCGGCAACGTTGGTTGGGCCGCTTTGCAACGACAGCCAAGTGCGGAACGTAACGGAGAGCATCGCCCGCGCCAGACAAAGCGGTTTCCGGGAATGTGTATCTGGACCGATCGAGGGTCGCGTTGTGGCACCGCACGTCTTTGCCGACGTGACGAACGATTCGGAATTCGCCCGCAACGAGATCTTCGGCCCCGTGGCGCCGATCATTCGGGCCGCCAACGAAGCAGAGGCACTGGCCTTTGCCAATGATACGGAATTCGGTCTTTCCAGCGCCGTCTTTACGCGCGACGAGGCTCGCGGCCTGGCGTTCGCGCAGCGGATCGAGGCGGGCATGACCCACATCAACGACATCACCATTCACGATTACCCGCATGTGATGTTCGGTGGTGAAAAGAACTCTGGTCTCGGCCGATTCAATGGCAAATGGATCGTCGAGGAATTTACCACGGATCACTTCATCTCGATCCAGCGATAAAGGGTCTCGACGCCGCCGGAGGAGGGCGGCGCCGTGCCCGAATCCCGTAAAGCGGGGCGCGCCTCGCGGACCCGGCCGAAAGTTCAGTTGAAAGACCAAGAAGTCAGCCCTCGCCTTGCGAGGGAGGGATGACGTGTGCCCTTAAAGGAGGAGGAGAGCATGCAACATTTGAAAGCCGGCGCCCGTCATGGGTCGCTTTTGGTGGCAGTCGCATGGCTTGCCCCGATCGGATCCACGCTGTTCGCCCCGGTTCTGCCGCATATGATCGAGCATTTTTCAGCGGTGCCGCATGCCGCTCTGCTTGCGCCCATTGCGCTGGTAACGCCGGCCCTGTTCGTGGCGCTGTTGGCTCCTTTGGCGGGCCTGCTGACCGATCGTGTCGGGCGGCAACGTGTGCTGGTGGCGGCGCTTGCCATCTATGCGCTGGCAGGCGTTGCGCCGTTCTGGATCGATAATCTCTACGCCATCATCCTGACAAGGGCTGTGGTCGGCATTGCCGAAGCGGGCGTCATGACGGCAAGCACGGCGCTGATCTGCGACTATTTTATCGGCGAACGGCGCGCTCACTGGCTCTCGGTACAGTTCGGTTCTGCCTCGCTGGTGGCAACGGTCTGCTTCGTTCTCGCCGGCATTCTCGGCGGCTACGACTGGCGCGCGCCCTTCCTCGTCTATGGAGCGACGGCGCTGTTCATTCCGCTGGTCCTTGCGATCATCTTCGAACCCGCGCGCAACAGTTCCGGCGAAGAGCCAGTCCAACGGCTGCAAGAAAGTCCCGAGCGTCTGTTTACCGCCCGCTTCATCGGCAGCCTGGCGGTGACCCTCGTATGCGGCGCGCTGTTTTACGTCACGCCTGTCCACATCTCGCTCGTGCTGAGCGAACGAGGCTTTGCTGACCCCGGCATGCTGGGGCTGGCGAGTGCCATCGGTTCGCTCGGCGTGGTGGCCGGCGCGATGTTCTTCCGCTTCCAGTCCCGCCGCTCCGTCGGTGTGCTGTTGACCGGCGCGATGCTGACCCAGGCAATTGGCTTTGCCATCCTCTATACGCAGTCGTCGCTGACGGGCGGCATCGTCGGCATGTTTATCAACAATGTCGGGTGCGGCATCTCGCTGCCTCTCGTGCTTGCTTTCACCATGAGCAGGCTGCCGGACGGCTATCGTGGCCGGGCCTCGGGTATCTGGACATCGATGTTCTTTATCGGCCAGTTCATTTGCCCGCTCTGCGTCGCCGCCGTCTCCGCGCTGAGTGGCGGCATGGTTGCCACGATGGCGGTCTTCGCCGGTTTCACGGCGGTCGGCGGCCTGCTTCTTCTGGCCGGCCTGATGTTCGGCCGCACGCTGCGCGAGCCTGCCACGACGGGCACTCCGGTCGTTGCCACTCACTAATATCCATCGAAAAAAGGGGGATCTAAATGGATAAGCATATCTCGAGCGTCAGGCTGGTATCCTTTGCCCTGTCTGGACTTGTTCTTCTGTCGGCAGCGGGGGCGGCCGGAGCGGCGGAATTCTACCAGACGGTGACGCCTGGCGCGAGCAGCGACATCCGGGCGGCGGAACTGCCGCCGGAGCCTGGTTTTTACGCGGTCGGTGGCCTTTGGGGCAACTCGCGCGATCGCCTGAACGATGGCGACGGAAACGCGATGTTTCCCGACACGGACGAGTCGCTGCTCCAGGGCCAGTTGGGCGGGCTCTATGTCTACCCCGGAGAGGTCCTCGGAGGACGAATGGCCTCCTCGCTGGTCTTTGTCTACGGCAAGCACGACATGACCATTACCGACACGACACCGGCGGACCTCAGCAGCAAGCATACCGGTTCCTTCGACGCCTATTCGGATCTCTTCTTCTGGTCGAAGAGCTGGTACGAAGGACCGCCACCCGGCGCGCCCGGCCAGCCGCAGCCCACCGCAGACTTCGTGCCTCCCATGCCTGTGGGCTTCACGCTCGGTCTCGGCCTCGGCGTGACGATCCCGATCGGCATCTTCGACAATCAGGAAGTCGGCAATCCCGGTTTCAACAATTGGGTGCTCTCGCCCAATGTCGCATTCACCTATCGAACCAGGCCTCTTCTGCTGGATGCCACGGAATTCTCGGCGCGGGTATATTACAACCACAATTTCGATCGTGACGACTCGACCGGCGGCTTCACCTACCGGGACGGCGACTATCTCTCGACGGATTTCGCCGTTACCGAGCGCTACAACCGCTTCCAGTTCGGCTTGGCGGGAAATATTCGCTGGCAGATCGAGGACGACGAGGGCACTCCGGCTACTCCCGCCGCGGATGGGCAGCGGCACAAGTCGATCCGGCTTGGACCGATCGTGGCCGTCGATTTCCCCGAACATCGCACGACCCTCACGCTGAAATACCTGACTGACGTCTACAGCCGCAATGCTTTCGAGGGCGACTATCTGCAACTCAGCTTTATCCGCAAGATCTGGTGAACGATCTTGTGACTGGCCGGCGATTGGCGACGGACAGCCGGCCATTCGATCAGGCGTCCGGGCAGTTCCGGACGCCATCGGAGCCTGGTCGAACCAAAATTGGATTTTTTCAGTGCAGGGCGAACCTCATTGCGGTTCAGCACAATGATGTTTCGTGCCTGAAGAACATTTCTGGAGGAGATGAAATGACGACGGGATTGCTGTTTACGCGCCGCAGGGCGCTCGGGTTTCTGGCGGCGGCACCACTAGCCGGTTGGGCCGTGCCGGCGCGCGCTGCTGGCGCGCCAGTCAGGATCGGCCTCGTGCTCACGATGTCCGGCCCGTTCGCGTCGAGCGGACAGATCATGGCGAATG
The DNA here is from genome assembly GCF_012276985.1 of Agrobacterium sp. a22-2. GTDB lineage: Bacteria > Pseudomonadota > Alphaproteobacteria > Rhizobiales > Rhizobiaceae > Allorhizobium. The sequence continues at coordinate 80,391 of NZ_JAAXMM010000015.1, read as the reverse complement.
CGGCCAAACTCTATCTGGAGACCGAGGGCAAGTCGGTGCTCGGCGACATTCCGGTGGAGCTGGTCATCCGCGACGACGGCGGCACCAATCCGGACGTTGCCAAGCGATTGGTGCAGGAACTGGTGACGCGCGACAAGGTGCAGTATCTCGGCGGTTTCCAGTGGACGCCGAACGCCAACGCGATTGCACCCCTGCTCAAGAAGGCGAAGGTGCCCTGTGTACTCTTCAACGCCTCCGGCGCCAACACGACCCAGCTTGCACCCTGGTTTGCGCGCACCGCCTTTACCCACTGGCAGGTCAATCAACCGCTTGGAGAATGGGCGGCGGGCACGAAGGGATTCCGAAAGGCCTATTTGCTGACCACCGACTTTGCGCCCGGTCACGATGCCGAGGAAGCCTTCACCAGAGGGTTCACCGCGAAGGGCGGAGAGGTCATCGCCTCCGTAAAGATGCCGATCCAGAGCCCGAACTTCGTGCCGTTTCTGCTTGCGGCCAAGGCTGCGAAGCCGGACGTCGTCTTCGCCTTTCATCCCGGCGGTGTGCAGGCCTCTGCCTTCATGAGGGCCTGCCAGGAGGTCGATCTGCGTGGCGCCGGCATCCAGCTAGTCGGTCCTGGCGACCTGACCAGCGACGAGGAATTGCCCAATATCGGAACCGCTGCCCTCGGCGTCATCACGGCTGGGCAGTACAGCATGGCTGGAGATCGCCCTGCCAACCACGCGTTCGTCGAGGCATGGAAGAAGGCCTACACCTTTTCACCCGTCAGGCCCAATTACATGGCGGCAGGCGCCTATGACGGCATGCACCTGATCTGCACCGCCATCGCCGCGACCAAAGGAGCTGCAGATGCCGCCGCCGCCATGGCCGCGATGACCAGTTTCAGTGCGACAAGCCCCCGGGGTCCGATTTCCATCGATCCGGAGACACGCGATATCGTGCAGAACATCTATATTCGCGAGGTCCGCGAGGTTGGTGGCGAGCTTGCCAATGTCGAGATCGAGACGATTTCCGGCGTCAAGGATCCTTGGAAAGTCGAGCATCCTCTCTGATACCCCATCGGATCTGTCGGAACAAAGGAGGCGGCGGATGAATACGCTGGTCGAAATCGCTTTTCAGTCGCTTGCCTATGCGAGTGTGCTCTATCTCATCTCGGTCGGGCTTTCTGTGACGCTTGGCCTGATGGGCTTCGTCAACCTGGCGCACGGCGTCTTCGCGATGGCGGGTGGCTATCTCGCCGCCGTCGCGATCAGCGACTGGAGCGCGCCTTGGCTTGTTATGGTGTTTTGCGCGCCTCTCGCCGTCGCCGTGTTGGCGGCGGTGGCGGAGAAGACCCTTTACGGGCGGCTCTATGGCCGTTCGGAACTCGATCAGGTCCTGTTCTGTATCGGTCTGATTTTTATCGTCGGCGCGTTGGCGCGCTTGTTTTTCGGGCCTCTGATGCGCCCGGTCGTTCTGCCCGAGGTCCTGGCGCAGAACATGGTGATCGGCCCGTTCTCCTTCTACATGTATAAGCTGGTGGTGATCGGGATCGGTGCGCTGACCGCCACTGCCATTCTGCTTGCGCTGGAGCGTACCCGGATCGGTGCCGTCATCCGGGCGGCGGTCGAAAACCGCGGCATGGCGGAGTCCGTCGGTGTGCGGACAAAGTTCGTCTTCACCGCGACCTTCGCCTTTGGCGGCGCGTTGGCGGCACTGGGCGGCATGCTCGGTGCTGACGTCTACGGGCTGAACCCGTCCTATGCCCTCGACATCCTGGTCTATGTGCAGATCGTTGTGGCGGTGGCCGGCCTCGGAACGCTGCGTGGCTCCTTCATTGCCGCCCTGCTGGTCGGCATCGTCCAGACGGTTTCGGCCTACTATCTGCCGGCCTTTGGCACCTTCATCCTGTTTCTTGGGGTCTTCGCCCTATTGCTCATCCGGCCGAACGGCCTGTTCGGAAGAATATGAACCATGAACATACCCGTGTCCCCCATCCCCGTCGTGCAACAACCCGGCTTTGGTGGGTTTCTTCGCCGCAAACATGGCCTGCACCCGGCGGAAGGGCTGATCATCGTTGCGCTGGCGCTCGTGCCGTTTCTCGGCGACCAGTATTATGCGCTCGGTGCGCAGATCCTCGTCGCGATCATCTTCGCCCTCTCGCTTGACCTTCTCGTCGGTTATGCCGGAATCGTCACGCTCGGACATGCCGCCTTCTTCGGAGCCGGCGCCTATGCCGCCGGCATTGCCTCGCAACACGGTTGGGGCGAGCCGGTCAGCGGTCTCTTCATCGGAGCCGTTGCGGCAGCCCTGGCGGGTGTCGTCATCGGCGCGATCGTGCTTCGTACGGCGCGCTTCACCCTGCTGATGGTGACGCTCTGCACGGTGTTCCTGTTTGGCGAGATCGCCAACAAGGCCACATCCGTCACCGGTGGGGTCGACGGCCTGCTCGGCATCGAGACGTGGCCGGTCTTCGGGCTCTATGAGTTCGACCTGATCGGCGAAGTCGGCTACTGGTTCTCAGCGGCGGTGTTTCTTGCCGTTTGGATCGGTCTGCGGCGGCTCGTCCATTCGCCGTTCGGGCAATCGATCATGGCGATCCGCGACAATCCCGGACGGGCGGCGGCCATCGGCATGGCGGTCCTGCCGCGGCAATTGCTGATCTTCGTCATCTCCTGCTTCCTCGCCGGGCTTGCCGGTGCGCTGCAGGCGGAGATCAACCAGTTCGTCGGCTTGAAGGACATCGGCTTCGAGCTTTCGGCCACCATTCTCGTCATGCTGGCGCTTGGCGGCTCCGGCCGGCTTTACGGTGCGATCATCGGACCGGCGATCTATCTCGTCGCCCAGGATATCCTGTCAAAGGACAATCCCGTCCTGTGGCAGTTGTGGCTGGGTATCATCATCGTCGTTCTCGTCCTCTTCGCACCGGGCGGTCTGACGCAGTTGTTCGTCCGGCTGAAGGGAAGGGTTGGTCGATGAGCGCGCTGGAACTCAAGAATCTCACACTGCAATTCGGCGGGCTGGTCGTCACCAACGACGTGTCGCTGACCCTTGAAAAAGGTGCGCGCCACGCGCTGATCGGGCCGAACGGCGCCGGCAAGACGACGCTGATCAATCTCATCACCGGCCGGCTGGCGCCGCGCAAGGGATCCGTCTTGCTTGACGGGGCTGACTTGAAGGGCATGCCGCAACATCGGCGCACGCGGCTGGGGTTGGTCCGCAATTTCCAGGTGACGAACCTCTTCACCACGTTCACGGCGATGGAGAATATCGCGCTGGCAATCAGCGAGCGCGAGGGCTGCGGGCTTTCGATGGCGCGTCACAACGGCTTTCCGGCAACAGTGGTGAAGGAGGCCGAGGATATCGCCCGCCGCATGCGTCTGACTAACGTTCCGCACATACCGGTCCGCGATCTGGCCTATGGGCAGCAGCGGCTCGTGGAGCTTGGCGTGGCGATGGCGCTCAGGCCGAAGGTGCTGCTGCTCGATGAGCCTGCCGCCGGCTTGCCTGCCTCGGACCACGAGGTCATCCTCGGCGTCCTCGACGAATTACCGGGAGATGTTGCGGTCCTGCTTGTCGAACACGACATGCCGCTGGTCTTTCGTTTCGCTCGGCAGATCACGGTGCTGGCGGAGGGAACCGTTATTGCGCGCGGTACGCCGGAAGAGATCCGTCACGATCCGCAGGTGCGCACCGCCTATTTGGGGAACCGTTCATGACAGAAATCCTGCTTGAAATCAGCAATATCGTCAGCGGTTACGGTCCGACGCGCATCGTCGACGGCATCAGTCTTTCCGTGCCTGCGGGTGGCGGATTGGCACTTCTCGGGCGCAACGGCGCGGGAAAGACGACGCTGATGTGTACCATCGCCGGTCGCCTGCCGCTGAAGGAAGGCAGCATCCGCCTTGCCGGTGCGGAAATCGGCGCTCTGCCGGCCAGCCAGCGTTGTCGGCGGGGGATAGGCTTCGTTCCGCAGGAACGGCAGATCTTCGCCTCGCTTAGCGTCGAGGAAAACCTGCGTGTTGCCGATCTTGGTCGCGGCTGGAGCGTCGAGCGCGTCTACGACCTTTTTCCGCGGCTGGCGGACAGACGCCGCAACGGCGGCGGCCAGCTTTCCGGCGGCGAGCAGCAGATGCTGGCCCTGGCGCGCGCGCTGATGAGCGATCCGGTGTGCCTGCTGCTTGATGAGCCTTTCGAGGGATTGGCGCCTGTTATTGTCGACATGCTGCTCGAGGCGCTCATCCGATTGCGAAAGGAAAGTGCTCTGTCCCTGATCGTCGTCGAGCAGCATGCGCTGATGGCGCTGGAGATCGCGGAGCAGGCCATTGTCGTCGAGCGGGGGCGGGTCCGTACCGCAGGCTCGAAAGACGACTTGCTCGGCCGGTGGAGGGAGATCGAAGACATGCTTGCCGTGACCCATTGAGGGGTGCAAGCGTGCGGCGACAATCGGCTTGCTGTTGCGAAAGATGATGGCCGAACGCGGTATCGCCCCTCCGGCGTCTCGCGCCCTGATAGCGCGAAAAATTCAAGCCCCTTTATCCGGTCCGCTGCGCAGAAGGCGGCGCACGGGGAAGAAGGCAATGCCGGTGCGTTCTGAAATCAAGCCCCACAGCCCGCGTGGCGCAAACAGCATCGTGCCGATGGCGAGCCCGCCGAGCAGAAGAAGATACCATGATCCGTAATCGGCCAGCAGGTTCTGGAGCAGGAAGAAGATGATGATCCCGAGGATCGGCCCTTCGATCGTGCCGATGCCGCCGACCACGACGATAAAGAGGACATAGGCCGTCCAGTCGGTGAGCGAAAAGGCGGCATCCGGCGAGATGCGCGCCTTCTGGAGATAGATGAGCGCGCCGGTGACACCCGTCAGAAAGGACGTCAGGAGATAGATCGTCAATTTGAGTCGATGGGCATCGACGCCAAGCGCCTTGGCCGCGATTTCGTTGTCGCGTACAGCCGCAAGGCCGAGCCCCTGCTTGCTGCGCAGTAGTCGGTAAACGATACCGATGGTGAAAACCGCCATCAGCAGCGCCAGCCAGTAGGTCAGCGCATCCAGCGCCACGGCAGGCTTCATCGCGAAAAGATCGCCGATGGCCGAGACGCCGATCATCTCCCGCACCGCCTCGCGCGGCAGCGAGGTGCCGGTGCCGCCGCCCAGCATTTTCCATTGGGCAAACAGCAGGCGGCCCACCTCGGCAATCACCCAAGTGCCGATGGCGAAATAGGGACCGTAGAGGCGGAAGGCGAAGAAGGCGGTCGGTAGTGCGGTCAAAACGGCGAAAATTCCGGCCAGCGGAATGGCGAGAAGCGGATCGACTCCAAGTAGGATGACCAGGCCGAACAGCGCATATCCGCCGCAACCGACGAAGAGTTGCTGCCCCACGGAGATTAGCCCTGCATAGCCCGCCAGCAGGTTCCAGCTTTGCGCCAGCGTCAGCATGGTGAGGATGAAGAAGAGATCCTGCACAGTGCCGCGCGCGACGAAGAAGGGCGCGATGGCCAGCACCGCGAATACAAGCAGCGAGAACATCATCGCGGCCGAGGATAGCCGCGTTCGCGTCTCGATACGCCAGCGGTGGCGCGCAAGGTCCGGGTTCGTCATGATGTCTGTTCCTACGGTCACTGTGTCCTCAATCATTTGCGCGTGGGAACAAGCCGCGCGGCCTGACCAGAAGCACGAGCAGAAAGGCGATGTGGCCGGAGAGGATCTGCCATTCGGGATTGATGGAAGCACCCAAGGTCTGCGCCACGCCCAGAACGACACCGCCGGCCAGCGTGCCCCACAACGAGCCGAGCCCACCGATGATGACCGCCTCGAAGGCATAGATCAGCCGCGCCGGTCCGGCAGTCGGATCGAAATTGGCGCGCGTGCCGAGATAGAGGGCGGCAATCGTGACCACCACCATGGCCAGCCCCGTGGCCATGGCGAAGATGCGCTGCGGGCGGATGCCCATCATGCCGGCGGTCACCGGATCGTCGGACGTGGCGCGAAAGGCCCGTCCAAGCGCGGTCCGGTAGATCAGCCGATTGAGCGCAACGATGACGACGATGGCGGACGTGAAGGTCATCAGCGGGATGACGCCGGCATTCAGCCCGGCAAAGGACAGCGAGGCCGATTCCAGCGCACCGACGGAAATGCGGCGGCTGTCGGCGGTAAAACCTTCCAGAAGCCCGTTCTGGATCACCACCGAAAGCCCGAAGGTGACGAGCAAGGGCGGCAGGATATCCTTGCCGAGCGTGCGGTTCAGCAAGTAGGTCTGCAGCAGCCAGCCGGCCCCGAACATCAGCGGTGCAGCGATGAGCACCGCGAGGAAGGGGTGGATGCCGGTTGCGGCGACCAGCACGAGGATCAGGAACGAGGCCAGCACGATCAGGTCGCCATGGGCGAGGTTGACCAGGCGCATGATGCCGAAAACAAGGCTGAGGCCTGCGGCGAAGAGGGCATAGAGCCCGCCCAGCAGCACGCCCTGAAGAACGGTATCAAGCCAGTTCATGGGGTTCGGCTCCAAAATAGGCGGCGTGAATATCGTCGCGGTCGAGTTCCGAGGGACGACCGGTCAGGGTGATGCGCCCTTCCATCATGCAATAGACGCGATCGGCCACTTTCAAGGCCTGGTTGATGTCCTGCTCGACGATGATGAGGGCGGCACCCGCCGCCCGGATGCGCGGAAAGGCGGCATAGATGTCCTTGATGATCACCGGCGCGAGGCCAAGGCTCAACTCGTCGCACAGCAGAACCTCCGGGTTCGACATCAGCGCCCGACCGATCGCCACCATCTGCTGCTGGCCGCCGGACAGCGCCGTCGCCGGCTTCGAGCGGCGCTCCTTCAGAATGGGGAAGAGCGCGTAAACGCTGTCGAGCGACCAGGGACCATCCACCTTGCGGCCATACCGGCCAACCAGCAGATTTTCCTCGACGGTGAGCGAGGCAAAGAGCTTTCGGCCCTCCGGTACCAGCGCGATGCCGCGCGCCACCACATCGGGGGCCGCGAGATCGCCGATCGGCATTCCCCGATGCAGGATGGCATCGCCAGGGGAGGGGAGAACGCCGGCTATGGCGCGCATCATGGTCGATTTCCCGGCGCCATTGGCGCCGATCACGGCAATGGTTTCGCCTGCTTCCAGCCGAAGGTCGACGCCGAACAATGCCTGAAAATCACCGTAGAAGGCGGTCAGTCCTCGCGTTTCGAGAATGCTGCTCATCAGGCCTCCAGTCCCAGATAGATCTCGCGCACCTCGCGCGACGCCATGATCGCTTGCGGCTCGCCGATGCCGATGACCCGCCCGAAATTCAGGACGAGGATTCGTTGCACGACGGCGGTCAGCGCATGCAGCACATGCTCGATCCAGATCACCGCAACGCCACGCCGGTGCACGCGCTGAATGGTGGTGACGAGCTGTCGGCATTCGCCATCCGTCAGCCCACCGGCGATCTCGTCGAGAAGGAGCAACTTCGGCTTGGTGGCGAGCGCCCGGGCCAGCTCCAGCCGCTTGCGCTCCAGCAGGCTCAACGTGCCCGCCAGCGCATTGGCCTTGGCGATCAGGCCGGTATCGACAAGAATATCGGCGCAGAAATCGGCCACGTTCCGCTCGCTCGCCTGCTGGCCGAAAGCCCCGGCCACCAGCAGGTTTTCATAGACCGTCAGGCGTTCGAACGGTTGCGGGATCTGGAAGGTTCGTCCCATGCCGGCAAAACACCGCTGCATCGGCGGCATGGTCGTGACCTCGCGCCCGTCGAAACGGATCGAACCGCTGGCTACTGAAAGATTGCCGCTGATCAGGTTGAACAGCGTCGACTTACCGGCGCCGTTCGGCCCGATCACGCCGAGCGCTTCACCTGGCTCCACGGTAAAATCGATGTTCTCGGCAACCACGATGGCACCGAAGGATTTCGACACGCTACTGAGTTCAAGGATCGGCACAAACAGGGCTCCTGGTCTGTTGAGAACCGCTCCGCCTTCGGCGGAGCGGTCGTTTCCGGTCAGGACAGGGGTTCGAGCTTGCCGCCAAGCGGCACGGACGGAATAAGCCCGTTCTCGACCACGACAAGATCGTAGCCGCCGCCGGCCTTGCGCCGCCACTGGCCGCCGACCAGCGGTGTTTTGGCGACATTCTTGCTGGCGAAAGGCGGCAGCTTGTCGCTGCCCCAGGCGACAGGTCCGACCAGCGTATCCAGTCTGGTTTCACCGATCGCCTTGGCCACGGCATCCGCATCGCCGACATCCTCGGCCCGTTTCATCACATCCACCGCCAGTTCGAAGAGCGCATGGGCAAAGCCGATGGGCTGCGTCCAGGGCCGGCCCGTCGCCGTGGTGAAAGCGGCTGCGACCTCGGCCGCCGTCTCGCCGGTCAGCGACGATTTGAATGGATGCGAGGGTGTCCACCAGACTTCGGTGGACAGGTTGTGGCCGGCATCGCCGAGCGCCTCCACGGTCTGCGGAAAGAGCAGCGCCTTGCCGATCGAGGCGATCTTCGGCTTCAGTCCCTGCTGCTTGGCCTGGTTCCAGAAGGTGGTAAGATCCGGCGGGATCATGACCCCGGTCAGGATATCCGTACCCTTCTGCTTGAAGGCGTTGATCTGGGCGGAAAAATCGTCCGTCAGGTTCTGGTAGCGGCCGGTATCGGTCAGCCCATAGCCGAGCTTTTCCAGAACCGGAGGGAAGCCGACGGTTTTGTCGCCCCAGGCATTGCCGTCGCCATCGTTCGGAAACAGCCCGCCGACTTGTTTATTGGTCTCGATCTGCCCCCACATGCCGGTAAAGACGGCGATGATATCTTCAAGCCCCCAGAAGAAATGATAGGCATAGTTGAACGGCTTCCAGCTTGCTGGATCGCCGGGATTGCCCTGCTGTCCGATGAACCAGGGCTGCCACGGCGCGACGGTGGAAATGCAGGCCACGCCTTCCGCCTCGCAGGTGGTCGAAACCGGATTGGTCGTCTCCGGCGTCGAGGAGACCAGCATCAGGTTGACCTCATTGTCGACGATCAGTTCCTTCGCCACTTCAGCCGCCCGGTTGGGGTTGGACTGGCTGTCCTTGACGATAACCTCGTAGTTGAGGCCCATGCCTTTGGTCGCCGCCGTAAAAGCGTCGATGACGAACTTGTCGGCCTCGCCGAAACCCGCAAGCGGGCCGGTCTGTGGACTGACATAGCCAAGCTTGATCGCCACATCCTTGGCAATGGCCGGCGCGGCCAGCCCGGAAGCGGCCATAACTGCTCCTCCGGCCGCCGTGGTCTTCAGAAAATTGCGTCTGGTAAACATGTTTCCTCCTCTTGTCCCATTCTCTGGAGCGGCAAGATCCGTCGCGTCGGCACCCACGCCCTTGCCGGGTGATGCGCCGGGCGCGGCCTGTCATTTCCGGAAATGCCTTAAGTCAAGATACGGACCACTCATCCGCGGTCCTCACTGGCGCCATTGCATTGTGGCGTTTCGACAGGCGTCTCCTCCCAAAGCGGCGTGTCGTTGAATGACGAAGCTAACAGGCGGCAATCACATAATTGATCTGTTTCTTCGCGGTAAACATGTCATCGCGTTATGAATTGCCGCCGCCACCTCAAAGTGCAAGAACCTGACGCAGGACCCGGCGCAGGTCATCGCCCGGTGCCGCGCTTGCCCCCGTGCTGCGCCAGCAAATATGATGGTCAGGCCGCACCAGAAGGCAGCCGGTGTCGCGGATCTCGCTCAGTCGCGCCCAGTCGCCGCTATGGTCGACATAGGTCTGGCGCGGGCCGATCGCATGGGTGACGATCTCGATACCGAACTCCGTGCCCACAGCCTTGGCTGCCTCGACCCAGGCCTTTCCGCCGAGCCCGGTCAGCAGCGTGAACTTTCCGTGGCCGCAGAGATCGAGCGTGGAAACTTCCGCGCCGCCGACATGCTGGTAGAGCCAGGCATGCGGCACGCGGGCGCCTGGCCAGGTGGTCGGCTGATGATGGAGATCGGCGTCGAGCAGGAAGTCGGGTTCGATCTGGCCGCCGGTCACGATGGCGTCGGAGCGGTAACGCTGGTTCATTTCGACGCCATGGGCATCGAACTCGTACTTCTTGAAGGCGATCGCCTTGCGGATGGCCTCGCGCTGCTGTTCCGCCGCCTCCGTTCCGTCCGTGCGCGCCTCAAGATTCCTCTGCATCTGCACGGGATCGACGCCCTCGCTCATGCCGAGTGCTGCAAAGATCGGTCCGGTTTCTCCGATCGACTGGTTGGCCCGGGTGACGATCTGCTTGGCGATGGGCGCACGCTCGACGTCGTAGGTCTCAAGCAAGCGCTCGCCGGCTTGCCCCTTCAGCACCATCGCCAGCTTCCAGGCGAGGTTGTAGGAATCCTGGATAGACGTGTTCGAACCGAGGCCGTTCGACGGCGGATGGCGATGAATGGCATCGCCGACGCAGAATACGCGACCATTCGACGTCCGCGTCGCGTAAAAATTGTTCACGGTCCAGGTGTTGGCGGACAACAGTTCGATTTCCAGATCGGGATCGCCGATCAGTTGCCGCGCGACGCCGGTGGCGAATTCGGCAGTGACATCCGGTTCCGGACCGTTGATGTCATAGCCCCAGACGATCAGCCATTCGTTCCACGGCCGCACCATGCGCACCAGCCCCATGCCGATGCCACCGACATCCGCACCCGGCTGCATGACCCAGTAGAGAACGGAGGGACGATGGGCGACATATTTGCTGAGATCGGCCCGGAACAGGATGTTCATCGAGCCGCCGACACCCATCTTGCCTTCGAAGGGCAGGCCCGCATGTTCGGCAACCAGTGATTTTCCGCCGTCGGCACCGATCAGATATTTCGACTGGATGGTGAATTCACGGCCCGACAGCCGGTCAAGGCAAGTGGTGATCACGCCATCGGCAGTCTGCTCGTGGCGGAGATATTCGGTGGACATGCGGGCCTGCGTGCCGCGCGAACACGCCGTCTTGAACAGCAGCGGCTCCATGAAGGTCTGCGGCAGGTCGTTCATCTTTGTCGGCGACGACATCAGATGTTCGGCCTTGCTGAGCGGGTGGTTGCCCCAGGCCTTCAGGCGGCCGATCTCTTCCCCGGCCAGGCTTTCGCAGAAAATGTTCTCGCCCATCAAATCCTGATGCGTGGCGAACATATAGGCCTCATCCTCCACATCGCGGCCCAGATCGCGCAAGACCTCCATGGCACGCTGGTTGGTGATGTGGGCGCGGGGCGTATTGGCCAGCCAGCGATAGCGGTTGATAACAACATTGCCGATCCCGTAGGTCGACAGCAATGCGGCTGCCGCCGAGCCCGCCGGTCCCGTTCCGATGATCAGCACGTCAGTCGTAATTTCAGCCATTTAAACTCTCCTCCCAATTCCAAAAAATGTCAGGCGACCGGCGGATCGCCGGCCCAGGCGGCCTGCAGAAGCCTCCGGATCGCATCCCGCTCCACCGGGCGCGGATTCCAGTACGGATTCTTTGCCGCCAGATCAGCGGCTCGATCGAGATCGCTCTCCTTCAATCCCAGACCGTCAAGCGCCATCGGCGCGTTTACCGAAAGGGCGAAGCGGTGCAGCGCCATGCCCGGCTCGTCGTGGCCGAACAATTCGGCCACGGGCCGCAGTTCATCGCGCGCAGCTACGGCGTTGTAGGCAATGGCATGCGGGAGAACCACGGCATGGGTCTCGGCATGCGGCAGGTCGAAGCCGCCGCCCAGGGTGTGGCAAAGCTTGTGATGCAGCGCCATACCCACCTGGCCAAGCACCGTTCCACACAGCCATGCGCTGTAGAGCGTTTCGGCCCGCGCCCGCAGGTCGTCGGGATTGTCCAGCACGCGGGGCAGGGCATCGCGGAAGGCGCGCATCCCTTCCACGGCCATCAGCGAGGTCAGCGGCGTACGGTTCTGGGCGTAAAGCCCTTCGGCGGCATGGGCAATGGCGTTCAACGCACTCGTCACGGTCATCGGGACGGGCAGGGTACGCACCAGTTCGGCATCGTAGAGAATGACCTCCGGCTGGACTTTGGCACTGGTCAGCGTGGTCTTCACGCCGTCTTCGGTCTGGCCGAGAATGGCAGTCGCCTCGCTGCCTGCATATGTGGTGGGCACGACGATCTGTGGCAGGTCCGTACGCAGCGCAATCGCCTTGCCGAGGCCGGTGGTGGAGCCGCCGCCGATGGCCACGAGACAGTCCGCCTCGATGTCTCGCGCATAGGCCGCCGCTTCCTCGGAAATCGCCACCGGCGTGTGCATGCGGGCACGGGTGAAGATTCCGGCCGCGTAATCGCCGCACAGACCTGCGAATTCCTCGGCCACATGCGCCTGCTCAGGCGTCGTCAGTATGAGGGCACGCCGGCAATCGAGCTGCTTGATCTCCGCCACGAGATCGTGACGCACACCAACACCGAACCGCACGCGAACCGCTGGCCACTGTGCGGCAAACTCTTCGCGGAAAAATGACATGAGGCTCCTCCCGCCGGTCGTCCGTATTCCTTGAAATGCAACTTAGGTCAGCGCGTGACTGATATTGATCGCAAGATTGAGATCTAATATGATCTTTCGTTATGAAGATAGACAGCGAACATCTCGAAATCCTGGCGGTGATCGTCGACAAGGGCGGCTTGACGGAAGGCGCGGAAGCGCTCGGCAAGTCGCAACCCTCCGTTTCGCGCACCATGGCACTGCTGGAAGAGCGGATCGGAACACCGCTGTTCGAGCCGGGCCGGCGCCCGCTCCGACCGACCGAACTCGGCAGCCAACTGGCGCGCCTCGGCGCCCGGATTCGCGCACAGAATCAGGAAGCCAGCCGACTGGTGCAACGCTATCGGGAGGGGCAGGCCGGGCGCCTGCGTCTGGGAGGAACGCCGATCTTCTTCGATGGCGTCGTCGCCGGCATGGTGGCGGAGTTCCAGAACCGCCACTCGGACGTGCAGATCGCCCAGACTTACGGCTATTTCGATCAATTGGCTGCAAGCCTGCGCAGCGGCGCGCTGGACCTTGCCATCCTGCCGCTGCATGCCGGCATGATTCCGCCAGACATGCACTTCACTCCACTGCTGATCGGACGCAACGTCATCGCCTGCAGTGCCACGCACCCCCTGGCGCGGCGCAGCGTGATCACGCTGGCCGATATCGAGCCCTATTCGTGGATTGCACCACCGGCCGACAGCCCGCTTTTTCGCGATCTCCAGCGTGCGCTGAAGTCGATCGGGCTCGACGATTTCAACGTGAGTTTTTCAGGTGGCACGCTGGCTTCGATCTTCAGCGTCGTCGTCGGTTCGGATGCATTGACCGTGCTGCCCTATTCGGTGGTTTTCAGCCACCGGCGGACAATTCCCATCCAGGCTTTGCCGCTGCGTATCGAACACCCGGAGCGCCAGCTCGGGCTGTTGACCTTTGCCGACCGTCTGCCGCCACCGGCCTTGCCGCGCTTCGTGGCCTTCATCACCGAAAAATTCAAGCAGCTCGACTCTCGCATGGAGCACGAGCAGCAGGTGACCCGTCGTCGGGGTTAGAGCGTTTCCTGGCTAGATTGAAGCATTCTAAGCCACCTGCGCCTCTTTCAGCGCCACATAAGTCACGGGATCGAGTTGCGCGATGCGGACCGCCACCCGCGCCCCGGTGACCGAGGTTAACAGGGCGCGCAGCCTCTCGGCTGCCGCCCGGATGGCCTCGCCCGTTCGCTCGGCATGGGGCAGGATCAGAAGCTCGATATTGACCTGCGGCTGGTCCGGCAATCCCATAATCGGGATGACCGCCAACTGGCAGGCGGGCGGTTCCACGCGAAAGGCATCACAGAGCAGGGCGCGGATCGGCTCAAGCGCTTCGCTAAGGCGGCCACGCACCCCATCGAAAATCGTTTCATCGACATAGATCTTCAGATTTGGCACCGCCACCTCACTCTCATACAGGCGTCATGATGAAATCGAAGGGAGAGCGCCAGAGCGTCGGGGCACCTTCCAGCCGTTCATAGGGGGCCACCAGCGTTTCCTTCACCCCGAACACCGCGTCGGATGACAGATAGTGATCACCGCCGACGAAGGTGTGGGTGACGAGTTTGCGGAAACCGGGAGCGCTGATCATGTAATGCATGTGGGCCGGCCGCCAGGGATGGCGTCCGAGATGGCCGAGAAGCTGACCTACCGGCCCATCATCGGGGATCGGATAGCTGACGGGGCGAATGCCGACGAAGCTGTAGCGGCCATCGGGTCCGGTGAAGAAACGGCCCCGATTGTTCCATTTCGGCTGGATGCCCGGCTGCTGCACATCATAGAAACCGTCGGCATTGTCCGACCAGACATCGACGCAGGCTCCTTCGACCGGTTGGCCTTCCAGGTCCAGCACGCGGCCTTCGAACAGGCAGCTTTCGCCCTTGCCATCGAGGCTGATGACCGCACCCTGTTCTCGAACCGGAGCATTCTCGACATGGAAGGGGCCGAGCACCGTGCTTTCGGTCGCCCCTTTCGGCCGGCGATTGGTGATGGCGTCCACCAGCATCGAACATCCCAGCACATCCGAGAGCAGGATGAATTCTTGCCGCTCCTGCGTACAGATCTGTCCCGTCCTGGTCAAAAAATCGATCGCTATCTCCCACTCGTCGGTGGTCAGTTTCACCTCCTTGACGAAGGCATGCAGATGCTTGACGGCACCTGCCATGATCTCAGACAGCCGCTGATCGGTCTCATTGCCCATGCGGGCATTGACGATGGCGACCGAATCCTCCTCCACGAAGTATGTCACGATATCCTCCTTTGGGCTTTGGCGCAGCCGGCGCCCATGCCCCGCAATTGATGTGCGCTCGCATGTCGGCACCTTCTCCAACGGTTCCGAACCGCGCGACACAGTGACCCTAGGGTAGTTTCATCGGTAACTTGATCATTTCACATGCGCATAACATAACTTTTGATTATAAGTTACGAGGGGCAGCCATCATGCCGACGCGTTGAACTGCGTGCTTTTCGGGCGGATTATCAGTATCGACGGAGACGACGGCAAAGCAGGGTTGCTCTATTGCGGCCGCTGCTACCTGGTCACCGATTAGGTCGCCCCGCTCAACACAGCAATGCTGGAAGCACTCGTCAAAAGGTCAGGGGCGCATTGTCGACCACTTCCTTCATCACGAAAAAGGTGCGGGTCTGGCGCACGCCGGGCAGGGCGATCAGTTGCGTTCCATGGATGCGGTTGAAGTCCGCCATGTCGCGGACGCGGATCTTCAGGAAGTAATCGAAATCGCCCGCGACCAGATTGCAGTCCAGTACGAAATTGAGCTTGGCGACCGCCTTTTCAAAGGTGCCGAAGCTTTCCGGCGTCGAGCGATCCAGTACCACGCCGACCATGACCAATGCACCGCGGTCGACCTTCTGCGGCTCGACCATGGCTCTGACCGACTTGATATAGCCCTCTTCGAAAAGCCGCTGCGTGCGGCGATGGCAGGTCGCGGCACTGACATCGACCAGTTGCGCCAGTTCAGCATTGCTGAGCCGCCCGTTGTTTTGCAGCAGGCGGAGCATTTTCAGGTCGATGCGGTCCAGTTCCGATGCCATGAAAGAATCTTCCGAAAACTACGATACAAATGAAAGATATGCAGGTTGCGCTTAACTTTCGAATAGATATCACGAAAAATCAAGTTCAACTTAGAGAGCACCTTTCATCCGGAGAGTGGTAGCGTTTCCCCTGTGTCATAACAAGCAGAAGGGGATCCCATGCTGGCGAAATTCGAGCGCTATCCGCTCACATTCGGACAAACCCATATCGAGAAATTGGAACGCTTGTCGGAGCATCTCGGCGGCAAGGTCGAGCTTTATGCCAAGCGCGAGGACTGCAATTCGGGTCTGGCCTTCGGTGGCAACAAGCTGCGCAAGCTTGAATACATCATTCCCGATGCAATCGCCTCCAATGCCGACACGCTGGTCTCGATCGGCGGCGTGCAGTCCAACCATACCCGCATGATCGCCGCCGTCGCCGCCAAGATCGGCTTCAAATGCCGGTTGGTGCAGGAAAGCTGGGTGCCGCATGAGGATGCCGTTTACGACCGTGTCGGCAATATTCTGCTGAGCCGGATCATGGGTGCGGATGTGCAGATGGTGGACGAGGGCTTCGATATCGGCATCCGCCAGAGCTGGGAAGATGCCATCGAGGACGTCAAGGCCAAGGGCGGCAAGCCCTATCCCATCCCGGCCGGTGCATCCGTGCACAAATATGGTGGTCTCGGCTATGTCGGCTTTGCCGAGGAAGTACGCGCCCAGGAAGCCGAACTCGGCTTCAAGTTCGACTATATCGTCGTCTGCACGGTGACAGGTTCCACCCATGCCGGCATGACGGTCGGCTTTGCCAAGGATGGCCGCGAGCGCAATGTGATCGGCATCGATGCGTCCTTCACGCCGGCCCAGACCAAGGCCCAGGTGCTGGAGATCGCGCAGCGCACCGCCGAACTGGTCGAACTCGGCCGGGACCTGACATTGGACGACATCATCCTGATCGAGGACTATGCCTATCCGGTCTACGGCGTGCCGTCCGACGAGACCAAGGAAGCGATCCGGCTCTGCGCCCGTCTCGAAGGCATGATCACCGACCCGGTCTATGAGGGCAAGTCGATGCAGGGCATGATCGACCTGGTCAAGAAGGGCTACTTCCCGGAAGGCTCCAAAGTGCTTTACGCCCATCTCGGCGGCGCCCCGGCCATCAATGGCTATGCCTACACATTCCGCAACGGCTGACGCATTGCCAGGAGCACCCGGCCGGATGGTCATCCAGCCGGGTGTTGCAGACATGGGAACGGGATCCGGCCAGAGCAAGGCGAAAAGCCGCCGGCGGATCCTCATCAGGCGTGAACGCGTGACTGGGAGACGGTCGTGACAAGCACCGATATCGCAATTCTGAAATCCATCGAGAAGCAGGTCCTGTGGCTTGCCTGCTGGATGATCCACAATGCCAATCACCTGCGCGAAAAGGGCGAGGTCAAGGTCGGCGGACATCAGGCCTCCTCGGCCTCGATGGCCTCCATCCTGACGGCGCTCTATTGCCATGTTCTGCGTCCGGAAGATCGCGTCGCCGTCAAGCCGCATGCCTCGCCGGTGTTTCATGCCATCCAATATCTGATGGGCAACCAGACACGCGACAAGCTTGAGAATTTCCGCGGTTTCGGTGGCGCGCAGTCCTATCCGAGCCGCACCAAGGATATCGACGATGTCGATTTTTCGACCGGTTCGGTTGGTCTCGGCGTCGCCGTCACCGCCTTTGCCTCGATGGTGCAGGATTATATCGCCGCCAGACCCTGGGCGCAGAAGCGTCCGCTCGGGCGGATGATCGCCCTGGTCGGTGATGCCGAACTCGATGAAGGCAATGTGTACGAGTGCCTGCAGGAAGGCTGGAAGCATGATCTGCGCAATACCTGGTGGGTCATCGACTACAATCGCCAGAGCCTTGACGGCGTGGTGCGCGAAGGTCTGTGGCAGCGTATCGAGGCTATTTTCAAGGCCTTCGGCTGGGATGTCGTCATCATCAAATATGGAGCGCTGCAGAAGGCCGCTTTCACCGAGCCGGGTGGAACGCGCCTGAAGGACTGGATCGACGCCTGCCCGAACCAGCTTTATGCAGCGCTGACCTTTCAGGGCGGAGCCGCCTGGCGGCGCCGGCTGCTCGACGAGATCGGCGACCAGGGCGATGTGACCGCGCTGATTGAGCGGCGATCCGATGCCGAACTGGCCGAACTCATGAACAATCTCGGCGGCCATTGCCTGGAGGCGCTGACCGATGTGTTCGACAGTATCGATCACGACCGGCCGACGGTTTTCCTGGCTTACACGATCAAGGGCTGGGGCACGCCGCTTGCCGGCCACAAGGACAATCATGCCGGCCTGATGACGACGAGCCAGATGGCCGATTTCCAGGCGGCGATGCAGGTTGCGCCCGGAACGGAATGGGACCCGTTTTCGACCATGGTCGACAGCGCCGATGCAAAGGCTTTCCTTGCCCGTGTACCGTTTTTCGAGCCGGGGCCGCGACGCTTCAAGGCGGAGCGCATTGCGACAGAGGGGCCGGTCCTGCTGGAGGACCGCGTTCTGTCCACCCAGGCCGGCTTCGGCAAGATCCTCGATGCCTTGGCCAAGACCGACACGGCACTGGCCGCCCGCATCGTGACGACCGCCCCGGATGTCACCGTCTCGACCAATCTCGGCCCCTGGGTCAACCGGCGTGGCCTGTTTGCGCGCGATGCACGGGCCGATACGTTTCGCGACGAAAGGGTGCCGTCCGCGCAAAAATGGCATTTCTCGCCGGAGGGGCAGCATATTGAACTCGGCATTGCCGAGATGAATCTCTTCCTGCTGCTGGCCGCCGCCGGTCTGTCCCATTCGCTGTTCGGCGAGCGCCTGCTGCCGATCGGCACGGTTTATGATCCCTTCATCTCCCGCGGTCTCGATGCGCTGAACTATGCCTGCTACCAGGATGCCCGCTTCATGATCGTCGGCACGCCGTCCGGCATCACGCTGGCACCGGAGGGCGGCGCGCATCAGTCGATCGCCACACCGCTGATCGGCATCAGCCAGGACGGACTGGCGAGTTTCGAGCCGGCCTTCCTTGACGAACTCGCCATCATCATGGACTGGTCTTTCGATTATATGCAGCGCGATGGCGACGGTCAGCCGGACGAGCGCACCTGGTTGCGGGACGAGACGGGCGGCTCCGTCTATCTGCGGCTGACGACGCGGCCGCTCGAACAGCCGGCGCCGCGCAGCGATCCGCGCTTCCGCCAGGGCGTCATCGATGGTGGCTATTGGCTGAAGCCGCCCGGTCCGAATGCCGATGTCGTGCTGGTCTATCAGGGCTGCATCGCGCCGGAAGTGATCGCGGCGGCCGGGCTGCTCGGCGAGAGCCGACGGGATATCGGCGTGCTGGCGGTGACTTCCGCGGATCGCCTGAACGCCGGCTGGACCGCAGCCCAGCGGGCACGGCGTCGCGGCGTCAGTCGGGCATCCGGTCATGTCGAAACCTTGCTCGCCGGCCTTCCGTCCCATTGCACCCTTGTCACCGTCACCGATGGACATCCCGCAGGACTTGCCTGGCTTGGTGCCGTTCACGGCCACCGGACGATACCGCTCGGGGTCGAACATTTCGGCCAGACCGGTACGGTGCAGGATCTCTATCGGCACTATGGCATCGACAAGGCGGGTATCGTCAGGACGGTGTCGGGGTTGACGCGAGGTGCTGCGGTTTCCGAGCTTCTGCTATTTCCATGAGGTTCGGCGACGCGGCTGCCCGAAATCGGCGGCAGGTCTCACGAGGCTTGCCGACCAGCGGCCTCGCGCTCTCCGCTCATCGATTGGCGGTATTCCTCATAGATACTGCCCTGAACACGGATGTGATCGCGCATCACGGAATCGGCGCGCGCCGCATCGCCCGCTTCAAGGGCCAGCAGGATTTCGCGATGTTCCATCATCGACTGCGACAGACGATCGCCGAAGGAGAGTTGGGCCTGCCGGAAGGGCTTGAGGCGCCGGTGCAGGTTGGCGGCTTCTTCGGCCAGGAAACCATTGCCGGACGCCTCGTAGATCATCGCGTGAAAGGTGGCGTTTTCGACATAGTAGCGTTTGTAGTCCTGCTCCTGAAGGGCGGCTTCGCAGGCAGAGGCGGCTTTGCGCAGAAGGAGCAACTGTGCCTTGGTGATGCGGCTGGCCGCCAGCCGCGCGCACCAGGCTTCGACCTCGGCCATCACTTCGAACATTTCCACAAGACGGGTGAAATCGGGCTGGCGCACGAAGGCACCGCGATTGGGAATGAGCTCGACCAGCCCAGTCGCCGACAGAAGACGCAGCGCCTCGCGCAAGGGGGTGCGCGATACGCCGAAATCGCGGGCAAGGCGCATTTCGTCAAGGCGCTCGCCGTCCTTGACCTGTCCTTCGGCAATCATCGTCTCAATGCGCTCGTAGAGCACGTCGGCGGTCGGCGTTTTTGATGCGGGCAAATTCATATCGGTCCTCCACGCGCATTGTTGTGCGATCTGCGGGATTTGGCAAGCGGCGTATGCAACCGTGCAAATATGTACGCAATGCAAATATATTGTATACAAAAAAAGAAAATCGAGTACGATAATGCCATTCGCCACGAAAGCCTATAAAATAGGCAATAAATAAAGGGAACGAGAATGAAACTGACAAAGACGGCGGCTGCGGCCGCTCTTCTGCCCGCATTCCTGTTTGCAAGTGCCGCCTGGGCCGGCAAGGCGGACGACACGGTCTCCATCGCCTTTGCAAAGGAACTCGAACATGTCGATCCTTATTTCAACACGGCGCGCGAGGGCATTCTGCTCGGAAATGCCGCCTGGGATGGCCTTCTCTATCGCAATCCGGCGACCGGAGAGTATGTCGGCAATCTGGCGACCAGCTGGACCTGGGTGGATTCCACCACGCTGGAGCTCACGCTGCGCGAAGGGGTCAAGTTCCACAATGGCGAGGCCTTCGATGCCGACGACGTCGTCTACACGCTGAATTTCACCGTCGACCCCAAGAATGGCGCAAAGAACAAGGTGGCGACGGGATGGATCAAGCAGGCCGAAAAAATCGACCAGTTCAAGGTGCGCATCCTCACCAACGGGCCTTTCCCGGCTGCGCTCGAATATCTGGCCGGCCCGGTCATCATCCATCCCGATGAATATTACAAAGCTGTCGGCCCGGCCGGCGTTGCCACCAAGCCGATCGGCACGGGTCCCTATAAATTCGAGACCGTCGAACCCGGCAAACATTTCGTGCTGAAGCGCAACGAGGACTATTTTGCCGCCGCCAAGCCGAAAGCCAAGGTCGGCACCATCGATATTCGCACCATCCCGGACATCAACACGCAGATGGCCGAGCTTTTCAATGGCACGATCGATCTGGTCTGGCAGGTGCCCTCCGACCAGGCCGACAAGATGGCCGGCCGGGACGGCTTCCAGGTGATCAATGCCCCGACCATGCGCGTCGGCTACCTGTCGCTCGATGCGGCCGGTCGCTCGGGCGACAAGAACCCGATGACGAACCTCAAGGTCCGGCAGGCGATCTACCATGCGATCAACCGCGAGGGGATCGTCGAAGCGCTGATGAAGGGCACGACGGAAGTGATCAACAGTGCCTGCTCGCCCAGTCAGTTCGGCTGCGACAAGGACGTTGCGACCTATGCCTACGATCCGGCAAAGGCCAAGGCGCTGCTGGCGGAAGCCGGCTATCCCGACGGTTTCGAAATTGAATTCTATGCCTATCGTGACCGGCCGCTGGCCGAAGCGATGATCGGCATGTTGGCCGAAATCGGCATCAAGGCCAATCTCAACTACATGCAATACGCAGCGCTGCGCGAAAAGCGCATCAAGGAAGGTGCGCCAATCTCCTTCATGACCTGGGGCTCCAACTCGATTGCCGATGTCTCGGCCATTACCAGCGAGTTCTTCACCATGGGTGGTGAAGATGACGCACGCGACAAGAGCCTGTCGGATCTGCTGGAAAAGGCTGATTCCTCCATCGATCCGGCCGAGCGAAAGACGCTCTATACCCAGGCTCTCTCGGTCATCGCCGACAAGGCCTATTGGGTGCCGCTGTGGAACTATTCCACCAACTACGTCATGAGCGGCGACATTTCCTTCACGCCGACCCCGGACGAACTGGTCCGCTTCTACGAGATCGGCTGGAAGTGACATCTGCATACCCGGGTCGGACGCCGCATGCCGGCGGCCTGGCCCGGATTTGAGCTTCTTGTTTTAGAGGCATGTCGAGATCGCAAAGCCGCGAGACCGCCTGCTTGAGGGTTTCAGATGTTGAAATTTGTCCTGACCAAGATCGGCATGGCGGCGCTGGTAGCGCTGACGGTGTCTTTCATCAGCTTCATTCTTCTGTTCATGGCCGGCGATCCGGCGATCGCCATTGCCGGCGAGGGGGCTTCAGGAGAGGTGATCGCGGCGGTTCGCAGCCAATACGGTTTCGACCGGCCGTTGCTCGTTCAGTATGTCGACTGGCTGATGCGCGCGCTCTCCGGTGATTTCGGCATGAGCTATTATTTCAAGACCCCCGTCTCGGGCATGATCGCCGAACGCTTGCCGGTCACCATGACCATCGGTTTTCTCGGCATGAGCTTCGCCCTGCTGCTGGCTATTCCCATGGGCGTTCTGGCCGCCGCCTTTCCCAATACGCTGATCGACCGGCTGGCGCTCGGCATTGCTGTTGTCGGACAGGCTGTCCCGAGCTTCTGGTTCGGCCTCATCCTGATCGTGGTCTTCTCTGTCAATCTCGGCTGGGTGCCGGCCTCGGGGACGCGGCAATGGACCGGCTACATCCTGCCGATGATCGTGCTCGGCTATTACGCGACGCCGGCCATCATGCGGTTGACGCGGGCCGGCATGCTGGAAGTGCTGTCGGCCGACTATATCCGTACGGCAAGGGCCAAGGGCATCAAGCCGCGGCGGGTTCTGTTCAAGCATGCCCTGCGCAATGCCATCATCCCGGTCGTCAGCCTGGCGGCGGTGCAGCTTGGCTTCATGTTCGGCGGTTCTGTCGTGGTGGAAACCATCTTCGCGCTGCATGGAGCCGGTTACCTCGCCTGGGAATCGATCTCCCGCAACGATCTGCCGACCATGCAAGCGCTGATCCTGATCTTCGCGATGTTCTACATCACCTTCACGTTCCTGGCTGATGTCTTGAACGCATGGCTCGATCCCCGCTTGAGGACTGCCTGACATGAGCCACACCTCTCAAACCATCAGCCCCGGTCTTCCCGCGGCATCGCCGGCGCCATCCCGTCTGCTGGCCCGCAAGGCCCTGAAACATCGCGGCTTCATGGTCGGCTTCCTGATCCTGCTGTGTGTTGGCCTTACCGCACTTTTCGCGCCGCTGATCGCCCCATACGATCCCTACAAGCAGGACCTGCTGGCGCGGCTCGCTCCGCCGGTCTTTCTGGGCGGCGACTGGAAGCACCTGCTCGGCACCGATGCGCTGGGCCGGGACTACCTGTCACGGCTGATCTACGGGGCCCGCGTCTCCCTGCTGATCGGCTTTACCGCGGCTCTGATCTCCGCCGTGATCGGTACGACGCTTGGTGTTCTCGGCGGCTATTTCGGCGGCAAGGTCGATGCGGTGGTGATGTTCATCGTCTCGGTACGGCTGGCCTTGCCGGCGACGCTGGTGGCGCTGGCCGTGGTTGCGCTGTTCGGCGGATCGTTGACCGTTGTCGTGTCCGTGCTCGGCTTGCTGCTCTGGGATCGTTTTGCGGTGGTGCTGCGCAGCGCCACGATGCAGGTGCGGCAGATGGACTATATCGCCGCGGCCGAAGTTTTGGGCGCCAGCCTGCCGCGTATCCTGTTCAAGGATGTGCTGCCGAATGTGATGAACCAGCTGATCGTCATCGTCACGCTCGAAATGGCCCATGCCATCATCCTGGAGGCGGCCCTGTCCTTCCTCGGACTTGGCGTTCAGCCGCCGACACCCTCCTGGGGCCTGATGATTTCCGAGGGCAAGGAAATGCTGCTGTTTGAAAGCTGGCTGATCACCATTCCCGGTATTGCTCTGTTCATCCTGGTCTTTTCCATCAACATGCTGGGCGATGGCATTCGCGACGTGACCGCGCCGGAGGGCCGGAACTGATGACCCACGCTGCCACACCCGTCCTGTCGATCCGTAACCTGACCATAGACCTGCCGAAGGGCGGTGATCGCCCGCATGCCGTCAGCAACCTGTCGCTCGACATCCACGAGAAGGAAATCCTCTGCATCGTCGGGGAATCCGGTTCCGGAAAATCGATCACGTCCTTTGCCGCCATGGGTCTCCTGCCGAAAGTCCTGAAGCCGTCGGCAGGCGAAATCCTCTTCGAAGGCCGCGATATACTGAAACTGTCAGAGGCCGAGCATGCCGGCCTTCGCGGCAGCCGCATGGGCATGATTTTCCAGGAGCCGATGAGCGCGCTCAACCCGTGCTACACGGTCGGTAACCAGATCGAGGAAGTCTTCGAGGCGCATGCGCAAATGTCCAAGGCCGAGCGCCGGACTCGAACATTGGCTCTTCTTAAGGAGGTGCGTCTTCCCGATCCAGAACGCCTCTATCATGCCTATCCGCATCAATTGTCGGGCGGCCAACGCCAGCGCATCGTCATCGCCATTGCGCTCGCCATGGAGCCGCGCCTGCTGATTGCCGACGAGCCGACCACGGCGCTCGACGTGACGACGCAGGCGCAGATCCTCGACATGTTCAAGGCGCTGAAGGAAAGCCGCAAGGCCGCCATCCTGTTCGTCACCCATGATTTCGACGTGGTGGCGGAACTCGCCGATCGCGTCCTGGTCATGCAGAAGGGCGTGGTCGTCGAGCAGGGCACCGCCGAACAGGTGCTCAACAGTCCAAGCCATCCTTATACGCGCATGCTGATCGATGCCGTGCCGAAGCGCCATGGCATCAAGGGCCAGCCCGATATGTCAGGGCCGATCGCGCTTAGGGTCGCCGGCATTGAAAAGACCTATTCGACCGCCCGGACGATGTTCAAGCCGGCCCGCAAGGTGCATGCCGTCAGGCCGACGGACTTTACCGTTCTGGAAGGCCAGACGCTGGGCATCGTCGGGGAATCCGGCTCCGGCAAGACGACGCTGGTGCGTTGCCTGATGGGGCTTGTGGAGCCTGACGAAGGGTCGGTCTGGATCGGCAACTCGAGGCTGGAAACGACCACCGCGGCCGGACGCCGCGATTTCCGGAAACATATCCAGATCGTCTTTCAGGATCCCTATGGCTCGCTCAATCCGCGCCGCAAGATTGGCGACCTGCTGGTCGAGGGACCGGTCAATTTCGGCGTGCCGCGCAGCCAAGCCATGGAAAAGGCCCGAGCGCTTCTGAAAATCGTCCGGCTGGAGGAGGATGCGCTCGACCGGTATCCGGCGCAGTTTTCCGGCGGCCAGCGCCAGCGCATCTCGATTGCCCGCGCCCTGATGGTCGAGCCGAAAATCCTGATCGCCGATGAGGCCGTGTCGGCGCTCGACGTTTCCGTGCAGAAGGACGTGCTGAAGCTGCTCGACGACATCCGCAAGGCCGTTGGCCTGACGGTGATCTTCATCACCCACGATCTGCGGGTGGCAGCCGAGATTTCCGACCATATCCTCGTGATGTCGAAGGGCGAGGTGGTGGAATATGGCACGGTCGATGACGTTTTCGGCAATCCGCAACATTCCTATACGCGCCAACTGCTCGCCGCCATGCCCGGCCGCGGCTGGGAAGCGCCAGATATGGCAGCGCTTGGGCCTGCCGACGCAGCGAGGTAAGTGCATTCCATGGACAGAACACAATTGATCGAAGCCGCCGCCCACTATGTCGATGGCGGAGGGCTGGTCGCGGATCTGGCCGCCCTCGTGGCGCGCCGCTCCGTCAGCCAGTCGGAAGGGCGGCGGGAGGACCTCTACGCCTATCTGCAGGAAGACATGCAGCCTCTGCTGTCGGCCATGGGCTTTGCCGTCGAGATTTTCGACAATCCGCGCGACGGCGGCGCTCCGCTGCTGATCGCCAGCCGCATCGAGGACGAGGCCCTGCCGACGGTTTTGGTCTATGGCCATGGCGATGTCTGCAACGGAGAGGCCCATCGCTGGCGGGAGGGTCTTGAGCCCTTCACCCTGATCCGGGAGGGCGACAAGCTTTATGGCCGCGGCACGGCCGACAACAAGATCCAGCATCTCATCAACATCAAGGCGCTGGAACTGCTGATCCGCGAAAAGGGCCGGCTCGGGTTCAATGCCAGGATCATTCTCGAAATGGCCGAGGAGACCGGCTCCTTCGGGCTGCGCGAATTCTTCACCGCCAACCGGGAACGGCTGGCGGCCGATGTGCTGATCGCCTCGGACGGGCCGCGTCTGGCAGTCGACACGCCGACCATGTTCATGGGGTCGCGCGGCGGCATGTCGATCAACCTGATGGTCAATCTGCGGGACGGCGACCACCATTCCGGAAATTTCGGCGGATTGCTGGCCGACCCCGCCATCATCCTGGCCCAGGCGATCGCCACGATCACCGATGCGCGCGGCCAGATCCTTGTCCCAGAATGGCGCCCGACCAGCCTGACGCCCGATATCCGTGCCACCCTGCGTGATCTGCCGCCGCGCCGTCACGATGCCGAATGGGGCGAGAGCGACCTGACGCCGAGCGAGCGCGTCTTCGGTTGGAACTCCTTCGCCGTGCTCGCCATGTCGTCCGGCAATATCGATGCGCCGCAAAATGCCATTTCGGGCACGGCGCGAGCCACCTGCCAGCTGCGCTTCGTCGTCGGCACAGACATCAACGACATCATTCCCGCCCTGCGCCGTCATCTCGATGCCCATGGCTTTCCCATGGTCGAGGTAAGCCCCGCCCGCGGCGAGGCCTTCCGGGCCACCCGCTTTTCGCCGGACCATCCCTGGGTGCGTTTTGTCGAGACTTCGCTGACGCGCTCAGTGGGAAAGCCGCCGCATGTGCTGCCCAATCTGGCGGGTTCGCTGCCCAATGATGCCTTTACCGACATCCTTGGACTGCCGACGATCTGGATTCCGCACTCCCATGCCGAATGCGGCCAGCACGGCCCTAACGAGCATGCGCTGGTGCCGATTGCCCGTGAAGGCATGCAGGTCATGGTAGCGCTGTTCCTCGATATCGCCGAGAACGCCAAAAGCCTGAAGCAGATTGCCTGATCGATGGATTTTGTTCTGCTCTTTGTCTTCCTGGCCGCAACGGGCGCCTTGTCCGGCCTGATTGCCGGCCTGCTCGGGATCGGCGGCGGTGTCGTCCTGGTGCCGGCGCTCTACTATGTCTTCGAGTTCCTCGGCTATGAGAGCGACCGTCTGATGCAGGTCTGCGTCGCCACCTCCGGCGGCACCATCATCTTCAATTCGGCACGCTCGGTTCTGATGCATCATCGGCGCGGCGCGGTCGACTGGTCCGTGCTGAAGCGCTGGGGACCGGCCATTTCTCTCGGTGCGCTGGCCGGGGTGGTCGGTGCCGCTTCGCTGCGCTCGGCCAATCTGTCGGTGATCTTCGGGGTGATCGGCCTGCTGCTCGGGCTCTACATGCTGATCAGCCGGCCCCATTGGAAACTGTCGGACACCCTGCCGGGCCGGGCGCTGGCCAGCGTCTATGGTCTGGTCATCGGCTTTTTCTCGGCGATGATGGGCATCGGCGGCGGCTCCTTCGGCGTGCCGGCCATGACGCTCTACGGCATGCCGGTGCAGAAGGCGGTGGCCACATCCTCCGGCTTCGGACTGTTGATCTCCGTGCCGTCATTTATCGGATTTCTGATTGCCGGCTGGGGCCTTCCGGGGCTTCCACCCTACACAATCGGCTTCGTCAACCTGCCGGCTCTGGTCGTCATCGTCGCCATCTCGACGACCACGGTGTCGCTCGGGGTCCGGCTGGCGCATTACCTGCCGGCCGCCGTTCTCAAGCGGATTTTCGCCGTGTTCATCTCGCTGATGGCTCTCAACATGCTGATCAAGGGCCTCGGCGCTCTCTCGATGTAAAAAAGGTATCGCCATGAGCAAGACCCATCCCGCCGATCTCGATGCGACAGACGCCCGCCGACTGATCGGGCAGCGCCGCCTGTCGCCGGTTGAACTGGCCGAGGCCTGTATCGAGCGCGTCACACAGCTCAATCCTGCGATCAATGCCGTGGTGGCGCAGGATTTCGACCGGGTCATCGCCGAGGCACACCAGGCCGAGCAGAGCGTGATGCGCCATGAGGCGCTCGGTCCGCTGCACGGCCTGCCTTTCGGGGTCAAGGACATGATCGACGTCCAGGGCCTGCCGACCACGTTCGGCTCGGAAATCTTTCGCGACAATATCGCCGCGAAGGACGATGCCATCGTTGCCGCCATGCGCCGGGCCGGCGGCATTCCCCTCGGCAAAACAAACAATCCGGATTGGAGTGCCGGCGGCAATACCCGCAACGCCGTCTATGGCGTCACGGCCAATCCCCACGACACGACAAAAAGTGCCGCCGGCTCGTCGGGCGGTTCGGCAGCCCTTCTGGCCGCCCGCATGGCGCCTTTGGCCACCGGTTCGGACACCGGCGGCAGCCTGCGCAACCCGGCAGCCTTTTGCGGTGTCGTCGGTTTCCGCCCGTCGCCCGGTGTCGTTCCTGGCGATACGCGCGCCATGGCGCTGATGCATCTGTCGACCAGCGGGCCGATGGCGCGCAGCGTCGCCGATGTGGCGCTGATGCTGTCGGTCATGGTGCGCCCCGATCGGCTCGACCCCTATACGGTGGTCGTGGACGGGCAGACGCCGTGGCAGGCCGATCGCTTTGGCCACGGCCGGCGCCCGGATCTGGCGACGCTTCGGATCGCCGTCACCGAGGATTTCGGTTTTGCGCCGACGTCCAGAGTAATCCGCGAGGCTTTCGGCCGGGTGGTGGCGCGGCTTTCCGACCATCTCGGCAGGGTCGAGGAGACCCATCCCGATTGCACCGATGCCGATCGCATCTTTTCCGTTCTTCGCGGCGTGATGTTTCTCGGCCTGCACCACGCGCTGCTGCAGTCCCACCCGGACAAGATCGGCCCGAATGTCCGCGCCAATGTCGAGGAGGGGCTAAGCTATGGCCCGCTCGATATCGCCGATGCGCTGGTGAAACAGGGTCGGTTCTATCGCGACTGGCAGCGGTTTTTCGAAGACCATGATTATGTGCTTTGCCCGGCTGTGACCATCAGCCCGCGCGACTGGCACGAGCTTTATCCAACCGAGATCGACGAGCAACCGACGAAAAACTACTATCACTGGCTGGCCATGGCCTATGCCTCGACGCTGGCCGGCCATCCGTCGATCACCATCCCGGTCGGCCGGGACGCGCTCGGCATGCCCTTCGGCCTGCAGATCGTCGGTCGCCGGCATGATGATGCCGGCGTTCTGCAGGTGGCGGCCGTGATCGAGGAGATCTTTGCGGGCGACCCGGTTTACGGGGTTCCCACTGTCGATGTGGAAACGCTGAAGACGGCTCCAAGACTGGCCGACTGCGAGGGGTTCATGGGTTTCTAAGGCACACCCTTTGAACACCGAACCGGTGTGGGATTTTCCTCTTGGTGACTTGAGTGAGTCCATGCCCCCGTCAGCATCGGCCTGTGATCCTGTCTACGTTTGGGGGGACTTAGAGCCAACCCAGGGCTGTCGCTGCGCGGATTGCTTCGGCGCGGCGGTTGCATCCGAGTTTGCGGAACAGGTTGCCGAGGTGGAATTTGACCGTCACTTCGGAAATGTTGAGGGTGCTGGCGATCCGCTTGTTCGGCATGCCGCCGGCAATCAGCTGTAACATCTGGGTTTCGCGCTGCGATAGGCCGCCATTCAGCGCGCGGGCTTGCGGCGAGTTGACGGATGCGGCGAAGATCGACAGGGCGATACGCACATCCGACGATGTCTCGATGAAGCCCCGGATGCGGTGATCATTGAGCAGAGGTGACAGAAAAATACGCTCCTCCGACAAGACGCCGTTGCATCCGAGGCGGGTCGACGTCTCAAGCGCCGACAGCAGACGGGACCGTGCCGTGGCACTGTCGCCGCGCTGGTGGGCGGTGTAGCTCTGCCATAGAAGCAGGGCCACTCTCTCCCTGTTCGTCACATAGGGATTGCTGATCAGGGCATCGATCTGGCGCGGCAGATACGAGCGCGGTGTCCAGAGATGGGCCGCGTCGCGGATCCAGGCCATGGCATAGGATATCTCGTCGCGGCGGGTGAGACGGGCCAGCTCGTCGGTGGCACTTTCCACCCAGTTTCGACCCATCGGCATGCGGATCGCCGTCAGGGTGGACTGAGCGTCTGCCCAACGGTTGACGTTCTGATAGGCGATGGCGGTGCGGATTTCCATCATGGCATGGAATTGCAGCCGCTCGGACAGATGGATCCATAGACCGTCGAGGAAGCCCGGGCGAATGGTCATCGGGAAATGATCGGCGAGGACCTGCGAGGCATAATGCAGGGCGAATTGCATCAGGCTCGGCCAGATCTCGGCGGCGGCGAAGCTGTCGAAGTCGGCCTGGACGAATTCGACGAGATCCCGCGGCCGGCCGGCTTCATAGGCGATGCAGGCTTCCGCCAGGTGCAGCATACGGAATTCCTGATGCGCATCATGGGGGACCTGTTCCAGCTTGCTGCGCGCATCCTTGGCCGCGCGGCGAGCCAGAAGCGTGTCGCCGCTGATCAGGCGCAGGACGATCTGGTGTAGATGGATGAAGAATTCGAGCAGCGGCTGACCGCCCATGCTGCGCAGGTAGATCAGGGAGCGGGCCGCTGCCGCCTCGGCCTCGCGGAAATTGCGGCGGCGGATCTCGAATTCGAGCAGGGCGTTATAGTACGCGGCCCATTTGGCATGGTCACCCAGCGGATAGTCGGCCATGAACTCGCCGAGCCGGGCGATCATCGCATCGTTGGGCGTCAGATCCTCGCCGATCATCATGTTGAGCCTGAAGGTTCGGGCTGCGAAGGAGAAGCGTGAACCGCGCGCCAGCGCCTTCAGCGGATCGAGGTAATCCGATCCCAGATGTCGACCGAGCAGATGACGCACACGCTGCAACTCGCCCTGCTTGAGCAGGGTCCGGGTGACGGAAAGCAGCACGGTCTCGTTGGTGGCGATCATGTCGTGCGAGAAGCGCATGATGATGGCCTGAAAGGCGGAGAGGCTGCTGCGATAGATCAGTTCGCGTCCCTGCGCACGCTCGAGGATCTGGGCGGCATGCTCCTCATGGCCATGGTCGATCAACAGGGCCATGGCGTCGAGCGACCGACCGGCCTGTTCCCGAGCCGCGGCGATCTCGATGACGGCGCCTTCGGCCTCAAAGATTGCCAGACGCTCGAGGACCGCGGTTTTCAGCAGGCGCAGAAGTTCCGGGTGCTGCTCGGGTGCCCGGGCGAGGAAGGGTGGCAGGATATCTGCCCATTGCGCGCCGGGCGTCGGGGCTTCGAGCCAAATGGACAGGGTGGTGGTCTGGCCCGGAGACAGGTGGCTGAGAATGGTCTCGCGCAGATAGTCGATACAGATGCGGTCGTCCGGGACCGCTGCCAGCGGCAGAAACGCCGGCCAGCCGGCATAACCCTGCAGCAGATGCTCCGCATCTTCGCGCGGCAGGCCCGATAGTTCGTCTGCGGTGAAGGTCAGGTCCGAGGCATCGATCGTTACCGAACCGCGATGCAGGATCTGCCGCGCCAGCCCTGCGATGCGCTGGTCCGGGCGGCAGGCGACGATAACGATATCAACAGCGTCAAGAATCGTCGCGGCAATCCGGGCGGATTTAGCCGAGACCGGCACATCCCAGAGCAGATAACGCCCATGCACGTCATCAAGGCGGGGCTGCAATGCCGTGCAGACCGGTCTGGCCAAGGCCCTGGCGAGCATGCCGAGAAGGGTGGTTTTGCCTGCACCAGCCGGCGCGCGCAGGAAAATCACGCCGGCAGTTTCACGAGCGATGCGATCACAGAGGCGAGGGCGGGGCAGGACCTTGATCATGCGACTTCTATAGGTGAGAAATCGACATCGACCTATACCTTATCGTCAGAAAACTATACCTTCTGGCGGTTGCTCGCATGGCGACGGAAGGGGATGTTCGAGCCTTAGGCAGCTGATGCACAAGGAAACTCCCCGCCGATGCAGCAACATCCGTTGGTCGCAATACTGACCCGGCTTGGCATGTTCATGCTCGTCATGATGGCGCTTTCCATCATGATTTTCGTTCTGGCACGGGTTGTGCCGGGTGATCCGGCGCGCATGGCGCTCGGTCCGGCCGCAACCCAGGAACAGGTTGATGCGTTGCGCCAGCAGATGGGGCTCAATCGGCCGCTGCCGGTGCAATATCTCGACTATGCGAACAGGGCGCTGCAGGGTGATCTCGGGATGTCGCTGGTGTCGCAGCGACCGGTGACCACCGATCTTTCGCAGACGGTCCCGGCGACGGTCGAACTTGTGCTGGTCTCGGTCATCTTCATGTTCGCCGTGGCGATCCCGCTCGGCGTGATCACCGCGCATTACCGCAATCGTATCTTCGACTATGTCGGCCGTTTCCTGTCCTTGACCGGCGTTACGATCCCGAGCTTCCTGTTTGCCATCACCATGCAGCTGATAGCCGCCCGTTATCTGACCGACTGGCCGATCATCGGCCGGCTCGACCATGGGCTGAACTGGCAGGGCGGCCCGACCGGGTTCCTGCTG
This sequence comes from Agrobacterium sp. a22-2, assembly GCF_012276985.1. Lineage (GTDB taxonomy): Bacteria > Pseudomonadota > Alphaproteobacteria > Rhizobiales > Rhizobiaceae > Allorhizobium. The sequence continues at coordinate 48,329 of NZ_JAAXMM010000015.1, read as the reverse complement.
ATCGACGGCACGCTGGCCGGACGGTTTGACGTGGTGCTGAACGCGCTCAAGCATCTGGCGCTGCCGGCCTTCGCGCTGTCGATGGCCGGGATCGGCCAGATCACCCGCATCACTCGATCCTCGATGCTGGAGAACCAGCGCAAGGATCATGTGCTGACGCTGAAAAGCTTCGGCGTTCCGGAACGGGTCATCATCTTCCGTTATCTGCTGAAGCTGTCGTCTATCGCACCGCTGACGATCATGGGGCTCGAGTTTGCCTCGCTGATCGGCAACGCCTTCGTCATCGAGATGATCTTTGCCTGGGGCGGTTTCGCTTCCTATGGCCTGACCTCGATCCTGCAGAAGGATCTGAACGCAGTCACGGCCGTGGTGTTGGTCGCCGGCCTGTTCTTCATCATCGCCAACCTCATCGTCGACGTCGTGATCTCGATCATCGACCCACGACTGCGCCGCAAGGAGGCACGCTGATGGCCGACACGAGAATGCTCGACGCTTCCGACCGCGGACTGAGCTCCAACTACATGATGTGGTATCGCTTCAGCCGCAATCCGGCTGCGGTGATCGGTTCGCTCATCCTGATCTCGATCGTCATCCTTGCCATCTTTGCGCCCTGGCTGACGCCTTATCCGAAGCATGTCGGTGCGGTCGTCGACTTCCGCGCCCGGCATCTGCCGCCTGATGCTGGTCACTGGTTCGGCACCGACAAGGCCGGCCGCGACATCTTTTCGCGCACGGTGTTCGGTCTACGGGTTTCGCTGCTTCTGGTGATCGGCGTTCTCGGGATTTCGGTGCCGGTCGGCACGGTACTCGGCCTGATCGCCGGCTATTTCGGCGGCTGGGTGGAAAAGCTGATCACTGGCCTGACCAATGTCATGCTGGCCATGCCGCCTCTGGTCATGGCGCTCGCCGTGTCCAACCTGCTCGAGCCGACGCTGACCAATGCGATGATCGCCATCACCCTCTTGTGGTGGACCTGGCATGCGCGGCTGATCTACTCGGTGTCGAAGTCGATTGTCTCGGAGGACTATATCGAGGCGGCGCGTCTGGCCGGTGCCGGACCGATCCATATCCTGTTCCGCGAAATCCTGCCGAATTGCCTGGCGGTGATCTCGGTGAAGACGACGCTCGATGCGGCCTTCGTCATCCTGTTCGGTGCAACGCTCAGCTTCCTCGGTTTCGGGGTCAAGCCGCCGACCCCCGATCTCGGTTCCATGGTCGCCGATGGCCGCCAGTTCATGCCGGATTTCTGGTGGGAGGTGCTGTGCCCGGGGGCGATGGTCTTCTACGTGACGCTCGGTTTCAACCTGCTGGGCGATGGCCTGCGCGACATGTTCGATGTGGAGAACTGAGATGGCCGAACCGCTTCTGAGCGTCGATAACCTCAATGTCTCTTTCGCCACCTATGGGCGCAGTCGCCAGGTGCTTCGCGATGTGAGTTTTACCGTTACAGCCGGCGAGCGTGTCGCCCTGATCGGCGAAACCGGATCCGGCAAGTCGGTAACGGCAAAGGCCATCATCGGCACATTGCCGGACAATGCCACGATCGACTCCGGCACGATCCGTTTTGCCGGACAGGATGTGCTGGCGATGCCCCGGGCCAACCGGGAAGCCTTGAAGGGCACTGCCTTCTCGCTGATCATGCAGGACCCGCTTTCGTCCTTCAATCCGGTGTTCAAGATCGGCACGCATCTCGATGACGTGATGCGGTTTGCCGACAAGCGCAATGGCATCCGTGCCTCGAAAGCCGAGCGCCGCGTTCGCATCGCAGCGGTGTTGCGCCGTGTCCAGTTGGCGGATGCCGATCGCGTGATGAATGCCTATCCGTCCGAACTGTCTGGCGGCATGCGCCAGCGCGTGCTGATCGGGCTCGCTCTGCTGCATCAGCCGAAGCTTCTGATCGCCGACGAACCCGGCACCGCGCTCGATGTCACGACGCAGGACGAAATCCTCAACTTGATCAACCTGTTGGTCAAAGAGGAGAACATGGCGCTGCTGATGATTACCCATAATCTTGGCGTGGTTCGCAAGGTGGCGGACCGTGTGGTGGTCATGCATCACGGCGACATCGTCGATACCGGCCCCTGTGCGGAGATCCTCAGCAATCCAAAAGCGGCCTATACGCAGGCGCTTCTGGAGGCGGTGCCGCCGCTTTACGGCCCGCGCGTCACCGACATGGCGCAGAGCCACCACGCGCCGATCGTGACGATCAGGGGGCTGAACAAGGTCTACGGCAAACGTCCGGGATTTCATGCGATCCGCGACGTCGACCTGACGCTGCGCGAAGGCGAGATCTTTGGCCTCGCCGGTGAATCCGGTTCGGGCAAGACCTCCGTCGCCCGCATCATCATGGACCTGTCGCGTGCGACGTCGGGCACGGTTGCGATCGACGCGCCGGCGGCCGGGCGCGGGCGGCGCCTGACGCAGATCGTCTACCAGAATCCCGGCACCTCGCTCAATCCAAAGCGCACCGTCAGGCAGACCCTGAGCCTGCCGCTCGCTTCGATCGGCATGGACGGCGAACGGCGCGAGGCGCGGATGAAGGAATTGCTCGATCGCGTGCGCCTGCCGCAATCCTATCTGGCGAAATATCCGCATGAACTGTCCGGCGGCCAGAAGCAACGTGTGGCGATCGCGAGGGCACTGGCGGCCGAACCGAAGATCCTGATTCTCGACGAGCCGACCGCGGCACTCGACGTTTCGGTACAGAAGACGGTCATCGAACTGTTGGTGCAACTGCGCCAGGATCTCGGCCTGACCTACCTGATGATTTCGCACGATCTGTCGCTGATGCGCAATTTCTGCTCGCGCATCGCGGTGATGCTGCGCGGCGAGATCGTCGAGGAGGGCGTGACGCCTGAGGTCTTTGCCGATCCGAAACACCCCTATACCCGCGCGCTGATCGCTGCGATCCCCGTCGTCACCGACGCGGAAGAACTGCTGAAGCCCGTCGTTACCGAGGAAGAGCGCACGCGTTTCCTTGTCAAGACAACAGCATGAATGAGGAGACACCTGACGTGTATCGCGTGGGGATTGATGTGGGCGGCACCAATACGGATGCCGTCGTTCTGGATGGGAAGTCGGTTCTGGCCGGGGTCAAGGCGTCGACGACCGAGGATGTGACGTCGGGTGTGCTCAACGCGCTGGAGAAGGTGATGGAGGAATCCGGCATCGACCGGACGAAGATTGCGGCCGTGATGATCGGCACGACGCATTTCACCAATGCCGTGATCGAGCGCCGGCATATGGATGAGGTCGCTGCGATCCGTCTCGGCCTGCCCTCCGGCGCCGGCCTGCCGCCGATGGTCGACTGGCCGGACGATCTGCGAGATATCGTCGGCAACCATGGCTATCAGGTCAAGGGCGGCTATGAATTCGACGGTCGCGTGCTGTCACCACTCGACGAAGACGCGATCGTGCGCATTGCCGGGGACATCCGGGCCAAGGGTCTGAAGGCGGCTGCCGTGACCTGCGTGTTCAGCGGCATCAACGACGCGATGGAACTGCGCACCAAGGAGATCCTGCAGCAACAATGCCCGGGGCTTCCGGTGGTGATGTCGAAGGATATCGGCCGCCATGGCTTGCTGGCCCGCGAAAGCGCTGCGATCATGAATGCCAGCCTGCTGTCGCTGGCCGACCGCACGGTTGCCGCCTTCGGCGAGGCGCTGAACGTCGCTGGGATTACATGCCCGTTCTACATCACGCAGAATGACGGAACGCTGATGGCGGCCGACGTGGTCCGCTCCTTCCCGGTGCTGACATTTGCCTCGGGGCCGACGAATTCGATGCGTGGCGCGGCCTTCCTGACCGGCATCAAGGACGCCGTGGTCGTCGATGTCGGTGGCACCACCTCGGATGTCGGCTCATTGCAGCACGGTTTCCCGCGCCAGGCGTCGACGACTGTCGATATCGGCGGCGTGCGCACCAATTTCCGCATGCCCGACGTGTTCTCCATCGGTCTCGGCGGTGGTTCACTGGTGGTCCAAAGCGAGGCTGGGATTACCGTCGGTCCGAAGTCGGTCGGATATCGCGTTCGCACCGATGCGATCTGCTTCGGCGGCACGACGCTGACGGCAACCGATATCGCCGTGGCGTCAAACAAGGCCGATGTGGGCGACCGGGCACTGGTTGCACACCTCAATCGGATGCTGGTCGAGGCGGCGATGCTCAAAATCGACCAGATGCTCGAAGCCTGCGTGGAGCGCAGCCGCGTTTCGTCGACCCCTGTTCCGGTGATCGCCGTTGGCGGTGGTTCGATCCTGATGCCTGACCGGATCGGTGATCTCCAGGTGATCCGGCCGGAGAATTACGCCGTCGCCAATGCGGTCGGCGCGGCGATTGCGCAGATCAGCGGCGAGACGGATCGCGTCTTCTCGCTGGTCGACGGCCGCACGCGCGAAAGTGCGCTGGCCGAAGCGGAAGCCGAGGCGCGCGTGAAGGCGATTGCCGCCGGTGCGCTGGCCGAAACCCTGGAAGTCATCGAACGCGAGGACATGCCGTTGGCTTACCTGCCGGGCAATGCGACCCGCATTCACGTCAAGGTCGTCGGAGAAATGGGAGTTCATCATGGCTGATGTGCGCAAGCTGAAATACGACGAAGCCGACCTGCGCACGCTGACGGTGGAAGATCTCGATGCGCTGGAGATCGGTGCGGGCATTCTCGGCACGGGCGGTGGCGGCAACCCCTACCAGGGCAAATTGCTGGCCCTGCAGGCGATGAAGGAAGGTTATGAGATGAAAATCCTCGCGACCGACCGGATCGAGGGCGACGCCTTGTGCATGTCGATCGGTGGCATCGGTGCGCCGGTCGTCGGTGTTGAGCGCCTGCGTGAGGGCCGCGAGGGCTTGCGCTGCCTGCGGGCCATGGAAGACCTGATCCGTGCACCGATCGATGCCATGGTGTGCGAGGAGATCGGCGGCGCCAATGCCATCAATCCGCTGGTCACGGCGGCGCTCGGCGGACTGCCGATGCTCGATTGCGACGGGATGGGCCGTGCCTTTCCAGAAATGCAGATGACGACGTTTTCGATCTACGGCCATAGCTCGACTCCGTCCGTCATGTGCGACCTGCATGGCAATGCGGTGATCTTCAGTCATGCCGTCTCTGAAGTCTGGCACGAGCGTATGGCACGTGCCTGCGTCGTCGCCCAGGGCGGCGGTGCGATGCTGGCGACCGCGCCGATGCAGGCGCACTACGTGCACCAGTACGGCATTCCAAAGAGCTATACCAAGGCGATTGCGCTTGGCGAGGCGGTGATCCGCGCCCGCAAGGCGCAGGCGGATCCGATCGCGGCCGTCTGCGCACTCGAAGATGGACGGCGCATCTTCAACGGCAAGATCAGTGATCTGAAGCGCCATCTGCGCGGCGGCTTTGCCGTCGGCGACATGGAACTGACCGGTTTCGACGACTGCACCGGCCAGACTGCCAGCGTTGCGATCCAGAACGAGTTTCTGATCTTCCGTCGTAACGGCGAGGTCGAGGTGACCGTGCCCGACCTGATCGTGCTGCTGGATGTCGATACCGGTTATCCGATCACCACGGAAATGCTGCGTTACGGCCAGCGTGTCGCGGTCGTCGCAATTCCCTGCCACGCCCTGCTGCGCACCCCGCGTGCGCTCGATGTCGTTGGTCCTGCGGCATTCGGCTATCCGGAAATCACCTTTTCGCCGCTGCCTGCGCTCGCGCAGAAGGCTGCCTGAACAGCTTCAACACAAGCGGAGAATCCCGCGAAAGAGGAGAACTTGAATGAACGTGCATTCCATCAAATCGCGCCTCGCCATGCTGGCGGTCGGCACTGCCCTTAGCCTGTCGCTGACGTCTGCCGCGGCCGTGTCGGACGACAAGGTCTCGATCGCCGTCAACACGATGCAGATCTTCTCGTCGCTCGATCCGGCCAAGGTGACCGACTATACCGGCTACATGGCGATCGTGAACCTGTATGACGGTCTGACCACCGTCAACCCGTCGGGCGAGATCGTGCCGCATCTGGCAAAGTCCTGGGAAATTTCCCCCGACGGCCTGACCTACACTTTCCACCTGCGCGATGATGCGAAGTTCCAGGACGGCACGGCGCTCAAGGCTTCCGACATCGCCTGGTCGGTGAAGCGCCTGATCGGCATCAACAAGGGCCCGTCCAACCTCGTCGTCGGCCTGATCAAGCCGGAAAACATCACCACACCGGACGATGTGACGGTTGTCTTCAAGCTTGAACGCCAGTTTGCGCCGTTCATGTCGGTTACCCCGATCTTCATGGCCTTGAACCAGAAGCTGATCGAGGCCAACACCACGGCCGAAGACAAGTGGGGCGAAACCTATGTCGGCGAACATTCCGCCGGTTCCGGTCCTTACAAACTGGTCAGCTACAACCGCTCGGCTGATATGGTCATCGACCGCAATGCCGACTATTTCCTCGGCTGGACCAAGGGCAAGCCGATCGACGAAGTGCGCTTCGTTCAGACCAGTGACGATGCCACCGTCAAGGCGCTGGCCGAAAAGGGCGAACTTGGCCTTTCCTCGCATGGTCTCGGTAACGATACCTATGAGGCGATCGGCAAGATGGACGGCTACAAGCTGATCCAGACCCGCACTGCCGGCGGCTTTGTGATCAAGCTCAACACAAAGGTCTATCCGACCGACGACGTGCATGTGCGCCGCGCCATCGCTTATGCAACCGACTACAAGACCATTCAGGAAGTCATCTATCCGGGCTTCGACATGAAGGGACCCTTGTCGGACGCCTTCAAGGACGCCCATAATGACGGCATCGAGCCCGGTGTGTTCGACCTTGAGAAGGCCAAGGAAGAACTGGCCAAGTCGAAATATGCCGGCCAGAAGATTACGCTGGTGAACAGCTATGTCGCCTCGCTCGCCTTCGAGGCGGAAGTGGCGCTGCTGCTGCAGGCCAATCTCGAACAGATCGGCATCACGCTCGACATCAAGCCGGAACCGTGGAACCGCATCGTCGAGCTCTCCGCCAAGCCGGAGACGACGCCGGCCTCGACCCAGGTCAACGTCTCGCCGAGCTACCCTTCGCCGGATTCGATGTTCTACAATCAGTATCACTCCAAGGCTGCCGGCACATGGTGGTCGATGGAATGGTTGCAGAACCCGGAAATCGACGCGCTGATCGACAAGGCACGTGGCGAAACCGATGTGGCTGCCCAGAACGCCACCTACAAGGAGTTGCAGACCAAGATCGCGGAACTGCAGCCCGACGTCTGGGCCGTTGCGCCGAACCGCCGTTACGGTGCCAACAAGTGCCTGCAGGGTTATGCCTTCATTCCGATGCAGAGCTGGGATCTGAACTTCTCCAACTTCCATTGGGATTGCAACGCGAACTGATCCTCGCGTCGAACCAGGAAAAGCCGGTCCCGCCCATGCGGGGCCGGACCCACCCTGTAACAGCGCCGGTTGCCCCGACGACAAAGAGCCAGGCCGCAAAATGTCAGCTTGCAGCATGCCGCACGGTCGATCGATCGCGTGCGGCGTTGCATGAGCGAAGGTGATACATGCTTCAGGAATTCGCCGAAGAAAATATCGAACCACTCGCCACCGGCGCGTGGATCCTGGGAACCGGGGGCGGGGGCAATCCTTATATCTCGACCCTCAATCTCCGTCGCCTTTATGCTGAAGGCCGCCGAGTCCAACTCATGGATCCGATGGCGCTTGAGGATGACGACATGGTGGCGGTCGTGTCGAAGATGGGTGCGCCGCTGGTCGGCCAGGAACGTCTCGGCGATCCCGTCCATCTCGCTCGGGCGGTCGAGGTGATGGAAGACTATCTCGGCAAGCCGTTCCGCGCCATCATGAGCGTCGAGATCGGCGGTTCGAACGCGCTGTCGTCATTTCTCGCGGCCGCCATGCTTGACCGCCCCGTCGTCAATGCCGACGCCATGGGGCGTGCCTATCCCGAAGCGCAGATGACGTCGTTTGCCATCGGCAACCTGCCAATGTTCCCGCTGTCGCTGGTCGATGTGCGCGACAATGAGGTGATCGTGACGCGTGCCGCTTCTTGGAAATGGATGGAGCGCATCTCGCGCAAGGTCTGTACCGAGGTCGGCTCGACGGCCGCCACCTGCAAGGCACCGCGCACCGGGCGCGAGGTGAAGGATTGGGGTATCCATTATACCGTCACCAAGGCGGTCGAACTCGGCCGTGCGGTCATCGAGGCGCGGGCGCGTCACGACGATCCGGTCAGGGCCGTGCTCGATCACGAGGGCGGCAAACAGCTGTTTTGCGGCAAGGTCATCGATGTTGCCCGCGAAACGACCGGCGGATTCCTGCGCGGCACGACGCTGATCGAAGGCATCGACGCCGACAAGGGGACGCGCATGGAACTCGGCTTCCAGAACGAATGGGCCGTGGCGTTTCGCGATGGAAAGCCGGTCGCCATGACGCCCGATCTCATCTGCCTTCTCGACACGGTATCCGGAAGTGCGATCGGCACCGAATCCGTGCGCTATGGCCAGAGGGTGACCGTCGTTGCCCTGCCTGCGCCGGCGCTTTTGACCTCGCCTGCGGGCATCGCGGCCGTCGGCCCCAGGGCCTTCGGTTATGACATTGACTTTACATCGGTATTCTCATGAAACGCATCGGCATTGACGTTGGCGGCACCAATACGGATGCCGTGCTGATTGACGGCGACACGATCCTGTCCTCGATCAAGGTTCCGACCACGCAGGACGTGATGTCGGGTGTGAAGGCGGCGCTCGCGCACGTGACCGGCCCTGTCAGATCGACCGATCGGCCGATCGATGCGGTGATGATCGGCACCACCCATTTCACCAATGCCGTGGTCGAGCGCGCCCGGCTGGAGCGGGTCGCGGCAATCCGCATCGCGCTGCCGACCGGACGGTCGTTGCCGCCGATGTGCGACTGGCCGGACGATCTTCGCGCATCTGTCGATCCGATGATCTTCATGGTGCATGGCGGTCACGAGTATGACGGCAGTCCGCTCGTGGCGATGATTCCCGACGAAATTCGCGAAGCGGCGATGAAGATCCGCGATGCTGGCATCACCTCGATCGCGATCTCGGCCACGTTTTCACCGCTGACCACCGAATGCGAGGTCGGGGCCGCGGAGATCGTCCGTTCTGTGATCCCGGACGCGAAAATCACCCTGTCGCACACGCTCGGCCGCATCGGCCTGCTGGAACGAGAGAATGTGGCACTGCTGAATGCGGCGCTGCAATCGCTCGGTCGCACGACGGTGCACGCGTTTTCGGATGCCCTGCGCGAGGCGGGGGTGACGGCGCCGTTCTATCTGACGCAGAATGACGGCACTGTGGCGCTTGCCGATGTCGCAGCGGCAAACCCGGTGCACAGCTTCGCCTCGGGTCCGACCAATTCGATGCGCGGCGCGGCCTTCCTAACCGGACTGACCGATGGCATGGTCGTCGACGTCGGCGGCACGACGTCGGACATCGGCTGCCTTGTCGGTGGCTTTCCGCGGGAAGCCAACAATATCGTTCATATCGGTGGGGTGCGCACCCTGTTCCGCATGCCGGACCTTCTGCCGATCGCGCTTGGCGGCGGCACGATCATCGATCCGGATACCGGCAAGATCGGGCCACGCTCGGTGGGGTACCGGATCCTGAGCGAAGCTCGTGTATTTGGCGGCGATACGCTGACGACGTCGGACATCGCGGTCGCCGCGGGGCTGATCGAGATAGGCGACCGGGACCGGGTGAAGGACCTTGATCCGGCGTTGGTCAAGGCGAGCCTTGAGCGCATCCGCGCCATGGTCACCGACAGTTTCGACCAGATGAAGACCTCGGCCGAAGACGTCCCTTTGATCGCCGTTGGCGGCGGTGCCTTCCTGATCCCCGACCGGATTGCCGGGGCGTCGGAAGTCCTGCGTGTGGAAAACGCCGGCGTCGCCAATGCGCTGGGTGCTGCGATGGCGCAGGTCTCCGGCGAGGTGGACCAGGTGTTTTCGGGCTTGAGCCGCGACGAGGCCCTGGCGAAAGCCGAGACTGAGGCGCAGGACTCAGCCGTTGCCTCCGGTGCAAGCCGGGCAAGCCTGAAGACGCTTGAGGTCGAGGATATCCCGATCGCCTATCTGCCCGGCGGCGCACGCCGGGTGCGGGTGCGGGTGATCGGCGACATCGCCTTCAACTGGGACGATGCGCCCGGTGCCCACCACCGGGCGTTTGCCAATATGCATTTGCATGAGAGCACGATCAACCCGGATGATGCCGGTCGACCCGTGCCATGACCATTGGAGCAGGACATGAAGAAAATCGCACTGGCCATTCATGGCGGCTGTGGCGTCATGCCGGAAGACAGCATGACGGCTTCAGACTGGGAGGCGGCCCGCAACGATCTGGCGGCAGCGCTCGGGGCCGGTTATGCCGTGTTGCAATCGGGCGGTCGGGCAGTCGATGCGGTCGAAGCCGCCGTCGTGGTGATGGAAAATAGTCCGCATTTCAATGCCGGCCATGGCGCCGCGCTGAACGAAAATGGCGTGCATGAACTTGATGCCTCGATCATGGATGGGGCAACGCTTGGGGCTGGCGCCGTCTCTGCCGCGCTTGCGATCCGCAATCCGATCAAAGCCGCCCGCCGTCTGATGGACGATGGCCGTGCGGTTCTTTTGACCGGTGCGGCTGCCGACCGTTTTGCCGAGGCGAACGGTTTGGCGACGGAGCCGCAATCGTATTTCACCACGCAGAAGCGTGTCGAGGCGCTGGAGGCGATGAAGGCGCATGCCGCCGCCGGGACCGACGGGACCGAAAACGAGAAACATGGCACGGTCGGTGCCGTGGCTCTGGATGCGGCCGGGCATCTGGCGGCCGCGACCTCCACGGGAGGCTATACCAACAAGCCCGAAGGGCGGGTGGGCGACAGTCCGATCATCGGCGCCGGCACCTATGCGCGCGACGGCGTCTGTGCTGTGTCTGGCACCGGCAAGGGCGAGTTTTTCATTCGGCACGTCGTGGGGCATGAAATCGCCAGCCGCATTGCCTATCTTCGGCAGGACTTGAAAACGGCAGCGGGGGCTGTCGTGAACCATGACCTTGCCGTCCACGAGATTGGAGCGGGGCTGGTCGCGATCGATGCGGAAGGCGAGATCGCGGCGCCCTACAATACGCCGGGCATGTTTCGTGGCTGGGTGATCAGCGATGGCAAGGCCTTTGTCGCCACGCATGAGACAATCTACGAGGTCATGGTATGACGGAGGCAAGCATGAGCGATGGCATGACCAAGATTCCGGTCTTTGACGGCCACAACGATATCCTGTCCCGCCTGATGCGCGAAGGACGTGAAGGCGCTGAAGAGCGGTTCCTTACTGGTCAGACGGGTGTGCATATCGATCTGCCACGCGCCCGACAGGGCGGACTGGCAGGCGGCCTTTGCGCGGTCTATGTTCCTTCGCCCGGCATGGCTCTCGATGCCGATGGCGATCTGCCTCGCGTGGAACGACAGTCCGCACTGGATCAGACTGTGGCGCAGGCTGCCTTGCTGCGGCGGATCGAGGCCCGGTCGGACGGAAAGTTCACGATCTGCACCTCGGTCGCCGATATTCACACGGCGATGGAAAACGGCCGCTTTGCCGCGGTGTTCCATATCGAAGGGATCGAGGCGGCGGAACCGGATCTTGATCTCATCCACGTGCTTCACGCCGCAGGTCTGCGCACGCTTGGACCCGTCTGGAGCCGGCCGAACATCTTTGCCCACGGGGTGCCTTTCCGCTTCGGCCACAGTCCGGACATCGGACCGGGATTGACCGACAGTGGGCGCGCGCTCATTCGGCTGTGCAACCAGCTGAAGATCATGGTGGATCTGTCCCACATGAACGATGCGGGCTTTTGGGATATCGCGAAGATTTCGGATGCACCGCTGGTCGCTTCGCATTCGAATGCGTTTACGATCTGCCCGCACAGCCGCAACGTCACCGATCGGCAACTCGACGCCATCCGCGATACCGGCGGCCTGGTCGGTTTGAACTTCGGCGTCAAATTCCTTCATCCCGAGGGCAGGGCAGACAGTTCCATGGATCTTTCGATCATGGTGCGCCATGTCGAATATCTCGTCGAACGGCTGGGCATCGACCATGTCGCGCTGGGTTCGGATTTCGACGGCACCCTGATCTCGAACCGGATCGGCGACGCGACTGGCCTGCCGCACCTGCTCGGTGCGCTCCGGACGGCAGGTTTCGATGACGAGGCCCTGACGAAGATCGCCCATGCCAATTGGCTTGCGGTGCTGAAGCGAACCTGGGGGGCGTGATCGCTGGCGACAGCCGTCGAGAACCCGGTCCAGAGCAAGCATCTCCTCCGCTTCGCTGCCACCTCGCCAAGCCGCACGTTCTTTTGCCGATATGAACTGAAGTACCCTTTGTGTCGTCGGGATCGAGGTGACAACGACCATAGTCGTCTGCCGCCGCTTCCTTCAACGCGCCATCGCAGATCCGCGATCATCGACATTTTCGACCAACCACCCAAGGACATCACGGCGGTCGTTGCGAGTTGTCCCACGATCGCCGATGGACAGGTGCCACTGGCGCGCATTTAAGCGCGGAAGACAATTCCACCTAAAAAATAGTCAAAACCCACATTTCGGTCATTCGTACGCAGCCGAAAGCCAGCGTAAATGGCGCTGGCATGGGATTTGCATATGACTGTTTTGACCGTTGTGACGGTTTTGTGAACTTCGCTTCTACAAGATATAAGGGGAACCGATGACCAACGAACTCAATCGACGCCGCTTTCTGCAGGGCGCCGCCGGCGCTGCGGCAGCTGCCGGCTTCCTGCAGATCGATCCTGATTTCTTCATATCGTCCGCCTATGCGCAGTCCGGCAAGGTCATGACCTTCCTGTCGGCTGAAAACATCACCGGCAACTGGGACCCGACGGCCCATACGACGCTCTCGCAAAAGAACATCGAAGGCTTCGTCATGGGTTTCTTACCCGTTCGCCGATGACGCTCGAAAATCCCGGCGAGGTCGTCTACGAGCTTGCCACCGAGATCAAGTTGCTTGATCCGCACCGCCTGCAGATCAAGCTGCGCGAAGGCATCGTCTTCCACGACGGCAAGCCGTTCAAGGCTGAAGACGTCAAGGCGACCATCGAATATGGCGCGCTACCGGATCGCCCGGCACAGTGGTATCCGGGGCCGACCGAAACGCTGACCATCGAGACGCCCGACGACTACACCGTGATCATCGACACATCAAAGGGCAACTACCCGGCGCATCTCTTCATTTTCCTCGCCTCCTTCCTGCCGATCATGTCGGCCACGGATGTTGCCGGCGGCCCGGGCGGCCCGCTGTCTCAGCGGCTCAACGGGACCGGCCCGTTCAAGTTCGTCGGTCAGAAGGGCAATGACACGGTTATGGAAGCCTTCGACGGCTATTTCAAAGGCAAGCCTGCCATTCCGGGCATCAACTTCACCTTTACCGGCGACTCCACGACACGCATGCTGTCGCTGATGAACGGCCAAGCGTCGATCGTCGAGCGCCTCGAGCCGGAACAGGTCACGACGCTCGAAGGTAACGACAAGATCGCCATCAACAAGGTCGTGTCGGTCGAGAATAAATATCTCTGGTTCCGTTGCTCGAAGAAGCCTTTCGACGATCCGCGCATCCGCATGGCCGCCTGCCACGCCATCGACCGCGACATGATCCTCGAGGTCCTGGGGTCCGCCGGCCACGCATCGAGCAATTTCGTCTCGCCGGTCAAGTTTGGCTATGTCGATCTCGAAAACTATCCGAAATACGATCCTGAAAAGTGCCAGGCGCTGCTCGCCGAAGCCGGCTTCCCCAAGGGCGAGGGCCTACCGCCGCTGGAATATATCACCTCCGTCGGCTTCTATCCGAAGACCAAGGAATATGGCGAAATCATCACCCAGATGCTCAACGAACAAGGCTTCCAGGTCAGTCTCACCGTGCTGGAGCCGGCTGCCTGGAACGAGCAGCTCTATCACCGCCCCGGCGGCGGTCCCGGCCATATGGTCGATTGCGGCTGGTCGACCGGTTCGCCCGAACCGGATCTGGTTCTGCGCACCCATTTCCATTCCACCTCGCACCGCATCTGCGGCATCGAGGACAAGGACATCGATGCCAGCCTCGACAAGGAACGCAACGCAGGCACGCTCGAAGAACGCCAGGCGATCCTGCAGACCGAGACCATGCCGCTGATCGCCTCGAAGATGCCGTCGCTGTCGCTGTTCACCTCGGTGATGATCCACGCGATGCAAAAGGATCTGGCCGGCCTCTACATCTATCCCGACGGATCGATGGACGCCTCCAAGCCTGCGGCTTGATCTCGACCGGACACCGCCGCCGTTGGGCTGGCGGTGTCCGGAGCCTGAACGCTCGCATCGGAGTTGGCATGTTCGTTTTCAATTTTCTGCTACGGCGCCTCGTGCAGGGGGCCGTCATCATCTTCCTGGTTTCGCTGCTGATCTTCACGCTTCTGCGCGTGGTGCCAGGCGATCCCGTGCGCTTGATGGCCGGCGGCATGGCGCCCGAGGCGTTGATCGAAAAGATCGCGACCGACATGGGGCTGCGCGACCCGATCATCGTCCAGTTCGGCCGTTATATGAGCGGTGTCGTCCAGGGCGATCTCGGCGAATCCTTCGTGCGTCCGGCCAATGGCGCGGCGACCGGCGGTGCCAGCTTCAACGATACGACGCGCGGGGAACGCGCCAAGGTCTTCGACCTGATCTTCGACGCCCTGCCGATGACGCTGCAGCTTGCCGCCGTGACGCTGGTGATTGCCATCCTGTTTTCCGCCGTGGTCGGGATTGCCGGGGGACTTGCGCCAGGTCGCTGGCCCGACAAGGTGGCCTTCTACATTTCCTCGATCTTCATTTCGCTTCCGAATTTCTGGCTCGGGATCGTTCTCGCTTTGCTGTTTTCCGTCAAGCTCGGCTGGCTGCCGGCCATCGGCTACCAGGGATTTTCCTATACGTTCCTGCCGGCCATCGTATTGGCGGTGGAACTGTCACCGGTGCTGATCCGCACGCTGGTCAGTTCGGTCTCGGCGCAGATGATGGAGCCTTATGTTGCCGTCGGCCGCGTCCGCGGGCTTGGCCGCCATCGGATCATTGCCAATCATGTCTTGCGCAATGCGTCCGTGCCGCTGCTCAATCTGCTCGGCGTGCAGTTCTCAAGCCTGATCGGCGGCGTGATCATCGTCGAATACATCTTCGACTATCCGGGCCTCGGACTGCTCACCATCAATGCCGTGTTGCAGCGCGACTTTCCGCTGATCCAGGGCATCGCGATTGTCACCAGTGCCATCTTCGTCATGATCAACATTCTCGTCGATCTTGCTGCAACCTCCATCGATCCGAGGCTTGAATATTGATGTCCATGACCTCCGCAACCCCAGTGCCTGCGCGTGCCGTCTCGGCGCGTGCCTCGCAATCCATCGCCCAACGGGTGTTTTCCAAGGCCTCATCGACGCCGGGCTTTCGCATTGGCCTGTCGATCTTCGTCCTGCTCGTGCTTGCCGCAATCTTCTATCCGATGCTGAGCAGCATCGACCCGACCAAGATGGACGTCAAAGCCCGTCTGGTCGCGCCGATCCTTCTCGGTGAAAAATGGAGTTTCGCCCATCCGCTCGGCACCGACCAGATCGGCCGCGACATGCTGGTCCGCTCGCTGGTCGGCCTGCGTTACTCCTTCCTGATCGGCGTTGCCTCGGTCGCGGTCATGCTGTTCATCGGTTGTGCGCTTGGCACCATCGCAGGCTATTTCGGCGGCCGAACCGACGCCATCATCATGCGGCTCACCGATGCGCAGCTGTCGATCCCGATGATCATCCTGGCGATCTCGGTTCTCGGCGTATCGCGCCCGACCATCCCGGCGATCATCCTGGTGCTCGGGCTGTCGAACTGGCCGGTCTATGCCCGCATCATGCGCAGCGTCGTCATGACGGAAAAGCAGCGCGAGTATGTGCGGGCCGCCAAGCTCAGCGGATCGACCAACCTGCGCGTCATTGTCATGCTGCTCCTGCCGCTGCTTCTGCCACCGGTGCTGTTCACCTCAGTGCTCGATGTCGCCCGCATGATGATCTTCGAGTCCATCCTCGGCTTTCTCGGTCTCGGCGTGCAGCCGCCGACGCCGACCTTCGGCAACATCATCGCCGACGGGCGCAAATACCTTCTGAATGCCTGGTGGATCGCCACCATGCCCGGCGTCTTTCTCGGCCTGACGCTGACATCGATCAATCTGATGGGGGCGTCCTTCGAGAAAGCCCGCAATGCGGTTCATGGAGGAGCAGAATGATGACCACTCCACTGCTTGCCGTGAAGAACCTGACTGTAGCCGCGGGACGTGGCGCGGATGCGCCTGTCATCATCGACGCTCTGTCGCTGACCCTGGCACCGAGCGAGATCGTCGGTGTGGTCGGCGCCAGCGGCGCCGGCAAGACCGTACTGTCGAAGGCGATCGTCAACTGGCTGGAAGCGCCGCTTTCCGTCCGGTCAGGGGAGGTGATGTTCGAGGGCAAGAATATCCTGACGATCCCGGAAGACGAGATGCGCGGCCTGCGCCGCCGCATCGCCTATGTCGGCTCCAATCCGATGGGAGCGCTTGATCCGACACTGCCCGTCGGTGCGCAGATCGTCGAGAAGCTGCGTGCCGTCATCCCCGGCACGTCCCGGGCCGAGGCTGAAAAGCGGGTGATTGCGCTTCTGGATGCCGTGCGCATTCCGTCAGCTGCCAGTCGCTTTCACGACTATCCCTCCCAGTTCAGCGGCGGCATGATGCAGCGCGCCCTGATCGTCGATGCGCTGGTGACCAATCCGGCACTTCTGGTGGCCGACAATGTCACCCAGCCGCTCGACGTCACCGTCGCAGCCCAGGTCATCCGGCTGATGAAGGAGCTGGTTGCCGAGTTCAACACGGCGGTGCTCTTCGTCTCGTCGTCTCTTCCGGTTGCGCGCGAAGCCTGTTCGCGCATTCTGGTGATGGAAGCCGGCCGGATTGTCGAGGAACAGATGACCGAGGCGCTGGTTACGACCCCAACTTATGCCTATACGCGCGAACTGGTCGAGCAGACGCCGAAGATCTGGGCCGAGACCGTGCCGATGCCGAAGCTTGCCGATGACCGACAGGTTGTCGTCAGCCTGCGCGATACCTCGCAGATCTATCAGGTGAAGAAGCGCAGCGGCCTGGGCGGCGTCAATCAGGTGCGTGCCGTGCGCAATGTCACCTTCGACATCAGGCGGGGCGACAGCTTCGCCATCGTCGGCGAATCCGGCTGCGGCAAGTCCAGCCTGATGCGCCTTCTCAGCCGGCTAGAACTGCCGAGTTCCGGGCAGGTGCTGTGCAAGGGTGAGGATATTGCCGGGCTGCGTGGCAGCGCGCTGCTGAAATTTCGCAAGACATTGCAGATGGTGCTTCAGGATCCGTTCGGATCTCTGCCGCCGCGCACAGCCGTTGGCCGGATGCTGGAAGATCCGCTGCGCACCCATGGCTGGCGCGATGCCGCAAAGATCAAGGAACGCGTCCTGAAGGTGATGACCGACGTCGGTCTGCTCGAGACGCTTTATGAGGAGCTGCCGCTTGGACTGAGCGCCGGCCAGCGCCAGCGCATCAATGTTGCCCGCGCCCTGGTGCTGGAGCCGGAGATCCTGATCATGGACGAGACCTTGTCGGCGCTCGACCAGGCGGAGCAGTTCAAGCTTCTCGATCTCTTCCAGAAGCTCCAGGTCGAGTATGACCTGACCTACATCTTCATTTCGCACGATCTGGCCATGGTGCGCAAAGTCTGCAACCGCGTTGCGGTGATGTATCTCGGCGAGGTGTTTGAGCTTGCCGACAACGATCGTTTGTTCTTCGATCCCGGCCATCCCTATACAAAGGCGCTGCTGAGCGCCATGCCGACGCTCGAAGAGCGGCGCTATCGTCCGGAGGATTGCCTGCTCGAAGGCGAACCGCCCAGCCCGATCAACATCCCGCAGGGGTGCAGCTTCAAGTCGCGCTGTCCGCATGCCATGGAGATCTGCGGGCAAAGCAGTCCTGTTCTGACCGTTCGCGGGACAACGGATTTTGCCGCATGTCATCTGGTCAAGCCGGTGATCGACGTGGATGGTGGCAAGGTTGCCCTTCGGGCGATCATGGGCTGATCGTGGTTGACCCAGGGCGCAAGCGGCATTGACGGTTTGCCGGATGAAATGGATCGGGGGGAAAGGGAACAGCATGAGTTTTACTGAACATCGACTGAAACTGATTCTGGAAAAGCTCAAGCAGAACCAGCGTGTCAGCGTGAATGCCCTCGTCGCCGAGTTGCAGGTCAGTGCCGAATCGATCCGCCGGGACCTGAAGGAGCTGGAGGCGCGCGGTTATGCCAGGCGCGTCTATGGCGGCGCAGTGGTCGATCAGCAGGAGACCGACCAGCCGTTTGCAGAACGCTTGCGCGTCAGCGCCCGTGAGAAGGCTCGCATCGGCGAGGCCGCCGCCGGTCTCGTCAAGGATGGCATGAAGATCTTCATCGACACCGGCACGACGACGCTGACCTGCCTCAGGCACCTCGAAGAGCGCAAAGACGTGACGATCGTCAGCAATTCGATTGCGGTTGCCGCGCATTTCTTCAACAGGCCGGAGGCGAGCGTCAGGGTTCTTGGCGGGCGGATGCGCGCCGATTATCAGGCGACCTACGGCCACGAGACCGTCGCGGCGCTGAAGGAACATTTTTTCGATCTCGCCATCATTGCCATCAGCGCCGTGCACCCCGAGCGGGGGTTCATGGATTTCGGCGAAGACGAGGCCGTGCTGCGCCGGATTGCCCGCGCCCAGGCCAGCCGCTCGGTGATCGTTGCCGATAGCTCGAAGTTCGGTCGTCTCGGCTCGATACACACGCTTCGGCTCGACGAGATCGATGCGGTGGTGACCGGCGGCGTGCTCTCCAAGGAATTTTCAGACCAATTCAGCCAATCAAATGTGGACATCATACATGCCTGACACGACATCTCCGCACCGTACCGCACCGATCAATCCGGACCGCCTCCAAGGGATGATGGAGGCGATCTCGACCTTTGGCGGTGGACCGGATGGCTCGATGAACCGTTTGACGCTGTCGGAGGAAGACGGCAGGGCCCGCGATTGGCTTGGCTCATGGTTCAAGGCCAACGGTTTTGTCCAGGCGGTCGATGCGATCGGTAATCAGTTCGGTTCGATGGCATTGGCCGGCGCCAACGCACCGGTCGTGATGGTCGGCTCGCATATCGACAGCCAGCCGAACGGCGGTCGCTTCGACGGCCCGCTCGGCGTCATCGCGGCATGCGAGGCGATCCTTGCCGTCAGTGAGCGACTGAAAGCGGAAAACCGTCTGTCCGCCTGCAATTTCAAGGTGGTCAACTGGACCAATGAGGAGGGCGCACGCTTCCAGCCGAGCCTGCTCGGCAGCAGCGTGTTTTCGGGTGCCGCCGATCTCGACTGGGCGCTCGACCGCGTCGATGGCGACGGCATCTCGGTTCGCGATGCGCTCGACGCCATCGGCTACGCCGGTCAGGATAAGGTAGCCATTCCCGATGCGTTGATCGAATTGCACATCGAGGGCGACGTCTGGCTCGACAGAGCCGATGAGACATTTGGCATCTTCACCCGCTTCTGGGGCGCCACCAAATATCGTCTCGCCTTTCTCGGCCGGCAGGCCCATACCGGCGCCACACCGATGGCCGACCGCAAGGACGCCCTGTTGGGTGCTGCATACCTGATGGCCGATCTCAAGGAGTTGGCCGGCTACTATGGTCTTGAGCTGCACACATCGGTGGGCCGTCTCGAAGTCTTTCCGAACTCCCCCAACACCGTTCCGTCTGAAGCGGTGCTGTTCATCGAATTGCGCTCCAGTTCGCCGGAGATCCTGGCGCAAGCCGAAGAGACGATGTTGCAGAAGGTGAAGGAAGCCGCAGAGAGAGCCGGCATCGGCTACGAGGTTCGCTCGATCGATCGGCGCAAGGCGGGCAGCTTTTCCAAGGGGCTGATTGCGCTGGCCGAAACTGCGGCTGCGGCCTATGGCCAGACATCACGCCATCTGGACACGATCGGCGGCCACGATTCCGTCGCCATGTCGGCCGTCTGCCCGGCGGTCGTGCTGGCCGTTCGCAGCCAGAACGGTGTCATCCATCATCCGACCGAATTCACCACGCCGCAGGATCAGGCTTTCGGTACGCAGGTTCTGGCCGACATGCTCTACGCGCTGGCTTGCGACGGCGTCGATACGGTGCAACTCAGTGAGGCGGCTGAATGACGACACCAGCTCCATCGCAGACAGTTGTCGAGGCCCGCGTCGAGGCTGCCATAGCGGCCTTTGCGGATCTCGACCCGGCCACCACCCTCTATCGCCCCGCCTTGCCAGCCGTGGCGTCGCCCTCCTATCACGCTGTCGAATCCGACAGCTTCGACGTGGTGGCGGATGGGGGGAAGAGGCGCCTGTTTCTGAGACTTGGCGCCGACGAAGTCGCCGATCTGGTCAATGACGAGATCGCCTTCCTGGCCGCGACCCGGCTTGCCGATCTCGGTTTTTCACCCCGGCCGCTTGGCCGCAGCGCAGCGCAGCGCGCGGTGTTTTACGCCTCGCTCGACGCGCCATGGCGAGCGGCCAAGATTGACGACCTGATGCAGGACGAACCGGCTGCGCGATTGATCGCAATGCAGAAGACCATCGCCTCGGGTGTGTCCTTCGGCCGGTCCTGGTCGGTGTTCGACGGTATCGACCAGCTCTGGGCATTGCTGCAGGCGGCGGACGCCACGCTGCCCGACGATGCCGGCTGGTTGTTGCGCGCCATGGCGCCGATCCGTGATGCCATTGCCGCCGCCGGCGTCGATCTCAAGCCGGCCCATGGCGATCCTCATTCTTCCAACGTGATGATCGGTCCTCACGGCGCGCTGCAACTGGTCGACTTCGACATGGCCGGTGACATCGACCCCTATTACCAGCTCGGCGTGCATATGAACGAGCTCTTCCAGTTCGAAAGCCAGATGAAGCCGCTGCTCGAGATGCATGATGGTCATGTCTCCGACCGGGCCTTCAATCGTTGTCGCCTTTATGCGGCAGCCGACGATCTCTATTGGGCGCTCCGCGGCAGCCTGTTGGAGATCCGTTCGCCGCGCCGCAGCGTCGAGTTCCTGAAATATGCCCAATGGCGCTTTCTTCGTTGCCGGATGCTGGTCGGGCGGCCGGGTTTCGAAGAACTCATTCGCTCACTATGACGGGAGGGATCACCATGAACGAGATCGGCATGGGCATATCCGAAGCCGAAAGGGCCGTCGAAGCCGCAATCGTCACGGTTGCGGCCTGGAGCGGCAAGCGTTTGCGCTATCGCGCGGTGCTCGGCGGCATCAGCAATACCAATTTCCAGATCGAGGTCGAAGACGACCCGGTTCGCTATTTCCTGAAGGTCCCGGGAAAAGGCACGGAAATGTTCATCGACCGCAAGGCGGCCGTTGCGGCCAGCAAGCAGGCGGAAGAGATCGGCATCGGGCCGATGACCTTCGACTATCTCAATCATCTCGATATCGAGATCGCCGAATTCATCCAGGGCCGCCGGCCCTCGACCCATCGCGACTTCTCGGATCCGGCCATTCGCGGCGAGGCGGTCAGGGCCTATCGGCGTTTTCACCAGGCGCCGGCCTTGCCGCTGACCAAGACCGTCTTCGACATGATCGACGAACACGATGAGCAGGTCAGGCAACTCCGCGGCTACCAGCCGCCGGACCACGCCTGGCTGCGGCGGCAGTATCTTGAGGCGCGCGCGGCGTTAGAGGCCTCCGGGCTCGATCTGGCTGCCTGCTTCAATGACCCGATGCCCGGCAATTTCCTGATCGGCGATGACAAGTCCATCATGCTGATCGATTTCGAATACGCCTCGAACAATGAGCGGCTCTACGACCTGGCGATCTGGAGCGGCGAGATGTTCTTCTCCGAGCAGATCGACCGCGAGATCATCGAGGAATATTTCGGCCGCTACGACACGGCGCATCATGCGCGCTTCATCGTGCTGAAGGCTCTGGCCGACATCAAGTGGAGCACCTGGGCGATGGTGCAGAACCGAATCTCCACGCTCGATTTCGACTTCTACAAATACGGCATTTGGAAACACATGCGCGCCCGCTCGATCATCACGGATCCGCGCTGGCCGAGTTTGCTGAAGACGCTCTGATGACCATGCCGAGAGACGTTCAATCCATGGCGGGTTCCTATCTCGCCTTTGCCAACGAGATGGCCGATACGGTCGGACCTTTGGCGCGGTCGTATTTCCGGACGCCGCTCGACATCATCTCGAAGCTTGACGAAAGTCCGGTCACGGTGGCCGATCGCACCATCGAACTCAAGCTGCGCGAACTGATCACTGCCCGCTTTCCCGAACACGGCATCATCGGCGAGGAGATGGGACCGAAAGCAGGGGACGATCTGACCTGGGTCGTCGATCCGATCGACGGCACGAAGAGCTTCATCACCGGCTTTCCGTTGTTCGGCACCTTGATCGCGCTGGTCCATCGGGACAGACCCTTCTGTGGGCTCATCGATATTCCGGCGACCGGCGAGCGGTGGGCTGCATTGCCGGGGGCGACGCAGTTCAACGGCAAACAATCGCGGACGAGCGGCTGCGAGGCGTTGCAGGATGCCCGATTTTATACGACATCGCCGGATATGTTCACAGGCGCGCAGAAGGAGCCGTTCGAGCGCCTGTCGCGTGCCGCCAAGATCAGGAGGTTTGGCGGCGATTGCTATATCTATGGCCTGTTGGCATCGGGCCATATTGACCTGATCCTCGAGACAGGGCTTTCTCTTTACGACTACATGGCTCTTGTGCCTGTGGTGATCGGCGCGGGAGGCTGCATCACCGACTGGGACGGCAAGGAGCTGACACTGCATTCCAAGGGAGGAGTACTCGCTTCAGCAACGGCCGAACTTCATCGGCAGGCGCTGGAAACCCTTAATCTGTAGGACTCCCATCATGGCATACAGCACGACGATCGAGCGAACCCGGTTTCGCTTCCGCGATCTCAAGGACCTCCTTGCCAAGGCAACACCGGAACGATCGGGCGATCAGCTTGCCGGCATCGCGGCGGCCGGCCCGGTCGAGCGACTGGCGGCGCAGATGGCGCTGGCCGATCTTCCGCTGAAAGCATTCCTGGCCGAGGAGGTCATTCCGTCCGAGTGCGACGAGGTCTCGGCGCTGATTGCCCGGCAGTTCGATGCGTCCGCCTTTGCGCGGGTCAGTTCGTTGACGGTCGGCGAGTTTCGCGAGTGGCTGCTGATGCCTGAGACGGGACAGCGGCAGCTTGAGGCGATCACCTATGGTGTCACCCCGGAAATGCTGGCGGCCGTGTCGAAGATCATGCGCCTGCAGGATCTGATTGCGGTGGCGGCCAAGCGTCAGGTGGTGACGCGCTTTCGCAACACGATCGGTCTTGCCGGACGATTGTCGACCCGCAACCAGCCGAACCATCCGACCGACGACAGCCGCGGCATCGCCGCTTCGGCGATCGACGGCTTGCTGATGGGCTCCGGCGATGCCGTGATCGGCGTCAATCCGGCGACCGACAGTGTCGAGGATTACGTGCGGATCGTCTCGCTGCTCGACGAAATCCGCGACCGCCTGTCGATCCCGACGCAGACCTGCTGCCTCGGACACGTTACGACGGCGATCCAGGCCGCCGAGGCCGGCGCACCGATCGACCTGATGTTCCAATCCGTCGCCGGATCGCAGAAGGCCAATGAGGGCTTCGGCATCAATCTGGCGCTGCTTCAGGAGGCGCAGGACGCCGCGCGTTCGCTGAAGCGTGGGCTTCCCGGCGCCAACCTGATGTATTTCGAGACGGGGCAGGGGGCAGCCCTGTCGGCCGATGCGCATTTCGGCGTGGACCAGCAGACGATGGAAACCCGTGCCTATGCCGTTGCGCGCGCCTTTGATCCGCTGCTGGTCAATACGGTGGTCGGCTTTATCGGCCCCGAATATCTGTTCAATGGCAAGCAGATCATCCGCGCCGGGCTTGAAGATCACTTCTGCGGCAAGCTGCTCGGCCTGCCGATGGGCGTCGACGTCTGCTACACCAACCATGCCGACGCCGATCAGGAGGATATGGATACGCTGCTGACATTGCTCTGCGCGGCCAATGTCAACTTCGTCATCACCGTGCCCGGTGCCGACGATATCATGCTGAACTATCAGTCGCTTTCGCATCACGATGCCGTCTTTTGCCGCGAAACCCTGGGCCGCCCGCCGGCACCGGAGTTCGAGACATGGCTGCGTGACATCGGGCTGACCAATGACGCCGGTGCGCTTTCCGGCGCGCCCGCAATGCTGACGGATTATTTTTCGGGGGCTGCTCTTGTCTAAATTCCACGCCACGGACCTGCAGAACGACTATCATGCGGCACCAGTCGACCTGACCGACATGACCGATGCGCGCGTATCGCTCGGGCGTTTCGGCTCCGGGGCGCCGACCAAGGCGCTGCTGGCCTTCCAACTGGATCATGCGCGCGCCCGTGAGGCCGTCTGGTCGACTGTCGATGAGGCCGGGCTGAGAGGCGAGCTTGAAGCGCTGGGGCTGACGGTCGTGTCGGTCGAAAGCATGGCGCCGGATCGCAGCAGCTACCTGCGCCGGCCGGATCTGGGCCGCAAGCTGTCATCGGCTTCGGTCGAGCGGCTTGCGGCGGTGCCCGATCAAGCCAAAGGCTGCGATGTGGTGATCACGGTTGGCGACGGGCTTTCATCGAGTGCCGTCGATATCAATGCCGTTGCCCTCATCAAGGAACTCGTGGTCCTCTTGCGCGGACGTGGCTTGACGCTCGGACCTCTTGCCGTGGCACGCCAGGCCCGCGTGGCGCTGTCCGACGAAATCGGCGAGATCCTTGGCGCGAAGATGACGATTGCGCTGATTGGAGAACGTCCGGGTCTTTCCGCGGCAGACAGTCTTGGCGTGTATATCACCTACGGACCCCGCGTCGGTACGGCGGATTCCCGGCGCAATTGCGTGTCGAATATACGCGAGGGTGGACTGTCGATGGAACCGGCGGCAGCCACGATCGCCGGGCTTGTCTTCGGCATGGCCAACACCGGAGTGAGTGGTGTGGGCCTCAAGGAAGCATTGGCCAGGCTGGCCGCCAACACGTCGGACGGATGATTCCGTAACCTCCACACTGCCGTAGTCAAGGCGATCGTGCGTGGGGAGGCTCATGCGGGCGTCTATCCCTGCTTCTTCAATCCTGTTTTTGGGAAATGTAAGGCCCAGCGTACCGTTGGCCAGGGCGAGATACGGGGATTTCGCCTGTGAAACCGGGATGGATTGCATGAGCTTTATGCCCCTCTCCGCTGGGTCGTGCTCCGATCCGGCGCAACTCTGCGACCTGTTTTTTCGCATCTGATGAAATTAGATGCACCCCGTCTTCGAGTTCAACTTTTAAGCAGAAAATCTTCCTTCTTGCTTGACAGCCACCGAGAGGTGGAGTCAGGATTGGGCATCGATATATCGGTATATTGCTCACTCGATGTGTCGCAAAGTGACGTCCGCAGGCAACCATAAATCCATAAGGGGAATTTCCATGCGACGACTGCTTTCTGCATCTTTTGCCCTCTTGCTGACCACGACCGCTGCAATTGCGCAGCCCGTTTCCGGCGGGAAGGTCAATCTCATTGTCCAGCCCGAGCCTCCAGGCCTGATGATCGGCATCACGACCAATGGTCCGAGCCTCGCAGTTGGAGGCAACATCTTCGAAAGCCTCCTCAGATACGACGAAAAGCTCCAGCCGAAGCCGGCTTTGGCAAAGAGCTGGACAATTTCCGAAGATGGCCTGATCTACACGTTCGTCCTGCAGGACAATGTCGTCTTTCACGACAGCAAGCCGATGACATCGGCCGACGTGCTGTTTTCCGCCAACGATTTTCTGATGAAGACGCAACCGCGTCATCGCAACACGATGGCCCGTGTGGAAAGCGTCACGGCACCGGACGAGAAGACCGTCGTCTTCAAGCTGAAGCAGCCGTTCGAGCCCTTCATCCGCTCGTTTTCCTTCGGTGCAATGCCGGTCATTCCCAAGCATATCTATGAGGGTACGGACTACGCCACCAACCCGGCCAACGAGAAGCCGATCGGCACCGGCCCCTTCAAGTTCGCCGAATGGAAACGGGGCAGCTTCATCAAACTCGTCAAGAACACGGACTATTACCTGAAGGGCCAGCCCTATCTTGATGAGGTCTTCTACCACATCATCCCGGACGGAGCCGCGCGTGCCGTTGCCTTCGAGACGGGAACCGTGGACATCCTGCCGGGCGGCTCGGTGGAGAATTTCGATATTCCGCGCCTTTCGCAGTTGGCCAACACTTGCGTCACCGAAAAAGGTTGGGAGTATTTCTCGCCGCTGTCCTGGCTATGGCTGAACAATCGGACTGCACCGATGGACAATCCAAAATTCCGGCAGGCGATCATGTACGCGCTCGACCGTGAATTCGCCAGGGACGTGTTGTGGAACGGCTACGGCAAGATCGCAACCGGCCCCTTCTCGTCGAAGCTGCCCTTCTACACCGACGCTACCCCTAAATATGCGCATGATCCGGACAAGGCCAAGGAATTGCTGGCGGAGATCGGCTACGACGGCAAGCCGCTCAAACTGCTGCCGCTGCCCTATGGCGAGACCTGGCAGCGCTGGGCCGAAGCGGTCAAGCAGAACCTCGCAGACGTGGGAATTCCCGTCGAGATCGAATCGACTGATGTCGCCGGCTGGAACCAGCGCACCGCAAACTGGGAATATGACATTGCCTTCACCTTCCTCTACCAGAATGGCGATCCGGCGATCGGCGTGGAGCGCAATTACAAGACCGCGCAGATTTCCAAGGGCTCGCCCTGGAACAATGTCGAAGGTTACAGCAATCCCGAAATCGACACGCTGTTCGACGAGGCTGCGGTGGCGTTTCCCGCATCCGAACGTCAGAAGATCTACGATGTCATCCAGTCCAAGCTTCAGGACGACGTCCCTGTCGCGTGGCTGCTCGAGCTCGGTTTCCCGACGATCTACAATTGCAAGTTCCAGGATGTCGTGACGACCGCAAACGGTCTGGCGGAATCGCTGCGCGACACCTGGATCAAGAACTAGGCACAGGCCAGGTGGAGCTCGTCTTCGCCTGATCGCCCTTGGACGCGGAACTGAGAGCTATTCCAGCAAAAGCTGGCCGGGGAGTATTCATGTTGAGGTTTGTCTCGGGACGATTGCTGAGAGCAGTCTTGATTCTGATCTGCATAACCATCCTCAATTTCTTCCTGATCCATGCCGCTCCCGGAGACCCCGCAGCGGTCATGGCGGGGGAGGCAGGGGAAACCGATGCGATGTTCCTGCAGCAATTGCGCGAACGCTTTGGGCTCGATCAGCCGCTCTACGTGCAGTTGTGGGTGTATGTCTCATCGGTTCTGCAGCTGGATCTCGGTTACTCCTATCGTCAGCAGCTGCCGGTCATCCAGTTGATCGGGGAGCGGTTGCCGGCAACCTTGCTGCTTTCGCTTTCGGCCTTTGTCATCTCGCTGGGGCTTGGGGTGCTGGCCGGAGCCTTTGCATCGGCCAGGCAGGGAAAGTGGGCCGATACGATCATTTCCTTCGTGGCACTGATTTTCTATGCCACGCCGCTGTTCTGGCTTGCCCTGATGGCCGTTCTGCTGTTTTCGGTGCAACTGGGCTGGTTGCCCGGCTTCGGATACGAGACGGTCGGGGCAAACTACACGGGCGTCGTGCGTGCCCTTGATATCCTGCAGCATCTGATCCTGCCGGCCATGACGCTCGGGCTCTTCTTCATGGCCGTGTATGCCAGGATGACACGGGCATCGATGCTGGAAGTCAGCCGGCTTGATTTCGTCAAAACCGCCAGGGCTAAGGGGCTGCGTCCGGGTGTGATCCAGCGCCGGCATGTCTTGCGCAATGCGCTGCTGCCGGTTGTAACATTGGCCGGTCTCCAGGCCGGACAGCTTGTCGGAGGTGCGGTGCTGATCGAGACGGTCTTTGCCTGGCCGGGCATTGGCCGGCTGATGTTCGATGCGCTTTCACAACGCGACTACAACCTTCTTCTCGGCGTGTTCGTCATCTCGGCCGCGATGGTGCTGCTGTTCAACCTCATCACAGACGTGCTCTATCGCCTCGTCGATCCCCGCATCAAGGTGACGTCATGACGGATTTCTGGACGCGTTTTTCGCAAAACCGCGGCGCCGTGGTCGGTCTGATCATTCTGATCGCGGTTATCATTCTCTCGTTCTCCGCACCGTTCATCTTCACGCGCTCGCCCTGGGCCATGGTGCAGCGGCCATTCATTCCGCCCTTCACCATGGATGCCTTCATTCTGGGCACAGATCCGATGGGCCGCGATCTGGCCGCGGGCCTTGCCCATGGTGCCGGCATTTCCCTGCTGGTTGGCTTCGTTTCCACCGTTGTCGCGCTGTTGATCGGCATCCCGATCGGTGCGGTCGCCGGCTATTTCGGCGGCTGGGTGGACGATGTGCTGATGCGCTTTACCGAGTTCTTCCAGAGTGTGCCGAGCTTCGCGCTGGCGGTGGTGCTGGTGGCGATCTTCCAGCCATCGATCACCTCGATCGTCATTGCCATTGCCGTCGTGTCGTGGCCACCCGTGGCACGGCTGTTGCGCGGCGAGGTGATGTCGCTGCGATCGCGAGAATTCGTCGAGGCTGCCATTCTGTCGGGGCAGACCCATGCGACGATCATCTGGCGGCAGATCCTGCCGAATACGCTGTCGCCGATCATCGTGCTGGCCTCGATGATGGTTGCCGCGGCAATCCTGATCGAAAGCTCTCTGTCCTTCCTCGGGCTTGGCGATCGCAACATCATGTCCTGGGGTTATATCATCGGGGCCGGGCGCACCGTCATCCGCCAGGCCTGGTGGGTCAGTTTCTTTCCCGGACTGGCGATCCTGTTGACCGTTCTCGCGCTCAATCTGGTGGGAGAGGGATTGAACGACGCCCTCAATCCACGCCTTGCCCGCAAGGGGAAATAGACCATGCCAGACGTGACCACAGCAGACGCCGTCATCCATCCCGGCGCAGCCCGTGAACAGGATCGCGGCGCGCCGGTTGTTCATATCGACAGGCTCAGCATCGCCTTGCCGCAGGGCGGCGACAGGCAATACGCCATCGATCGCGTCAGCTTCAAGCTGTTCCCCGGCGAAATGCTGTGTGTGGTCGGGGAGAGCGGTTCCGGCAAGTCGATGTCGGCCAATGCGCTGATGGGCTTGCTGCCCGAAGCCGTGCGCGTTGCTGAGGGCCGTATTCTGCTGGACGGCAAGGATATCGTCACCCTGCCGCCCGAGGCGCTTTACGCCATTCGCGGGCGCCGGGTCGCGATGATCTTCCAGGAGCCGATGTCGGCGCTGAACCCGTTGATGAAGGTGTCTGCGCAGATCGAGGAGGTCTTCGAGGCGCATGGGCTCCTGAAGCCCAGGGCACGCAAAGAGAGGGCGCTGGCTCTGCTGGCGGAGGTCGGCTTGCCGGATCCGTTGCGTGCCGCAGACAGCTATCCGTTCCAGCTGTCCGGAGGCCAGCGTCAGCGCGTGATGATCGCCATGGCGCTGGCGCTCGAGCCCGAAGTTCTCGTCGCCGACGAGCCGACCACGGCGCTCGACGTGACCACCCAGGCGCAGATCCTGGCGCTGATCAAGGGCCTGCAAACCACGCGCAACATGGCGGTGATGTTCATTACCCACGACTTCGGTGTCGTGGCCGAAATTGCCGATTACGTGACCGTGATGCAGCTTGGGCGGATCGTCGAGCAAGGCACCGCCGACGAGGTGCTTTTCTCTCCGCAGCATCCCTACACGAAGAAGCTGATCGCAGCCATTCCGCGGGTCGGGCAGGGGATGGCCGGCACGACATCCCGCGAGCCCTTGCTGACCGTGGAAAACCTGTCGAAGACCTATCGCTCGGGCGGCGGCTTGTTCTCCAGGCCGCGATCCGTACAGGCCGTCAAGGATGTGTCGTTCCAGCTGGGGCGGGGCGAGACCCTGGGGATCGTCGGCGAAAGCGGCTCCGGCAAGTCCTCGGTGGGGCGGTGCCTGGTGCGCCTGCAGGATCCGGACGCCGGTCGTGTTCTTCTCGGCGGCCATGACATGGCCCATCTGAAGGGTACGGAACTGCGGGCCATGCGCCGACGGATGCAGATGATCTTCCAGGATCCGTATTCGTCGCTCAATCCGCGCGAAAAGGTTGGGCGTATCATAGCGTCCGGGCCGATCGCCTATGGCGAAGACGAGAGAAAGGCGCTCGCCCGCGCCGCCGGCTTGCTGGAAATGGTCGGGCTGGATGCCAAGGGTGCCGATCGTTTCCCGCATGAGTTTTCCGGCGGACAGCGGCAGCGCATCGGGATAGCCCGGGCATTGGCGCTCGAACCGGAAATCATCATCGCGGATGAGGCCGTCTCGGCCCTCGACGTATCGATCCAGGCCCAGATTCTGGACCTCCTCGACCAGCTCAAGAAGGACCTCGATCTGTCTCTTGTCTTCATCACGCACGACCTGCGTGTCGCGGCCAAGATATGCGACCGGGTGCTCGTCATGCAGAAGGGGGAGGTTGTGGAATCGGGAACCGGTGCCGCGATATTCGGGGCACCCAAACATGCCTATACAAGAAGCCTGATCGAGGCCATTCCCGGTCGGGCGAAGGAAGCATTGATGACGGCGTGAGCCGTCGGTCACCTTGATATCATCTCGGGCCTGAACAGCCTGATCAGCCAATGGAGAGACACCGATGACGATCGTCCCCAATTCGATGGAAGGCCGCGATATCGCCTACCAGATGCATCCGAACGTCAACCTGCGTAAATACGAGAAATCGGGCGGGCTGGTGATCGAGAGCGGTGACGGGATCTACGTCACCGATATCAACGGCAAGCGGTACATCGAAGGCCTTGCCGGCCTGTGGTCGGTGGCACTCGGCTTCGGCGAGAAGCGGCTGGCGGAAGTCGCCAAGGCGCAGATGGAGAAGCTGCCCTACTATCATACCTTTTCCTACAAGACCCATGGCCCGTCGATCGAGCTCGCCGAGATGCTGATCAAGATGGCGCCGGTTCCCATGTCGAAGGTGCATTTCACCTCGTCCGGCTCCGAGGCTAACGATCTTGTCGTGAAGATGGTCTGGTACCGTTCCAACGCGCTCGGCCTGAAGGACAAGAAGAAGATCATAGGCCGCATCAAGGGATACCACGGCGTGACGATCGCCTCCGGGTCGATCACCGGACTGTCGCGCAACCACGACAGCTTCGACCTGCCGCTCGACCGAATGATCCACACATCCTGCCCGTCCTATGTGCATTTCGGCCTGGACGGCGAAAGCGAGGCGGATTTCACCGCGCGTATCTTGAAGGATCTGGAAGACCTGATCCTGAAGGAAGGCCCGGAGACGATCGCCGCCTTCTGGGGCGAGCCCGTCATGGGGGCGGGCGGGGTTCTGGTTCCGCCGGACGGCTACTGGGCCGGCGTCCAGGAGATCCTCAAGAAATACGACATCCTGCTCGTGGCCGACGAAGTGATCTGCGGGTTTGGCCGCACGGGCAAGATGTTTGCCTGCGAGACGCTGGGCATCGAGCCGGATGTGCTTGTTGTGTCGAAGCAGATTTCGTCGTCCTACATGCCGCTGTCGGCCATCCTGATGAGCGACCGTTTCTATCAGCCGATTGCCGATGAATCCGATCGTCTCGGCGTTTTCGGCCATGGCTACACCGCATCCGGCCACCCCGTTGCGACCGCTGTCGGCCTGGAAAACCTGAAAATCATCCAGGAGCGGGATCTGGTCGGTCACGTGGCGCGCCTCGAAGAGCAGTTCCTCGGAGGACTTGCCGAGCTTGCCAAGCATCCGCTGGTGCATTCCTCGCGCGGCCTGGGCCTGATCGGTGCGCTGGAGCTCCATCCCCGGAGCGACGGCAAGCCCGGCGATGCCGCCGCAGCGCTCGCTGCCGCCTGCGAGGAAGAAGGGCTGATCATCCGCAACATTGCCGAGGCGATCTGCTTCTGCCCACCGCTCATCATCACCTCAGAGCAGGTCGACGAGATGTTTGCGGCGGTCAAGCGGGCACTGGACACGTTGCAGGCGGCGCAAGCCTAACGTTTGAGGACATGACGTCATGAGCAGTATGGAAAAGACCGATCTCGGCGAAATGACCGCCGCGCAGCTTTCGGACCTCTTTGCATCGGGCAGGGCCTCTCCGGTCGAAGCGGCGAAAGCATCGCTGGCGCGGATCGAGAGGTTCAACCCGAGCGTTAACGCGTTTGCCTATGTGGTGCCGGAACTGGCGCTGGCGGCGGCCCGGGAGTCCGAGGCCCGCTGGCAGAGGGGCGAACCGCTGAGCCCTATCGACGGCGCGCCGACGACGATCAAGGAACTGACGCCGGTCAAGGGCATCCCCTGGCGCCGGGGTTCGGCGCTGGGCGCAAAGGAGCCATCGCAGACGGAGTACCTGATCATGGAGCGGCTGCGTGCCGCCGGTGTCACCGTGCTCGGCACCACCACCTCTCCCGAATTCGGTTGGAAGGGCGTGACCCATGGACCGGCCTTCGGCAACACGCTCAACCCCTGGCGCACGGATCGTGCCTCGGGCGGTTCGTCCGGCGGTGCGGCGGTGGCCGCAGCGCTCAACATGGGCGTTCTCCACGAAGGTTCGGATGGTGCCGGATCGATCCGCATCCCCGCATCGTTCTCCGGCACCTTCGGGATCAAGCCGAGCTATGGCTGGATCCCCTCCGATACGCCGACCCCGCTATTCGAGCTTGCCCATCGCGGTCCGTTGACCCGCACGGTCGAGGACGCGGCGCTGTTCATGAACGCCACGACCGGGCCGACGGCGCGCGCCATGTACGGCTATTGCCCGACCCCGGTGCCGGATTGGCGAGCATCCATCAGGGGGGCCAGCGTCAAGGGCCTGAAGATCGGCTATAGCCGCAATCTGGGATATGCCGAGGTGCAGCCGGATGTCGCGTCGGCCATCGAGCGTGCCGCCGGCCGGCTGGCCGACATGGGCGCCATCATCGAAGAGGTCGATCCCGGTTTTTCCAATCCGCAGGATGCCCTGCTGGTATTGTGGTACGCTGCGGAAGCCCGCACCGTCGAACTGGCGAAGCCGACCGAGGAGCAGAAGGGGCTGATGGATCCGGGCCTGATTCGCATCTATGAAAAAGGATGCGCCTATACTGCCCGCGATTATGTCGCCGCCGAGCAGGTCCGGGCCGATCTCAAGGTCACCATGGCACGGTTCCACGAACGATACGACGCGTTGATGTTGCCGACCATGCCGGTGACGGCGATCGAGGCGGGTGTCGATTTTCCGGGTGGCAAGCAGGGCAAGGACTGGTCCGACTGGTCGCCCTTCACCTATCCGTTCAACATGACCGGCCAGCCGGCGGTGTCCGTTCCTTGCGGTTTCGATGCCGGCGGGTTGCCGATCGGACTACAATTCGTCGGTCCTCGCTTCCGCGACGATATCGTGCTGATGCTGGCGGCGGCCTATCAGAACGCCTATCCGGAAGAGGTTCTGTCTTCGCCGCGATTGGCGTGAGACTGGGACTGGATTGCGGCAGGCTCGAGAACCGCCGGGAAAATCAAAAAGACTGGGAGAGGGGGAAACATGGCAACCACTGCAGGCGAAGCAAGGACGGATGGCCTTGGCGCTGAACTCAAGACCGGCGTGGCAAGCGTTCCGCCGGATCAGGCGCAAAGGATTGCGCGGGAAAAATACGGACTTGTCGGACAGGTCCGATGGCTGTGGGGCGAAAAGGACAGCAATTATCGGCTGACGCTTGACGATGGCACCCCCTATCTGCTGAAGATCCTCAACCCGGCGGAGCATCCGGCGATGACCAGCATGCACAGCCAGGCGCTCCTGCATGTCGAGGCGGCAGACCCCGATATTCCTGTTCAGAGGATCATCCGCACGCTGGACGGCGAAGCCGATTTCCGCATGGTGGATGACGATGGGGGGACGCGCGGCGTGCGCATCGTCACCTTCGTTCCGGGCGCATCGCAGAAGTCACAGCCCCATTCGCCGCTGCAGCGCTATCGTATCGGCGCGCTGCTTGGCCGGCTGCAGACGGCGCTGGCCGGATTTACCCATGAGGCGGCCCATCACCGCATCACCTGGGACATGACCTATGCCGCTGGCCTTCGTGATCTGCTCGGCGCCTTCGAGAATGCCCAGCAGCGGCTTCGGCTCGAACAGGCGATGGACGACTTCGAAGCCGGCATCCTGCCCCACCTGGATCATCTGCCGGCCCAGGTCATTCATAACGATTTCAACATGGAGAATATTCTCGTCAGCGAGACGGAGCCCGACAGGATCACGGGTATCATCGATTTCGGCGACATGGTGCATGCACCACGGTTGTTCGACGTCGCGGTCGGTGCTGCTTACCAGATGGGCGACGCTGCAGATCCTGTCGGCGCCATGTGCGATTTCCTGAAAGGTTATGCAACGCAAAAGACCCTGAGCGCTCCGGAGGTCGACTTGCTTCTCACCGCCGTGCGGACACGCATGATGATGCGGGTCATCATCCCCGAATGGCGGTCCAGGCTGTTTCCCGAGCATCGGGAACTTTACACACGCAACAGTCCGACGGTGTGGGACCAATTTGCCCGCCTCGACGCAATATCAAACGACGACGCCATGGCGCGTCTGGCAGCCGCCTGCGGCCCAGGGAGAGAGTGATGAAAAAGCCGGCCACCACGATGATCAACGGGTTTGATCCCGCGCGGCTTGCAAGCCTGCCCGAACGGGAGCGGTCGCTGATCGAGCGACGTCAGGCGCTGCTTGGACCGTCCTATCGGCTGTTCTACGAGAACCCGCTGCATCTGGTGCGCGGCGAGGGCGTCTGGCTCTACGACGCCGACGGTAATGCCTATCTCGACGCCTATAACAACGTGCCGTCGGTCGGCCACTGCCATCCGAAAGTGGTCGCGGCGATGAGCCAGCAGGCGGCTGTGCTGAACACGCATACGCGTTACCTCGACGAAAAGATCCTCGATTATTGCGACAAGCTGCTCGCAACGTTTCCAGACGAGCTGAGCCGGGTCATGTTTACCTGCACCGGCAGCGAGGCCGTCGATCTGGCCCTGCGCATCGCCCGCTATTACACCGGCGGGACGGGCATCATCATCACGGAAAATGCCTATCACGGCGTCACGGCGGCGGCAGCGGAGATTTCGCCTTCGCTTGGTCCCAACATGCCGCTCGGAGTGCATGTGATGACCGTGCCAGCCCCCGACGCATATCGGGCCGATGGGCAAGACGTTGAAACCGCGTTTGCCGACAGCGTTGCCAAGGCTATCGCTGCCATGCAGCGCCATGGCATCAAGCCTGCGGCGTTCATTGCCGACAGCATCTTCTCCACGGACGGCATATTCTCGGAGCCACCGGGCTTTCTGAAAATGACGTTGGACATCGTGCATGACGCCGGCGCGCTCTACATTGCCGACGAGGTGCAGCCCGGATTCGGCCGCCTGGGCTCGCATATGTGGGGCTTCCTGCGGCACGACATCGTTCCCGACATCGCCGTTATGGGCAAGCCGATGGGCAATGGCCTGCCGATCGCAGCCGCCGTGATGAAGGCCGAGGTGCAGGACCGTTTCGGCCGCGACATTCGCTATTTCAATACGTTCGGCGCCAATCACGTCTCGATCGCCGCAGCCAATGCCGTTCTCGACATCATCCGCGATGAGGATCTGATGGGCAATGCGCTGTCGACCGGCAACCATATGCTGGCGGGAATGCGCCAGTTGCAGCAGAGTTTCGACTGTATCGGAGACGTGCGCGGCGCGGGCCTGTTTCTCGGCCTGGAATTCGTCAAGGACCGCCAGAGCCGCGAGCCCGATGGCACCCGGGCGCTTGCCGTCGTCAATCGCATGCGCGACCGAAAGGTTCTGATCAGTGCTGCGGGCATTCATGGCAATACCCTGAAGATCCGCCCGCCGCTGCCGTTTGCGAAGGACCATGCCCGCGTCTTCCTCGATACGCTGGAAGAGGTTCTTCGCGAAATGCACTGACCTCTTGTTCTGCGGCCCGTGAGCGGCTCTTGCATCGGTTACAGCCGCGTATAATGCATATATGATAATAGACGGTAATGGTTGCGGACGGGGCTTCAAGTGAACATACATGCTAAGCTGGTGCAGGATGATACGGGGGCCGGCCTGCCGAAGGCGCTTTGGGCCTACAATGTCATTCGCGATGCGATCATCACCATGAAGCTTGCGCCGGGCGAAACCCTCAATGAGAAGGCAATCTGCGCCGAACTTGGCATATCAAGAACGCCTTTGCGGGAGGCCGTCCTTCGCCTCGCCCAGGAAGGGCTGGTGAGCATCGTTCCAAGTGGCGGTACTTTCGTCAACAAGATCGCGATGCGCAAGGTCATCGAAGGCCATCTGGTGCGCTCAAGCCTGGAATTGCGCATGGTGCGGCTGGCGGCGCGCAATTTCGATCCGGTTTACGATAAAGATTTCGACCTCCTGATCTTCCGTCAGCAGGATGCTGCCAAACGTCGCGACGTCGACGAGGCGTTCAAGGTTGATAACGAGTTTCATCAGCTTCTATGCCGGATTGCCGGATTTCCGAATGTCTGGCAGACGATTCATACCGCAACGGGTCAGCTTGATCGGGTGCGTCGTCAAGCCTTTCCGAAGACGGGATATTTTGAGGAAGTCATCGAAGAGCACGTGGCGCTTTATGGCGCCATCAAGCGGCATGACCAGGATGAGGCTGCAAGACTGCTCGAAGCGCATCTCGGCGGCATTCTGGCCGTCGTGGACTATGCTCTCCAGACGAATGCCGATATGATCTCCGGCGAGGATGAAATCGAGCTGTTGAAGGATTTTGCGAAAATGTGACGGCATTTCGCACTCGATGCCTCAGGCGAAAGCGCCTGCTCCGGGCAGGAGGAAACGACGCCGGTCGTTTCACACGTGCTGGCCGCCGTTGATATGGATCTCCGCGCCATTGATATAGGAAGACCGCTCGCTGCAGAGAAACAGGATCGTCTCGGCCACTTCCTGGGTCGTACCCAGCCGCTTCATCGGGACTTCGGCCTCCACGAGCTGGTCGGTTCCCGGCGAGAGGATGGATGTCGCGATTTCGCCCGGTGCGATGGCATTGGCCCGAATGCCCCGCGCCCCGAATTCGTGGGCGAGTTCGCGGGTCAGTGCCGCCAGTCCGGCCTTCGACGCCGCATAGGCGACGCCGGCGAAGGGATGGACCCGTGAACCGGCAATCGACGTGACATTGACGATCGATCCGCCGGCCCTCTCCAGTTCCGGCATGAGGGCGCGGGCCAAAAGGGCGATCGACACCAGATTGACATTCAGAACCTTCGTCCAGACTTCGGCATCCGTTTCGGCGACGCCGAGGCGGCCGCCGTCCGGTGCCTTGGGCGAGATCCCGGCATTGTTGACCAGAGCATGCAAGGCGCAACCGTTCAGGCGTTCGCGAACCGTGGCGGCCAGTCGGTCGATCTGGGTGAGGTCGGCCAGATCGGCCTGGATGTGGCTTTCGCGGGCCGAGGGCCACAGGCAATCCTCAGAAAACGGCTGCCTTGAGACGGTGAGCACACGCCAGCCCTGTCCCAGGAACATCTTCACCGTCGCATGGCCGATACCGCGGCTGGCACCGGTCAGCAGCATGAAGCGGGGAGTCGGTGGCATTGTCTGATTGGATGTCTCGTTCATGGGCTCTTTCCGATTTTCGGGGCGCCGCCGTCGACCTGAATACCGATCGTCGCGAGCAGTTTCCGCCTCACGCCTCTTCTGCGTCCAACGGGGCTTTGTCCGGCCAGAATCGCACGCCCGGCCGCGCAAGGCCACCGCCCAGCGCCACAACCGTGCCATCGGCGCGCCAGCAGGCGGCCCCTGTTGCTGTTTCGCCAAAGGCGATGGCGTTCATCCCACCGCCGATATGGGGCATGACGCGAACCTCGTGGCCGAGCGCCTCAAGCGCTGCAGCCTGCGGCGCATAGGCGTTTTCGATTTCGACTTCCTGACCCTGCGTCCAGATCCTCGGCGCCTCCATGGCCTCCTGCAAGCTCATGCGGTGATCGACGAGATTGACGATCGCCTGCATGGCCGAGGGAAAGATGCGCAGGCCACCCGGCAGGCCGAGGGCGAAGACCGGTGCTCCGTCCTTCATCACGATCATCGGCGCCATCGAGGTCGGCACGCGCTTGCCCGGCTGCACGGAGAGGGCCTGGCCCGGATGGGGATCGAAATTGCTCATGTAGTTGTTGGGGATGATGCCGGTGCCGGGAACTGCGAACCGCGCCCCGAAGAGACCGTTGATCGTGTGGGTGGCGCTGACGATATTGCCGTCGCGATCGGCAACCGTCACATGGGTGGTGTCGTGGCTCTCGTATCCCGGGACACGCGGAGCCGGAAGTCCCGCCGAATTGCGGATCTGCTCACGGCATGTCGCGGCATAGGCCTTGGAGGTCAGCCGTTCCACGGGCACGTCGACAAAGGCCGGATCGCCGGAATACTTCTGGCGATCGGCAAAGGCGATGCGGATCACTTCCGTCATCAGATGCAGGGATTGCGGGCTCCCGAAGCCCAGCTCTGCCAGGTCATAACCCTCAAGCATGTTCAGCATCTGCGTAACGTGCACGCCTGACGAGGCCGGCGGCGGCGGCCCGGCGATCTCAAAGCCGCGATAGCTGCCGATGATCGGCTGGCGCTCGATCGGGCGGTAGTCGCGCAGGTCGGCTTCGGTGATCCAGCCGGCATCTCCGCCGCCGGTCTGCATGCGGGCGGCAAGCGCTGCACCGAGCGGGCCGCCATGCAAGGCGCTCGCCCCGTCGCGCTGGATCAGCGCCAGGCTATCCGCATAGTCGCCCATCACCAGGCGCTGGCCCGGAGCCGGGGCCCGTCCGCCCGGCAGGAGAATGCGGGCGATCTCGGCATCTTGGCTGAGTTCACCGGCGGCCTCGGCAATGGCGCCGGAGAGATAATGGGTCACCGCGAAACCGCGGGCCGCCAGCCGGATCGCCGGCTCCACCACGTCGGCGAACGGTAGTTTGCCGTAGTTTGCCTGCATCTCGCACCAGCCGGCGAGATTGCCGGGCACGGCGACAGACGAGGCGCCGATGATGTTGCGGCGTCCCTTGGCTTCCATGTAGTCGGGCGGCTCGTTGGAAACCGGCTCGTAGATTTCGGCATGCATCGATGCTGCCGCGGTGGACAGGGCATCGATGACTACGTGCCGGCCGTCACTCAGCCGCAGATGCGACAGCCCGCCGCCGGCAATGCCCACCATCATCGGCTCGACCACGGTCAGCGCCAGCAGCGTTGCCACGGCCGCATCGACCGCGTTGCCGCCTGACAGCAGGATCTCGGCGCCAGCCGCAGATCCGAGGGGATGGTTGCTCACCACGATACCGCCGGACCCAGAGGCCGGGTGTTTTTCGCAAGCGAAGGGCAGAGGGGCAGAGGTCACGGCAGGTCTCGCATGGGACGTGTGAAGCAAAGCGGGGGCACGGCGTCGTGTTCCCGGGCTATCTATCATGGCTCAGAGCAATTTCGCCATAACCTTCTCCGTTGCGCCTGAGATGTCACCAAGCTTCACACCGGTTTCGCGAACGCTCGCCTCGCGGGCCTTGCCGCGCAGTTGCGTGTCGATGGCTTTCTGCGCTTCCGTGGCGACTTCGCCCGGGGACAGAACGATGACACCGCTTTCATCGGCCAGCACCGCGTCGCCCGGCATCACGACGGTATTGCCGACGGAAACGGGGATGTTGATGGCGCCGCCGAGATCGTAGAGCCTGGTGGTGATCGGCGAAATGCCGCGGCACCACATCGGGAAATCGGACTGTTCGATCTCCTCGAGATCGGTGCAGGGGCCATCGACCACGGCACCCACCGCGCCGGCGGCCTTTGCCCCGACCGTCACGCCGCCACCCCAGCAGGCATAGCGGTCGTCGTGCAGACGATCGACAATGACGAAGTCGCCCGGACGCAGCAGGCTCAGCAGGTGGTGCAGCAGGGTGGAATCGGGACCGGGGATGGCGATCGTCACCGCCGTGCCGACGACGCGACGCCGCGGGATGAGCGGCTGGATCTGCCGGCTGAGAAAGCCGAAATGCCGCCAGTGGCCGAGCGTGGCCGTCTCGACCTGGGCAAGAAGGGCAAGATCGGCCGCGGCGATCTGTTCGGGCATGGCATTGATTTTATAGGTCATGGGGGTGTCCTGTCTGGGATGGCAAGGAGATTAGCGGCCAAAGGCCTTGGAGAAGCCGATACTGCGTTCGACGATCAGGATGACGGAGAGCGAGATGGTGATCATCAGCACGGCCAGAACGGCGACCATTGGGTCGGTCCGCTCGTCGACATAGCGGTAGATTTCAACCGGCAGGGTCTGCAGCCTGGGGCCGACGATGAAGAGCGACAAGACGATCTCGTCGAAGGACAGGATGAAGGCGATGGCCGAGGAGGCGAAAATGCCGGGCAGCAGCCGCGGCAGGGTAACGGCGGTGAACGCCTTCAAGGGCGGCGCACCGAGCGTCATGGCCGCTTCCTCGACATCCGTGCCGAGATTGCCGAGTGCTGTCTGCAGGATGCGGACACTGAAGGGCAGCGTCATGATCAGATGGGCCAGCACCAGGCCCGGATAGGTGGCAACCAGCCCGGCCGGGGTGAAGACCATCAAGATGCCGAGCCCGAGCATCATGGCCGGCAGGATCAGCGGCGCCAGGATCAGGTTGCGGATCAGGTTGCGGCCGGGAAACTCCAGCCGCACCAGGGCGTAGGCGGCCGGCAGGCCGCAGGCAAGGCTCAAGGCCGCGACGATCACCGCGATCACGAGGCTGTTGCGCATGCCCTGCATGAAGGCGGTGTTGCTGAGCACCGTGCCATACCA
The DNA here is from genome assembly GCF_012276985.1 of Agrobacterium sp. a22-2. Taxonomy (GTDB): domain Bacteria; phylum Pseudomonadota; class Alphaproteobacteria; order Rhizobiales; family Rhizobiaceae; genus Allorhizobium. The sequence continues at coordinate 7,511 of NZ_JAAXMM010000015.1, read as the reverse complement.
TTTCAGGCTCCAGCCGGATGGCGGGAATGACAGATAGCTGTCGGCACTGAAGGATATGACGAGAATGATTGCCATCGGCATGAAGACGATGCCGAAGATCATCGCCACGTAGAGACGCGCCAGAACGGAAAGGGTCTTGGTCAGGATCATCGTATCCTCCGCATCAGGATCCGCAGCAGGATGCTCGACAGCGCCATGGCAATGACGAAGAAGGCAAGCATCAGAAAGGCCAGTGCCGCCGCGGTCGGCCAGTCCAGCGACATGAGGGCCAGATCGTAGACTTCGGTCGCCAGCAGGAAGACACGACCGCCGCCCAGCAATGAGGGGGTGATGAAGGACGAAACCGAGAGCACGAAGCCGATGGTCAGCCCGGCCATGATGGCCGGCAGGCTGAGCGGCAGGGTGATCTTCAGGAAGACCATATGCGGCGGCGCGCCGAGCGACATGGCGGCATCGTCGAGCCGCCGGTCGAGCTTGCCCAAGCCTGCGGCAATCGTCAGGAAGATATAGGGCATGATGCTCTCGGACAGGCCGATGACCACGCCGGTGTAATTGTTGACCAGGTGCAGCGGTTCGACCACCAGGCCGGCGGCGCGAAGCAGATAGTTGAGCAATCCGTCGTCGCCGAGCGTGATCATCCAGCCGAACGACCGCACGACGGCGGAAATGAGCAGCGGCGAGGCGGCCAGCACGGTGAGCGGCGTGCGCCAGCGCGATGTCATCCGCGACAGGGACAGCGCCATCGGATAGGCCAGCAGCAGGGCGATGACGGAGCAGGTGAGGGACAGCCGCAGGGTGCGGCCGAGAAGATCGAGGTAATAGCTGTCCTGCAGGATCGTCGCATAGGTCCTGAGGCTGATCGCTTCGGTGATCGCGCCGAAATCGGAGATGTTCAGCGACATGCGGAACAGCCAGGCGATCGGCGCAATGAAGGAGACCGTCAGAACAGCCAGCGCGGGTGCCAGAAGTAGCCAGGGGGTGAAAGGCGTTGAGGTGCCGGGGATCGCGAATCGGCTCATGCGGCAAAGATCCGCATGTCGGAACTCTGCCAGTCGAGCCGGGTTTCGCTGCCCAGTTGGGCGAGTGCCGCCTCCTCGCTGTTGGGCCGCAATTCCGCCACCAGGTTTTGGCCGCCCGGCAGCTCAACCTCCACTTCGATGATGTTGCCGACATAAACGCGACGGGTCACCCGTCCGGTCAAGCCGCCGCCGCCAGCCTTCAGACGGATGGCATGGGGCCGCACCATGACCGACAGTTCGGATCCCTCGGACGCGCCTGGCGGCAGATCCGTCGGGCCGGGAGCCGGCAAGGTCATGCCCTGGTGGACCAACTGAGGAACGCCAGCAGCCTTGGCAAGGACGGCCGGCAGCATGTTGGCGCGACCGATGAAATTGGCGACGAAGGGGGTCGCTGCCCGGTCATAGACCTCGGCCGGCGTGCCGATCTGCTCCAGCCTTCCGGCATTCATCACCGCGATGCGATCGCACATGGTCAGCGCCTCCTGCTGGTCATGGGTGACGAACAGGGTGGTGATGCCGGTGCGGCTCTGGATGTCGCGGATCTCAAAGCGCATCTCGTCGCGCAGGCGCGCATCGAGATTGGACAGCGGCTCGTCGAGCAGCAGGATTTCCGGTTCGATGACGATGGCGCGGGCAATCGCCACGCGTTGCTGCTGCCCGCCCGACAGTTCGGAGGGCCGCCGTGCGGCAAAGCCCTCAAGCCGGACCGCCCGCAAGGCGCTCGCGACACGGGAGGCAAGCTCTTCCTTGCCGACCTTGCGCAGATGCAGGCCGAAGGCGATGTTCTGGGCGACCGACATATGCGGGAAGAGCGCATAGGACTGGAACACCAGGCCGAGATTTCGCTTCCAAGAGGGGCGGGACACGATGTCCTGCCCGTCGATGAGGATCTTGCCTGCGGTTGGCGCAAGAAGGCCGGCAAACATCCGCAGCGTGGTGGACTTGCCGCAGCCGGAGGGACCGAGGAGCCCGATGAATTCGCCCTTGGCTATATCGAAGGACAGGGCATCCACTGCCGGGCGGGCGCCTCCGTAGTCGAATGTCAGGCTGTCGATGCGGATATGAGCGGGAGATGCTGGCAGGTTCATCGGATCATCCTGGCCGTTCAGTTGCCGGCCGAGATGATCTGACGCTTCCAGATCTGGTTCCAGGCGTCGGATTTGGTCGCAGCCCAGCCCCAGTCGAGCGGCAGCATCTTGTCGAGCTGCCCGGCGACCGTGCGGGCCGTCGCCACATCGCTGACCTTCGCCTTGGCGTTGACAGGCGCGTAGAACATCGCCTCGGTAAAGGCGGCCTGGGCCTCAGGCGATAGCGCGTAGTTGATGAACGCCTTGGCGGTCTCGGGGTTCTTGGCGCCTTCGACCAGATTGATGGTGTTGATCTGGAGAATACTGCCCTCTTTGGGGAGCATGACGCCGAGCTTGCCGCCGGATTGGTCGGCATAATACTGACCGCGTGCATTCCAGCCGGTGGCCAGCACATCCGTGCCGTTGATGACCAGCGTATAGGCGTCCGGCTTGGGGTCGAAGGTCTGGACGTTCGGCGCCATTTCCGCCAGCTTTGCGGCGGATGCCGTCACGGACTTGGTGTAGTCCTCGCCGAGCATCGCCGAAGTCATCACCATCAGCCCCGAGCCGAGAATCGAAGGCATGGAGGTGATCGCCATCTTGCCGGCATAGGCCTTGTCCCAGAGCACAGACAGCGAGGTCGGCGGTGTCGGGAAAGCCTCTGTGTTGTAGAGTACGACGAGGTTGTCGAAGGTCACGGCCGGACCATAGCCCTCCTTGACGATGGCCTGCGGCACCAAATCGGCAAGGTTCGGCACGTCGGCGGCGCTCAAGGGTGCGAGCAGGCCTTCCTTGTCGCCGATCAGCGAGGTGGAAACGTCGAAGATCACCACGTCGGTCTGGGGATCGCCCGCCTGGGAGCGCAGATTGCCCAGCATGGCCGAAGACGCACCGACGGGAAAAAAATTCACCTTCACGCCAGGGAACTTTGCCTCGAACGGCTTGATCACCGCCTCCACATATTTGTCCTGGAAGATGCCGGAATAGGCGGTGAGGGTAATGTCGCCCTTCACCTCGGCGGATTGTGCCTGGACGTGGCCGGCAAGGAGTGCTGTCGCCAGAATGGCGGGAAGAAGACATTTATTCATCTGCAAATTCTCCTGTTGGGGCCAAGTCAGAACGGTTGAAAAGTCCAAATTATTCTGACCGCTGCGAAAGGGCTGCGGTACAGCGATATCAGGGGCAGGGCTTTGTCCGCGGTGCTCGATCGGATCTGCGTGGGGGCGGTGGCGTGGGGTCCGCAACGCCCGTTACCCTGCGATGCAACGATTTCAGGGCATCAAAGTCCAATCGAATTTTCTGACTGCCGCCATCAAAGAAATTTGGGTTAAACCTGTGGCCTGCCAATTCGGGCGGTGCGAAAAATGCACGAAAAAGCCCTCCGGGCGGGCAAGCGCCGGAGAGCTGCAATCGGGGCGGGATAAGAGCTTAGGACGGGGCTCAGTAGCCGCGTTTGGCGTCGGCCAGATCCGGGACCGTGCCGGTTTCTTCGAAGATGCGAATGTTTTTCGCGACGATCTTGCTGCCGGTCGGCGCGTCGATCATCGAGGCGATATGCGGCGTGACCGTGATTTTGGGATTGGACCAGAAAGGATGGGTGTCCGGCAACGGCTCGACATGGAAGACGTCGAGGGTTGCGGCGCCGATCTGGCCGGAGTTCAGGGCTTCGATCAGGTCGCTGTCCACCATGTGGGGACCCCGGGCGGCATTGATGATGCTGGCGCCGCGTTTCAGCTGGTTGAAGGTATCGGCATTGAGAATGCCACGGGTGCCGTCGGTCAGCGGCAGCAGGCAGACGAGGATTTCGGTGCCTTCCAGGAAGCTCTGGAAACCGTCCGCGCCGGAATAGCACTGGACGCCTTTCAACTCCTTGGGCGAGCGCGACCATCCGACGACCTGGAAGCCGATCTGCGACAGCAGTTCGGCAGCGGCAGAGCCCAGATTGCCGAGACCCATGACGCCCACACGCCGCTGGGTTGCCGGAGGAACGATGATCTGTTCCCAGCGTTTGCGGCCCTGATTGGCCTCGATGGCCGGCATTTCACGGTGATGGCGCAGCACATGCAGCGCCACATATTCCTTCATCCGTTGGGTCAGATCGGTGCCCACGGTGCGGATGATCGGGACATCCTGCGGCAGGAGCTTGTCGGCCAGCACATGGTCGATGCCGGCGCCCAGGGAAACGATGGCCTTGAGGTTGCTGAAGGGCTTCATGGCGCCGGTGACCGGACGCCAGACCACGGTATAGGTCACGGCGTCAGGGTCCTGGACCTTGTCAAGCGGCTGGATCTCCCAGTCCGGCATGAGATCCCGCAGCATCTGGCACCACCATTCCGTCTTGTCTTCGGCTGGCAGGGAGACAGCGATGGTCATGGGAAATCCTCGATTGGCTCAAGCATGGCGTTTTCTCCATTCACCGCAACTGCGCCTCAAGGTCAAAACAAAAATTCTGGTGTCTTCCATAGAGAATTTTTATGTGGATTTATCGCCGCGTTGCATTAGGCTCGCTCCATGAACTTCAAACAATTGGAAGCCTTTTACTGGCTGACCCGTCTTAAAAGCTATCAGCGCGTGGCCGATCATATAGGCCTGACACAACCCGCTGTTTCCGCACGAATCTCTGGTCTTGAGGAGAGCTTCGGCATACCGCTTGTGGACCGATCCCAGTCCGACTTCACCTTGACCGAACAGGGTCATGAAGTCGCGGAATATGCCGAGACCTTTCTCAACCTTAGCGAAACGCTGACCAGTCGCCTGAAGCTCAAGCAAAAAAGGCGTTATACGATCGGCATCGTCTCGATGGTGACGGTCACCTGGGCCATCACCTTGCGGCACAAGATCGCCAACCTGCCGGATGCGCCGCTGGTCGACTTTTATTCCGGCGCCAATGTCGACCTGCGTCCGCTGGTGAAATCCGGCGCGCTGGACATGGCGTTCGTCACGGGCGAGGCCGGCCTACCGCAGATTGCCGACAGTTTTTCCGTGCTCTATCACGTCGGCTGGGTGGCGCGACCCGATGTCGTCGGCGAGATCACCCGACCGCTGACGCCGGACGAAATCCGCGAACTGCCGCTGGTGCTCTATCCCCATACATCGCCGCTGTTTGCCCCGGTCGCCGAATTGATCGAAGAAACCAAGCGGCGTCCGAACTCCCGCCATACCGGCAATTCGCTCAGCACGATCTGTGACCTCGTCAAAGCGGGATACGGGGCTTCGGCTGTGCCGCTTGCCGCGCTGGAACAGGAGATTTCCACCGGAATGCTGGTCGAAATCCCGACCACGGTGCAATTGGCGCCGCTCGACATCCGCTGCGTACACCAGAACAAGGCGCGCCGGGCCCAGACGGAGGCGATTTTCAAGCTGGCCCGTCAGGCCGCCGAGGAATGGGCGGAAGCGCATCCACGCTATGTGAGCTTCCGACCAACCTGATCCGGCCGGCTTCCTCCTCGATTTCAGGGGCGGCCCTGTCTGCGCGCCGCCCCGTTGCAACCAGATTTCAGGCTGCGAAACGCTTGGACACGTGATCGCGGATGAAGCCCGCACCGATTTCGACCAGACGCGCCGTCAGCGCACTGCCGGTCTCGGCCGAGCAATAGACCGGATCGCCGCCCCACACGCCGTGCGGTGCCGTTTCGATCGCCTCGATCGGCGCCTGCAGACGGGCGCCGGCATATTTGAGGGCCGCAAAACCCGCAACCTCGACACCCATGGCTGTCTGGCCCTTCGGCGGCGACTTGGCCAGGTCCATGCGCAGGATATCGGGATAATAGTGCAGGCCGACGGAGGTCAGGGGATCGCCGCCATGGCCGGACGACTTTGCCGCTGCCTCAGGCCCCAGGATATCCTTCAGCAATTCGTAGCTGACCTGCCACAGATACATGGAGGCGACGAACATGCCATTGGTCTGGCGCCATTTCAGCGAAACGTCGTTGATCGCGGTGACATTGCCGCCGTGTCCGTTGATCACCATGACCTTGGTAAGCTTATGGCGCGCAAGGCAGGCGAACATGTCGTCGAGCACGGCAAACAGCGTCGATTGCGTGAGGGATATGCCGCCATGCGACGAGCCGAAATAGTCGGCACCACCGAAAGGGATGACCGGCGCGATGAAGGTCGGCACCCCTTCGGCGCGGGCGGCGCGGGCAATGTCGAGTGCTACGGCTTCGGCGGCCAGGTAATCGCCCATCGGCGCATGGGTGCCCTGGTCTTCCAGCGAGCCCATGGGCAGCAGGACGACGGCGTCATCGTTGAGATATTGCCGCGCCTCCTCGCTGGTCAGTTCGGCGATCTTGATCTTGGGTGTCAGCATGTCATTTTCCTTTAGAGAAGAATATCGTCTCGGATGCAGGCCGACTGATGCCGATCGCCGACCGTCTTGAGCGGCGGCACCGTGTCGGCACAGGCGGACTGGGCATAGGGACAGCGGCTGCGGAACACGCAGCCGGAGGGTGGATGAAGCGGCGAGGGGATCTCGCCGCTCAGGCGGATGCGGCGGCTTTCGTGATGCAGGCCTGGTTCGGCCGAGATCAGCGCCGCGGTATAGGGGTGTTTCGGCGCGAAATGCACCGCGTCGGCCGGACCGACTTCCATCACCCGACCGAGATAGAGCACCATGACCCGATCGGAGATGAAGCGCACGACGGACAGGTCATGGCTGATGAACAGCAGGGAAATGCCGGTCTTCTGGCGCAGGTCGGCCAGCAGATTGAGCACCTGCGCCTGGATCGAGACGTCGAGCGCCGAGACCGCTTCGTCGCAGACGATGAAGCGGGGCTCCACCGCCAGCGCGCGGGCGATGCCGATGCGCTGGCGCTGTCCGCCGGAGAATTCGTGCGGGCGACGGTCGAGAAAGCTCGGGTCGAGACCGACCAGCCCCATCAGTTCTGTGAGACGGCCCGCGCGTGCGGCTCCCTTGTGCAGACCGTGGGCGTCGAGCGCTTCGGATAGCACGGCGCGAATGGTCTTGCGCGGATCGAGGCTGGCATAGGGATCCTGGAAGATGATCTGCATGCGCCTGCGCAGGTCGCGCAGTTGCGGGCGTGAGATCGTGTTGAGGTCGATGCCGTCGAAGCGCATCGTCTGGCTTTTGGAGCGGATCAGACGCAGGATCGCCCTGCCGATCGTGCTCTTGCCGGAACCGCTTTCGCCGACCAGACCCAGCACTTCGCCAGGCGCGACGCTCAGATTGACATCGTGCAGCACCTGCATGGTGTGCTTGCCGAAAAGCCCGCGCCGACCGACTGGATAGCTCTTGTTGAGGCTCTCGACCTCGAGAAGCGGTGGTGCGCTCATGCGGCTTCCTCCGATGGGTATTCCGGCACATCAGGCATTCCCGGCGCCAGCAGACAGCGTACGGATCGCTGCCCGTCCGCAGATGGCAGAAGGGCGGGCCTTGTTGCCGCACAGGCCGTAACCGCAATCGGAC
>NZ_JAAXMM010000014.1 GCF_012276985.1 Agrobacterium sp. a22-2 | reverse complement strand
CATGCAGGGCAAGATCCTCATCGACCCGATGATCACCCACACCATGCCGCTCGACGACATCAACAAGGGCTTCGACATGATGCACAAGGGCGAAAGCATCCGCGGCGTCGTGATCTATTGAGCATGACAATGGAACTTGTATCGCAAAACCAATGTTTCGGCGGGACGCAGTCGGTTTACCGGCATGCGTCGGAGGTTTGCGGTGTCGAGATGACATTCGGCCTCTTTTTGCCGCCGCAGGCGCGGACCCGTCCGGTGCCGCTGCTGTGGTATCTCTCGGGGCTGACCTGCACCCATGAAAATGCAATGACCAAGGCGGGCCTGCAGCGGCACGCAGCGGAGCAGGGGCTGGCGGTGGTTTTCCCCGACACCTCACCGCGCGGCGAAGGTGTTGCCGACGATCAGGCCTATGATCTGGGCCAGGGCGCGGGCTTCTATGTCAATGCGACGCAGAAGCCCTGGTCGCGGCATTACCGGATGTACGATTACATCGTCACGGAACTGCCGGCCCTGTTGCAGAAGCAGTTGCCGGTCAACGGGGTCAACGGGATCACCGGCCATTCGATGGGCGGCCATGGCGCGCTGACGATCGCCTTTCGCAATCCGCAGCTGTTCCGCTCGGTGTCGGCCTTCGCGCCGATCGTCAATCCGACCCGATCGGACTGGGGCCGCAAGCAGTTTTCGGCCTATCTCGGCGACGACGAGGCGCATTGGGGCAACTACGATGCCTGCCTGCTGCTGAGCGAACTCGGCTGGCCGGGCGATATCCTGATCGACCAGGGCGTGACGGACCAGTTCCTGGGACAGTTGCAGCCCGAGGCGATGGCCAGGCTCCTGGCCGAACGGCGACAGGCCGGCGTGCTGCGCATGCAGGCCGGATACGACCATAGCTATTATTTCGTGGCAAGCTTCGGCGAAGACCACGTGCGCTGGCATGCAGAGCGGCTGAACGCCGCCTGAGGGAGAGGAACGCATGGCTTTGAGACTTGGTACCTTACTGACGGCTGCAATTCTTTTCGGTGGCGCGATTTCCGGCGGCTTTGCCCCGGCCCATGCCATGGATCCTGCCGCGGGCGACGCAGCGGCGGGCGAAAAGGTCTTTCGCAAATGTCAGGCCTGCCACGCGATCGGTCCGGAAGCCAAGGCCAAGGTAGGCCCGGTTCTGACAGGGGTCGTTGGCCGGCCGGCCGGCAAGACCGAGGGATTTGCCTATTCCGCGGCCATGAGCAAGCAGGCCGAGGCGGGGCTGGTCTGGACGCCGGACAAGATCGGCGCTTTTCTGACCAGCCCGAAAGAGTTCGTGCCGGGCACCAAGATGACCTTTGCGGGATTGCGCAAGGATCAGGAGCGCGCCGATCTGATCGCTTACCTGGCGACGTTTCCTTAAAAAGCCAAGGAGGAGGAGCGCAGACACCAGCAGGAGGAAGGCGGCCGCGGCAGCGAGACGATGTTTGCCGAGGCCATGGGGGATAATGATTTCGCAAGCCGATACCGGGGAAGAGGAGACCGCAAGGTTTTCCCGGGGCGAGGAGGGTGAAGGCCCTTATCGGTACCACTCAACGGGAGGATGAAATGAAACGACTTCTTACAATGCTTGCCTTCTTGTCGATAGGCGGCGCGCAGGTCGCCCTCGCCAATCCGGAATTGCAAAAGCATATCGATGACCCCAACCAATGGGCCATCCAGACCGGCGACTATGCCAACCAGCGCTATTCCAAGCTGGATCAGATCAACAAGGACAATGTCGGCAAACTGCAGGTGGCATGGAGCTTCTCGACTGGCGTTCTGCGCGGTCACGAAGGTTCACCGCTGGTAATTGGCGACATGATGTATGTCCATACGCCGTTCCCGAACACGGTCTATGCGCTCGATCTCAGCAAGGAAGGCAAGATCGTCTGGCGTTATGAACCGAAGCAGGATTCGGAAGTCATTCCGGTCATGTGCTGCGACACCGTCAACCGCGGCGTGGCCTATGCCGATAACAAGATCTTCCTGCACCAGGCCGACACCACGGTCGTGGCGCTGGACGCCAAGACCGGCAAGGTGATCTGGAGCGTCAAGAACGGCGATCCGTCGAAGGGCGAAACCAATACCGCCACCGTTCTGCCGGTGAAGGACAAGGTCATCGTCGGTATCTCCGGCGGTGAATTCGGCGTTCGCGGTTCCGTCACGGCCTATTCGATGGCCGATGGCAAGCTCCTGTGGCGCGGTTATTCCATGGGGCCGGACAGCGACACGCTGATGGACCCGGAAAAGACCACCCATCTGGGCAAGCCGGTCGGTCCCGATTCCGGTCTGACGACCTGGGAAGGCGATCAGTGGAAGATCGGCGGCGGCACGACCTGGGGCTGGTATTCCTATGATCCCGAAGAAAACCTGATGTATTACGGATCGGGCAACCCGTCGACCTGGAACCCGACCCAGCGTCCAGGTGACAACCGTTGGTCGATGACCATATGGGCTCGCGATGTCGACACTGGCAAGGCAAAATGGGTCTACCAGATGACGCCCCATGACGAATGGGACTATGACGGCATCAACGAAATGATCCTGACCCAGCAGAAGATCGACGGCAAGGATCGCAAGCTGCTGACCCATTTCGACCGCAACGGTTTCGGCTATACGCTGGACCGCGTCACCGGCGAACTGATGGTGGCCGAGAAATACGACCCCACCGTCAACTGGGCGACCGAAGTGGTGATGGATCCGAAGTCCGACCAATATGGTCGGCCCCAGGTCGTCGCGCAGTATTCGACCGAGAAGAATGGCGAGGACACCAACTCGACAGGCATCTGCCCGGCAGCACTCGGCACCAAGGACCAGCAGCCGGCAGCCTATTCGCCGAAGACCGAGCTGTTCTATGTGCCGACCAACCATGTCTGCATGGACTACGAACCGTTCCGCGTCAGCTACACGGCCGGCCAGCCCTATGTCGGGGCGACGCTGTCGATGTATCCGCCGGAAGGCAGCCATGGCGGCATGGGCAACTTCATTGCCTGGGACGGCAAGGAAGGCAAAATCAAGTGGTCTCTGCCGGAACAGTTCTCCGTCTGGTCGGGCGCTCTGGCAACAGCCGGCGACATCGTCTTCTACGGAACGCTGGAAGGCTACCTGAAGGCGGTCGACGCAACGACAGGCAAGGAACTCTATCGCTTCAAGACGCCGTCGGGTGTGATTGGCAACGTGATGACCTACACCCATGCCGACAAGCAGTATGTGGCCGTGCTCTCGGGCGTCGGCGGCTGGGCTGGTATCGGTCTGGCAGCGGGCCTCACCAACCCGAATGACGGTCTGGGTGCTGTTGGCGGCTATGCGGCCCTCAGCGACTATACCGCACTCGGCGGCACGCTCACCGTGTTCTCGCTGCCGAAGTAAGCGGCAATCGCCAAGGGAATTGGCGCGGGTGGCAAAAGCCCGCGCCGGTTCGTTCTCAAGGCCCAAAAGGACGCAAGATGACTAGAACACGACCTGCCCTGCCGATGATCCTTGCCGCGTTGACGCTTGCTGCAGGCGCGGCCAGTGCTCAGGACGCCGCTCCGGCGGCGGCTGACAATATCACCGCGGTGCGTAACGAAAACGGACGCTACTATACGGCCGACGACGTTCCGACCTTCAATATCGCCAAGGATGGCACGATCGACTGGATGACCTATTCGGGCTTTCGCCGCTATCACTCGGAATGCCATGTCTGTCATGGCCCGGAAGGCGAGGGGTCGAGTTATGCGCCGGCCTTGAAGAAATCCGCGATCGCCATGGACTATTACGCTTTCGTCGATGTCGTCACGAACGGGCGCAAGAAAGTGAACGCCTCCGAGAATTCGGTGATGCCGGCTTTCGGGCAGAACGTCAACGTGATGTGCTATCTCGATGATATCTATACCTATCTGAAGGCGCGCGGAGCCGACGCGCTGCCGCGGGGACGCCCGGGCAAGAAGGAACCGAAATCCGATGCGATTAAGGAAGCTGAAAACGCCTGCCTCGGCCGCTAGCCGGGTTGCGGTCATCGGCGCCCTGCTGCTGGGGTTTTCCGGCGCGGCGCCGGCGCTGGCCCAGACGTCGGACCTGGTATCGAAGACGGCATTCCGGGTTTGCGCCGATCCGGCCAATATGCCGATGTCGGATCGCTCTGGTGCTGGCTTCGAGAACAAGATCGCCGAACTGATGGCCTCCAAGCTCGGCCTGCCGCTGGAATATACCTGGTTTCCGATGGCGACCGGCTTCATCCGCAAGACCTTGCAGGCCAATGCCTGTGATGTGGTGATCGGCTATGCCCAGGGCGACGAACTGGTGCTGAACACCAACCACTATTACACCTCGGCCTTCGTGCTGATCGTCCCGTCGAGCGGCCCGCTGGCCGGCGTTACGACATTGACCGACCCTCTGCTCAAGGACAAGCGGATCGGTGTCGTGGCGGGCGTGCCGCCGGCGACGCAGATGGCCAGAAACGGGCTGATGGCGAAAGCCAAGGGTTACCATCTGATGGTCGACCGGCGCTACGAGGATCCGGCCGATGACATGCTGGCCGACCTGGAATCGGGCGCGATCGACGCGGCCGTCCTGTGGGGGCCCATCGGCGCACCGATCGTCAAGGCGAGCCATCCCAATCTGAAAGTGACGCCGCTTCTGAAGGAAGCGACGCCGCCGAAACTGTTCTACCGGATCACCATGGGTGTGCGGCAGGGCGAGAAGGTCTGGGAGCGCAAGCTGAATTCGCTGATCCGCCGCAACCAGTCGGAAATCAATGCGATTCTCACTGAGGCCGGCGTACCGCTTCTGAACGACATGGGCACGGGCCCGCTGGAGGCGATGAAATGATCCGCTTACGATTGGCAGCCCTCATCCTGCTTGTTGCCTCATCCGTCGGGGCGATCGAAGAGCCGGCCGGCTACCGCGATGGCGAATACCGCTCGGAAGTGCCGGCCACCCTGAAGGGGGCGACTGTGGTCTCGACCGAAACCGCTTACGCCTTGTGGAAGACCGGCCAGGTCGCCTTCATCGACGTCCTGCCGCGCCCGCCAAAACCGGACAACCTGCCGGCGGGCACCGTCTGGAACGAGAAGCCGCGGATCTCCGTGCCCGGTGCCTTGTGGCTGCCCAATGTCGGCTATGGCAAGCTGGCCGATGTCATGGCAGGCTATTTCCGCGCCGGGCTGGAAAAGGCATCGCGGGGCGACAAGGATCGGCCGGTGCTGTTCTTCTGTCTGGACGGTTGCTGGATGTCGTGGAATGCCGCCAAGCGCGCCGTGGAATACGGCTATACCCATGTCTTCTGGTATCCGGAAGGAACAGACGGCTGGACGGCGGCCGGCTACTCGACGGAACGCCTGTACCCGGAACCGGGCGGACAATGAGTTGATTATGGCCGCGGGGCCACCGCTCCGGTTTGCTCGGCAGAACTCGAAGACGGCATCGGCGCTGCCGACAGAAAGCGTCCGAACGCGCGCGGCCCATCGCCAGTCGCGATCTCTCCGACAACCTCCAGGCTGAGCGGATCGATCACCGTGAGGCTGTTGGAAAACCAGTTCGCCACGACGATCTGCCGGCCGTCTGCCGTTGTGTCTATGCCCTCCGGATATTCGCCGGTCTCGATGGTGGCGATGGCAGCGAGGCTTTGCGCGTCGAAGACGCTGACGCTGTCGTCATACTGGTTGGTGACGAAGCCCCGGCCGCCGGCAAATGCCACGGCATAGGGCCGCTCGCGTGTTGCCGCATGGCCGAGGACCTGTCCGCTGACCGGATCGACCGCCGTCACCGTATTGCTGCCGACATCCGCGGAAAACAACCGTCCGTCCGGTGAAAACGTGATGCCGAAGGGACGCTGGCCCACGGTGACCCGGTGTCGGAGCTCCAGCGTCTGCGCATCGAAAATCGAGACCTGGTTGGCATCCCGGTCGGCGGTCGCCAGCCATCGGCCGTCGGGCGAAAGCGCCAGCCCGGCCGGTGCACTGCCGGTCGACAGCACCTGTGAAGTGCTGAGGTCATCGGCGGCAACGACCCAGACCCGCGCATTGTACCAGTCGGACACGAAGACCCGGCCACGGAGCTCGTCCACGGCGACGCCGATCGGCCCGCCGTCGAGCGTGCGCTCGACCTGCGGTTTGCCGACGGGCATGGCGTAGCGGCGCAGCACCTTGCTGTCCGTGCTGACGGTGAAGACGGCGCCAAGCTTTGGCGCGACCGCGATGCCGGCCGGCGCACCCGGCACCGGGATGCGGTCCACCTCGACCATCCGCTCAAGATCGATGACGCTCAGGTCACTCGAGGACTGGTTGGTGACATAGGCATAGTCGGCGCCAGCAACGCCCGGCAGCATCAGGCCGAGCAGGGCGACCGCGACAATGCCGCGGCTATTTGCCGAATTTCTTTTCAAGCGCATCGAGGCCGGCCTTGTACACACCGCTGACGGCGGCCATGGCTGCCTCGTCGTTCATGTTGGCGGGCGGATCATTGTTGGGATAACCGCGGTAGAAGGCGCCCTTCCATTCGATATGCGAGCCGCCGGAAGCTGTGGGCGTGACCGTCAGGTGGCCGGAATAGTTGGTCACCGGCAACACGTTCACGTCGACCTCGGTGATGCGGTAGGAATAGGTCATCTTGGCCGCGTCGTATTTGTAGAGCACTTCGGAAATGGTCGGCCCGCCGGCCGCACCGAGCGTCAGCACGCGGGTTGCATCGACTGCGTTGTCGCCCTTGCCGGTGGTCGAGAACACGGAGGGGTGCCAGCTCATGTCCTGGAAATTGCCGATCACCGCCCAGACGGCGTCCGGCGCCGCGGCGACATCGACCGAAAGCACCAGCTTCTGCCGTGTCGGGCCATGGGCCATGGCAAAGCTTGGCAGCAGAAGCAGGATTGCCAGCAGGAAACGACCAAAATACCGCATGATGGGCCTCACGTTTTGAAGAAGTGGTTTTTCAGGATGTAGCGAATGCCGCGCAGCCAGCTGTCGTCGGTGTTCGAGCGGATATCGACGGAGATGCCGCGCAGCATCTCGCCGGAGCGGGCGTCGCGCAGCACGAGGTTCATCGACAGGATCAGGTTGGAGACCTTCTGGACCTCGCCAACCAGCACATAATCGGCGCCGAGCCGGGCGGCCATGCGCACGTCGCAGCCGTAGCAGTCGGCCGGATTGCTGGTGCTGGCGAGTTCGGCTGCGACGGGATCGTTGGAGACAATGACGAACCCCTTCTCGGTGAAGCGGTCGCGCGTAGCACTCTCCAGCAGCTTCAGCCGTGCTGTCTCGTCGGCGCGCACGCCATTATAGGCGCCTTCCGTCGAGGTATCGATGAAGTGCATGCCGAGAAAGGCTATTCTGGCGCCGGGCATCAGCGGCTTGTCCAGCGCTGCCAGGGCAAGCGTTGGCAAAAAGACCAGGATAAGCGCGACCAGAATGCGTTGCATACGGCCCAGCCTAGCACAGGCATTTTGCGAAACTACGCTCCATAAGTATCGGTTTCGCGACACAACCTGTACTGTTAGTCTCCACTTTAGGGAGTAGCAGGAAGATTGGGAGGTCGTCCGGCATGTCTAACCTAACCCGTGGGCTTGCCGTTCTTTCGGCGGCGATGCTCTTTGCCGTGTCCTTGCGGGCGGCGGAGGTCAAGACGGCCGTTCTTCGGGTCGATCGCGTGGTCGGGCCGCCGATTTCGCGGCTCGATGCGCCGCCCGCCGATCTGGGTTTTGCCGGCGGCATGCTCGGCAATGAGGACAACCGCACGACCGGCGCCTTCACCGGTATGGACTATACGGTGAAGACGCAGGCCGTGGCACCGGAGCAGGCCGAAGCGGCGCTCGATGCCATGAAGGCGGAAGGCATCGGCCTGATCGCGGTGATCGCCGAAGGGGACGTCCTGAAGGCGCTCGCCGATAGGGCCGGGGCTGGCGTATTGCTGCTGAATGCCGGCGCCCGTGACGAGGCGCTGCGCGATGCCGATTGCCGGGCCAATGTGCTGCATGTCTCGCCCAGCCGCTCCATGCTCACCGACAGCCTCATCCAGTTTCTGATATGGAAGAAATGGTCGCGCATCCTGCTGATCCATGGCTCCCACCCTGAAGATAAACTGCTGGCCGACAGCTATCGAAAGTCGGCGGCCAAATTCGGCGCTGACATCGTCGAGGAACGCGAGTTCGCCGATACCGGCGGCGCCCGACGCACCGATACCGGCCATGTCTTGGTGCAGCGGCAGATCCCGGTGTTTACGCAAGGTGCCGAGGAACACGACGTGATGATCGCCGCCGACGAGGCCGGCGTCTTTGCACCTTACCTGCCCTATCACACCTGGGATCCGCGCCCGGTTGCCGGGTCGGCCGGCCTGCGTCCGGTGTCCTGGCACGCGGCACACGAATCCTGGGGGGCTACCCAGATTCAGACCCGCTTCGAGAAACTGACCGGCCGCAACATGCGCGAGGAGGATTACCAGACCTGGCTTGCCATGCGGGTGATCGGCGAGGCGGTGACGCGGTCCGGCAAGGCGGACCCGGCGGCCGTGCGCAGCTATGTCCTTTCGCCGGAATTCGAACTGGCCGCGTTCAAGGGCCAGAAGCTGACATTTCGTCCCTGGAACGGCCAACTCCGCCAGCCGATCCTTTTGACCGAAGGCCGGGTGACCGTGTCCGTTTCGCCGCAAGAGGGCTACCTGCACCAGCATTCGCCGCTCGACACCCTGGGCATCGATGCGCCCGAAACCGCCTGCCACGCTTTTGGAGGATAGAATGTTGAAACTGACCATACTGCTTCTGCCAGCCGTTTTGATGCTGGCCGGCCCGGCTGCGGCCAACAAGGTCTTCGTGAGCAACGAGCGCGGCAATAGCGTCACCGTGCTCGACAGCAAGACCTGGGAGGTGATTGCCACGTTCCCCGCCGGCAACCGGCCGCGCGGTATCACCATCAGCCCGGATGGCAAGGAACTCTATGTCTGCGCCTCGGATGACGACACCGTGCGGGTCTTCGATCCGGAAACCTACAAGGAGCTGCACACCCTGCCGTCGGGTCCGGATCCGGAACTCTTTGCCCTCAACCCCTCCGGCAATCCGCTCTATGTTGCCAATGAGGATGACAACCTGGTGACTGTGGTTGACGTGAAGACCCACCAGGTGCTGGCCGAAGTGCCGGTCGGCGTTGAGCCGGAAGGCGTGGCGGTCAGCCCCGATGCCAAGACGCTGATCAACACGTCCGAGACCACCAACATGGCGCATTTCATCGATACGTCGACCTACAAGATCGTCCACAATGTCCTGGTCGACCAGCGGCCGCGTTATGCCGAGTTCACCGCCGACGGCAGGAAGCTCTATGTCAGCGCCGAAATCGGCGGCACCGTGTCGGTCATCGACGTGACGGCAGCCGAGCCGAAGATCACCAAGAAGATCAGCTTCGCTGTGCCGGGCGTCCTGCCGGAATGGTTGCAGCCGGTCGGCATCCGGGCCACCAAGGACGGATCGCGCATTTTCGTGGCGCTCGGCCCGGCCAACCGGGTGGCCGTCATCGACGGGGCGACCGATGAGGTTCTCGATTACCTGCTGGTCGGCCAGCGCGTCTGGCAGATGGCGTTCACGCCCGGCGAGGAATTCCTGATCACCACCAATGGCAATTCCAACGATGTCAGCATCATCGACGTCAAGGCCGAGAAGGTGGTCCGCTCGGTTCCTGTCGGCGAGCAGCCCTGGGGGGTCGTAGTCGCGCCGAACTGAAGAGACGACAAAGCAAGACAATCATATTGGGAGGAATTTCAGCATGCATAAATCGATCTTTGCGGCCATCGCCGTACTCGTTCTCGCAAGCCCTGCCGCGGCCGCGCCGCTATGCACCGAACTCGGCTTTGCCGGACTGCTTGCCAAATGCAACAGGGGGGCGCCGATCGAGATCACGCTTGCCTCCGGCAAGCCGCTTGGCACAGGCGCTGTGGAGTTGCAGTCCGGCGCCTATTACGAAATGCGCATCACCGCGGATGGGTCGGCGGAACTGGCTATAACCGGCGCGCCGTTCTTCCGGGCGATCTGGATGAACGAAATCGTCATCAACGGTATCGAGGTCCGACCGATGGCGATCGACAGCCTCGAATTCGACGAGGCCGGCAAGGCGACACTGTCGTTCATTGCCATCAAACCGGGAAGCTATGAGGTGCGGATTCCGAACACCACGAGCGATAGTCAGAAGATGACGATTTCCATTCAGTGAACCGTTTTGAAAAGGGGAGAATTCCAATGAAAATCCGTTTGATCAGCACCATTATCTTTGCCGTCCTGCTGGGCGCGCCATTGGGCCTGCAGGCACAGGAGGTTGCCGCCGACAAGCAGAAAGCGATTGTCGACATGCTCGCCACCATGAAATGCGAGGTGGACGTCGCCAATATCGAGGCGAGTGGCGCGGGCTATGAGCTCGACGATGTGTTCTGCGCCGATGGCCAGTACGATATGGATCTGAACGCCGACCTGACGGTTGCCGAGAAGCGCAAGGAATAAGTGCGGGCCGAGGGCCGCGCCGGACGACGAATCATATAAAAGTCCGCTGGACAGCAAGCCGAAAAGGCCTAGGCGGCGGTTGCGGGGAGGAAAAGCAATGGGTGTTCTGAGACGATTTCTGGCCTTGTGCCTGTTTGCGATCGCTGCCGCGCCGGCCGTCATGGCGCAGGATCTGCCGAAACTGCGAGCGGCGATGCTGGCCTCGGGCACGGTCAATTGGGAAATCTCGACCATCAAGCAGAGCGAGTTAGACCGCAAGAACGGCTTCGACCTCGTTGTCCAGGACTATGCCGACAACGGCGCGACGCGCGTCGCCTTCGAGGGCGGCGAGGCCGACACCATGGTGGCCGACTGGATCTGGGTCGCCTATCAGCGCGCCGCCGGCAAGGACTATGTCTTCATTCCCTATTCGCTCGCGGTCGGCGGACTGGTGGTCAAGGACGACAGCGGCATCAAGGCGCTGCCCGACCTTGCCGGCAAGAAGATCGGCATTGCCGGCGGGCCGCTCGACAAGAGCTGGCTGATCCTGCAGGCCTATGCCAAGCAGCAATACGGCATGGACCTGGCCGGCGAGACCGAGCAGGTGTTCGGCGCCCCGCCGCTGATCTTCAAGTCGGCGCTGTCCGGTGAGACGGCGGGAGCCATCAATTTCTGGCACTTCCTCGCCAAGATGAAGGCCAAGGGCATGCATGAGCTGGTCTCCGTCTCGGATGCCGCCGCTGCCCTCAAGCTTGACCCAGACACGCCGCTGCTCGGCTATGTGCTGAAGGGCGACTATGTCGCGGCCCACCCCGAAATCGCCAAGGGATTGTACGCCGCATCGCGTGCCGCCAAGGATCTGCTGCGCAACGACGATGCGGTGTGGAACGGCCTGCGCGACAAGATGAACGCCGGCGACGATGCCGAGTTCATTGCGCTGCGCGACGGCTATCGTGCCGGCATTCCCAGCGGTAAGCCGATCGACGAGGCGGCGGCGGACCGGTTTCTGCGGCTGATGGCGGAACTCGGCGGAGAGGAACTCGTCGGCAAGGCCACCAGCCTGCCTGACGGACTGTTCCTGCATCTTGACTAAAACCCTGCAGCATCCGGCGCTGGTGCGCACCCTGTCGCTTGGGCTGCTGCTTGCGCTCTGGATCGTCGCGGCCCGGCTGACGGCAGATGCGTCCGTGCTGCCGCAGCCCTGGGCGCTGTGGACACCGTTCGTCAAGGCACTCAGTTCGGGCGCCCTGCCGTATCATCTCGGCATGACGCTGTGGCGCGTCGTCTGTGCCTTCGTGCCGGCCATGGTCATTGGCGTGGCGCTGGGCTTCCTGATGGGGCGTTTCCCCGTTGCCGATCGATGGCTCGATCCGTGGCTGGTCGTGTTTCTCAATCTGCCGGCCTTAGTGTTGATCGTGCTGTGCTACCTGTGGATCGGCCTCAACGAGACCGCGGCGATCCTGGCCGTGGTGCTCAACAAGATCCCCAACGTCGCCACCATTCTGCGCGAAGGGGCGCGGGCGCTCGATCCGAATCTCGATGCGATGGCGCAGGTCTATCGCATGCGGCCGATGGCACGGCTGCGCCATGTCGTCTTGCCGCAGCTGGCGCCCTTCATTGCCGGGGCTGCCCGTTCCGGTATCGCGGTGATCTGGAAGATCGTGCTGGTGGTCGAGTTTCTCGGCCGCTCCAGCGGCATCGGCTTCCAGATCCATTTCTATTTCCAGCTGTTCGATGTCGCCATGGTCCTGGTCTATGCGCTGTCCTTCATCGGCGTCATGCTGCTGGTCGAGGCGCTGGTCCTGCAGCCGGCCGAACGCCGGGTGCGGCGCTGGAGGACGGCATGATCAAGGTCGATGTCAGGCGCAAGGCGTTCGGTGACCAGGAAATCCTGCGCGACATCCGTTTCGAGATGGATATCGGCGAAACCATCGCCATCCTCGGCGCCTCCGGCATCGGCAAGTCGACGCTGCTGCGGCTGATCGTCGGTATCGATGCCGATTTCGACGGTGAGATCGTGCGCCCTGACAGGATCGCCATGGTGTTTCAGGAGCCGGTCCTCCTGCCATGGCGCAGCGTGCTGCAGAACCTGACGCTGGTCCATCCGCAATTGGGCAAGGATGCGGCACTGTCTGCTCTGGAGCGGATCGGCATTGCCGACAAGGCAGCACTGTTTCCGGGCCAGCTGTCGCTTGGCCAGCAGCGCCGGCTGGCGCTGGCGCGCGCCTTTGCCGGCCGGCCGGAGCTTCTGGTCATGGACGAACCCTATGTGTCGCTTGATCCCGGTACCGCCGAAGAGATGCTCGAATTGACCGAGGCGCTGATCGCCGACACAAGGCCGGCCGTCATCCTCGTCACCCATTCTCAAACCGAGGCCGATCGGCTGGCGCGGCGCATCCTTCGCCTCGCCGGCCGGCCGGCGAGGCTTGTCGACGATCCGGCACCTGACCTGGGTATCATCAGCGGGGAGGGTGCGCCATGACGGGGCTCGAGATCAGCCATGTCAGCTACGCCTACGGACAGCGCCGGGCGCTCGACGATGTCACCTTCAGCGTGGCGGCGGGCCGGTTCTGCGCGCTGCTGGGGCCGAACGGTGCCGGCAAGTCGACGCTGTTTGCGCTGCTGACCCGGTTGATCGTGACGCGAGAGGGCCAGATCGGCGTTGCCGGTTTCGACATTGCCCGCACACCGCGCGCCGCACTGGCGCGCATCGGCGTGGTGTTCCAGCAGCCCACCCTCGACCTCGACATGTCGGTGCGCCGCAATCTGCGTTATTTCGCCGGCCTGCATGGCCTGTCAGGCCGCCCGGCCGCCCTGGCGATCGACGCGGCGCTCTCGCAGCTCGGCATGGCCGAGCGGGCCGATGAGCTGGTGCGGGCGCTGAATGGCGGTCATCGTCGACGCATGGAGATCGCCCGGGCGCTGATCCACGCCCCTGAAGTCCTTTTGCTCGATGAGCCGACCGTGGGGCTGGATGCGGCCTCCCGGCAGGCAATCACCGATCACGTGCACCTCTTGGCCGAGAGTGGCCTTGCCGTGCTCTGGGCGACCCATCTGGTCGATGAGATCCGTCCGAGCGATCAGGTCGTCGTGTTGCATCGTGGCAAGGTGTTGAGTGATGGCAGCGCTGCGGCGCTGGCCGGCGAAGAGGGCCTTGCCAAGGCCTTCCTGTCGATGACGGCCGAGGGCCGGGAGGTTCCGGCATGAGAGCCTGGTGGATTGCGTTGTTTGCCATCGTCACCCGCGAAAACCTGCGGTTCATTCGCCAGCGCGGCCGGTTTCTGGCGGCTCTGGTTCGACCACTCGTGTGGCTCGTGGTCTTTGCCGCCGGCTTCCGCGCCGCCCTCGGCGTTTCGATCATCCCGCCCTATCAGACCTATATCACCTATGAGGTCTATATCGTGCCCGGTCTGTGCGGCATGATCCAGCTGTTCAACGGCATGCAGTCGTCGCTGTCGCTGGTCTATGACCAGGAGATGGGCTCGATGCGGCTGCTTCTGACGTCGCCGCTGCCGCGCTGGTGGCTGCTGTTTTCCAAGCTTCTGGCCGGCGTGATCGTCTCCATCCTGCAGGTCGCGGTCTTTCTGGCGATTGCGGCGGCGACCGGTATTACGATGCCGCCGATCGGTTATCTTGCGGTGCTGCCTGCCCTGCTTATCAGCGGCTTGATGCTCGGCGCGATGGGACTGCTGATCTCCTCGACCGTCCGGCAGCTGGAGAATTTCGCCGGCGTGATGAATTTCGTGATCTTTCCGATGTTCTTCCTGTCCTCGGCGCTCTATCCCCTGTGGAAGATGGCGGAGAGTTCGCCGCTGCTGCGCGACATCTGTGCCTTGAACCCGTTCACCCATGCGGTCGAACTGATCCGCTTTGCGCTTTATGGCGAGCTCAATCTGGTAGCGCTCGCCTGGGTCTGCGGCTGTTTCGTCCTGTTCATGCTGGCCGCCCTCTGGGGTTATGACCCGGCCCGCGCCATGCTGCGCTCGAAGGGCTGAAACGGGCACCGGCCGTCGCAGTTCGACGCCGAAAACCGCCACTTTCCGCTATATTGCCGTCGGCCGCATTTACCCTGATCCTGCCTGTGAACGAAGACGCATAGACGTCGAAAACCGAGGAGGAATCAATGATCAAATTGCATCCATCGATTGACAACGGCTTTCCGCCGGCGAGCCCCGGCTTCCACGGCGGCACGCTGAAGTGCAAATGCGCCAGCAATCCGGTGACCGTCGAAATCAGCGCACAGACGGCTCACAATCATGCCTGCGGCTGCACCAAATGCTGGAAGCCCAAGGGCGCCATCTTTGCGCAGATCGCCGTTGTCGGCCGCGACCATGTGAAGGTCACGTCGGGCGCCGACAAGCTGCAGATCGTCGATCCGAGCGCCACCATCCAGCGCTA
Organism: Agrobacterium sp. a22-2; assembly: GCF_012276985.1. Lineage (GTDB taxonomy): Bacteria > Pseudomonadota > Alphaproteobacteria > Rhizobiales > Rhizobiaceae > Allorhizobium. Next base: position 156,992 of record NZ_JAAXMM010000014.1, on the reverse strand, counting down.
CGCCTGCAAGGATTGCGGGACCCATATGTATGGCCGGATCGAGAACAAAAATCATGCCTTCTACGGTCTTGATTTCGTGCATACCGAACTCAGCGACCAGACCGGCTGGTCGCCGCCGCAGTTCGCAGCCTTCGTGTCCTCGGTCATCGAAAGCGGCGTCAGCCCTGACAAGATGGACGAAATCCGCGCCCGCCTGAATGAACTCGGCTTGCCGCCCTACGATGCCTTGTCTCCGGCGCTGATGGATGCGATTGCCACCCATGTGGCCAAACAGTCGGGCGCGCTCGCGGCCTGACGGGTTGCGCCGCCTGCGGCGCAACGCAAACGTTCAGAGAGGTTGAAACCTCCTCCCTCGGACCTCGCCCGTTGCTTTCGGTTTTTCCGGAGGCCTCCGAACGGGCGGGGTCTGGGGCGTTATCTGCGATGAGGACGGCTGAAATCAGAAGCTAAGCAGGCCTTGCGGCCGCGTCCGGCGCGGTTTTCCATTTGATGCCGCAGCCGATCGACGCCAGCTGGTCCAGCGGACCCTTGCCGGTTCGCGAGACCATGACCATCGCCTCATAGAGATCGCGCCTGAGGGCCGGTGGGCCGGATTCCTTGCGCGAGGCATCCAGCCGGCCGCGATATTGCAGTTCCCTGTCCCGGTTGAAACCGAAGAAATCCGGCGTGCAGACGGCACCATAGGCCCGCGCCACGGATTGGTCTTCATCGAAGAGATAGGGAAAGGGCAGGGCGTTGTCCGCGGCGAAACGCTTCATGTTGCCGAAGGAATCCTGCGGATAGGCCTCGACATCATTGGAACTGATCGCCACGAAGCCGATGCCGTGGCCCTCCAGGTCGATCGCGTCCCGCACGATGCGGGAGATCACCGCCTGCACATAGGGGCAGTGATTGCAGATGAAGGCGACGACGAGCCCGTTCGACCCGGCGAGATCCAGGATCGAATGGGCCCGGCCTTCTGTACTAGGCAGCCGGGCGTCGATGGCCTTCCAGCCGAAATCGCAAAGGGGAGGGATCGCCGCCATGCCGGATCACCTCGCCAAACGAAGGGCAGCCAGTTGCGGATCGTCGGCAGCAGCGCGCAGCGCGGCGATATTGCCGGCATAGGCCTCGCGCCCGCCCTTGAAGACAGCCGAGCCGGCGACCAGGACATCGGCGCCGGCTCGGGCGACCAGCGGCGCGGTCTCGGGGGTCACGCCGCCGTCTATTTCGATGAGGATCGGTCTTGCGCCGATCATGGACTTGACGCGGGCGACCTTCTCCACCATCGCGGTAATGAAGGCCTGTCCGCCGAAGCCGGGGTTGACGGTCATCAGCAGGATGAGGTCGAGGCGGTCCAGCACATATTCGATGGCGCTTTCCGGCGTCGAGGGATTGAGCGACACGCCGGCCTTGCAGCCGAGGTCGCGGACCGCCTGCAGCGACCGGTCGAGATGGGTGGTCGCCTCGGCATGCACGGTGATGATGTCGCAGCCGGCATCGGCGAAGGCACCGAGAAAGGGATCGACCGGGGCGATCATCAGATGGCAGTCGAACACCTTGTCGGTGCGGCTGCGGATCGCCTTGATGACCGGAGGCCCGAAGGTGATGTTGGGCACGAAATGGCCGTCCATCACGTCGAGATGGATCCAGTCGGCGCCGGCGTCGCAGATGGTTTCGACCTCTTCGCCGAGCCGGGAAAAATCGGCCGAGAGAACGGAGGGGGCGATGATGGTTTTGGGGCTCATGGCACTGTCTCCTGATGTGTGGGCGAAACCATGGTGAAGACGCGGCTGCCGGAAATGTCGCGGGCCGTGATGGTCGATAGCTGCTCGGCGTCGACCGGGCCGGTGCTTTCCTCAAACAGCCGGTTGGCCTGGCGCAGCCGTGCCCGGTCGAGTGCATTGCGAATGGAGCGGGCATTGGCGAAATGCGGCTGGCGCCGGCGCCTTGCGATATAATCGCCCATGATGGCCGTGGCCTTGGCGTCGAAATGATAGCCCTGCCGCTCCAGCATGCTTTCGGCGATCGACAGGAGCTCGCCGTCGTCATAATCGGGAAAATCGATGTGATGGGCGATGCGCGAGCGGAAGCCGGGATTGCTTTCGAAGAAGCGATCCATACGGTCGGAATAGCCGGCGAGGATCACCACGAGGTCGTCGCGGTTGTTCTCCATCACCTGCAGCAGAATCTCGATCGCTTCCTGGCCATAGTCGCGTTCGTTGTCCGGTCGGTAGAGATAATAGGCCTCGTCGATGAACAGCACGCCGCCCATCGCCCGTTTCAGGATCTCCTTGGTCTTCGGCGCGGTGTGGCCGATATATTGTCCGACCAGGTCGTCGCGCGTCACCGACACGAGATGGCCCTTGCGGACATAGCCGAGCCGATGCAGCAGATTGGCCATGCGCAGGGCGACCGTCGTCTTGCCGGTGCCGGGATTGCCGGTAAAGCTCATGTGCAGCGACGGCGCCTCATGGGTGAGGCCCATGGCACGACGCGCCCGCTCGACGAGCAGCAGAGCTGCCGTCTCGCGGATGCGCTGTTTGACGGGTTTGAGCCCGATCAGCTCACGGTCCAGTTCGGCAAGGATGTCCGCCACGCCGGAAGCCTTGTATTCCTCGGCAAGATCGACCGATGTCGGCAGGCTTTCGGCGGGTGATACGGCTTCCGGCATGTCCATGTCCCTGGCTCCTCTTTGTTTTGTCGCATGTCGTCGCCCCGAAACCGGTGCCCACTTTCGGGCGACATGCTCTAGCGTTGCGTTTCCCAGGCATAATGCTGGTTGCGGCCACGGCCCTCCGTCCGGGTCATCCGCAGGCTCGGTTCCTTGTCCGGGCGATTGACGATGAAGGACATCGTCACCGTCTCGAAACCGCGATTGGAATCGAAGGCATTGAGGCGGATATAGGTCTGCGGATGGGTCTTGCGGCAATCGTCCAGCTCCATCATCACGCCCTTGGCGTCCTTCAGGTCGAACATCGGATTGCCCCACATTTCCCAATAGGTGTTTCGAGGGTGTGGATCGTCGGTGTATTCGACGCCGATCGCCCATCCCTTGCGCAGGCAATATTCCACCTGTGCGGTGATCTGCTCGTCGGTCAGATCCGGCAGGAACGAGAAGCATCCTTGTGTGATACGCATGTCGTCTCTCCTTCTTGTTGTCCGTTATCCGTTGTCAGGCGACGCTGACGCTCGGCACGAAATCCGACGTGTCGGTCGAGGTGTAGTTGAAGCTGATATTGCCCCAGGTATCGAGGGCTGCTTCCAGCGGCTTGCACCATTTGGCCGCAGCCCGCAGGATTTCAGGCCCCTCATGGGCAATGTCGCGGCCCTCGTTGCGGGCCAGCACCATGGCTTCCAGCGCCACCCGGTTTGCGGTCGCACCCGCCTGGATGCCCATCGGATGGCCGATCGTGCCGCCGCCGAACTGCAGGACGACGTCGTCGCCGAACAGGTCGAGCAGCTGGTGCATCTGGCCGGCATGAATGCCGCCCGAGGCCACCGGCATGACCTTTTTGATGTCGCCCCAGTCCTGTTCGAAGAAGATGCCGCGTTGCAGGTCGACCTCGTTCTTGGTTTCGCGCAGGACGTTGTAATAGCCCTGCACGGTCATCGGATCGCCCTCCAGCTTGCCGACGGCGGTGCCGGCATGCAGATGGTCGACGCCGGCCAGCCGCAGCCATTTGGCGATGACGCGGAACGAGATGCCGTGGTTCTTCTGGCGCGTGTAGGTGCCGTGGCCGGCGCGGTGCATGTGCAGGATCATGTCGTTCTGCCTGCACCATTCCGAGATCGACTGGATCGCCGTCCAGCCGATGATCAGATCCACCATGACGATGACCGAGCCGAGTTCCTTGGCGAATTCGGCGCGGCGGTACATCTCCTCCATCGTGCCGGCGGTGATGTTGAGGTAATGGCCCTTGACCTCGCCTGTCTTGGCGGAGGCATGGTTGACGGCCTCCATGCAGTAGAGGAAACGGTCGCGCCAATGCATGAACGGTTGCGAGTTGATGTTCTCGTCGTCCTTCATGAAATCGAGGCCGCCCTTCAAGCCTTCGTAGACGACGCGGCCGTAATTCTTGCCGGACAGGCCGAGCTTGGGCTTGGTGGTGGCGCCGAGCAGCGGCTTGCCGAACTTGTCGAGCCGTTCGCGCTCGACGACGATGCCGGTCGGCGGCCCCTTGAAGGTCTTCACATAGGCGACCGGGAAGCGCATGTCCTCGAGCCTTGCGGCCTTCAGCGGCTTGAACGAGAAGACGTTGCCGATGATCGACGCCGTCAGGTTGGCGATCGACCCTTCCTCGAACAGGATGAGATCGTAGGCGACGTAGCAGAAATACTGCCCGGGCGTTCCCGGCACCGGATCGACCCGGTAGGCCTTGGCGCGGTACTGGTCGCAGGCCGTCAGGCGGTCGGTCCAGACCACCGTCCAGGTGGCGGTGGAGCTTTCGCCGGCAACCGCGGCGGCAGCCTCGATCGGATCGACGCCGTCCTGCGGCGTGATCCGGAACAGCGCGATCAGATCGGTGTCCTTCGGCTCGTAGTCGCGGTCCCAATAGCCCATCTGGGCATATTTGAGCACGCCGGCCTTGTAGCGTTCCTTGCCTCTGATCTCGGTTTTTGCATCGGCGTTCATGACGTGGTCCTTTCCTCTGGAGGGATGCAGTCAGGCGGCTTGCGACCGCGCCGTCTGGGGTTTCAGGGAGCCGCTCGCATAGCGGCGCGCCATGTCCGACATCGGCATGACCTTGATGCGGGAGGCATTGCCGGCCGTGCCGAAGGCTTCGAACCGCGCCTGGCAGACCGCCGACATGGCGTCCATGGCGGGTTTCAGGAATTTGCGCGGATCGAATTCGTCGCGGCGGGTGTCAGCGACGCGGCGAAAGGCGGCGGCGGCCGCCAGGCGCAGATCGGTGTCGATATTGACCTTGCGCACGCCGAACCGGATGCCCCGCACGATTTCCTCGACCGGCACGCCATAGGTCTCGCGCATTTCGCCGCCATGGGCATTGAACACGTCCTGCCATTCCTGCGGCACCGACGAGGAGCCGTGCATGACGATATGGGTATGGGGCAGCCGGCGATGGATCTTCTCGATGACGTCCATGGCGAGTACTTCGCCGGTCGGCTTGCGGGTAAACTTGTAGGCGCCGTGCGACGTGCCGATGGCGACCGCCAGGGCATCGACGCCCGTCTCGTCGACGAAGCGGGCGGCTTCGTCGGGGTCGGTCAGCAGTTGCGAGCGATCCAGCGCCCCTTCGAAGCCGTGACCGTCCTCGGCCTCGCCATGGCCGGTCTCCAGCGAACCGAGGCAGCCAAGCTCGCCTTCGACCGACGCGCCCACCATATGGGCGAGGCGGCTCACTTCCGCGGTGATCGCGACATTATAGGCATAGTCGGCCGGGGTCTTGGCATCCTCCTTCAGCGAGCCGTCCATCATCACCGAGGTGAAGCCGTGCTGGATCGCCGAGAGGCAGGTCGCGACATTGTTGCCGTGGTCCTGGTGGATGCAGAGCGGAATATCGGGATACATCTGTTCCAGCGCCTCCATCATCTTGGCCAGCATGATGTCGTTGGCATAGGTCCTGGCACCCCGCGATGCCTGCAGGATCACCGGCGCGTCGCAGGCGCGCGCCGCCTCCATGATCGCCAGTCCCTGTTCCATGTTGTTGATGTTGAAGGCCGGAACGCCATAGCTGCGCTCGGCGGCGTGATCCAGCAATTGACGGAGCGTGATACGGGCCATGGTCAATCCTCTCTTGTTGGTGTGATGATGGTCTTGCCCGCCTGCGGGCCGGTCCGGGTGGTCATGCGGGGCGTCTCCTGACGTTTTTGCCGACAAGCTTCAGGGCTTCGGCGACGATATGCTCCGCGGTGATGCCGAAATGGCGGTAGAGATCGGCGGCCGGCGCCGAGGCGCCGAAGCCCAGCATGCCGACGAAGGCGCTGCGCGGTCCCATCCAGCGATCCCAGCCGAGGCGGCCGGCAGCCTCGATGGCAATGCGCGGCGCGTCTCCCAGGACCTTCTTCTGGTAGGCGGCGTCCTGGACCTCGAACTTCTCCCAGCACGGCATGGACACCACGGCGGCCTCCATGCCGGCCTCGCTGCGCAATTGCTCCGCGGCGGCAAGGGCTATTTCGACCTCGGAGCCTGTGGCCAGAAGGGTGATGTCGCGGGGGCCGCGGGCCTCCTTCACGACATAGGCTCCGAGCGCTGAGAGGTTCTGGTCGCCATCGGTCTGGCGCAGCATCGGCAGGGCCTGGCGCGACAGAGCCAGCACGCTCGGCCGGTTCTTCTCGCCAAGCGCAATCTCCCAGCATTCCGCCGTTTCGATGATGTCGGCCGGCCGAAACACATTGAGATTGGGGGTGGCGCGCAGCATGGCCAGATGCTCGACCGGCTGGTGGGTCGGACCGTCTTCGCCAAGCCCGATGGAATCATGGGTCAGCACATAGACGACCGGCAGGCCCATCAGCGCCGAAAGCCGCATGCCGCCCCGCGCATAATCGGAAAACACCAGGAAGGTGCCGCCATAGGGAATGAAACCGCCGTGCAGGGCGATGCCGTTCATGGCGGCCGCCATGCCGTGCTCCCGGATACCGTAGTGCAGGTAGCGGCCGCGGAAATTACCGGGCGTGATGGCGAGCGTCTGCGAGGTCATCGTCAGGTTCGAGCCGGTCAGGTCGGCAGAGCCGCCGATGGTCAGCGTCGTTGCCGCGTTGATGACCTCCAGCGCCATCTGCGACGCCTGCCGGGTTGCCACCTTGGAGGCCTTCTTGCGATGCTCGGCGCGGAAATTGGCCAGTCGGTAGGCGACGTCGGCGCCGAGGCGCCGGCCGACGGTCTGCTCGTAGCGCTTTTTTGAGCGCGATGCGTCGCGGCGCAATTCCCAAGCCTCCCGCGCCGTGCGGCCGCGCATCGCTACAGCTTCCCAGGCTGACTTGATCGCCGGCGGCACGAAGAAGGGCGGATGGGACCAGGCAAGCTTCTGGCGCGTGGCGGCGATTTCATTGTCACCGAGGGCGGCCCCATGGGTCTTGTGCGAGCCCTCCATGCTGGCGGCACCCTTGCCGATGCGGGTGCGGCAGGCAATCAGCGAGGGCTTGCGGCTGCGGCGAGCCCGCTCGATCGCCTTGGCCACGGCCTGCGGATCATGGCCATCGACGCCTTGCGCATCCCAGCCGGCGGCCCGGAAGCGCGCCAGCTGGTCGGTGGAGGTGGAGAGCGATGTCGCCCCATCGATCGAGATCTGGTTGTCGTCCCAGAGCACGACCAGCTTGCGCAGCTTCAGGTGTCCGGCCAGGTCGATGGCCTCGTGGCTGATGCCTTCCTGAAGGCAGCCGTCGCCGGCCACCACATAGGTGAAGTGATTGCAGAGCGAGCTTCCGAAGCGGGCGGCCATCATCTGCTCGGCGATCGCCATGCCGACGGCGGTGGCGATGCCCTGGCCAAGCGGCCCGGTGGTGGTCTCGATGCCAAGCGCATGGCCGTATTCGGGATGGCCTGCCGTTTTCGCGCCGAGCTGGCGGAAGTTGGACAGTTCCGACATCGGCATGTCGGCAAAGCCGATCAGGTGATGGATGGCATAGAGCAGCATCGAGCCGTGGCCGGCCGACAGGATAAAGCGGTCGCGATCCGGCCAGTTGGGCTCGGATGGATCGATCTTGATGAAACGGTTGAACAACACGGTCACCGCGTCGGCCATGCCCATCGGCATGCCGGGATGGCCGGAATTGGCTTTCTGCACGGCATCCATGGCGAGAAACCGGATGGCATCGGCCATTTGGGTTTCCGATGCCGCAGCATGGGCCTCAATCTTCAGCGAAACATTCATGGTGTCCTCCTCACGACATGCGGTGCTTGCGTTCGAGCAGTTTGTGGATCAGCGGCGTGAAAATCAGCTGCATGGCCAGATCCAGCTTGTCGCCGGGCACCACGATGGAATTGGCGCGCGACATGTAGCTGTTGTGCAGCATCGACAGCAGGTACGGAAAATCGATGCTGCGCGGATTGGCAAAGCGGATGACCAGGATCGATTCAGCCGGTGTCGGAATCCACCGGGCAATGAACGGATTGGACGTATCGACGATCGGCACGCGCTGGAAATTGATGTCAGTCAGCGAGAATTGCGGGCAGATATAATGCACGTAATCCGGCATGCGCCGCAGGATGGTGTCGGTCACGGCCTCGGTTGAGTAACCGCGCGTCGCCTTGTCCCGATGGATCTTCTGGATCCATTCGAGGTTGATTACCGGCACGACGCCGATCTTCAGGTCGCAGTGCTGGGCGAGATTGAGGGTGTCGGTGACGGCGCAGCCGTGCAGGCCCTCGTAAAACAGCAGGTCGCTGCCGCGAAACTCCTCCCATTCCGTGAATGTGCCGGGCTCGGCCCCGTATTTTGCGGCCTCGGCGTCGTCATGCACATAGTGGCGGGTGCGCCCGACCCCCCGCCGGCCATATTCGGCAAAGACCCCTTCGAGGATCTCCAGCTCGTTGGCCTCGGCGGCGAAATGGGTGAAATCGACGCCCTTGGCCTTCTCCTCGGCGATCTTGCGGCGCATGGTTTCCCGGTCGAAGCGATGGAAGGCGTCGCCTTCGATGAAGGATGCCGAGATGTTCTCGCGCTTGAAGATCTTCTCGAACGTGTCCTTGACGGTGGTGGTGCCGGCGCCGGACGAGCCGGTGATCGATATGATCGGGTATTTTGCTGACATTTATCTCTCCTCAGGCCCGAAACAGGCCGCGCTTGCCGAACAGCGGTGCGCGTTCGCCGATCATGTTCGGGTCGACGTGATAGCGGGCGATGCGTGCGACTTCCCGGCGTGAGCCGAAGATGAGCGGCACGCGCTGGTGCAGGTTTTCCGGCACGAGATCGAGAATGCGGGTCACGGAATTCGTGGCGGATCCGCCGGCATTTTCGACGATGAAGGCGATCGGGTTGGCCTCGTAGACCAGCCGCAGCCGGCCCTGGCTGTAACCCTTGCGACCGTCGGAGGGGTAGAGGAAGATGCCGCCGCGGATCAGGATGCGATAGGTATCGGCCACCAGCGAGGCGATCCAACGCATGTTGAAGTCGCGCTCGCGGGGCCCTTCTACGCCCGCCAGGCAATCGTCGACATAGAGCCGGATCGCTTCTTCCCAATGGCGGTAGTTCGACATGTTGATGGCGAATTCGCTGGTGCGCTCGGCGATGTTGACCGACTTGTAGCCCTGCACGAAACAGCCGAGCCGGCTGGAGAAGATGAAGATCTCCGTGCCCCTGCCGACGGTCAGCACCAGGGCTGTCTGCGGCCCGTAGACGAAGAAGCCGGCGGCCAGCTGGCAGCTTCCCGGCTGCAGGAAGGTGTGGACGGGATCAAGGCCCGGTCCCTTGATCGCGGGCAAGATGGAAAACACCGTGCCGATCGAGACGTTGGTGTCGATGTTCGACGAGCCGTCGAGCGGGTCGATGGCGACCGCGAGGCGAGCATTGGGATCGAGCAGGACAGGGTTCTCCAGCTCCTCCGAGGCATAACACGCCACCGGCGCACCCTGCAGGCAGGACAGGAAGAGGTCGTCGCAGACGACATCCAGATCTTTTTGCAGGTCGCCGTCGGTATTGCTGCCGCGGGTGCCGTTGAAGGCCGTGCCGAGCGTTCCCTGGTTGACGAGCTTGCGGACGTCGAGAGCGGCCGTTGCCAGCCTCTGGATCACCGCCGCCACGTCGGTCGCGATATCGTCGCGATTGGCCGTGCATGAGGCAAGATATGCCTGAAGAGTTGCGCCTGACATGATGTCTCCTCCCACAATGTCCCTTGCAGAATGGCGCAAACGAAGAGTTTGTAAAATTTATTAAATTGACTTTCTAAGTTAGAAATACTTACTTCTATGTATGCGCAACCTCACCCTTCGCCAGCTCCGTACCGTTCAGGCCATTTGCCGGCTGGGCAAGATCAACCTTGCCGCCGAGGATCTTGGCCTGACCGGGCCGGCGCTGACGCTGCAGATCCAGCAGCTGGAGCGGGACGCCGAGGTGCAGCTTTTCGACAGGACACGGGGCGGCATGGTGCCGACCGCCTTCGGCCTTGCCTTTCTGGAGGCGGCCCGCGAGATCGAGGAGAGCCTGAACAGTCTCGAAGATTCGATCAGTGCCATGAAAGGGTTGCGAACCGGGCGTCTGCGCCTTGGTGTCGTGTCGACCGGCAAATATTTCGCGCCGCAGCTGATTGCTGCCTTCCGCAAGCAGGTGCCGGCCATCGAGATCAATCTTTTCATCGGCAACCGCGCCGAGATCATCACCAAGCTGCGCGATCATGAGATCGATATCGCACTGATGGGCCGGCCGCCGCGCGATTTCGAGGTGCGATCCCAGGTCTTTGGCGACCATCCGCTGGTCTTCATCGCGCCGGCGGATCATCCGCTGGCCGGGGTGCTGGACATTTCACGGGAGCGCATTGCGCAGGAGCAGTTTATCTTGCGCGAGCGGGGCTCGGGAACCCGGATCTCGCTTGAGATTTTCTTGAGCGATACGCCCCGCAAGCTGGAAGACCTCGGAACCGAAATGGGCTCGAACGAGACGATCAAACAGGCCGTCATCGCCGGCCTCGGGCTAGCGTTTATATCGGCTCATACGATCGAACAGGAAATCAAGCTGGGCCGGCTGGTCATTCTCGACGTCGTTGATACGCCGATCCGCCGGCAATGGTTCAGCGTGTCGCGCCTCGACCGGACGACGACGCCGGCCATGCAGGCTTTCGAGCAGTTTCTGCTGACGTCAGGCGCGCGTCATCTGCCGGTGGTCAGCAAGCCCTATCCCGCCAACGTGTTCGGCTGATCCAGGGACACTGAGATCGTAAAGCGGGGTCAGTCCGTGTCTTTTGGCCAGCACTTCAGGGAGGTCTCGATGACGCGGTAAAGCGCGTCGCGGTCGGCGCCGGAGGCGGCCTGCACGGCGGTGCCTTGCGAGATCGTCATGATGTATTGGGCGAGTTCGGCCGGATCCTGGCCTTTCGGTAAGTCGCCTTCATCTGCAGCCCGCTGAAAACGCTCGGTCAGCAGGCGCTCTGGCCGCTGGCGGCTCTCGAGCAGGGATTTCTGGACATGGGCCGCTGCTTCGCCGCCGGCAAGGGCACCGCTCACCGCCATGCAGCCGCTTGGCGTCGAGCAGTCGGTCTGGATGTCGGCAAAACCCTTCAGCACCTTTTCGGCGACGGCGCGGGCCTTCGGCTCGGCCAGGGCTCTTTCCAGAAAACACAGTTTCGTGCGTTCGTAGCGGTCGAGGGCCTTGCGAAACAGCTCTTCCTTGTTCCCGAAATAGCCGTAAAGGCTGGGCTTGGTAATGCCCATGCCCTCGGTCAGGTCGTTCAGAGATGTGCCTTCGTAGCCTTTGCGCCAGAACAGTTCCATGGCTGTCTGCAAGGCTTCATCGACGTCGAACTCTCTGGGCCGACCCATTTTTTTATTCCTCCCGATGCTAATATACCGATCGGTATAAAAGTCTATTGACAGTCATCAATCCTCACGTCTATTTATATACCGATCGGTAATAAACGTCAATGGACCATGCTAATGGTTGTCATCGATAACCATAATAAAGCGTCAGAAACAAGGATCGCCCCGATGTCGATTGAAAATTCCAAGCGGAACCTTCTCGCTGCCGGTCTGGTGCTGACTGTCGCTACAGTCGTTCCAACCCTCTATTTCGATATCCTTGGCAGCAAGGCCGGTGCCGGTATTGCTGCCGAAACGCCGGCGGCTCCGGCTGCCGTGCCCGTCTCTGTGGCGGTCGTCGAGGCGCGGCCGATCAACCAATGGCAGGAGTTTTCCGGCCGTCTGGAAGCCGTCGATCGTGTCGAGTTGCGGTCGCGTGTGGCCGGTGCCATCGAAAAGGTGCATTTCCAGGAAGGCGCGCTTGTCGAAAAGGGTGATCTGCTGGTGACGATCGACCCAGCCCCTTACGAGGCTGAAGTCGCCCGTGCCCGTGCCGAGGTGGCTGCTGCAGAGGCTAGAGCTTCTCTGGCGCGCACGGAATTGAAGCGCGGCAAGCAGCTGGTTGGGTCGAGTGCGGTGTCGCAAAGCGATTATGACCAGCGCGTCAATGCCGAAGCCAGTGCCGTCGCCGATCTCGAGGCGGCCCGCGCCGTTCTGCAGTCGGCGCAGCTCAATCTCGGCTATACGGAAATACGCGCCCCGATCTCTGGACGGATCGGCAAGATCGAGGTAACCGCCGGCAACCTGATTGCCGCCGGCTCTTCGTCGCCGATCCTGACCCAGCTGGTTTCGCTCAACCCGATCTACGCGAGTTTCGAGGCGGACGAGAGCGTCGTTTCCGGCGTTCTCTCCGATCTGCCGGAAGGCGTGCATGCCCGCAATTTCATCGACCGCGTGCCGGTGCAGATGGACATTGCCGGCCGGTCGGACGTCAAGGGCAGGCTGCAATTGGTCGACAGCAGCGTCGATCCGCAAAGTGGCACCGTGCGCGTCCGTGCGGTCTTCGACAATGCCGATGGCTCCCTGATGCCGGGCCAGTTCGCGCGGCTGAAGATGGGCCGCTCAAAGACGACAGAGGCCGTGCTGATCCACGAACGCTCGATCGGCACCGACCAGAACAAGAAATTCGTCATGGTGGTGAAACCCGACAATACGACGGAATACCGCGAGATTTCGGTCGGCGCGAAGTCGGACGGCTTGCGGATCGTGACCAGCGGCCTTTCGGCCAAGGAACGTATCGTCGTCAACGGGCTGCAGCGCATTCGGCCGGGTGCTCTCGTGGAACCGCAGATGGTGTCCATGAACGGCGGCGCCGATCCGCAGCTGCAGGCCTCCATCTTAGAACCGGCTAGTCGTTAAGACGATTTCGGCCATCAACGCGAAACGGCGGACCGCGACATGAACATTTCCAACTTCTTCATCGATCGCCCCGTTTTCGCGGGCGTTCTTTCCTTTCTCATCTTTCTCGGTGGCCTGATCTCGCTGACGATCATGCCGATTTCCGAATATCCCGATGTCGTGCCGCCCCAGATCGTCGTGCGTGCCAACTATCCCGGCGCCAATCCCAAGGTGATTGCCGAAACGGTGGCGACGCCGCTGGAGGAAGCGATCAACGGCGTCGAGGATATGCTCTATATGAGCAGCCAGGCGACCACCGACGGCCTGATGACGCTGACAGTCACCTTCAAGCTCGGGACCGATCCGGACCAGGCCCAGCAGCTCGTGCAGAACCGTGTCGGCCAGGCCGAACCGCGCCTGCCGGAAGAAGTTCGCCGTCTCGGCGTTACCACCATCAAGAGTTCCCCCGACCTGATGATGGTGGTGCACCTGACCTCGCCCGAAGGCCGCTACGACATGACCTATCTGCGCAACTATGCGCTGATCAACGTCAAGGATCGGCTGGCGCGCATCGATGGCGTCGGTCAGGTGCAACTGTTCGGCTCGGGCGACTACTCGATGCGCATTTGGCTCGATCCGCAGAAGATGGCGCAGCTCGGCCTGTCCGCCTCCGACATCGTTGACGAAATCCGCGCCCAGAACATCCAGGCCGCAGCAGGCGTCATCGGCGCTTCGCCGAACCTTGAGGGCGTCGACCTGCAGCTGTCGGTCAATGCGCAAGGCCGGTTGCAGAGCGAGGAGGAATTCGGCGAGATCATCATCAAGACCAGCACGTCCGGCGCCATCACGCGGCTGAGCGACGTGGCGCGCATCGAGCTGGGGTCGGCCGAATACTCCCTGCGGTCGCTGCTCAACAACAAGCAGGCCGTGGCGGTCCCGATCTTCCAGGCGCCTGGTTCCAATGCCATCGAGATTGCCGACCAGGTGCGCGCGGTGATGGACGAGATCAAGACGACCATGCCCGACGACGTCAGCTACGAGATCGTCTACGACACCACGCAATTCGTGCGTGCCTCCATCGAGGCCGTCGTCGATACGCTGCTGGAGGCGATCGCCCTTGTCGTGGTCGTGGTTATCCTCTTCCTGCAGACCTGGCGGGCCTCGATCATCCCCCTGATCGCCGTTCCGGTCTCCATCGTCGGCACGTTTGCCGTCATGCAGCTGTTCGGGTTCTCCATCAATGCGCTCAGCCTGTTTGGCCTGGTGCTGGCCATCGGTATCGTCGTCGACGATGCGATCGTCGTGGTGGAGAATGTCGAGCGCAATATCGAGGAGGGGCTGCCGCCGCGCGAGGCGACCTACAAGGCGATGCGCGAAGTATCCGGCCCGATCATCGCCATCGCATTGGTGCTGGTTGCCGTTTTCGTGCCGCTGGCCTTCATCTCTGGCCTGACTGGCCAGTTCTACAAGCAGTTTGCTCTGACGATCGCCATTTCGACGGTCATTTCCGCCTTCAACTCGCTGACCTTGTCACCCGCACTGGCTGCCCTGCTGCTGCGCGGGCACGATGCCCCGAAAGATCGGCTGACGCGGATCATGGACAGGTTGCTCGGTTGGCTGTTCCGCGGCTTCAATGCGGTCTTTTCCCGCGGATCGAACGCCTATGGGCGGGGTGTGCGAACCTTCATTTCGCGCAAGACGATCATGATGGGCATCTATCTGGTGCTGCTCGGCTCGACCTTCTTTCTGTTCAAGGCGGTTCCGGGCGGCTTCGTGCCGCCGCAGGACAAGCAATATCTCGTCGGCTTCACGCAATTGCCCGACGGCGCGTCGCTGGACCGTACCGAGGACGTCGTGCGCCGCATCAGCGATATCGCGCTGAAGGTGCCGGGCGTCGAGAGCGCCATCGCCTTCCCAGGCCTGTCGATCAACGGCTTCACCAACTCGTCCAATGCCGGCATCGTCTTCCTGTCTCTGAAGCCCTTCGAAGAGCGCAAGACTCCGGACCTTTCGGCCGGCGCCATTGCCGGACGCCTCAATATGGAGCTTGGCGCCATCCAGGAAAGCTTCAGCGCCATCTTCCCGCCGCCGCCCGTGCAAGGCCTGGGCGCGATCGGCGGCTTCAAGCTGCAGATCGAGGACCGCAACGGGCTTGGCTATGAGGCGCTTGACGCAGCGGTCAAGGGGTTCCTCGCCAAGGCCTATGCGACGCCGGAACTGGTCGGGCTGTTCTCCAGCTATCAGGTCAACGTGCCGCAGCTCTATGCCGATGTCGATCGCGCCAAGGCCCGGCAGTTGAACGTACCCCTGACGGAGATCTTCAACACGCTGCAGATCTATCTCGGATCGGTCTATGTCAACGACTTCAATAAATTCGGCCGGACCTATTCCGTCCGTGTCCAGGCCGACGCGGCGTACCGTGCGCAGGCCGAGGATATCGGCAAGCTTGAGGTCCGGTCCGGCTCGGGTGAAATGATCCCGCTTTCGGCCCTGCTGACGGTCAATTCCAGTGCCGGGCCGGAACGGGCGATGCGCTACAACGGCTTCCTGTCCGCCGATATCAACGGCAATGCGGCCCCAGGCGTCTCGTCCGGACAGGCACGCGCCGCGGTCGAGCGGATCGCAGCCGAAACCCTGCCGGCCGGCATCAGTTTCGAATGGACGGAGCTGACCTATCAGGAGATCATTGCCGGCAATTCCGGCGTGCTGATCTTCCCGCTGGCGATCCTCCTGGTGTTCCTCGTGCTGGCCGCCCAATATGAAAGCCTGACCCTGCCGCTGTCGATCATCATGATCGTGCCGCTCGGCATTCTCGCAGCACTGGCCGGCGTCTGGCTGACGGCGGGCGACAACAATGTCTTCACGCAGATCGGCCTGATCGTGCTGGTGGGTCTGTCGGCGAAGAACGCGATCCTGATCGTCGAATTCGCCCGCGAGCTCGAATTCGAAGGGGCGACGCCGTTCGATGCCGTGGTCAAGGCCAGCCGCCTGCGTCTGCGGCCGATTCTGATGACCTCGCTTGCCTTCATCATGGGCGTCGTTCCGCTGGTCGTCTCGACCGGCGCCGGCTCGGAAATGCGCAGCGCCATGGGCGTGGCGGTGTTCTCCGGCATGATCGGGGTCACGCTGTTCGGCCTGTTCCTGACACCGGTCTTCTACATGCTGGTGCGGGCCATGACGGGCTATCGACCATTGAGCAAAAACGGCGCGGTTGCCCATGCCAACGAGGTGCCCGTCCATACGGCAGCGACACCGGCCGTGTCGACACCGCACGGATAGACGGCAAGGCAAGAAGGTCGACGGGGCGGGCGCTCTGCTAGAGAACGTTGCCGTCGGCGCCGAACAGGTGACAGCGTTCGGGATCGATATGGATCCCGACCTTGTCGCCTGATTTGACCGGCTGCTGGTCCTCCAGAACGAGGGCCAGCGCCTGACCGTCCTGCATGGAGACATAAAGGATCGTCTGGCCGCCCAGATGCTCGACCAGGTCGACATGGGCCTCGCCCAAAGCCACGCCGCGCGGCTGCACGGTCAGGTGTTCCGGCCGGGCGCCGAACGTCACCTTGTCGCCGGGTTTGGCCGTCGTCACCTGGCGCTGCAGCGGCACGTTGCGGCCGTTGATCTCGATGGCGGTTTCCGCGCCTGTGCTGACGAAATGGCTTTCGATGAAGTTCATGCGCGGCGAACCGATGAAGCCGGCGACGAACTTGTTCTTCGGATTGTTATAGAGCTCCAGCGGCGCGCCGACCTGCTCGATGCGGCCGGAATTCAAAACAACGATGGTGTCGGCCATGGTCATCGCTTCGATCTGGTCATGGGTGACGTAGATCATCGTATTGCCGAGGCTCTGGTGCAGCTTGGCGATCTCGACGCGCATCTGCACGCGCAGTTCGGCATCGAGGTTGGAGAGCGGTTCGTCGAACAGGAAGATATTCGGCTCGCGCACGATCGCCCGGCCGATGGCGACGCGCTGGCGCTGGCCGCCGGACAGCGCCTTGGGCTTGCGCTGCAAGAGCGGGCCGATGCGCAGGATATCGGCGGCGCGCTGTACGCGGGGCTCGATCTCGTGTTTCTTCATGCCCGCCGTTTCAAGACCGAAGGCGAGGTTCTTGTAGACCGACATATGCGGATAGAGCGCATAGGATTGGAACACCATGGCAATGCCGCGCTTGGATGACGGCACGTCGTTCATCCGTTCGCCGTCCAGCAGCAGGTTGCCGCCCGAGATCGGCTCAAGACCGGCGATCATGCGCAGCAAGGTCGACTTGCCGCAGCCCGACGGGCCGACGAACACAACGAATTCGCCCGGCTTGATCTCCAGATCGACGCCATGCACGACTTCGAGCGCGCCGTAACGCTTGACGACCTTTTGTAGCGAAACGCTGGTTGCCATGACTGTCTCCTCCCGTGGCGGTACTGCTGCACGCATATTCACGCCGGCCTCCAGCTCTTATATTTCGGGCTCTCCCGGCCGACCGGAAAGCGCACTTCCTGCCGCGTCTCGGAGGACTGGTAAAACGCCGTCACCAGCTCCAGCGCCTGGCGGGCATCGGCGGTCGTCACCGGCAGCGGGGTGCCGTTGACCAGCGCATCGTGGAAATCGCGCATCTGCCCGGCAAAGCGGATCGGCACCGGCGTCCAGTCCTCAAGAAGCGCATCGATCCTGGCGGCGGTGTCCGGATTGGTCGCATTGATCTTCCACGGATCGCTGCCGGGATTGTAGGGCGCATTATTGCTTTCGAAAATGACGTTCTCGAAGCACAAGCGCAGCCGGCTGATTTCTTCCGGGCAGCCGAGCGTCGCGCTGATCGTCGCCAGCGCGCCGTTCTCCATCACCAGGCTGGCGCTGACGCAATCCTCGACCTCGATGTCGTTGACGCGGGTGGCGACGCGGCCGAACAACCCGCCGATCGGTCCCATCAGGAATGTCAGCATGTCATGCAGATGGATAGCGTGGGTCATCAGCACGCCGCCAAGCTCGGTTGCCCATTTGCCGCGCCAGGGAACGGCATAGTATTCGGGGGTCCGCACCCAATGAGTCTCGGCCGTTGCCACATAGGCCTTGCCGGCCAGTCCGGCGTCGATGATCCGCTTGGCCTTCTGCACGCCGTCGCCATAGCGGTACTGGAAGATCGGCATCAGCCGGCCGCGGGCCGTCTTCTCGACCTCCATCAGCACGTCGATATCAGCCAGCGAGCCAACCAGCGGCTTTTCGCAGACCACATGCTTGCCGGAAGCCAGCGCCTGCTGGACCAGCTCGAAATGGGAGCCGGGCGGGGTGCAGATGTCGACGATGTCGATGTCCGGCATGGCCAGCACCTTGTCGAAACTGGTGACGCGCCGGGTAACGCCGAATTCATCGCCGACGGACTTGAGCCGTTCTTCATTGAGATCGCAGAGCACGGCCAGTTCGTAGCGATCGGCATTGGGCAGATAACCCTCGATGATATGCGAGCGGCCAATGCCGAGGCCGATGACGGCGACTTTCATAGGATTGCTCATGGTGTCAGCCTTCCATCTTTGCGGCCGGCGTCGCTTCGGCGACCTGCTGGGCCTTCAATGCCAGTTCCATCGCCTTGAAGCAGTGTTCCTGCCCCATGGCGGTCTCGGTGCGATCGCGGATATCGGCGGCAAACTGCCGGCCATAGGGCAGCTCGAAGCCGGAGCAATCGATGTGCTGGACACCCTTCTTGTCGCTCAGGAACAGATGATCGGTGCCGGGCCGTCCGGCCACATCGAGATATTTGCGCAGCTCGATCGTGCCTTCGGTGCCGACGATGAACAACCGGCCATCGCCCCAGGTCGGCAGACCTTCCGGCGTGAACCAGTCGACGCGGATATAGCCGGTCGCCTTCGGGGTGCTCAGGTGGATATCGCCATAGTCCTGCAGACCCGGTGTCTCCGGATTGGCGCGGTTGGCGACGGTTGCCGACAGCACTTCGGCCTCCAGCGAACCGGTGAAGAACAGGAACTGTTCGCATTGATGGGAAGCGATATCGCACAGGATGCCGCCGTAGCGGTTGCGCTCGAAGAACCAGTCCGGCCGGGTCGGCTTGCGCAGCCGGTGCGGCCCGAGGCCGGTGGTGTGGATGACCTCGCCGATCACGCCGGCCTTGACCAGTTCGCCGGCCTTGACGGTCGAGGCGGTCTCGAAATGTTCGGAATAGAGGATGGAGACGATGCGGCTGGTCTCGGTCTGCACCTTGCGCACCTCGGCCAGCTGCTCGAAGGTCGTCATTCCGGGTTTGTCCAGCATGACATCCTTGCCGTGCCGCATGGCAGCCACCGCGATGCCGGCCCGTTCGGCGCAGATAGCCGCACTGAGCACCAGCGCGATCGAGCCATCTTCGAGAATGCGACGGCTGTCGTCGACGCGGACCGCTTGGGGATACCGCTCGGCGAAGATCTTGGCCAGATCGTCCTCGATGGCGTGGAAGGCCACCAGTTCGGCGCCGGCCCGCAGCATGACGTTGACCTGGCCATAGATATGGTCGTGATTGATGCCGATGACGGCGAAGCGCAAGGCGCTCATGCAGCTATTCCTTCTTTAGTAAAAGATATCAACGTTTCAGGCCGGCGGTCGCGATACCATCGATCAGCAGGCGCTGGAAAAACAGGAAGATCAGGAAGACCGGGATGAGCGACAGGCTCGACATGGCAAACAGGCCGCTCCAGTCCGAATTGCCGGTGGAGTCCACGAAGGACCTGAGGCCGAGCTGCACCGTGTAGGTGTTCATGTCGCTCAGATAGATCAGCGGTCCGAAGAAATCGTCCCAGGTCCAGATGAACGAGAAGATCGCGGCGGTGGCCAGCACCGGCGTCGACAGCGGCAGCATGATCCGCCAGTAGATCCGCCAGGGGCTGCAGCCGTCCATCATCGCCGCCTCGTCCAGTTCGCGCGGGATGCCGCGGAAGAACTGCACCATCAGGAAGATGAAGAAGGCATCGACCGCCAGAAATTTCGGCACGACCAGCGGCAGGATGGTCTTCACCCAGCCGAGTTCGAGGAAGAGGATATATTGCGGGATCAGGGTGACGTGATAGGGCAGCATCAGCGTGCCGAGCATCAACGCGAACCAGAAATCGCGGCCCCAGAATTTCAGCCGCGCAAAGGCATAGGCCGCCAGCGAGCAGGACATCACATTGCCGATCACCGAGAGCACGGCAATGACCAGCGAATTCCAGAAATAGGTGCCGAAGGTCACCTGTCCGTCGAACCAGCCGCGCACATAGGCGCTGAGGTCGAAATTCTGCGGGATCAGCGTCGCCTGGCCGAAGATTTCGCTCTGGTCCTTCATCGAGCCCGACAGCATCCACAACAACGGATAGAGCATGACGATCGAGGCGACGAACAGGGTCGCGTGGATGGCAAGGGAGGCCAGGCGCGAGCGCTCGAGCGGCGGATTGATGTCGTTGGTGAGCGGTGTCGCCATGTCAGTCATCGTAGTGAACCCAATAGCGTGAAGACAGGAACGAGAAGGCGGTGAACAAGGCGATGATGATCACCAGGATCCAGGCAAGGGCAGCCGCATAGCCCATGCGGAAATAGCCGAACGCTTCCTGGTAGAGGTAGAGCGTATAGAACAGCGTCGAGTCGATCGGCCCGCCGGTGCCCGACGAGATCACATAGGCCGGCGTGAAGGCCTTGAAGGCGTCGATGGTCTGCACGACGCCGTTGAAGAAAATCACCGGCGTCAGCAGCGGCAGGGTGATCTTGAAGAACATCCGTACCTTGGAGGCGCCGTCGAGACTGGCCGCCTCGTACATGTCGACCGGGATCTGCCGCAGACCGGCCAGGAAGATGATCATCGGCGAGCCAAACTGCCAGATGGCGAGAACGACCAGCGTATAGAGCGAATAATCCGGATTGGAGATCCAGCTCGGCCCCTCGATGCCGAACAGGTTCCACAGCAGCACATTGACCACGCCATCGCCGTCGAACAGCTGGCGCCACAGAACGGCGATGGCCACGCTGGAGCCGAGCAGGGACGGCAGGTAGAAGATGGCGCGATAGACCGGCAGGCCACGGATGCCGCGATTGAGCAGCAGCGCCACCATCAGGGCGAAGGTCAGCTTGAGCGGCACCGAGCACAGCACGTAGAACAGCGTGACGCGCATCGACGACATGAACTTCTCGTCGTCGGTGGCGATGCGCACGTAATTGGACAAGCCGACGAAATCCGGCGCTTCCAGCAGGTTGTAGTTGGTGAAGGACAGGTAGAGCGAAACGACGGCCGGCCCGAGCGTCAGGCCGAAGAAGCCGATGAACCAGGGCAGCAGAAAGAGATAGCCCGGTGCATTGCGTGCCAGCGCGCTCGGCGGCGCATAGGCGGTTTTTTCGGACGCAAGGGGTCGCTGGCTGGCGCTTGTCGCGCCAGCTCCCTCGTTTCGGACATGGGTCACGGCTTAGCCTCGCTTGATGTTTGCGGCTGCCTGTTCCGCGAACTTAGCACCGGCGTCTTCGGCCGTCGTCTTTTTGAAGGCCACCTCTTCGGCGATCTTCTTCAAGAGGAACTGGTTTTCACCAGCGCCGTTCGGCGGCGGCGGCGGCAAAGCACCGACCTTCGGCGTCAGGCGGGCGATGTAATCGACCACCGTCTTGGCGTCGTCATCGAGCGTCGGCGCCATGAAGTCGCGGATCTTGGAGGAGGCCGGCACGCCACGCTCGACACCGAGCGCCTTGGCCGCATCCTCGTCGCCGACCAGGAAGTTGACGAAGGCGACCGCCGCATCCTTGTTTGGCGAGGCGGCAGAGACCGAGACCAGCATCGAGGGTTTGAGATACTGGCCCGGCTTGCCGTCGGTTCCGTTGATCGGATAACTGACGATGCCGAGGTTTTCCTTGCTGATCGCCTGATAGCCGATGAACTGGTTGGAATGGGCGAAGGACGCTGCCGCCTTGCCGAGCGATACCATGCTGGTTTCGATCGTCAGCTGATCGAGGGCCTGGATATCGGCCGGAACGCAGGCGCCGCTTTCGCGCATCTCGCCCCAGAACTTGAACCAGTCGGTCATGTCGGCCGCCGTGAAGGCCACCGCGCCATCCGCATCGTAAAGCGCCTTGCCACGCTGGCGCAGCCAGCATTCCAGCGCCGATTCCAGGCCGCTGGCATCCTGCGTGCCGTAGAAGCTGCGGCGCTTCTTGGCAGCCGTCAGCTTGGCGCAGCTGTCGGCGAATTGCTCCCAGGTCATATCGTCCTTGGGCTCTTCGACGCCGGATTCCGCCCAGCCATCCTTGTTGAGGATGGTGATGCCGGAGTTGACGCCGAGATTGACGCCATAGAGCTTGCCATCGACCTTGCCGGAATTGATATTGGCGTCGCCGAAGGCCTCGATATCAAGGCCCTTGCCCATATAGGGCGTCAGATCGAGCAGCGAACCGCGGCGCGCATACTCAAAAATATAGCGGTAATCCATCTGGATCAGATCCGGCGAATTGCCGCCGGCGGTCTGGGTCGCAAGGCGCGTCCAGTAATTGTCCCAGCCGAAGGATTCTCCTTCGATGGTCACGTCCGCGGCCTTGCCCGAATAGGCCTTGATCGCCGCGAACGTTCTCTCGGTGCGGTCTTTCGAACCCCACCACAGGAAGCGCATGGACGTTGCCGCCATCGCTCCTCTCACTCCCAATGCACCGAATGCCAGTGTGGCGGCCATGCCCGAAAGCACACTACGCCTGTCGATCGTCAACGTCATCCTGGTCTCCTCCCCAGTTTTCCAGATGAACTTCCGAATTTACTTTGCAGCAAATAACTAATTGGTTACAAGTTGGCGAGAAATCCGACAGCTGTCAAGCGTCAATCGTCGACCTTTTCGAAGAGCTTCCGAAACGCTCCGAAAAGTGATTTATTTTCAAGGGCAACGTCGCGGGGCGTGGAGGCGGGCATGAAAAGTGAAGATGGAGAGAGCAGACCGGGCAAGGACCACGGAGCCACCGGCACATCGCATGATCAGCCGGCGAGCGAGGCGCCGAAGCGCGCCTCCCGCAATCCCAAGCGCACCCATGCTCAAATTCTCGAAGCCGCCACGGCGGAATTCACCGAACACGGTTTTGGCGGCGCCCGGATCGACGCCATTGCAGCGCGTGCCAAAACCAACAAGCGCATGCTCTACCACTATTTCGGCGACAAGGAGGCGCTCTATCTCGCCGTGCTGGAGGCGACCTATGTGTCGATCCGCAGTGCCGAAAAGAGCCTCGACCTCACCCATCGCGAACCGGAGGAGGGCATTCGCGAGCTCGCCCTGTTCACCTGGACCTATTTCCTCAAGCATCCCGAATTCCTGAGTCTGCTGGCCACCGAGAACCTGATGCAGGCGCAATATCTGAAACGCTCCAGCCGCATTGCCGAGATGCATTCGCATTTCATCGACGAACTGTCTGATGTGCTGCGGCGTGGCGAGGAGGCGGGCCTGTTCCGGCCGGCGATCGATCCGGTTTCGGTCTATATGACGATCGCCGCCCTCGGCTTTTTCTACCTGCAGAACCGCCATACGCTGTCGACGATTTTTGGCCGTGAACTGACGGCGCCGGCGGCGATCAAGGCCTGGGGCGAACATATCGTTTCCGTCACGCTGGCATCGCTCAAACGCTGACCTGATCCAAAAATATCACTCGGGGAGATTGACAAAACCGATTTTCCTGCGCGATCTTGTAACCAGATAGTTACAACTATTGCACTGTTCGGACCGGGCCGAAAGGCTCAGGAGGGAGCCGGACAGGAGGATATTCGGGAGGAAAATCATGAAGCGTATCGGGATCATCATGCATGGCGTGACGGGGCGCATGGGGCTGAACCAGCATCTCATCCGCTCGATCGTCGCCATCCGCAAGCAGGGCGGCATCGTGCTGTCGAACGGCGAAAGGCTGATGCCGGACCCGATCATCGTCGGGCGCAACGGCGCCAAGCTCGAGGAACTGGCCAGGACATACGGCATCGATCGCTGGTCGACGGATGTCGAGGCGGCGCTGGCCAATCCGGACGACACTATTTTCTTCGATGCCGGCACGACGCTGATGCGCGCCGATCTGATCAGCCGGGCGCTCGACGCCGGCAAGCACGTCTATTGCGAAAAGCCGATTTCGGATGATCTCGACGTGGCCGTCGCTCTGGCGCGCAAGGCCAAGGCTTCGGGGTTGAAGAACGGCGTGGTGCAGGACAAGCTGTTCCTGCCCGGCCTGCGCAAGATTGCCATGCTGCGCGACAGCGGCTTTTTCGGCAAGATCCTCTCGGTGCGCGGCGAGTTCGGCTACTGGGTGTTCGAAGGCGACTGGCAGACCGCGCAGCGCCCGTCCTGGAACTACCGCACCGCCGATGGCGGCGGCATCATCCTCGATATGCTGTGCCATTGGCGCTACGTGCTGGATAACCTGTTCGGCGCGGTCAAATCGGTGAGCTGCCTTGGTGCCACCCATATCCCGGAACGCGTCGACGAAGGCGGCAAGCACTACAAGGCCGA
Organism: Agrobacterium sp. a22-2; assembly: GCF_012276985.1. Lineage (GTDB taxonomy): Bacteria > Pseudomonadota > Alphaproteobacteria > Rhizobiales > Rhizobiaceae > Allorhizobium. The sequence goes on along the minus strand of NZ_JAAXMM010000014.1, from coordinate 132,751 downwards.
TGCCGACGATGCGGCTTATGCGACCTTCGAGCTGGAGGGCGGGGTGATCGCCCATATCAATTCGTCCTGGGCGGTTCGCGTGCGCCGCGACGATCTCGTCACCTTCCAGGTCGACGGCACCCATGGTTCGGCGGTGGCAGGCCTGACCCGCTGCTGGACCCAGCACCGGGTCAATACGCCAAAGCCGGTGTGGAACCCCGACCAGCCGCAGACCATGGATTTCTACAAGACCTGGGACGAGGTGCCGGACAACCAGGTCTATGACAATGGCTTCAAGGTGCAGTGGGAAATGTTCCTGCGCCATGTGGTCGAGGATGGTCCCTGGGACTACACGCTCGACGAAGGCGCCAAGGGCGTGCAGCTGGCGGCCCTCGGCCTGAAAAGCTGGGCCGAGCGGCGCTGGCTCGATGTCGAACCGCTGGATCTCTGACCATGGCCAAGCTGCTGCTTCCCACCGGCGACCGCCGCATCGAGACCTATGAGACGACAGGTACGCCGATCCCGCTTTTCAGGCGCTCGGCGGCCGAATTTCCGCGCGTCGCCTTTGCCGCCGCCCATGTCGTCGCCGATCCGCTCGCCGACAACGACCCCTGGCTGACGCCGGCCATCGACTGGGACCGCACATTGGCCTTCCGGCACCGCCTCTGGGATCTGGGCCTCGGCGTGGCCGAAGCCATGGACACCGCGCAACGCGGCATGGGTCTGGCCTGGCCCGAGGCGCAGGACCTGATCCGCCGGGCGCTGACGGACGCAAAGAGCCGGCCGGATGCGCTGATCGCCTGCGGTGCCGGCACCGACCATCTGCTGCCCGCGCCCGGCCTGACGCTCGATGCCGTGATCGCGGCCTACGAAGAGCAGATCGGTTTTGTCGAGGCTCTTGGCGGACGGATCATCCTGATGGCCTCCCGGGCGCTTGCCGCCTGTGCCGCCGGGCCGGACGACTATCTCAAGGTCTATGACCGCATTCTCGGCCAGGTGCGCCAGCCGGTGATCATCCACTGGCTCGGCGAAATGTTCGATCCGGCACTGGAAGGCTATTGGGGCTCGAGCGACCATTGGGCGGCAATGGACACCTGCCTCAAGGCCATCGAAGCGCATCCAGACAAGGTGGATGGCATCAAGGTATCGCTGCTGTCGAAGGAGAAGGAAATCGCCATGCGCGCCCGGCTGCCGAAGGGCGTGCGCATGTATACCGGCGACGATTTCAACTATGCCGAACTGATCGCCGGCGGTGCCGATGGCCATTCCGATGCGCTGCTCGGCATTTTCGATGCGATCGCACCGGCTGCCTCTGCGGCATTGGCAGCGCTGGGTAGCGGCCAGACCGAGACGTTCTTCAAACTGCTGGAGCCGACCGTGCCGCTGTCTCGGCATATCTTCAAGGCGCCGACCCGCTTCTACAAGACCGGCGTGGTCTTCATGGCCTATCTCAACGGCCTGCAGGATCATTTCCGCATGATCGGCGGGCAGGAAAGTGCCCGCTCGCTGGTGCATCTGGCCGAATTGTTCCGGCTGGCCGACAGAGCCGGCGTGCTGGCCGATCCGGAAGATGCCAGTGCCCGCATGCGCCGGCTGCTGGCCGCGCAGGGGATCGCCTGAGCGATGGACACGGCCCCGGCACTCCGACTGGTCGAGACGGATCTGTTCGAACGGCAGGTCCGCCTTCGCCTGCCGTTCCGCTTCGGCGCGGCAACCCTTCGCGAGGCAAGACAGGCCTTCGTGCGGGTGCGCATCGAAGACGCCAGCGGCCGCTCGGCCATCGGCATGGCGGCCGAACTGATGGTGCCGAAATGGTTCGACAAGTCGCCTGACCTGTCCAATCACGACAATGACGACCAGCTGCGCCGCGCGCTGGGGCTGGCGGCGGATGCGCTGACGTCGGCAGGGTCAGGTTCCGCCTTCAGGCTGCACGCCAGCGTCGAGGCCGCACACCATGCCCGCGCCGCGGCGCAAGGCCTGAACGGCCTGATCGCCTCTTTCGGCCTGGCCCTGCTCGACCGCGCCATCCTCGATGGGCTTTGCCGCCTGCACGGCGTGACGGTCACCAAGGCCGTGCAGACCAATCTGGCCGGCATCGACCTATCGACAACGCCCGATCTCGACGGTTTCGACCTGCCGGCCTTCCTGCAAACGTTGAAACCCGCCCGCAGCATTGCCGCCCGCCACACGGTCGGGCTCGTCGATGCGATTACGGCCAGCGAGATCGCGCTGGCGGACCGGCTGAATGACGGACTGCCGGAAAGCCTGGAAGAGTCGATCGACACCTATGGCCACCGCCATTTCAAGATCAAGGTATCCGGCGATATCGACGCCGATCTCGATCGGCTGCACCGGATCGCGGCGCTGCTCGATGCCCGTGTTGCCGACTATGCCCTGACGCTGGACGGTAACGAACAATTCGCTTCGGCCGACGCGGTCGAGGGTCTGCTGGCCCGCATCAGCGAAGAGCCACGTCTAAATCGCTTTGCCAGCGCCATCCTGTTCATCGAGCAGCCGATTGCCCGCGCCCATGCCTTTGAAAGACCGGTGACCTCGCTTGGCCGTTTCAAGCCGATCGAGATCGACGAATCGGATGCCGATATCGAGGCTTTCGCCACGGCACGGCGGCTCGGCTATACCGGTATCTCCTCGAAATCCTGCAAGGGCTTTTATCGCTCCCTGCTCAATCGCGCCCGAATGGCAAAATGGCATGTGGAGGACGGCCACGCCTATTTCATGTCGGCCGAGGATCTGACGACCCAAGGCGGGCTCGGCGTGCAGCAGGATCTGGCGCTCGCCGCGCTGATCGGCATGCACCATGTCGAGCGCAACGGCCACCACTATGTCGACGGCATGGCGGGGGCGCCGTCGAGCGAACAGGCCGGCTTCATACAGGCCCATGCCGATCTCTATTCATCCGTCGACGGTCGCGCCCGCCTGAAAATCGAAAACGGACAGATCGCCATCGGCTCGGTGATCGACGCGGTCGGGCTCGGATCGTCTGCCGTGCCCGATTGGAATGCGATGGAAACCATGCCGGCAGGGAGGACAGAATGGCACTCGAAAATCTCTCGATCAATCTAGCCACGACACGCGGCAGCTGGGGTTTTGCGGAAGCGGTCGACGGCTGCCTGGCGCGCGGCATTACCGCCATCTCGCCGTGGCGCGACCAGGTGCAGGCGATCGGCTTGGATGAAGCCGCGCGCATCGTGCATTCGAACGATTTGCGCGTCACCGGCCTTTGCCGCGGCGGCATGTTTCCCGCCGATACTGCGGAAGGCCGAAAGGCCGCCATCGACGACAACCGCCGTGCTATCGACGAGGCGGCGGCCCTTGGTGCCGATTGCCTGGTCTTCGTCGTCGGCGGTCTGCCGCAGGGCTCGCGTGACATCGACGGCGCCCGGCAGATGGTCAGGGAGGGTTTCGAGGCGATCCTGCCTTATGCCCGCTCATCCAAAGTGCCGCTTGCGATCGAGCCGCTGCATCCGATGTATGCCGCCGACCGGTCCTGCGTGAACACGCTGAAACAGGCACTGGATCTGGCCGAAGTGCTGGGGCCGGAGGTCGGCGTGGCGATCGACGCCTATCATGTCTGGTGGGATCCCGATCTCGCCGAGCAGATCGCCAGGGCCGGCCGCGATAACAGGATCTTTGCCCATCATATCTGCGACTGGCTGGTGCCGACGCGCGACCTGCTGCTCGATCGCGGCATGATGGGTGATGGTGTCATCGACCTGCCGGCTTTTCGTCGCATGATCGAGACGGCCGGTTTTCATGGGCCGCAGGAAGTCGAGATTTTTTCGGCCGAGAACTGGTGGAAGAAGCCGGGCTCGGTTGTTCTGGATACGGTGATCGAACGCTTCGCAACGGTGTGTTGAAGCGGAACGATCGGGAGGAGGACGAGGATGAAGACGAAAACACGCTTTGCGCTGGTCGGCACGGGCCATCGCGGCTCGACAATGTGGGGCCGCGATCTGGTCGAGCGCTGGGGCGATCATGTCGAACTGGTCGCGGTCTGCGATCTGAATGCGCTGCGCGCCGCGCGGTCCGGCGCCCATATGGGCGTTTCCGTGCCGATCTATACCGATTTCGACGAGCTTCTGCGGATCGAGCGCCCGGATCTCGTCATCGTCTGCACCCGCGACAACACCCATGACGAGCTGATCGTCAAGGCCATGGAGGCCGGCGCCAATGTCATCAGCGAAAAGCCGATGACCACGACGGCGGACAAGATCAAGCGCATCCTCGACGCCGAGAAGCGCACCGGCAAGCGTCTTGACGTGTCGTTCAACTATCGTTTCGCGCCGACGGCGGCCCGGATCAAGGAGCTGCTCAATTCCGGCGTGATCGGCGATGTGACCTCGGTCGATTTCCACTGGTATCTGAACACCAGCCATGGCGCGGATTATTTCCGCCGCTGGCATGCCTTCACCGAGAATTCCGGCAGCCTGTTCGTGCACAAGGCGACCCATCACTTCGACCTGCTCAACTGGTATCTCGATTCCGATCCGCAGACCGTCTCGGCCTTTGCCGACCTGAAACATTACGGCCGCAAGGGACCGTTCCGCGGCACGCGCTGTCGCACCTGTCCGCACAAGCACGAATGCGATTATTTCTTCGACATCGCCAAGGAGCCGCTGCTCGAAAGCCTCTACGAGGACCCGTCGGAAGTCGACGGCTATGTGCGCGATGCCTGCGTGTTCCGCGAAGACATCGACATTCCCGACACCATGGTCACGTCGATCCACTACAAGAACGGCGTCGACGTTTCCTATTCGCTCAACACCTATATGCCGATCGAAGGCCACCACATCGCCTTCAACGGCCACAAGGGGCGGATCGAACTGCGGCAATATGAAAAGCAGCCCTGGACCGAGCCGCCGGCCGACGAAATCGTGCTGATGAAGAATTTCGGCGATGTCGAGCGCATCTGGGTGCCGCATTCCTCGGGCGGCCATTACGGCGGCGACGACCGCCTACGCAACATGCTGCTGAAACCGGGGCTCAATGACGAGCTGCGGCAGCGGGCCGGCGCGCGGGCTGGCGCCATGTCGGTTCTCTGCGGTATCGCGGCCCTACAAAGCAGCAAGACCGGCGTGCCGGTGTCGATCGCCGAGGTCTGGGGCGAAGACAATGGCCTGAACCTCCTCGAAGGCCGGCCCTGATCGCGGTGATCAGCGCCGGCGGTCGAGACCGGATTCTAGGTCCTGAGCTGCTCCGCCAGCCGGTGAATATGCCGGGCGCCGATGCCGCAGCAGCCGCCGACCAGGGTGGCGCCGCTCTCCACCCATTCGCAGGCGAATGCCGAGTAGCGGTCGGCCGTCAGGTCGTCGCGGGTGCCATGCAGCGTCTCGTTGGCGCCGCCATCCGTGTCGTCGGTCTCGAAGGCATTGGCATAGACGCCGATCTCCAGGGGTGAGCCGAGGTCACTCAGCACCGCGGCTGCCGTCCGGACGGCGCTGGCCATGACTTCGGGCCGGCTGCAATTGAAGAGAAGGGCGGCAGCCCCAGATCCCGCAGCCCAGCGGGCGGCGTCCGCGACGGTCTCGCCGGAACGCAGGCGCGGCGTGTCGGAGGCCAGCGTCTCATTGTCATCGGCAAGCGTGAAAGAAATCCAGAACGGCTTGCCGCTTGCCGCGACGGCGGTGCGCACGGCCTCGCCTTCGGCAATCAGGCTGAGCGTCTCGCCAAGCCAGACATCGACATAGGGTGAGAGCTCCGCCACCAGAACGCTCAGATATTCCTGGACGCGGGAGGGATCGAAGAGCTGTGGTTCGTAGGAGCCGAAGATGGGTGGCAGCGATCCGGCCACCAGCACATCGCGATCGGGATAGGCGCCCGCCGCCTGGCGGGCGAGCCGGCCGGACAGGGCGGCCAAGGCCGGGCCTTGTGTCTGGAAACGCTCTTCGCCGATGTGGAAGGGCACGAGTGCGTAGCTATTGGTGGTGATGACGTCGGCGCCGGCTTCAATGAAATCAGCATGGACCTGGTAGACGATCTGCGGCGTTTCCAGCAGCGCCAGGGCCGACCATTCCGGCTGTCGTAATTCCGCCCCAAGCCGGATCAGTTCCCGGCTCATGCCGCCATCCAGAATACGCACCCTGCTCATGCCGCAATCACTCCCGTTCGAAATTCCTGTGCCGAACCTCACCGAACTCAGCCGGCAAGGCGTTGTCAATTGCCATACAGGGAGAGCTTCGCTGCGTCGATGCAAACCGTCGTCGGAAAATGACAATAGCGGTGAACGAAAATCTGGAGCCGGGAAATGGATAAGGCGGCCGGCGGAGTTCATCCAGCCGGCCGCCTTGTTCAGGTATATTGCGGCGGCGCGCCTCAGGCGGCGCGCCGTCCGATCTGTCGCTGCGTCGATGGCGACAGGCGGAAATTCTGGAGCAGCGCCTTCAACTGGTTGCTTTCCTGCGTCAGGGTCTGGCTCGCCGCATTGGTCTCCTCGACCATCGCAGCGTTCTGCTGGGTCATCTGGTCCATCTGGTTGACGGCCGTATTGACCTCGGCAAGGCCGACGGCCTGTTCCTTGGAGGAGGTGGCGATGGAGACCACCTGATCATTGACGCGGTTCACCAGGGTCTCGATCTCGGTCAGGGCCTCGCCGGTCGAGCGGACCAGCGACACGCCGGTTTCGACCTCGGCAGTGGAGTTGCTGATCAGCCCCTTGATCTCCTTGGCCGCCTTGGCCGAACGCTGGGCCAGTTCGCGGACTTCCTGCGCCACGACCGCAAAGCCGCGGCCGGCTTCCCCGGCTCGCGCCGCCTCGACGCCGGCGTTCAGCGCCAGGAGGTTGGTCTGGAAGGCAATCTCGTCAATCACGCCGATGATCTGGCCGATGCGGTTGGAGGCGTCCTCGATGCGGCTCATGGCCGAGACCGCGTCGCGCACGATGGCGCCCGACTTGCCGGCACTCTGCTTGGTCTCGCTGACCATGCGGCTGGCTTCGGCCGCCCGCTCGGAGGCGCTGCGGACCGTTGCGGTGATTTCGTCGAGGGCGGCGGCGGTTTCTTCCAGGGAGGCTGCCTGCTGTTCGGTACGCTGGGAGAGATTGTTGGCGGCCTCGGCAATGCCGCCGGCGCTGCCATGGACGATGTCGGTGGAATGGCTGATGGCATTGATGACATCGTTGAGCGCTTCCACGGCGCGGTTGAAGTCATCACGCAGCTTGCCGTATTCCGACGATATCTCGCCGATTGACGCTGTCAGATCGCCATTGGCGAGGCGTTCGAGCGCCATGCCGACCGTCTGCATTGCATCGGCCTGGGTCTGGCTGATGGTCCGTTGGCGGTGCTCGGTGTTGCGGCGTTCTTCTTCAAGTCTTTGCTGCTGATCGCTCTCCCGCTTGCGCAGGTCGACACGCTCGCGCACGGAATCGCGCAGGATGGAGACGACTCCGGCCATCTCACCGATCTCGTCCTTGCGGTCCATCTCGGGGACTTCGCTGGTGACCTTTTCTTCCGAGATGGCCTGCATGGCGGCCTTCAGGCGATGGAGCGGGCCGACGACGCTGCGCACGATGGCAAACGCGGCACATACGATCAGCAATGCGCCGAACAGCACGCTGGCTGCGGTCTCGATCGCATTGCGGCGGAACAGGGCGGCCAGGTCGTCGGCATAAACGCCGGTGCCGACAATCCAGCCCCAGGGCTCGAAGCCAGCGACATGGGAATATTTCAGCACGGGTTCTTCAAAGCCAGGCTTCGGCCAGAGATAATCGACGAAACCTTCCCGGGTGGGGCTTGCCTGAACGGCCTTGACGAATTCCTGGAAGATGAACTTGCCGGTCGGATCCTTCATGCCGGACTGGTCCGTGCCGTCAAGCGCCGGCTTGATCGGATGCATGATGATGCCGCTCTTCATGTCATTGATCCAGAAATAGCCGCTGTCTTCATATCGCAGCGCCCGCACCGCATCCTTGGCGCGGGTCTGGGCCTCTTCGCGCGTCAGGGCTCCGGATGTCTCCAGCCCGTGGTAGAATTTGAACAGGGTGATCATGCTCTGGTCCATGGCGCTCAGTTTCGATTTGCGCTCGGTGACCATGGCGCCCTGAAAATGATAGAGCGTATAGACAAGTGTCGCGGAAAAGATCGCCAGTGCCAATCCGACAAGCATGTAGAGTCTGAGCGATATCTTGAGGGTTTTCATCTGTCTGCTCCGGGCACTGAAGGTCAACTCCCGGTTACGCTGGCTGTAATATGTTAAATTCAAATAAAGAGAGAGCTAATTATCGACGCTTTGGGCGGATTTCGACAACCATGGGCTGATTATTGGATTAAAATTGCGCCTCAGGTGGTATTTTCTCATCATAAGAAGAATGAAGACTGATAAATAAGGCATTGCTTAAAAATAGATTTGTCCGATTTTTGACGATTGCCAATCCTCGGTCTTGGGGCGGAAAGCGGCCTGTTCGTGGCTTGACCTCCGTCAACGCAGGTGTCGCACAGATGCGCTAGCCTGCCTGGGACGAAAAAGGGTTCCGTGATGGTTCCCGGTCAGAAGGAGAGGTGTGATCATGCCGAAAATGAGAGCTGCGATCTTTGTTGAAAACGGGCGTATCGTGCTCGATGACAAGCCGATCCCGGATGTCGGTCCGCTCGACGCTTTGATGCGGGTGACGACGACGACGATTTGCGGAACGGACGTTCATATCCTGAAAGGCGAGTATCCGGTCGCCAAGGGCTTGACGATCGGCCATGAGCCGGTCGGCATTATCGAGAAACTGGGGTCTTCGGTTTCGGGTTATCGGGAAGGCCAGCGGGTCATCGCCGGAGCGATCACGCCGAGCGGGCACAGCTATGCCTGCCTGTGCGGCTGCGGATCGCAGGATGGCGTCGGCACCAAGCACGGTTTCAAGGCGATGGGCGGCTGGAAGTTCGGCAACACGATCGACGGATGCCAGGCCGATTACGTCCTGGTCAAGGACGCCATGGCCAATCTCAGCCCCATTCCCGAAGGTCTCAGCGACGAGCAGGTGCTGATGTGCCCCGATATCATGTCCACCGGCTTTTCCGGCGCCGAGAGCGGCGGCGTGAGGATCGGCGATACCGTCGTGGTGTTTGCGCTCGGGCCGATCGGCTTGTGCGCGGTGGCTGGCGCCAAGCTGATGGGGGCGACCACGATCATCGGCGTGGACACGGTGCCGGCGCGTCTGGCCGTGGCGCGGCAATTGGGCGCCGATCATGTCATCGACTTCAAGGCCGGCGATCCGGTCGAGCAGATCATGGCACTGACCGACGGGCGTGGTGTCGACGTGGCGATCGAGGCGCTGGGAACGCAAGGCACGTTCGAATCCGCCCTCAAGGTGTTGCGGCCCGGCGGCACACTGTCAAGCCTTGGCGTCTACTCCAGCGATCTCAACATTCCGCTCGGCGCCTTTGCGGCGGGCCTGGGCGACCTGAAGATCGTCACCACGCTTTGCCCGGGTGGCAAGGAGCGCATGCGCCGCCTGATGGACGTGGTGGGATCCGGCCGCGCCGATCTGGGGCCGCTGGTTACCCATCGCTTCAAGCTCGACCAGATCGAGGAGGCCTATGACCTGTTCGCCCATCAGCGCGACGGCGTGCTGAAGGTGGCAATCACGCCCTGACCTGATATCACGAAGGCTGCGTCGCAATCACTGCGGCGCAGCGGCCAAGCCTCACGGAACGGGCAGGGCGTCGACGAAATCGGCCGCCTCGTGGGCGTGGATTCGGGTGGCGCGGATCAGTCCTTCGAAATGCCGCTGCATCTTGAGGATGGCATCGGCATTGTTGAGCACCAGATACATGCCGCCGACGAAGAGCGCCGCCCGCTTCGATCCGAAGATCGTGTAGGGCACCGAGAATTTCTGCCGCTCGTCGAACAGGAACAGCCGGAACGACGGGTAGAGTTCGCGGATCAGCGCCGCCATGTAGCGAAGCTGCTGCGCGCGTGTTGCGGCGCTCAAGCCCGCCCACATGCCCTCGCCATTGGCAAAGGCTTCCAGCGTCTGCTTCGGCATACAGACTTCCATGTCCGTGCCGGGCTGGCGGTTATAATCCAGCCGGAAAAAGGTTTCGTTGGCCTGGCCGGCGACGCTCTGGTGGGTGCCGGTTGCCTCATAGGCGATGATATCCGGGGTGCGCAGCAGATCGGGGATGCGGGCCGGCACATAGCGGATCTTCGATCCCGTCGCCTCGGCATGCCATTTCATCAGCAGCGTCGTGTTGTCGTCGCCATCGGGCCGCTCCTCGAGTTCGACGCTCGGATGCAGTTCGCCCATCAGCCCCTGATCCTGCGACAGGCCCATGAGCCAGTCGAGCGAGACGGAATGCCGCTCGGCGATGTTGAGCAAGGTCTCGACCCGCGGCAGGCGGGCTGCCTTGTCGGCCAGCAATTGTGACAGCGCCGATCGATCGATGCCGATCTGCCGGGCAAAGGCCGACTGGTTTTCGCCGCTGCGGTCCAGCAGTTGCATCAGGCGTTCGCGGAAGAGGTCTGCAAGCAGGCGCTTATCCATAGGAGTCTCACATGTTGACTATAGTCACATAGTCGCTTGAATGCATCTCAAAATCAACACTTGGTCATCAATGTCGCGTTGCGGTGCGGCAGGGAGAAGTGACAGCATCGGGTCAAGATCAGCGAGCGAATCACGGGCGCCCGAGTGGATGAAGCGGCGCCGCAAGTCCCAACTGGTCGAGTGACATCAGCATGGCATGACAGGAGAGCTTACCCCGCATGACGACCGAAATGACCTCCGACAATGCAGCGACTTTGCGCCGCCGAAAGCGCCACCGCCTCTTCCCCATCGAATGGCCCACCCTTTTCCTGCTGATCGGCTGCTACCTGCTCTGGCTTGGGGCCGGGTTCCTTGTCTATGCGGCTGTGCCGATTGTAGGCCTTCTGCTGATGGGCGTGGCGGTGGCGCTGCATTCGTCGCTGCAGCATGAGGTCCTGCATGGGCATCCGACCCGCAGCGCCGTGGCCAATGAAGCGCTGGTCTTCCTGCCGATCGGTCTTTTTTATCCCTATCGCAGTTACAAGCACAGCCATCTGCAGCACCATGCCGACGAGCGCCTGACGGATCCCTATGACGATCCGGAAAGCTATTACCGGGCCATGGGCGACTGGCAGCGCATGCCGTTTCTGCTGAAGCGGCTGCTGGCCTTTAACAATACGTTGATCGGTCGCGTGCTGGTCGGCCCGGCGCTGATGGTGGTCGGCTTCACGGTGAGCGAATGGAAGCGCATTGCCCGCCGCGACGACAAGGTTATCTTCGCCTGGCTGCTGCATGCGGCAGGCCTTCTGCCGGTCGGCCTGATCATCGAGCTTGGCTTCGGCATTCCGCTCTGGCTTTATGCCGTGACCTCGGCCTATCTTGGCGTGGCGCTGATTGCCGTGCGCTCGTTCTGCGAGCACCAATGGGCGGAGCGGGCCGATGGCCGGACCATCATCGTGGAGAAATCGATCCTGGCGCCGCTGTTTCTCTACAACAACCTGCATCTGGTGCATCACAAGCTGCCGACGGCCGCCTGGTATCGTCTGCCGGCCCTCTACAAGGAACGCCGCGACGAATGGCTGGCGCTGAACGATCACTATGTCTTCGCATCCTATCTTGATGTCATCAAGGCCTATGCGTTTCGCGCCAAGGAACCGGTCGTGCATCCGGCGCTTCGTCGCGATGAGGTGGCGATGATCGCGCAGAGCGCCGAGCCGGTCTTCGACCTGGGCGAACCTGCCTTGCTGGCCGAGCCGGCACCATGACGCTGGTCGCCGCCCTGCCGATGTACGACTGGCCGGAACTGCGCGGTGAGACCGATGCGCGCTGGGCTGACATGCGCGACGATTATCATCGGCGGGGCATCGATGCGCCGCAAACCCTTGCCCGGCGCAATGCCGACCTGCCGCCGGTGCCGGGTGGCATCCGTGATGCCTCCGGAGCCGTGATCGCCGCCGATCCGGCCAGCCTGCCTGCCGACGAATTCGATCTGCGCACCTTGTGGCTCCATCCGGACCTGCTGGTGTCGGAAACCTGCTGGGGGCCGATGACGCTGTTTCTCGAACCGCATGTCACGGTGATCGGCCAGAGCCGCTACGACGGCATAACCGGCGGGCAGGGCGAGTTTTATTCCAGCGTGATCGTTGCACGAAAGGCAGACGGCAGCCCGGCGGCGCAGGCCCCGGCCGATGGCGCGGCCGTGCTGCCGCTCGCCGATCTGCGCGGTCGGCGGTTGGCGTTCAACGAGACGCGGTCATTGTCGGGTTATCTGGCGCTGCAGGCGGACCTGAGCGCCATGGGTGCAGGGTTTTCGCTGTTTTCCGAAATGGTCGAGACCGGCAGCCACCGCGCCTCGGTCCTGGCGGTGGCCGATGGATCGGCCGATATCGCGGCCATCGACTGCAAATCCTGGGCGTTGGCGCAGCGTTTCGATGCTGCGGCTGGCGAACTGCAGGTGATTGGCTGGACGGCACGCCGCAAGGGCCTGCCGCTGGTCCAGGCGCGGCGGCTCGATCTGTCTGTCGGCTGATCAGAAGCCCGCCGCCGTCAGAATGTCGTCGACGCTCCTGCCCCCAAGAAAATCCGCCGCGGCTTCGATGTCCTCGCCGAGCGGCCGGTCGTCGGCATAGATTGCGATCTTGCCGCGCAGCGCATCGAACAGCGCGCGGGTGCGCGGTGCCGCCTGATCTTTCAGTCCGCCGATATCATAGCTCTGGCAGGCGGCCAGCAGTTCGATGGCCAGGATGCGGCGCAGATTGGCGAGGATGTCGAGTGCCTTGAGGGCTGCCGGCGTGGCATGGCAGAGCATATCCTCCTGCAGGCCGGAGGTTATGCCGCCGTCGAGGCTTGCCGGTGCAGCCAGCCGCCGGTTCTCACCGACCAGCGACACGGCGGTATATTGGGCGATCATGAAGCCTGAGGCGACGCCGCTGTCTTCTGCCAGAAAGGCCGGCAGGCCGCTCACCAGCGGATTGACCATGCGGTCGATGCGGCGCTCGGACATCGCGCCCAGTTCGGCGATCGCCACGGCCAGCTGATCCATGGCAAGGCCCATCGACGCGCCGACGGCATGGGCCTGCGAATAGACCTCAGGCGCATCGGGGGTGCCCATGACGATCGGATTGTCGGTCACAGAGGCAAGCTCGCGATTAACGACGGTTGCCACGGTCTCGACGCTGTCGTGAACGGCGCCGTGCACATGGGGAATGCTGCGCAGGCTCAAGGCATCCTGCACACGCCGGCCGGCGGATTCGACAAGAATGTCAGAGCCATGCAGCAAGGCGTTCATGCGCTCGGCGACCCGGAGCAGGCCGGGAGCGGTGCGCACCGTCATCGCCTGCGGGGAGATCGCCCTGATCTGGCAGCGCTGCGTCTCGAAGGTCATCGCGGCAATCGCATCGGCCCAGTCGAGCAGCTGCCGTGTCTGCGACAAGGCCAGGCTTGCAAGTCCGGTCACGCAGGGTGTGCCGTTGACCAGGCAGAGCCCCTCCTTGGCCTCCAGCGCCAGCGGCTCGAGCCCGATGCGCGCCAGGGCGTCGCGCGCCCGCAAGCGTTCGCCGCCAATCCTGATATAGCCATGGCCGATCAGCACCAGATGGACATGAGCGATATGGCTGAGATAACCGACCGAGCCCTGCCGCGGTACTTCCGGCGTGCCTCCGGCATCCAGCAGAGCCAGCAGGTGCCGGATGATCACCGGCCGCAGACCTGAATAGCCATGGGCGAAATTGTTGATTGCCGCGACCATTATGGCGCGGGTCTCTGTGATGGAGAGTGGTGCGCCGACGCCGACCGCGTGGCTCATCAGGATATTGCGCGACAGGGCCGCCTGTTGTTCTTGGCTCACCGCGACATCCGAGAGCGCACCGACCCCGGTAGTGATGCCATAACCCCTGATATTACGATCGACGATCGACTGGACGATCGCATGCGCCGCCTCGATCCGCGACCAGGCGGTGGGCGAGAGTTCCATGCTCGCCGTGCCCGTCGCAACCGCGGCGACGTCTGGCCATGAAAGCGGGGCGTCCAGACGGATCGTGGTCATGCGTCAAACCCTTTGTTGTGAAAGCATCGAGGCGGGAGTGGCTCAAGATGTAGCACGCCCGCCCGCCGTTTTTCCATTCCGGGAACGACATCGGATAGAATTTTGCACGGGTTCACAGAGGAACCTGCCACTCGTCTCAATGAAATCTGCTTGTCCTCTTGTGCTAGGGACTCCATGATCGCGCCGGCTGACATAGCGTCGAGGAGGAGGAATGGGTGTGTTCACATTTGCAACGGTGCCGACAATCATTGCCGGACCCGGATCGATTTCTCGCCTCGGCGAGGCAGCCGGCGCAAGGCTCGGCCCCCGCGTCGCGGTGATCTCGGATGAGGGGCTTGTGCGGGCGGGACTCGTGGAACCGGCCCTTGCAGCGCTTCGGGCCGGTGGCGCCGAGGTGTCGCTCTATACCGGCGTGATTGCCGACCCGCCGGAGGCAATCGTCCAGGCGGCGGTGACGCAGGCCAGGACCTTTGGCGCGACGGGCGTACTGGGCATCGGCGGCGGGTCGTCGCTCGATGTCGCCAAGCTGGTGGCCCTGCTCGGTCGAAGCGAGGAGCAGCTGGGCGATATCTATGGCGTGGCCAAGGTTCACGGACAGCGTCTGCCGCTGGTCCTGGTGCCGACCACCGCCGGGACGGGTTCCGAAGTGACGCCGATTTCGATTATCACCACCGGTGACCACGAGAAAAAGGGCGTGGTCTCACCGGTCCTCTTGCCTGATATCGCTTTGCTCGACGCGGAGCTGACGCTGGGCCTGCCGCCGGCCGTCACGGCGGCAACCGGGATCGATGCCATGGTGCATGCCATCGAGGCCTTCACCTCGGCAAGTCAGAACAACAATCCCGTGTCGCGTTCGCTGGCCAAGGAAGCCCTGCGGCTGCTCGGCGCCCATATCGAAACGGCCGTCCTGCGGGGCAGGGACCTCGAGGCGCGACAGGCGATGCTGATCGGCTCTATGCTGGCGGGCCAAGCCTTTGCCAATGCGCCGGTCGCGGCCGTGCACGCGCTCGCCTATCCGATCGGCGGCCGCTATCATGTTCCGCACGGCCTCTCCAACAGCCTCGTCCTGCCTCACGTCCTGCGCTTCAACGCGCCGGCCTGCGGTGAGGCTTATGCCGAACTGGCGCCTTGTCTCTTTCCGCATCTGGAGGACGGCACGCCCGAGCAACGCCTGGCGAGTTTCATCGATGGCCTGTCGGCGCTTCCCGGACGCTTGAACCTGCCGCAACGCCTGCGTGATGTCGGCATCCCCCGGGACAAACTGTCTCTGCTGGCGGACGATGCGATGGAGCAGACGCGCCTGCTCGTCAACAATCCGCGACCGGTCAGCAGGGCCGACGCTCTGGCGATCTACGAGGCCGCCTGGTAGACGCTCGGGTTGGGCCAAAGGGCTCCTCATATCCATCAATTGGCATAGGCAAGGAAGACGGCATGCTGCGCTGGGGACTGCTCGGGACGAGCTTCATTTCGGAAACCATGGCAGCGGCGATTGCCTCCAGCGACGGATCGGTGATCACCGCCGTGTCCGGTCGCGCGCCCGATCGTCTGGCAGACTTTGCCGCGCGCCACGGCATTGCCAAGGCCTATGGCGACCAGGATGCGCTGCTGGCCGACCCGGAGGTCGACGTCGTCTATGTCGGACTGCCCAACACTCTGCATCATGATGCGGTGATCCGCGCGGCGGCGCGCGGCAAGGCGGTGGTGTCGGAAAAATCGCTGACCACGACCCTGGCGGAGGCAGCGGCCCTGGCTGACGCCGTGCGCGCCGGCAATATCTTCTTCATGGAAGGGCTGATGTATCTGAACCATCCGCTGATCAGCGAACTGGGAGCGATCCTGCGCTCCGGACGCCTAGGCCCTCTGCGCGCCGTCAACGGCTTTTATGCCGCTGATATCTGGAAGCTGGTCAATCCGCAGGGCGGCGGAACGCTCTTCAATCTCGGCTGTTATCCGGCATCGCTGTTGCACTATGTGGTGCAGACGGCCTGCGGTCCGCAGGCGTTCCGCCAGAGGACCAGCAGCGGTTTTGGCAATGTCTCGACTCATGACGGCAATATCTGCGACGCGGTGCTGTCGGTGCGCTTTGCCAATGGTGTTCTGGCGACATTGCAGTCGACCGACAGCTACGGAATGGCCCATGGCTTCACCGTGTTTGGTGAGAGCGGCCAGTTGCGGTTCGTCACCAATCCCTGGCTGCCGAACCGCCAGGACAATGTGATCGAGATCCTGGAATATGGCCAGGGGCCACAGGAGATCCGGATATCGTCGGGCTACGACGCCTTCCAGCACCAGGTCTTCGTGGTCGAGCGCTGCCTGCGGGAAGGCCGGGTCGAGGCACCGCGGCCGTCGCCGCGGCTTGCCGACTCGCTGGAGATCATGGAATTGCTAGCCGAATGGCAGGCGCATTGCCTGGCCGGCGCGGGCAGGGCCGCGGCCGGATAATCAGCGGTGATCGCCTTCGCCATTAGCAGGGGATGAGCAGTGCGGTTTGGTGGCGCTGCCATGGCGACAAGCGCCCGCCCGGTCTATGGTTGCGACATGAGTCCAAGGCCGATGCCATCTGCAGACCGTTG
Source organism: Agrobacterium sp. a22-2 (assembly GCF_012276985.1). GTDB lineage: Bacteria > Pseudomonadota > Alphaproteobacteria > Rhizobiales > Rhizobiaceae > Allorhizobium. Next base: position 116,190 of record NZ_JAAXMM010000014.1, on the reverse strand, counting down.
TTATGCCCCTCCGGTGGTTCCGGCCTGGGCGGTGCCGCGCGGCGTCATCCTTCGGGCCGACGAGGCGGCGTTCCTCGCCGGTTCCGCCTTGAATTCGCTCGACGGTCTTGTTCGAGCCCAGCCGGATTGGGGCGGCGCCTGGCGCCAGCGGCTGGCGCTGAAGGCCGCGGTTGCGGCAGCGCGTGTGGCCGGGCGCAGCGAGGACGAGCCAGCCCTTCGCGACGTCTGGCTGCTGCGCAGCGCCGGCGACGATCCGGGTCCGGCCGGCAGCATCCTGTCGGCATGGCGTCGGCTCGCCTCGCGCGGGCCACTCGTCGATGCCGGGGCGTTGCAGGAGACGGCCGATCTCTTCGGCATCCGCTGGAGCGACGACCTGGCTGTGTTGCCGGAGCGTTTGGATGATCTCGCCCGATCCGCCACGGGCGCGCCCTTTGCCGCCGCAGACATCGCAGCCGTGGTCCATGACCTCAGGCCGGACGCCGAACTCCTGGGCTGGTGGTGCGCCGATCTTGCCGTGGCGAGGGCCTTGCGCTGGCCGGTTGCAGTGCCGCTGCTGATGGCGCAGCGTCACGCCTCGGCTTTTCGCACCGAGGGCGGCCGCGGACGCATTCGCCCGGGCGAAGAGCAATTTCGACGCGCTGTCTGCCTGGCATTGGCGCAGGCGGCAACGGAGGCCTGTCGGCTGGCGGGCGACATGGCGCGCCGCGCCGACCGTCTGGCCGCCGTCACGCCGAAACTGCGGGCGAAGGGTGCCGGCGAGGCGATCCGGCTGCTGCTGGAGGAGGATGCGGTTTCCGGCTCGCTGCAAACCGCGAAACTGTCGCGCTGGGCTTCGCGCCGGCTGTTCGACCGGCTGGTAGAGTTCGACGCGGTGCGCGAGTTGTCCGGTCGCTCGACATTTCGTCTGTACGGGTTGTAGCCATGGCGCGCCGGGCACAGCAAGCGAAGACCGTGGTCGACACCGAGCTTTCCGATCTGCCGCCGGAACTGCGCTGGCGCGAGTGGATGGCGAGAGTCGAGGCTGTGATCTTCGCCTCGGCGACGCCGGTCAGCCGCGAGACGCTGTCGCGCATCGTTGGACGCGACTGCAATATCGACCTGATCATCGACGACATCGGCGAGGAGCTGCGCTCCCGGCCCTATGAACTCGTGGCGGTCGCCGGCGGCTGGCAGTATCGCACCAGAAGCGCCTATGCCCATGTCATCCGCGCCTCCGGAGCTCCGACGGCGCCGACCGCCAGTATCACCCAGCACGAGGCGACCGTCCTGATGGCGGTGGCCTATATGCAGCCGGTGACCCGGTCGGATCTGACAAAAATCTTCGGCAAGGAGGTCAGCCGCGACTCCATTGCCAGCCTGCGCGACGGCGGCTTTCTGACCTCCGGGCCGCGCAGCCCGACGCCCGGCGCGCCCTATACCTATGTAACGACGCCGCATTTTCTCTCGACCTTCGGCTTCAACACGCTACGGGACCTGCCGGATATCGAGATGCTGGAGGATGCCGGCCTGCTCAGCCGCCAGCAGATGCCAGCCGAGATGGGCGCCGATGTCGAGGATATCGACAGGGATGAGCCGGACGAGGACAGCTAGACGGTATTCTCCGGCCGGATTGTGAGGGCGCCGCAGCATTCCCGTCGCGCGGCTTTGTCAGGCGTCGAGCGTTTCGATCAGCTTCGGCAGGTCGGCGACCGTCTCGATGACATAGGTGGCACCGGCGGCTTTGAGTTTTGCGCCGACGCGGGCATGCAGGGCCTGGCGCTCCGAGGGCGAAAGATCTGCCAGTTGCTCGACCGTCAATCCCGCCTCGTTGCCCGACAGCGTCAGCCCGACGGTGATGCAGCCGGCCGCCACGCCCTCGGCGATGCCGGGCTCGGTATCGTCGACCTTGATCACGGCCGATGCCGGATAGACCATCAGGTCGACGAAGCATTTGTACATGCCGATCGGAGTCGGGCGGCCGAGCGGCAGGTCGTCGGCGCAGATCAGGTTGTCGGCGACATAACCCTGCTCAGCGGCCAGCGGCAGCACGCGCTCCATGATCGAACGGGTATAGCCGGTGGTCGAGCCGATTTTCATGCCCTTGGCGCGCAGATAGGCGACCGCTTCCAGCGCGCCGGGTATCAGCGTGCAATAGTCCGTCACCACCTCCTCGTTAAGCGGCACGAACAGCGCATAGACCTTGTCGATCGCCGCTTCGCCCGGCATCTCGCCCTGGGCTTTCAGCCAGCGTTCGGCAATATGCGGCTCGGCCAGCATGGCGGCGATATGGGCGCGTTTCGGCAGGCCCATCGGCTTGCGGGCATCGGCGATCGTCACCTGGACGCCGAATTTCGCGAAGGTCTCGACAAAGGCCCCCATCGGCGCAAAAGAGCCGAAATCGATCATCGTGCCGGCCCAGTCGAAGACGACGGCCTTGAACTTGCTCATGCGAGCCTCCCATAGAGATCGTTGATGGTTTCCTCGCCGATGCCGAATGCCGTCGAGGCGCCGCAGCCGCTGGTGACGATGACGACGCGCACGGCGTCGGACGGCGTGTCGGTGAGCCGCCAGCGGTCCGGCGCGGAGGCATAGGTGCCGATCCAGCGTTCCGTGATCATGCGGCCCGGCAGGTCCAGCACCCGGTCGAACTCGTCGAGGATCAGCTGATCGACATCCTCATGGGCAAAGGGATCCGGCGTTGCCGCATAATGATGGCTGTCGCCGACCACCAGGGAGCCGTCGGCCGACTGGGTGACGATCAGGTGGATGCCGTTAGCGCGGTGCTCTGCCATTTCGGCATCGAGCCGTGCCTTCAAGGGGGCCGCTTCCGGCAGATCGGCATAACCGAGATAACGGCCGAGGCCGAGATCGGACATCACGGCGCTGCGGAAGGTGACGGGCGAGGCCGGCTTGACGCGCAGCATCTGCAGCTTGCAGCGGGTCAGGCCATAGGCGGCGATCCGCTCGGCAAACAGGCCGGTATAGTCGTCGCCGGGGCAGACGATCACCGTCTCGGCCTCGACCGGACCATTCGACGTCTCGACGTGCGGTGGCGCCACGGCCGTGACGGTCGTCTGCCAGAGGAAGGTCACGCCGTGCTTCTGTTCGAGATATCGGGTCAGCAGCGGAATGGCGGTGCGGGATTCCACACGCAGCTCATGGGGGCTGTGAAGGGCGGCCACGGCGGCATCGGTGCGGATCGCCGGCACGAACTCTTGTGCCTCTGATGCGGTGATCCGCGTGCAGCCTTCGCCCATTTCGGTTTTCAGGAAGGCGTCGATGACATCTTGCGATTCCGGCAGGCGGGCGGCGACGACCAAGCCCCGTTGTAGGACCTCAATTCCCGCTTCGCTCACCGTCTCGGCCCAGACGTCACGGGCCCGCCGCGCCATGGTCCAGCAATCGCCGGCGCCCTGGCCAGTGACCGTGACGAAGCCGAAATTGCGCACCGATGCACCGTTGGCCTGGGCGTCGCGGTCGATGACCACGACGCGCTTGCCGCGTTTGGCGGCGGCAAAGGCATGGGCAAGGCCAACGATGCCGGCACCGACGACGGCCAGATCATAACCTGCCATCAGAGATCCTTGTGCACCTGGAATCCGGCCCAGGACTGGCTGACCGGCATGACTTCCAGGCTGTTGATGTTGATATGCGCCGGCTGGGTCGCCACCCAGTGAATGGTGTTGGCGATGTCTTCGGGCTGCAGGGCATTGGCGCCCTTGTAGAGCTTGTCATAGGCCTCCTGGTTGCCGCCGGTGCGCACCAGCGTGAATTCGCTTTCGCACAGGCCCGGCTCGATCGAGGTGACGCGCACCCCCTTGCCGTGCAGATCGGAGCGCAGGCCAAGCGAGAACTGGCGCAGGAAGGCTTTCGTGCCGCCATAGACATTGCCGCCCGCATACGGCCAGTGGGCCGCCACCGATGACAGGTTGACGATCACGCCGCGCCGGGCAATCAGGCCCTCCAGCAGATGATGGGTCAAGGTAACGAGGCCGGTCACATTGGTGTCGATCATCTGTTTCCAGTCCGACAGCTTGGTCTGGGGGGCGGCGGCGGTGCCGAGCGCCAGTCCGGCATTGTTGACCAGGACATCGATCTGCGAAAACTCAGGTGGCAGGCCGGCAAGAGCGTTCAACATCTCGCCCTCATCGGTGATATCGAAACAGGCCGGCTGGAATTTGACGCCGAGTTCGGCGTTGAGCTTGGCGAGCCGATCCATCCTTCGCCCGGTGCCGATCACCTGCCAGCCATCGGCGATGAACCGGCGGGCGGTGGCTTCGCCGAAGCCCGACGTGGCCCCGGTGATGAAAATCGTTTTGCTCATGGACTGTCCCATTCCTGCTCTGTGCACTCAACACGTTGTTTTTAAGCGTATTGTGACGGCGGACAAGGCTAAAGGGCGAAATCGCCATGGCTGGACCGAACGAATATCGGCCGTGGCTCTAGAGACACACCGGCGGTCGGCGTAGCTGAAAGGCAGTATCTTAGCTGTCGAGGACCCCGTCATGAACCAGATGCCCATCAACATGGACCATCACTGGCTGCCCTTCACCAACAATCGCCTGTTCCGCGAGGAGCCGCAGATGTTTGCCCGCGCGTCGGGTGTCACCTACTGGACGCCGGAGGGCCGGGAGATCATTGACGGTTCGTCGGGCCTGTTCTGCTGTGCGGCCGGCCACGGGCGCCCGGAGATCGCCGATGCGGTCCACAAGCAGTTGATGGAGCTCGACTATACGCCGCATTTCCAGCGCGCCGCGCCGATCTCGTTTGAGCTGGCGAAGCGCCTGTCGGAACTGCTGCCGGAGGGCATCGACCGGGTGTTCTTCGGCTCATCCGGGTCTGAGGCGGTCGATACGGCGATGAAGATCTGCCTTGCCTATCACCGCGCCAAGGGCGAGGGCCAGCGCACCCGCTTCGTGTCGCGCGCCTGGGGTTATCACGGCGTCAATCTCGGCGGCACATCGCTGGCCGGCATGGTCAACAATCGCCGCGATTTTTCCGGCGTCACCTGCGATGTCGTGCACATGCGCCATACCTGGAACGAGGAACAGCGCTTTACCCGCGGCCAGCCGGATGACGGCGCCTCGCTTGCCGACGACCTGGAGGATCTGTGCAAGACCTACGGCGCCGACACCATCGCGGCTGTTTTCGTCGAGCCGATCGCCGGCTCGATCGGCACCATCGTGCCGCCCAAGGGTTATCTGCAGAAACTGCGCCAGATCGCCGACAAATACGGCATCCTGCTGGTGTTCGACGAGGTCATCACCGGCTTCGGCCGCACCGGTTCGGCCTTTGCCAGCCAGGAGTTCGGCGTGACGCCTGACGTCATCACCATGGCCAAGGCGCTGACCAATGGCACCATTCCGATGAGTGCCGTCGCCGTGAAGACCGGTATCCAGACGACGATCATGGACTCGGTCTCGGCCGACCGGCCGGAACTGATGCACGGCTATACCTATTCGGCCCATCCGGTCGCCTGCGCCGCCGCACTCGCCTCGCTCGACATCTACCGCGACCATGATCTGTTCGCCCGCGGCAAGGCGATGTCCGAGACCTTCCTCGACGGGGTCTTCAGCCTTCGCAACCTCGCACAGGTGTCGGATCTGCGCGGCTACGGCATGATGTCCGGTATCCAGCTGGTACCGGGCAAGGCGCCGGGAGAAAAGGGGTCGCTGGTGCAGCGCCTACTGTTCAACGAAGGCCTGCACATCAAGGCGACCGGCGATGCCATCATCTTTGCTCCCGCGCTGATCACCACCGAGGACGATCTCGGCCGGATGATCGATATCCTGCGCAAGGTTCTCGGCCGCAGCGATCTCTGATCGCAGCGCTTCGCCTATCCCTCGATCTCCCGGATCACCTTCGCCAGCAGCGCCAGTCCGGGCTCGATCTTGTCATGGGCGATGGCCGCGAAGCCGAGGCGCAGGCGGTTGCGCGGCGAATCGGGGCGCTGATAGTGAATATCGCCAGCCTCGACCAGCAGCCCCTGCAGGGCGGCCTGACGTTCGACGTCCTTGGCCAGCATGCCTTTCGGCAGGGTCAGCCAGACGGCAGAGCCGCCGGTCGTCATGGTCACGTCGCAGCCGGGCAGCAGTTTGGCGGCGGCGCGCAGGATGGTCTTCCACTTTTCCGCAAGGCTGGTGCGCTGGCGGCGGATATGGGCGTCGAAATGGCCCTCGGCCAGGAAGATCGCCATGGCCCGCTGGTCAAGAGACGAGGTGTGCCGGTACATCAGCCGGCGCAGCGCCCGGAGTTCCGCCACCAGCGGCGTGGCGGCGGCGATGAAGCCGAGCCGCAAGCCCGGAAACAGCGGTTTCGACAGGCTGCCGACATGGATGACCCGGCCGGTCTGGTCAAAGCTCTTCAGGGCGGCGCGCTGCGGCCCGACGAAGTTCAACTCGTGCTCGTAATCGTCCTCGAGAATGAGGAAATCATGTTTTTCCGCGGCTGACAGCAGCGACAGCCGCCGCTCCATCGACATGGTGACATTGGTGGGCGACTGGTGGCCGGGGGTCACATAGACCAGATCAGCACCCGCCAATGCGTCGCTCACCCTCAGGCCATTGCCGTCGATGGCGTGGGGGCGGATCTGCACGCCATGGGCGAGGAAGATGTTGCGGGCATCGACATAGCCCGGATCCTCCATGTCGACCCGCGTGCCGGGGCCGCAGAGCAGGGACGCGGCGAGATAGAGGGCATTCTGCGCGCCGACGGTGATCAGCAATTGATCGGGCTCGGCGCGAAAGCCGCGCTGCGGCAGGATGCGGCGGATGATCTGCTCGACCAGCATGGGATCGTCGGCATCGATCAGGTCGACCATCCAGTCCTTGGAATGCAGCATGGTGCCGGCGACCCGCACGCAATCGCGCCAGCGGCTGAGCGAGGTCTTGTCCGGCGTCGTCTGCCCGTAGATGAACGGATAAGGGAAATCGCGCCAGTTGGCCGGCTTTACGATGTTCTGCTGGCCGGTGAAGGACTGGCGCAGCCGGTGGGTGAAGTCGACCGGGCCGGCAGCGGCCGGAAACAGCTTCTTGGCGCGGTCATCGACCTTGATGTTCAGCTGTTCGCGCACATAGCGCTCGTCGATGAAATAGCCGCGGCGATTGACCGATTTCAGGTAGCCGTCCTCGGCCAGCCGCTCGTAGACCAGCGTCACGGTGTTGCGCGATACCTTGATGCGCTCGGCCATGATGCGGGTGGCGGGCAGCGGCTCGTGAAAGGGCAGGGCGCCCGCCAGGATCGCCTCGATCAACCGTTCCTGGATCTGCTGTTGCAGCCGCTTGGCGGGATCGAGGGGCTCGACGAAAAAGCGCTCTAGCATGAGTTTTCCAATGGTATGCCTGCCCTGCCGCACTCGGACGCGCCGGGTGGATCAAGTCTCTTTTGCAATGTCCTTCCGGGCTTGGACAGATGGCATTTCCCTGGCTCCATAGTTTTCGGTCCGTGGCTCTAAGCCGCTTGGGTGCGGAGCAATACCATTTTTGCAGCGCGGGATAGAAATCACAAGAAAAGAGTGGAACCCCGCGAGGTAACAACGGCACGGTACGGCTGCGCATGGCGGTCGCCCGGTCGAAACAAGGGGAACGGAACATGCAGAAATTCAGCTTCAATGCCTCCATGGGACGGAGAAACTTCCTGAAGAACAGCGCCGCCGTCGGTGCCGGTCTCGCCATGCCGGCGGTGATCAGCTCGCGGGCGCTCGCCTCGTCCGGCGAAATCAACATCATGATGTGGTCGGACTATCTGCCGGAGAGCTTCGTCAAGGGCTTTACCGAGAAGACCGGCATCAAGATCAATTTCACCGGCATCGGCTCGAACGACGAAATCCTCAACAAGATGAAGGCGACCAACGGCGAAGGCTTCGACCTCGTCACGCCGACCGTCAACCGCAATCCGCTCTGGGAAAATCTTGGTCTGCTGCAGCCCTTCGACATGAGCAAGGTCGGCATCGACAAGGTCAACCCGGCCATGGCGCTGGGTGAAAAATACTGGAATTTCGGCGGCAAGGGCACGTTCTGGCTGCCGCATATCTGGGGCACCGAAGGCGTTGCCTGGCGCACCGACACCTTCAAGCCGGCCGGCGAATTCCCGAGCTATTACGACATCTGGGACGATGCCAATGCCGGCAAGACCATGGGCCGCGGGCATTCGATGCTGCTGGGCCTCGGCCTCGGCATGGAACGCCGCGGCGAGATGGATGCAGGCTCCGTCTGGGCGGCCTATCAGGACGAGACCAAGATGAAGGAGGTCTGGACCAAGATCACCGACACGGCGGTGGCCAAGAAGAAGAACATCAAGCTTCTGTGGAACGATGCCGATGCGCAGAAGAATGGTCTGCTCAACGAAGGCGTCATCGTCGGCCAGACCTGGGACGGCCCGCCGATCGCTCTCAAGACCGCCGGCGAACCGGTGATGTACCGAGCGCCCGTCGAAGGCGCGATGGCCTGGGTAGACGGCCTTGCCATGCCGACCGGCGCCAAGAATATCGACCAGATCTACGCCTTCATCGATGCCTGCTACGATGCCAAGCTGGCCGGCGAAGCGATCAAGACCCATGGCTATAATTCGCCGGTCATCGGTGCCGACAAGTTCGGCGGCGAGATCTATGCCAAGAACTTTGCCGATGCCTATCCGGGCGATGCGCTCGCCAAGTTGAATCCCTGGCCGGCCGAAATGCCCTGGTATGTCGACGCGCGCACCGAGTTCGTCAACAAGTTCACCAGCGCCTGAGTTGCACCTCTTCGGTCCCGATCGTAACGCGTTCTGGCTTTGAGCCTCGGGACCGGAACCATTTCAGCGCGGTGCGGGGCCATGCCCGCACCGTATCCGACATGACCGGCCGCAATGACCGGATGGCAGGGGCTGCATGACCACCAAAGATATCGTGCTCGATCACGTCAGCATTCGTTTCGGCAATTACACGGCGGTCGAAAACGCCTTCCTGACGATCAAGGGTGGCGAGTTCTTCTCGTTTCTCGGACCATCGGGCTGCGGCAAGACCACGCTGCTGCGCTGCATTTCAGGCTTTGTCGACCCGACGGAAGGCCGCGTGCTGATCGGCGGCCAGGACATGAGACATGTCGGCCCCAACAAGCGTCCGACCGCCCTGATTTTCCAGAACCTCGCTCTGTTTCCGCTGATGTCCGTCGCCGACAATATCGCCTTTCCGCTCGAAGTGCGCGGCGTGGGGCGGAAGGAGCGTCGCAAGCGGGCCGACGAGTTGCTCGACATGATCGCACTGCCCGGCACGGGCGACAAGAAGATCCATGAACTGTCCGGCGGCCAGAAGCAGCGCGTGGCGATTGCACGGGCCTTGGCTGTCGAGCCGGATATCCTGCTGCTCGATGAGCCGCTGTCGGCGCTTGACCTCAAGCTGCGCCAGCATATGCGCACCGAATTGCGCGCCATCCAGCAGCGCGTCGGCCTGACCTTCATATATATCACCCATGATCAGGGCGAGGCGCTGACCATGTCGGACCGCGTCGCCGTCATGAATTCCGGCGTCATCGAGCAGATCGGCGATCCGGAATCGATCTATGATCGGCCGCGCACCGGTTTCGTCGCATCCTTTGTCGGCGAGACCAACCGCCTATCCGGCACGGTCAAAGGCCAGAATGGCGAGATCGTTGCGCTCGATACGCCGGTCGGTTTGCTGACCGGCCGGGCCGGCGGCGGGCGCAATTACAAGCCGGGTGATCGCTGCCACCTGTTCATCCGTCCGGAAAAGCTGCGCATCGCCGAACCGGGGGCAACCGCCAACCGCGTCCTGACGAAGCGCCTCAAGGACGAATTCGAGGGCAGCATCCGGCATCTGTTCCTGACCGCCAATGGCTGTGACCTCAGGGTCAGCCTGGTCAACAATGGTGCGTCGAGCGGTGTTTCGACCGACGGCAGCGATGTGCCGGTCGCCTTCGACGAGAGCTTTGCCATCGTGCTTCCGGAAACCGAATCTGGCCTCGGGGTGCAATGATGCAGTCGCTGCGCGCCGCCTTTGCCAATTTCGCCGACCGTCACGGCATCGGCGTGGCCGCTTTCGTCGGCATCACGGTGTTTCTCTGGGTTCTGGTGCTGATCGTGCTGCCGCAGGTCTTCATGCTGGATTTCTCCTTCCGGCATAACCTGCCGCGGCCGGAGATCGGCGGCCCGAAGGATGTCTACACCTTCGAGAATTACAGTTTCTTCCTGTTCGGCAGCAGCGGCACGTTCAACGCGCTCGATGTCGGGGTACTGGTGAAGACGCTGGTGGCGGCCGTGTTCGTCACCCTGATCGATGTGCTGATCTGCTACCCGATCGCCTTCATCCTCGCTCATTCGGCAACCGGCGTGGTCGCCCGGCTGATGGTCATCGGGCTGATCGTGCCCTTCTGGGTCAACGAGATCCTGCGCGCCTTCGCCTTCCGGGTGCTGTTCGGGGCGACCGGCCTGATTAACGGCGTCGGCATGGGCATGGGATTGTGGGATGCACCGGTCGACTTCATCCGCGCCGACGTGGCGCTCTATGCCGGCCTGACCTACGCCTATATCCTGCTGATGGTCTTCCCGATCTACAATGCGGTGGAGGCGCTCGATCGCAACCAGATCGAGGCGGCCCGCGACATGGGCGCCAGCTGGTGGCGGGTGCATTGGCGCGTCGTGCTGCCGATCGCCAAACCCGGCATCGCGTCCGGCGCCACCATGGTCTTCATGCTGACGGCCGGCGCGCTGGCGGCGCCGCAGATCCTCGGCGGACCGTCCAATCTCTGGTTCACCCAGCTGATCTACCAATGGTTCAATGATGCCGGCAACTGGCAGCGGGGTGCGGCCTATGCAACCATCCTGCTTGGCGTCTGCATCACCTTCGTGATGCTGATGATGCGCATCTTCAAGGTATCGATCGGGGAGATCGGCCGATGAACCGCGGAACCGGAAGCGGCAGCTTTTCTGCCACCTATTCGCTGCTGTTCTTCGCCTTCCTCTTCGGGCCGCTGATCATCATGGTGATCACCGCCTTCAACTCCTCATCCTTCCCGCGCATCACCCCCTGGGAATGTTTCACCACCGACTGGTTCGGCGTGTTGATCGGCAACGAGCGGCTGATGCAAGGGCTCGGCACCAGCGTGATGATCGGTATCGGCGTTATGGCGTTGTCCCTGCCGGTCGGCCTTGCCGGGGCCCTGGCGCTCGCCGAAATCAGCCCGCGGCTGCGCTCGACGCTTTATGCCGTGCTGATCACGCCGATCCTCATCCCCGGCGTGGTGCTCGGCATTTCGACCATCGTCTTCTGGGGCGGCGTGGCGCGCGGGGTCGGGGCCGGCTACGGCTCGATTTTCTACAACGGCATCTTCCTGACGCTGCTCGGCCAGGTGACCTTCATCTCGGCCTATTCCATGCTGATCTTCATGGCGCGGCTGCAGCGTTTCGATCCGACGCTGACGGAAGCGGCCCTCGATCTCGGCGCAACGCCCGGCCAGGCGTTTCGCCGGATCATGCTGCCCTTCCTGCGTCCGGCCATTGGCTCGGCCGCCTTCCTGACGCTGCTCGCCTCGTTCGAGAACTACAACACCACGGTGTTTACGATCCTGTCGGACAGCACGTTCACCACGGCGCTCGCCTCCAAGGTGCGGCTTGGCACCGATCCGTCGCTCTCGGCCCTGGCGGTGATCATCATCGCCATCACCCTGATCGGCGCCATGGTGCACGAGGCCCATATCCGCCGCCAGGAACTGCTGAAAAGCGGCAGGGTTCACAAGTCGCGGCTCTATGCCCATCCGGTGACGCGGGCGCTGACCCATCCGGCCGGCGTCGCCGCGGTTCTGGTGGCGATGGCGGCCACAGCCACCTGGCAGGGCAGCCAATACGATTCGTCCGCCTGCGTCGCCGATCTCGCCGCCCAGAAGCGCCTGGTGCAGGAACGGCTGCTGGAGGAACAGCGTCGCAACACGCCGGCCGCAGCGCCAGCCCCCATGCCGTCCTTTGCGCCGACCACGACGCCGGGCGCGCCGGCCGCCAGCAATCCGTCGCCCTTCGGCGGGGCCTTCGGGGTCGACGCGCTGAAGCCGAAGACGCAGCCTTAACGGAAGGGGTGGCTTAGTGGCGCTTTTAATCGGCGGGTGAGGTCAAGCTCGTTTCGAGCTTCTTCCTGGGCGGGACGAGGCAAGATCATCGTCCGCAATGGGCCCTAAACGGACAAGTTCGGTTTACTTGATGGCAGGTTCACCTGAATACGCCCGTCATGGCTCGTGGCGAGAAAGTAGCGACGACCCTCTATGAAGCGGCAAAGATCTGTATATCGTGCGGTGATGACTGAGAACGACGCTGATTGGTTTGACCCTGACATCGCGGCCATGAGCCTTGGCTATGGCGAGAAGGCCGGCCTTCAAATTTATCGGAACTATACCCGGTCCTTCGAAAAGCGGGCTATTGAGCTATTTGTAGCAGCGCTTGATCAACTCCCATTTGACACTGCCGAACTAGAGCGCTTCGCGTCACTTTTGGTGAGTGAAGAACCGCGCTTTCTTCCAATAATCACTTGCGCCTTTGCCGATGACCTTCTGGTGGTCGCACACAGGCATGCTATCCCCGATTACGTGCCTGGCGGGAAAAAAGATCTGTTCGGCGCCTACGGCCCTCTTTCAAGTTTTTCCCAGCGCATCAAGCTGGCAGCGGCCTTCAACGTGGTGTCGCCTGACTTGCCGTTGGAACTGGATAAGGTGCGTAGTGTTCGCAATAAGGTCTCCCATTCTTGGGACACCGCTGACTTTAGTGTCTTTCTCCGCGACAGCAAACTCACAACCATTGAGCCTGTGGAAATTTACATGGCCGAACATGATCAGTTCAAAGGTCGCATTGCACAACTCGATGACCTGGGGCGACTGCGCCTGCGGCTGGTTTGGATAGTGTGCCGCCTGGCGTATGAAGCGCACGCCTACCACCGGTGCAAACAGGCCCATTTAAACCCTTCGAAAACCCTTTACGGGAGCCCTGCATCCGCATGGTTGCGCTCCGTGGCGAGGATTTCCCTAGACGCCAGCAAACGAATTATGGAAGCGAGCGGATAGTGATGGTGCGGCCCCAGGAATATCCGCCTGACCAGAATATCGACGTCTGCTTCTGTCGCTTTCCAGCCGAAATCGCTACTCACCAGAATCCGGTGTCCACTGTTTGCATCCGGCTCGGGCAGCGTTTCAACATCGTTTCCCGGTTATGTACGGCTGCTGGCCTTGATGGGTGGTTCGTCCGCCAGGAGGCTGTCTGGAACCGCCTCTTCGTCGTCGGCAGGGTCTATGGCGTAGGAATAGGCGTCGAGCATGTCGAAAGCCCGCTCGGTCGCCTCGATGCGGGCGGCGGCTTCCGCCACCAGCTTACCGATGGTGTCCATGCGGGCTCGCAGCATGTAACCCAGCACATCCTTGCCCGGCCGGTCGCCGAGCCGGTCTAGGTGGTTTTGCAGCCGGCTGCTATGGCCCTGCATTTCGCGGATCTGGAAGCGGGTCTTGCCGATCTCCTCGGTCAGCTTGGCCCGCATGCCGGCAATCGGGTCGAAGGTGCCGGGCTCGCGGTCGTCGAGCACGATCTCGTTGACGAGCTTTTCGATGACCAGCAGTCCCTGCAGGTCCATCGCCTCGGTCAGTTCCAGATCGTAACCGGTCTCGTCGAAGAATTTGCGCCGGGCGGGATCGAGCAGCAGTTCGCAGGCCTTCTGGCCGCGAATGAAGGCCTCGGTATCGCCGCCCGAATCGGGATGGGTGGCCTTGGCCAGCAGGCGGTAGGCCGCCCGAATCTGTTCGTCGTCGGCATCGTGCGCGACGCCCAGGATCTCATAGGGATCGATCACATTGCCCCTCCTTGTTCGGACCCCCTCCTTATTCGGAGATGAGCCCGTCGAAAACTTCGAGCATGGCCTCGGCGATCGCCTGGCCGAGCGCCGCGCCGTTTTCCTGCAGGGCGGCCTCGTCCATGTCACGCGCCGCCAGCGCCAGCGCCGATCCCTCGTTCATCACGATTTCCTGCGCCCTTTGTATGGCCCACATGGCAAATTCGCTGCGCGTGGTGATTTCGACACTGTCCATCTGAGGGTCCGTTGATCTCTCTCATGCCGCTTGGTGCGGCCTGCGAGGTTCGTTTGATCTGCCTTGAGGTCACGTCGCCGCCACCCGGTTCATGGTCCCGCAATAGCAGAGGAGGTTTGATCTGACAAAGGTAGAAAATGCAGACGTCCTGCCGGAAAGGGTCACGATGTCGCGGTCGGATCGCCCACCGGGAACAAATCGCTGGCAGCTTCGGTTGTCTTTACCGGGGGTCACATGCTGTCGGCGGGAGAGCCGGACGGCACTGTCAAAGGATAAAGCGATATGAGCGAACACATTGAAAATGCCGATGGCCAGGGCGAGATTCTGATCGACGGCAACCGCGCGCCGGTGCCCTATCTGGTCAAGGTCGTTCGGGAGAACAGTTCCTATGAAGTGCAGGTCAGCCTCAACGCATCGCGCGACTGGCTGCTGACGCAAGGATTTGAAAGGGAAGCAACCCTGTTGCGCGGCAATGGCGACAGCATCTCCGTGCGCGCCGATAAGGTGCTGCAGGTCGGCGATCCGCTGAGCGTCGTGCTGCATGCCGAACCTGAAACGATCGGTTCGCGCGAGGATCTGCTCGCAGCCTTTCCGGAGCTCGACGTCGCCCGTATGCACCGCCTCTGACGCAGCGCGTGATAAGCCGGGCAGAAGACTATCAATCGGGTCCGCATTTTCCTAAAACAGGGGCCAACGGCACCTGACGATTCGAGTTCATGTCTTCTTTCCGGTTCATCCACGCGGCCGATCTGCATCTGGGCAGTCCGTTTCAGGTACTTGCCCTGAAGGATGCCGAGATCGCCGCTGTCTTCGTCGAGGCCAGCCGCAAGGCCTTCTCGACGCTGGTGACCCAGGCCGTCGACTGGCAGGTCGACTTCTTCCTGATTGCCGGCGATGTCTATGACGGCGATTGGAAGGACAACAAGATCGGCCTGTTCTTCAACCGCGAAATGGCGCGGCTGGAGCGGGCCGGAATTCCGGTCTTCCTGTTGCGTGGCAATCACGATGCCCTGAGCGTCATCACCAAGACCATCACCCTGCCGGCCAATGTCCACGAATTTCCGACCAATGCGCCGGGCAGCTTTCGCCTTGAACCCATTCAGGTGGCCTTGCACGGCCAGGGTTTTGCCGACCGTTCGGCGACCGACAATCTGGCGATCGCCTATCCGCCGCCGGTGGCCGGATGGTTCAATATCGGCGTGCTGCACACGTCGCTGACCGGCCGCGAACCCCATGCGCCCTACGCCCCCTGTTCGGTCGAGGACCTGCGCTCGCGCGGCTACGATTACTGGGCGCTCGGCCATGTGCACGAGTTCGAAGAGGTCGCGACCGATCCGCTGGTGATCTTTCCCGGCAACCTGCAGGGCCGCAGCATTCGCGAACAGGGCGCCAAGGGCGCCGTGTTGGTCAGCGTCGAGGATGGCCGCGCCCGGCATGAACGGGTGATCGTCGACGAAGCGCGCTTCGGTGCCGTCGAGGTGATGATCAGTCCCGAAGACGATGCCAATGCTGTCCTCGCGGCCGTCGAGCGGGCAGCCCTGCCGCTTGCCCACGATATCGAGGGGCGCATGCTGGCGCTGCGGGTAAGGCTTGCCGGGGTGACGCCGCTCTACAGGGATTTTGCCACCAATCGCCGGCAATGGCATGACGAAGTGCAGGCGGCCTGCCATCGCTGCCACGCCGATATCTGGCTCGAAAAGCTCGAACTGCGGCTCATCGCCCCTTCGCTTTCCGAAGGGATATCGACCGGTGCTGCCTTCGACCTGCAGCACCTGTTTGCTGCCGACGCCTTGCCGGACGATACATTGGCCCAGGCGCAGGACCTGGTCTCGACGATCGCTCTCAGGCTGCCGGGCGGCATCGGTGCGGGCGACTTGCCGCTTGATGTGACGGTCGAGGCGCTCGTCGAGGAAGCCCGGCAATTGCTGCTCGCCCGCGGCGGAGGCGGCTAGGCATGCGCTTTGATCGTCTCGACATCCTGCGCTACGGCGCGCTGACCGATCGCGTGCTGGAGTTCAGGCCCGGCGCCGCGCTGCATGTCGTCTATGGGGCGAACGAGGCCGGCAAGTCGTCGGCGCTGAAGGCCATTTCCGATCTGCTGTTCGGCTTTCCGACCGCGGCCGAGGACAGCTTTCTGCACGAGCCGTCGAGCCTTCGCATCGGCGCGGTTCTCTCCGGCCGGGACAGGGACCAGCTGGCCTTCCGCCGGCGGCGCGGCCGCAAGAATACCCTGATCGACCATAGCGAGGCGGAGACGCCGCTGGCCGACGACGCCCTGGCGCCTTATCTCGGCAGTCTCGGGCGGGATGTTTTTGAGCGGGCCTTCGGCCTCAACTCGCACCGGCTGCGCCAGGGTGCGCTGGAAATGCTGCACAGCGGCGGCGAAATCGGCAGCCTCTTGTTTTCCGCCGCCTCCGGCCTGACAGGCCTCAGCAAACTGCGCCAGTCGCTGGAGAGTGAGGCGGAGGGAATTTTTGCGACGCGCCGTTCCAAGGACCGGTCTTTCTATCAGGCACTCGACCGCCATGACGAGGCCCGTAAAGCCGAGCGGGAGCTTGAGCTGCGCTCCGGCGACTGGAAGAAATTGCTCGCGGACGCCGCAGACGCCGAACGGGAAATGAAGGCGCTGCAGCAGGCGCGCCAGGAAACTCGCCATGCGCTGGGGCATCTGACAGGGCTGAAAAGGCTGGAGCCGCTGATCCGCGAGATTGACGCCGATCAGACATCTCTGCTGCTTTTTGCCGATCTGCAGGCGGTGCCGTCCTCGTTTGAAGCCCAACTGGATGAGGCGCTGCAGTCGCGCACCAAGGCGCAGGACGCGCTTGACACGGTACAGGACGAGGCGGTGCGGCTGGGTGACGAACTTGGCCTGGCGGAGGTCGACGAGGCGGTGTTTGCCGCGGCCGATCGTGTTGTGGCGCGCTATGCCGAGAAAGGCTCCTATCTGAAGGCCCGCGAGGACCTGTCGCGGGTGCGGGGCGAAGTCGAAGGTTTCGATCTACGGCTCGCCGGTCTTGCGCGCAAGCTCGGCCTGCCGGCCGATCCGGACGGCTTGGAGCAAAGCCAGCCGGCCGATGCCGATCTCGCTCATCTCGGCGTGCTGTCCGGCGAAGGCCGGGATATCCGGCGCCGGCTCGACGATATTGCCAAGCGGCTGGACGAAGAGCGCGACTACCTGAGCCATCTCGACAACGTCAAGGCTGGCGGACGGCTGATCGACCCAAAACCCTATGCCGACCAATTGGCCGCCCTGCAGCCAGACCTGGCCGAGCTGACCCGGCTTGATGCCCTCGCGGTGCGGGCCTCCCGCGCCCGATCGGAATTGACCGAGGCCGCTGCAAGATTGTCGCCGCCGGTCGTCGATCTCGACCGGCTGCTCGCCACCCCGCTGCCGGATCTGGCCGCCCTTGCCGATCATCGCCGGCGCATCGACGAGGCCACGACCGTCGCCCGGCAGGCCTCCACGGTGCTCGGTGGCCTGCTTTCGGAAAAAGAAACGGTCGAGCGGGACATCGCCGGGCTGCAGCACGATGGCACGATCGTCACGCGGGATGACATCACCACGGCCCGGTCGCGGCGCGACGGGCTGTTCCAGGCCTTTGCCAGGAAGGATTCGTCCGTCCCCGAGCAGGAGGTCGCCCGAGCGATTGGCGAAGCCGACCGGCTGGCCGACAGCGCGCTCACCGATGCCGAGCGGGTCGCCCGCCACCAGCAGCTCAGATTGCGTCTCGTAGAATTGAACGAGACTTGTCGGCAGGCGGACCGGGATGCGACGGCCGCGGCTGCCGATCTGGAGGCCGTCCGCGCCGATTATCAGGCGCTGTTTGCCGGGCTCGATCTGGAGCCGGACAGCGCCGAACGCATGATCGAGTGGCGCCGCGCCGTCGAGGGGCTTTCCAAGCAGCGCGATGCCCTGCATGGGTTGGAAGACGAACTTGCGGAGTTGCAGCGGATCGAGCCGCGCATCGCTCCGGTTCTGCAGACGCTTTCTGATGCCTGTGGCTTGGCGGGATATGAGGCCCTGCCGGTGTCGGCCCTCGGCCGGGCGCTCAATCGCCACGTCACCGATATCGGCCAGCGCTGGACGGAGAGCCGTGCTGCCGAAGGCAAGCGACAGTCGTCGCTCGATACGATCGAAAAGCTGGAAGCCCGCCGGGCCGAGCTTCGCGACGAGGCGGAACGCTGGGGCCGGGTGTTTGCCGAGGCGGTTGCGGCAATCGGTCTGACTGCCACCGCCTCCGTTGAAATGGCAGAGGCCTCTATCCTCGTCTGGAAGGATGTGCCGGCGACGCTGGCCGAGCGCGAAAACCGCCGCCGGCGGGTGCGCGGCATGGAGCGCGACATCCAGGCGTTCGAAGAGGATGCCCGCGGGCTTGCCGTCGAGATCGCGCCGGAACTGGCGACGCTCTCGGCCGATGCGGTGGTCGATATCCTGCATGAGCGGGTGGTCGCCGCCAATGCCGATCATCAGCGGCGCCTGGGCCTGATCCGGTCGCTGGAGCGGGCACAGCAGGTCCTGGCGCGCGCCCGGCTGGAGGCGGAAGAGGCCGATGCCGTGCTGTCGACCCTTGCCAGCGCGATGCCGGTCGGCGACGATCTCCCCCTGCTGTTGCAGCGGCTGCAGCAGCGGCGCGAGATCGAGGGCCGGCTCACGCAATCGCGCCGTCGCTTCGATCTGCAGGCCGAAGGCCGCAGCGAGGACGAGGTTCGCCTTGATCTGTCCGGCTTCGACCGGGTGGCCGCCGATCTCGACATCGAACGGCTGGAGGCCGAGGATCACGCCCATGTCGAACGCTTTGGCCAACTGACGGCCGTGCTGGCCGAGAACGAGCGGCAGCGCCGGGCACTGGAGACCGGCAAGAGTGCCGAATATGCGGTATTCGAGAAGCTGGCGGCCGAACAGGAAGCCCGCGAGCTGGCCCGGCAATGGGTGGTGCTGAAGCTGGCCGCCCATCTGCTGGGCACGTCGATGGAAGCCTATCGCGAGGCGCAGGCCGATCCGATGATGACGCGGGCCGGCGATCTGTTCTCGGTGCTGACCGGCGGAAGGTTTGCGCGACTGGTGCAGGACTATGACGCCGATGACGCCCTGCATCTGAAGGCGGAACGGGCGACTGGCGAATGGGTGCCGCTCAGCGGCCTCAGCGAAGGAACCGGCGACCAGCTCTATCTGGCCCTGCGGCTGGCCTTCCTCGAGGACTATTGCAGCCGCAACGAGCCGGCGCCCCTGATCGTCGACGACATCTTCCAGACCTTCGACGATGACCGCACGGCATCGGGCCTGAAGGCGCTGGCCGGCACGTCAGGCACTTTCCAGACCATCCTCTTCACCCACCAGCTGAGCGTCGTCGACATCGCCGTCCGGGAACTGGGCGATAGCGTCGACCTGATCCGGATCTGAGCCTTTTCCGTCAGCCCGCCTGTACGAAATGCCCTGTTGAGACTTCGCGGTAGACGCGCTTGGGCGGCACATAGCCGCTCGGGCGCACGGGGCTTTTCAGCTCCTCGATCGCCGCATTGCGCTTGATGCCGCGCCGCGCCGGATCCGGCACGGGCACGGCGGCGATCAGTTTCTTGGTGTAGTCGTGCTGCGGATTGTCGAAGATCGCAGCGCGCGGGCCGATCTCGACGATTTCACCGAGATACATCACCGCAACGCGGTGGCTGATGCGCTCGACCACGGCCATGTCATGGCTGATGAACAGGAAGGCAAGATTGAACTCCTCCTGCAGATCCATCAGCAGATTGCAGACCTGCGCCTTGATCGACACATCGAGCGCCGAGACGCTTTCGTCGGCGACAATGACCTTCGGGTTGAGCGACAGGGCGCGGGCAATGGCGATGCGCTGGCGCTGGCCGCCGGAGAATTCGTGCGGATAGCGGTCCATCATCCGGGGGTCGAGGCCGACCTTGCGCAAGAGATCGGCGACCTTGTCCTGGGCCTCCTGCCGCGTGCCGAGCCGGTGTTTCAGATAGGGCTCGGCAATGGCTGCCCCGACCGTCATGCGCGGATTGAGGCTTGAGAACGGGTCCTGGAAGATCATCTGCACACTGCGGCGCATGGCGCGCAGGCTCGGCTGGTCGAGGTTAAGCACATTGTAACCGTCGAGATACACCTCGCCGCTGTCGGGCTCGACCAGCCGGGTGATCGAGCGCCCGGTGGTCGATTTGCCGCAGCCGCTTTCGCCGACGATCGACAGCGTTTCACCCTGGAACAACTCGAACGAAATGTCTTCCACCGCGTGCACTGCGCCGATCTGGCGACCGAACAGGCCGCTGCGGATCGGAAAGCGCGTCACCAGGTTCTTGACCGACAGAACAGGTGTCTTGCGGGTATCGACCGTATCGGCCATTTCTGTGGGAACGCTCGCCTCACCCGAGCCGATATCGACGATCGGAAAACGTAGCGGCCAGGCATGGCCATGCATGGAGCCGAGCTTCGGCACGGCGGCCAGAAGTGCGCGGGTATAGGGATGCTGGCCGCGATGGAAGACGTCGGCGGTCAGGCCCTGCTCGACCACATCGCCGCGCAGCATGACGATGGTGCGGTCGGCGATTTCGGCCACCACGCCCATGTCATGGGTGATGAAGAGAACGGACATGCCTTCCTCTTCCTGCAGAAGCTTGATCAGGTCGAGGATCTGGCCCTGGATCGTCACATCCAGCGCCGTGGTCGGCTCGTCGGCGATCAGCAGTTTCGGCCGCGAGGCGAGCGCCATGGCGATCATCACCCGCTGGCGCATGCCGCCGGAAAACTGGTGCGGATATTCCTCGAAACGGTTCGTGGCATTGGGAATGCGCACCTTTTCCAGCAACCGCACGGTCTCGCCGCGGGCCTCCGCCTTCGACAGGCCCTTGTGCCGGGTCAGCACTTCGGAGATCTGCCGTCCGATCGTGAAGATCGGGTTGAGACTGGTCATCGGCTCCTGAAAGATCATCGCGGCCTCGTTGCCGCGCACCTTCTGCATGTCCTTTTCCGACAGCGCCAGGATATCCCGGCCGTTCAGCCACACCCGGCCCTCGACGCGGCTCTGGTCGCGAGCCAGCAGCCGCATAATCGACAAAGAGGTGACGCTCTTGCCGGAGCCGGATTCGCCGACGATGGCCACGGTCTCGCCGGGGTGAACATCGAAGGAAATGTTGCGCACCACCGACCGCCACTCACCGTCAACCAGGAAGGAGGTCGTCAGATCCTCGACGGAGAGAACGGCTGATGTCTCGGCGTGGGCGGCATTTGTCGTCATGGGGCTCATGGTTTTCCTGGTCCGATCCTGCGGGTGCGGTTCCGGCTCATGCGGGCTTCAGCGGCGTGGCAAAGGAGGGCGAGGGGCGACCTTCGGCGATGCGGGCGGCCTCAAGGGCGGCGATCTTCTCGTCGATCAGCCGGCGGTCGGTCAGGCCATGGGGATTGTCGCGGGTCGGCATGGTCTCCGCGACATGCAGGAAACGCTCCTGCGCGACCGCATAGAGCCGGCGGAGCTCTGCCAGCGGAGCGAGATGGTCGTCGGCGCGGATATCGAGCCAGACATAGTCCTGGTCGCGGTAGATCTTCAGCGCCGCCGATTGCCGTCCGCGCTTGTCGCCGCCGGCCGCCTCGCCGGCATCCATGGCGGCCAGCAGGCGCTCGGCCAGCGGCGCGCCTGATGTCTCTTTGTAGACCCGCAGGGACTCGGCAATGACCTCAGGTCCGGCCAGCATATTGCCGGCCACCGAGACATTGTCGTCGACCAGATGCCCGGCCCAGTCGATGCATTTTGCGCCGGTAAAGGCGGCGTTGCGGCCCTCCGCGTCGACCAGGTGCATCTGCCGCTGCTGGGCGCCGTCGTCGCGACCGGTCAGGATCGCGATGATCTCGTCGGGAGAATGGCCCTCAGACAGGAGAGCAAGGCCGTCCGTTCCGTAAAGCGGGCTGACGAAGGCCTGGGTGGCAATGGCGCCGATGCGGCCGCGCATGTAGGGGACGGCGGCGCCGACCGCGAAG
The DNA here is from genome assembly GCF_012276985.1 of Agrobacterium sp. a22-2. Lineage (GTDB taxonomy): Bacteria > Pseudomonadota > Alphaproteobacteria > Rhizobiales > Rhizobiaceae > Allorhizobium. The sequence goes on along the minus strand of NZ_JAAXMM010000014.1, from coordinate 94,182 downwards.
AAGCGGCTGGCGACGGCAATGCCGAGATGGCCAGTGTCTGGGTCACGTGCAACGATGGACCAGGTCATGGATTATCTCCCGATCGCATAGGCTTGCATCAGCCGCGGGGTGGCGGCGGCGCGCAGCAGGCCATCGGCATCGCGGCGTGCAGCGGTCAGGCGACCGACGGTCCAGGGATCGGCTTCGGTGATGTCGTGGCCCATGGCTCGGAGCGTCTTGAGCACGTCGGAGCCGATATTGCGCTCGATCATCACATTGCCCGGCTGGCTGGTGCGCGGATAGAAGGAGCCGGGGAAATGCGCGGTGTGGAACAGCGGCATGTCGATCGCCGCCTGCAGGTTCTGTTTGTGATGCACATAGCGCAGGAAGAAGGATAGCTGCCACTGGTCCTGCTGGTCGCCGCCGGGCGTGCCGAAGGCGAGCGTCGGGCGGCCTTCGTAAAAGGCGATCGACGGCGTCAGCGTGGTGCGCGGCCGCTTGCCCGGCGTCAGCGAGGTCGGCAGGCCCGGCTTCAGCCAGAACATCTGGGCGCGGGAATTGAGGCAGAAGCCGAGGCCCGGCACGATCGGCGAGGATTGCAGCCAGCCGCCGGACGGCGTGACGGAGACCATGTTGCCGTCGCGGTCGATGACGTCGATATGCACGGTGTCGCCGCGCTTTTCCGTCAGATGCGACATGGTCGGCTCGTAGACGGCGCCGGTGCCGGACATGCCGGCCAACATCCCCATAGTCAGGTCGTGCTGGGTTTCGAAACCCGGCAATCGGCCCGGACGCAGATCCAGCGATGCGGTCGTGCCGATCAGCTTGCGGCGTTCGTCGTTGTAGCCATCCGACAGCAATTGCTCCATCGGTATCGTGGCAAAGGCCGGGTCGCCGTAATAGACCTCGCGGTCGGCATAGGCGAGCTTCATCGTCTCCACGACGGTGTGCACGAAATCGGCACCGAGCGGGTCCATCGCCGCGACATCCACGCCCTTCAGCAGCGCCAGTGACTGCAGCAGCACCGGTCCCTGACCCCATGGTCCTGTCTTGTTAACCGTCCAGCCGTGATAGTCAAAGGTCTGCGGCGCTTCCACCGTAGCGCTCCAGCCGGCCATGTCCTGCGCGGTCAAGACACCCTTGTGGCGGCTGCCGCTGGCATCCATAACCTCGGCTGATTTCAGATAGTCCTCGATCGCCTCGGCGACGAAGCCGCGGTAGAAGGCATCGCGCGCGGCTTCGATTTGGTTTTCGCGACTGGTGGCGCTTTCGGCTTCCTTGACGATGCGGGTATAGGTGGCGGCGAGAACCGGATTGCGAAAAAGCGCATGCGGTTCGGGTGCGACGCCGCCCGGCAACCAGGTTTCATAGGACGTCGGCCATTCCTTCTCAAAAAAGCCGGCCAGACCCTTGATGGTGGCCGAAACGCGCGGCAGCATGGGGTGGCCGTGTTCGGCATAATGGATGGCCGGTTCCAGCACGTCGCGCACGGTCATCGTGCCGTAATCGCGCAGCATCAGCATCCAGCCGTCGAAGGCGCCGGGAATGACAGTGGCGAGCAGACCGTCTCCGGGGATGATCGACAGTCCCTCTTTTGTATAATGCTCGATCGTCGCGCTGGCCGGTGCGGTTCCTTGCGCACAAATCACCTCGACCTTGCCGGTTTTGGCCGAATAGATCAGCGCCGGCATGTCGCCGCCGGGGCCGACCAGATGTGGCTCGAGGATCTGCAGCACGAAACCGGCAGCGACCGCGGCGTCAAAGGCATTGCCGCCCTTTTCCAGGATGCTCATGCCGACGGCCGAGGCGATCCAGTGGGTGGAGGTCACGACGCCGAACGTGCCAAGGATTTCCGGGCGGGTGGTAAACTCAGTCATCGACTATTCCTTCACTCTCTTATTCTTTAGGATTCCCGGGGGTCAAGCGCATCGCGCAGACCATCTCCAAGCAGATTGAAACCGATCACGACCAGGAAGATCGCTGCCCCCGGCCACATGGCCATCCACGGTGCCTGATCGAGAAAGTTCTTCGCGACATTGAGCATTGAGCCCCAGCTGGGCGCCGGTGGCTGCTGGCCAAGCCCGAGAAAGGAGAGGCTGGCCTCGGCGATGATGGCAGTCGCCACCGTCAGGGTCGCCTGGACGATGATCGGCGCGGTGATGTTGGGCAGGATATAGCGCAGCATGATGTCGAGATGGCCAAGGCCGATCGAGCGGGCACCTTCGACATAATCCTCTGTCTTGACCGCCAGCACCTGGCCGCGTGTCAGCCGCACGAAAACCGGCATGGCCGACAGGCCGATGGCGATCATCGCATTGGTAAGGCTCGGTCCGAGAAAGGCGGCCAGCGCAATCGCCATGATCAGGAAGGGCAGGGCCAGAAACGCCTCGGTAATGCGCGAGATCACCTGGTCGACCCAGCCGCCGAAATAGCCGGCGATCAGGCCGAAGGGCACGCCGATGACGATGGAAATGGCGACCGAAAAGATGCCGGCCATCAGCGAGGCCTGGGCGCCCCAGATCATGCGCGACAGGATATCGCGGCCGATATCGTCGGTGCCCATCCAATGGGCGGCCGACGGCGCCTTGCGGATGGCGGTCCAGCTGGTGGCCAGCGGATCGGCGATCGGCAGCAGCGGCGCCGACAGGGCCAGAAGCGCGAAGAACAGGATGATGCAGAGGCCGACCAGGGCGCTGCGATTGGCTTTCAGCTTGCGCCAGGCGCGATTGCCGCTTTTCGGCGGCGTCGCCACGCCCGCTGTCTGTTGAAGCGCTGTCATAGGCTGGCCCTCATGCGCGGATTGAGGAGGACATAGAGCACGTCGGCAATGAGGTTCATCAGGATGAAGCCGATGGCGGTGCACAGAACCACGCCCTGCACGACGGCATAGTCGCGGTTGAATACGGCATCGACGATCAGTTTGCCGAAGCCCGGAATGGTGAAAATCTGCTCGGTCAGCACGGCGCCGGCCAGCAATTCGCCGAACAGCAGGGCGCTGAGCGTCACGATCGGCAGCAGCGCATTACGGAAGGTGTGGCTGAGGATGACGACCCGTTCCGACAGGCCCTTGGCACGCGCCGTGCGGATGTAATCGGCCTTCATGACGCTGAGCATGGCCGAGCGCGTGTGGCGCATCAAGGTGGCGGCAAGCGCCGTGCCGAGCACGAAGGCCGGCATGATCATGGTCTCGAGCGATCGCACAGGATCGACGAAGATCGATTCGTACCCGGAGGCGGGAAGCCAGCCCAATCGAACCGAGACCAGCAGGATCAGCATGATGCCGAGCCAGAAATTCGGGATGGAAAGGCCGGACAGCGCAACGATATTGGCGACGTAATCGATGACCGTGTTCTTCTTGACGGCGGCCAGGATGCCCATCGGCACGCCGATGACAAAGGCGAAGATCATCGACATGATCGCCAGCTGGATCGTAACCGGCAGTTTCTCACCGATCAGTTCCAGCACCGGCTGGTTGGTGCGCAGTGACATGCCGAAATCGCCCTGCAGCACATTGGCGATCCAGTAGCCGTATTGGTAGACGACGGGATCGTTCAGACGATATTTCTCCCGCAGGAATGCGATGACCTGCGGATCGCGCTCTTCGCCAGCCATGGCAAGGATCGGGTCGCCCGGCAGGAGTTTCTGCAGCGAGAACACGAAGATCGACACGATCAGCAGCGTCGGGATGGCGACCAGCAGCCGTTTTCCGATGTAGATATGCATGAGCATATGGTCCTGAATTGCGAGAATTCCTACGGAGCGCCTTTGCACTCCGTAGGACAGTAGGGCGTGATCAGCCCTTCTTGACGCCGAGCAGGCGGATCATGCCGTCCGGCGAGGGCACGAAGCCGGTGACTTCTTTCTTGGATGCCCAGATCCACGACTGGTGGCCGAGATAGATGACCGGCAGGTCTTCGTTGAGGATCTTGCCCGCAGCATCGTATTTCTGCTTGCGCACAGCCTGGTCTGTGGAGGCGCGCGCTTCGTTCAGCAGCGTATCGACTTCGGGATTGCAATATTTGCTGTCGTTGATGCCGCCCTTGCAGGTGACGAACTGGTGCAGGTTGCCATCCGGATCGACGCGGCCGGACCAATCGGAGCGGCTGAGCTGATAATTGCCGGCGGTCTGCTCGCTGAGCAGGGTCGCGAACTCGGTGGTCTTCAGGCTGACATCGAAGCCGGCCTCGGCCACCATCGCCTGGACGATCTGCATCATCTGGGCGGCAACCGGATTGTTGGGGATCTGCATCTCGATCGGCACGCGCTCGAAGCCGGCTTCCTTGATCAAGGCTTTCGCCTTTTCAAGGTCGCGGACAGGCACCGGCAGGTCCTTGTTGAACCACGGGCTGTTCGGCGGGAAGGGCTGGTTGCCGCCGACGGCCGTGCCTTCATAGACCACCTGGTTCAGCGCTTCGCGGTCGATGGCCAGCGAAAAGGCCTGGCGCAGGCGCTTGTCCTTGCCGAGCGGATTGTCGGCGCGCGGGCCGTTGGCGATATTCACGTAGAGCGCCATGTAGCCGATGTTGACGACGTCGGCATAGGTGAGGCTGTCATCGGCCTTGACCGATGCGGCATCGGTCGCGGCCAGGCGCTCGATCATGTCGAGTTCGCCGGAGCGCAGGTTGGCAAGACGCACTGTCGTGTCGGGGATCGGCAGGTAGGTGACCTTGTCGATAAACACCTTGTCCTTGTCCCAGTAGTCGGCAAATTTTTCCAGAACGATGCGGTCCTGCTGCACGCGTTCGACGAATTTGAACGGGCCGGCGCAGACCGGCTTGGAGCCGAAATTCGCGCCGAGCTCGGCGGCAGCCTTCGGCGAAACGATCATGCCGGCGCGGTCGGACAGCTGGGCGAGCAGCGTGACGTCGGGCGCCTTCAGGGTGAACTTCACTTCGTAATCGCTGGTGGCCTCGACCTTGGCAACCGAGCTCAACTCGCTCTTGCGGCGCGATTCCGGCAGCGTCATGTTGCGCTCGATAGTGGCGACGACGGCCGCAGCGTTGAGTGGCGTGTCGTCATGAAACTTGACGCCCTCGCGCAGTTTCATGGTCAGTTCCTTGCCGTCGGCCGACCAATTCCATTCGGTGGCCAACTGCGGCACGATCTTCAGGTCGGGCGATACATCGACCAGCTTGTCGCACATGGCGGTATAGACGATGCGGCCGACGAAGGTGCGGGACTGGGCCGGATCGAGCACGTCGGCATCATCCTGAAGGCCGATGCGAAGCTCGGTCGACAGGGCAGGCGTGGCCAGCAGGGCGCTTGCCAGCAGCAGGGTGGAAAGTCGGGGCAGTATTCTCATGGTGATCAAATCCTCTGGTCTGGTTCTCTGTTCTCATGGGGTCTCGCCGGTTGTTTCCCCGGCGTTGGTCATTGCCCGGCCGCAGCCGGAATTCAGGTCTCAGGACACATTGCCGAGCGGATCGCCCTCCAGATGGTCCATGGATGTCTGGCGGATCAGCCGCTCCTGCAGCATCAATAGATGCTGGCGCATGGCTTCGCCGGCTTTGGCCGGATCGCGTGCGGCAATGGCGTCGATGATGGCGGCATGCTGGGCATTGGAAATGCCCATGGTGTTGGCGCTGCTGCGGGCCCGCTCGCGGATCGCCTGCCAGGCATCGTCCTGGCGCACCCGGTTGATGACATCGAAGATCGACAGGAACAGCAGGTTGCCGGCGGCCTGAGCGATCTGCCGATGCAGCGCGCCGTCCCAGAGTTCCTTGGCATCGGCATCCTCGCTGCCGAGGATCTTCTGGGCGAGTTCGCGCATGCGGTCGATGTCGCTGCCCTTGGCGCGAAGGGCCGCCAGCTGCGCCAGCTGCGGCTCGATGCGCAGGCGCACCTCCATTATCTCCATGAAATTGGTTCCAGCCACAATGGTCTCGAGCTGGTCGCTCCACTCGTGAGGCTTCTGCCCGACATAGGTGCCGGATCCTTGCTTGCGCCAGATGGCGCCTTCGGCTTCGAGAACCTCCAGTGCCCGGCGGATCGCCCGGCGGCTCAGGCCAAGTTTCTCCGACAGCATGCGTTCGGTCGGCAGCTTGCCATCGTCGCCGATCTCGCCGTGGCGCAGCAGATCGCGCAGCCGCTCCAGCGCATAATTGGAATTTTCGGTGGGCAGGTTGTCGGGCATGGCGTTGAATGGTCCGAACCAATTTAAGATTGGTTCAATCAAGGGCAAATCCCGATTGGGGTCAAGATGGTTTTTTGTGCAGCTTCAAAAGAGCGCAATAAAAGGGCAAATGATGCGCGCGCCTGTGGATGCAGGGCGGGTGTCGTCCGACACATAAATTTCACAAATCTCGCCTTGCTATATCGGCCGGCGACGGCAATTTTCCGAACCAAATCCTATCCTTACAAATCCTGGACATTCGAAATGACCCCTGTTTCCGCCGCCGCCCGTCTTGGTCCTGAAGCCTCGCCGCGGCTGATCGTGCTGGCGCAGGCGGCCCTTCAAGCCGGCGAGCTCGCGCGCCGTTCGCTGGCCCGCCGCTATACCGGCGATATGCTCTCCAAGGCGCCGCGCGACTATCAGACGGAAATCGACGTGGCGGTGGAAAGGCTGATCGTCGACGATATGGTTGCGGCCTTCCCGGATTATGCCATTCAAGGCGAAGAAGCGGTCGGCAATCGCAAGGGCGATGCCGATGCGCCGGTCATCTACATCGACCCGATCGACGGCACGACCAATTTCGCCTGGGGCATCCCGCATTTCGGCATGACAATCGCCATTGCCGAACAGGGGCGGATCACCTGCGGCGTGGTCTATGACAGCATGCTGGACGAGCTGTTCAGCGCCGAGGAAGGCAAGGGTGCCTATCTCAACGGCGAGAAGATCATCTGTGCCGTCGTCGACGATGTCGAGAACGTGCTGGTCGGCGCCGGCCTGCCGGTGCCGGGACAGGTCAAGACGATCGGCGAGGAGGATTATTTCAAGGCCCTGCGCCGGCTGATGACCCATACGGCGGGTGTGCGGCGCCTGGGTTCTGCGGCCCTGTCGATCGCCTATGTCGCCTGCGGCCGGCTCGACGGCTTCTTCGAGGACGGGTTGTCGATGCACGACTATGGTGCGTCGGTGTTATTGCTGCGCGAGGCAGGCGGCGTGGCCACGGGGTTCCGCGGCGGCGACATCACCGGCAATGGCGACGTCCTGGCGGGCACCGCCGCGCTGCATCCCTGGCTGCTGGAAGGTTTTGCCGGCGCTTGAGCGAAGCGGTCAAGCCAGCAGGCGCTCCAGGCCGACCGGATCGTCGGTGGTGATCTGGTCGCATTTCAGGGCCAGCAGTCGTTCCACCATGGGAAGGCTGTCGGCATCCGCCCTTCGGATCGTGTAGGCGTCGATGGGTTTGCCGGCCTGGTGGAAGGCGTTGACCAGGTCATAACCGTGATCCTGCGCGAACAGCACCAGCCGGGCTTCCAGATAGATCATCCCGGCCTTGGGAACCGCAGCGAGCGCGCCGGCGACGAAGCCGGAGAAATCACGGCTTTCCATCAGCCGCTCGACCGCGCCGTCATGGCACGGGTCGTAGCCGACCTTGAGGTCGGGTACGACGGCCAGCAGTTGTTCGACCGCGACGGCATCGCCGCCCGATAGGATGACACGGTCGGTAACCGGCGCAACGGCCTCTGCAAAGGCTGCGATATCGGCCGCGCTCAAACTCGCCGCGGTTTCCTTGAGGTCGAGTTGCAGGATGGCGTCGTGGTTGCAGTGGACGTCTTGCAGCAAATGACAGAGATCATCCAGCAGCAGCACCGGATGGGGACTGGCGTTACCGTTGGCATCGCGCAGGCTGAGCGAGCGCAGATAATCGGCGCTGGCGTCGCGCACGGGGCCCGTTCCTGTCGTGTCGCGGTCCAGCGTCTCGTCATGCAGCACGGCGAAGCCGCCGCCGGCATGGCAGACGAGATCGATCTCGACGCTGGCGCCATCCTGCATGCCCTGCAGGATGCGGTTGCGGGTAAACGGGATATCGCCCTGCTGGCGCCGGCCGCGATGCCATTTCAGCCAGGTGCGGAAACCGGCACGCTCGATGAAGATCCCCTCAGGCATGGGCATGGTCCCGCGTCGGAACCGGATCTGCAGCCGTTGCGGCAGAGGCTTGAAGGACGCGGTTGTCGCGATAGACGGTATAGGCCTTGGCGCGGATCGCGGCGCGGCTCCCTTTTGTCCAGGCCGATCCCGGTTCGGTCATCGCCTTCAGCCGCGTGCCGTCGAACAGTTGCAGGTCGACCATCAGATGGGTGCCGAAATCGATGGCGCGCAAGACCGTCGCGGCGTCGCCGCGCTGCGAGGGCGAAAGGCTAAACGCTTCCGGGCGAATGGCAAGCGTCGCCGGGCCATCGGACGCTGTGACCGGCAAGGCGAAATCGCCGTGCTGGAACAGGCCGTTGCGGATTTCCGAGCGGATGAAGTTCATCGAGCCGATGAAGCCGGCGACGAATTCGGTCTGCGGTTCGCGGTAGACCAGATCCGGTGGCGCGGTCTGCTCGGCCCGGCCGTCCTTCATCACGACGATCCGGTCGGCAAGCGCCAGGGCCTCGTCCTGGCCGTGGGTGACGAACAGCGTGGTGATGCCGACCCGTTGCTGGATGTCGCGGACCTCCTCGCGCAGGCGTTCGCGCAGATGCTGGTCGAGGCTGGCAAAGGGTTCGTCCAAAAGCAGGATCTTCGGTTCCAGCACCAGCGAGCGGGCCAGCGCGACGCGCTGCTGCTGGCCACCCGACAGCTGATAGGTCTGCCGGCTGCCGTAATCGGCGAGGCCGACCAGTTCGAGGGATGCCTCGACCCGCTGCCTGATTTCGGCGCGGCCGAGCCGCCGCAGCTTCAGGCCGAAGGCGATGTTGTCGAAGACATTCATATGGGTCCAGAGCGCATGGCTCTGGAACACCATGCCGGTGGGGCGGCGCTCCGGTGGCAGGGTGGTGACGTCCTGTCCGTCGATGCGGATCGACCCGCCGGTCGGCTGTTCGAAGCCGCCGATCATGCGCAGCAGTGTCGATTTGCCGGAGCCGGAAGGGCCGAGCAGGCAGACCAGTTCGCCATCCTCGACGTCGAGCGAAAAATCGTCGACGGCGCGGGACGTGGCGAATGTCTTGCTGACATGTTCAATGGTCAGACGGGCCATGGCGTTTCACTCTTGTCTTCAGTTCGAAAGGTAAGGTTCCAGCTCACGCGCCGAAACCCCTGGCAAAGGCGCCGGTGCCGATCACCTTGCGGGCGAACATCAGCGCCACGAAGGACGGTACCCAGAGCATGACCGAGAGCACAGCGCCGTATTGCACCACCATCTGGTTGTTGATGAAGGTGATCATCAACACCGGCATGGTGCGGATCTCCGGCGCACCGATCAACCAGGCCCCTTCGGTTTCGTAGAAGGTGCTGACGAAGGTAAGCAGCACGGCAGCAAAGATCGTCGGTGCCGCCTGTGGCAGGGTGATCGACCAGAACACCCGGAGCGGCCCGGCGCCGGCATCGCGCGCCGCCTCTTCCATGCGCCGGTCGACATTCTGGAAGGCCGCGACCGGAATCCAGATCATCAGCATCAGGGTGCCGACCAGCTGGATCAGCGCCACGCCCCAGAAGGTGGCGATCAGGTTGAGCTTCAGGAAGATTGCGGCGATCGCCACCAGCAGGCCGAATTTCGGAAAGGCATGGGAGGCCAGAAACGACAGGAACAGCACGTCGCGGCCGGGAAACTTCATCCGTGCGAAGGCGTATGCCGCCGGCAGGCAGATGATCATTGAAGCGAGCGTCACGGTCGCCGTCAGCCTGAGGCTGATGAACAGCGCCTCCCAGACATCGGATCGCCCGAGCGTCAGCGACCAGAAACGCAGCCCGAACTTTTGCGGGATTACCGACGGATAGCGCCAGACCTCGGTAAAGGCCCAGGTGCCGACGACGATCAGCGGCAGGGCGATGAACAGCGTCAAAAGACCGGCAAAGGCGATCCCCGTCCAGTCGAGGCGCGGGCGATACGACAGGCGGGCGGCGCTCATTGCAGCCTCTCCTGGTTACGGGCGATCGAATAGACGTAGAAGGCACCGAAGAACAGGCAGAAGCCGAAGGTGATGACGGCCTGGGTGGTGGCGTTCAGCGGATCGTTCATGTCGGAGAAGGTGCGCTGCATGAAAGGACCCATCATCTCCGGCGAGGCGGGGCCGAGCAGATAGGGCAGGGTGAAGGCGGAAAAGATGCCGAGGATGGCAAAGGAGGTGGCCACCAGCAGCGAATTGCCCATGCGCGGCAGGATGATGTGCCAGAAGACCCGGAGCGGACCGGCGCCGACATCGCGGGCAGCCTCGACCGAGCTGTTCGAGATTGCTCCAAGTCCAGCCGTCAGCATCAGCACGGTGAGCGGCAGGTTGTCCCAGACCAGCCCGATCACCGGACCCCAAGGGGTGAGATAGGGTGTCGGCAGTTTCGGCAGGCCGATGGCGTTCAGCAGGATGTCGACGGTGCCGTTCGGACCGATGGTACGGATCAGTGCGTAAGACAGGATGATCGACGGCACGAACATCGGAAAGATCGCCAGCGCCTGCACATAGCCGGCAAGCCGACCGGCGGAAAAACGCAGGTAAAGGGCGATCGGCAGGCCGACGAGCAGCAGCAATACGCCGCAGACGACCGTGGTCCACAGCGTGATGCCCAGGTTGCGCAGGCTGTAGCCGTCGGAAAAGAAGAAGCGATAGGACGCCGTGGAGAACTGCACGCCTTGCCCCGGCACGGTGGTGAACAGGGTGCTGAAGACGGCGGAAAAGATCGGGTAGATGATCAGCCAGCCGAGCAGCAGAACGGGAACAGCGACAAGGAGGAGGCCGGAAAGCCCCCTCCTGCTTGCCCTGGATCTATCGCTGCGGGACGGCAGCGGCAGGATCGCGTCTGTCATCAGCCGCGCGCCAGGCCCGGCGCCACGTTGCGGTACCAGCCGTCGTTGATGTTGGTTTCCCAGTCGCCGGACGGAAAGGTCGGGATCGAAGCTGGAATGACGTCGGCATATTTCTGCCGCAGATCGTCGGAGATGTGATCCCATGATACGCCGGGAAAGCCGCCGAGCTCGGTGATGATCGCCGACTGGATCTCGCTCGACAGCATGAAGTCGGCAAGCTTGAGGGCCGCTTCCTTGTTGGCGCCGTTGGAAAACACCGTCATGCGCGAAAAGTTGCCGCACAGCGCCAGGTCGGTGAGTTGCACGAGCTTGGTGGTTTCCGGCAGAACGCCCTGGGCGATCGCCTGCAGTACCTGGTCGGACCAGACCGGCACCATGGTGACGACGCCCTGGGCGAGCAGTTGGATCGATTGGGAATTGCCCGAGGTATAGGCGCCCTTCTCATAGAGCGAGGGGGCCAGGTCGTTGAGGATCTTCCAAGCCGGCGTCAGGGCCTTTTCGCCGGCTTCGGCGGTATAGTTGCCGACAGTAAACTTCGACGGATCGCGGCCATTGGCCTCGTGGATGGCGCGGCGGACGAAATTTCCGCCGGAGCCGCCCTTGTCGGGACGGTTGTAGACGAACTGGCCGGGATTGGCCTTGATCCAGGCGGTCAGCGCGTCCCAGGTCTTCGGCGCGTCCTTCGGGTCGAGCTTGGTGCTGTCATAGGCGAGCAGCACCTGCGAGCCGCGATAGGGCAGCGACTGCGGCACGTCGATCGCCATCGGATTGACATGACCGTAGGTCGGGATGTTCTTGTCGGAGAACTCGACCCAGAGACCGGCCTCGATGCCGCCGGCCGGCAGGCGTGGATCGAAATGTTCAAACAGGTCTGCTTGCGGATCGGACTTCGCGGCAAGCGCTGCCAGCGCCCGGTCGCCGATGGCGCGCAGGCCGGCATTGTCGCCGGCATCGGTCAGCTTGACGGCCAGATCCGGGTGGACCTTGGCGAAGGCCGGCAGAACGGTATTGGTCCAGAAATCGATGATATTGGCGTCCGAACCGCTATACACATTGATTTCGGCAGCGGCGGCAAAGGCGAAACGGGGCAGGGCCGAAAGGCCGGCAATGGCCGAAGAGGCCACCAGGAAATCGCGTCTGTTCATCGGTACTCTCCGTGGATGGGTGGGCGCCCGTTAAAAGCTCGGGGCCATTCGCGGAGGCTTAACGCGGTTTGATGACAGTGGCATGATGGCCCGTGACGGTTTTGCAACCGCCGCGAGGCCAGGTTTCAGAGGTTGTTTCGGTCGGCCTTCAGCTCACCGGGATCTCGTCGGTCACCACTTCGAAATGGGCGAGCGTGGTCGGGCCGAAGGTGGTGGACAGCGCCACGTCGGTGGCATCGCGGCCGGTCGCCATCAGGATGCGGCCGATGCGCGGCCTGTTGTGCCTTGCATCGACCGTATGCCAGTTACCGCCGAGATAGACCTGGAACCAGGCGCTGAAATCCATGGGATTGACATCGACCGGAACGCCGATATCGCCGAGATAGCCGGTGCAGTAGCGGGCCGGGATGTTCATGCAGCGGCACAGCGTGATGGCGAGATGCGCAAAGTCGCGGCACACGCCGGTCCGGTCGGTAAAGCCACCGAATGCACTGCGGGTCGGATCGGCCTTCTGGTAGTCGAAGGTGATGTGATGATGCACGAAATTCAGGATGGCCTTGACGCGCGGCCAGCCGAGGGGCGTGTCAGAAAACTGCTTCCACGCAAAATCCGCCAGGCGGTCGGTGTCGCAGTAGCGGCTGCCGAGCAGAAACACCAGCACCTCGTCTGGCAGATCCTTGATGTCGTGCTGAACCGCATTCTCCGGCAGCACGTCCGGCTGGCCGCTGTCGTAGATCTCGAAATCGGTCTTGATCGTCGTCAGGCCGCGCGGCGCGACGATGCGCGAGCAGGCATTGCCGAAACCGTCGATATAGCCGACCGCCTCGATCGGCTGGTCGAAGGTCAGGACCTGATCGCTCAGGAGGTCGATGCGCCGAGAGGGGTGAATGTTCAGCACGAGCAGCATGGCGGTCGGCTGGGGGCATTCATATTGCAATGTGAACCCGGCACGTATCTTCATCGGATATCCTTTTATTGAGAGATGTGCCGGCCAAAAAGGCGTGGGCTGATCGAGAACGCTGCTGATGTGACGGCGGTTCCACCGCCGGCGCATCGTCTTGTCATAATTCTTCGACCGTACGCTCGGTGGTCACGTTGACCTGCACGGACATGTCGTCGAAATCTTCGGCTTCGCCATCGTAACTGCCGTAGAGCGGGATGGCCTGATGGGGCGTGCGGGCCACGGCCACCCGGATCAGGTCGCGATTGCCGACGATGCCGTTGGTCGGATCGAATTCCACCCAGCCGGCACCCGGCAGATAGACCTGGCACCAGGCATGAGTCGATCCGCCGCCCAGCGTCGTGGAGCCGTCGCGATCCGGGACATAGATATAACCGGTAACGAAGCGGGCAGCGAGGCCAAGGGCGCGGGCTGCTTCCATCATCAAAAGCGCGAAGTCGCGACACGTGCCGCGGCGCAGTTTCAACGTTTCCAGCGGCAGTTGTGTGCCGCGCTCGAGGCGCCTTGCATAAGCGAAGCTTTCATGGATGCCGTTGCACAGGGTCATCAGGAGATGGCCGGTTTCCGTCGGCTGACCGATCGCCACGAACTGGCGCACCCAGCGGCCGACGGCGTCGTCCGGGTCGGGGCAATGGCGCTTGATCGTCTGTTCGAGATCGGCGATTTCGTCCGGCTCATAGGCAAAGGGATAGGTCTTGGCGTCTTCGTCGATCTGCAGGTCGAGCGCCAGATGCGGGGTATGGTCGAGACGGATATGGGTCTCGAAGCGCAGCTCCTTGGCGGGCTTCGAAATCCCGACAAGCGCCACGCAATTGCCGAACACGTCATGGATCCAGCGAATATAACTCGGCTCCGGATCGACCTTGATGGAGACATCCAGCAGGCGTTGATCGAAGCTGTCGCGCGGGCGAAACATCAGCCGATGCTCGCCGAATTCCACCGGGCGCCGGTACTGGTAGGCAGTGACATGTCTGACCGAGAAGATCGTCATGAATACTATGGCTCCGCGTCGCATTAGGACTGCGCCGCGTCGATGGTCTGATCGGGCGTGTGTGGTGACGTGGTGGCTGCAATGCTGCAGATGCTAAAAGTCTAGCATGTTAAAAACGGGCTGCACACGCGCTGTCGTAAAATTGTTTTGAATGTCAGGGCGCTTCACCGCTGACGCGAAGGCCGAGCAGGGCTGCGCCGATCAGGCCGGGCTCGACCCGACAGGTGGCCGGCACGACCAGCGGCCGATCGAAGCGCCTCAGAATGCGCGCTTTCACCGCCGTGTCGATCGCCTCAAGCAATTCGGGGGAGTTGGACAGCCCGCCGCCGACCGGGACGATGGTGGCACCGGTGACGTTGATGACCAGCGCCAAGGGCGAGGCGATGATATCGACCAGGATTTCGATGGTGCGCGCCGCCATCGGATCGCCGTTCTGCCAGGCCGAAATGATCTCCTCGCTGGTGAAGGTCTCGCCGTGCAGGAAGCTGTGCAGTTTTTCCATGCCGCGTGCGCTGCAGGTGGCGTCGACACAGCCTTTCAGGCCGCAACCGCATGGGATGGGCGGGATCGAGACTGGCGGGTGGCCAGCCGTCGTTGCAGCCACTGGTCCATGACCCCATTCGCCGGCAAAGCCACCGTCGGAATTGATCAGCTTGCCGTCGATGACGAGGCCGCCACCAACGCCGGAACCCATGATGGCGCCGAAGACGACGCGATGGCCCTGGCCGGCACCGATGCTGGCCTCGGCAATGGCGAAACAATCGGCGTCGTTGGCGACGATCACCGGCAGGCCGAGTGCCTCTGTCAGGTCGGCGGCCAGCGTCCGGCCGTGGATGCAGGGAATATTGGCGACGATCGCCCGGTGCGTGTCGGGATCGATGACGCCGGCAATCGAAATCGACACGCAGGCCGGCGTGCCGCCGCTTTCGGCAATCACCGCCCGCAGCGTCTCGACGAAGGCAGCGAAATCATCGCCGGGCGTCGGCCGGCGCGGAAAGGCGCGGATATCGTCGGGAGCGTAGGCCACCGCACCCTTGATGGCAGTGCCGCCGATATCGAAACAAACGATCATTGTGTCCGGCTCCGGCTGTAAACTAGGCTTGATGGACGGATACACCGCCGATCCAGGTCGAGTGAAGGGCAAGATCCGGCGACAGCAACACGAAATCGGCGTCGTAGCCCGCTCTCAAGTGCCCCTTGGTCGTCGCGCTGATCGCGTCGGCCGGATAGGCCGAGGCCATGCGCAGCGCTTCTTCCAGCGGCAGGCCCAGTTTTTCATGCACATAGCGAACGCAAGACAGCATATCGATATCGGCGCCGGCCAGCGTTCCGTCGGCCAGCGTCAGGCGCCCGCCCTTACGGTAGATCTGCCGGCCGTTCAGTTCCAGTCCGGTGTCGTCGGTGCCGATCGTCGACATTGCGTCGGTGACGAGGAAGATATGGGCAGGACCCGTCTTGGCGCGCAGTGCGATGCCCATGGCGACCGGATCGACATGGAAACCGTCGGCGATCAGGCCGCAATGCAGCCTTCCGCTCGAAAGGCCGGCGCCGACCATGCCGGGCTCGCGATGGGTGAGCGGGCTCATGGCGTTGAACAGATGGGTGAGCATCGAAGCGCCGGCTTGCGCATAGGACAGAGCGGTTTCGCATGTGACGTCGCTGTGGCCGAGGCTGACGCAATAACCTGTTGTGGCAAGCGCCGTCACCTGGGCCGGCGTTACGCTTTCGGGCGCAACAGTGATCAGGGCCTTGCCGAAGCGGCCGAAACTGCCGATCAGCCGCTCGAGATCGGCTTGCTCCATCGGACGGATGAGGTCCGGGTCATGGGTGCCCTTGCGGGCCTTGGACAGATGCGGGCCTTCCAGATGCAGGCCGAGATAGCCCGGCACGCGATGGGCAAAAGCCGCTGTGCCGGCCTCGATGGCCTGCGTCTTGATGTCGGGCCCGTCGGTAATCAGGGTCGGCAGCAGGGCTGTCGTGCCGAAACGGGCATGGGCCGAGCAGATGCGGCGGATGCCCCCTTCGCTCGGGTCGTTGTTGAGCAGCACGCCGCCGCCGCCATTGACCTGCAGGTCGATGAAGCCCGGCACGATGATCTGGCCGTCGACCGGCAGGCGCGGTACATCAGGCGCAAGGTCACTGAGCGGCTGCAGCGCCAGGATGCGGCCGTCCTCGATCACGAGGGCGTGGCCCTCCAGAAAGGTCTCGCCGGTGAAGATGCGGGCGCCGGTCAGGGCAAACGGGGCAGTCATTTGGTCTCTGTTACCTTCTTCAAAGCCACTGGCGCATCCGGATTGAACCCGCGAGCGCGCGACAGCTGTTCGACCATGCCGTAATAGGGCACGATCAGCGCCAGCGCATCGGTAAAGGCATGGCCCGTGGCGATATGCGGCAGGTGGGTGACGCCGGCGCCTTTTGCCGAAGTAATGTAGATATCGGCATTCTTGGCGGCCAGGCTGGAGGCGATTTCGGCGACCGAGGCTTCCGCTTTGTCGCGGGCGGCGAAGGCCAGAACCGGGAAGGCCGGCGCCACCAGCGAGACCGGGCCGTGCAGCACCTCGGCCGAGGAATAGGCCTCGGCATGCAGCTCGCAGGTTTCCTTGCATTTCAGCGCCGCTTCGGCGGCAATCGCCAGCGCCGGACCTCGGCCCAGCATGTAGAGGGATTGTGCCGAGGTCAGGGGGGCGACCAGGGCGCTCCAGTCCAGCGCAAGCGCTGCCGACAGATGATCGGGCAAAGCGGCGACGGCAGAAAGCAAGGCCTGATCCTGGCTCCATTCGGCGAGGATCGCAAGGCCGGCGGCGGCGGAGTTGACGAAGCTCTTGGTGGCGGCGACAGCGATTTCCGGTCCGGCCTTGATGTCGATCGCAAGCGTAGCGGCATTGCCGAGCGGCGAGGGCAGGGTGTTGACCAGCGCCAGCGTCAGCGCGCCACCTTCGCGGGCTGCATGGGTCATCGCGACGATATCCGGGCTGGCGCCGGACTGCGAGACGGCGATGGCGGCGGCCCGTTCGAGCCGCAGAGGCGTCTCGTAGATCGAGGCAAGCGACGGCCCGAGCGAGGCGACGGGAATGCCGAACTGCAGCTCGATCGCGTATTTGAGAAAGTGCGCGGCATGATCGGAGGAGCCGCGGGCGACCGTGACGACGACATTCGGATCGCGCGCTCGCAGCGCGGCACCTGCCTGGCGGATCGCGGCGGCCGATTGGTCGAGCAGACGGGCGGCGGCCTGCGGGATCTCGTCGATTTCCTGTCGCATGGTTGTGGGCATTGAAAAGGCTTTCTGGAAGGAAGGAGAGAATTACGGAGATCCGATGGTCAGTTCTGCGACGAGGTCATAGGCATCGCTGCGATAAAGCGCCCGCGACACCTCCATCACCCGGCCGGTGTCGAGATAGGCGATGCGCTGCACCGACAGGGCGGCCGAGCCCGGCGGAACGCCGAGCAGCACGGTTTCCTCTTCCGTCAGAAGGCAGGCGGAAATGCGCTGGTTGGCGCGGACCGGCCGGATGTCTTGAGCGGCCAGTGCCTGATAGAGCGAATCCTCGATGATCTGCGGATCGCTCAGGATATCGTCCGGCAGGCTGGTGCGCTCCAGTGCGATCGGCAGGTCGTTGGCGAGCCGGACGCGCAGGATGCGCGCCACCTGCGCCGTGCCGCCAAGCCCGAGCATCATGGTTTCTTCCGGCGTCGGATAGAACAGGCCGCGCTCCAGCCAGCGCGAACTGGCCACCATGCCGCGACGGCGCATGTCCTCGGTAAACGAGGTCAATTGCGTCAGCGGCTGCTGCATGCGGGGTACGGGCTTGACGACGAATGTGCCCGAGCCGCGACGGCGCACAAGCAAGCCGTCCTGCACCAAGTCGTCGATCGCCTTGCGCACGGTGACCCGGCTGATGGCTGCGTCGTCCGCAATGTCCCGCTCGGCCGGCAGGGCGTCGCCATGCTTCAGCCGGCCGCTGCGCACCGCATCCTCGATGGCGTGTTTCAGTTTGACGTAAAGCGGCCCGCCGCCTGCGGTCTGAAGACGGGACAGAAGCAGCGCATCGCTCACCGGCATCTCCGGCTGGCCGTGCAGTGGAGGGCATCATCGACCGTGCTGGCTATCGGCCCGGAATCGTTAACGAATGGTCGGTTCTGCCTGCCTTCCATATCCGGATCCTCCGCGGTTGATTTTTTTGGACGATACCAACACGATACCAAAAAGGCAAATATTTTTCAGGAAGGTGATCTAATTTAACCGTAAGTGACCGTCGACCGGCCATTTTTAGCGTTGCCTGAAAAATTTTTAGAGTGTTAACGAATCTTTCTGGACGATTGGCATTTTTTTGGTATTGTTTCTGTAATGCGTGGCTGAAGGCGTGGGGCCGTATGGCAGTCCTTCGGTCTTGGCGCTCGGTAGGGTTCGGGTCTCGCCTTGTCGACCGGGGCGCCGGGAAGCGCCTGGCGATCGAGGGCCGCGCTGCGGGGCGAGTTGCGTTAAGTTATGAAAATGGTTTTCATGCGCGCGGCTGAATTTGGATTTTCAGTTGACGAAGTTTGAAAATTCCAACAGTCTGCGAAAATAAATTACGAAAAAACAGGGAACTGGCAGTATGAAAGTCGGCATTATTGGGCTCGGATTCCGTCTCGGCTATCTTGGTCGCGTGCTGAAGGACATCGATCCTGATTTCGAGATCGTCGGCTATGTTGATCCGGCGCCGGCCGGTCTGCCAGGCCTGACCGAACTCGGTATCTCTGCTGGCAAGGTCTATGCCACTCCGCAAGAGCTGATTGCCGGCGAGACCTTCGATCTTCTGATGATCGGCTCTCCCAATCACCTGCATCTCGAGCATATCCGCATCGGCCTGGAGGCCGGGCTGACGGTGTTTACCGAGAAGCCGATCGTCGTGTCGATCGAGGAAAGTTTCGCCCTCGCCGCATTGCTGCATCAGCATGGCCACGATCGCCTGCTGGTGGGCCTGGTCCTGCGCTATTCGCCGCTCTATCGCGACCTCAAAAAGGCGCAGGCCGAGGGCCAGCTCGGCGAGATCGTCTCGATCGAGGCGTCCGAGCATATCGAGCCCTATCACGGCGCCTTCTTCATGCGCGACTGGCGGCGCTATGAGCATTATTCCGGCAGCTTCATGCTGGAAAAATGCTGCCACGATCTCGACCTCTACAATGGCGTCGTGGGCACACGGCCGCGCTATGTCGCAAGCTTCGGCGGCCGCAAGAGCTTTGTTCCGTCGAACGCGCCGGTCAACGACGGCATCAACGACATGGAAGTCTACCATCGTAAGCCGAGCGGCTGGATGGGCTCCGACAAGGTCTTCGACAGCGACGGCGATATCATCGACTACCAGACCGCGATCGTCGAATACGATAACGGCGTGTCGATGACCTTCCACACCAATCTGAATGTACCCGACCAGTTCCGCCGCTTCTGCGTCGTCGGCTCCAAGGGCATGGCGGAAGGCGATTTCGTGCGCGGTTTCATGGATGTGCACAATGCCCGCACCAATGAGAAGGTGATCTCCAATACCTATTCCGCCCCGTCGGCGCTGTCCCACCATTACGGAGCGGACGAGCAGATGGCGGAAGACGTTCTGGCCCATGTGATGCAAGGCGCGCCGCTGCCGGTCTCGGCACTCGATGCGCTGGAGGCAGGCATTCTGGCGCTGGCCATGGACCAGGCCCGCCACGGCCGCAAGGTCGTCGACCTGAAGCCGGTCTGGGAACAGTATGATGCCGCTCTGCATGGGACGGCCGCCGCCCCGCAGGCGAAATCCGCGTAAGGGAGGCGGGCAATGCGAGGCAGCAGAAGCGCCATCATCTTTGCCTGGATCCTGCTGGCGCCGGCGCTCCTCTATGTGGTGGCGATCGTTGCCTATCCGCTGGTCGATACCTTCATTCTGTCCTTTACCGATGCGTCGCTGAAGAAGACCACGAACTGGGTCGGCTGGAACAATTATTCGAAGATCTTCAACGCCACCTTCGCCGAAGTCATCATCCGCACCTTCGTCTGGACCTTCTTCTCTGTCTCCATCAAGATGCTGATCGGCACATTTGGGGCGACGATGCTCAATGCCGCCGTCCCGGGCCGGGCGCTGTTTCGCGTGCTGACCATGCCGCCCTGGATCGTGCCCATGGCGATCGGCATCTTCATGTGGGGCTGGATGTACAACGGCCAGTTCGGCATGATTTCCGGCATGATGCAGCGCCTCGGCATGGTCGATAGTCCGATCGCCTTCCTGGCGCAGGGGTCGACGGCCTTCTGGGCCACCGTCATCACCGACGTGTGGATCGGCGTGCCGATGGTCACGCTTTATCTTCTGGCCGCCATGCAGGCGATCCCGCAGGATCTCTATGAGGCCGCCTGGACGGACGGCGCCGGCCGTTTCTATCGCTTCCGCCGCATCACGCTTCCGCTTCTTCTGCCGTCGATGATCACTATGTCGATGCTGTCGCTGATCTCGACCTTCAATTCCTTCGACATCATCTGGATCCTCACCCGCGGCGGTCCGACCGGCGAGACGACGACGATGATCATCGACACCTACCGGACGGCGATCGGCTCCAACAAATATGGCGAAGGAGCCGCCCGCGCCGTGCTGATCTGCATCTTCCTGTCGATCTTCTGCGTCTGCTACTTCCGCGTGACCAGCCGCCTTTCCGCCGGAGACAAGTGATGAGAGAACCCGCCATTCTGATCAACCGTTACACCTGGTACGAGCTGATCGGCATCTATGCCGGCATCCTGGTTTTCCTGACATTCGTGCTGGCGCCCTTCGTCGAAGGCTTCCTGGTGTCGTTGAAGCCGCTCGCCCAACTGTTTTCCTCGCCCTATCGGTTCATTCCGGAAAACGGTTCCTTCGAGGCCTATCGCACCATGTGGGTGAGCGTGCCGGGTTTTGCGCGCTATATCTTCAACTCGTTCTTCATCTCGTCCATCGTGACGATCATCGTGCTGGTGCTCGTCGTTCCGGCGGCCTATGCCTTCGCCCGCTTCGAGTTTCGCGGCGCGGGCCTGCTGCTGGGCGCCTTTCTCGCGGTCAAGATGTTTTCCGGTGCCGTGCTGCTGATCCCGCTCTTCCGGCTGATGCGCTCGATGGGCGTGCTCAACACCTATCTGGCGATGATCGTGCCGGGCGTCGCCTTTATCATTCCGACCGGGATCTGGCTGCTGCTCGCCTATATGAAGCGCATCCCGCGCGAACTGGACGAGGCGGCCCATGTCGACGGCGCCAGCTATTTCTATACGCTGCGCCGCGTCATCATTCCGATTGCCATGCCCGGCATCGTGGTGGTCGCCATCTCGTCCTTCATCGAGTCCTATGCCCAGCAATTCATCTATGCGCTGACCTTCAATTCCAAAACCGAATATGCGCCGCTGCCGGTCGGGCTGTTTGCGTATTTCGGCCGCCAGGAAGTGATCTGGAACGAACTCATGGCCGCCAGCTTCGTCGGCATTGCGCCGGCCGTGATCGCGATCTTCTTCCTGCAACGCTATCTCGTCAGCGGGCTGACCGCCGGCGCGGTGAAACAATAAACGTCAACCACCAGAGAAAAAACGGGAGCTTAAACATGACACAACATTTCAAGACGGGGCTTTTCGCCCTGGCCTTGCTCGGCTCTACCGCCCTCGGCACCATGACCGCCACGGTTGCTGAAGCCGCCGACCAGGAAATCAGCTGGATCTATTGCGGCGACAAGATCGACCCGATCCACGAGAAATACATCAAGGAATGGGAAGGCCAGAACGCCGGCTGGAAGATCAAGCCTGAAGTCGTCGGCTGGGAACAGTGCCAGGACAAGGCGACCACGCTTGCCGCGGCCGGCAATCCGGTCGGCATGGCCTATGTCGGTTCGCGTACCCTGAAGGAATTCGCGGAGAACGACCTGATCGTTCCGGTGCCAATGACCGATGAGGAGAAGGCGAGCTACTATCCGAACATCGTCGATACCGTCACCTTCGACGGCAACCAGTGGGGCGTACCGGTCGCCTTCTCGACCAAGGCGCTGTACTGGAACAAGGACCTGTTCAAGCAGGCCGGCCTCGACCCGGAAACCCCGCCGAAGACCTGGGCTGACGAAATCGCCTATGCCAAGGCGATCAAGGAAAAGACCGGCATTGCCGGCTACGGTCTGCCCGCCAAGACCTTCGACAATACCATGCACCAGTTCATGCACTGGGTTTACACCAACAACGGCAAGGTCATCGATGGCGACAAGATCGTCATGGACAGCCCTGAAGTCCTGGCAGCCCTGCAGGCCTACAAGGACATCACGCCTTACTCCGTCGAAGGGGCGACTGCCTACGAGCAGAACGAAATCCGCGCCATCTTCCTCGATGGCAAGGTCGGCATGATCCAGGCCGGTTCCGGTGCTGCGGCCCGCCTGAAGGACACCAAGATCAACTGGGGTGTTGCTGCCCTGCCGCTCGGCCCCTCCGCCAAGGGCGAAGGCACGCTGCTCATCACCGACAGCCTGGCGATCTTCAAGGGCACCGGCGTCGAGGAAAAGGCGGCGGAATTCGCCAAGTACATCACCTCGCCGGGTCCGCAGGGCGAATACGAGCTGCAGGGCGGCGCCGGCCTGACCCCGCTGCGTCCGTCTGCCAAGGTCGACGAATTCGTCAAGGCCGATCCGTCGTGGAAGCCGTTCATCGACGGCATCGCCTTCGGCGGTCCGGAGCCCCTGTTCAAGGACTACAAGGGCTTCCAGAATGCCATGATCGAGATGGTTCAGTCGGTCGTGACCGACAAGGCCACGCCTGAGGAAGCCTTGAAGAAGGCCTCCGCTGCCATCGAGGAATACAAGTAAGCCTTGTGATTGCAGCCGCGGGCCTGAACGGGTCCGCGGCACATTTTCCATCATTCCAGTTTAGGCCGATCGTTGCCGCGATTGCCGGGAGACAGACGTCTTGGGTCAGCTCTATCTCAACAAGGTCCGCAAGTTCTACGGACATTTCGAGGTCATCAAAGGTGTGACGCTCGACATCAAGGATGGCGAATTCATCGTCTTTGTCGGCCCGTCCGGTTGCGGCAAGTCGACGCTACTCCGGATGATCGCCGGTCTCGATGATGTGTCCGAAGGCGACATCGTCATCGACGGCAACCGGGTGAACCATTTGCCGCCGGTCAAGCGCGGCATTGCCATGGTCTTCCAGTCCTACGCCCTTTATCCGCATATGACGGTGTTCGAGAATATCGCTTTTCCGCTGCGCGTCGAAAAGATGCCGGAGGACAAGCTCAAAGAGAAGGTCGAAGGGGTCGCCAAAATCCTGAAGCTCGATCAGCGCCTGGAGCAGCGCCCAGGCATGTTGTCGGGTGGCCAGCGCCAACGCGTCGCCATCGGCCGGGCCATCGTGCGCGAACCGGAAATCTTCCTGTTCGACGAGCCGCTGTCCAATCTGGATGCGGCGCTGCGCGCCGACATGCGCATCGAACTGACCAAGCTGCATCGTGATCTCGAAGCGACGATGATCTACGTCACCCATGACCAGGTCGAAGCGATGACCATGGCCGACCGTATCGTCGTGCTGAATGGCGGCGATATCGCCCAAGTCGGCGCGCCGCTGGAGCTTTATCACAAGCCTGCCAATCTGTTCGTGGCCGGCTTCATCGGCAATCCGAAAATGAATTTCCTGCCCGTCACCTGCACGGCCGCCGGCCCCGAGGGCGTGACCATCAGCTTCGACGGCCAGTCCGTCGTCATTCCCGTAGAACCGCGCGCCGATCTCGTCGGCCAGCCGTTGACGCTCGGCATCCGCCCAGAACACACAGCGCTCGGCAGCGGCGATCTCAACATCACCGTCATTCCGTCGGTGATCGAGCGTCTCGGCATCAACACCATCGCCTATGCCGCCCTGCCGACCGGCGAGCCTTATTGCGCGCTGCTGTCAGGCTCGGCGCCTGCCAAGGTCGATACGGCGCTGGTGACCGGCGTCAAGGCCTCCGACTGCCACCTGTTCGATGCACAAGGCATCGCACTTGAGCGCCGCGTCGAACTGACGGCCATCGAGCCGCTGGCCGCTCTGGCGGGGTGACGAGGGCCGGCGGCCTCAGTCTTCCGATTTTTGGGTGCCACTCCCCAAAAGGTGAGTTATGCCATCGTATATCTCACCTGAATTGCGCTTCCGATCACGGCTCAGTTCACCAGACCAGTCCGCGGGCTGCCACGCTTTCGACGCGGGTGACGATGCCGTCGCGGTGGAAGGTCATCGTGTCGAAGAGATTGGACACGACGCAGGTGTGGTTCGGGACGATGCGCACTTTTTCGCCGATCTCCGGCCTGCGCCCTTTACATCTCGACAGGTCCACCGTGCCATGCTCCTCCGAGAGCCCGGTGATCACGGCGTCGGGATAGTCGACGATCATGCCATGGTCGCTGAAGCCGAGCAGGTCGGAGGTCAGCGCCTTCGAGCCGGCGTCGAGAATGGCGCGGTCGGCGGTCGGGCGGGAGACGACGGTCGCCAGGATAAACATGGCGCAGTCGTCAAGTGAGCAATGGCCGGCTCGCACCATGGAGCGGTCGTTGTAGATATAGGTGCCGGCCCGGTGTTCTGTGGCCGACGGCACGAGGTGGGCCGAAAACAGGCTGGGTGAGCCGCCATTGCTGACGATCGGGCAGGCGATGCCCTTTTCCGCCAGCGCGGCGATGGCCGTGGCAAAGAAGGTCTCGACAGCGGCTTCCGTGTTGGCCTTCGGATACGTCAGCAATCCGCCGAAGACGAGCCCGTCCGAAGCGACTATGGTTTGTGCCAGCGCGACGGCGGCATCCGGCGTCTGCACACCGCAACGCCCGCCACCGGTATCGCATTCGACCAGCACGGTCAGCGGCTTGCGGCCGGCGAACTGTGCGGAAAGGCCGGTCACGGTGGTGGCGCTGTCGGCAACGACCTTCAGGCCTGAGATCCGCTCGTTGAGCGCGGCAAGCCGATCGAGCTTCTCCGGCCCTAAGATATTGAAGGTGATCAGCAGGTCTTCAAAGCCGGCATCGGCAAAGACTTCCGCTTCGGTGATCTTCTGGCAGTTGATACCCTTTGCACCCGCTGCCACCTGTAGTGCTGCCAGGGCCGGGATCTTGTGGGTCTTGATATGCGGGCGGAAGGCCAGGCCGTGGCCGTCCATATAGGTCTGGACACGGGTGATATTGGCCGCCATGCGGGCCTCGTCGATCAGCGGCAGGGGCGTCGACAGCGACAGGATCGTGTCGCCGGGTTTAACGATTGGTCGTTGCATCATGCTGCCTCGCTGCCATGGGGGTTTTCCATCATTGGCCAGATATCCCGCCGGGCGCGACGATAGGGATTGGTGGCCGGATCGTTCGGATAGGGCGATCCGGCCGAACAGTAAAGGATGTCCGCCGCGATCTTCGAAAAGGCCGCGTGGAAATGGTTGGTCGATTTGACCACCAGGATATGCCGGGTCTTGGGGTCGATGCCCATGGCGGTAAACAGCGAGGGGTCGTAGCTCTGCACGCGGATCGTGTTGAGGATGACGTCGATGCCGTCGAAACGGATATGGGCGGCCGGGCCGAATTCCGCAAAGCTTTCGCCGAATTTCATCGTGGCATCGGGGACCACGCGGATGATCTTCACCCGTGCATCGATCGGGTTGCCGGTGCCCGGTGCCGACTTGGCGCCGAAACGCAGGGCGATCTCGGCACCTTCGCCGGCGGCCATGCAGATCTGCACGGCGATCGGATCCCAGATCGTGCCGACAGCGACATTGGCGGCGCCGCGTGCCATCAGCTCGGCCAGCACCACGGTGGCGTCACCCGCCGTTCCTCCGCCGGGATTGTCCCACATGTCGGCGATGACGACCGGGCCGGCTGTGGCCCTCATAGCGCGGGAGACCGCCTCTTTCTCGTCGATCTCCGGCATGCGGAACGTGCCGCGCTTGGAATAAAGCTCAAGCCCCAGTTCGCGGGCCAGATGCGCGCCTTTTTCCGGCTTGCCGTTGGTGATGGCGATCATCTTGGTGCCAAGCTCCGGCACGTCGCCGGCCATGAAGCCATGAATGACCGACAGTGACAGCACGTCGGGATCGCCGGCCTCGATCGCCATCAATTTGTCGACGAAAGACCGCATCGGCTCGCGCGAGGTCGGGAAGACGTCGATCATCCGGCAATCGAACACGGACATGACAGGCGTGATGCGGCCCTCCAGCGTGTCGACGGCAATGCGCCAGAGGTCCTCTGCGCGATCGACGAAATCAGTATGCGGGAATTCCTTGAACACCACGAAGAAATCGGCAGCGGCCACCCGCTTTTCGGTCAAATGGCTATGGGGATCGAGTTCGGCGCAAAGCAGCACGTCGGGACCGATGATCTCCCGCACACGGGTCAGGAAATCGCCTTCGGCATCCTCGTAACCGTCGGCCACCATGGCGCCATGCAGGCCCAGCACCACGCCATCGACGGGAAGAGCGGCCCGCAACTGGTCGAGAATCTCGTCGCGCAGGCCCTCATAGGCTTGGCGGTTGACGAGGCCGGCCGGATCGGCCCAGGCAGCGGTGCCCTCGATCAGCGTCCAGCCCTTCTGTGCCGCCACCTTGCGCCCGACGGTGATCGGCGCCGTGCAGAGCGTCGGTGTCGCGGGATGCTCTCCCGGCGGCGCATAAAGCGAGCCTTCGAAACCGCGCCGATCGATGCAGATCGGCGAGAAGGTGTTGGTTTCCGTCGCAAGAGCGGCTGTAAAAATGCGCAATGGCTTCGCCTTGATTCCGAGTGCATTCGACTTTGCCCGATTCGTCAGGCCCCAGCTATTGCTCGGGCCGGCCCCATCGGATTGGGCAGATATCCGGTGAAGCCGGAGATCTTCCAGCGCCCCTCATGCAGGCGACAGTAATACAGTGTCTGCCATTGCATGGGGTCGAGGCTGCCATCGGCCTTTTTAATGCCGCCCATGAACTTCTTGCGCACCAGCGCGGTTTCGCCGGAGATCTCAATCCCTTCCAGCGTCGTCGTCGTGAAAATTGCAGTGCGCGGATCTTCGCCATAGCTGCCAGCGGCGAAATCGCGGGCCTGCGTCAGCCATTCGTCGCGATAGGCGGCCAGATTGGGGAAGGCGAGGCGCCAATTGTCGGGGTTCGGATCCCGGTTGCCGCTGATGCCGATAAAGCCGTCGGCCACAAAATCGTGCTCGACCATCGACCAATCTGCGGCCAGGAAGGCATCGATGTCGCGCGGCACCAGCATCTCCCAGATGGCATGGCGCGCGGTGTCGCTGGACGGGAAGGGATTCTGGAAGGGATCGCGCATCAAACCTCGCCGATATTTAAATTCTTTTCATGAAAGCGGTTTTTCGCTGGTCAAAATCGCTTTTCCATGGTGATCTGTCAACGAATAAAGAAAATAATTTGCATGGATGGCCGATGACGATCAAGCGATATGGTGCCGAAAAGGCGGGTGCGGGTGGACAGAGATTGCCGTTCGCACGGGCTGTGGAAGCCGACGGCTGGCTCCACGTTTCGGGTCAGGTCGCCATGGAGGATGGCGAGATCATTTCAGGCGGCATTGTCGAGCAGAGCCACAAGGCCATCGCCAATATGATCGCCATCCTGCACGAAGCCGGCTACGGCGTCGAGCATGTCGTGCGCTGCGGCGTATGGATCGATGATCCCCGCGATTTCTGGAGCTTCAACCGCATCTATCAGGGTTATTTCGGCGAGCATCCGCCGGCCCGCGCCTGCGTGCAGGCCTCGATGATGGTCGATTGCAAGGTCGAGATCGACTGCATAGCCTATAAACCCAGGGTTTGAAGATAGGCGAGGGAGGCGGGCATGGATATCTTTGCGACCTTACAGGAAGAGCGGGCGCAGCTCTCGCCTTCCGAGCAGCGCATTGCCGATATCCTGCTCAACGACTTCGATTTCGCGGTCAATGCCTCGATCATCGAGCTTGCCGAGCGGGCTGAGGTTTCTCCGCCGACCGTGACGCGCTTCTGCCGCCGCGTCGGCTGCCAGAGCTTTTCCGATTTCAAGGTGCAACTGGCCAAGACCGCCTATGTCGGCGTTCGCTATCTCAATCCGGAAGCCAAGAGCACCGAGCCGGCCGATGTTGCCAGCGACATCATCACCAAGGCGCAGAACGCGCTGTTCCTGATGCACCGGGCCATCGATCCCGGCATTCTCGATCGGGTTGCCGAAAGACTGTCGAAAGCCGAGATGATCTATGCCTTCGGCTCGGGCGGCAATTCCTCGATGATCGCATCCGAAATCCAGAACCGGCTGTTCAGGCTGGGCTCGCGGGTCACCGTCAGCAGCGACCATAGCATGCAGCTGATGATGACGGCCGCCGCCCGGCCGACGGATGTGATCATCGGCTCGTCGTTTTCGGGTCGCAATGCCGAACTGGTGCGCAGTTTCAACCTGGCGCGCGAGGCCGGCATCACCACGATCGCGCTCACCCAGAGCGACAGTATCGTGGCGAGAGCCGCCGAACTGGTGATCGGCATCGACCTGCCCGAGGGCGACAATATCTTCCGTCCGACCTCGACCCGCTTTGCCTATCTGGCCCTCGTCGATGTGGTGGCAAGCCTGGTTGCCTATCGCAACCGGACCCAATCGACGGTGACCCTTCGCCATATCAAACAACAACTGGTCGAGCACCGCGACGGTGACGACCGACAGCTGCTGGGAGACTGACCTTGGCGCCGCGCCTAACCCCTTTCCGGACCCACGCACGATGAGCCGCTCGGTGGCGGTGGTGACCGGCGCTGCCGGCGATATCGGCCGGGCAATCGCCGCCCGGCTGGCCGATAGCCATGATCTGGTGCTGCTGGTCGATATCGATCTTTCGGCGGCGCAGACGGCTGCTGCCGGTCTGGGCGACGCGGAGCGGTTTATCGCCGTGCAGTGCGATGTCACCGATGCGGCCAGCGTCACGGACATGGCGGCCGGGGCCATGGCCTTGGGGTCGGTCACGACGCTGGTCAACAATGCCGGCGCAGCAAGGGCCGTCAGCCTGCACGATACGACGCCGGAGATCTGGCGCGCCGACACGGCGCTCAATCTCGAGGCGGCTTTCCTGTGCTTTCGGGCGCTCGAAGACGGATTGAAGGCGGTGGAAGGCTCGGTCATCAACATCGCGTCCGTCAATGGCATGGCGGTGTTCGGCCATCCGGCCTATAGCGCCGCCAAGGCCGGCCTGCTGCATCTGACCAGGCTGATCGCCGTCGAATATGGCAAGTTCGGCATTCGCTGCAATGCAGTGGCCCCGGGCACGGTGCGCACGCAGGCCTGGGAAGTGCGGGCGGCGGCCAACCCGCAGGTCTTTGAAGAGGCCAAGCGCTGGTATGCGCTGCGCCGCATCGCGACGGCTAAGGACGTCGCCAATGCCGTCTTCTTTCTGTCCAGCGACCAGGCAGCGGCCATCACCGGCGTCTGCTTGCCCGTCGATTGCGGGCTGACGGCCGGACAGGCCGAGCTCGCCCACACCTTTTCGCAATCCGACCATTATTGATTCAACGATAAGCCAGGGGAACCATCATGGCATCATTTGATTTCCGTCTCGAAAACGCATGGTATCCGATCGAGGGTGATGACGGTGGCGGTTTCATCTTCACGCTGATCAATCTGTCGGAAGCGCCGATCAAGGGTTTCAAGCTGGTCTACACCTCGCTGACCCGCACCAATGACAACCCGGTCTGCGACAATGCCGTTTATGTGAGGCGCAATGCCAATTTCCACGAATTTGCCCCGCCGGTCGGTTTCGAGCTGGCGCCGGGCGGCAGCTGGCGCTTTGCGGTCGATGGACTGCTGCGTCCGGCCAGGCACCGCACCGATGGCGCTAAATCGGCCTATGTGACGCTGGCCGATGGCAGCCACCGGGATGCCGCGGTCGGCGACCTCATGCTGGAAGGCCGTCACAGCGAGCCGGCGCCGGTCTTGTTGCCGGAAGGCAGGCTCGACCAGCCCTTCGCCATCCAGCCCTGGCCTGTCGAGCTATCGCTTGTGGCCGGCGACAGTTTTCCCGTGGCACTCTATCCCGTCGCCGGCACGTCTGCCGAAGATCTGAAGGCGGTCGATGCCGTCATCTCGCTGTTTCGCCGCCTGTTCATGGTCGGCCACGTGCCGTTTTCCCTGGCCCCGGTGCATGAGGGACGGGCCCTGCGTTTCGTGAAAGAGGCCGACCTTGCCGCGGAAGCCTATCGTCTGGACTTTTCCGCCGATGAGATTGTCGTGCGTTACAGTGCCGCCGCCGGCCGGCAATATGCACTGACGGTGCTGGCGCAGTTGCTGCGCGGCGCGCGCATCGATGCTGTAAAATTCCGCTTCCCGATCTCCGGCAGCATCAGCGACGCGCCGCGTTATGGCTGGCGCGGTTGCCATCTCGATGTGTCAAGGCAGTTCTATCCGGTCGCCGACGTCACCCGGCTGATCGATATCCTGGCCTGGTTGCGTCTCAACACCTTCCATTGGCACCTGACCGATGACGAGGCCTGGCGCCTGGAAATCAAGGCCTATCCGGAACTGACCACGATCGGTGCGACCCGCGGACCGGATGGGCCTCTTCTGCCGCAGCTGGGCAATGGCGCAGAACTCGTAACCGGCTTCTACAGCCAGGACGAAGTCAGGGCGATCGTCGCCCATGCGGCGGCGCTCAGCGTCGAGATCGTTCCGGAAATCGACATTCCCGGCCACAGCACGGCAGCCCTGATCGCGCTGCCCGATCTGGTCGACGGTCAGGAAGCACCCGACAGCTACCGCTCGGTGCAGGGTTTTCCCAACAATGCGCTCAATCCGGCCATCGAGCTTACCTATGAATTCCTCGGCAAGGTCTTCGATGAAATGGTCGACCTGTTCCCGTCCAAGCTGCTGCATATCGGCGGCGACGAAGTGGCCGGCAATACCTGGATGGCCTCGCCGCTGGCGCGCAAGCTGATGGAGGAGCAGGGCATCGAAGGCACCTTCGGGCTGCAGAGCTATTTCATGAAGCGCATCCAGCAGATGCTGGCCGAACGTGGCCGCAGTCTCGCCGGCTGGGATGAAGTCTCCCATGGTGGCGGCGTCGATCCGGACGGCACGCTGCTGATGGCCTGGCAGAAGCCGGAAGTCGGCCTCGAACTTGCCAAACAGGGTTATGATGTCGTGATGACCCCCGGCCAGGCCTATTATCTCGACATGGTGCAGGCCACTGAATGGCAGGAACCCGGCGCCAGCTGGGCGGGCACTGTGCCGCCGGCCCATACCTATGCCTATGAGGCGGTCGGCGATTTCCCCGATGCGCTGAAGGACCGTATGAAGGGTGTCCAGGCCTGCATCTGGTCGGAGCATTTCCTCAATCGCGATTATTTCAACCATCTGGTCTTCCCGCGTCTTCCGGCCATCGCCGAGGCCGCCTGGACGCCGAGGGCCAACAAGGACTGGCTGCGCTTTGCCGCCATCGTCGGCCTCAACCCGCGTTTTTGATGAGGGCACCATGACCTTTCGCATCGCTGTCGGTGGCATCCACACCGAATGCAGCACCTCGTCGCCGGTGCTGATGAGAACCGAAGACTTCCGCGTCATGCGCGGTGCCGATCTGCTCGGCGCCGACTATTTCAGCTTTCTCGGCGCCGCCGACGTCGAGCCGCTGCCATTGCTGCACGCCCGCGCCGTTCCGGGCGGCCCGGTGTCGCGGGTCGCCTATGAAAGCTTCAAGGAAGAGTTCCTACAGCTGCTGAAGGCCAGCCTGCCGCTCGACGGGCTCTATCTCGCCATGCATGGCGCAATGAATGTCGAGGGCATGGACGATGCCGAGGGCGACTGGATTTCGGCCGCCCGTGCCGTGGTCGGTCCTGATTGCCCGGTGGCCGCCAGCTATGACCTGCATGGCAACGTGACGCAGCGCATCGTCGACCAGCTCGACATTTTTGCCGGCTATCGCACCGCGCCGCATATCGATGTGCGCGAGACCATGGTGCGCGCCTGGGAGATGCTGCTGAACACCTTGGCGACCGGCGAAAAGCCAGGCGTCGCTTGGGCACCAATCCCGGTGCTGCTGCCGGGCGAGCGCACCTCGACGGAGGACGAGCCGGCGAAAAGCCTCTATCTCAAACTGCCGGAGCACGATCAGGTGCCCGGCATCTGGGATGCCAATCTGATGGTCGGTTATGTCTGGGCCGACGAGCCGCGCGGCACAGCCTGCGCTGTCGTCACCGGCACGGACGCGTCCGCCGCGCGTCGGGCCGCCGTAACCATCGCGCAGTCCTATTGGGATGCGCGGGCCGACTTCCGGTTCGGACCGGTGACAGGGCCACTCGAGGCGATGCTCGACATTGCCGAAAAGACCGAGACACGACCGGTGATCCTTGCGGATTCCGGCGACAATCCGACCGGTGGCGGCGTGGGCGACCGTGCCGATGTGCTGAAAGCTCTGATCGCACGGGACTGGCAGGATGCGGTGGTCGGCGGTATCACCGATCCGGTGGCCGTGGACCTGTGTTTCGAGGCCGGCGAGGGTGCGGTTCTGCCGCTCAAGGTTGGCGGCGGTCTCGATCCGGCCAGCCCTTTCGTAGACGTGATGGCAACCGTCATCCGGCTCGACAATCCAGGTTTGCCGGCCGACCGGCAGGCCGTGATCGGCATTGGCGAGGTGATCGTCATTCTCGCCGCCAAGCGCCGTCCCTATCACGCCATCGCCGATTTCACCCGGCTCGGCATCGATCCGACAAGAGTACGGCTGCTGGTGGTCAAGTCAGGTTATCTTTCGCCGGAATTGCAGCCGATCGCCAATCCGAACCTGATGGCGCTGACGGATGGTGTCATCAACCAGGATATCGAGGCGCTGCCGAGCAAACGTCGCCTGCAACCGATCTATCCTTTCACCAGGGATTTCGGCTATACACCGACGGCGTATCTTTCCAGCCGCTGGAAGGTGAGCTGATCCGCAGCCACATGTCCGCGACCGGCGCTTTCTCCACCGAGAGGCGCCTTTCTCTTTTTCAAGCCGTAGCCCCATGTTCTCCACGCTCTCGACCGTCTATCGAAACCCGCCGATCCGGGTCAGTGCGATTGCGATCTTCTTTTTCGGATTTTCCGGCGCGGCGACCTCGCCCTATCTGTCGATCATCGGCATCACCGAACTGGGCCTCAGCGACGCCCTCTACTCGGCGCTGATCCTGGCGTCGGCCGTGATCAACGTGTCGGCCAGCGTGCTGATCGGCATCTTTTCCGACCGGCTCGGCAGCTATCGCGCGCCCATGCTGTTTGCCTGCCTGTTCGGCATTGTCGGTTATGGCCTGACCTATGCCGTTCCGACCGCCGGCATTTTCATGGCCTCGACGCTGTTGCTGATCCCGGTGTTCGGAGCGCTGAACTCACTGATTTTCGCCAATGTGCGCGCCAGTTCCAAGGGCATGGCGGTGCGGGACCTGATCGCGGTCAATTCCGCCGTTCGCGCGACCATATCGCTGTCCTGGGTGCTGGTGCCGGGCCTCGTCGGCTTTTTCCTGGCCAGCCGCAGCAGCATGCTGCCGGCCTTCCTTCTGGCAAGTCTCTCGGCTTGCGTCTGCTTCCTGCTGTTCTTCTTCTTTCTGCCGAAGACCGACGTGCCGCCGGAAAACCATGCCAATTACGCCTTCCTGGCCTCGCTGAAGGAAATCGGCTCGCGCCCGGTTCTGGTCCGCGTCTTCGCCATCGCGCTGATTTCGGCGATGCTGCATGTCAATAGCGCGGTCCTGCCGCTGGTCGTCACCGGCAATGCCGGCGGCACGGTCGCCGATGTTGGCGTGGTCGTCGGCATCGTCGCGCTGCTCGAAATCGTCTTCATCCTGTTCTGGGGATGGTTCGAGCGCCGGTCGACGCCGGTCATTACGCTCGCCTGGGGCGGCGGTATCTATGCGGTCTATCTGCTGTTGCTCGGCTTTGCGCAGACACCGACCCATGTCTATGCGTTGACCCTTGTCTCCGGCCTTGGCGCCGCTGCCATCATCAGCGTGCCGATCACCTATCTGCAGGACCTGATTGCCGAGCGGGCCGGCCTCGGCAGTTCGCTGATCGCGGTCAATATCTTCCTGTCCGGTGGCCTCAGTTCGTTGCTTTTTGCGCTGGGGACGGGAATAAGCGATTATTCCGGCACATCGATCCTCGGCGCGCTCGCCGGTCTCGCCGGCACCATACTCGTGCTGTCGCTGGACGGCCCGCTGAAGCGCGGCACGTGAACTTTAAGGGAAGGCGACCATGGATACGGCTGGATCGGACAAAACAAGGCTGCTCGAAGTCTGCGTCGACGATGCGGCCGGCCTTGCCGCTGCTATCGAAGGCGGTGCCGACCGCATCGAGCTTTGCTCGGCGCTATCGGTCGGCGGGCTGACCCCGACCCATGGTTTCATGGCGCTGGCCGCCCGTGCTCCCATTCCGGTCTATGCGCTGATCCGGCCGCGGGCCGGCAGCTTCGTCTTTGACGCAAGCGATGTCGCCATCATGCGCGAGGATATTGCGGCCGCGCGCCAGATGGGCCTGGCCGGCGTCGTCATCGGCGCCTCGCGACATGACGGAAGATTGGACGAGACGGTGCTGGGTGAACTCGTCAGCGCGGCGGACGGTCTGGGGCTCACCCTGCATCGCGCCTTCGATCTGGTGCCGGATTCGCTGGAGGCGCTGGAGGTGGCGATCGGCCTCGGCTTCCGCCGCATCCTGACATCGGGCGGCCAGAAGACCGCGCTTGCCGGGTTGGACACGCTGCGGGCTGTCGCCGCTGCGGCCGGCTCCCGGCTGTCGGTCATGCCTGGCGGTGGATTGAAGCCGGAGATGGCGGCCACGTTCTTGTCGGTTCCGGGTATTTCGGAACTGCATGCCTCGTGCGGCAAGCCGGTGCACGCGGCTGAGACGAGACTGGTCGAACTGGGTTTCCTGGCATCCGATGCACGGCAGACGGATTCGGAAACCGTGCGGGCCTTCAAGGCCGCAATGAAGCTTGCGGCCTCCTGACGCGATCCGTCAGCTATAGGTGATGCCGGTGGCGTGGGCGGCGTTCAGCATGCCTTTGTAGATGCCTTCCTCGGAACCTTCGATGACCACGGCGCCGACGGCGCGCTTGTAGAAGCCGGTCGGGCCGGCGCCGCCGATCACGCCGTAACCATAGCCCTGGTCGTACATGGCGAGCAGCGTCTTCAAGAGCAGCGCATGGCCGATGCCTTTGCCGCGCATGGTCTCGTCCACGCCGGTCGGTCCGAAAAAGCCGCGCGCCGTCGCATCATAGCAGGCAAATCCCAGCACTTCGCCGTCCTTGACCGCCACCAGCAGCGACACCGGCTGGCGCATCATCGCAACGGTTGCCTCGCTCACCCAGCCCTGGCCGAAGCGCGGGCCGATCCAGCTGGCGATGGTGTGCAGTTCCGGCGGCAGGGCGCGGCGGATGGTGACGCCTTCGTCGGCCATCTTCTGGTCGAGGGCGGCGTCGGGCGCGAGGTCGTAGAGGTTGACGAGCATGTCCATGGTGAAAAACTCCCTTGAATCTTATCCTTTGACCGCACCGGCCGTGAGGCCGGCGACGATCCGGCGCTGAAAGATCAGCACGATGACGATCAGCGGCAGCGTCACGGTGACGGAGGCCGCCATGATCTGCCCGAATGGATATTCGTAACGGCTGGTGCCGGCAATCAGGCCGATCGCCACCGGCACCGTCTTGTTTTCATCCGTCAGCATGAAGGTCAGTGCAAACAGGAATTCGTTCCAGGCGAGGATGAAGGCGAGAATGCCGGTGCTGGCCAGCGACGGCCCCATCAGCGGCAGCAGGATATGGGTAAGGATGCGGAAATGCGAGCAGCCGTCGATCAGCGCCGCTTCCTCCAACTCTTTCGGGAATTCCCGGATGAAGGTGGTGAGGATCCAGGTGGTGAAGGGCACCGTCGAGAGCAGATAGGTCAGCACCAGCGCGCTTGGCCGGTTGTAGAGGCCGAGCCAGTTGACCAGCTCGAACATGCCGGACAACGCCGCCACCTGCGGGAAGATCGAGATCATCAGGATCGCCATCAGCACCAGCCGGCGCTGCGGAAACTCGATGCGGCCGAGCGCATACGCAGCACTGATGCCGAGGATCAGCGACAGGGCCGTGGTCGAGGTGGCGACGAAGGCCGAGTTCAGCAGCGACCCCATGAACACAGGATTGTCGAGCAGCTGCCGGTAATAGGTGAAATTCAGCGCCGGCAGGAAGGCGGTGGTATAAAGCTCCGCCCCCTGCTTGGTGGAGGAGACGATCGCCCAATAATAGGGAAACAGCGTGTACCCCAGCACGACCAGGATAAGCAGGCCGAGCAGGCCCTTGCGCAGGCGGCGCTGCAACCTGTAGCTGGCGGAAGAGCGGCGCTTGGGACGGGCGGAGACGACGGTTGCCATGGTCATTCTCCCGTCGAGCGATCAAGGCGCAGCGCGCCGATGAGGACGATGGCGACAAGCGCTACCAGCAGGAAGACCCAGGTGGAAGCCGCCGAACCGACGCCCAGTTCCTGGAAGCTGATCAGCCGGTCGCGGGCGTAAATCGA
This sequence comes from Agrobacterium sp. a22-2, assembly GCF_012276985.1. Lineage (GTDB taxonomy): Bacteria > Pseudomonadota > Alphaproteobacteria > Rhizobiales > Rhizobiaceae > Allorhizobium. Next base: position 57,767 of record NZ_JAAXMM010000014.1, on the reverse strand, counting down.
CACGGTCATGACATTCTGGTTGCTGGCGGCCAGCACATAGGCAAGGTCGAACATGCGCACGGCATCGAGCGCCCGAAACAGCACTGCGACGCCGATGGCCGGCCGCAGCAGCGGCAGGGTGATCGACCAGAAGCGTTTCCAGGCCGGAATGCCGTCCACTTCGGCGGCTTCCATCATTTCACCGGGAATGGTCTGCAGGCCGGCGAGAATCAGCAGCACCATGAAGGGTGTCGTCATCCAGACATCGATGAAGATCACCACGCCCATGATCAGCGAACTGCTGGCCGTCCAGGCGATGCCGTGATCGATGATCCCCAGCGACATCAGCATCTTGTTGAACACGCCGAACTGGTCGTTGAGCATCCATTCCCAGATCTTGGTGGCCACCACGACCGGAATGGCCCAGGGCACCAGAATGGCGGCGCGCAGCATGCCGCGGCCGGGAATGGCCTCGTTCAGCAAAAGGGCGATGCCGAGACCGAGCAGCGTTTCGATGAAGACCGAGATGACGGCAAAGACCAGCGTGTTCTTGACCGCAACCCACCAGTTGGGATCGCGAAACACTTCGAGGAAATTGGCAAAGCCGATCAGATCGTAGACGGAGGGATCATCGAGATAGGCATCGGTGAAGCTGAAGAAGAAGGTGCGACCGAGCGGCCAGACGGCGACCATCAGCAGCACGATGATCAGCGGCGTCAGAAACAGCCAGGCGGCACGATGCTCGCGCCGGGCGAGCCGGACACTCATGCGCCGATCTCCCGAGCCACCGTATCGATGCGCCGGCTATCCGTGTCGAACAGGAAGATATCCGCATCCGTGAAGGCAAGGCCGACCGCATGGTTCTTGCGGTCGTAAGGTGGACGACCGGCAACGCGAACCACCCAGATGGTCGCCTCATCCAGGCGGATATAGGCGAAATGCTCGTGGCCGAGATCCTCGATGCGCTCCAGGATGCCGGTCATGCGGCCCTGGCCCTCCGGCACGATGGTCAGCGCCTCCGGGCGAACGCCGACGGAAGCCGGTGTCTGGGTGCCGGAGATCAGGTCAAACGGAAGATCGAGGCTGCCCGGACCTTGAAGCACCTGGCCGGAGACGACAGGGCCAAGCTCGGCGAAATTCATGCGCGGGCTGCCGATGAAGCCGGCGACGAAGCGGTTGACCGGGCGGTGATAGAGTTCCAGTGGTGTGCCGACCTGCTCGATGCGGCCGTGGTTCAGGACGACGATGCGGTCGGCCAGCGTCATGGCCTCGGCCTGGTCGTGGGTGACATAGACCATGGTGGTCTTGATGTCCTCATGCAGGCGGGCGATTTCGATGCGCATTTCCATGCGCAGGTCGGAATCGAGATTGGACAGCGGTTCGTCGAACAGGAAAAGCTCCGGCTCGCGCACCAGCGCCCGGCCGATGGCGACCCGCTGGCGCTGCCCTCCGGACAGTTCCTTGGGGCGTCTGTCGAGCAGGTGGTCGACCTTCAGCATGCGCGCCACCGCGCTGACCTTGTCGGCGATCGCCTGCTTGCCAAGCCGCATGGTTTCAAGCGCAAAGCCGATATTGCGGGCGACGCTCATATGCGGATAGAGCGCATAGGACTGGAAAACGAAGGCGACGCCGCGCTTGGAGGCCGGAACGTCGGTGACCTCCTCGCCATCGATCTGCACTTCGCCTTTGGAGGCTGGGACGAGGCCGGCGATGATGCGCAGCAGCGTCGATTTTCCGCAACCGGAGGGGCCGACGAACACGACGAATTCGCCGTCGTCGATATGCAGGTCGACCTCACGGATGACGTCGTGGTGTCCGTAGCTCTTGGAGACGGAGGAAAGCGTGACCGATGCCATGGGGATCCCGGAAATTGAAAGACTGCAAAAGTCCCATCCGACACGACAGGCCGGATGGGATAGAGGCGGCGGCAGCCATTGAGACGCTGCCGCTTCGGCTTGGGATCAGCGGCTTCCTTTGAGTTTTTCGAGCTTGGCGGCGAGGTCCTTCAGGCCCGGCTCCACCTCGGTGCCGCCCGACAGCATGTCGTGGACGGTGCGGTAGAAGGCCTGCGAGACGCGGTTGTAGCTGGTGCCGGTATAACCGGACGGGCGACTGGCGCTGTCGGAAAAGGCCTGCTGGTTGTCCTTCAGGAACGGGATTTTCGCCAGGACGTCGGCATCGGTGTAGAGGGCCGGGATGGACGGATTGTAGGCGGCGTCCACGGCGCGCATCTTCTGCATTTCGGGTCCGGTGACGAAGTCGACGAAGCTGGCGGCGGCTTCCGGCTTGCTGCTGTATTTCGACACGCCGTAATACATCGGGCCGAGGCAACCGGACGACTTTTCGCCCGCCTTGCCGACCGGCAGCGGCATCATGCCGACCTTGTCGACCACGGCGCTGCCTTCGGCATGGGACGTGCCCCAGACATAGGGCCAGTTGCGGTGGAAAACGGCATTGCCGGATTCGAAGACGGCGCGCGAGGCTTCCTCGTCATAGTTCAGCACGCCCTCGGGGCTGATCGTGCCGATCCAGCCCTTGGCCATGGTGATGGCTTCGGCGGCGGCCGGATTGTCGATCGTCACCTTGCCGTCGTCGGCGATGATATTGCCGCCGCCATTCGAGGAGATCAGTTCGATGGCGTCGCAGGTCAGGCCTTCATAGCTCTTGGCCTGCCAGGCATAGCCCCACATGTCGGCCTTCCCGGCGCCGCGTTCGGCGTCCTGGATTTCCTTGGCGGTTGCCGTCAGCTCGGCCCAGGTCTTCGGCGGCGTCTTGCCGTATTTCTCGAGCAGGTCCTTGCGGTAGAACATCAGGCCGACATCCATATAGGCCGGCATGGCGACCAGCTTGTCGTCGAGCTTGGCGGCGCCGAGGGTCGATTCGAAATGCATGTCTTGGCTTGCCTTCGGCACCAGCGTCGACAGGTCGAGCAGGTTGGCCTTGAACATGCCGAGCCAGATCACGTCGAGGAACAGCACGTCGACATCGGTCGACTTGGCGGCCAGCAGCTGCTGGTAAAGCGGGATCGCATCGTCGAGCAGGGCCGGCATCTTGTTGATCTTGGCCTCGTTGCCGGTCTTGGTTTTCCAGGCGTCGGCAGCCTTCATGCAGAGGTCATATTCGGTCGAGGCGCAGAACACCGAAACGGTTTCGGCGCGCGCCGCGCCGCCGGCAAGCAGCGCCAGCACGGAGAGGCTAAAGGCAAATGTACGGTTCAGCATGTGGTCGTTCCCCTGTTGATCTGAAAACCTCTGGAGCGAGTGTATTCGATATTTTTATTCTGATCGCTTTCCTCAATAGAACTGGATATAACCAGTTATGTCAATCGGTCCCAGTGGAAGAATTCCAGACCCGGCTGGAACTGCGCAACCGATGGCTTATAGTTATCCGATCTCGCGGAGGGGTGGTCCTTGAAGAACTCGGCAGCGCAAAGTTTGAAGACCGGGGCTCTGGCGCCGCTGATGCGGCACGACGATCCGCGGCCCCTGCATCGCCAGGTGCACGAAGCGCTGCTGCAGGCGATCGAGGATGGGCGGCTGCCGCACAATGGCAAGCTGCCCTCCGAGCGCGAACTGGTGGAAATCTTCGGCGTCAGCCGGATCACCGTGCGCCACGCGATCCAGGATCTGGTGCGCCAAGGCATGCTGAAAAGCCAGCCGGGCAAGGGTTTTTATGTGACGACCGGCCAGCGCGGCTATGAGCTGCAGGTACTGGAAAGCTTCACGGCGACGGCGCTGTCCAACAATCGCGAACCCGGCAGCCAGCTGGTGGAGGTGAAAGCCTACAAGCCACCGCCCGAGGTGACGCGGCCGCTTTTCCTGCCGGCCGGCGCCGAAGTGGTGATCCTGCGGCGTCTGCGCCTGATCGATGGTGTGCCGGTGGCGATTCAGACCGACTGGCTGCCCGCCGCCCAGGTGCCGGGACTGGAGCAGCTTGACTGGACCGGTCCGAACCGCTCGCTCTATGACGAGTTGCGCAACCGTTATCATATCCAACCGGGACGCGGTCATACGACACTGAGCGCTCGGCTTGCGACCGATTGGGAATGCGAGAAGCTCGGACTGGTATCACCCGCCGCCGTGTTGACCGTCGATCAGATCGTCTTCGACCGCCGCAACCGGCCGATCAACATGACCACACTTATCCATCACCCCGAACGGTATCCGTTGACGCTGGCGCAGTCGTGAATTGTGTTTCCTCGGCTGGCAGTGTTGTCGGCCAGCGCCGCAAGGCCTCCAGGCCAGGCTCCGTCAGCCCATAGATGCCGCGGTCGATGCGCTCGAACCAGCCATAGACATTGGCCTGCAGGATCTTGGCGACCTCCGGTACCAGAGGTCGAAGATCGCGGGGACGCAAGGGGCCGTCCTGCAGGGCGGCAGCGCAGGCGAGCGCCTGTTGGCGATAGGCGGTCATGATGGGAACCCGGTTGCCGCCGCCAAGGGTCGTGTCGCCCTTGCGGCGGCGGTGCTCGCTGATGAGGCGCGACCGCTTGCGATTGTTCTTGCGGGGTAGTGCCGAATCGGGGCTGATGATGACGTCGACGATGCCGCTGTCGGAAACGGCAAGCATGCCGAAACCCAGCCTGCGGCACAGGTCGCGGAACCGCCGGTCGCTCTCACGACCCTTGCCCTTCTTGGAGACGCGGGCGGCAAGCCAGATTTCGTCGCCGGCATTGGCCCGGTCAACCGCCTGCAGCACCAGTTCCAGATTGAAGGTCAGCTTCAGTTCGCAGATGACCACGAAAGGCGGCTCGCCGTCACCGAGCGCGACGATATCGCAACCGCCGATTTCGCCCTTCACGGCATAGCCGGCCGCCTCCAGGAAGCGCTTGATCGGCAGATAGAGCGTCGTTTCCAAATGTTGTCCCTAGCACCTGCATTACGTCTTCGGCAGCGCAATCCCTCATAAAGGAAGGGTCCGGGTCTTGGAAGGGTGGCTGTGGTTATAGTGAAACAGAGTCAGCCGAGTTCCAGGCTGGTGATGCCGAAGATGCCGGCCTGGTTCAAGGCGGGCGGCGGCCCCTTGTACATGCGCGCCGTGGCAAATCCCCTGACAAACCCGTGGGCCCGCAGATCGTCGGAAAATGCCGTCTGCCCGGCCGGCACGTCGATATGCAGGGCCTGGCCGCCTGATGTTGCAGCCAGTGCACCCAGCAGCAGCCTTGCGTCGGCCGGGCACTGTGCAAACAGCGGGCCGATCTTGACGCCGTCGTGACAGGCACGCGCTACGGCATAGCCTTGGATTTCACCGTTGCGGACCAGGGCACAGGCCACGCGTGGAGGCGCAAGCCAGGCGTTCAGGAAAGCTTGGCGCGCCTCGGCAAAGAAGTTGCGGTCGAAGGCTGCGATCGCCGGCAGCAGCGACGGCATCACATCAATCACATCAGGGGCGGGCGTGGCGGTGCCGGCATGGACGCCGCTCCAGCGAAAGGTCTCAGACACGGCGGCAAAGCCCATGCGGCGGTAATTGGCCTGCTGTTCCGGCACGCCGTCGAGGCCGATCGTCCGGCCGTCCAGCAAGGCCATTCCGGCATCCCAGACCTGGCGGCCATAGCCTTTGCCGCGCCTGTCGGACCGGCTGATATAGAGGCCGATGAAGCCGAAATCCGACCCGTAGCGCACGGCGGACATGCCGGCCGCCATCTCGCCATCGACAAAACAGCCGAGGAAACCGTCAGGGTCGGCCGCATAAAAGGCCGCAGCATCGTCGAGCCCGGGATTCCAGCCCTCGTCCTTCGCCCAGGAGAGAAGCTGTTCCACGTCGGAAAGCGCCAGCGGCCGGATGGATGGGCTGCCGGTCATGCCGGGATCATCCGCGCCGGCGCGAAAGGTTCCATCAGGCCGATATAGGTCTTCCCAACCGGCGAGGCATAGGCGCCGCGCTTGGCGGTCGACAGGCCTAATGCCGTCAGCGCCTCCGCCTGCTTGACGGCGGCCGCGACCCCGTCGATCACCGGTACGCCGAACTCGCGGCGCAGTTCGAGCGTCAGGTCGGCCATGCCGGCGCAGCCCAGCACGATTGCCTCGGCCTTGTCATCACGAAGGGCTGCGGCAATCTCGTTGCGCAACCGGTCGCGGGCATTCGACTGCGGATCTTCCAACGACAGAACCGGGATATCGGCGGCCCGCACCTTGGCCCGCGCGCCCATGCCGTAGCGATGCACAAGCGCCTCGACCGGCAGGCGCGATCGCTCCATGGTGGTCACAACCGTGAAACGCTGGGCGATGAAGGAGGCGGTCGCCATGGCCGCTTCGCAGATGCCGATCACAGGAATGCCGCAGAGTGCCCTTGCTGCGTCGAGTCCTGTGTCGTCGAAACAGGCGATGATCGCGGCGTCGGCGCCCTGGCGTTCTCCCCTGGAAAGTTCCAGCAGCAGGCCAGGCACGGCGAGAGCCTCGTCATAATAGCCCTCGATCGATGCCGGTCCCATCGAAGAGGTGACAGGAATGACGGTCGTTCCGGTATTGGCGACACGACCGGCCGCGTCGGCGATCGTCGCCGTCATGCTGGCGGTGGTATTGGGATTGACGATGAGAAGGCGCATCAGCCGCGGGCCCTGCGCCGGTTCATCACGACGATCAGCCCGAGCGTGCCGGCGATCACCAGGAAGGAGAAGACCGTGGTGACCGTGCCGAGCGCGTAAAGCACCGGCGTGGTCACATTGGTGGTCATGCCGTAGATCTCGAGCGGCAGTGTATTGTAAGTGCCGGAGGTCATCAGGGTGCGGGCGAATTCGTCATAGGACAGCGTGAAACCGAACAGGCCGACGCCGATCAAGCTCGGCGCGATCATCGGCAGCACGACATGGGCAAAGGTTTGCCATGACGAGGCGCCGAGATCGCGCGCGGCTTCCTCGTAGGCCGGCGAAAAACGGTTGAAGACGGCGAACATGATCAGCACACCGAAGGGCAGGGTCCAGGTGAGGTGCGCGCCGAAGGCCGAGGAATACCAGGCCGGCTGCAGGCCTATCTGCTGGAACAGCACACCGATGCCGAGCGAGATGATGATCGATGGCACGACCAAGCTGGCAACCGACAGGTAGAACAGCGCCGTGGCGCCGGCGAATTTCCGCCGGAAGGCAAGCCCCGCCAGCAGCGCCACCAGTACGGTCACGGCCATGACGGCGATGCCGAGAAACAGCGAGCGGCGGAACGAACCACCGAAATCACCGACCGCCTGTTTCTCGAACAGATTGACGAACCAGTGGAGCGACACGCCGTTGAGCGGGAAGGTGAGGCCGCCGTTCGGTCCCTGAAACGACAGGATCAGGATGGCCGAAAGGGGGCCGTAGAGAAACAGCACGAAGAGGCCGAAGAAGACGGCAAGGATGTAGAATTCGCGGCCGCGCTTGTCTGCATGCATGGCTTACAGCTCCTTGCGGATGTCGACGATGCGCAGGATGCCCGCCACCATCAGGAGAACGAGGATGAGCAGCACCACGGCATTGGCGGCGGCGGCGGGATATTGCAGCAGCGACATCTGGTTCTTCATCATCAGCGCCACCGAGGCGCTCTGGCCGCCCGACATGACCTGTACGGTGGAAAAATCCGCCATGACCAGCGTCACGACAAAGATGGTGCCGATCGCCATGCCGGGTTTGGCGAGCGGAATGATGACATTGGTGAGGATCTGCAACCCGCTGGCGCCGGCGTCGCGAGCCGCCTCGATCAGCGATTTATCGATGCGCATCAGCGTGTTGAAGATCGGCGTGACCATGAACAGCGTGTAGAGATGCACCATAGCCAGAACCACGGCGAAATCCGAATAGAGCAGCCATTCGATGGGCGCGGGAATGATCCCGGCATTGACCAGCGTCGTGTTGATCAGGCCGTTTCGCCCCAGAACCGGGATCCACGAGATCATGCGGATGATGTTGGAGGTCAGGAACGGCACGGTGCAGACCAGAAACAGCACCATCTGCATGGTGGCCGTTCGAATGTGGAAGGCGAGGAAATAGGCAACCCAGAAACCGATGAACAGCGTGATCGCCCAGACGATCAGGGCGAATTTCAGCGTGTTGAGATAGATCTTCCACGTGACCCAGGAGCCGAGCGTCTCCTCGTAGTTGAAGGTGACGAAATCGGGATACATCTGGGCAAAGTCGTAGTCCCAGAAGCTGACGATGCCGATCATCAGGATCGGCAGCAGCAGGAAAGCGCCGAGAATGACGGCAAGTGGCGCGGCCTGGAGATAGGAGACCAGCCGCAGCGGCACCTGAATGACGCGCTTCGGCTTCGGCTCTCCGACGCCTATGAACCGCACTGTCGCCATGAATTCCGTCTCCCATCAAATTCGCTCAATGCGCCAGTCATTCGCTTCCGAACCTCAGCGGTCGAAGGGAACAAAGCCGTTGCAGCAGGTTTCCCTCCCCACAAGGGGGAGGGAGTCCGTCGAGACAGCCTCAAGCCGCGATGAATTCGTTCCAGCGGCGGACCATGTAGCGGTCTTCGTCCATGACGGAGTTCCAGCAGGCGACCTTGCCCATGCGCTCGACGAAGGAGCCGCCATCGCGCACGGCGCCGGCCTTTTCCATGACCTTGCCGTCCGGAGCGACGATATCGCCCTGGGCCGCCTTGCCTTCGATCCAGTAGCCCCATTCGTCGGCTGACATGTGTTCCTTGGCGGTGTCCATCGCCGCGGAATAGTAGCCCTGGCGGTTGAGATAGGCGCCGACCCAACCGGATGTGTACCAGTTGATATATTCGTAGGCCGCATCGAGCTGCGCGCCTTCGAGATGGGCTGCAAGGCCGAGACCGCCGCCCCACGAGCGATAACCTTCCTTGAGCGGCTGGTATTTGCAGGGGATGCCCTTGGAACGCACGGCGGCAACCGCCGGCGACCACATCGATTGGATGACCACTTCGCCCGACGCCATCAGGTTGACGCTCTCGTCGAAGGACTTCCAGAAGGCGCGGAACTGGCCGTCCTTCTTGGCCTTGATCAGGAACTCGATCGTCGTGTCGATCTCAGCCTTGGTCATATTGCCCTTGTCGGCATATTTGATGATGCCCATGGCTTCGCAGATCATCGCGGCATCCATGATGCCGATCGACGGGATGTTGAGGATCGAGGTCTTGCCCTTGAAGGCCGGGTCCATGATATCGGCCCAGGTGGTGATCTCGCGGCCGACCAGATCAGGGCGGATGCCGAGCGTGTCGGCGTTGTAGATGGTCGGAACCATCGTAAACCACTGGGTCTCTTCCTTGGCGAAAGTCTTGTCGCCGGGCTTTTCGACGAAGCCGACGGTATGCGGTGCCGTGCCCTGGGCGATGACGCTGTCCGGCGTCAGCTTGCCGGTTTTGAACAGCGGCACGATCTTGTCGTAATATTTCAGCTTCTTGACGTCCATCGGCTGGATCACGCCGGCCGGGTAGACCTTTTTCAGGATCCAGTATTCGATGTCGGCAATGTCGTAGGAATTGGGCTGGGTCACGGCGCGCTGGGCGGCGGCGTCCGAGTCCGTCGCGGTCATCTCAAGCGTGATGCCGAGGTCGGCCTTGCACTTCTCGGCAATGGCGTTGAGGTTCGACACGCCGGTGCCGAACTGGCGCAGCGTGATCGGGTTCTGCGCCCAGATGGTCGGGAAACCGGTGATGGCGCCCGAGCCGGCGGCAAGGCCGGCAGCCGCAGAGGCGGTTTTCAGAAGCGTACGGCGGGTGACGCCCTTTGCCGTCTTGGAATTCTCAGTCATGCGCTGTTCTCCTGTTGTTGTGCTTTTACTTTTCCATGCGGCCGAGCACGATCGCGTCCGGCGCCTCCCATGAAAGCGGGATTGCTTCGCCGACACTGACCGGATTTGCAAAGAAGGCGGTGTCGTCGAGAATGACGGTGAAATCCTCGATGCCGCCGCCGGCGACCACGAGTTTGACGGTCGATCCGAGATATTCGACATTCGAGACGATGCCGGTGAAGCCGAGGCCGGCGGCTGGCGTTTCGCCGATCCGCACATGGTCGGTCCTGACGGCGATATCGACAGGCTCGCCTGCCTCGACCTGCCGCCCGAGGGCTGCAAACCGGCCGCCGCCCAGAACCTCCAGGACGATGCCGGTCGGGGTATTCTCGATGACTCGGCCGGAGATCACATTGTGGTCGCCCATGAATCGGGCGACGAAGGCGGTTGCCGGCGTTTCGAAAACCTCGCGCGGATGGGCGGCCTGCTCGATGCGCCCGTCATTCATCACGACGATCAGATCGGCCAGCGCCATCGCCTCTTCCTGGCTATGGGTGACATGTACGAAGGTGATGCCCAGCGTCTTCTGCAGCTTCTTCAACTCGGCCCGCATGCGGATCTTCAGGAACGGATCGAGGGCCGAAAGCGGTTCGTCGAGAAGCAGGGCCTCGGGATTGGTGATCAGGGCACGGGCGAGCGCGACGCGCTGCTGCTGGCCGCCGGAAAGCTGGGCCGGCCGACGGTTGGCATAGCCCTCCATCTGCATCAGGGTCAGCATCTCCAGCGCCTTGGCGCGGCGCTCTTCCTTCTCGACGCCTTTCATCTTCAGGCTGAAGGCAACATTGTCGACAAGATCGAGATGCGGGAACAGGGCATAGGACTGGAACATCATCGCCGTGCCGCGCTTGGCGGGCGGCAGATCGGTGACCACCGTGTTGCCGAGCCGCACGTCGCCGGAGGAAATGCTCTCGTGGCCGGCAATCATCCGCAGGGTGGATGTCTTGCCGCAGCCTGATGGACCGAGCAGGCAGCAATAGCTGCCGGCCGGGATCTTCAGGCTGATCTTGTCCACAGCCACGGTGTGACCGTAGATCTTGGACACGGCGGCGATATCGATTTCTGCTGCTTTGGTCATTCAGCGCTCCCAATCCTTAGCGAGAGGGATGCATGCGGTGTGCCAGTTTCAGGCTCGCAGCCTAAGCTGTTGGAATCGCCGGGCTATCCCGGCACAATGGATGGCAAGCGTTCCGCCGTCCAAAATGAATGCACAAAAAATCAGTTTTGCATTCAATCCAATGGTCAAATTGTGGACAATCGCTTCGGAGGTTTTTCAATGCCCATATTTCCATCCGGCCGCGATGCGGATAGAAAGGCTTTGCACACGGGATACTGCCATGAATATCGCACACAAGACACCGGCCAATTTGGATGCCAACCAGGAAGACCGCGCGCAGGCCATTCGGGATTCCCTGCGCGATGCGATCGTCGACCGAAGGCTGACGCCCGGCACCAAGCTGTCGGAGGCGGAAGTCGGAACGCTGTTCGATGTCAGCCGCACGGTGGTTCGTTACGCCTTGCAGATGCTGGCCTTCGAAGGGCTGGTCCGCACCGAGCGCAATCGCGGCGCGTTCGTCTCCATCCCGACGCCGGAGGAGGCGCGCCAGATTTTCGCCTCGCGCCGGCTGATAGAGCCGGGCATCGTCGCTGCTGCCGTCGAGCGGATCACGCCCGACGATATCGGGGCCTTCCGCAAGCAGCTTGACGAGGAAGTGCGCTTTATGAACGAGCGGGGACCGGTGGCCCGCCGCGCCGAGATCAAGGCCTCCGGCGATTTTCACCTGATGCTCGCCGCCGTCGCCGGCAACGGTATCCTGCAGCGTTTCATGGACGAGTTGGTGGCCCGTTCGTCGCTCGTGGTGGCGCTCTACGGGCGATCCGGGGTGTCGAGCTGCGGCCACAACGAACATTCCGCCATTCTCGATGCGCTGGCCAACAAGGATGTCGCGCGGGCAAGCGACCTGATGCTGCACCATATCGATCATATCGAGGCGGATCTCGACCTGCGGGTCAAGGAAGGCCTGGCGCTGCGCGATGCGCTGAGTTCGTGACACACGCGCAAATGAAATGAAAAGGCCTGCCGGTCTTTCGACAGGCAGGCCCTTAGAACGTCACAGATGGAGTATCAGATATTCTCGGCGATCGCCTCTTGCGCGCGGGCCTGTTCTTCCTCGCGCTCCTTGCGGTTGTAACGGATGGACGACCACAGCGAGATGCCGATCAGGCCAGCGCCGCCAAGGCCGGTGATCACTTCGGGGATATGTACCAGGGTCTGGAAATACATGATCACCGAGAGGATCAAGATGGCGTAGAAGGCGCCGTGTTCCAGGTAGCGGTATTCGGCAAGCGTTCCCTTGTCGACCAGCATGATGGTCATCGAACGCACATACATGGCGCCGATGCCAAGGCCGATGGCGATGACGAAGAGGTTCTGCGTCAGCGCAAAAGCACCGATGACGCCGTCGAAGGAGAAGCTGGCATCGAGCACTTCGAGATAGATGAAGGCACCGAGGCCGCCCTTGGCCGCTTCCGTCATGGTCTTCTGCGATGCGTCGAGCAGACCACCCAGCACTTCGACGGCCAGGAAGGTCAACAGGCCATAGATCGCCGAATAGACGAAGGTGGTGGCTTCCTCGCCGTCAAGGAAGTTCGAGAACACTAGGATGAGTGCCAGAACGAAAGCGATCTCGATGCCCTTGATGGTCGCCGAACGGGCCATGTGCTTCTCGATAAAGCTGATCCAGTGCACTTCCTTCTCATGGTTGAAGAAGTAGGTGAGCCCGACCATCATCAGGAATGTGCCGCCGAAAGCGGCGATCGGCAGATGCGCCTCGTTCATGATGCGGGCATATTCGGCCGGCTCGCGGGCCGCCAGAATCAGCGCATCGATCGGACCGATGTCGGCCGCGATCACCACGATCAGCAACGGGAAGACGATACGCATGCCGAACACGGCGATGACGATACCCCAGGTCAGGAAGCGATGCTGCCAGACGGGCGTCATGTCTTTCAGCTTGTTGGCGTTGACGATGGCGTTGTCGAAGGAAAGCGAGATTTCCAGGACGGCCAGAACGGCACAGATGAAGAAGGCCGTCGCCATGCCGCCCAGCGTGCCGGTCGACTGCCAGCCGAGCCAGGCGCCAAGAAGAAGGCCGAGGGCGGTGACGATGAAAGCCCATTTGAAGTAGCCCAGCGCACTGCTGTTGTTCGAAGGCGTGCTCATGAGCGTGCCTCCGGATGTCCTGCAGGGCTTGGAACGAATATCGAGGCGCGCCGACCCATAGGGACATGCGCGTGAGGCATGGTCAGAATTGTCATATTCTTGAATCCGCCGGCTCATTTGCTGGCGGTACCGACATCACGAGAGCGCCGTAAACTCTCGCCAGAGGGGCCCGGCACCAGTGTTAGACCGCAGGCGACCAAGTCGACGACCACGGAACACGGTCGTTCTCGCTGAAGTCTGACCTTCCGTCAAGAGCTTCGGCAATTGCCGACCGTGTACAGGTGCCCATATGGGGCCGCTTCGTCGGATTTCCACTGGTTGAGGCAGGAGTCTATGCCTGAAATGGATCATTTTCGTTCATCTCGAGACGTTTTGGGGAGGGAGAGTCCGCCGGTATCGTTCGATAGTTCGAACTTTAGCGATAGCGTAAGAACTAATTAAATGTCGAGACGCTAATCTGCATCCTCACATATTGAAGCGACAGCCATGCTCCTTGAGTTACAGAACTCTATCCTCGAAATGATAGCCAGGGGCGAGCCCCTGAAAGCGACCATTGATCGGCTTTGCGCGGCCGTGGAAGCGTCTGTGCCGGGGATCGTCTGCTCCGTGCTGTCGGTTGATCAGCAAGGGTTGCTGCATCCTCTATCCGGCCCCTCACTTCCCGCCCATTACAGTGCAGCGCTGGATGGTGTCCCCATTGGTCCTTGTGTTGGCTCCTGCGGTACAGCCGCTTTTCTTGGTCAGCCGGTTACCGTCGTCGATATCGAAAATGATCCGCTCTGGGCTGATTTCAAGAGCCTTGCCCTGCCGCTTGGCTTTCGGGCGTGCTGGTCGACGCCGATCATCAGTTCCGGCCGCGTGACTGGGACGTTTGCGTTCTATTTCAAGGAGAGGCGCGGTCCGAGCGAGATCGAGGAGCGGATAGTTGCGGCCTGCGTCCATCTCTGCGCCATTGCACTGGAGCGCAACGAACGGGTCAACGAACGCCAGCGTCTGGCCTATACGGACGTCCTGACCGGCTTGCCGAATCGTGCCAGCTTCAATCTGGTGCTGGCGGAACAGGGTGTCAAACACGGCTGGGGTATCCTCTTGGCCGACATGGACAATCTCAAGCTGGTCAACGACACCTTCGGTCATGGGGCGGGCGATGATTTGATCAAGGCTGTTGCCGACCGTATTGCGTCGGTTGCCGAAACCGGCCGGACCTTCCGGCTTGGAGGCGACGAGTTCGCTGTCATCGTCAACAGCGGGGACGGCTCGGAGCTTGCTTTGGTCGCCGCAGAAATTCTCCAGACGCTGAAGGCGCCAAGTCTTTGTGGCGGGCACGTGGTGTTCCCAGCGGCAACGCTGGGCGGCGCGGTGGCTGCGGTCGGCGACACGCCCGACCAGGTCCGGCAGAATGCCGACTATGCGCTCTATCACGCCAAGGAGCGCAGCCGTGGCCAGTATATCGAATATGTCCCTGGGCTTGGCACTGCCATCACCCGCCGGTTCCGGGCGATCCATGATGTCAGCCTGGCCCTGAGCGAAGGACGCATCGACGCGCACTACCAGCCGATCGTTCGTCTTGAAAGCGGCGACGTCGTCGGCTTTGAGGCCTTGTGCCGTATGACCACGAAGACCGGCGAGATCGTTGCCGCGGCAGATTTCCAGGAGGCGATGAAGGACGCCCATGTGGCGGCGCAACTGACACTGCAGATGCTGCAGCGCGTTGCCGCGGACATGCGGCGCTGGCTCGACCTGGGCCTGCCGCTCCAGCATGTCGGGATCAACCTGTCGGCCGCCGACTTCCACAATGGCAACCTCCAGCCGCGCCTCAGCGAGACATTCGGCAAGGCCGGCGTACCGTTGAAGCACCTCATTCTGGAGGTGACGGAATCGGTCTATCTCGGCCAGCGCGACCATGTCGTCGCCGATGAGATCAAGGCGTTGCGACAGCGCGGATTGCGAGTGGCGCTCGACGATTTCGGAACGGGCTTTGCCTCGTTGACCCATCTCCTGACGGTTCCCGTCGATATCATCAAGATCGACAAGTCCTTCATCGACCGGCTGGTGCCGGGCGATGGCGGCATTGCCATCGTCGAAGGGCTTCTGGGCATTGCCGAGAAACTCGGTATCCGGGTGGTCGCAGAAGGCATCGAGACCAATGCACAGGCTCGCCAGTTGGTGGCACTGGGCTGCCGGCTCGGGCAGGGATATTATTTTTCAAAAGCGGTCGACCGCGACGAGGCGGTCATTCTTCTGCGGCGTTTCGGACAGACGGACAATCCGGCAGGACCTCAGCCCCTCACCATTCCCCGCCGCATTTCCGCAGCGACGTGATGCAGGATCGGTCGCCGGTCGACCTTGGCGCGGAAGGTCCGCCGATCAGGCCTTCGTGTCGCGGATCGCGGCTGCCAGGGTTTCGTTGATCCGGTCCTGCCAGCCAGGCCCCTCCTTCTGAAAATGCTCCAGCACGGCGCTGTCGATCTTCAGGGAGACGAGTTCCTTGGTATTCGGCGGGGCGGATCTCTCGACGGCGGGAGCGGGCGGCCGTTTTGCGGGCTTGAAAAGCGCTTCAGCGGCATCCTTGGGGTTTACCGGCCGGCGGGGCGTATAGGCCATCTCAGTTTATCCTCGTGGCGTCCGACTCAGCAAAGGCGATCACCGGTCAAACACCCCCTAGTCGATGGCGAATTTCCGGCGCCCCGTCAAGGGCAGCCTTGGGCGGTGCTGCTGGCGCGATGCTAGAGAGCGGCCGTTTCGGTAGGTTGCGGATCGGCGTCGGGCGTCTCGATGCTGCGCTGGAACAGTGCGGCGATCAGATCGGACTGGGTGACGATGCCGACCACGCGGTTCTCCGCATCGACGATCGGCATATGGTGGAGCCCGGTATCGGCCATCGGCGGAACGAGCCTGGCGATCCGGGTTTCCGGCAGCGCGGACTGGACGCGGCGTGTCATGATGTCGGCGACCGTATCGAGCGGCGGCCGCTTTCGCAGGCGCGCGATCAGCCGATGGTTGAGGCCGAGCCGCAGTCGGCCGTCCTGCGACAGAACCGAGTGCTTCATGAAGTCGGTCTGGGTGACGATGCCGACCAGTTCGCCAATGGGCGAAACGACCGGAAGCGCCTTGATGCTATGCTTCAGTAAAAGCCGCCATGCTGCGCGCAGGCTTGTCGTCGGCGATACGGTGATCAGGTCGCGCGACATGATCTCGCCGCAGGTGATTTCTCCGGTCCTGCGGCTATAGGCCCTGATTTGGGCCTGATGGAGCAGCGCGTCGAGTTCGTCCGGGCTGACATTGACGATCTCGTCATATTGTTCGAGCACGGCTGTCAGGTCGTCCGGCAGGGTGCCGATCCGATGGCTTGGCACGTCGTCGGCGGTGCGATGTGCCGACCGGCCGGTGGCCGGTATCAGATGGGGATATTGTCGGCCGGTGACATTGTTGAAGGCAAGGGCGGTTGCCAGCAGGATGAGGGTATTCAACCCGACTGGCGACAGGACGAACCAATAGCCCGCCTCATGGATCGATGCGCCGCCGAGGACGGCCGTCAGGGCCACGGCACCGCTGGGCGGATGAAGGCAGTTGAGAACAAGCATGGCGCCGATCGAGCAGGCGATGGCTGCAGCAGACGCCAGGATCGGGTCCTTCAGGGCGAGGCTGCATGTGACGCCGATCAGGGCCGATACGATATTGCCGCCAAGGATCGACCAGGGCTGGGCGAGCGGGCTGGTTGGCGCGGCAAACAGCAGCACGGCCGAAGCGCCGATCGGCGCGATCAACAGCGGCAGGTTGACATCCTGTCCGATGGCGTAGCGGCTGACGAGGCCGGTCAGCAGGATGCCGACCAGCGCTCCCAGCGAGGAGCGTAGGCGTTCGGCAAAGCTGACACGGGCAAGCGCCGGGCTCAGTCGCTTCAAAAAGGCTATTGGCGTGACCATGGGCACCAGTAAACGGACAGATTGCCTATTCTGTTATCACGTAGCCTATGAATTGTGCATAAATGGCTGACTAAAATTGCACCCATTTGTGGAATTTCCATCTTTCTCCGCTGGTGTTCTGTCAATGACGGGCGCTGGCGCCGATTTGATCCCGGCCGGCACTGTTGACAGCAGTCAACCTCGGCACGCCATGTCCGCTGTGCATCGATGCCCGGAAGCGCGGCAATCGTTAAAATGCCGTTAACCAAAAAGGACTTGACGCGACTCATGCTTTCAAACACCCTCTTACGGAAGGACGCGGATCTGAGTGAATTCGCCGTAAATAGATCGGTCTGCTGTTAGCGTCTCGTGATCGCGTATATCTTCGCCAACGAGAATCGGGCAGATTGATGGATGCTAGCCGAGTTTTGCGTTTCCGGCCATGAAGGCTGCGGGACAGCAAAAGCCGGCTTCAGGACTTTGGAGAACAGGATGGCAATTCCGTCCAGTACGGTAACAGAGGTGGCTCCCTTGCGCTCGGCCGATGAAACGATTGCGGAAGATGCTCAGGCGCTGTCCGCGCAATTGAAGGCCATGCGGGAACGGCTGTTCCCGCCGGCATCGAGAAAGACCCTGCGCAGCTTTACCTCCGGAGAGGCGGCGCGGCTGATCGGCGTGTCGGACGGTTATCTCCGGCAGCTGTCGCTGGCCGGCGATGGACCGCAACCGGAAGTCGGAACAGGCGGGCGGCGTTATTATACGCTGGCCGATATCGATGCGCTGCGGCATTTCCTGGCCGAACAGGCGCTGGCCAAGGGCAACGGCGCTAAGGCGCGAACCTATGTGAAATGGCGCGATCCGGAACGCGGCGAGCATCTGCAGGTCATTTCGGTCACCAATTTCAAGGGCGGTTCAGGCAAGACGACGTCGGCCGTGCATCTGGCGCAATATCTTGCCATGACCGGTCACCGGGTTCTGGCGGTCGATCTCGACCCGCAGGCTTCCCTCTCGGCCCTGTTCGGCTACCAGCCGGAACTGGATCTCGTCGGCAACGACACGCTTTACGGCGCCATCCGCTATGACGGTGACGTCCGTCCGCTGAAGGATATCATCCGCAAGACCTATTTCCACAATCTCGACCTGCTGCCGGGCAATCTCGAGTTGCAGGAATTCGAGCATACCACGCCGCGTGCCCTGGCCGAGCGGCGCGACGGCGCGGCGGACGGTCTGTTCTTCACCCGCGTCCAGTCGGCTTTGCAGAGCGTTGCCGATAATTATGATGTGGTGGTGCTCGATTGCCCGCCGCAGCTGGGTTACCTCACCCTGTCGGCGCTCTGTGCCTCGACATCGGTGATCGTCACCGTCCACCCGCAGATGCTCGACGTGGCGTCGATGAGCCAGTTCCTGTTCATGACGTCTGACCTGCTTGGCGTGGTGCGCGAGGCCGGCGGCACGCTGAACTTCGATTTCCTGCGCTATCTGGTCACCCGCTTCGAGCCGCATGACGGTCCGCAGACCCAGATCGTCGGCTTCTTGCGCTCGCTGTTCGGGTCGCGTGTGCTGACTGCACCGATGCTGAAATCGACGGCGGTATCCGATGCCGGTTTGACAAAGCAGACACTTTACGAGGTTGGTCGCGAGAATTTCAGTCGCGGCACCTATGACCGAGCCATGGAATCGCTCGACGCGGTGAATGCCGAGATCGAGCAGCTGATCCACACGGCCTGGGGGCGGTAATCGATGGCAGGAAAGAACCGTAAATCCGAGCTGAAGGCGCTTTTCTCCGATCCGGTCCCGAGCGGTCCGGCGCCAGCTAACCCTGCGCTCGAGGTGAAGGCGGAACCCTTGCCTCAGACCGGCAATGCCGCGCCGACCGCGGTTGGTGGCGATGCGAGTGGACCCTCGACGCCGTCCGGTTTTACGTCCCGGACACCGGGTCCTCGCGTTGCTTCCGGAGCCGTAAAGGCCATGGGCCTGTCGCTCACCTCGATTACCCGGGAGGCCGAAGAAGCAAAGGCGCTGCGTCAGGCGTTGGAGGACGGCGAACGGATTATCGCGCTCGATACCGACAAGATCGACTCCTCTTTCGTGTTGGACCGACTGAGTGAAGAGGAACGCGACGACCCGGATTTCCTGGCGCTGGTCGACAGCATCCGCGACAGCGGCCAGCAGGTGCCCATCCTCGTGCGCCGCCACCCGGATATTTCCGGGCGCTATCAGGTCGCCTATGGCCATCGCCGGTTGAAAGCCGCCCGGCGCGTCGGCATCGCCGTCAAGGCGATCGTGCGAACGCTTTCGGATGACGAGCTGGTTCTGGCCCAGGGTAAGGAAAACGCCGAGCGGCGTAACCTGACCTTTATCGAGCGGGCGCTGTTTGCCAAGGCTCTGACGGAGCGCGGTTTCGACCGCAAGCTGGCTGGCGAGGCGCTTGCCGTGCAGAAAAGCGAGCTGTCGCGGCTGATCCAGGTGGCCGACAGCGTGCCGATCCGTTTTGTTCGGGCCATTGGCCCCGCGCCGAAGGCCGGACGGGATCGCTGGATCGCGCTCGGACAATTGCTGTCGACGGGAGCCGGCGTCGAAAAGGCTGCCGACGAGGTGCAGACCGAACGGTTCAAGTCGGCCTCAAGCGACGAGCGGTTCCAGATGCTGTTCGACCGGCTGTCGCGCCGGGCAAAGCCGGAAAAGGCGGAGGCCGAACAGCTGAAGGGTCCTGACGGCAAGGTGTTCGCAAGGATCAGCCAGCAGGGACGGGGTGTCAAGATCGAGTTCCTCGGGGATGTCGACCCAGGCTTTGTCGACCGCTACGGCGAGCGGCTGGCGGCGGATTACGCAGCCTTCGTCGCCGCGTCCGCTTGAAACAGGTGAATTGCGGAGCGCCTGCGCTCCGCCATACGCATAAAGAGATTTAGGAAAGGAAGCTCAGAGCCAAGAAAAAAAGGCCCCCAAAACGTCACCATTTCGGAAGCCCTCTTCTTATGTAGCAATTTGAGAGAATCACTTCCTCCGGGCAAAGTCAAGAGTCGGCGGCAAATAGCCCGTCCGAAACGTATTGTTTTGTCCATCGGTCTGCCGTTGACGGGTCCTTCTTGCCTCTTTGATAAGGGGACCTGACATGATGGAGAGACTTGCAACGACGCCATTCGGCGGCGGACGGATGTCTGCGCGGCTTTTTGCCCGCCAGGCCAAGGTCGGCGCCCGGCAGGAAGAACTGCGCAACGGCAATGGCGGCAACGAGACGGGGCGTGCCGACAAGTGGCAATTGCTGCGCGCCTTGACCGAGGCACGCGAGGTCTTTGGCCTTGGCGACCGGACCATTTGCCTTCTCGAGGCTCTGGTGAGCTTCTATAGCGAGCGGGAACTGGACGGCAAGCAGCCGCTGATCGTCTTCCCATCCAATCGCGAGCTTGCCATGCGGGCCCGCGGCATGGCGCCAGCCACCATCCGCCGTCATCTGGCAGCCCTGGTGGATACCGGCATGATTTTTCGGCGCGACAGTGCCAATGGCAAGCGCTTCTGCCGTCGGGACGATACCGGCGAGGTGGAGGAGGCCTTCGGCTTCGATCTGGCTCCCCTGGCCCTCAAGGCCGACGAGATCTATGCGGCGGCAGAGGCGGCAAGGGCGGAAGCCAAGGCGATCCGCGTGCTGCGCGGCGAGATCACCGTCCACCTGCGTGACATCTCAAAGGTCGTTGCGACAGCGATGGAAGAAAGCCGTCCGGGCGACTGGGTGGATTTCGCCCTGCGGCTTGCCGCCCTGTCCGGACGCCTGCCGCGCCGCGCGCGCCTTTCCGACATGGAACCGCTTCTCGCCGACCTCAGAATTCTGCGTGATACGGTGGAAACGGCCTACCTCAATTCACTGACTGAACAAGAAATGAGCGCCAATGATCACCATTTCGAGCGCCATATTCAGAATTCAAACACAGACCTTCCATCTGAATCTAATGGCTTAGACCATAATACCGGCGGGAGTGCCCAAAACAGCGGTCCTGCACCGGAACGCAAGATGGCGATCAGTCTCACCAAACTGCAGAAACTTTGCCCGCAGCTTAAGGATTATGCCAAGGGCGGCATTTCCAGCTGGGCCGATGTGCTGAAAACCGCGGAACTGGTGCGCTCCATGCTGGGCATATCGGCGGATGCCTGGACGAAGGCCAAACAGGCCATGGGGCCGCAGGCGGCGGCCGTGACCATCGCTGTCATGCTGGAGCGGGCCGAGACCATTCGCTCGGCCGGTGGCTATCTTCGCAATCTGACCGAAAAGGCTGAAAAGGGGGCGTTCAGTATCTATCCGATGCTTCAGGCCCTGGAGCGCGCCAAGACCTAGCGGTCGTCCCTGAAACAATCGGTTACAAAACGCTATCGGCGGGTGAAACGATCGACAACTGCGGCTCTTAGGGTTGGAGCCTGTCGTGAGATACCGGAAAATCCGGATCGCACGGGCACGCTGCAACTGACAGGAAGAGCGAGAGCCGCCATGATGCGAAAAATTCTGATGTCGATGGTCATGCTTCTGGGCATGTCCGCCATTCCGGCCGCGGCCGCCACCACGGCTGTGGCCACCGCTAATGTCAACCTGAGGGCCGGGCCTTCGACGTCCTATCCCGTGGTGACGGTCGTTCCGGCCGGGGCGCGCATCGTGACCCACGGATGCCTGTCCGGCTACACCTGGTGCGATATTTCGCTCGGCACCTACCGAGGCTGGGTGGCGGCCAGCTATGTCCAAGTGATCTACAACGGCGCACCTGTTGTCGTGACGGCTCCGGTTGCGGCGACCGTCGGCATTTCGGTGGTTGCCTTCAACAAGGCCTATTGGGACAACTATTATGTCGGTTATCCCTGGTATGGCCGCTGGGCCGCCTATCCGCCTTACGCTCCTTATGCGCCGCGGGTGACCTCTCATTCGCGGGACGTTAATTGCGCCAATGGCAGTTGCACGGGAACCCGGTCGACCTCCGGCATCTATGGCGGCTCGACCTCGCAGACCCGCACCTGCGCGGACGGTACCTGCACATCGACCCGCAATACGACAGGCGCTTATGGCAACTCGGCCAGCCGGACCAGAACCTGCACGCGGGCCGGCGATCCGTCCTGCAGCGTGACACGGACAGGTCCTCGCGGCGGAACGGCAACCGGCACCCGCGTTTTCCACCGTTGATGTCGACGCCAGGGTGGGGGAGGAGAGCATGATGGAAATGAGGCTTGTACCCGCAGCCCTGGCCTTGTCGTTATCGGTTGCAGGCGGAGCGGTGGGCGAGGAGCGACCGGTCGTTCCGCCGGTTAGGCCCGCCGAATATTTCTGCCTGCCGGGCGATCAGGGTGGTGGCGGGGCCTGCGTTGCGCTGTTCCTGGATGAGGACGGCTATGAACTCTGCCTGGTCGACCGACTGGCCGACACGGAACGTTGCCTCAGCTATTATCGGCTCGAACCGGATGAGGATGACCGCGGCGAGCGGGATACCGGCCTGTCCGCCCTGCCGCCAGCCGGGATGCCATGGATCTGAGACCGTCAACGCCGCATCTTCGCTAAACAGCGGATTGGCGCATTTACACGGAATTAACACTGTCCCGCAAAGAAACGAATTTGGGTTTTCCAAAGGTTGTTCGCAGTATTCGCCTCCGGTAAGCATACGTTGTATTTTCATCTGGGGACGGTTTATGAGTAAAATGAAATTGGGCGGCTTTTCGGCCGGTACGGGCGTGGATTTCGAAGCATTTCTGTCGGAGACGCTCGAAACGATCTTGGACTACAATTACGAAGCCGCATCGAAGACCCAGCTGCGCTTCTGGGACAATGCCAAGAATTCCATGACCTTCACCGGCTCCGGCCTCACCTACAAATATGTCGATGGCGAAATCTTCGGAATCACCGCCGGCAAGATCACCGGCCTCACCATCCTGTCGGCCGGCAATACCATGTGGTCGGCAACCGGGCTCAATATTTCCGGCACGACGCTTTCTGCCGCGATCGACAGCGGTAGCACCGTGAAATTCCTCAACACGCTGCTATCTGGCGCCGATGACCTGTCGGGCACCAACTATGCCGACATGTTCTGGGGCGGCAATGGCAATGACATCTTGCGCGGCCTCAATGGCGCCGACGATCTGGATGGCGACAACGGCAATGATCAGCTGTTCGGTGGCTCCGGCAACGATTGGCTGGCCGGCGGCAACGGCGCCGACAAACTGGACGGCGGGGCTGGCGCCGACGTCATGCGGGGCCAGGTTGGTGCGGATATCTTCGTCTTCAAGACGGGCTATGGCGCAGATCGGATCACGGATTTCGACGCGGTGGGCAGCGACCACGACCGCATCGATCTGTCGGATGTCAGTTCCATCACCAGCTTCGCCGATCTGAAAAGCAACCATCTTAAGGTCAGCGGTTCGGACATCATCATCAATGCCGGCAATGGTGACAAGATCGTGCTCGAAAACGTCAAGCTCTCGACGCTCGACGCCAGCGACTTCATCTTCTGATCGATGCGTTTCTGATGTGTTGCCTCGCCCGGCCCCTTGCGGCCGGGCGTTTTCGTCTCAGCGGTAACCGCTCCGACGCTTGGCCCGCTCAAGTCGCGCCAGCGCCGCCTCGGCCTGGTCATCGACCGCAAACGTTTCCACCTTGCAACGGCCGATCGTGCCGATCCGCCCCCAGGACCGCAGCAGCGAGACCTCGCCGAACAGCGTCGGCTGCAGGCAGAGTTCATAGAACCGCGCCATGTTTCGACTGGCATCGACGCGCGTCAGGTGAAGGTTTTGGATCTGCTTTGACATGCGCCGGAGTCTCGCGAGGCAAGACCCCGACGTCCAACGACTAATTTGAATCGATGAGTTACCAACGATTCACGGTGCTGATAGATTTTGCTTCGTCGTCGCCGAACTATTACCCATGCTTGGCAAAGTGCTCGGCTCCTACGGATTGGCCGGAATGGCTGTGGCCAGGAAGCCGATCACGAGAAAGGCAACCTCCCGATGGACCTCTTCGCGGCGCCGCGTTCCACCTTCCTTGCAGACAATTCCATCGCCCGGTGTTTCCTCCTCGATCAGCGCCACCGCATCAGGCTTGCAAAGCTGCATGAAACTGAAGTGCATGGCGTCGGGAATTTCGACAGAGGTCGAGGTGGCTTTCGGCAGGTGTTGCGCGAGGTAACCAGATTCGAGCCTTGCCGGCATGTCGCCGATATCGGTACCCGCACCGATCACAAGAAAGGGTGACTGGATGTCCGCCAGGCTCTTCGGCGAAAAGCCCCGTGCCAATCCCAGGTCGAGAGATACGAATGTTGCGATGCGGGGATCTGCCATATCCCGTTCAAGCCTTGAATCGCCAAGCCCGAGTTCCGCGGCAAGGTTGCAGGCTCGAGGGCTCGTGTGGGTCTGGCAATCCTTCTCAAACTGTCGCGTGTCAAAACGCCCGCCGGCGAGAGCGGAAATGGTCCAGCCGCCCAATGAATGTCCGATGGCGGCGATCCTTTTTGCATCAATTCTGCCGGCGAGATGAGGGTCGGCGATCAAGGCGTCGATGACGCGGCTCAGATCACGCGGCCGCTCCCACAGTGTCGCGGCTTGCGCCGCATCCTTGTTGAACGTGGTGGTGCCGGGATGATCGGTTGCTGCAACGATATAGCCTTGCTGGACAAGCGCACTTGCCAGCCAGTTCAGATTGCGCCAACTGCCGCCATAGCCATGGGAGAGAACGACCAGAGGACGCGCCTCTGATGTAGGAGCTGCGTCCCTTATGGCGTCGATGCCGTAGAACACGGCGTTTTCGCCAACAGTCACGGCAGGGCTTGCTCGGTCATGGACCGGATACCAGACGGCAACATGAAGCGGTCGAGAACCGTCTTTGTCCAAGTCGGTTTCTTGGAAGCCGATAGCGGCGGCAGAAAGGGCGAGCGTGGTGGCCGACAGCCACAGGCCGCCGGTGAGCAAAGCAGATTTCAGCATGTGAGCCTCTCTGTTGGAAGAACACGGCTCACATATGTCGAAACCAGATCGTCGGAGACCTGAAACACGATCAAGGACCGAAAGGCACTCGTCGTTCATTCACTTTGTGCTGTCTGCGGGAACTCTGTCGTGCCGATATCCCGGTCTATTGCCACATGCCGCGCATGCGCGCGCCGACGTCGATGCGGATCTGGCGGGCGTCGCGTTGGCCGGGCTCATTGGCTTTGACCAGCGGCCAGGCACAGCATTCGAAGAATTGCAGTAGGGTGGCGGGAATGAAGCGGGACCGCGCGGCATAGACATGGCGGTCGCCTTGCGCATTCTGGCCATGGGTGAAAAAGCGCTGCGGGATGACCAGGTGCAGGCTGTCCTTGGCGCGGGTCATGGCGACATAGAGCAGCCGGCGCTCCTCTTCGATTTCCGCCGTCGTGCCGATGCCGAGATCGGAGGGTATGCAGCCATCGACGCAGTTGAGCAGGAAGACGGATTTCCATTCCTGGCCCTTGGCCGAATGGATGGTCGAGAGGATCAGGTAGTCCTCATCGCGCAGCGGCACGCCGGACTGGTCGCTGGTCGCATCCGGTGGGTCGAGCGTCAGTTCGGTCAGGAACCGTTCGCGCGACGCATAACCGCCGGCGATCTGCTCCAGCTGCAGCAGGTCGGCCTTGCGGGTATCGGCATCCTCGTGGATGCGATCGAGATGCGGCTCGTACCATTCTCGCGCCCGGCCGATTTCCGAAGGCCAGCCGGTCGTATCAGTGCGCACCTCGCGCAACATGTCGACAAAGGCGCCCCAATCGGCGCCCGAGCGGGGCGGCGGCGGGATTTCGGCCAGTGCCAGCAGCGGCTCGGGATCGGCCGCCATGGTCTCCAGCACCTTGCCGGCCGTCTGCGGCCCGACGCCCGGCAGCATCTGCAGCAGCCGGAAGCCTGCGACCCGGTCGCGCGGGTTCTGGGCAAAGCGCAGGATGGCCAGCAGATCCTTGACATGGGCGCTGTCGAGGAATTTCAGCCCGCCGAATTTGACAAAGGGAATATTGCGGCGGGTCAGCTCAACTTCGAGCGGTCCGCTGTGGCTCGAGGTGCGAAACAGCACGGCCTGCTGTTTCAGGGTGGTGCCGCTCTCGCGGTTCTCCAGGATCCGCTCGACGATGTAATTGGCCTGCTCGGCTTCGTCGCGCACGGTTACAAGCCGCGGGCGCTCGTCGGATTGCCGCTCGGTCCAGAGGTTTTTGGTAAAGCGCTCGCGGGCCAGATCGATGACGCCATTGGCGGCCGACAGAATGGTGGTGGTCGAGCGATAGTTGCGATCCAGGGTGATGATATCGGCCGGTGGCGTGAAGGTGTCAGGAAAATCGAGGATATTGCGGATGGTGGCCGCCCGGAACGAATAGATCGACTGGGCATCGTCGCCGACCACCGTCAGGCCGCGGCCGCCGGGCTTCAGGGCCATCAGGATCGAGGATTGCAACCTGTTGGTGTCCTGGTATTCATCGACCAGAACATGATCGAAACGGTTGCCGAGATCCTCCGCCATGCCGGGATCGCTGACCATTTGCGCCCAATAGAGCAGGAGATCGTCGTAATCCAGCACGTTCTGTGCCTGTTTCGCCGCGACATAGGCGGCAAACAGGTCCCGCAGCTGCAGCTCCCAGGTTGCAACCCAGGGATAGTTCAGGCGCAGGACGTCACTGAGCGGCGTTTCGGAATTGACCGCCCGCGAATAGATCGAAAGACAGGTGCCCTTGGTCGGAAACCGGGTTTCCATCCTGGAAAAGCCGAGTTCGTGGCGGGCGAGATTCATCAGATCCGCGGAATCCTCGCGGTCGTGGATGGTGAAATCCGGATCGAGGCCGATCTCATAGGCATAGTCGCGCAGCAGCCGGGCGCCGATGCCATGGAATGTGCCGGCCCAGGTCAGGGCATCCGTCAGCACGCCGGCATTGGCGCCGAGGATCTTGCCGCAGATGCGCTCGACGCGCTTGGCCATTTCGGAGGCGGCGCGGCGGGAAAAGGTCATCAGCAGGATGCGGCGCGGATCGGCGCCGTTGACGATCAGATGGGCGACCCGATGGGCCAGTGTATTGGTCTTGCCCGAGCCGGCTCCTGCAATCACCAGGAGTGGGCCGCCGATGCTGCCTTTTTCCGGTCCGATGCCATGTTCCACAGCGCGGCGCTGGGCCTCGTTCAATGTCTCCAGATAGGCCGTCGCCGTCATTCCCACTCCTGCCGCGGTCCCGAGGAAAAAGCTCGGAACGGAGCATGAACGTAGCGCATTCGGCACGGAATGGAAAGCTGTTAGCGACCGATGAACAGGGCAATCGGATGGTCCGAGAAAAGCGGTGCGATCGGCAGGCTGGTGTTGGCAGCGAGGCTTTTGCCGGACAGGGCGTTCCACAGCGTGATGCCGGTCAACCGATCCGGCAGATGCAGGGTGGTGTCGTTGAAGGCGGCAGCTTCGACCCGCAGCGCATCTGCCTGCACCAAGCCGAACACGCCGCGCGGCACGACGGTCAGCGCAGTGCCGCTTTTGCTCTGGCGCAGATAGGCGATCACGTGCCCGGCGCCGGGGCCTGAAACCTCCAGCGGTTGGTAGCTGCCGGCAAAGATCGGCGCGGTCTCGCCGTGACGCAGTGCCAGAACGGTCGCAATCAGCCAGCTCTTGTAGTCGCCGAAATTTGAACGATCGGCCTGAGGCGGCAGAACAGCCCAGGGTTGTCCGAGCCGTTGTGGTCGGCGGTTGTCGGGATCGACCAGCGAAAAATCCATGCGCTCGCTGCCATTGTAGATATCGGGAATGCCTGGCGCCGTCAGTTTGATCAGCGTCTGGGACAGCGAGTTGATCAGGCCGGCCTGCACATAGGGCTGGATCGTCTCGTCGAAGTCGATCAGAAAATCGCGGTTTTCGGCGGCAAACAGCGCTTTGACGAACCCTGCGACGGCGGCCTCATAGTCCTGGTTCGGTGCGGTCCAGCTGGTTTGCAGCTTGGCTTCCCGCAACAGCTTTTCCGTATAGGCCAGAAACCGCCGCGGCAGTTCACCGTAGAGGTCGGGATCGGCGAGGCCGTCCAGCGGCCACACACCGGCAAGCGCCTGATAAAGCGTCCATTCGACCGCCGGTCCCGGGACCGGTCCGGTCGAGAGGACCTCGACCAGCGGAGCATTCTGTCGACGCCAGCGCTCGACGCCGGCAAGCCACGGCTCCGGCGCTTCCGAGAGGGTATAAAGACGCGCCCGGGCATCTTCGCCGCGCTTGGTGTCATGGGTCGACGTGGTGGACAGGCCCTCCGAACCATCGGCGGCCCGTGCTGCCATAGCGACGTGAAATGCCGCCGGTCCATTCGTAAGGGTTGGATTTCCCCCCACTTCGTTGAGGGCTAGAACACCGTTGAAGCGATAAAATAGCGTGTCTTCCAGCGATTTCGCCATAATCGGGCCGCTCAGTTGCTGAAAGCGGGCGCGCAGGCGCGACAGCAGTGCCACATCGATGCCTGGCACATTATATTTGAGGAGGTTGCAGACGAAGGCGATGGCTTGGCGGGAATCATCACCCGTCATGGTTGCGGACGCCTCCTCGGCGATCGTCTCCAGTGTTGCGACATCGCCGTCATCGGCGCCACTGGCGGTCGAATAGGTGCGATAGACGGGCAGGGCGGATATCATCGTGCACAGCGCGGTTTCCAGCACGCCGGTTGGGAATTCACGGCCGCTTCGCTCGGCGATTTCTGTCGCAACAGCGGTCAGCCGATCCACTTCGCCGGCAAAATTCTCCCGCAGCATCTGCGCCTTGGCGTCCGTGAACTGGACCTCGTACGGCCGCTCATCGCCACTGATCTCGGCATAGGCGGCATGCAATCGCATGACGCCTGTTGCTTCCGTCAGAGCATCGGCGAGCGACCAGATGAATTCATAGCCCGTGGTACCGCTGATCGGCCATGCTTTCGGCAAAGCCTCGTCGCGTTCAAGGATCTTCTCCACCGTGATACGGACCTCGTCTCCCACGGCACGGCGCAGGCGGCCCAGATAGGCTGCCGGATCGGCCAGCCCGTCGACATGATCGACCCGAAGTCCCTGCACCAGGCCGCGTTGCACGAGATCCACAACCAGGCGATGGCTGTCGTCGAAAATGTCAGGGTCTTCCACACGCAGACCGACCAGACCGGCGACCTCGAAGAACCTGCGGTAACTGAGGTGCCGGTTGGCGCTTTTCCAACTGGTCAGCCGATAGGGCTGCAACGTGTGGATGTCCTGAAGAGCCGTCGCGTCCGGGGACAGCGCGCCGAGGCGCTGCTGGAAACGCGTGAGCGCCTCGGGGTTGCTGCAGATCTCGCCGATTCGGGCGTGAAAGGCCGATGCCTGATCGGGCGAGGCGGGCGGTGCGATGGAAAGCAACTGTGCTGCGATCGGGTCGTCGCCGATCCCGGCAAGTGCTGTTGCGTAACTTCCCGGCGTGAGGGGATAAAAACTGTCATAGTAGCGCAGGGCCAGCGCATGGGTCTGTTGGTCGAGGGCCAGCGAAATCCGCCCCTTGGCGCATTCCGCCTCGAACGTACCGCCTAGAAAGGGCAGGGTTAGCGGCTGCGACCAGTCGATGTCGAAATGCTTGGAGTGGGGACTGTCTGCGCCCCATTCCACAACGCTGCGCCACCAGGCGTTTTCGAGGCTCGCCGCCATATGGTTGGGCACGATGTCGAGGATCAATCCCAGATCGGCTTGCGTTAACGCGCTGGAGAGCCGTTCGAAGCCGGCAAGCCCGCCCAGAGTGGGATCGATCTCGTTGCAGTCGGTGACATCGTAACCGTGGGTCGAGCCGCTCGTCGCCGTGAAGATCGGCGAGGCATAGAGATGGCTGATGCCGAGTTTTTTCAGATGGGGGATGAGGGAGATGGCTGTCGAGAAATCCGTGCCGTTGCGGAACTGGAGGCGATAGGTCGCCGTGGGTTTGGGCAAGGGCATCAGGCGGCGTCTCCTTAATAAGTAATGCGGGAGAACGACGGAAGCCGGGCTTTGTTCCCGCATTGCAACACAGGTGAGGAACAAAATGCCGGCTTGCGGGGTTTAGCGACCGGCGCTTGCGGATCGCAGATTCGCAAGGCCCGGCGTCAGACCGGGCACAGGGGTTGAAGAAAGGCGGGTAAGGGTTTGGATAACATCAAGAAACACATCGAAGCGGATGGTCCGGCGACATGGGAACCTATCATGCAGCCCGGGCGTAATGTCTGGCGCAAATCGGTGGCCGATCATGTCGGCTTTCTGGTCGACGGTGCGGACTACCACCGGGTCCTGGAAGAGGCGCTGGAGCGCGCCAGCGAACAGGTGTTCATTGTCGGCTGGGACTTCAATGCCGATATCCGCCTGCGCCCGGACGACGAAGGCTGCGAGCGGCTGGGGGCCTTTCTGCATGGTCTGGTCAAACGCAAGCCCGAGTTGAAGATCCATCTGCTGATCTGGGCGATGGGACCGATCTATTCCGGCAAATCATTGAAGATGTTCGGTAAGCATCGCTGGGTCTCCCATAGCCGCATCGACCTGCGCTTCGATACGCACCACCCCTTGCGTGGCTCGCACCATCAGAAAATGGTGGTGATCGACGATGCCGTGGCCTTTGTCGGTGGTATCGACCTGACCGCCAAGCGCTGGGACACGCCAGAGCATCGGGTCGACAATCCGGCGCGCAAAATGCCGGACGGCAAGCCTTATGACCCGGTTCACGACATGCAGGTGATGCTGGATGGCGATGCCGCACGGACCGCGGGTGACGTGGCGCGACGTCGCTGGTCCATGGCGACGGGCGAGACGATCCAGCCCAGCCAGAAGCGAACCCGGCCCTGGCCGCGTCATGTGCCGCATGCCTTTTCCGATTGTGAGGTCGGCTTTGCCCGGACTGAACCCGGCTATCGCGGTAGTCCCATGGTCGGCGAGGCGATGCAGCTCAATCTGGATGCGCTCGCCACCGCCAAGCGACATATCTATATCGAAAACCAGTATTTCGCTTCGGATATCGTCTGTGATGTGCTGGCGAAGAAGTTGCAGGAGCCGGATGGGCCGGAGATCGTCGTGGTCACCACCCGCACATCGCATGGGATGATCGAACGGCTGGTGCTCGGCGAAAACCGCGACCGCATGGTGCGCCGCCTGAAACATGCCGATATCCACGGTCGCTTCCGCGCCGCCTATCCCATCGTGCCGGATGGCAAGGGCGGCGAGCAGGAAGTGGTCATTCATTCCAAGGTGATCGTCGTCGACGATACCTTCCTGCGGGTCGGCTCGTCGAATTTCAACCAGCGCTCGGCCGGCATGGATACCGAACTGGATGTGGCGATCGAGCCGCGCACGCAAGCGGATCGCCTGGCGGCCATCACCTTGCGCAATCGCCTGCTGTCGGAGCATCTGGGCGTCTCGCCGCAGGTTCTGGCCGAGACGCTCGAGGCGACCGGCTCGCTGATCGCGGCTTTCGACCGGCTGAATGTCTACGAGCGAGGCCTTCGCCCGTTCAAGGGCACGGCAGCGCGTGGCAAGACTGTTCCCGTGTTCGGTAGCGGACTTGTTGATCCGAAGCAGACCTGGTGGCCACTTCAGATCCTGGCTCGGCCGTTTGCCGGTCGGGGCCGATCTCAGCCGGCCTCGCTGGAGGCAGGCTCGGCGCTCGGCGAGGCGAGCGTCAGTTCGCTGATAACAAGTAAAATCAGGCCGATCGGCAGCGGAATGAAGAAGTAAACCACCCGGAAGGCAATCAGCGCGCCAATCGAGGCCGCCCCTCCCATCAGATAGGTGATCGTCGCTTCAAGCACGCCCAGTCCGCCCGGCACATGGCTGACCAGCGCCGTCAGATTGCCGACGACATAGGCGGTGGTCGTTTCCATGTAGCCGGCACTGGCGTTCAGCAATTGATGCAGGCAGGCGGCGACGCAGGCGAAATTGGCCGTGCCGATGACGACTTGGCCCGCGGCGATCGGTAGGCTCGGCAGGGTGAACGGCCATTTGATGATGGTCACCGAACCGCGAATGATGGCGGCGGCCATGAGATAGAGGGCGATTGCCGCAAGGCAGAGCCCGCCGACCAGCCGGGCCGTCACCGGGTCCATGCCGCCCACCTTTGCCGCACTCTCCGGCAGGATCAGCAGGCAGAGGCCGGCCAGCGTGATCAACCCTATGCCGACGGTCAGGCCGCAGAACAGGATGACCTTGGCGATTTCCTCGGCGCTGAGGCCCCAGCGGGTATAAAAGCGATAACGCACCGCACCGCTCGAAAGCGCCGCGACGCCGATATTGTGGCCGATCGACAGGCCGATGAAGGAGGCGAGCGCCGCCTTCGGATAGGCAAGCGGCTTGCCGGCATAATGGAGCGCCAGATAGTCGAAGCCGGTCAGGCAGAGATAGGACAGCGCTGCAAAGCCGAGCGCCAGCAGAAAGCTGGCTTTCGGGATCTGGGCGATGGAAGACGTGATATCGTCGAGCGAATACTGGTTGAGGGTCCGATAGGCCAGAAACAATGCTCCGCAAATGGCGATGACGATAACGATGCGGAGCAGAATGGTTTTGGTCATGGGTTGCTTATCCTCGTTTCACTCGTGCCTGGCGGAACGAAACCAGTGGCTTGCGGGTTCCCACTTTTCCGATTGATCCAGCGAGTTTCTATGAATCGTCCCCTGCGTATCCTGTCCTACAATGTCCATAGCTGCTTCGGCACGGATCGCCGGCTCGATCCGGCCCGCGTCGCCGAAGTGATAGCGTCCTGCAATGCGGATATCGTCGCCCTGCAGGAGGTCGACGTCGAACGGGCGCGGAGCGGTGCAATCGATCAGGCGCAGATGATCGCCGCGCACCTGAAGATGACCGCCCATTTCAATGCCGCGCTGCATCTGGAAGAAGAGCGTTACGGCGATGCGTTAATCACCGCGCTTCCGACCCGGCTGGTGAAGGCCGCCGGCCTGCCCTCGAAGGGCGAGCCGCGCGGGGCGCTCTGGGTGGAGGTCATGGCGGGCGAGATCCCGCTTCAGATGTTCGTTACTCATCTGGGCCTTCGCGGCGGCGAGCGGATGCGCCAGGTGGAAACGCTGATGGGGCCTGCCTGGATGGGTGCGGCCATGCCGGACAATTCGCGTATCGTGATGGCCGGGGATCTCAATGCCGTGCCGCGCTCGGCGGCCTACAAGGTGCTGGCCCGCCGCTACCGGGATGTCCAGACGGAGCAGGGCCTGGCTCCAAAGGCAACCTTTCCGTCGCGCCTTCCACTGCTGCGGCTAGACCATATCATGGTGGGGGAGGGGATCCGGGTTCTGGAAACCAGGGTCTTCAACGATCCTCTGGCGCGGCGCGCCTCCGATCATCTGCCGCTGCTGGCGGTGCTCGATCTCGATCCTGCGGGATAATGGCAGGCGGCCTTGTCAGGCGTCACGGTTGCACAAGCGCCGGATAGTCTTTTCCAGAGCGGTATGACTATAGGGCTTGGACAGCACTTCCGCAAAATCCAGACTGTTGGCTTCGGGAGAGCGGCTGTCTCCGGTGGCAAAGATCACCGGAATCATGGCGAACCGTTGTCGCAGTTGATTGGCAAGATCGACGCCTGATCCGTCCGGCAGATGAAGATCGGCCACCAGAATGTCCGGTCTGTTTTTTTCGACTTCCGCCAGGCTTTCGGCGATCGATCCCGCCTCCAGCACGACCATGCCGGCATCCTGCAGGATTTCCATGGTGGACAGACGGATCAGGAAGTCGTCTTCACAGAGAAGAACGGTAATTGGTGTTTGCTCGACCGGATCGGCGGCCTGTGCCGCACCGGCCCTGTCGTCTCTGCCTGTCTTTGCCGTGTCAATCACTTGCCGAACCTTCCTTGCCAATTGATCGCGGGTATAGGGCTTGCTGAGGAACTGAACGCCTGCGTCGAGCCGCCCGTCGTGGACAATCGAGTTCTCCGTATAGCCTGAGGTGAACAGAACGCCAATATTTGCCGATCGTTCCTTCACCTTGCAGGCAAGTTCGGTGCTTTTCATGCGACCGGGCATCACGACATCCGTGAACAGCAGGTCGAACCCGACGCCGCTTTCGACGATCACCAGGCGGCCTGCCGCATCGCGCGCCTTCAGCTGGCGCCGGCCGAAGGACAGCAGTTGCGACGCAAGGCTGGCACCGCGCATTGTCACGGTCGAGCAGGACATAGGGATTGGGTGCCTCGTCGAAGAGTTTTTCGAGATTCAGGGACGAAAGAACAGTTTGTCGGAACATGAGACGTCGGTGAACCTTAAGGCAGGCTGCGGTTGCAGCACAGTGGGTGAGAAGTGGAGCGCAAGGTTCCGGCCGTCAAGGCGAGATGCGGCGGACGATGCGTGAAATTTCGAAAGAAAAAAGCAAAGCCGAGGAACAAAGCGCCCAAAATAAGGGTTTGGGCCGGGTAAGTTCCAAAAACTCAGGAGACACCTCAAATGGCAGACAAGACATTGGACGACCTCTTCTACGAAACGCTCAAGGACATCTACTATGCCGAGCGCAAGATCCTGAAGACCCTTCCGAAAATGGCGCGTGGCGCCCAGAATCCGAAGCTGAAAGCTGCCTTCGAAAAGCACAAGGATGAAACCGAAGGCCATATCGAACGCCTGCAGCAGGTGTTCGAAATCATCGGCAAGCGTCCGCGTGCCAAGACCTGCCCGGCCATCGACGGCATTGTCGAGGAAGGCGAGGAGATCATGGACGACTTCAAGGGCATGCCCGCTCTCGATGCCGGCCTTCTGGCCGCCGCCCAGGCTGTCGAACACTACGAGATCAGCCGCTACGGCACGCTGAGTGCGTGGGCAAAGCAGCTGGGCCTGCCGGAGGCTGCGGCGCTTCTCGAACAGACGCTGCAGGAAGAGTCGAAAACCGATGAGGCCCTGTCCAAGTTGGCCGAGACCGCGGTCAACACTGCGGCGCAGAAAAAGGCAGCCTGATATCAAGGCGATCGCCATCGAAAGAGGCCGGGTGCAGTTGTTGCACCCGGCCTTTTCATTGCCTCCGCAAACGGCAGACGCGTTCAGACGCCGACCATTCTAAGCGAGACGGAACCGCTCGAAAGCTTCCGCATCCGGCCGGTCAGATCCTGCTGGCGCAGCACGATCGAACCCATCTTGTCAGTGATTTGATCGGCATGGGCTTTTGCTGCTTCGACCGCCAGCCGATGACTCGGATAGACTGGCGACTGGGTGCCGTCGAGCCGGAAAATCCAGCCGTTCGGACGGGGCAGGATGTCGCAATAGAATTCTGTCATGGAAAGACCTCCCTTCGTAATTGTGTTCAAACTGCGTTGGGGGCGCCAGAGTTCCATGGGGCTCATGAAAAAGTCGCTGACGCCCGCCGCACCCGATGCCGAGCAGAGGTAAGCCCGATCGGCATTGTTGGTCATTCAACCAGCCAGACCGGCGCTGGCGACCACCACGCCGAAGGCTGGTAATTGTCCTTTCCGGTCCAGAGATCCGGCGGCCGCGTCCGGCTGCTGATGGACAATGTCACCGGTGACGCCGGGCAATGCCTTTGGTGCATCGTTCAGGTTGGCGCGCAATTGCAGGAGCCGGTCGCCAAGCCGCCAATCGACGGCCAGCGTTCCTTGCTCGCCGGCAAACGCCCGGCCGGCATGGCCACCCGCATCGGCCAATCCCGGCACGACATGCCGGTGGCGTTTCAATAGAAGGTCGGCCAGCAAAGCCAGCCGCCGGCGGCCGGCCGGTGTGTCGGCTTCCGCCGGATCAAGCTTCGAGTCGAGAAAAGTCTTGAGGTCGTTGGGTTCCGGCAGATCGTCTGGCCCCTGGACCTGCGGCGGAATGGTGCCGAAATTCCGGCCCTCTTCAAGGCGGCTTTCCCGATAGTCGCCGGCCATGTCGGGGGGATGATCGCAGAAAAACAGGAAGGGCCGGGTCGAGCCGTATTCCTCGCCCATGAACAGCATCGGGATCTGCGGCGAGAGAACGAGAATGGCCGTCAGCGCTTCGATAATCTCAGGGCCCGCCAGAGTGGTCAGGCGTTCGCCCAGCGCGCGGTTACCGATCTGGTCGTGGTTCTGCAGGAAATTGACGAAGGCCTGCGGCGGCAGATGGGCGCTTTTTTCGCCGAGCGGCGCGCCGCCGTTCTGAGCTTTCGGTTCGCCCTGATAGACATAGCCTTCGGCGAGGGCGCGCCCCAGCCGTTCGAAAATGTCATCGGCAAAATCCTGGAAATTGCCCATGCTCTCGCCGGTGGCGACGACATGGGTGACATGGTGGAAATCGTCGTTCCAGGTGGCGTCATAATAGAGCGGGGTGCCCGCGGCATCGCGTTCCATGGTCCAGACGGGATTGCGCAGGTCCTCGGTCACCAGGTGAATGTGGCGGCCGGGCAGATCGCGTCGCAACCGGGACGCCAGTTCCAGCAGTAGATGCGGCTGAGACCCATCGTCGGCGATCTGATCGACCGCGTCGAGGCGAAGACCGTCAAGCCGGTACTCGTCCAGCCACAGCAGCGCATTCTCGATGAAGAAGTCACGCACCGGCCGGGCCGAGAAATCGATTGCCGCACCCCATGGTGTATGGCGGTCCGCATCGAAGAAACCGGGGGCGTATTGCGGCAGGAAATTGCCGAACGGGCCGAAGTGATTGTAGACGACATCGAGCAGGACCGACATGCCGAGCCCATGGGCGGCATCGACAAAGGCTTTCATTGCGTCGGGTCCGCCATAGGCATGATGCGGGGCAAAGGGCAGCACGCCTTCGTAGCCCCAGCCCCGCTCGCCGGCAAATTCGGCAACGGGCATGATCTCGATGGCCGTGATCCCAAGCTCGCGCAGGGTGCCGAGCCGGCCTTGCGCCGCTCCGAACGTGCCTTCAGGGGTGAAGGTTCCGACATGCAGTTCGTAGAGCACTGTTTCGTGCCAAGGCCTGCCGGTCCAGTTCGGATGGCGCCACGGGTAGGATGTCGGATCGACCGTGGCGGAGGGGCCGAAGACACCTTGCGGTTGAGACCGGGAGGCGGGATCCGGTACCGCCGTGCCATCCGGCAGGACGAAGATATAGGGTGTGCCGGGCGCGACGCCGGATGCGTCTGCCTTGAACCAGCCGTCGCCGACGGGCTGCATTTCCATGTCCCGTGTCAGGTCCTCACCGCCGATGCGGACCGTCAATCTTTCGAAGGCCGGCGCCCAGAGACGAAAGCAGGTTTTGTCATCGGTGGCGCCGTGGGCGCCCCATTGTCTGAAAGAATGATTGTCGTGCCGCACGTAATTCCCCTGGTTGCCTGAAAACGCAGAAGGAACCACCAGGCGACCGAAAGGTTCCAGCCGCTGGCCTAGTCCCGGGGGAGGAACAAACGCGTCGACACGGGGTTGGGACAGTCGGGACCGTGTGAAGCCGGCCCTGATTTCCCACTCGAACCAGGAGGAAAAGTCATGCCTGCCAAATCCAAAGCCCAGCAGAAAGCCGCCGGTGCCGCCCTGTCGGCCAAGCGCGGCGAAACGAAGAAGAGCGACCTTCAAGGCGCATCCAGGAGCATGGTCGCCTCGATGACGGAAGAGGAACTAAAGGAATTGGCCTCGACCAAGCGCAAGGGCAAGCCGGAGCATGTTTCGCCGGCCCGCTGAACTGGGATGGCTGAGCACTCCTTGCCAGGGGGGCAGGGCGGACCGCGTCTTCAAGACGAGGGCGGTTCGCCCAGTTCCAGGCGGAGCTGATGGCGGGCACGGTTGAGACGGCTCTTGACCGTGCCGACCGGGCAGCCACAGATTACGGCGGCGTCCTCATAGCGCTCGCCCAGCATCACGACGAGAATAACGATTTCCCGGTGGTGCTGCGGCAGGCGATTGAGGGCGCGCTTGACGTCGTCCTGTTGCGCCGCCCAGTCCTGGCTTGCCTCTGTCGTCAGGCTGTCGGCGACGCAGTCGTCCAGCCCTACCGTCTCGCGACTGGATTTCTTGATCCGTGTGCAGAACGTGTTGCGCATGATGGTGAAGAGCCATGATTTCAGCCGCGTGCCCGGCTCGAACTTGTCGAGATTGGCCAGCGCCTTCAACAGCGTTTCCTGAACGAGATCGTCTGCCTCTTCCGGCTTGCGGCAGAAGGTGCGGGCAAACGCCCTGAGCGCCGGGATAAGTTCGACAACTTTGCTCTCGGCCGTCTTGTTGCGTGCTTGAGTTGACAATCCCGCCATCCCTCCGGGTGCGTCTTTGCATGGAATACCGGCGGAAACGCATCGGCGGCGCCCTTGGTTCCAAACATTCCACGTCACTCGCGGAAGGCGAGCTCAAGGCCCATGGTGATGCGGCCGCCGGACGGATTGCACGGTTCAGGATGCGTAAAACAAGGCCAGGGCAGGTGCGGCCGACCTAAAGCGTGTCGCGATCTTTCAGATTCGCTCCGTGCGCTTTATCCTATTGTTTTGTCGCATGTTGTTGTCCCGAAACCGGTCGCCCTTTTGGGCAACATGCTTTAGAGGTAGCGGACCCGTTCGATGATGGCCGATTGATCGGTCAGGCCGCTCTGATAAAGCTCGATCGCCATGGCGGCGACGTGACCTGCCTTCTCCTGCCTGTCGCGGGCGGCGCTTTCGCCGCAAACGGCAATGACGACGTTTTCGAGAAACGCCAGATCTTCCGGCGACAGGAAGCCTGTCCCTGCGCTGAAACTGCCTTCAGACATGCCATTCTCCCATGCTGTCCGGAGGGTGTGTTCGTCAAACGCTATACAGACGTGACCCATAGTCATGTCCGACAGGATAATCCCGGATCGGTGGGAATGCAACCGGTGGCCGTGGCGTGGCCATCCAGACACGATGGTTTCAAGGAAAAGGGCGAGCCGATGGATCATCGGCTCGCCCTCCCATGGCACGCTCCTCCTCAAACTCCGACCTCGCTTCGGAGCGTGAAGGACGCGCGCATACAGCAGGCCCCGATGGTCCGGCCTGTCATCTCCAAGGCTTTCGGAACCCCTGGACGCGGATTTTGTTCCATGGCGACGGGTCACATGGCCGGAGATTGCCGTCGGCCTCGACAGCCGGACCACAGGGGAGGGCAGGATTATCAGTTCAGCAGAACGGCCGCCCTGTTCAACATCCGGTTGACCGCTTCGTCGTCCAGTACGTCCGCGGCATCATAGAAGTCGGAGACCTTCGAGGCGGTTTCCAAAATGTGGAGCGCGGTCAGTCCATCGACTTTCGGTCGCAGAAGCGCAACGGCCTTGGCCGAGGCAACCGGCACGACGAGATGGATGGATTTCGGGCTGGCCTTGCGGATTGCGACAATTGCGGCCCGTAGTGTAATGCCGGTCGTCACACCGTCGTCGACCAGGACCACGTTGCGGCCCTTGAGGTCGATCGCCGGTGCCGTACCGCGATACATTCGCCAGCGTCGCTCGGCTTCTGCCAGCTGACGCTGCCGTTCATCCTCCAGATAGCCTGGGGGAATAGTGAATTGCGCGACCCGATCGTCATCCAGCACGGTGTGCGGTTCCCGACCGTAGACCACGGCGCCGATGCCCATATCCGGCTGGCCTGGAGCGGCAATACGGCGCACGATCAGCAGATCGAGCGGCGCACCAAGCTGTTTGGCGACCTCGATGGCGACGGGCACGCCGCCCCGTGGCACGCCAAGGACGATCGGCTGGTCGAGATCGTCCGCCGTCATCATCGAAGCTATTAGCTGTCCCGCCACCGTTCGATCCGCGAAAAGGGCCTCCGCGGCCGGATGTCCGACGGCGGACTTGTGTGGAACATGAGGAGCTGGCTGCATCGTCATCTCTCCTTCTGGTTGTGTAAGGTCGGCTTAATGCTTGGCGACAGACCCGCGCATGCCCCCGGCCGTGGTCGATGAAGTGACAGAGACCGGATCGCTGGCTGGAAACGTATCCTCCAGCCCTTCATCAAGCTGGCTTTCCATTTCGTCTTCGTCACGGGACTGCCGCGCGCTGGGATGCGCTTCCAGATCGACGACGCCGGTCAGATCGCGATCGGCGACTTCTCGCATCAGGGCGCGGGCCTTTTCGAGCGCGTTCTGCCGGTTGAGGTCGCTGCCCTCGCGGGCCGGCAGCTGGACCGAGATCACTTCGCCTCCGTCGCCGACGAATTCGACCGTAAACCCGCGCTTGCCACCTTGTTCGGCGTGAACCTGTGTACCGATAAGCTGCATGACGGTGCTCCTTTTTATTGTGTGGATATCAAACGTTCCGGTCCCCGAATTTGTTCCCTGTCATCGGGCTGGCAGCGGTCTGCGCTGGCGGCGAAACTCTCCGCGCTGCCCTTGGCCCACCGCGCTGCAAAAAACGGCATGGAGGCCTGGAACAGTTTTGGCAGAAACGGCGTTGAGTACCTGCCAAACGGGGAAGATGCCATGAACCAATCGGACGCAGAATGGATCGAGAAGCGGGCCTACGCCCTGTGGGAAGAAGAGGGTCGGCCTCACGGTCGCGATGCGGAGCACTGGGAGACGGCCCGTCAGGAATATTTGGCCATGGCCGAAGCGGCGCGAAAGACCAAGGCTGGCACACGTCGGCGCGTTGCTGCGGCCGCCGAAGCTGAGCAGGCCGACATACCGCAGCCCTCACCAAGCACGTCGCCACAACCGCCGTTGGTAAAGATGAAACGACCCAGGAAGGAATGACGAAAATGGACAGCGCTTTGTGCCTCGATGATCGCCACCACGGCGTTTCCTTTCTTTCGAACCGCAGCGTCGAGCAAGCCGCAAGGCCAACGCCGATCACCGTGCTGTCCGTGACGTCCGAAATCTATCCGTTGATCAAGACGGGCGGCCTTGCCGACGTCACCGGTGCCTTGCCAAGGGCACTTGAGGGCCATGGCGTGCGGATCCGCACCCTCGTGCCGGGCTATAGCCAAATTCGTCCGCTTCTGAAAAACCGGCCGCCGCTTCTCGTGTTCGATGATCTGCTGGGCGAGCCGGCGGCCCTCCATGCGCTGGAAACCCAAGGCCTTGATCTGTTTGTGCTGGATGCGCCACAGCTCTACGATCGGCCGGGTGGTCCGTATATCGATGACCAGGGTCGCGATCACGCCGACAACTGGAAGCGTTTTGCCGTTCTCTCCCTGGCGGCAGCCGAAATCTGCGAGGGCGCGCTGCCGGGCTGGAAGCCTGACGTGGTGCATACCCATGACTGGCAAACGGCGCTGACCTCGGTCTATATGCGGGAAATGGGCTCGACGACACCGGTGGTGCTGACCATCCACAATCTGGCCTTCCAGGGTCAGTTTTCCTCGTCGCTGCTGGGGGCGATCGGCCTGCCGCCCGGCGCCTATGCCATGGATGGGCTCGAATACTATGGCGACATCAGCTTCCTCAAGGGCGGGCTGCTGACGGCCGACTCCATCACCGCCGTCAGCCCGACCTATGCCCGCGAAATTCTGAGTTCGCGCTTCGGCATGGGGCTTGAGGGGGTGCTGAGCGAGCGGATGGACCGGCTGCGCGGCATCGTCAACGGTATCGACCAGGAGATCTGGGATCCGTCCCGCGATCCCTATCTGGTCGCCCCTTACGATCTGAAGACCCTTGGCTGGAAACGGCCGAACAAGCAGCACCTGCTGAGTCGCTTCGGACTGGAGACGGACGACGGACCGTTGTTTGCGGCCATCAGCCGGCTGACCTGGCAAAAGGGCATGGACATGCTGGCCGAGACCGCCGACGAGATCATGGCCGGTGGGGGCAAGCTGATCGTGCTGGGGCAGGGCGACCGCGACATCGAACAGGCCCTGCTGAATGTGGCGGGCCGATTTCCGGGCCGCATGGCGGTCGAGATCGGCTATGACGAGGAGACCGCGCATATGATTCACGGCGGCGCCGATGCGATCATCCAGCCGTCGCGCTTCGAGCCCTGCGGCCTGACGCAGCTTTATGCGCTGCGATACGGCTGCGTGCCGGTTGTGTCGCGCACCGGCGGGCTATCCGAAACGATTATCGATGCCAATGATGCGGCCATGTCGGCTCGTGCCGCCACCGGATTTCAGTTTCATCCGGTCACGCCGCCTGCGTTGCGCGATGCGCTTCGCCGGGCACTTGAAGCCTATGGCGTGCCGAAGGATTGGCGCCGGCTGCAATTGCAGGGTATGCGCGCCGACTATTCGTGGGCGCGCAGCGCTGGCCAGTATGCGGACCTCTATAAGACGCTCCTGAGGCAAGCGCCGCAGGCACCTGAACAGCCGCGCAGCTCGGCCTCCTGAGCCGACCATGCTTTGCGCGGTGCCTGTGGCCAATGGCACCGAACGCAGCAAGACAGAGGAGAGGGAATCATGAACAAACTTCGAAAATTCTGGAAGGGCCTTTTCGGGCAAGCAACATCCGACGAGGACCAGTCGCCGGTGGTAAACCCGGTGCAGCAAGTCGTCCCGCCGGCCGAACCGGCACTTCCGCTTGCCGATCGAGGCGGACAGCGTCCGATCATCCCGGCGTCCATCCATGGCATGGATATGTCGCGCGGCAAGCTTTAGAGCGAGGGCAACCATGTCGGACCTGCGGGGAGAGTCCGCTATCCTTTGATCCGTTTCGACAAAGCCGACGTATTTTTGCTTCTGAAAACCTACGGTCTCCGTTAGAAGGGGCCGGGTTCCTCAACGCGGGGCGCGCTACGCGGCTGCGGAAAGGCGGAAGGTCGAGGATGAGCGAAGAAACCAAAAGCGGCAGCAATCGTACCCTTACCAAGGTGATCAGAGCGAAGCTGGATCCGTTGCTTAAGGATATTGAAGCGGAGCCTGTCCCGCCCCGTCTGCTGGAGCTTGCCCATGAGCTGGAGGCAGCCCTGAATGCTCGCAAGAAGGCCGAGTGACCTGCCTTGACTGTTGGAAACGTGTCGCATCCACGGCCGCCCGGCGCTAAGCTCTTGGGTTTCACACCTGCCGGACAATGGTGCCGATCACGTTGACGAGAAGACGGGATGCAGTCAGCGCCGACAGGCCGTCAATGTCTGAAGGTGGGTAGAGCTCAACCAGGTCGAAGCCTGCGATACGGCCTCGTTTGCCGATGCCGGCGATCAGGTCGATCACCTGCGTATAGGTAAGACCGCCCGGCGTGCGTGCCGCCACGCCCGGCATGATGCTGGGATCAAGGCCATCACAGTCGAGCGTGACGACAACTCGGGCGCCTTGCGGAATATGCCGGAGAGCGGCTTCTGCGCCCTGGGCATGAACCTCGCGGGCGGTCACCAAATGGCTGCCATAGTGCCGCGCCGCCTCGATTTCGGCGAGGCCGGCA
The DNA here is from genome assembly GCF_012276985.1 of Agrobacterium sp. a22-2. Classification (GTDB taxonomy): domain Bacteria; phylum Pseudomonadota; class Alphaproteobacteria; order Rhizobiales; family Rhizobiaceae; genus Allorhizobium. The sequence continues at coordinate 14,811 of NZ_JAAXMM010000014.1, read as the reverse complement.
CTGCCGACACTGCGCATCCCGACCTGCACCATGCCGGCGACATGCGGCATCTCGCTCGCCCGGCGCATCGGGCTTGAATAGCCGTAGCGCTCCCCATGGACCTCGTCGCGCCAGTCGATATGGGCGTCGATCTGCAGGATCCAGACAGGCCCGTGATCGGAAAATCCGGCAATGAAGGGAAAGGTCACGGAGCAATCGCCGCCAAGCAGGATCGGTACGGCTGTCAAGGCCAGGACCTCGCGCGTCTTCGCCTCGATCAAGGCCCGGTTGCCGGCATTGTCGTGCAGGGCAGTCGGGAGGTCGCCGGCGTCGATGCAGGAGACGGGTTGGCCATCGAACAGCGGGCCGCCGAGATCGAAATCCCAGTGCTCGACGAGTCCAGCATCCTCCTGGCTCGCAGCGCGGATGGCGTTAGCGGCCACGGCATGGCTGCTGCTGTCCTGGCCGGGATAAGTGCTGCCGTGACCGGCCCCGAAGATGACCGCGCGGGGCATGCGCCCATCGGCAAGGCGATAGGGAAGGCCGAGAAAGGTAGGAAAGGCTGTCATGTCCTGATGGTCCTGAACACGGTTTGGCTGAAATGTCGGTACCGACGGTGCAGTGGCGCCGACACGCTTCATGCACCGCATGTGTGTTTCAAATTGCTCTTCATTGTGTCATGATAACGACAGAGATCGTCGCCAATCCATAACGAATCCGATATGATTTCGGACGCATTTTTTATTATACATTGTCGCTTCCTGTGCCTAATCCAATAGAGTGGTATTTTCTGCCGGCGTGAGGACGCAAAACGCGAAGTGCCGGTCCACGGGAGGAGTTTTCGATGAGACGGTTTATGACCGCCGCGATTGCGGCAATGCTATTGAGCAGCACGGCTTATGCCGACACCATCAAGGTCGGGGTTGTCGGTCCTTTCTCCGGTCCTTTCTCGTTGCAGGGCAAGAATTTCAAGGCCGGCATTGACGCCTACATGGCGCTGAACGGCGCGACGGTCGGCGACGACACGGTCGAGATCATCTACCGCGACGTGCCGCAGGCCGATCCGGCGCAATCCAAGGCGCTGGCGCAGGAACTGGTGATCAAGGAAGGCGTGCAATATCTCGCCGGCTTCTATTTCACCCCCGACGCCATGGCCGTCACGCCGCTTTTGAAGCAGGCGAATGTGCCGATGGTGGTAATGAATGCCGCAACTTCGGCGATTGTCACCAAGAGCCCGCTGGTGGTGCGCACCTCGTTCACCACCTGGCAGACCTCGACGCCGATCGCCAAGGTGGCGTTCGACAAGGGCATCAAGAAGGTCATCTCGGTGGTCAGCGACTACGGTCCGGGCGTTGACGCGGAAAATGCCTTCAAGGCCGGTTTCGAAGGCCTCGGCGGCTCGGTCGTCGAAGCGATACGCATGCCGCTTGCCACCAATGATTTCAGCCCGATCATGCAACGCATCAAGGATTCCGGCGCGGAAGGCGTCTTCGCCTTCCTGCCGTCCGGCCCGACCACGCTCGGCTTCGTCAAGGCCTTCAGCGAAAACGACCTGAAGTCCGGCGGTATCCAGCTGTTTGCGCCCGGCGACCTGACGCAGGAATCCGATCTGCCGGCGCTCGGCGAAAGCGCACTCGGCATGCAGACCACCTTCCACTATGCCGTTTCGCACGATTCTGCGGAAAACAAGGTGTTCGTCGAGGCGGCCAGCAAGGCGATCGGCAACCCGGCCGAACTGTCCTTCCCCTCGGTCGGCGCTTTCGACGGCATGCATGTGATCTACAAGATGATCGAAGCGACCGGCGGCGAGCAGGATGCGGAAAAGGCGGTCGAGGCGGTCAAGGGCCTATCCTGGATCAGCCCGCGCGGTCCGGTCAGCATCGATCCGGAAAGCCGTCACATCACCCAGAACATCTACTTGCGTGAAGTGGCCAAGACCGATGACGGCAAATATTACAACAAGGAAATCCAGACCTTCGAAAAGCAGGGTGATCCGGGCCTTGCGGCCGTGAAGTGATCAGGCCTCGCTTTTGAGATCTGCGGTCCGGCGGGTGGATCTTCGCCGGACTGTTTCCAACGAAGGCTGGCCTTCGCTGCAAGACAGGACCTTTAGACATGCAGACCATGTTCAGCATTGCCGTCGACGCTCTCGCCTATGGCATGGTGCTGTTCGTCATCTCGATCGGCCTTTCGGTGACCATGGGGCTGATGCGCGTCGTCAACCTGGCGCACGGCGCCTTTGCCATGATCGGCGGCTATCTCGCTTCCTATGCGGCGCAGAATCTGGGCATCGGCTATGCCGGCGCCGTTCTGGTCGCAGTGTTCGGCACGGTGCTGATCGCCATCCCGATCGAGCGTCTTCTCTATCGCCGGATCTACGGATCGCCGCAATTGACGCAGGTGCTGATGACCATCGGCATCACCTTCTGCGTGATCGGCATTGCCAATTTCGTCTTCGGGCCGACGCTCAAGACCATTCCGCTTCCCGATCAATTGCGCGGCTCGGTCGATCTCGGCTTCCGCTCGATCGCCGCCCATCGGATCTTCGCGATCGTCTGCGGCCTTGTGGTCGCCGGTGGACTGTGGTTCCTGATCGAGCGCACGGCGTTCGGCGTCAAGCTGCGTGCCTCGGTCGACAATGCCGCCATGGCGGCCGCCCTCGGCGTGCGCACGGAAGTGGTCTATGCCGTTAGTTTTGCCGTGGCGGTTGGTCTGGCCGCCTTTGGCGGCGTGGTCGGCGCCGAGCTTCTGCCGGTCGAGCCCTATTACGCGCTGCGCTACATGGTGACCTTCCTGGTGGTGGTGTCGGTCGGCGGGGCAGGGTCCATACCCGGGGCGCTCGCCGCCTGCCTGCTGCTCGGCGGCATCGACACGACAGGGCGTTATCTCGCGCCGGAATATGGCGAATTCTTCTTCTATCTCGCCGTGATCGTCATCGTCACCCTGTTCCCGCGCGGTCTTGCCGGAAGGCTCAAGTGAAAATGGCGGTTCTCATGAATGACAGCAGTTCTTCCGCTGGCGCATCCCGCAAGACCCCGTATTGGAACGGCCTTGCCGGCGTGGCGGCGATCATCGTGGTCGCCATTATCGGCTATGTCCTGTTTCCCAGCAACCTGGCGCTGCTGACCCGCATCATCGGCACCGCGCTGCTGGTGCTGTCGATCGACCTGGTCACCGGCTATTGCGGCGTTGCGACGCTTGGCCATGCCGCCCTGTTCGGGGCCGGAGCCTACGGCGCCGGCATTGCCGCGGCCCATTTCGGCATTACCGAGCCGGTGACCATGACGTTGATTGGTGCTGCGGCCGGCGCACTTGCCGGTCTTGTTTCCGGCGCCATCATCCTTAGGGCTCACGGCCTGTCGCAACTTGTCCTGTCGATCGCCGTCATTCATCTCTTTCATGAAGCGGCCAACAAGGCGTCGGCCTGGACCGGCGGCAGCGATGGCCTGGCCGATATCATGCCCGATGCCTTGCTCGGCATCTTCGAATTCGATCTCTGGGGCCGCACCGCCTATATCTATGGCGTCGTGCTTCTGGTGGTGATCTTTGTCCTGCTGCGCCTTGTGGTGCGCTCGCCCTTCGGCATGCTCTGTCGCGGCATCAAGGAAGATCCAATCCGCGTGCACGCCATGGGCGCATCGGTGAACTCGACCCTCCTTAAAATGTACGTGATCTCCGGCATGGTGGCCGGCGTCGGCGGTGCGCTCAATGCCATCTCGACCCAGGTCGTCGGCCTCGACAGCCTGAGCTTCACGCTTTCGGCCGAAGCGCTTGTCATGCTGGTGCTCGGCGGCACGGGCTCGCTGTTCGGCGCGCTGATCGGTACGGTGTCGTTCATGTGGTTTGAGGATCTGGTCTCGGCCGCCAATCCGTTCCATTGGCTGACCATGGTCGGCGCCCTGCTGATTGCCGTGGTGCTGTTTGCGCCGCGCGGGCTCTACGGCTCGGCCGCCCTGCTGTTAAGCCGCCTGAAGGAGCGTCGCCGATGAGCCCCGTCTTCGAAGTCGACCAGCTGCGCCGCAATTTCGGTGGTCTTGTGGTCACCAACGACGTGTCGATCTCCATGGCCAAGGGCGACCGGATCGCGCTGATCGGTCCGAACGGCGCTGGCAAGACGACCTTCGTCAATCTGGTGACCGGTAACCTGAAGCCGTCCTCGGGCAGCGTGCGGCTGGCCGGCGAGGACGTCACCGCGCTCAATGCCATGCAGCGGGTGCGGCGCGGCCTGGTGCGCTCCTTCCAGGTGACGCGGCTGTTCTACGACATGACGCCGGAAGAGCATGTGGCGCTGGCCATCCTGCAGCGTCAGGGCAAATCCGGCCGCATGCTGGGCAGCTATGCCGGCATGCCTGAGGTCATGGACGAGACCAATGACATTCTCGAGACGCTGGGGCTGACGGCGCTGGCACACTCCAAGGTCAGCGAGATCGCCTATGGCCAGCAGCGCCTGCTGGAAATCGCCCTGGCACTGGCGCTGAAGCCCAAGGTGCTGCTGCTCGACGAGCCGGCCGCCGGCGTGCCGCAGAGCGATACGGGCCGCATCGAGCAGGCGCTGGCCAAGCTGCCGTCCGATCTCGCCGTGCTGATGATCGAGCACGACATGGACCTTGTTTTCCGCTTCGCCAAGCGCGTCGTGGTTCTGGCCGCCGGCACGGTCATCTTCGACGGGTCGCCGGCCGATGTTACCAAGGATGCCCGCGTGCGGGAAGCCTATCTGGGGAGCTATGCCAATGCCGGCAGCGTCGCTTGAAATCCGCAACTTAAGCTCCGGCTATGGCCCGACACGGGTGATCGAGGACGTCTCGTTTTCAGCACCCGCCGGGTCGAGACTGGCCGTGCTTGGCCGCAACGGCATGGGCAAGACCAGCCTGCTGGCGACGCTGGCTGGCCAGACCAAGCGCTATGGCGGCGAGATCCGGCTCGGCGAGCGCGACATTACCGCTTTGCCAAGTGCGGCCCGCGCCATTGCCGGTCTCGGCTATGTGCCGCAGACCCGCGATGTCTTTTCGACGCTGACGGTGGAGGAAAATCTGTTCGTCGGGCTGAAGGGCCGGCCGAAGGAGGCGCTCAGCGAGGCCTATGCGATGTTTCCGCGGCTTGCCGAGCGGCGCCGCAATCTCGGTTCGCAGCTGTCGGGCGGAGAACAGCAGATGCTGTCAACCGCGCGCACCATTCTCGGCCAGCCGACCGTGCTGCTGCTCGACGAGCCGCTTGAAGGCCTGGCGCCGGTTATCTGCGAGGAACTGATGGCCGCCTTTTCGCGCCTGGCGCAGACCGGCGGCATGACCATTCTGCTGGTGGAGCAACGCATCCAGAGCGCGCTCGATTTCGCCGATCACGTCATCATCATGGAACGCGGCCGGGTAGCCTGGAACGGTACGCCGAAGGAACTTTCGTCCGACAAGCAGACCGTCGAAGCCCTCTTGGGGGTCGGCGGCTTGCATTAGAAATCCGGTCAATCCACCAAACGTCGCCGCGCTGCTGCGCGGACTGGCGTTCGCAGCGTTGCACGATTAAACGATAGTCCGGACGAGATCCGGCGGCATTCCCGACCGCTGTCCCGAACGCGAGGTCTGCAATGTCCGATATCGATCGTTGCCGCGCCAGCCGCCTGATGGCCGAGGCCGGTCTGGATGCGCTGGTGCTGTTCCAGCCGGAGGCATTCCGCTACGCGATCGGCGCACCGGCGGGCGTCGCCACCATGTGGGGCAGGGCAGGGTCGGCCATCGCGCTGGTTCCAGTAGACGAGGGCGCGCCCCTGGCAGCAATCGCCAGCGATCATGCGGCGGGCCACATCCGGAGCATGGCCCCCGATGTCGATCTGCGGACGCATCGCATCTGGATCGACATGGTCGACCTCGGGGCGCTGGGCGGGCAGGTGATGGCGGGTCCGGTTGAGGTGGATGCGGCCTATCGTGCCCAGCACCTGCAGGGTCCGCGGCCCGAGACCTTCGACCTGGAGCAGTGTTTTGCGCTTCTTGGTGACCTTCTGGTGGAGCGCCACCTGCAGCACGCCTCTATCGGGATCGACCTCGAATTCATGCCGGCCGCCGATTTTGCTATCCTGAAGCGCGTCCTGCCGGAGGTCCGCTGGGTCGACGGGTCTGAGATCCTAAGGCGGCTGAGGGCGGTGAAATCACAGCGCGAGATCGGGCTGCTGCGCCGCGCGGCGATAGCGGCCGAAGCGGGGCTTGTGCGCATGGCTGAGACCGTTCGGCCAGGCGTGCCGCTCGGTGATCTGTCGGCAGCATGGAAATCGGGGGCTGCGGATGCGGCCATGGCCGGCGGATTTTCCCTGAGCGGCCATTGGGATTTCATCTCGGTCGGCCCGGATCTTTCCGACATGGCAGCCAAGGTCACGCAAGGTGCTTTGATCAAGGCCGATGTCGGCACACTGGTGGACGGCTATTCGTCAGACGGCGCCCGCACGTTCAGTTTCGGGACGCCAGCGCCGCTGGCCGGACGCATCTTTGGCGCCCTGGAAAACGCCTTCGCAGCCGGCCTGAAACAGATCGTTCCGGGCAATAGCTTCGGCGCCGTGCATGCCGCCATGTTGGCCTCGATGCGTCAGGACGGTTTTGGCGAATATTATCGCGGCCATTTCGGCCACTCGGTCGGCGGCGGCGTCGGAATTGAGGAATGGCCGTTCTTCTCCGCCGGCAATGGCGAAATCATCGAGGCCGACATGGTCGTGGCGCTGGAGGCGCCGTTCTACGGGCAAGGGTTGGGCGCCCTGATGATCGAGGACCAGTTCCTGGTAACGGCAACCGGCGTCGAGCCGATGAACACGCTGCCGCGTGGCCTGCAGGACCTGGCGGCCCGATAGTTTTCGATCTGTCTCAGACCGCGAGGGCGGGACTCCCGAGGTGATCGCAAGATGGTCTTGTGTCAGGACCCGTCAGGGCCGTCCTCTGGTTCGACATTCATGGAATCCGCCAACCGGCGCATCAGGCGCACGAGGCTGGCAACGTCCTCCTCTTCCCATGTGCTAAAGATTGCCCGGCCGATCCTGTCGCGCGCCGCATCGACCCGCTCAGTCATGACCTTGCCGGCGGGAGTGATGACGGCCTGTCTCGATCGGCGGTCGGAAGGGTTCTCCTTGCGGTCAGCCAGTCCCAGACTTTCGAGCTTGGTGACCTGGCGACTGACCGTTGTGTAATCACGTCCGACGCGATCCGCCAGCTCGATGATGCCGATCGGCCCCAGCCGCTCGATCATCACCAGCAGCGGGAACAGCGCGCGGTCGAGCGGTATTCCGGCTTCCCTGACCATCGCCTCGTCGCGCTGTGGGCGGTTCATCACGCTGACGATATCGAGCAGCGCGCCATGCAGGTCGCGCAGCAGCAGGGAAATATGTGCATTATGCACGTTTTTATTTGACGTCATCACCAATCTCCTGTTATGTGCATATTACACATATGGAGGTGACGATGACAAATCATTTCGCAACTGACGTTCTCATCTGCGGAGCAGGCGCGGCGGGCCTGACATTGGCTATCGATCTTGCACGGCGCGGCGTGTCCTTCCGATTGATCGAGAAGATGGAGCAACCGTTCCACGGCTCGCGCGGCAAGGGCATTCAGCCACGGACGCAGGAAGTCTTCGCGGACCTCGGAATTCTCGACAAGGTCGTCGCAGTTGGTGGCCTTTATCCGAAGCTGCGCAACTATCAGGACGACGGCAGCTTCATCGATGCCGAATTTGGCGAACACCAGGAGCCTACAGCACAAGAGCCTTATCATCTCGCTCTGATGGTGCCGCAGTTTCTGACCGAAAGTGTCCTTCGCGAACGCCTCGCCGAACTCGGATATCAGGCTGAGTTCGGCTGCGAGCTCATCGGCTTCGAGCAGGACGCAAGCGGTGTAACGGCACGGATCGTCGACGGCAGGGGAGAGGAAAGTCTTCGCGTGCGCTGGCTGGTCGGCGCCGATGGCGGCCGCAGTTTTGTCCGCCACGCGCTTGGCGTCGGCTTCCCGGGCAAGACGCTCGGCGTGCGCGCCATCGTTGCGGACGTCACGGTTCCGGGTCTGTCCCGTGACGTATGGCACCGTTTCGGCGAGAAGGACATGCAGCGGCAGATCATGCTTTGCCCGCTGGCTGGAACCGACCTGTTTCAGGTGCAGGGCCCCATTCCTTTCGAAGGCGACATCGATCTTTCGGCCGAAGGGCTGACGGCCCTCATCGCGGCAAGGTCCGGCAGAGCGGATATTGTTGCGACGTCCGTGTCCTGGGCTTCGGCCTATCAGATGAATGCCCGGCTCGCCGATAGCTACCGCGTCGGGCGCATTTTCCTGATCGGCGACGCGGCCCACACCCATCCGCCGACGGGTGGCCAAGGTCTCAATACAAGTGTGCAGGACGCCTACAACCTCGGCTGGAAATTGGGCGCCGTGCTTGCCGGCGCTGCTGACAGCCTGCTCGATACCTATGAGGAGGAACGGCGTCCCGTCGCTCAAGCCATGTTGGGATTGGCCACCAAGCTGCTTGACGAGGCCAAGCAGTCGGTCTTGCGGCGCGGACGCGATGTCCATCAGCTGGATATCGGTTATCCCGGATCTTCCCTCGCGGTCCAAACGCCGGAACGCCCGGTCGGGCTGATGGCGGGCAGCCGCGCACCCGATGCGCCGGTCCGAGGCGCTGCGGGCCAAGCCTCGCGCCTCTTCGAACTATTCAAGGGGCCGCATTGGAGCCTGCTGGCCTACGAAGATGACGGCGCGATCCCACCGCGCCGAGGCCTGCACATCTATCGGGTTGGCCCAACGGGCGACATCGTCGATGATGGCGGCCATGTTCAGTCGGCCTATAGCCTGATCGCGGGAGACCGCGTCCTAGTTCGGCCGGACGGTTATGTCGCGGCGATTTTCGGCAAGGAAGACAAGGCTTCACTCGACGACTATCTGGCGAAGGTGGGCCTCGGTACCATTCAAGGAGAACGCGCATGAAAGCCGCGATTGTTTCTGCACCCGGCCGCTTCTCTCCCAGACGTCGCTCAGCGTCGGGGAGTGTGACATTCTTACTTTGCAGAAACAGGACACTTTAACTTTGCGGCTACATGGCTTAATCGCATAAGATTTATTATGGAACTCACATCCATATCGCCGAATTTCGGGCGCGTCCCGGCTGTGCCATACTCGGCGGCCTATGCCGTGGTCGACAGTTTCATCATCACCAGGCCGGCGACGATCAGCGTTGCGGCGGTGAGGCGCATGGGGGTCACGGGTTCGCCGAGCATGACGATGCCGACCGCGAAGGCGCCGACGGCGCCGATGCCGGTCCAGATCATGTAGGAAGTGCCGAGCGGCAGCGAGCGCATGGCCAGCGCCAGCAGGACGATGCTGCCGAGCATGGCGACCACGGTGATGGCCGACGGCACGAGGCGCGTGAACCCGTCGGACTGCTTGAGCGCAAAGGCCCAGACGATTTCAAGCAGTCCGGCGGCGACGAGGAAGATCCAGGGCATGATGGTCTCCGATAGGATCGGGTCGTCCCGGATGAATGAATAGGTGGCGGAGTCGTCCCCGCGCACCGATTATAGAGAAGCGGCTGTGCCTGACAAGGTACTCAGATCACCGCGCAGACCGTCTTGGTCTCCAGGTAATTGTCGAGCCCCGGCGCGCCGTTCTCATAACCCCAGCCGGATTGCTTGTGGCCGCCCTTGGGCAGTTCCGGCGAGAAATAGGAATGGCAGTTGATCCAGATCGTGCCGGCCTTGACGCTGGCGGCCAGCCGGTGCGCGCTGGACAGATCCTGCGTCCACACGCTGCCGGCAAGGCCATAGGGGCTATCATTGGCAAAGGTGATCGCTTCCGTCGGATCGTCGAAAGGCGTGACGGCGACCACGGGCCCAAAAATCTCCTCGCGCATCAGCCGCATGTCGGGCCTGACCGATGTGACGACGGTCGGCTCGAAGAAGGTGCCGAATTCGCCATCCTGGCGGCCTCCGGCGGCAATCTCCGCACCGTCTGCGCGTCCGTCGCGGATGAAACCGGCGACACGGTCGGCCTGCTTGCGGTTGACCAGCGGTCCGAGATCGGTTGCGGGATCAAGGCCGTGGCCGAGGGTCAGGGCCGACGCCGCCTTCGATAGCCCCTCGACCACCTGGTTATAGACCGAAGTATGGGCATAGACACGGGAGCCAGCCACGCAGACCTGGCCGGAATTGGAAAAAATACCCCGCGCCACGCCGGGAATGGCCAATGCCATGTCGGCATCGGGCAGGATGATGGCCGGCGATTTGCCGCCGAGTTCCAGCGTCAGCTTTTTGAGATTGCCCTGCGCCGCTCCGACGATCATCTTACCCACCTCGGTGGAGCCGGTAAAGGCGACCTTGTCGACATCGGGATGGGCGGTGAGCGCGGCTCCGACGACCTCGCCGAAACCCGTGACGATATTGACAACGCCTTTTGGCAGGCCGGCTTCCAGCATCAGTTCGCCGAGGCGAAGCGCCGTCAGCGAGGTTTCCTCAGCGGGTTTCAGCACGACCGTGCAGCCGGCGGCTAATGCCGGCGCCAGCTTCATCGCCGCCATCAGCATGGGCGAATTCCACGGCGTGATCGCTGCTACGACGCCGATCGGCTCGCGGGTCGTATAGGCAAAAATCTGCTTGCCGGCCGGCTGGTAGGATATCGATGTGGGAATGGTCGTGCCGAGGATTTTTGTGCAGAAGCCGGCAAAATAGCGGAACTGTTCGGCCGAAGCCGGGATCTCGCCGAAGCGGCCGGTCTTGTAGCTCTTGCCCTGGTCGAGGGTTTCGAGTTCCGCCAGTTCCTCGACATGGGCGTCGATCAAGTCGGCGATCTTCCACAGAAGCTTGCCGCGGGCCGATGGCGTCAGGCCGCGCCATTCAGGGCTGGTCATGGCCTGGCGGGCACTGGCAACCGCGGCATCCACGTCGTCCGCCGTGCCTTCGGCCAGCAGCGCCAGCATCTGGCCGGACGCCGGATCAAGGGTCTCGAATGTGCTGCCCGTTCCGGCATCGCGCCATTGGCCGTCGATCAGGATCTGCTTGCGGGCCTTGGCAAGGAAGGCCCTGGCGCCTTCGGTCTTTGGCTGCGGCGTTGTGATGGCAAGCGTCATGTCAGTCTCCGGAAGCGTCAGCGGCACGGCGCCGGCGCAGAGTTTCGGCGGCCAGAAGCGCGCCGCGGATGATCGAGTGATAGCCCGTGCAGCGGCAGAGATTGCCCTCCAGCCCGACGCGGATGTCGGCCTCATCGGCATCGGGATTGGCGATCAGCAGTGCCGTCAGCATCACCGAAAAACCCGGCGCGCAATAGCCGCATTGAAAGGCATTTTCTTCGGCCAGCGCTTCGCGGACGATGATCGCTTCCGGCAGAGCATCGAGGCCTTCGGCCGTGACGACGGTGGCGCCGTCGAGCTGCCACGCCATGACCAGGCAGGCATTGACCGGTTGGCCGTTCATCAGCACCGTGCAGGCGCCGCAGCGCCCGATGCCACAGGCCAGCTTGGTGGCGGTCTGTTCCCTTTGGTCGCGCAAGATCTCGGTCAGTCTCTTGTCCGGTGCGGCAGTCACGATGACATGCTCGCCGTTCAGCATGAGGTCGAGACACAGCAGCCGGTGCGGTTCCTGCATCATGTCGACATCTCCTTGAGCAGGGTTTCGGGCGCAATGGGCGTGACGGCCGGCCAGACGCCGATGGCGGACGCGATGGCATTGGCGATGGCCGGCGTTACCGCGCCGATACCGAGTTCACCGGAGCCGCGCGGCCCGAGCGTGTCGCCCTCGTCGAGACTTTCCAACGCAAAGACCCGCATCGACGCGGGCGCATCGGCGATGCCGGGCAGCATGTAGGTGTCGAGATTGGTGGTCAGATAGGCCCCTGCCCGCATCAGCGCGTCTTCGCTCAAGGTGAAGCCGAGGCCCTGCACGGCGCCGCCTTCGAGCTGGCCGAGATAGGCCGCGACATCCATGACGGGACCGGCCGCCGAATGCTGGTGCAGGTCGAGCACCCGCACCGCGCCGGTCACCCGGCTGACGGCGACCCGGGCAAGTGTTGCGCCGAAGGCGAAGATGTAACGGGCATTGGCGCTTGGATACTCGGTCTTTGGAAATTCGTAGGCGACTGTGACGCTTGGCCGCTCAGTGTCTTCCAGGCTTTCGGCCAGCTCCTTGTAGGTCAGCAGGATCTCGCCGCTATTGCTGCCGCGCTCGGCAAAGCCGCCCGGCGCCAGCACCAGACTGTCGGGAGGGCGGTGCAGGATCTGGCCGGCAGCATCGCGCATGGCCTGGCTGAATTCGGGTGCCGCCATTTTTGCCGAGGCCCAGACCACATAGGTGCCGCGCGACGCTGTCGTCGAGCCGGATTCCGGCGCAAGCCTGGTGTCGCCGACTGTGGCCCGCACATCGGTGCGGGCGCAGCCGAGTTCAGCCGAGACCGTGGCCTCGATCAGGGTCAGCAACCCCTGCCCCATCTCGTCCAGCCCATAAGCGCCCTCGATGAAGCCATCCGCCGTCAGCGCCAGCCGGCCGCCGGCCGGGTCGGGCACGACGGAGCCGAGGCCATTGCCCTGGTAATTCAGTGCCATGCCGGTGCCGATGATCCATTCGCCATCGCCGCTCAACCCCTGCTCCGCCTGCCAGAGCGGCGAGGCCTTGGCAGCGGAAAGCATTTCGGCCACCCTTTCCGACGGTGAGACGGTCTGGCCGAGATAACCGGGCGAGCCGGCAAGGCGCAGGTTGCGCGCCCGGATCTCGACGGGATCGAGGCCGACCTTGGCGGCCAGCCGGTCCATCTGGCATTCGACCGCATAGGTCATCTGGTTGGCGCCGAAGCCGCGAAAGGCGCCGCAGACGCCGTTATTGGTATAGGCGAGCCGGCCCTGCGTCGAAATGTTCGGGACGACATAGGGACCGGTCGCGTGTTCGAGAGCGGTTTCGAGAACCCCCGGGCCAAGCGATGCATAGGCGCCGGCATCCGCCAGGACCTCGACCTCCTGGGCCAGCAGAAACCCCTGGCCGTCACAGGCGGTCTTCATACGGATTTCCATGGTATTGCGCTTCTGGCCGGCCAGCACGGATTCGGCCCGCGACAGCTGCAGGCGCACCGGGCGCCCGGTTTTCAGCGCCAGCAAGGCCAGCGCCGGCTGCACGGTCAACTCGTCCTTGCCGCCAAAGGCGCCGCCTGTCGGCGAGGTCACCACACGGATCCTGTCTTCCGGCAGGCCGAGGATCCGCGACAATTGCAGCCGATCGCGGCCGCCATGCTGACCGCCGACGCAGACCGAGAGCGTTCCGTCGGCTTCCACCAGGGCATAGCCGCCTTCGGTCTCCATAAAACCATGCATCTGCCGCGGCGTGACATAGGTGTCCTCGATGACATGCGCGGCTCTCGCAAAGCCGGCGGCGCTGTCGCCACGGCTGAAATTGAGGATCCGTTGCAGGTTGCCGCTGGCGTGGACGAGTGCTGCGCCTGGCGCCAGGGCCGTCTCGGGGCTGTCAATCAGCGGCAGCGCTTCATAGTCGACGCGGATCAGCGCCAGCGCCCGCTCGGCGGTCTCCGCATCGATGGCGGCGACCGCGGCCACCGGATCGCCGCGGTGGCGCACCTTGTCGTGGCACAGTGCCGGCTGGTCCTGGATGACGATGCCGAAAGCGTTGTCGCCCTCGATATCGCGATGAGTAACAACAGCGACGACGCCGGGCAGAGCCTTGGCCTCGGATGTGTCGATCGACAGGATCCTGGCATGGGGCACGCCGGCCCGCAGGATACGGCCGACCAGCATGTCCCCTGCCCGCTTGTCGGTCAGATATGGCAAGGTGCCGGCAATCTTCGCCCTGACATCCGGCCGGATAAACCAGCGCTCCGGCAGCTTTGCGTGCGACAGTTCGATTTCATCGGGAAGCGGCTCGCCCGGGGCGGGCGTCCTGGTCATCGGTACCGGCCGGCGACCGGGCAGCGTGCCGCCAAGGCCGCGAACGATGGCATTGGCGGCGACCTGGACGCGGTAGGACCCGCTACGGACATCATCGCCGGGTGCCACGATCGTCTTGTGCAGGCAGGCGTGCAGGGCTGCCCAATCGACAGCCTTCAGCACTTGCCCGGTCAACAGCGTCTCGGCCTCGGTCAGCCTTGTGGGTGCCACGACACCGCCACCGACGGCAAGCCGCGCCTTGGCGATGCGCTCGCCGTCGAGATCGAGGCGAGCAGCGATGCCGATGACGCTGGGTGTGAAGGCGGCAAGCAGGCCGGTCTTGCGCTGGGTGAACAGTGCGGTTCTTGCCTGCGGCACCAAATGGATGGCACAGAGGATTTCCGGCCCCGGCACCAGCCGCGCCAGCCACTCGGTCAGAGGCATGCGGGTCACGCCGGCCGGCGTGGCAAGCTCCAGTTCGGCATCAAGCGCCAGAAGCGCCGGTAGCAGACAGCCCGTCCGCCCGGCAACATTGCCGCCGATGGTTGCCAGATTGCGCACGGCGGGTCCAGCGACGACCTCCAGGGCCTGATGCAGCAAGGGCAGATCGGTGGCAATCTGTGTACTGGCGATCAGGGCGTTGAGTGTGGACAGCGCGCCGATGCGCAACGTGCCGCCCGATGTCCCCGTGCCGCGCAGAGCCTGCAGGCGAGACAGGTCGATCATGGCGTCTGGCTTTGGTAGACCCTTGGCCCATTCCAGCTGCAACGCCGTTGCGCCGGCGACAAACCGGCACGTTCCGGCATTCTCGGTTGCCAGATTCAAGGCTTCTCTGAGGCTGGAGGGGGTCAGGATGCGCATGATACACATTTCCCCGTCCTCGACGGGCTTTTATTTTGTTCTACGGCGGTCAGAGGGCCAGCCACCTCCCCCTTGAGGGGGGAGGTGGCTGGCCCTCTGACC
>NZ_JAAXMM010000013.1 GCF_012276985.1 Agrobacterium sp. a22-2 | reverse complement strand
CCTTATCCCATTCCCGCCAGCCCCTTACCCCAGATCCACCGTCTTCACCCAGCCATGCGCATCCGGCGCCTGGCCGCGCTGGATGCTGGTCAGCTGGGTGCGCAGGGTTTCGGTCTGCAGGCCGGTGCCGGCATTGCCGATGACGAATTCGCCGCCGGCGTGGCGGACCGTGCCGATGGCGGCAATCACGGCGGCGGTGCCGCAGGCAAAGGCCTCGCGCAGTTTTCCGCTTTGCGCGTCCGCCTTCCACTCGTCGAAGGAATAGGGCCGTTCGACGACGTTGAGGCCGTTTTCGCCGCAAAGCTTGATGATCGAGGCGCGGGTGATGCCGGGCAGGATGGTGCCCGACAGCGGCGGCGTCACCACCGTGCCGTCATCCATCACGAAGAACACGTTCATGCCGCCGAGTTCCTCCACCCAGCGGTGTTCGGCCGCATCGAGAAACACCACCTGGTCGCAACCGCGCCTGGTGGCTTCCGCCTGGGCCAGCAGGCTGCCGGCATAGTTGCCGCCGCATTTGGCAGCCCCGGTGCCGCCGGGGCCGGCGCGGGTGAAATCCTCGGACACCCACAGGGTCACCGGCTTGCCGCCGCCCTTGAAATAGGGGCCGACCGGCGAGGCGATGACGCAGAAGATATATTGCCGCGATGGCCGCACGCCGAGAAAGGTCTCGCTGGCGAACATGAACGGCCGCAGATAGAGGCTGCCCTCACCCTCCGGCACCCATTTCGCGTCGATCTTCACCAGTTCCTCGACAGCCTTCAAGAACAGCGCCTCGGGAATTTCGGGCATCGCCATGCGCTCGGCGGATCTGGCAAAACGACGGGCGTTTTCCTCCGGCCGGAACAGCAGGATGCGGTCGTCCGGGGCGCGATAGGCCTTCATGCCCTCGAAGATTTCCTGGGCATAATGCAGCACGCTCGCCGCCGGGTCGATCGAAAACGGCCCACGCGCCTTGATTTCGGCGGAGTGCCAGCCCTTGTCGGCATCCCACAGGATGACCGCCATATGGTCGGTGAACAGCGTGCCGAAGCCGAGGTTTTCAAAGGCCTTGAGGCGGGCGTCCTCGGCCATCGGCTGAAGGTTCGGCGCGATCGTGAAGTCGGGCAGTGCGGTCTCTGTGGTCATCGGGTGCCTGTTGCTCAAAAAATCCAACGGTGGTGCTGGCGATGCTGGGGCTGGAGCGCGCATCGCCGAAGGCTTTGGTTTGCGCGGTTCAGGGCGATTTTGTCAACTGAATCCGGTATCCCCGAGCGAGGCTGCCGCCGCTTTTTTAGAGAAAGATCGGCCGCTCCTCGCTCACTCGTTCCTGCAGATAGTCGACCACGGTGCGCACCCGCACCAGTTCACGCGCGCTTTCGTGATAGGTCGTCCAATAGGCTCGGCGGATGGCGATCTCCGGCAAAACCCGCACCAGTTCGGGATATTGCCGGGCGATATAGCTGTGCAGGATGCCGATGCCGGCGCCCGAGCGCACCGCCTCGGTCTGGCCGGTGGCCGAGGAAATCTCGAATGTGGCATTCCAGTTGCGCATCACCTCGGCGGTGAAATTCAGCGAGGCGGAATAGAGCAGGTCCTCGACATAACCGACCCGCCGGTGGTCCTTCAGCGCCTCGACCCGCTCAGGCACACCGGCGGCGTCGAGATAGGCCTGCGCCGCATAAAGCCCCAGCGTGTAGTCGGTGAGCTTGGAGGAAATCAGCCGGCCCTGTTCCGGCCGCTCGATGGTAATGGCGATATCGGCCTCGCGCTGCGACAGCGAGAAGGTGCGCGGCACCGGCACCAGCTGGATCTTCAAGTCCGGATGGCGCTGCGTCAGCCGGCCAAGCCTCGAGGCCAGAAAGGCGACGCCGAATCCGTCCGGCGCGCCGATCCGCACCGTGCCGGCCACAGCGCTGTCGATCCGGCCGATGCTCGACTGGGCGGCCAGCATTTCCGTTTCCATGCGCTCGGCGGCATGCAGGAAAATCTCGCCCTCCGGCGAAAGCTCGCAGCCATTGGTGCGGCGGATCAGAAGTCGCGTCTGCAGCGATTCTTCAAGAGCGGACACCCGGCGCGACAGGGTCGCATGGTTGACCCCCAGCCGCTTCGAGGCCGCCAGGATCTGCCCGGTGCGCGCCACCGCCAGAAACATCCGCACGTCGTCCCAGTTCATCGCGATCCCTGTCGTGTTGGAAGTGACTTCTATTTCCGCACAACGGATGTGTAATTCAGGCGATTGATTTGTGCAAATTGAAGTGCAAAGCTGCGATCATAAAAACCTAGGAGGAACCCCATGTATCAGATCGGTCATTTCATCGGCGGCCAGAAGGTCGCCGGCACATCCGGCCGCAAGCAGCCGATTTTCAACCCGGCCACCGGCGAGATCCAGGGCGAAGTGGCGCTGGCCAGCGACGCCGAGCTCGACGCCGCCGTGCAGAATGCCAAGGCCGCCCAGGGCAAGTGGGCCGCCACCAATCCGCAGCGCCGCGCCCGCGTCTTCATGAAATTCGTCGCCCTGCTCAACGAGAACATGAATGAACTCGCCGAAATGCTGTCGCGCGAGCATGGCAAGACCATCGAGGATTCGAAGGGCGACGTCATCCGCGGTCTGGAAGTCTGCGAATTCGTCATCGGCATCCCGCATCTCTCCAAGAGCGAGTTCACCGAAGGCGCCGGCCCCAACATCGACATGTATTCGATCCGCCAGCCGGTCGGCATCGGTGCCGGCATCACCCCGTTCAACTTCCCCGGCATGATCCCGATGTGGATGTTTGCCCCGGCGATCGCCTGCGGCAACGCCTTCATCCTGAAGCCTTCCGAGCGTGATCCGTCCCTGCCGATCCGGCTTGCCGAACTGATGATCGAGGCCGGTCTGCCGGCCGGCGTGCTCAACGTCGTCAACGGCGACAAGTCGGCCGTCGACGCGATCCTCAGCCATCCCGATATCTCGGCCGTCTCCTTCGTCGGCTCCACGCCGATCGCCCGCTACGTCTATGGCACGGCGGCGATGAACGGCAAGCGCGCCCAATGCTTCGGCGGCGCCAAGAACCACATGATTATCATGCCCGATGCCGATCTCGACCAGGCGGCGCAAGCGCTGATTGGCGCCGGCTACGGCTCGGCCGGCGAGCGCTGCATGGCGATTTCGGTCGCCGTTCCGGTTGGCGAGGAGACCGCCAACCGCCTAATCGAAAAGTTGACGCCCATGGTCGAATCCCTGCGCATCGGCCCCTATAATGACGACAAGGCCGATCTCGGTCCTGTTGTCACCAAGGAAGCCAAGGCCCGCATCCTCGGCCTGATCAACAAAGGTGTCGAAGAGGGCGCCAAGCTCGTGGTCGACGGCCGCGATTTCAAGCTGCAGGGTTACGAAGACGGCTATTTCGTCGGCGGCTGCCTGTTCGACAATGTCACGCCGGATATGGACATCTACAAGACCGAGATCTTCGGACCGGTTCTCTCGGTCGTTCGCGCCAAGAACTACGAGGAAGCCCTTGATCTGCCGATGAAGCATGAATACGGCAATGGCGTTGCCATCTACACCCGCGACGGCGATGCGGCCCGCGACTTCACCAGCCGCATCAATATCGGCATGGTCGGCGTCAACGTGCCGATCCCGGTTCCGCTGGCCTACCATTCCTTCGGCGGCTGGAAGTCCTCGTCCTTCGGCGATTTGAATCAGCACGGCACGGATTCGATCAAGTTCTGGACCCGTACCAAGACCGTCACCAGCCGCTGGCCCTCTGGCATCAAGGATGGTGCCGAATTCTCGATCCCGACGATGAAGTGATCTTCGTCTCCTCCTGACGATGCAGGGCGGGCCTCGAAAGAGGCCCGTTTTGCGTTGCAGGCCCTTGAGCTTGCGCCATCGCCATGGTTGAAAGACCGGTCGGTGCGACGCGCTGGAGTGGGGACCAAAGCCCGCCGTCGGCCGAGAGGTGTGAGATCGAGTCGAGAGGGTTAAGGATGACGATTGCATCTATGGAAGCGGCCAATCCGCTGGAGCGCGGCGAATTCCGCGGCAATGCACGAGAATATTTCGGTATCTGGATCGTCAATGTCCTGCTGACCATCGTCACGCTCGGCATTTATTCCGCTTGGGCCAAAGTGCGGCGCAATCGCTATTTCTACGGTAACAGCGTCGTGGCGGGCCATTCCTTCGACTATCACGCCCGCGGTAAGCAGATCTTCATAGGCCGGGCCATCGTCTTTGCCATCTTCATCACCATCCAGATCGTCGCGGCATTCTATCCGCTGTTTGGCATCGTCGTGCCGTTCATCCTGCTGGCGGTGCTGCCCTGGCTCATTTCCCGCGGCCTGCGCTTCAGCGCCCGCGTCACCAGCTATCGCAATATCCGTTTCGATTTCGTCGGCACTGGCTGGCGCGCCTTCCTCTCTATCCTGCTGGGCGGCATCCTGGCTTTCCTGAGCTTCGGCATCCTGGCGCCGCTCGCCAGCCGCTGGCTCTATCGCTACATGCTGAACAACCTGCGCTACGGCGATCGCGCCTTCTCGACCGATCCGAAGCTAGGCCCGCTCTACCGGGTCTGGGTCCTGCCGGCGCTGATGGTACTGGTCGGCCTCGTCCTTGCTGCTCTTGCCGGCTGGATGGTCTACAGTTTCGATCAGGCGTCCGACCCCGACGTCATGCTGGACGAAACCCAGCTGCAGCTTCGCATCATCGGCACCATCTACGCGGCGATGATCGCCCTTTTCATCATGTATGCCGTGGCAGGGATCTTCTACCGTGTCGGCGTGCGCAACGTGGTGATGAACGCCACGCTGCTCGACGGCAAGCACACGCTTTTCAGCGATCTTTCCCGCGGCCGCTATTTCTGGATCGTCCTGTCGAACCTGATCGTCATGGTCCTGACGCTCGGCCTGATGCGGCCCTGGGCAGCGGTGCGCGAACAGCGTTATGTCGTCGAACATACCGGCATCGTCTTCATGGGCGATCTGGATGACATCATGGCCTCGATCCAGGCGACCGGCACGGCGGCTACCGCCGAATATCTCGACATGGAGGGTTTTGACTTTGGCTTCTGACGGCAGCGTGATCGCGACGGGCCATTGGCATCCCCCCGGCTCCAGCCGCGCCCTTGCGGCAAGGCTGGAGGGGGAGGGCCGGCAACTGGCCGTCTTGCTGACGGACGATGGCGGCGAACTGGCGGCATCGGGCAATCTGGCAGACCTTGCCATATCCGACCGCGTCGGCCGCATTCCGCGGCGCATCGGATTTGCCGATGGCTCGCTGTTCGAAACGCCCGACAATGACGCGGTCGATGCCTGGCTCGCCACCCATCGCGCCAACCGCAGCGGTTGGATCCACGGGCTGGAAAAGTTCCATCCGCGACTGATCGGCTTTGTCCTGGCGGTCATTGTGCTGGCCGGCCTGATCTATCGTTATGCCGTGCCGGCACTGGTCGAGGTGGCGATCGTCCTGACGCCGCCGGTTGCCACCGAAATGATGTCCTCCGGCACCCTGTCGTCGCTCGACAAGGCGGTGTTCTCGCCGAGCAGCCTGCCGGAGAACGAGCAGGCCGATATCCGGACGCGCTTCGAGGCGATTACGGCACATTCGGTGCGCGGCGTGGACGGCTATACCTTGAATTTCCGCAGCGGCGGTTTCATCGGCCCCAATGCCTTCGCGCTGCCGGACGGCACGCTGGTCATCACCGACGAACTGATCGAGCTGGCCGATGGCGATACCGAGATGGTGCTCGGTGTGCTTGCCCATGAAATCGGCCATGTCGAGCGCAATCACTCCCTGCGCCAGATCTATCGCGCCGCCGGCACAGCTGCCCTCATCATGCTGATTGCCGGCGATATCGGCACGGCGGGCGAGGATATCCTGACCAATGGCGCGGCGCTGCTGTCGCTCTCCTATTCGCGCGCCGCCGAAAGCGAGGCGGACCGCATCTCCGTCGAACTGATGAGCAAGGCTGGCCACGATCCCGCCGCCATTGGCCGGTTCTTCGCGGTGCTGGAAAAGAAACTCGGCAGCAGTGGCGACACATCGATGCTCTCGACCCATCCCGGCACCCCGGAGCGCCGCAAGGCGATCGACGATTATGCCACGGAGATAGGTAAAAGCAGGGCTGGCGAATAGCGTTGCAGGCGTGGCACGGGTTTGAAAACAGCAATGGCGGCCACCGGCCGCCATTCTGTTGTGTGGATCAAGCGAACAAGCCTTACTGCGTCGGGCCGTCGTTGAAGCCGACCTTGTCGACTAGTTCGGAGGCCGCCTTGCGGTTGGCGGCGATGTCGGCGAGCGACAGGGTGTCGGGCTTGATGGTGCCGAACGAGGTGACGATGTCGGAGGTCTTGGCGCCTGGCATCACGGGATATTCGAAGACCTGTTCCGCATAGATTTCCTGAGCCTCGCCGGAGGCCAGGAATTCCATGAACTTCACCGCATTGTCCTTGTTCGGCGCATTCTTGGCGAGCGCCATGCCGGAGATGTTCACATGGGTGCCGCGGTCCGCGCTATTGGGAAACAGCACCTTGATGGCAGCCGCCCATTCCTTTTCTTCCGGGTCCTTTTCATTGGTCATCATCAGACCGACATAATAGGTATTGCCGAGCGCGATATCGCATTCGCCGGCCATGATCGCCTTGGCCTGGCTGCGGTCGTTGCCGTCCGGCTTGCGGGCCAGATTGTCCTTGAAGCCACGCAGCCATGTCTCGGTGTAGTCGACGCCGTGATGGGCGATCATCGAGGCGAACAGGCCGATATTGTAGGAATGCTGGCCGTCGCGAATGCAGATCCGGCCCTTCCATTTCGGGTCGGCCAGCTCCTCATAGGTGATCGCCGTGTCCGATACGCGCTCCTTGGAGGCATAGACCACGCGGCCGCGCGTCGTCAGGCCGAACCATTCGCCGGCCGGATCGCGGTAATGAGCCGGGATGTCCTTGTTGATGATCTCGTTGCTGACCGGCTGCGTGACGCCGCCGTCCCGCGCCTCGACCAGCCGTCCGATATCCACGGTCAGGATGACGTCGGCCGGCGAATTGACGCCCTCGGCGCTGATGCGCTCCACAAGTCCCTTGTCGAGGAAGAGAACATTGGTCGCAATGCCGGTTTCCTTGGTGAAGGCATCAAGAACGGGCTGGATCAGTTCCGGCTGGCGGTAGGAGTAGATATTGACCTCGCCATCGGCAAATGCCTGGCTGCCGATTGCGAAAAATGCGGTCGTTGCGGCCAATCCGACGACCGTTGTCCTGATGCGTGACATGGGACTTCCCCCCTTCATTCCAATAGGTGACTTTTACTTGAGTAAGGATATCATGATATTTGTTCGGCATGTCAACGCAGGCGTGCTATGGCTGTTATCACGACCTTGTGTATTTTTGCTATTTTGGAATTGTTCAAAACTGCAAAAGGCATTATATACGGATAAAACTTGATTCAGGGAGTTAAGCATGCGTTTGACGAAGCAGACAAATTACGCGGTTCGCATGCTGATGTATTGCGCGGCCAACAATGAAGGCCTGAGCCGGATCCCTGAAATTGCAAAGGCTTATGGCGTTTCGGAACTCTTCCTTTTCAAGATTCTGCAGCCCCTGAACAAGGCCGGACTGGTCGAAACCGTACGGGGCCGCAATGGCGGCGTGCGCCTCGGTCGCCCGGCGACCGACATCAGCCTGTTCGATGTCGTGCGCGTCACCGAAGACAGTTTCGCGATGGCCGAATGCTTCGAGGACGATGGCGAGGTGGATTGTCCGCTGGTCGACAGCTGCGGCTTGAACTCGGCCCTGCGCAAGGCACTCAACGCCTTCTTCGGCGTGCTGATGGAATATTCCATCGACGATCTGGTCAAGGCCCGCCCGCAGATCAACTTCCTGCTTGGCATCAACGAATTCGCCGTTCCACGCGGCTCGGCGGTTACAGCGCCGGCTGCCTGACGCGTCACAGCTAGACCGCTTTTTTCAGAGCCCGTGGACCCTGTCCGCGGGCTTTTTGGTGTCGTGTCGCGTCGATTTGTCCCGTCACCTCGCCAACCCTGATCAGCCCCTGATGCTGAATTTCTTGGCTCTTGAGATTGTCGCTCCATCGAGCTACGTTTACGTAAACGGAATAGGAAATGCCCTGGGAGGAATGACGGGCAGCCTATCGCCGCAGATATATCGGGGCGGGGGGAAGGGATGTTCGATTATGTGGTGGTCGGGGGCGGATCGGCAGGCGCCGTTCTGGCCGGTCGGCTGAGCGAAAATGCCGATGTCCGGGTCTGCCTGCTCGAGGCTGGTGGCAATGGCCGAGATCTCTTGATGCGGGTACCATCAGGGGCTGCCGCCATCGTGCCCGGCCATCTGCGGTCCGCCAACTGGGCCTTCGAGACCGAGCCGCAAGCCGGCCTTCATGGGCGACGCGGTTTTCAACCGCGCGGCCGCGGCCTGGGCGGGTCCAGCGCCATCAATGCCATGCTCTATGTGCGCGGCCATCCCGGCGATTATGACGATTGGGCGGCGGCCGGTTGCGCGGGCTGGAGCTTTGCCGATGTGCTCCCCTGGTTTCGCAAGGCGGAGGGCAATGCCCGCGGCGCCGGGCCGCAGCACGGCGCGGACGGCCCCTTGCAGGTCTGCGATGCCGACTGGGCTCGGCCGGTCAACCAGGCCTTCCTGCAGGCTGCCGAACAACGGGGCTTTGCCCACAACGCCGATTTCAACGGCGAGACCCAGGAGGGCGTCGGCCTCTACCAGACCACGCAGTTCTGGAAGGGACCGCGCAAAGGTGAGCGCTGCTCGGCCGCGGCCGCCTATCTTCACGACCATGTCGACCGGCCGAACCTGACGATCCTGACCGGCGCCCATGCAACCCGGATCCTTCTGGAAAATGAACGGGCCACCGGCATTGCCTATCGCCAGGGCCGCAGCGAAGGCCGGGCCCTCGCGGCGCGCGAAGTGCTGTGCTGTGCCGGCGCGTTCCAGTCGCCGCAGCTGCTGATGCTGTCCGGCATCGGCCCGGCAGAAGAGCTGGGGCGGCATGGTATCAAGGTTGCAGCCGATCTGCCTGATGTCGGCGCCAACCTTCAGGATCACCTGGATTTCACGGCAATCTATCGCTCGTCCGACCGCGACATGATCGGCATCGGCCCATCCGGTGCCATGGATATCGCCCGCTCGGCCCGCCAGTGGCGAAACGGAGGCGCTGGCCACCTGCGCTCGACCTTTGCCGAATCGGGCGGATTCCTGAAAACCGACCCGGCACTCGACCGGCCGGATATCCAGCTGCATTTCGTCGTCGCCATGGTCGATGATCACGCCCGCAAACTGCATCTGGGCTATGGCTATTCCTGCCATGTCTGCGTGCTCAGGCCCCATTCGCGCGGCCGTGTCACCTTGCGTAGCGCCGATCCGATGATGCCGCCGTTGATCGATCCGGCCTATCTGTCCGACCCGCGCGACATGCAGGACCTGCTCGCCGGCGTTAAGCTGATGCGTTCGATCATGGAGGCGCCAGCGTTCGATGCCTACCGTAAGTCCGAACTCTATCCGATCGCCGGCCTGGACGACGCCGCGCTGACCGATCAGCTTCGCAAGCGCGCCGATACGATCTATCATCCGGCCGGAACCTGCCGGATGGGAACCGACAGTTCGGCCGTCGTCGATCCGCATCTGCGGGTGCACGGCGTCGAGGGCTTGCGTGTCATCGATGCCTCCGTCATGCCGACGCTGATCGGCGGCAATACCAATGCTCCCGTCATCATGATGGCCGAAAAGCTGGCGGCGGAAATCCTTGGACAGGGAAATCCTTGAAGCCTGAAGGCCCATGTTGACCTGACGGGATGTTGCTCTAAAAGGAACCGGCAGTGCGGGCACCGCTTCGCCCGCAGCGTTTCCTGTCCATCAAGACGATCCAGCCCTCCATGTCCCTGCCGGAAATCCGCTCCCTGATTTTGACCGTTCTGCTGGGTGGCTTAGGCGCCGCGGTAGCATTTTACCTGGCGTTTCCCGCACCTTTTCTGATTGGCCCGGCACTGGTGGTGACGCTGGCCGGCCTTGCCGGTCTGAAGCTCATCATCCCGCTTTGGCTGCGCACGGTCTGCTTCGTGCTGGTCGGCATTTCCATGGGCACCGCGGTGACCCTGCAGGTGATCGAGGCGGCCAAGAGCTGGCCGCTCAGCTTCGCCATGGTTTTTGTCGCGGTCGTCATCCTGCTCTATGCCGCCTATTTCGTGCTGAAGATCGGCTTCGGCTACGATCACAAGACCGCCATGCTCGCCTCTTCGCCTGGCCATCTGAGCTATATCGTCAGCCTTGGCGCCGATATCGGCGGCGATATCGCCAGCATCAGCATCATCCAGAGTGTTCGCGTTCTCGCCCTGACGCTGACCGTGCCGCTGATCGTCGAGTTCCTGGATCTGGTCGCCGTGACGCCTGGCGCCCCGGCCGTCGCGATGAGCGCGCCGGTGATTGCCCTTGTGATTGCCGCCTCGGCCGGCGTCGGCTTTCTCTTCCTGCGGATCAACATGCCGGCAGCGTTCCTGCTCGGCGGCGTCGCCGTTTCGGTCGCAACCCATCTGAGCGGCGTGGTGTCGGGCTCCGTGCCGCAATGGCTTCTGATCCCGGCCTACGTAACGCTCGGCTGCCTGATCGGTTCGCGCTTTTCCGGCGTGCCGATCGGCCGGATGAAGAAGGCCTTTGTCGCCGGTGCCGTGGTTACCGTCGTGGTCGTGGCCATCGCCGCGGTCATCGCCATCTTTGTGACCTCGATGACCGGCCTGCCGCTCAATGCCACGGTGATCGCCTTTGCGCCCGGCGGACTGGAGACCATGGCGGCCATGGCGGTGATGATGCATGCTGATGCCACCTATGTCGGCGCCCATCACGTCCTGCGTATCCTGTTCCTGACCGTCTTCATGCCTTTTGTGCTGCGGCGTGGCAAAGGCGAGGTCAAAGAATGAGCACTGCGGGGACGACAAAGGGAGAATGACCATGAACGAACAGCGCAACGTCGGCCCCGGCCGGGCCATTGTCGTGATGGGGGTCAGCGGCTGTGGCAAGTCGTCGGTCGGCGCGAGCTTGGCTCTTCGCCTCGGCACGCCGTTCCTGGAAGGCGACAGCCTTCACCCGCCGGCCAATGTCGAGAAGATGGCCAAGGGCATTCCGCTGACCGATGACGACAGGTTTCCTTGGCTGGAACTGATCGGTGCGCGGCTCGCCGAGGCGCTGGCGCGTGGTCAGTCCATCGTCGTGTCCTGCTCGGCACTGCGAAAATCCTATCGCGACATCCTGCGGCGTGCCGGCAACGGCCAGACGGCCTTCGTGTTCCTGGAGGGCACGCCGGAGCTTCTGGCCCAGCGAATGGGCGCCAGGGAAGGCCACTTCATGCCGACATCGCTGTTGACCAGCCAGTTGCAGACACTGGAAAGTCCGAGCGGTGAGGCAGGAGTGGTGACGGTCAGCATAGACCAGGATCTGGAAGCGATCGTCGATGATGCCCTGTCCGGCTTGAGCAAAATCCGCTGAGCAGCAGTCCTTCTGTCCGCCAGTTGTCTCCTGTTTGTGTCGCATCCGTGCGACAGGTCTGCAAAAGTCTCAGATTGGACGACTGGCTTTCAAACGATTGTGATGATTGTTCACCTCGTCGGCGCGGCCGGAAAAGGTCCTTCATGCAATTAGAAATCGCTCAAAAAGGACACTCCGTCTGTCATGATGCCCTTGCCCTAACCGTCACTGGCCCTACCTACTTTTTGCTTGGACGACAATGAAATGGCAGGCGAAGGAAAGCTGACTGATGGCAAGGGGTGAGCGGGCACCAATCAGCCCGGTTCTACGGCGCAAGCCGAAGCAGGAAAGAGCGAAGGAACGGATCGAAGCTATCCTGAAGACCGCCATGCGCCTGTTAGGGGAAAAAGGCGTGGATGCCGTGACCATGAAGGAAATCGCGGCTGGCTCCGGTGGTCCCCTTTCTTCCGTCTACCAGTATTTTCCCAACAAGTCGGCCATCATCGCCACGCTTTTCGAGCATCATGCGCAGTCGGTTCGATCCTTGTTGGCACAGCGGTTCAGCAGCCTTGAAACTCTGGACGAGGCGATCGTTGCGATCGAGCAGACGATCAGGGCCTATTATGGCTTGTTTTATGCCAACCCCGCCTTGCGGCAATTGCAGGTCGCCATCCAGGCCGATAAGTCGTTGACCAATCTCGACATCAACGAGCGTCGGATCGAGGCCGACTTTTTCTTGCAGGCCACGGCGCGGTTCATTCCCGAGGTCAATCGCGACGAATTTCGGCGGACGGTCTTTTTGATGTTTCAGCTTGTCAACAATGCCATCCGTCTGGCCCTGGTCGTTCCGCCGGAGGAGTCCGGCGATGTCATGGACGATTTTGTCGCTATGATGTGCGGCCAGATGCGGCTGTTGGGGCGTGTCGACACGTCGATCAATGCCTGACAAGCCGGAGGATCCCCCGATGCACAGCCGAATGGACGCAAGCGAGGGCTCTGCCCTGCGCCGACAACCCAAGCAGGAACGCAGCCGCGAACGGCTCGACGAAATCCTGAAAGTTGCCATGGAGTTGATCGGCTCAAAGGGGCTGGATGCCGTAACGATGAAGGAGATCGCCACCAATGCCGGCGGTCCTATCGCCTCCGTCTATCAATATTTCCCCAACAAGTCGGCCATCATCGCCACGCTCTACGAGTGTTATGCGCTGAATATCCGGGCGCTGGTCGCCGATAAGTTGACCCATATCGACAACTGGGAGGATGTCGGTGCGGCGGCTGAAACCGTATTCGACGCCTATTTCAAGCTGGTATCCGAACATCCGCCGACCCAGGACCTGCTGAACGCCATCCAGGCCGACAACAACCTGAAAAGCGCCGATGTCGCCGAAACTCGCCTGCATGCCGATATGTTTTCAGCCGCCACGGCAAGGTTTGTCCCCGCGCCGCGCCGGATGCAGTACAATCGCACGGTTTTTCTGATGTTCTATATGGCGGCCGGCGCCGTTCGCCTGGCGCTGATGCTCCGCAACGACCAGACGATCGACATATCAGGGGATTTCAAGGCGATGATCCGCCGTCAGCTGCAGCTTTTCAAGGCAGACGACGCGACCAACGACGCAGACTGAAAGCCCGTTCAGATGCCACCGTCGAGGCTGGCAATCGTGCCGTAGAGATCCGGCCGCCTGTCGCGGAACAGGCCCCAGGCCTGCCGTTGCCGTGCAATGCCGTCAAGATCGAAGGTGGCTGTCAGCACCGTTTCGCTGATGCGGTCGGCCTCGCAGACCATGTCCCCGGTCTGGCCCGTAATGAAGGACGAGCCGTAGAAGGCGATCTCGGTGCCCGCCTTGCCGGGTTCGGTGCCGATGCGGTTGGACGCGATGACCGGCACGATATTGGCGCTCGCATGGCCCTGCATGACGCGCTGCCAATGGGCTGCCGAATCGATCGTCGGATACTGCGGTTCCGAGCCGATGGCGGTCGGATAGAACAGCAGTTCGGCACCCTTCAGAGCCATGCTGCGCGCCGCTTCCGGAAACCACTGGTCCCAGCAGATGCCGACGCCGATCTTCGCATAGCGCGTCTGCCAGACCTTGAAACCGCTGTCGCCGGGCGAGAAATAGTATTTCTCCGTATAGCCGGGTCCATCCGGGATATGGCTCTTGCGATAGTGCCCGAGCACCGAGCCGTCGGCATCGACGATCGCCACGCTGTTGAAGAAGGCCTGTCCCGCCTTCTCGAAAAAGCTGATGGGCAGCACCACCGCAAGCTCGGCCGCCAGCGTCGCAAAATGCGCAATCAGCGGGTTACCTTCAAAGGGCTTTGCCAGCTCGAAGAACTCCGGCCGCTGGTCCTGGCAGAAATAGGGCGTCTCAAACAGTTCCTGCAGCAGGATCACCTGCGCCCCTTGGCTTGCGGCCTCGCGCACCAGCGCTTCCGCCCGTGCAAGCGTATTCTCCCTGTCCCAGCTGCAGGCCATCTGCGTGGCGGCGACGGTCACGGTGCGCATGGTCGGTTTCCTTTGTTAGATGCCGAGCCTGTCGCGCAGGCCATACCACCAGGCGCCAAGCAGGGTCAGCGGCACGCGGAACGTCTTGCCGCCGGGGAAGGGCAGGGCCGGCAGCGACGACCAGACGTCGAAGCGTCCGGCATGGCCGGCCACCGCCTCGCCGAGGATCTTGCCGAGCAGGTGGGTGGTGGTCACCCCATGGCCGCTGTCGCCATGGGAGAAATAGACGGTGTCCGACAGTTTGCCCATATGCGGGATGCGGGTCAGCGTCAGAGCGAAATTGCCGCTCCAGGCAAAGTCGATCTTGGCGCCGGCCAGCTGCGGGAAGGTCTTTAGCATATTCGGCCGGATCACGCCGGTGAGATCGGCCGGATCCTGCCCGCCATAGCCGATGCCGCCGCCATAGAGCAGGCGGTTGTCCGCGGTGCGACGATAATAGTCGAGCACGTAATTGGCATCCTCGACGCAGTAATTGGCCGGCAGCAGTTCCTCGATCAGCTGGGCGTCGAGCGGTTCGGTCGCCATCACCTGGCTGGAGACCGGCATCATCTTGTCGGTGATCTTCGGCAGCAATTGTCCGAGATAGGCATTGCCGCAGACCAGCACATACTTGGCCTTGACCGAACCCTTGGCCGTGCGCACCACGGGATTGGCCCCCATGTCGAGGCCGGTGACGCGGGAGTTCTCAAAAATCCGGCCGCCCAGGCTTTCGACGGCAGCGGCTTCGCCCAGCACCAGGTTGAGAGGATGGATATGGCCGCCAAGTCTGTCGATCATGCCGCCGACATAGCGGTCGGCTTTCACATATTGTCCAACCTCGGCCTTGGACACCATCTCGAGGCCGGTGTGGCCGTGCTTTTCCCAATGGGCCTTCACGCCCGCCATTTCGCGCACCTGCTTGTCGGTGAAGGCGGCAAAGAACCCGCCATCGACCAGACCGCAGCGGATGCCGTATTTCGCCACCCGATCGCGGATGATCTGGCCGCCTTCCAGCGACATCTGCCCAAGCTTTAGCGCCTTGTCGGGGCCGTATCGCCGGGCGATGGTTTCGAGATCCCGGCTATAGCCGTTGACGATCTGCCCGCCATTGCGCCCCGAGGCGCCAAAGCCGATGCGCTCGCCCTCCAGCACGATCACCGAAAAGCCGTTCTCCGCCAGTTGTAGCGCCGCCGATATGCCGGTGAACCCGGCGCCGATCACGCAGACATCGGCAACCTCTTCGCCTTCCAGCACCGGGCGGATGCGCCTGTCGTTGGCCGACGCCGCATACCAGGAATTGGCATGGCCGGGATTGTGGGTGTTGGTTCTGATCTGGTCGCTCATCTCACACCGTCCTGATATAGGCGTCATATTCGACATCGGTCACGCGCAGCGAGAATTCCGCCTGCTCCTGCTGCTTGCAGGCCGTGTAGAGCCCGCGATATTTCGGGCCGAGCGCCGCATAGGCGAAACTCGACTTGGCAAAGCGCTGGATGGCATAGTCCCAGTTGGTCGGCAGCGGTTCGTGGCCGATCGCATGCTCGTCGCCGCTGATCGCGCCGCCCGGCTGGGTCTTTTCCCGCATGCCGGCAAGGGCCGCACCCAGGATCATCGCCAGGACCAGATAGGGGTTGGTGTCCGAACCCGCGACGCGGTGTTCGATGCGGGTAGCGGGCCTGGATGCGGTAATGACGCGCACCGCCGCCGAACGGTTGTCGAAACCCCAGGAGGCATAGGTCGGCGCATGCTCGGAGGGGCGCAGCCGGCGATAGGAATTCTGGTGCGGCGCAAACACCGCCATGCTCTCGCCCATGTTGTCGAGAAGCCCGCCGACGCAGTGCATCAGCACGTCGGCCGGACCGTCCTCGCCGACGAAGATATTGCGGCCTTCCTCGTCGAGGATGGAGAAATGCACATGCATGCCGCTGCCGGCCTGGGTGCCGTAGGGCTTGGCCATGAACGTGGCATCCAGATCGTGGCAGCGCGCCACGCCCTTGACGATGCGCTTCAGCAGCACCGCGTAATCGGCCGCCGCCAGCGCGTCGGGCACATGGTTGAGGTTGATTTCATATTGGCCCGGACCGTTTTCGCGCAGCGTCGTGTCGGCCGGAACGCCTTGCGCCCGGGCCGCAGACGAAATGCCGTAGAACACCTCTTCGAAATCCTGCAATTCCGAAATCGACAGAACCTGCGTCTGGCCGGTGTGCCAGCGCCCGTCGCGCGTATTGGGCGGCCGCACCGGATCGAGCGCCGAGCGCACCGGGTCGATCAGGTAGAATTCCAGTTCGGTGGCGACAACCGGCGTCAGCTTCAGCTTCTTGTAACGCTCGAGGACCGCGGCCAGCACCTGGCGCGGGTCGCCATAAAAGCCGCTGCCGTCCGGATTCTTCATTTCGAGCAGAACCTGTGCGGTCGGCCGCGACAGCCAGGTGACGCGCGACAAGGTGCCTGGAACCGGGAAACAGATGCCATCCGGGTCGCCCGTGCCTTCGGCCAAGCCGGCGGCATTGACGTCGCGGCCCCAGACATCCAGCGCATAGACTGAACGGGGAATGGCCATGCCCTTGGTCAGCACGTCAAGCGCCCGCTCGCGCGGGATCCACTTGCCGCGCGGCACGCCGTTGACATCGATGACGAAGGCTTCGAGAACCTCGATATCGGGATTGACGTCGAAAAAGGCTTTGGCTTGGCTTTCAATATCCATAAGGCACCGGCAGTTGCTCGTTGGTCTTGATCGATCGGCATGACACCACGCCGCACGCGAAAGAAACACTGCTAACGGTGGGCGCTCTTTGCGTTGTAGATCAAAAACCGTGCCATGCGTCTGCCCGTCACCCACTGGTCCGCCCGTGAGGCAAGAGGCTGCTGGAAAATGCAGCGCTGCATCAGGGCTGAGTGCCTTCCGGAGGGAAGGACTAAAAAACTGGTCGAATGACCAGTTTCTATCCTAGCACTGCTTTTGCCGCAAAGCCAGCCAGCCCTTTGCGATCAGGGCTTGAAGCGTTCCGGCCTGTAGGGCTCGATATTGAGGAAGGGCTTCTCTCCGTCCATTGCCTCGGCAATCAGCCGGCCGGTGACGGGCCCGAGCGTCAGGCCGTGATGGGCGTGGCCGAAGGCGAACCAGACATTCGCGTGGCGTGGCGCCTTGCCGATGATCGGCATCATATCCGGCGTGCAGGGGCGGGCGCCCATCCAGGGTTCGGCATCCAGCCGTTCGCCGAGCGGGAAGATGTCGCGGGCGACCTTTTCGGCGCGCTCCAGCTGTACCGGTGTCTTCGGCGCATCGCGAAAGGCGAATTCGGCGCCGGTCGTCAGCCTTATGCCCTGGTTCATCGGCGCCAGGAAATAGCCGCGCTCGTTATCCATGGTCCAGTTGTTGAGCGTCGCATTGCCGGTCGTTCCATAATGCATGTGATAGCCGCGCTTGACGCCGAGCGGGAAACGATAGCCAATCCGCTTGGTGACGTCGTCCGACCACGGCCCCATGGCGACGACGACTTGGCTGGCCTCGATCGCGCCCTCGTCGGATTTCACCGTCCAGCTCTTGGCAGACGGGTTTTCGGTGAGCGTCGTCGCGTCGCCCTTGACGAAGCGGCCGCCAAGGCTCTCGAACAGCTTCAGATAGGCCATTGTCAGGGCATGCGGGTCGAGCACCGACCACGGATCCGACCATTTCAGCGCGCCGGTGAACGTCCCGCGCAGATGCGGTTCTTCCTTGGCAAGATCGGCGGACGAAAGCTCGGTATAGCCGATGCCATAGTCGCGGGCGAGCCGTGCCGCCTCCGCATATTCGGAATCGCGCTTGGCATTGCTGCGGAAAATCTCCATCCAGCCGTTCTTGCGGATCAGATGGCCGGCACCAGCCGCCTCCACCATCTCGCTGTGCTCACTGACCGAATGCTCGATCAGCGGTGCATAGGAACGGGCGATATCGAGATGGCGACGATGGTTGGAATGCCACCAGTATTTGGCGAGGAACGACATGACACTGGGCACGGCCCGTGGATGGTAATGGGCGTCGATGCGGTTGTTGAAGCTGTAGCGCACCAGGAGATCGAGGTTCTGCGGAAAACCGTAGGGCACCACGCCTTCGCGCTGGATCAGGCCGGCATTGCCGAACGAGGTTTCCTCGCCGGCACCGCGGCGGTCAAGCAGCACCACCGATTTTCCGCGACGCGCCAAATGGACGGCTGTGGAAACGCCGATAATCCCGGCGCCAAGAACGATGGCATCTGCTGACATTCACTGAATTCCGTTTTGGGACTGGATGACATGTAAAGATGCAATCGCCATTGTTGCGGCGCAAACAAAAAATGCAGGCGGCAACGAAATAGCGGTGAGCGTTGCAAAAATGTGGTCATGGTGGTCGGCATCGGTGCTATAGCACTCCCCTGACCCCTCCCACCGAAGGACGCCCCGATGATCCGTTTCGAGAAGAAGCCCGAGCCCACCCTTCCGGACGAGGCCCCTAAGAAGGCGAAGCCCGCCGAAAGCGCTGTCGATTACGCCTCGCTTGCCAAGCCCGTCTCCAAAAAGCGCGGCCGCAAGGACACCACCAAAGACGACACAGAAGAAACCCTGCTCTAAAGGCAGGGCTGAGGCTGGTCATAAACTCTGCCAGGTGATTGCCTTGGCGATGTCTTTAGAGGCGGGCCAGGTCTTTTAAGGCGGGATGTGGTTGTGGCTGTCGGTCCGCCTCATCCCCGGTGCAGCACGCTGCGCCCGACCCACCGGGCCACCTTCTCCCCGCAAGGAGAAGGGATGCAGCCTAACTGCTCAAGCTTTTCTCCATCACGCCATGCCCGCCGGATCGCCGATCGGCAACAATGCCGGATCGTTCGGGTTGCGGCTGTCGTCCGGCTTTTGCACCGGCGGCTTCGGGGCCTCTTCCTGCGAACGATCGGGCACACCCGGCGTGCGGCTCGGGCCGCGCGGGGTTTCCAGGTCGGGCTGCGGGCTGTTGGGAATGGTGGTCGGCATGAGATGTCTCCTCCTCGTTGCGTTGGTATCGAATGTGTCTCTCTTGTCACGACAACGGGGCAGAACGGCCGATGGTTCCGCAAACAGGCCTCACTGGTCAACAATCCTGAGCTCCAAGGCCAAACGGCGCCGGTGCCTTCGAAATGCCCCTTTAGGGTTGAAAGGGTAACTTCGTCCGTCGCTTTTGAGTCTTCATAGGCGCCGCAGCAGGTTCGCCGATCGGCATCGATGGTCGATTGCGCGCAGGATTCCTTGCGGCCTTAGCCGGATGGACAGCCCGGTGCCATGCACCGTCACGATATGACAAGGAGACTGATATGATGAAGAATTTTGGGATGGCACTCACCGTTGCTACACTCGCGCTGGCAGGCGCCCAGACAGCCTCCGCCGCCGACATGACGCCGGGCTACACGCCGCCGGCGGCCTATGACCAGGATGCAGAGGGCGGCGTGAAGATCGGCAATCTCACCTGCGACATCGGCGGTGGCACGGGGTATGTCATCGGTTCCGCCAAGGAAGCCGATTGCGTCTTCCGCTCGACGGTCGGCAGCGAGCTTCTCGACAATTACACCGGCGAGATCCGCAAGCTCGGCGTCGACCTCGGCTTCACGACGCGCAGCCGCCTCGTCTGGGCGGTCTTTGCGCCGACCGCCGGCTATCACCGCGGCTCGCTGGCCGGCCTCTATGTCGGCGCCTCTGCCGAAGCCACCGTCGGCGCCGGCGTCGGCGCCAATGTTCTGGTGGGCGGCACCTCCGGCTCAATCCACCTCCAGGCCGTCAGCGTCACCGGCCAGCTTGGCCTCAACGTCGCAGCCGGCAGCGCCTCGATGACCCTGACGCCCGCCAACTGACCCCTTGAAAACCCTTCCCCTTGCGCATTGAGCGGAAGGGGAAGATCTGCTCTGCAGTCGTTAAAAGCAGCTCCAATGGCCGCTGACGCAAGTCCGCCCCTGCGTCAGCTGACAGCTCTGTTCGCGTCGACGCGTGACCCCCGCTGCCCGTCGCAAGCGTGACGCATGCCCGCCCTTCGACCGGCGCAATTGCAATCAAAGCCATTCGTTGCAACAATCCCCCCATCTGATCAGGCCGACGGATACGGCCAACGGACACGGCCAGAGGATGGCAAGGATACGGCCAGCGAACAAGGAAGGGGACGCAGCATGGACCAGTTCACCGGCGGCTGCCTGTGCGGCAATGTCAGGTTCGTGGCGTCGGGACGCCCCTATAGGGTCGGCATCTGCCATTGTCTCGATTGCCGCAAGCATCACGGCGCTCTTTTCCACGCATCCGCGATCTTTCCCGAAGCTGCGGTGACGGTGGAAGGCGAAACACGCGACTACGCCGGCCGCTTTTTCTGCCCCCGCTGCGGCTCACCGGTCTTCGGCCGCAGCGCCGACGAAGTCGAAGTGAACCTCGGCGCCTTGGACGCCCCCGACCAGTTCACCCCAACCTACGAACTCTGGACCATCCGCCGCGAATCCTGGCTGCCGGATTTTGGGCTCGCGAGGCGATACGAGCGAAATCGAGAGGGTGCTGGGCGGTCTGAGGGGTAGGGGGGTGACCATGTAAGGCGTGTCGGGTTTCAGAGCTTGTCGCTGGTTTGCGGCACGCCGCCAGCCGGATGAGGCGAACATTCGGGCGGCCTAACGTCCTGCAATTGGTAACCCGTCAGCTTCCCTAGATTGTTGGCTATTTATATGCGATGCCTTCGATAAGGGCAAGCTGTTGCCTTTGAAGTTGTGGCGCTAACCTTAGCTCTAGCTTAACGAGACTATTGTGATCAAAGATATCTCCCGTGAGAATGTCCGATATGAATTAGGTCACCTTTCAATTTCCGTCGATGACGTTATTCGTATCCTGGAATCGAAGGGCGAGTTGAAGCTTACTGCGAAGAATGGTGACGTAGAATTCGAGAGTTTGGAGGATATCAAAGCACATAAAACTCTCTTCGCTGGCCAGCCAAAAATATACACTGAAAACGCAATTATTTCATTTGAAAGAAATTGGGCGTCCGTTTCTCCAATATGGGGAAGTAATAATTTCAGTATAGTAAAATCAATTTATCACGATATTGTTAGGCACAAATCATTTGTCGACAGATTTGCGGAGCTAAAAATATTCAGGACTTTTTATGTATTGACGATAATTTTTGTATACTTTTTTTATAATGTAAGCTCGGAAAAATTCAATATTCCAGATTACATAAGTTTTACCATTACATTCGCTTACATTGCGTATTTTTCGGCGCTTACTGTGAAGCATTTGTGGGATGGGTATTCCATATTTTTTCGAAACGCCGTGTTTT
The DNA here is from genome assembly GCF_012276985.1 of Agrobacterium sp. a22-2. Classification (GTDB taxonomy): domain Bacteria; phylum Pseudomonadota; class Alphaproteobacteria; order Rhizobiales; family Rhizobiaceae; genus Allorhizobium. The sequence goes on along the minus strand of NZ_JAAXMM010000013.1, from coordinate 154,722 downwards.
ACGAAGTGAAAGACAGCTTCCTTAAGAGAAACTTTGACACCATCGCTGTCTCAGCACTCACTGGCGTAGTTGCCCTAGTGATTGGCGCTTTTGTTCCAGGTTTGATCGAAAAGCTCAAGGGATGGTTCTAATTCTGCCTGCCCTCACGATGGTTGCACGCAGGCGGGGGTGACTCACTTCGCCATGAGAACAAAATAGAAATAAATCTGATTTTCTGGGGCCCGCCCATGTCTACCGAAGCTCGCCAGTCCGAACCCATGCCCGGCGATGAAGACCAGACCTAGCAGAAGCCGTCCTTGCCGCTCACGGCGGCGATGCGCTCGCCGCCCTCCGCGCTGTCACTGCCGACCCCGCTTTCCTTTATGGGCAACTCGAAATCACGTCGGCGCTGATAAGCCCCGGCCTAGTGCGCGGTTGGAAACCGAAGTTTCAGCGCGGCTAACCGTCAGGCCTTTCGCTGTCCGGCAGCCACTTGTTTCGCCTTCACCCGAGCAACTCGAGCCGGACGCACAAACAGCCGATCCAGTAGGTCTAGCGTGAGGTCTTCAAGTGCCTCAGCTTCTTCGGCGGTATATGGGTCTATTTCATGGACCGCGTCGTTTCCATCGACCGCGACGACATCAGCAAGCTCTACAATATCGTCTTCGAGGATTTTCAGCTCGCCAAGTGCTTTGATCCGCACTCGCAATGCGTCAGCAGCATTTCTTCCTGCCAGACGAGGATCGCTTCCAAATATATGTTTGGTTGAGACATCGATGGCTTTTCGAAACATCGCACCTGACGCATCAAACATTTGCATTCGGCGAGATTTAGCTGCCTGCATGAAAAGCTCAGCTATACGCGGGGGAATGTCATCACTTAATGGAGCAACAGATACTATATTAAGGACAGGCTCACGCTCACAGTTCCCGTAACCAGTCGCGTCAATGTTTACGTTGTTCGATTTCAAGTCAATGCTGCATTGGGCTTTATAAATGCTCAATTTGCGGCAGTTGTTGCATGAAAAAGCGATCTCATAACTAGCATTATCCGACACCAGCCCAACAGACGTAAGCTGAACTTTAGCCGTTCCACATCGAACGCAGTCGCGCGTTGTAATTACTGTCATTGTTAAACCTAATCGGTTGGGTATGGCGAGTTTATCACTTGGTGAAGGCGGAACAACAGTAGCAGCCTGTGGACATCGCCGTCTTGTCCCAAAATATCGCACATCACAACGTCAATATTAACTCGCCGAATTGAATCCTCAACCCTTCGCCGCATCGTGCGCTTGCTGCCGGATGCACGATGATACGTGTGGAGCATCCACAAGACTGTAACACTTAGTGTTTTCTAATTTTCGCTAAGTTGTTAATTTTATTGAGAAAAGAAGTCATGGCTGGGGAACCTGGATTCCGGCGCACTTTCCCCAAAAATGTTTAAAAGCAGACAGTTAGCATGGGTCGCGTCAACAATGTGGGGGTAGATTGTGGGGTTGTCAAACTTTTGATAATCAGGTCGTTATTCCCCGTGCAACGGTCTTCATGAATGCGATCCAAGTCGAGTAGGTCTGAGAGCCTCCATGCGAATAGTCGAAGCACCGGCGCACTATAGCTTCCGATCCTAAACTACCGACCGGAACTGCGGCTCTGAGAGCAAGAGCAGAGCGTTTCGTCCTGTGTGAAACGAAGTTGCGAATATGTCTCAGGTCAGAAATGACCCAAGGACTTGTGCCAAGGTAAGCACTGATCTCTGGCAAGTTAGACAACTGTAATCGAGACGCAGCATCGATGGCGTCGCCAGGTAAATACCAATCGGGCTCATAAGTGCGTCGAGGGTACAGGGCAATCAGACGGTAGGCGGCGCTCTCCCTGGATCGCGGAGGCTTGGGTAGCGAGGATGTCACGGCACCGTTAGAGTTCACATATATGCCCGTTGCACTATCAAGGATGACTGATCGAACAAGGTGATCCCATAGTATCTGAAACTGCACGAGAAGCCGTTCAAGCATGTAGACTTCGTCGACGGATAGAGGTTCTGCCTTATCCAAGGCGGCTAGTCGTGATCCGAGATCATCTAATCGCTTGTTGAACAACCAGAGACGCTGATCAAGCCGCATTAGGATATCGCTTCTACGACCGCCTTGAACCTTTGCTTCCGAGAAGAAAGGCGATGTGTCGTGCTCTTCGTCGCAGCTACAAACGAAGCGTAGGGAGCATCGTCATCTTCGTCATCGAATGCTTGCGCAATCGCAGCGAGGTTCTCCCGTGCATTCTCCCAATCTACGCCACTCCCGGCTGCCACATCCAAGTCATCAGGGATGTTGCGATTGCTTATGTATCCCTTCAGATATGCTACGGCAGCGAACACAATCAGGAAATTCGGAGAATCGAAGAAGGTTGTGTCATCGAAGTCATCGGAAAGCTCCTCAATTATTTCGCCGATAATTTCATCAACCTTAGTGCGCAATGGTGTAAAGAATTCTTCAGGCTTTTCCCGCCGTTCTTTGTAGTACTTTGTAATCGATGGCTCGCCACCATCTCCAAAGCCCACATCAAGAATCATAAAAAACTCTGCCGTAACTGAAGTATTCTTCAGCCGAACGGCATCGCGGATCGAAACTACCTTGTATTCGTCCCAGAGGACCCTCCAGTCGCGAGAAGTATGGTATATCGCCCACTTCACTGGCTCAGAGTATTCCGCATGACGCAGTTCGGCTGGCGTCACCTTAACGCTATAGGAGTTGAGGCGAGCGAACACCTCCAGGACATCGGCATCTGATGCGTTGATCAGTTGCACAGCGGTGATCTTGTAGGCGAGGAAACGCTCTTGATCCGAGGGGTCCAAATCCGCATAGGTCTTGCCCTTGAACCTCCCCGCTTTCCCGGTCAGCTTAAGACGCCCTGAGGCGAACTCTAGGATGGAGCGAAGCCGCTGCTGGCCGTCGACCACCTCTCGGATGCTGGTTTGCCGCGCAGTGTCTAGTTTCGTTCGAAAATACACCTGCGGCATAGGAAGGTCATTTAAGATCGTATCTATCAAAAACACCTTGGCGCTTGACGTCCAAACCGAACCGCGTTGGAAATCTGGATCGAGCCGAAGCTGCTTTTTGTTATTCCACTCGATGAAGTCAGAGATGGTGTAAGTTTGGGGACTGTTTGACATAGCGGGCCTCAATTTTCGAAAGGACCATAGTGGCAGTCGTGCCTCGAAAGCAAGTCGCGCGGAATCGCAAATCCTTATGATTTTCAGATCTTCAGTTGGAGATCTTGCCGCTCTGCATGAGTAGGTTTTGCTTCGACTTCACGAAGTTCACGAAACTCTGGACGCTCCAGAGCCAGGCTCTCTGTGCGACCGTATAGCTCTCCTGAATCGAAAGGGGCACGACGAGACTCAGGTTCGAGCCGGCCATCTGTGTCGTCTGAGCTGTCGAAATGCCCGGCTCCAGAGTGATCAGATGTTTCTCCGGGATCTTCAGGGCTTCCGGGAGAACCTGACGCCACCGATCCTTGCAGGTGGATTTCGCGGCCAGCATCACGAGGTCAGGCGCTCCGACCGCGGCCGTCTGATACGCTTCCGCGTCCGGGAACAGGAAATCAGGTTTGTTGCCGGCCTCCGTGATCGCTCCCCTGGCATACTGGATTCCACATCCCTGAAAGACAGCCTCCAGGTGGTTCTCTAGGCTGTGTCCCATTCGGGACTTCCTCCGGTTTTGGACACTCAGTGAGAAAGATATGAAACCATCGACATCTACGTCCTCGCCGTTCGCGAACCCTTTGGTGAGGCGGTCCGCCACGATGCGACGTTCGAGGCGTCTGAAGAGAGCCTCCTCGTGATCAAGCCAGGCGACGAGTGCTGCGTCTGGGTCGTCTTCCGCCCGGACATCCGGGAGTGTGAGACGGGCGAGATCCGAGAATACGGCTGTTGTAGGGAAGTTAAGCCCGAACTTGTCAATGATGGTGTCGAGTTCGTTCGCCTTGGGGTCTTCGAACTCGATGCCAAGCTCGTCTAGGATGAAACGTGCTGCGAAGTCGAGTCCGGGATCATCTTCAGCAGTGATCTCACGGGAGATGAAGCTCTTGCCCGACGGTTCAATGCCGAATAGCCAGAGAAGCTGAGTCTCGTTGGTTGATCCGGCAGCCGTTACGATGAAGTGAAGACGCCCGGAGGGCTCCATCGCGAGGAAGAGAGCATCACCCTCGTTCATGGCCTCCGTCACAGGATTCGAAGTGTAGTACAGACGCCATTCCGCCGGCCGATGTTCCTTGCGCTCTCGGGCATCATACATCGTGGCCGTGCCGTCCACCGAGAACCCGTCCTGCTCTGCGCCTAGCCATACATAGGAAACCTCGAAGACACGCTTCTCGCGTCCGAGAAAGGCTTCCATGGCCCGCGTCGTGCCGACCTCGTGCTGGTTGGATTTCGGCGTCGCATCCACCTTCGTCAGCCGCTTAACCGCGACGCCCTCGAAGTAATCAGACAGATGACCGCGTTTGATGTCCATGGATGTCCAGTCTCGAATCGCTCGCCTTCAGCCAATCCGAGCAAAGCCCAATCACAACGTCAAGTGGAAGCCTCTGTCTTCCCTTAAGCGCGCATTCCCAGATAATGCCGACCCGGTAGCCTGCTTCAAGAAGGGACCGTATCTGGGCATCGTCGCGCTCGACATTCCTGTGAATCTTCTCCCGCCAGAAGCCCTCCCGCGACTGTGGCCATCGGAAAAGGTTACAGTCGGGGCCGTGACCGTGCCAGAAGCACCCATGGACGAACAGCACAGAGTTGTACTTGGGGAAGACCATATCGGGCTTCCCAGGCAGTTCTTTTGCATGGAGCCTGTAGCGGAACCCGGCTCTATGGAGAGCTGACCGGATCAGTAGTTCCGGCTTCGTGTCCTTCCCCCGGATGCCGGACATCATCCGGCTCCGGACTTCAGGGCTGACTACATCAACCATTTCATGCCGCGATGCCCTGCTGCTGGTCTAGTTCCGGGATATGAAGCTGCGCACCGGCGGACTGGAGGGCGAGCTCGATATGAGGCATCATAAGGTTAGCCACCGCCCGGACGACAGGGACGACAACGGCATTCCCGAACTGGCGATATGCCTGCGTATCAGACACCGGGATCACGAATTTCGTGCCCTGTGGTTCGTTGAATCCCATCAGGCGAGAGCATTCGAGAGGCGTCAGACGCCGTGGCCTCTTGCCGGGCTGCTCGACAAGAACCTCCGAACCGTCCTTGTAGTAACGCGCGGATAAGGTGCGTGTAACGTCATTCGGCCCGAAGAGCCCGAAACCGAAGCCATTCCCGGCTCCCCGGTGCTTGTCCTTGTAGTCTTGAAGATACTTCCACATATGCGCGGTCAACGTGTACTTGGGGTCCACGTCCTTCTCCAGGATATCCCCCAGAACCGGCATCCGGCCGACCGGAACTTCGAGCTTGCTGAAGTCAAAAGCCGTGTCTTCACGGAATCCGACGATGAAAATGCGCTGACGCTTCTGGGGCACCCACGGTTCCGAGCTGATAACCCGAAACTGAACCTTATATCCCAGTTCAATCTCAAGAACGTGCATGATCGTTGCGAAGGTCTTTCCGCCATCATGGGACTGAAGGTTGCGGACGTTCTCCAGAAGAAATGCTGAAGGACGACGATGAGCAATGATCTTTGCGAGATCATAGAACAGCGTGCCTTGGGTATCGCAGAGGAAACCATGCGGGCGCCCGAGCGCGTTCTTCTTAGAGACGCCAGCAATCGAGAAGGGCTGGCAAGGGAACCCCGCAAGAAGAACGTCATGCTCCGGAACGGATTCCGGGTCGTTCGCATATGGCCGTATATCGCCGACAGACTGGTGGATGCTGTCGGCGGGCTCCGGGAAGTTCGCCGCGTATGTCTCGCGCGAAAAGCGGTCCCATTCGGCAGTAAACAGGCACTTACCACCAAGCTCCTCGAACGGACGCCGCAGCCCGCCGATCCCGGCGAACAGGTCAACGAACGTGAAGGCATCCTTCTTCCTTTCGCCACCGCAGCGTTCGTCCGCCACCTTCCTGACGGTTTCGGCGATCAGCGCCGGCACGCGAACCTCGCCATCAATGTACCTGTGGATGGTCCGGACGCTCTTCCCCACGCGTACTGAAATCTGCTCTGCGGAAAGGCCTGTCCTTCGGACGAGCTCGCTGAAGTCGGTGTCGATAGCGGTCACGAATCACTCCATCGCTGTGTCGAATTTTGACAGTATGTCTTAATCCTTCCCAGCAGATTAACAAGATCAAAACGTGAACAAGCAGATTTTTTGATCTCCTGCGCGACGGGCCTTGACCGATGCTCGGCATCCGCCGAGCATTGAAAAACCGCCGGTCAACGGGCAGCAACCCTCACGGCGGTTTCTCAAGGAGATGTTCAATAATGATGAACAATCATGATGACATTGTAAAGCCGCCGATGACGGCGAATTGAGCGCCCGGCTGGGCCACACCCCAGCCACGCCACCGGAATTTCACACCGCAGAACGTCAACAAATTTGGCTCGATGGCTTCGAGGATCGATACGCTGAGGCCCAGCGGCTCGCCGGACGAGAACGTATTCGGAGAGCGGAGCAGCGCGATCGAACTGACGCCCATAAGGAATTCGACTTCGATGCCGCGCGGTTTGCGCAACAGCGCATGGAGCAACGCGAGCTCGTTCGCGAGCGGCTGACTCAAGGCTACGTCCAGCGCGGGATGCGTCGGGTCGGCGGTAGGTGGCGCAGCGACTTCCAGGAGAGCGGGCTGAGGTCCGAAGACAACGTGGTACTCAAGTATTTCGTGACGCTCGTGCCGAAGGGCGGAAAAGCGCGCGCATCTTGGGACAAGGCGCATCTTGAAGTCCAGTGTCCGCAGAAGATTCTGACCTTGGACTATCCGTACATCGAGTTGAACCGGGAGTTCATGGCCGCACTACGCGTGGACTGCGACGGGGTATTCCTAACTCCTGCTGCTTGCCTTGCCGCTCTCACGGAATACGTGCGCAATTGCCTGATTCCTTGCCTGCCGCACATCATCGTCGGCGACCTACTAGAAGATGGTCGCTATTCCCGCCCGCACTTCATCTGGCTGCTGCCGCAAGGATCAGCGGTCTGGCGGAGCGACGACAAGCGATGCCGCCAGAAGCCGATCCAGTTGTTCGATGCGGTAGCTCGTGGCCTTGCGGCGGCGCTCTTGGCTATCGGCGCTGATCCAGCAGCTCCGACCATGACCGGACGCATGAAGTGCCCGACGAGTCCGTACTGGCACACGCTGACGCCCAACGGGGACATCTGGCCCACACTTTCGGAATACGCAGACTACGTGGACACCAGCGTCGGGCGAGCGGTTCTCGTGCGGAGGGCTGCGGCGGCGCAATCCGGGCTTGGCCTTACTGCATCGAACGCGATCTTCGACGCGTTGCGGACCGAAGGCCGGCGGCTCCTCGCCGAGTGGCATTTCGGAGCTGATGCACGGATGCACGGCAGCCGTGCCGCTCTGGCGGACCAACTTCATGAGGCGCTTGCGGACTACGCCGACAAGAGCGGTCATGCAGACGAGTCCGTCAGCTATGTCACGGCCAAGGTCGCCGACTATCTGGTCGCGCACTTCGACCCGGCGAAGCTCGAAGGCAAGGCAGTGAACCGTGGCCGCATCCTCGATGTCGTGGATGGCCTGAAAACGGTCACTGAGCGACAGGCAGCGGGTGGACGGTATTCGGGCAAGGCCAAGGGCGCGAGCACGCTCCAGCGGCTGCGAGAAGCCCACCAACGGCTCGTTGCGTCGGGCAAGGTCGTGACGCGGGCGGCGTTGGCCGCTGAAGCGGACGTGTCCGTCCGCACGGCAACGGCCAGATGGGATGAAGTTGTGCAATCGCAATGACCACAACTTTGCGACAGTGAAAATAGGTGTATAGATAAAAAGGTAGCCGCAACCCGGCCGGCCTGCTGTACACCGCACCGAGGTTCGACATCGCGTCTGAAGTGTCCACACCGGATGCAGCCGTAAAGAGGCGGCAAGGCAGCGCTCTCACACGGTAACCGCCTGAGATGCCCGGAACGACGACACCGAGCAACACGACGGAGATCCCGTTGTGTCGCGCCGTCCTCTCGGACGGCGAGAAGGCCCCTGCCAGGCGCCGCGCGGGTGCCCTCGGAGAGCCGACGACTTGACCGCAGGGAAAGTCATTAGTCGGTCACTAAATACCATTGTTTCAGGCTCCGCCGGCACTCACGATCCTTGCACCGGGATTTCCCCGATGGAGGCCCACATGCACGAAGACCTCAGAAATATCATCAATCTCGACGCGCGTCGTGTCGGCATCGTCCTTGAACTCTGGCAGGCGATGAAGCGTGACGACCCAGAGCTTGCTCGGACTTGGCGAGACCTCAACCAGCACGATCTCCGGGTACTGTTTCCGGATCGGGACCCACAGCCATTCCCGGTCGATCTCGTCGGTAGCGCGGTCGACGTCCTGATCGCACATCCGCGCTATGGATATGTTGCCGAGTGGCTTGACCGCTGGCGAGAGGACTCCATGAGCCGGAAAGAGGACTTCTGTCGCGACCACGGGTACATGCCGCGCGAACTTAACGCTCTGCTGAATGCGGAGCGAGCGCGCGATGCCGAGACTAGGGCCGACGCGGCAGCCACGGCCTCCTCTGATGTGCAGTGAGGTCTCATGGGCTTTCAGTTCGTCCACATGACGGCGTACAGCCGCAAGGGCGACGGCAAGGGTCGTTCCACTGGCTTCGTCTTCGGCGAAGCCCGTCGCGATCCTTCCGCCTCTCTTCACGTCGGGACTCCAGCGCCTCCGGTCATCGTGCACGGCATGAGCGTGGAGGAACTAGAGCGGCTACACGATGCGACGGCCGAGGCCGCGACGACGACGCCGAAGGGCGGCAAGCCTCGCAAAGTTCAGAAGTCCCAGCACACGCTCATGGCGGTCGTCGCATCGCATCCCCATTCCATGGAAGAGGTCCGGACCAATCCGGAGAAGCGTCGCGAAGCGGAGGAGTGGGAAAAGCGAACGGTTGCGTGGCTTCGTGCGCAATACGGTGACAAACTTGTGTCTGTGATCCGCCACGAGGACGAGTCTCACTACCATCTGCATGCTTATGTGCTGCCTAACGATCCAGCAATGCGGGCCTCTGCCCTTCATCCAGGGCAAACGGCCAAGGCCGCAATCATGGCGGCCGGTCCGGCCGACGGTGAGGATTCGAAGGCGACGAATAAACGCGGCGACAAGGCCTATAGAACTGCGATGCGAGAATGGCAGGACTCGTACCACACGACCGTCGGCGTTCCCTGCGGTCTGACACGCCTTGGCCCCCAGCGCCGTCGTCTGACGCGGATGGAATGGCAAGCAGAGCAGACACAAGCCCGCGCGCTGCGCGCGTCCCTCGATCGCGCCGCTGCCGTGAAGGAAAAAATCGAGACGCATATCGGCGCGAAAAAAGCGGAAGTCGAGTCTCTGGTCTCGACGGCAGAGACGGAAGCCGCCGCGCTGCGCGCGGAAGCCGACGCCGCGAAGGCCGATGCGGCCCGATGCCTGGCGGAAGCCAAGGTCGCTACGGATGCCGCCAAGGCCGCGCATGACGCCGCTGTCCGGGAGCAGCGCAAGGCCCGCTCGATGATGTCCCGCGCCCGCGAGGAAGCCGTCCGCGTCACGGCAGCAGCGGCTCGCCTCCAGCGGCTGCCGTCGATCTTGAGGACCGTGTTCGACGGCTGGCGGCATTCCAAGGTTGCCGACCGGATTCGTGCCGCTCTTGAGTCCGACATGAGCGCGCTGCGCGAGCGCGCTTCGTCCGCGCTCGAACAGGCGGCGAAGGCCGACGCGGCTCGCAGGAAGGCCGTCGAAAGGGCATCGTCGCTCGATGCCTCGCTTTCCGAAACCGAAGCGCAGCGCGATGCCTTGAGGCGTGAGGTCGCTCGTCTCCGTCCTCCGGAACCGAGTCCGAATCCGCCGCTGGGGCCGCGCATGACGCCGGCGCCGGGACGACGATAGAATGCTAGATTGTCAACAATTACAGTCCATTAACCAGCGTCAACTTTCTTGGAAAAGAGGGTAGTTCTACGCTTGTGAAAATCGCCGATGGGCGTCAAGGTGGTCTGGTCAGTAAGACGAGCGCCCTCGCAAAAGCAGGGATGTTCGCGCCGTGCTGGCACGGTTATCGTCCTGCAAGGGGGGTAGGAGAGAACGGGTTTCGGCTTGGTCAATCAACGGTTCCCGTTCCCCTTGAGGGGTTAGGGTAGGCCCGTGAGAGGCTGTAAATCCCGAGCCAGCATTCCGGTTCGCCCGAATGCTGGTAGGCGCTGGCACCGCGCCGGATGATCCCCGAAAGGGGAAATTCCACGGTGCCGTTTCCCTCCTCTTCGGAGGGTTTCGCTCATGATGAGCGTTGATTGAAACACCGTCGTCCGGTGGCTCTGAAAGTGCATGCGGCTATGAAGTCGTATCTTTTACCGCCGTGAAGGCAGATGTACCGTTCTACATAGAGGAGCTCGATTCTCGGTGGAATGTCCTCTGCACACGCCGAGATGAAGGGGCGGCGGTCTGCCGCCCCGATCTTTTCCAAGGGGACTACGATGACAATCATTCCGCCGAAGATGGAGCCCACCACGCGGGAAGAGTACGAAGCCGAGTGTCGCGAGCAAGGATTCAAAGTCCTTACCGACGACGATCTCTCATGGCTGGCCGAGCGGTATAGTTTCGCGGCGGCCGGCACGGCCTACACGAACCTGTCGGCCATGGAGAAGGCGGAGCTTGGATTGAAGCTTTCGCGCGGTCACACGATCAACGACGAGCGGAGACGCCGGGAAGCTCCCTACCTTTATGGGGAGACCACTCCTGTAGCGGAGCCGAAGCCCGTATCCTCAAGGTCCCACAAGGTCCCAGAGATGCGCGGCCAGCTATGGGAGGATTGCGAGCGCTGCGGGCGCGAACCTGTGTATCAGCCGCTGTTCCTCTGCGAACGGTGCTGGCCGAAAGCCGCCTGATTGACCGTCGCGCCGCCGGCGACGACGATAGAAGGGCATCGGCTTCCATCCCGACACAGTTGACCCAATCCCTCGCTGAGTGTTCCCAGCGGGGGTATTCTATGCGGCATCCGCCAACGGCTGCGCGTCCGTGGTCGTCATCTGGCGCGGCTTCTGGTGGCGCAGGTGGCCTTCGGCCTGGTATTCGGCCAGAAGCCGGAGCGCTTGCCGGAGATCGGATTGCGCGTTCTTCTTCAGCGCCCAGAATTCCTCGACGGATTCGAGCGCGGCCAGCTCCAGCGCTGGGACCGCGAACGTTCGACCGCCGAGCAGATGCCGAGCGCGGCCGGCCAGAGACTTGACGTTCCATGCGGATTGCGGCGATCGTCCGCGTGTCGTGGTCAGCCAGCGGACAAACCGCCCTTCGATCGCCGGGGTCGTCTTACCGGATTCGCGATCAAGGATTACGCGACCGATCGAGGCAGCGACGGATGCGGGAACCGCGTTGGCGATCATCTGTAGGATATCTCTCTTCGCCGTCGCTCGCCATTCCCACCATACCGGGAAACCTTGAATCCTCGAAATCTGAGGAATGGAAAGGACCGCGGTTTCGGATGCCGCTACAGGGTCAGCGGGATGCGGAGACGACAGGTAGCGCGCCGTCGGCCTTTCCCATGCCGTCCTGGTGATGGTCGGAAAAGGTTCGTCCACCGTTCGGACGCCTCGGCCGGCCCGGACAGGCCGGGAATAAATAAAGCCGTTCGCAACTAGGGCGGCATCGTCGGGGTGCGGTTTGTAGGAATCCGGAAGGGGGCGAATGCTCCGCTCGCGAATCGTCGGCGCGGGTTCATCCGGGGACCAGATCGAACGCCGCGCTTCTGAGGTCGAAGGGAAATACACGGCGGCCGGCGTGGTAGCGCCGAACAGATCGCGGATCGTCATCGGCGTGGGTGCTGCCGCTACCGCGATCGCCGAGGCTAGGAAGCCGTCGCGCTCGCCCTGCCGTCCGACGACGAACAGGCGTCGACGGCTCTGGGGAACGCCGTAGCGGCTCGCATCAATCTTCGATTCGGTCAGGCCATATCCTGCCCGTTTCAGAACCGTCCGCGCTTCCCTCCAAGTTGCCGACTTGGCCGCTGTCGTCACGTTCTCCATAAGGAACCACCGAGGGCGAACTGTCGCGATGATCAGAGCGAAGGCGAGGGTCAGTCGCGCATTTTCCGCCTCCTCGCGGCGGCCGGCGCTGGAATAGTCTTGGCAAGGAGGCCCGCCCGCGATCATGTCCGGCGCGAGCTTCAAAAGGTCAGGCACGATGCCGAGGAGGTCCGTCAGATCTGCCACTCGTGCAACATTGCCACCAAGGTTGTGATTGTAGTTTTCCACCGCCACAGGCCACGCATCATATGCCGCGACGACATCGCATCCCGCTTGCGTCAGGCCGAGGGACATCCCGCCAGCTCCGCAAAACAGTTCCACTACTCGCACGAAACCCCCCGAATTTGCCTAACTTGATTTCACGTTAGGAAACTGGTCCATCAAGGCTTTCGAAATTCTAAACGCCTCCGAGCCTCCGCACGTACCCACGTCGTATTGCCTAGAAGGGTTTGCTCGGACTTTAGCCGGCGCGCATGCTGTCATCATGAGCGGGAGGCAAGGGCATGAGAGAGGAGTCAGAAGACAGGAGAAAGCAGCGACGTCGGACATGCGCGGACGAATGGCGGCGCGATCTTGCTCGACATCGCGAGCGTCGGAGCGACCCGGCGACGAAGACGCTACTGCAACTCCTGGCGCTGCTCTCCGCCGTGCTTGCTCTCGCGCAGCCGAGCGAGCCCACGTTCACCATCACTCCTCGTCCGCAACGCCGGACGCGGTTTGACCCGCCGTCAGGCTATACGCTGGGTCGCAATGCCTGGGCCCGCGAGCGTGGTCTGGACCCGGAGTCGGACGTGCTCGCGACGACGGAGAAACCCGTGCCACGGCTTCGGCCGACTCTGAAATCATGGCGGCGCTTGGTCCGCGAGCTCGACTCTCCGTCGCCGCGACGTCGGGAGTCCGCACGCGTCGCTCTCGAACAGCGCTTGCCGTCCCTTTGTCATGACTGGCTGCGCAGGCAGGTCGAAGGCGACGACCATAGCCAGCTTCGAATGCTGGGGGTCGGAGCGGGGCCGGCGGAGCTCGTGCAGCGCGCTCTTGTCGCCGCTCGCGTCGAGAGCATCCAAGAGCCGCAGCCGCCGTCGTCCCAGGCTCCGGAAATGGACGTCGATCACGACGAGGATGCCGGGCCGCAGCTCGGCAGAAAGTAGGAGGAGAACGACATGGAATTGGAACTTCACGCAGATGCCGGAGCGCTCCTCGGTCGTCTGACGGCAGAGCAGCGGCAGCGCCTCGACGCGCTCGACGCCGCGTACATCGAACTGCTGTCGAGCGACCGCGCGCCGGCCAAGGCTGAGGTCGAGGCTCTGGCCGACGTCGTTGTGGCATTCTACGACGAAATCCCGAAAACGGGCTTTGGACACGAAAACGGGGTCATCTGACCCCGTTGCCCAAATTTGGAGGCGTTTAAATGGCCCGTACAGCGTTCTCGGCGAGCGGGGTGGTATATTTACACACCAGAATTCGGGACGTTATCGTTTTCCCCGGCTAGCCGCCTCGTTGATCACCGAGAGCATTCCCGAGGCGACTGTGGTCACCCAGTCCTCGGCGCGCTGGATGTGACGGCCGGCGATCCTCTCGGCAGCGTGCCATGCCGACGCCTCGGCAGCTTTTTTCGCATCCGCCAGCGTCGATGCTTCGCCCTGCGCCAGAGTCTTGCAGGTCTCGTAATCCATGACTTCCCATGCGAATGCACAGCCGTCACCTCGCCGCACGATCAGGAGTTCGAACTGGGCCTCGCTCTCCTCGTCGTCCGCAACCACGCCGTCCCGTACGGCGACAAGCTCGGTCGTCATCCCAATGGCGGACGTCTCGCTCCCAGCGAAGAGACCCGCGTCCGGCTCCCATGGGAACCTGGTCTCGTAGATGTATTGCAAGTTCATGTCAGGCTCCGTTGGTTGCTGAGGCTGAGGTGTGAAGGGCCGCTGCGCGGGCCAGCGCAAGGAGGCTGCCGGGCGCGGGCTCTGCCCTGAAGGTATCGTTGCCGCACTCTCGACAGTGCCAGCAGGTCATCATGAGGACGCCCGTGTGCGGGTGCACTTGTTGCCACTCGACAAGCTGCCCTTTGCACGACGTCCACACTCCATCCGCACCAGGCCACGTGTTTGCACATGTCTTCGTCGTCGTCCGCCAGTAGGATGTCTGCATATCGGTCTCCTGTTGGTTTCTGGATCTGGAATGGCTCCAAGCGGCACATGCCGCCGGGAGCGACCTCAGTATTGACGACGCCCTAGCGCCCGGAGGCTATCGACCGTGTAGCCGTAGTCGCGCAGGTAGATGCCGACGTCACCAGATCCGATGACGAGGGAAGCAATCCGCTCGCGCAACCCATCGTCTTCGATGTCGCTCGGCAAGGCGGTATCCACCGTCTGCACGTATTGGTCGTATGCTTCCCTGAAGTTGTCGAAGGCCTCGATGACCTTCTTGATGGCGCTCGATTTTGTTGTCATGGCCGTGTGGCTCCTTCCGTTGATGACGGGCGAAGGAAACCAGATGATAGGTGAGATGTCGTGGAATTTCATTTCACTAGCCTCGCAAACGACGTCTTCGCGCGCGTTCGGCTAAGGCCTCGAATCCCTGCCGCAGGAGTTCTCGAAAGGATTCGAAGAGACGCGAATCCTTGCCGCCGATTCTCGAATCCTTACCGACGTTCCCGGATCCTTTTGGAAAAATATTTCACGCCTTGGTAGAAAATCAGTCGCTCAGCCTGTCGAGGGCGCGGATCCCCATCCGCTGGACTTCTCGGGCGAGGCTCTTCCCGGCTCCGGGGATGCGGGACCGGCGCGCGATCTTCTCGACGCCTGTCCTGTGTGACCGGATGACGATAGTTGCCAGGTAGAAGAGAATGCCGCGCGTGTCACGGTGCGTCGTCTCGGTGATGATGACATCTACCGCCAGGCCCTTGATCGTTGTGACTGCCGTCTCCATGAAAATCTCCATAAACCATTGTTTTGTAATGATCTTATAGCGCATTCATGAGGTGGAGCCCAGGACGAAACCGGCTTTCCTGAAGCGTGTGCAGATAGATCTAATGGGGATCTAACGAAGCGAGGCGGGGAGACGGCTCCGCCGGAGCGGAAGGGCAGTCAAGAGGCCGCCCGGAGCCACGCGCAGGCCGCAGGGCGAGCATGGCGAGGACGGCGCGAAGCGAACCCTTGACGGACCGCAGCGACCCAAATCCTGTTGCCCCCGGTGATGGACTTGAAAAGCCCATTATCGGACTAGGCCGCGCCAATGAGCGTAGGGGCGGCCAAGCCAGAGGCGCGGCAGGGGGGCTGAAGCCCCCGCGAGGATCAAAAGAACAATGAGCATATCGGAGCCGTCAGCATAGCGCCGCTGTCGGCGGGACGGCGGGAATTCGCGCATGCTTCGGCGATTCCCGAGGCAGCCGCAGGAGCGTCAGCAAAGCGCCGCCAGAGGCGGGACGCGGGACCGACTGCCTCCGTCGAGGCATTCGATTTGGAGGCGAGGGAGCTAGGTCTTCCCTCGTCGCACGACCCTGCCATTCTCATCGAGAACCGGTGGTACCAGCTTCCTCTTCTTTACTATGATCTTCACCGGGGGTGGCGGGACATCGGTTGCCCTGGACCCGAGGAAGGCAAGATCAAGAGGGGGCTCGAACGCTTCGACCACTTGCCTGAGCTTAGTGGTGCTGACGCGCTTGGTGTATGTGCGTCCCTCTCCGCCTCCGCCTTCATGTCCCATGACGGCGTTGATATGTGATTCCTTCAGGTCGGTAGATTCCAGCACGGTGCGGAAGCTATGCCTAAACGAGTGGAACGTGGTCTTCGAGCCGACGCCTAAGTTGATCTTCAGCTTCGAGAACTCTCTGCTGAACGCCGAACTGATACTGCCCCTGTGCAACACCAGTTCGGGAGAGAATAGGTGCTCTGCGCCTCTGGCTCGCTGTTGTTTCACGAAGTCCATGATGCCGTGCCGGATCAGCCAAGAGTGTATAGGAATGATGCGCGTACCCGCCTCTGTCTTCGGATCCCATCCTTCGCGAGGGGAGATGTCGAAGCACGGCGCCCCGTCCTTTACGATGATGTCGCTGGCCGGCCGTAGACGACATATCTCCTCTAACCTCATCCCCGAGTGTAGGGAGATGAGAGGTAGCCAGTGGAGAGCGCTCGAAGCTGGTGCATCACGGTATTCGCGGGAAGTGAACAGGCGATGCAGGTCTTCACGCGACCAGTCATCGCGTGCGGACTTCTTCGACTTAGTGCCAGGAAACGAGTGACCCGAAAAGGGCTGAGAGCCGGCGGGAACCAGCTTTTTGAAAGTGAGCCATTTCCATATCGAATTCACGCCCGAGAAGTGGCGCTTGGCGGTCTTCATGGTGACGCGCGGCAAGGTCTTGTCGGCACGGGCGCGAGCAAGTTCCTTCTTCGGCGAGACCGCTCCGCCTTTTCCATGTGTAGACGGCATCTGGAGAATCAGTTCCCGAAACTCGGCAGCCGTCTCGAACGTGATCTTTCCCACCGGGAGGTCACCCATAAGGCCGATGAACAGCTCCACAGTTTTAAGGTACTGATCCGCGTCCTTTACAGCCTTGTTATGGTTGTAGCCCGCAATGATGTCCTTCTGCCATGCATCGAGGAAGGTGGACAGCTTAGCCATGTTCGTTGGTAGCTCAGGAGCGCTGGTTGCGACGGACGCGTGGGCTGCCGACGTCGTCTCCCCGAAAAGTTCTTGCATGCGCCGGTCGACGTGCTCCCGGATCTGCTTCTTGAGTTCTTCCTCGGTCCGCGTCTGCTCTTCTTCGCTGGCATGGTAGCCGTCATAGCCAGCGTGTTCGAGCGCCCACACTGCTTCCCGTCTGAGCTTCTCCCAGGCCGGGACCCGTTCATCTCCAAGCAGGTCCGGAAAGAGGTCAGGGAACTGCCCTCCATAGTTCTTGAGGTTGGCCGGGGAGTTTTTCCGAATGTACCTTCCGATCATATTTTGCCATTCTTCCCGATCCAGCCAGTACCGGACGGCAGCGCGGACGTCGGCGTCGGATAGGATTTGCGGGTCATCACTCAACATCTCGAAAAGCCTCTCTGTCGCAAGATACAGGCTCGCTGATCGCTGCCGTGCAACTCTTCGCACGGTGGTCTTTAAAGACCTGTATATTTCCGACTGACCCAGGCGGGCTTGGAGAGACGCGGGGACGCGTCGACGGAAGAAGAAGGAATCGGCTTCGCGCCGGAGGAAGTTTGACATCGCCAAGACGCCCTTGTGGGGGTGCAGTGTGGGGGTATTCCCGACACTGGCGACATGGAGCTAAGTTATTGAATATTAACAGGGAAAGTGGCTGGGGAACCTGGATTCGAACCAAGATTAACGGAGT
This sequence comes from Agrobacterium sp. a22-2, assembly GCF_012276985.1. GTDB lineage: Bacteria > Pseudomonadota > Alphaproteobacteria > Rhizobiales > Rhizobiaceae > Allorhizobium. The sequence goes on along the minus strand of NZ_JAAXMM010000013.1, from coordinate 137,284 downwards.
CAGAGTCCGTCGTTCTACCGTTGAACTATTCCCCAACTGGGCTGCTTGGCGCTCTCAAGTGCGCCTGCCGGTGAGGCGGGCTTATAAACAAAAAGATCGGCACTTGCAAATACCCCGGACCAAAAAAACTGCAGGAAAATGATGAGCCCTGTTTTGCCACCCAAAAGGGCCGCGAAAGGCCTGGCGGGTGAGGCCCGGCCGGGCCGCCAAAAACCGTTTGGCGAAAGGCCGGGTGGCTGGTATCATCGCGCCAACGAAAATCGAAAAGACGCCAGCGGCATGCCTTGATGGCTTTGCGCGGCGCGACGGAAAAAGTCAGTGAAAGACCCCGAAAGCGGCCCAGCGCCGCCAACAGAAGGGGCGTCTGCGACAAAGCGCGGGGAGGGCAATTCCTCCCGGCGTGGCAAGTCGAAGCGGAGAGGGTCGAATGCCTCCCTGCCGGTATTGTCTGGTGTCGAGGGTCAGTCCGTCAAGGCCGACCCGACAGGACGTTCCCCGAACCAGGATGGATCGTCTCCGGCGCGCAAGCGCAAGCGTAGACGCAAGAAAAACACGCCCGCAGCCCAGCCCGGCGTGGCGCCTCAGACCCATGCAGTGGAGCCCGTTGCCCAAATCGTGGTGGCCGGTGGTTTGCCGATCGCCAAGGCGGGCAAGCGCCGGCGCAAATCCCGCAACAAACGCGGCCTGCAGGGCCGGCCGCTGGTTCCCGGCAAGGCCCCCGTGCCGGCCGGCCGGGTCGTCGAGGCTGGTGCCTCTGCGTTCCGTCCGTCGCCTCATTCGGGCGCTGTTGCCGCGTCTGCCGTCCTGCCGTCTGCCGGTTCCGCCACGGGCGAGCCGCATCCGCGCCCGACGGTGGCCGCAGCACCCCATATCCCCGATCTCTATGCAGCGCTTGATCTCGGCACCAACAATTGCCGCCTGTTGATCGCCCAGCCGACCAAGCCCGGCCAGTTCCGTGTCGTCGATGCCTTTTCGCGCATCGTCAGGCTCGGCGAGGGGCTCGCCGCCAGCGGCCGCCTGTCGTCGGATGCCATGGACCGGGCGGTCGAAGCGCTGCGCATCTGCGCCTCCAAGCTGGCCGGCCGCGAGATCCGCCGCATGCGGCTGATCGCCACCGAGGCTTGCCGGGCCGCCGAAAACGGCGAGGAGTTTTTGCGTCGCGTCGTCAGCGAAACCGGGCTGGATCTGGAAATCATCGATCGCGAAACCGAGGCGCGGCTGGCGGTGTCGGGTTGCTCCTCGCTGGTCGGCCGCGAAACCCGCTCGGTCGTATTGTTCGATATCGGCGGCGGCTCCTCCGAGATCGCCGTGATCCGTATCGCCGACAACCGCTCCAGCCGGCTTGCCAACCATATCACCCATTGGACCTCGCTTCCGGTCGGCGTCGTCACATTGTCGGAACGCCATGGCGGCCGCGATGTGTCGCCGGTGATCTTCGAGGCAATGATCGGCGAGGTCGCCGCCATGCTCGATCGTTTCGATTGCCCGCCGCTGTCCGATCTCGGCCTGGCCGACATGGCCGAGGATTTTCACCTGATCGGTACATCGGGTACGGTTACGACGCTGGCCGGCGTGCATCTCGACCTGCCGCGCTATGATCGCCGCCGCGTCGATGGCCTGTGGCTGACCGACGACGAGGTTTCGGCCATGCAGGCCAAGCTTTTGTCCTGGGACTATTCCAGCCGCGCCGCCAATCCTTGCATCGGCCCGGATCGTGCCGATCTGGTGTTGGCCGGCTGCGCCATTCTGGAGGCGATCCGCAGGCGCTGGCCGTCGAACCGCATGCGGGTCGCCGATCGGGGCTTGAGGGAAGGTCTCCTGACCGACATGATGGCGGATGACGGCGTCTGGCGGCGCCATCGACCGCGGCGGCCGAACGGCCCAAGAGAGCGTTGAGCACGGGACATATCATGGCTAAAGCATCGATCGGTGGAAACCGGACCGGCCGTAAACTCGGCCAGAGGGTCAAGAAGGGCAAGCTCAAGGCATCGTCGCGGCGGTGGCTGGAGCGCCATATCAACGATCCCTATGTGCAGCGCGCCAAGCTGGAGGGCTATCGCGCCCGCGCCGCCTTCAAGCTGCTCGAGATCGACGAGAAGCACCAGATCCTCAAAGGCGCGCAGCGCATCATCGACCTGGGCGCTGCTCCGGGCAGCTGGTCGCAGATCGCCGCCAATGTCACCGGCTCGACCGACAGCGACATCCGCGTCGCGGCCATCGATTTCCTCGAAATGGACCAGCTGCCGGGCGTCAAGATCCTGCAGCTCGACTTTCTCGATGCGGATGCGCCGCGCCTGCTGATCGAGGCGGTCGGCGGCATGCCAGATGTGGTGATTTCCGACATGGCGGCCCCCACCACCGGCCACCAGCGCACCGATCACCTGCGCACCATGCATCTGTGCGAGGTCGCGGCCTATTTCGCCATCGACGTCCTGGCCGAAGGCGGCCATTTCCTGGCAAAAACCTTCCAGGGCGGCACGGAAAAGGACCTGCTCAACCTGCTGAAGAAGAATTTCAAGCAGGTCATCCACGTCAAGCCCGGCGCCTCGCGCGCCGAATCGGTCGAGATGTTCCTGCTGGCCAAGGGCTTCAAGGGCCGCCAGGGCGATATGGTCGTCGGTCACCACGACGAGGGCGAAGCCGGTCCGGGCCACGATGCGCGCGAGGACGCTCCCGCCGACGAAAACCAGGATTGAGGAGGCACGGGCTGCGATGCTGCTCTATGTCACCCTCGGCTCGACGGATCTCGTCCGCTCGAAGCGCTTCTACGATGCGGCGCTGGCAACGCTTGGGCTCCAGTGCCGGGTCAGCAAGGACGACGAGGTTGGCTATGGGGCCGCCGGCGATAGCCGCAGTCGGTTGTGGTTGCTCACGCCTGTCAATGGCGAGCGCGCGACGGTCGGCAACGGATCGATGACCGCTCTGGACGCGCCGAGCCGCGCTGCGGTCGATGCCTTTTACCACGCAGCCCTTGCCCATGGCGGAACGGACGAAGGCGCGCCGGGCCTGCGGCCCTATCATGCACATTTCTATGCCTGTTACGTGCGCGATCCGGACGGCAACAAGCTGTCGGCTGTCTGCGAAAAGCCGGAATAAAGCATGTCGCCCGAAGGTCCAGCCCCTCACTGAAATATGGAATACCTTCTGTCGCAAATATCCTTCGCGAAACTCCGACTTTTGCGAATGCGTTCTGCAACAGATACGCCCCTGAATAATCGGCGGTTCCGATTTTTTAGCTTAACTAGAGCGTTTCCTGGTTAGATTGAAACATTCTGTTGGCTCAAACGGAGTCGGATGATCGCCCAGCCGGCGCGCGTCGTAGCCACGCCCTACGGCCAAGCTGGCCGGGCGATCAGGCGGCCCGTTTCAGCCAACCCGAAGGGCCGGGCAGCTTGTGTTCCGTAAGTGTCAACCGCTGTCCAATGTCCTACCTGGTCATGCCTTCGGCACTATTGCGAATGGCCTCCGCCATGAAATCGCAGAGTGGATTGTTGGACCCAGCACTGCGTATCAGGGCAACGTCAAGGCGTTCGATCACGGGCAATCCATCAGCCTGCACCAATTCCACGACGGCAGAGGGGACCGACATGCGCGTGACAGCGGCAACGGCAAGCCCAGCCTCGACCACTGTGAGAAGTGCCGACAGACTGAAACTCTCGTAGGCGGGCTGGAAGCGGATGTCGCTTTTCGCCAACGCGGCCAGAACAACAGCGCGCGCCTGACTTCCCGGTTCGAACAATGCAACAGGCATCGGACACCTTTCCAGCGCAATCCGATCGCGGGAGGCGATCCAGACCATAGGCTCTTGTCGCAGGAGTTGTCCTTCCACTCCCCGCGACCGCGTGACGATGGCGAGATCGATGTCCCCTCTCTCGATCTGCGGCACAAGTGCTGTCGACTGGGCACAAATGATCTTGATGGTGACGCGGGGAAACAACTGGCCGAAGCGGCGCAGCACGGGCGGCATGATATGTGAGATATAGTCGTCAGGCGCGCCGATGGTGATCGAACCGGCAATATCGGGCTTGCGAAAGGCTTCCACGGCCTCGTCATGCAGCCTCAGAATGCGCCGGGCGTAGGCATCCAGTTCTTCGCCGGTCTGCGTCAGAGCCAGATTGCGTGTGTCACGGATAAAGAGCGCCGCCCCGATCTCGGCTTCGAGCCGGGCGATCTGCGTGGAAACGGTGGCGGGTGATTTATGCACGGCGGAGGCGGCCCGCGTGAAACTCATCACGTCGACACATGCCACGAAAGTGCGGAGCAGGGTATGATCAAGCTCCATGATTATTTGGAAACTCCAACGAATATGTTTGTATTATATTGATTGTATATCTAATTGACAAGGCAATATCCTGAGACATGCGAAGGGACTTTAGGAGCGGACATAGCATGACCAAGCAAATCCAGGGTTTCATCGGCGTGGCGGCCGCCCAGATGTTGTTGGGGACCCTTGGGGTCTGTGTTCTGGAGAGCGGTGCGGACCCTTTGTCAGTCACGTTCTACCGATGTTTGCTCGGCGGCCTCGTCCTGGCGCTTTATGGTGCCATCCGGGGCAATCTTTACGGGGTGATGCGCCTGCCGACGAAAGTGCTCGGTCTTGCGCTTGCCAGTGGCCTGCTGATGGTCGGCAACTGGGTTTTGTTCTTTACGGCCATGCAACATATTGGCATCGCGGTTGCCACGATCGTCTTTCATGTCCAGCCGTTCATGGTGGTGGTGATCGGCGCGCTGGTCTTTCGTGAGCAGTTGCATGCCGCCACCTTTGGATGGATTGCCGTGGCGCTAATCGGGCTTGCTTTGGCCACGGGGTCCACCAAAGGCCAGACTGCTGCCGATGCATCCTGGCTGCTCGGGATCTGCTGCGCGCTCGGCGGTGCGTTTCTCTATTCAATTGTTACGATTATCGCCAAAGGACTGACGGGCATCACCGGACCTCAATTGGCCTTCGTTCAGTGTCTTTGCGGCATAGTGCTTCTGGCGCTGGTGGTGCCAGTAGGACTTTTGGAGGTGTCATCCGTCCAATGGGAGTGGTTTGCCGTTATCGGCGTCGTACATACCGGCGGTGTTTACATGCTGCTCTATAACGCACTGCCGAAGCTCTCGACGCCCTTGGCCGCCGTGCTGTTGTTTCTCTATCCGGCAACTGCGATCATTGTCGATGCCATTTTCTATGGCCATCGGCTGGGGCCGGCGCAATATGCCGGGGTAGGTTGCATTCTGATCGCAAGCCTCGGCGTGACGCTGAAGTGGGGTGTTCGCCGCTCCCGGTCGGTTTCAGCCGCTTGAGGAGCCGAGGAACGCGAATTTCGTCAAGTCGCAAAAACCAACGTTCTGCGTCAGGGGAGAGCGCAGATTGCTTGAAGAAGATATTGTCCGCAAGATAAACCGCCCCACGCACCCATGCCACAAGGAGAGTTGGCACCGGCATTTACCTGGATTCCATATCTCGGTCAGGGCTGGGCCCGAATGTGGGAACCGGCTTCTGGACTATGACAGGCGGTTGTCGACGCTACTTGACCGGCATTTCCTCATGCGCCTTTGCCACCCCATGGCCGGACACGGCGGCACCGGCATTGGGCGAAAGCGTCAGGAACGGCACGGCTGCCAGCATCGACAGTCCGGTGACGATGGCGAAGGCCACATGGAAATCGGAAAGGTCGAGCGGCGCGCCGCTGATCAGCGTGCTGGCCTCCAGGATGGCCGCCGCCACCGCCACGCCGAGCGCCAGCCCCACCTGCTGCAGGACGGACCCCACCGAGGTCGCCTGGCTTGCCTGGTCGTCGCCGATATCCGAATAGCTGAGCGCATTGACGCCGGTGAAGAAGAACGACCGGGCAAATCCTGCCATCAGCAGGATGGTGGAAATCAGGATATAGGATGTCTCCGGCGTGAAGAAGGCCGATGGCAGGGTGGTGGCGGCGGCGAACAGCGGTGCTGCAATCAGCATGCGGCGGAAACCGACGGCGGCAAACACCCGCTTGGCGGCGAATTTCGTGGTGATGGCGCCGATCGCTCCGGTAAAGGTGATCAGGCCGGATTGAAACGGCGTCAGCCCGAAGCCGAGCTGCAGCATCAGCGGCATCAGGAAGGGGATGGCGCCGGTCGAGACCCGGAAGATCGTGCCGCCGATCGAGGCGGCGCGGAAGGTGCGGTTCTGGAACAGATCGAGATTGATCAGCGGCGCCTTATGGCGGCGTGCGTGATGCACGAAGAGTATGGCGCCGATGATGCCCGACACCGTGGCGGCAACGCCAATGATCGGCGGCAGCGCCGGCAGGCTGACGACGGACAGGCCGAAGACGATGCCGGCGGTGGCGAGCGCGCAATAGAAAAAGCCCTTGACGTCGACCGGCGGCGGATTGGTGGCCGGCACCTCCGGCAGGTAGACGGTCGCCAGCCAGACGCCGAGAAAGCCGATCGGCACATTGATCAGGAAGATCCAGTGCCAGGAAAAATAGGTGGTGATGAAGCCGCCGATCGGCGGTCCGCTCAACGGGCCGACCAGGGCGGGAATGGTCAAAAGCGCCATGGCCGAAACGAGATCGCTGCGCTTGGTGGTACGCAGCAGCACCAAGCGCCCGACCGGTGTCATCATCGCCCCGCCCATGCCCTGCAGGAAGCGGGCGCCGACAAAGGCAAACAGCGAGGACGAGACGGCGCACAGCACCGATCCCAGCACGAAGACCATGATCGCCAGCCGGAAGATGCGCTTGGCGCCGAACCGGTCGGCCATCCAGCCGCTGACCGGGATGAAGATCGCCAGCGCCACCATATAGGAGGTCAACGCCAGCTTCAGCGTGATCGGCCCGACATGGAGATCGGCCGCAATCGCCGGCAGCGCCGTGGCAATCACGGTGGAATCCATCTGCTCCATGAAGAGCGCGACGGCGAGGATAAGCGGAACGACGCGGTTCATCCGGTAAAAACCCTGGAACTGGGGGACCTGTGGCGGGACGGTAAGGCGCGATCCTTCTACCGCCGGAACGCCCCGCTGCCAATGCCGGATCGGCAAAGTTTACGCGATCCGTTCACGTCTGCGTGAGGCCGGTTTTCTTCGCGGCTTGTGCTTCTATCTTGGCAGGTGCCCGGTCCAGAAGGACTGCGAATGCGAACAGGAGGGTAGGATGGTTTCATTGAACAGACGCGTATTGCTGGGGGCGGCCGGTTTGGGTGCGCTTTCCGCGCCTTATCTCATGACCGGTAGCGCCCAGGCCCAGGCGCAGGCGACCAGCACGACGATGGACATCGATCACGCCATGCCGCCGGAAACCCATCGGTTCAAGGTCGGCACGTTCGAAGTGGTGGTGGTGAAGGACGGCGCAAGGCCATCGGGCGCGCCTGCGGAAACCTTCGGCACCAATCAGTCGGCGGAAGTGGTCGCCGATCTCTTGAAGCAGAATTTCCTGCCGCCCGACCAGTTCGTCAACAGCTTTGCGCCGGTCCTGGTCAATACCGGTTCCGAGGTCGTGCTGTTCGACACCGGCCTTGGGGCGGCTGCACGCGCCCAGGGCGGCGGACGCCTGATCGAAGGGCTGACGGCCGCCGGCTATAACCAGGAAGATGTGTCGATCGTCGTGCTTACCCATATGCACGGCGATCATATCGGTGGGCTGATGGAAGACGGCAAGCCGGCTTTCCCCAATGCCCGCTACGTGACCGGCCAGGCCGAATATGATTTCTGGGTCGATCCGGCCCGTGCCGGCACGCCGGCCGAAAACGGCCAGAAGGGTGTTCTGGCCAATGTGAAGCCGCTGGCCGACAAGATGATCTTCATTGCCGATGGCGCCGATGTCGTCACCGGTGTCACCGCCATGGCGGCTTTCGGCCATTCGCCCGGCCACATGATCTATCGGCTGCAATCGGAGGGACGCCAGCTTGTGCTGACGGCTGACACCGCCAACCATTTCGTGCTGTCCTTGCAGAAGCCGGAGTGGGAAGTGCGTTTCGACATGGACAAGGCCGCCGCTGCCGCCAGCCGCAAGAAGGTCTTCGACATGCTGGCAACCGAGAGGCTGGCCTTCTTAGGCTATCACATGCCGTTCCCGGCCGTCGGCTATGTCGAACCGCTCGATACCGGCTACCGCTTCGTGCCGAAGGCCTATCAGTTCGATCTCTGAGCATTGCCGAAACTCAGTGTCTTGATCCGCATCGCCCGCCGGGCGGTGCGGATTATCTCGTTTGCGGACAGGTCGGAAAAGCGCCCTCAGCGGCCTTCGTACATCGACTGGGCCGCATCCTGCAGCAGGGTGGTCATGCGTTGGCGGATCTCGTCGTCGAGAACCGTGACGCCGGCGGCATCGAAATCCCGACGGAGGCGAGCAAAGACGCCGTCCTTTTCGGTAATGTCGGCCGCGATCAGGTCTTTTGCGTAAGCGTCTGCATCGGCCCGGCCCATGATGGCGGCGGCCCACAGGCCGATCAACCCATTGCGCCGTGCCTGCGCCTTGAACATCAGTTCTTCATCATGCATGAATTTGTCTTCGAAGGCGTGAGCCCGCTGCTGCAATGAATTCATTTTTATCGCCCCTGTATTTGAACTGTTCTGACCGAACTCATGTGTTGGCCGGCCATGATCGGTTTTCTACAGGCGAAGATTTTAAAAACCGCTAGGAGACAGGCTAAAAGATCGCTCAATGGCAAATGTCAAATCTCGGCCGGAGGTTCAGCCTCTAACTGAAATGGGGAATACGTTCTGTTGAAAATATCTGTCGCGAAAGCGTCGATTTCCCCGACTGAACGACCAATAAGCGAGCATTACAGATCAGCAGGGTCCATCAGCATCTTTTCCATATCTACGATAGTAAAACCCGGCCTCGCCGAGTTCGGGCGACGTCCGGTTTCACGGTAGCCGAGCTTCCGATAAAGATCGATATTCTTATTCATGAGCGCATTGGTGTAGAGCGTCATGCGGGCCTTGCCAGCAAGGCGAGCGTGATCTTCCGCCTCTGCAATCAGACGGGGTCCGATGCCTTTTCCGGCGTTGTCCGGATTAACAGCCACACTGAAAATCAGGTGATGGTCATCACCCCGTTCAACAGCAATGAGCCCGAGCACAGTTTCACCCTCACAAGCCAGCAGAACGTCGCCGCGTTCGATGCGGGGGCCGTAATCGTCTGTCATCGGTTGGGGCGGATAGCCCAAAACGGGTAACCAGACCGCATAAGCCTTTTGCGTGATCGAGTGGACGACTGGCAAATCCTCAGTGACCGCTGCTCTAATTTCGATCATCAATTTCGTGTCGCGATTGCGGCAGCGGCCCCGCCCAGGGCAACGGCCCCAACCCGGTTGGCAATCCGTATGGCGCGAGGGGTTCGTAACAGAAGCCGCGCCTTGTGGGCGAGGAAGGTCCAGGTCAGATCAATTGCGGCCAACGTCACCAGCGTGACGGCGGCGAGGATTGCCCATTCCCGGACTCCCGTTTTCGAAAGGTCGATCAGAGACGGCAGAAGGGCAAGGTAGAATACCATAATCTTCGGGTTGCCCAAAGTAAGCGCCATACCCGCACCGAACATGGACAAGGGCGAGGCCCGCCGAGGAAGATCGTCGGCATCCTCGCTCACCGGCTTATGCCACATCTTGAACGCCAGCCAGCAGAGATAGGCAACGCCAAGCCATTTCAAGACATGAAAGCCGAACTGGAAGGTCTGGGCCAGCGCGGTGAGGCCTGCCATTGCCATGGTGAGCCAGATCACCTCGCCGATCCACATGGCAGCGACGAAGGGGATAACGTCGCGCCAACCGTTGGTGATCACGCGCGATACCAGCGCGGCAATGCTCGGACCGGGTGTCCCCGCATTCAGAAGCAGGGCACCGGCGAAGATGGCGACAGATAATAATTCCATGGGCGTCCTCGGGTAGATCGACTTCGAAAATCAATCATAGCCGATCATTCATCGCTCTTCTATGTCGTCGCGAAATTCCAATCAAAGCGACGGTTTTACGGCCTTGAATCTACGACGCCGCAAAACCAGCGCCTGCGACAGATCAGTGTGCAGAATGCGTCGCGAAGAGATTTCCAGCACGATGACCGCTCGAACGTCGATGCGGTGATGGGATCAGGCACCGGCATCGAGTTGTGTTGCCCATTTGAGTTTGGGGGCAGGGCCGGCCGCTTTTTGCTATTCCCTTCCTGTCATAGACGTGTTACCTGCCCTCGCCAACTTCCAAGCAATTCTTGCAGGAGCAGCCGGGCGTATGATTCGTTCCGGGCGGCTTTGCATTTTCAAAACGAAGGAAATTGGCAATGGCACGCATCGTAATTTCGGCAACCGGAGCGGAAGCGCTCACCTTTGACGATGTCCTCCTGCAGCCCGGACATTCCGAAGTGATGCCGGGGCAGACCAATATCGCCACCCGCATTTCAAAAGACATCGATCTGTCCCTGCCGATCCTGTCGTCCGCCATGGACACGGTCACCGAGAGCCGGCTCGCCATCGCCATGGCGCAATCGGGCGGCATGGGCGTCATCCACCGAAATCTGACGCCGATCGAGCAGGCCGAAGAGGTCCGCCAGGTCAAGAAATTCGAAAGCGGCATGGTGGTCAACCCGGTCACCATCGGCCCGGATGCCACCCTTGCCGAAGCGCTGTCGCTGATGAAGTCGCATGGCATTTCCGGTATCCCGGTCGTCGAGGGCAACAGTCGCCCCGGTCGCCTGGTCGGCATCCTGACCAATCGCGACGTGCGCTTTGCCTCCGATCCCACCCAGAAGATCCACGAATTGATGACCCACCAGAACCTGATCACCGTCAGGGATGGTGTCGAGCAGGGCGAAGCCAAGCGCCTGCTGCATACCCATCGCATCGAAAAGCTGGTGGTCGTCGACAATGAAGGCCGTTGCGTCGGCCTGATCACCGTCAAGGACATCGAGAAGTCGCAGCTCAATCCGAATGCCGCCAAGGATGCGCAAGGGAGACTGCGGGTTGCAGCCGCTATTTCCACCGGTGAGGACGGCCGCGAGCGCGCCGAACGCCTGATCGAAGCCGGCGTCGACGTCATCGTCGTCGATACCGCCCACGGTCATTCCCAGAAGGTGCTGGACGCCGTGGCCGAAGTGAAGAAGATGTCGAATGCCATTCGCATCATCGCCGGCAATGTCGCCACCAGCGAAGGCACCCGCGCCCTGATCGACGCCGGTGCCGACTGCATCAAGGTCGGCATCGGCCCCGGCTCGATCTGCACCACCCGCATCGTTGCCGGCGTCGGCGTTCCGCAGCTCGCCGCCGTGATGGCGGCGGTCGAAGAGGCCAACAAGCACGGCATTCCGGTCATCGCCGATGGCGGCATCAAGTTTTCCGGCGACGTCGCCAAGGCGATTGCCGCCGGCGCTTCTGCCGTCATGGTCGGTTCGCTGCTGGCCGGCACCGACGAAAGCCCCGGCGAGGTCTATCTCTATCAGGGCCGCTCCTTCAAAGCCTATCGCGGCATGGGCTCGGTGGGCGCCATGGCGCGCGGTTCGGCCGATCGTTATTTCCAGGCGGAAGTGCGGGATACGCTGAAGCTGGTGCCGGAAGGCATTGAAGGCCAGGTTCCCTACAAGGGTCCGGTATCCGCCGTGCTTCATCAGCTGGCCGGCGGCCTCAAGGCCGCCATGGGCTATGTCGGCGGCAAGGACATCAAGGACTTCCAGGAAAAGGCCACTTTCGTGCGCATTTCCGGCGCGGGCTTGCGCGAAAGCCATCCGCATGGCGTGACGATAACCCGCGAGAGCCCCAACTATCCCGGCGGCGCATAAGCCGCTAATTCGCCAACCTTATGAATAGGAGGCCCGAAGTCGATTGCGATGTTCGGGCCTTTTTCTTATGGCTTGGCGCTGGTGAAGAAAGGACAACGAGATGACCGGTTTTGGACTGTTTTGGCCTCTGGTCGTCCATGCCTTTCTGGTCTTCTGCCTCTATGGCCTGTTGACGCTCCGGCGGGCAAGCGTGGTCAAATCGGGTCTGGTCGAGCGAGAGGCGTTCCGCGACAATCGCGATGAGCCGGCCGAAAGCCGGGTGGTCAACAGAGCCATTGCCAACCAGTTCGAACTGCCGGTGTTGTTCTACGCGGTCTCAATCCTGCTCTATATCGTCGATGCCGACAATGTCGTGGCGGTCGCTCTGGCCTGGCTGTTTGTCGTTACGCGCTGCGCCCATGCCTTTGTGCACGTGACCGGAAATCGGCTCAAGTTGCGCCGGCCCTTGTTCATGGCGGGCTTCGTTGCGCTCTTTGCCATGTGGATCTGGCTGGCCGCCTGGATGGCCGTGTCCTGAGGTCGCGGCCGCTTCTTGTTTTGCTTTAATGCGGCGCTTGGCTATCTGTCGAATGTGACGCGCCCAGCATCCGTTCGAGGGCCTCGTCGCCATGCCGGTGGCCGACGACCTCGTAACCGATCACCGAGACGACCGGCGCAAACATCAGCAGCGTCAGGCAGACCGTCATACTGACGCCGAAGCCGGCGCAGACGACCGGCAGAACGATGAACAGGCCGGTGCCGGCCAGCAGCCAGACATGGAACCGGTCGCCTTCGCCCAGCAGATACGTGTAGAGCGCGAAGATCGTCAGGATATAGAGGCCGACCGGGAAGGCGACGGTCAGCAGTGTGGCCACCGGGCCGATATGGGCCTCGTGCTCTATATAGTAGGCGGCGGTATGCAGGCCGGCACCGGTGGCGGCAATCGCCGCGAAGATCAGGAAATGGCCATAGCCCCAGACGAAGGCGCGGTCCCGCCTGATATGCAGGACCTTTGCGGATGGCAGCATGAAATAGAGCCACCACATGCCGAAGGTCAGGCCGGTCCCGGCCACGCACATCAGCACAGTGTCGATATTCCATCCCTGGTTCTCGACGATGGCCGAGATCGACGCGACCGTGCCGATCACGCCTTCGCCGAGCGCAATGATGGCCAGCAGTCCGTAACGCTCGGCAATGTGATGGGCATGCCACGGTGTGCCGTTGCCCAGGCGCTCGGCAACGATCGGGCCGGCCAGCTCGAAGATGCCAAGCGTGACGATGCAGGCCGCCGTCGGCAAGAGCGGCATGTCGAGAAAGATCAGGGCGGTCCAGCCGATCTGGGCTGTAAAGATCCAGCCGGCGTAGAACAGGCAGGCCGCTCGGCCGCCCGGATACTGCCGCGCGGCGCGCAGCCATTGGAATATCATCGCCACCCGCATGATCACGTACCCCATGACCATGACCGCGTTGTCGATGTATTCGCCATGGTCGAGCGACGTAAACATGCGCGGCAATCCGACCGCCAGGATCAGCACGCCGATCATCTGAATCATGGTCGTCAGGCGGTAGATCCAGTCGTCCGTATCGAAGGCGGAGGCGAACCAGGAGAAATTGATCCAGGCCAGGCAAATGGCGAACATTGCAAAGGCAAAGCTTCCGAGACCCACGGCGTAATGGCCTTCCGCCAGCAGATGGGCAAACGGCGAGGCCGCCGCGCTGAAGGCGATGACGAAGGTCAGGTCGAACAGCAGTTCGAGCGGCGTCGCCACCCGGTGCTCCTCGTGCGGATCGCGCCCCCGCATGGCGGCGGCACGATGGTGGGGCAAATGGCGCGCGGTTTCCTTGGACATCTGAACAGGCTCTCTCGATCACGGCGGCAAACGGAACCGGCTCCCCTGCCTTTTGTCAATTGTCCGATTCAGCAAAGAATGGTCAAGTCGGCCGGCCGCAAAAGTCGGTTTGGCCCCTGCCTTTGGCGTTCGGTCTCGTGCCCGGTTGGCGGCTACCGGGAGGCTGCATGAGCCGCGACAGGCCGGATAACGCAAATGTGTCCTGCGACGCTCCGCACTGCCATAGGCAGGCGGCACGGCTCCTCTATCTTCTCCTCCAGTCGTAAAGGGCAATCACGGAGGGAAACATCATGGAAAAGCCGAGAATTACCCAGGCGATGATCAACGCCTATGACGAATACACCCATCTGACGCTCGATCGCCGTCGCTTCATGGAAAAGCTGACCATGCTGGCCGGCTCGGGAGCGGCGGCAGCGGCCATCGCGCCGATGCTGGCGGCCAGCGGTGCGCAGGCCGCGATCGTCGAGGAAACGGATAGCCGTCTCGATGCCAGGGATATCACCTATCCCGGTGCTGCCGGCGAGATGAAGGGTTATCTGGTCACGCCGAAGGAGGCCTCTGGCCCCCTTCCGGCGGTCATCGTCATTCATGAAAATCGTGGTCTCAATCCGCATATCCGCGATGTCGCCCGCCGCATGGCGCTCGAAGGTTTCGTGGCGCTGGCGCCCGACTTCCTGTCGCCAGCCGGCGGTACGCCCGCGGACGAAGACAAGGCGCGCGAGATGTTCTCGACGCTGGACATGGCCGCAACGGTCAACAATGGCGAAGCGACGCGGGCCTACCTGGCGAGCCTCGACGGCGCGAATGGCAAGGTCGGCGCCATCGGCTTCTGCTGGGGCGGCGGTCTGGTCAATCGCCTGGCGGTTGCCTCGCCGGAGCTTGGCGCCGGTGTCGCTTACTACGGAGCCCAGCCGCCCGCCGATCAGGTTCCCTCCATCAAGGCACCGCTGATGCTGCACTATGGCGGGCTGGACGAGCGCATCAATGCCGGCATCGACGCCTACAAGGCGGCGCTTGAGGCCGGCGGCAAGACGTTCGAGATCTTCGTCTACGATGGCGTCAATCACGCCTTCAACAACGACACCTCGGCAGCCCGTTATGACAAGGCGGCGGCCGAGCTTGCCTGGACGCGCACGGTCGCGTTCCTCAAGAAACACCTGGCTTGATCCAACGTCGGCACGCCGCCGGGCGGTTCCCCGGCGGCTGCATTGTCGCAAATGCGCGACGCTTGCGGTCGCGCAAATGTCGCTGAAGTTGACTTGTATCAAAGAACACCCCTGCATTTCAGGTAGGTTCCGGTCGCGTTCGCAATTCCGAACAGGGTGCAGCGTGGGATTGATTGGCACGACGTCAATTTTCAAGGGAGACATTTATGGCATCGATGATGAAAGCCGCCGTGGTGCGGGAATTCGGCAAGCCGCTGACGATTGAAGACATGCCCATCCCGGAGCCAGGCCCCGGCCAGATCCTCGTCAAGTATGAGGCAACCGGCGTCTGCCACACCGATCTTCACGCCGCCAATGGCGATTGGCCGGTCAAGCCCAATCCGCCCTTCATTCCCGGCCACGAGGGTGTCGGTTACGTCGCCAAGCTCGGCGCCGGCGTTGCCCGCATCAAGGAAGGCGACCGCGTCGGCGTGCCGTGGCTGCACACCGCCTGCGGTTGCTGCTCGCCCTGCCGCACCGGATGGGAAACGCTCTGCGGCAGCCAGCAGAACACCGGTTATTCGGTCAACGGCACGTTCGCCCAATATGGCCTCGCCGATCCGGATTTTGTCGGCCGCCTGCCGAACAATCTCGAATTCGGCGCGGCAGCACCCGTGCTGTGCGCCGGCGTCACGGTCTACAAGGGCCTGAAGGAAACCGAAGTGCGCCCCGGCGAATGGGTCGTGATATCAGGCATCGGCGGTCTCGGCCACATGGCGGTGCAATACGCCAAGGCGATGGGCATGCATGTGGTCGCCGCCGATATCCATGCCGACAAGCTGAAGCTCGCCAAGGACCTCGGCGCCGATATGGTCGTCGATGGCACGGCCAAGGACGCCATCGAGCAGGTGCAGAAGGCAACCGGCGGCGTGCATGGCGCGCTGGTCACCGCCGTGTCGCCGAAGGCCATGGAACAGGCCTATGGCTTCCTGCGCTCCAAGGGCACCATGGCGCTGGTCGGCCTGCCGCCGGGCTTCATTTCGCTGCCGGTCTTCGAGACGGTCCTGAAACGCATCACCGTGCGCGGCTCGATCGTCGGCACCCGCCAGGATCTTGAGGAATCGCTGGTGTTTGCCGGCGAGGGCAAGGTGGCCGCCCATTACTCCTGGGACAAGATCGAGAACATCAACGCCATCTTCAAGCGCATGGAAGAAGGCAAGATCGACGGCCGTATCGTCCTCGACCTCAACTGAGCCGGGATCCATACAACAAAATGTGACTGCAAGGGGCGGCAAATGCGGCCCCTTGCCCCCTGGCAATAGGCAGACGACTTCCTATCTTCTGGTGCAGTGCAACATTATGGATGCAACGCATCATGTCGAATTCGGATTGCGACCATATCTTCGTCTTTCAGGGCGGCGGCGCACTGGGCGCCTATCAGGCCGGCGCCTATGAGGCCCTTCATGCCCACGGGATCGATCCCGACTGGCTGGCCGGCATTTCGATCGGCGCGATCAACGCCTCGTTGATTGCCGGAAGCCCCAAGGAGCACCGGGTCGAAAATCTTCGGGCCTTCTGGGACAAGGTCTCCTCCAACCTGACCTTCGGCCAGGAGCATGACGGCTCCGATTTTCGCCGGATCTCCAACGAGATTTCGGCCATGGCAGGCGCCATCACCGGAATCCCCGGGTTCTTTTCGCCGCGCCTCTACACCCCCTACCAGTTGCTGTTCAACCCGGATGCGATGATCAGCTATTACGATACCGAGCCCTTGTTGAAAACGCTGGAAGAGCTTGTCGATTTCGATCTGCTCAACGATTGCGAGACCCGCATTTCTCTCGGCGCGGTCGAAGTGGTGTCCGGCAATTTTGCCTATTTCGACAATCGCCGCCACACGCTGGATGCCCGGCACATCGCCGCATCAGGCGCCTTGCCGCCAGGCTTTGCGCCGGTCGAGATCGACGGACGCTTCTACTGGGACGGCGGCCTGGTCTCCAACACGCCTTTGCAGCATGTTCTGTCCACCAATGCCTCCGAGCGCGACCTGGAGATTTTCCAGATCGACCTGTTCAGCGCCCGCGGCACCATGCCGAGGGATCATTTCGAGGCGGAAAGCCGCGTCAAGGAGATCCGCTATTCCAGCCGCACGCGCATGAACACTGACGAATTTGCCCGCAAGCAGGTCGTTCGCCGCGCCGCCAAGCGGCTGCTGGAAAAGCTGCCGCCGGAATTTGCCGATGACGAGGATGCCAAGCTGCTGAGATCCATCGGCATCGAATTCGACGTGACGATCGTCCATCTCATCCACCGCCGCGCCGCCTATGCCACCCATGCCATGGATGCCGAGTTTTCCCGTGCCTCGATCACGGAACATTGGGCGGCCGGCTATGACGACGTCATGCACACGCTCAATCACAACAAGTGGAAAAACCGGGGCCGTCCGCGCGACGGCATCCAGATTTTCGACCTTGCCCAGCAAGGCCGTGCAAAGAGCTAACCCCCAAGCCTCGCCGTCCCTCATCGGCGCCCTAAGGACGCTCGGCCTCGAGACTGGTAACACGGAGAATGACCATGAAACTCAAGGATAAAGTCTGCATCATCACCGGCTCGGCCAGCGGCATCGGAAATGCGATCGCCAAGCGTTATGTCGAAGAGGGTGCCAAGGTCGTCATCGCCGATCTAAGGCAAGACCAGGCTGAGGCCGCGGCCGATGCCCTGACGGCACTGGGTCCGGGTGAAGCCTTCGGCATCGCCATGGATGTCACAGACGAGGGGGCGGTCAATTCAGGCGTCGCCAGCACGGTGGCAAAATGGGGACGCGTCGATGTCCTCGTCTCGAACGCCGGTATCCAGATCGTTCACAGGATAGAGGATTTTCCCTTTGCCGACTGGAAGAAGATGCTGTCGATCCATCTCGACGGCGCCTTCCTGACCACCAAGGCCTGCATGCCGCATATGAAGAGCCAGGGCGGTGGCGCCATCATCTATATGGGATCCGTGCATTCCCACGAGGCGTCACCTTTGAAATCGGCCTATGTCACGGCCAAGCACGGCTTGCTGGGTCTGGCGCGCGTCGTCGCCAAGGAAGGCGGCCCGTCCGGCGTTCGCGCCAATGTCATCTGCCCCGGTTTCGTGCGCACGCCCCTGGTCGACAAGCAGATCCCGGAACAGGCCAAGGAACTCGGCATTTCCGAGGATGAGGTGATCAAGAAGGTCATGCTCGGCGAAACCGTGGATGGCGAATTCACCACGGTCGAGGATGTCGCCGAGGTCGCGCTGATGTTTGCCGATTTCAAGACCAATGCCCTGACCGGCCAGTCACTGGTGGTCAGCCACGGCTGGTTCATGAACTGAGCCTGACTTGGGGTTGGCGGTCGGGTCGATACCCCGCCAATCCTCACGCAGGCTGCCGGCGCTTTCGATGATCGACTGCGCCAAAGCCTCCATATCCTGTCGCCGTGCGCTGGAGCGGCGCCAGATCAGGCCGATCTCGCGACACGGCGCCGGCTCGGCGAAGGGCACGATGCGGATCGAGGTGCGGGCCGTCTCGGTGGCGATCGCCATTTGCGGGATCAGCGTCATGCCCATGTCGTGCGACACCATCTGCAGCAAGGTCGTCATCGACGTCGCACCGAAATTCACCAGGCTGCGCCGGTTGGCCGCCTTGCACACCGAAAGCGCCTGCTCGCGCAGGCAATGGCCTTCCTCCAGCAGCAGCAGCCGCTCCGGGTCGACCTGCGTTTCGGTCATCGGCGACAGCAGCACGTCGCTGTCATTGTCGGCCATTGCCATGTAGAACGTGTCGATGAACAGGCTGCGCTGCATCAGATTGTCCCCTTCGATCGGCAAGGCGGCGATCACGGCATCCAGCCTGCCGTCGCTCAGATCGGCGATCAGCCGGTCGGTAACGGCTTCCTTCAGCTCGATCTCGATCAGCGGATGGCTGCGCCGCAGATGCGGCACCATCTGTGGCACCAGATAGGGCGCGACGGTGGGGATGAGGCCGAGGCGAAGCAGCCCTTCGAGCATGCCGCTGCTGCGGCGGGCCGCCTCTTCCAGGTGGTCGACCCCGGCCAGGATCCCTCTGATGTGGCCCAGCACCTCATGCCCCTTGGCGGTCAGCAGCGTGTTGTTGCGAGTGCGTTCGACCAATGTCACATTCAGGTGTCTTTCCATCTCCATGATCTGTGCTGAGAGGGCCGGCTGGCTGACATGCACCATCTCGGCCGCCCGGCCGAAATGCAGCGTGGTGGCGAGAGCATCGAAATAGCGCATTTGACGAATGGTAATCATGATAGGAATATCCTATCGATATGCCCAATAAATACAATTGGAAATTATGAAGCTTTTGGAGGAAGTTGCCTCCACAACAACAGCTTTTTCAAAAAAAACAGGAGGCCAATATGAACGAGCACGTGAAATCCACCGGCAAATGTCCGGTGATGCATGGCGGCAATACCGCCATGGGCAAGTCTGTCATGGACTGGTGGCCGAATGCGTTGAACCTCGACATCCTGCATCAGCATGACGCCAAGACCAATCCGCTGGGCCCGAGCTTCAACTATCGCGAAGAGCTGAAGAAGCTTGACGTCGAAGGGCTGAAGGCCGATCTGCGCGCGTTGATGCTGGACAGCCAGGAATGGTGGCCGGCCGACTGGGGCTCCTATGTCGGCATGATGGCCCGCGTCACCTGGCACGCCGCCGGCTCCTACCGCATCACCGACGGTCGTGGCGGCGCCAATTCCGGCAACCAGCGCTTCGCGCCGCTCAACTCCTGGCCGGACAACGTCAACACCGACAAGGGCCGCCGCCTGCTCTGGCCGATCAAGAAGAAGTACGGCAACAAGCTCTCCTGGGCCGATCTGATCGCGCTCGCCGGCACGATGGCCTATGACGTCGCCGGCCTGAAGACTTTTGGCTTCGCCTTTGGCCGCGAAGACATCTGGCATCCGGAAAAGGACACCTATTGGGGCAACGAGAAGGAATGGCTGGCGCCGAGCGATGGCCGCTACGCTGACGTGACCAAGCCGGAAACGCTGGAAAACCCGCTCGCCGCCGTGCAGATGGGTCTGATCTACGTCAATCCGGAAGGCGTCAACGGCAAGTCCGATCCGCTGGCAACGGCTGCCCAGATGCGCGAAACCTTCGCCCGCATGGGCATGAACGACGAGGAAACCGTCGCGTTGACCGCCGGCGGCCACACCATCGGCAAGTCCCATGGCAACGGCAGTGCTGCCAATCTCAGCGCGGACCCGGAAGCCGCAGGCCCGGAATTCCAGGGTCTCGGCTGGATGAACACCAAGGGCCGCGGCATTGGCCGCGACACGGTCGTCTCCGGCATCGAGGGCGCCTGGACCGCCGAGCCGACCAAGTGGGACAACGGCTTCTTCGAAATGCTGTTCAAGCATGAATGGACGCTGACCCACAGCCCGGCCGGGGCGTCGCAGTGGGCGCCGATTACCATTGCCGATCAGGACAAGCCGGTCGACGTCGAGGATCCCTCGATCCGCGTCATGCCGATGATGACCGATGCGGACATGGCGCTGAAGGTCGACCCGATCTACCGCGAAATCTCGCTGCGTTTCATGAACGACTTCGCGGCCTTCTCGGACGCCTTCGCCCGCGCCTGGTTCAAGCTGACCCATCGCGACGTCGGCCCGAAGTCCCGCTATTTCGGCCCGGATGTTCCGGCCGAAGACCTGATCTGGCAGGATCCGATCCCCGCCGGCCGCACTGACTACGATGTCGTCGCGGTCAAGGCCAAGATCATCAACAGCGGCCTGACCACCGGCGAGATGGTGGCCACCGCCTGGGATAGCGCCCGCACCTTCCGCGGTTCCGACAAGCGCGGCGGCGCCAACGGTGCCCGCATTCGCCTGGCCCCGCAGAAGGACTGGGAAGGCAACGAGCCGCAGCGTCTGGCCAAGGTTCTGGCGGTTCTTCAAGGCATTGCCGCGGAAACCGGCGCAAGCCTTGCCGACGTCATCGTTCTGGCCGGCAATGTCGGCGTCGAACAGGCGGCAAAGGCCGCAGGCTTCGATATCGCAGTGCCCTTCGCGCCGGGCCGGGGTGACGCCACCGCCGAGCAGACCGATGTGGACGGTTTTGCCGTCCTCGAACCGCTCGCCGACGGCTTCCGCAACTGGCAGAAGACCGACTATGTCGTCAGCCCCGAGGAAATGCTGCTCGACCGCGCCCAGCTGATGGGGCTCACCGCTCCGGAACTGACCGTGTTGATCGGTGGCCTGCGCGTGCTCGGAACCAACTATGGCGGCACGGCGCATGGCGTGTTCACCGACCGCGTCGGCGCACTCACCACCGACTTCTTCAATACCCTGACGGACATGGCCTATACCTGGGTCCCGACCGGCAGCAACAGCTATGACATCCGCGAGCGCAAGTCTGGTGCGACCAAGTACACGGCGACCCGCGTCGACCTCGTGCTCGGCTCGAACTCGATCCTGCGCTCCTATGCCGAAGTCTATGCCCAGGACGACAACAAGGAGAAGTTCGTGAAGGATTTCGTCGCGGCCTGGACCAAGGTGATGAACGCCGACCGGTTCGACCTGCTCTGATCGTTGGCGGACCATCGTTTTCACCTGAAACCCTGATATTGGTTATCAGGTAAAGACGATCTGCAGCGTCAAAGCCGCCCCTTTGGGGTTTAGCTGTCGCAATATGACACAGGTGATCGGAGATATACTCTCCGGTCACCTGTTCGCATTCCCGCTTCGCTACAAATTGAGCGATTTTCTTCAGCAAAGTTCAAGGGCTGTCCTCTAGATACCCAATCCCGAAGGTCAGATATATTACCGACTGATCCGGACTGCGGGAGGAATGGACGGGAATGCCCAAGTCACTGGACACAAAACGCACCATTCTGCGAAAGAAACCTCAGCAAGAGCGAAGTATTCAGCGGCTGGATACTATTCTGGAAGCAGCAGCAGTGATGATCGTCGAGCAGGGCGTCATCAACATGAAGATGACTGATCTGGCGGCTCGCGCCAAGGTGCCCATTGGCTCACTATACCAATTCTTTCCGGAGAAGGCTGCCGTCGTGCGCGCCCTGTTCGACCGCCGGACATCCATCAGCAAAATCCGCGTCAACGAGATGTTCTCAAACATATCCTCGCTCGAAGACATGCTGGAGGTCGCCCTTTCCTCGGTCGACTGGTACTATGAGCAATATCGGCAGGATCCCCTCTGGATGGCACTCTGGGCCGCCAGCATGATGGATCGCGACCTCATGGAACTGCATCGCGACCACAATGTCGATATTGCCCGGATCTTTCGCGAGGCCGTCGAGCATCTGCTGCCGGAGGACGTTGCCCGACGGATGGAGGCTCGTTCGATTCTGTTCACGCATCTGGGTGGCGCCGCCCTCCGGCTAGCGGTAACCCAGGACGAGCAGATGGCGCGCCGCATCCTGGACGAATGGAAAACCGTCATCCGCGAACAACTGTTCCGCTAATTGCGCCTCTGGCTGGTCACCAGCCCGGGATCATATGTCCGGTGCGCAGGCGTGGAAAATGGCGCGGCATTCCCTTCACATCGCCATCGAGATCGTCGTCCACGGCCGCCGGCGTGATGTTGTCGAGGCAGGCGGTGATGTGATCGGTAATGGCATTCATCAGCGATGGCGACAGACCCGGCCGCTTCATGATGCCGATCTGTACCGGCGGCAGCGGCGGAAAGCCGTCACTCTGGGTCAGCACCTTCATGCCGGTGCGCAGCGCCGACTCCGGCAGGACCGACACGGCCATGCCGGCCAGCACCGCGGCGGCCACGACCGTCGACGACCAACTGGTAAACAGGACCTGGTATTCTCTTCCGTCGGCATCAAGCGCCGAGCAGGCAAGCTGGCGCCAGTTGCAGTCGCGCCGGCCGACTGCCAGCGGCACCGGTGCATCGTCCTTCAGCGGATGGTTGGCGGATCCCACCCAGCAGAGCGGCTCGGTCCGGACCACGTCGGACGAGCGCGCCTGCGGATTATGGGTCACCAGCGCGATGTCCAACTCGCCACGCGCCATCTTTTCGGCCAGGCTCACCGACGGTTCACAGATGATGTAAAGCTCGACGCTCGGATGGGTCTTGGCAAAGCGGCCGATGATTTCCGGCATGTAGCGGTCGGCATAATCGTCCGGCGTGCCGATCCGCAGCGTGCCCTCAAGCCGATTGTCGTCGAAGGCTGCGATCGCCTCGCTGTTGAGGCGGATGATGCGCCGCGCATAGTTCAGAAGCTTTTCGCCCTCGGCCGTCAGGCGGTTGCCGCGGCCGTCCTTGATGAACAGCTGCTTGCCGATCCGCTCCTCCAGCCGGCGCATCTGCATGGACACCGCCGATTGCGTCTTGAACACGCGGCCGGCCGCCTTGGTGAAACTGCCGGTATCCACGATTGCAATGAAAGTCTGAAGCTGGTCGATATCGAGAGGAGCCACCATGGGAAACGTCCATCAGATTGTTTGATGATTACCATTAGAAACATTCGTTGGACTGATCAATAGCCTTTTGGCATCCTGATCCTGCAAATCACTACGAACAGGGAGTGGCCTCAGGGCTGCTCCCGCGGATTTTGGCTGATCCGTTCCGGGTATCGGAACGGCATGCCTTTACTCGTGCCGACATCGAAAGGATATTCCCATGCGCACGACAGAACGGATGATCGAACTTGATATTCCCGCTTCCGGCCCGGCCATGACGACGCGTCTTGCCGGTCTTTGGACCTCGGTGAAATCCGTCTGGCGTGCCGTGCGAAACCGCCATGTTGCGAACCGCCTTGCCGATCTTGACGACTACCTGCTGGACGATATCGGGCTCACCCGGTCCGATATCGACCGCATCCTGAGAGACACGGGCATCGCGGACGATCCTTCGCAGCAGCTGACCTGGGCCGCCTTCAAGCGCACCCGCTACTTGCTCCCAGGCGCCTCGCGCCTCTGAGCGTCCCAATCCCCGCAGGGTGATAGCCAATGAGCCCTGCTGCTTGGCCCGGTGACAGTCCGCCTGTTGCCGGGCTTTTTTTGTGCGAACTTGAATTTGGCCGGGACGCCGCCAGACAGTGGCCGCCCGCCGATCGTCCTCAGGCCTTGTCGTCTTCGGGCGGCGGCTCGGGCGCTTCTTTGGGTTCGGCCTTCGCCATATAGGTTTCGAAAATCTGTTCCATGCTCTTCTGGTAGTTCTTCTGAACCTCCAGGCCGCTGTCGAACATCGAGTTGATCATGGAGACCATCGCCTGGGCCGGTTCGGTTTCGCCGGTGCTCTTGGCCGTTCCCTTTGGCGCGGGCGCGGGTTCCGCCGCAGCGCCCTGGCCGAAATTACCCCCCATCATATCCTGGAAGGCCTTGGCAAAGGGATTGTCCATGAAGGGATTGGCGCCGGCCGCAGGTTTTGTCGCCTGGGCGCCGCCCATCATGTCGCGGAAGGCGTTGGCGAAGGGATTGTCGAACAGGCTCGCTTCCTTCGGCGCCGGCTTCGGCGCAAAGCCGGTGCTTTCCAGCCATTGCTGCATCATCGACGCCATCGGCGAATTGGCAAAGGGATTGCTGGCCTCCTGCATCTGGCCCATGCCCTGCTTGAACAGCCCGCCCATGATCGTGTCGGCCATGGCCGGCAGCATCTGCTTCAAGATGTCCTGGCCGATGCCCGTCAGCTGCGCGGCCTGCGCGGCCACGGCCCGCGACACCTCCTTGGAACCGAACAGCTGTTCCAGCGCCGAATTGCCATCGGCAATGCCCTGCGGCGTGAAGGCCTTGCCCATGTCTTCGAAATATTTGGCGTAATTGCCGGATGACATGCTGCCAAACAGCGCCGACATGTCGTAGGGGTTGCTGGCATTGCGCTTGAGGCCTGAGGAAAACGCCGGCATCAGCGCCGCCATCGCCTGCGCCGCCTTATCCTGGGCAAGGCCGAACTGCTTGGCCATGGCCTCCATCGCCATGCCGTTCTGCGCCCGCATCATCATATCAAAAAGTGGCAGCATCGACGTCCCTTTCCCAGTCCTCGCAACGCATCTTGCTCGCACTATAGCCGGAAAAGATTGATCGCAAACCGCTTTTTAACATCGGGGCAGGGTGCGACGCAGCAAATGTGCCCCGTCCCGATGTTCGCGTAAAAATTGCTTTAGTATTGATATTCTTCGAATACGGGCTGAACGGAACCCTTCCAGCGACCGTGATAGAGCATCAGCAGATCGTCGGCGAGCGTCGCATTCTTGGCCAGGATTTCGTCGACCGAGGCGAGGAACACAGTTTCGTCCTGCCCGTCGCCGTTAAGCCGTGCGCGGGACTTGAGGCCCGAATGGGACATCGCCACCACCTCGCGCGCCACATCGCTGACATCGCGGCCCGCAACCTTGGCCTTCAACCCCTGCGACGGCACCGTGTCGCGCATCGCCTGCACGTCCTCGAAGGTCCAGTCGCGGGTCAATGCATCGGCGGATGCCAGCGCCGCATCGTCATAGAGCAGGCCGACCCAGAAGGCCGGCAGGGCACAGATCCGCCGCCATGGGCCGCCATCGGCGCCGCGCATTTCGAGGAACCGCTTCAGGCGCACGTCCGGAAACAGGGTGGAGAGATGGTTCGTCCAGTCGCCCATGGTCGGCTCGAATGCGGCGATCTCGCCCTTCAGGGCACCGGCCATGAACTGGCGGAAGGTCACATGGGTGCAGTCGTGATAGCGCCCGTCGCGCACCACAAAATACATCGGCACATCCAGCGCCCATTCCACATAGTCGGTAAAGCGGAAATCGTCCTTCAGCGAGAAGGGCAGAACGCCCGAACGCTGGTTGTCGGTGTCGCGCCAGATCTCGCCCCGCCATGACAAAAGGCCGTTCGGCTTGCCTTCGGTAAACGGCGAGGAGGCAAACAGCGCGGTGGCGATCGACTGAAGCTTCATCGAAACGCGCATCTTGGTGCGCATGTCCTCTTCGGAGGAAAAGTCGAGGTTCACCTGGATGGTGCAGGTGCGGTACATCATGTCGAGACCCTTGGTGCCGACCTTCGGCATGTAGCGGGTCATGATGTCGTAGCGCGATTTCGGCATGCGCGGCGTTTCGGCCAGCGTCCATTGCGGGCTGCCGCCGATGCCGAGAAATCGGATGCCCATCGGCTCGGCGACTTCGCGCAGGGTCGCCAGATGCTGGTTGGATTCCCGGCAGGTGTCGTGCAGCGTCTCTACCGGGGCGCCCGACAGTTCGAACTGGCCGCCCGGCTCGATCGAGATGGCGCCCTGACCGTGGGCTTCGGCCAGACCGATGATGTTGTCCCGGTCCATGATCGGTTCCCAGCCGAGCTTGGCTTGCATGCCCTTCAGCAGCGCCGAAATGCTGGCATCGCCGGCATAGGGCACGGGGCTGTTGTCAGCCCGAAAGAAGGCGAATTTCTCGTGTTCCGTGCCGATGCGAAAGGCGTCTTTCGGCTTGGAGCCATCAGCCATGTAATCGGCCAGTTCCTGCACCGAGGTGAGCGGCGTATCGTCGGTGGTGTCGCGAGCCATGAAGACTACCTTTTGGGAAGAGCCTGCCGGACGGGCAGGCAAACGGAAGGGTGATTGAACCGGTTTTAAGCGTGGCGCAAGTGAATTTCTTTCAAGACCACCTCAATTAATCCGAAGGTCGGGTGCATTTCAAATGGTCCCGTCAATGCCAGTCGCCGATCGTCGCCTGTACCACAGCCAGCGCCGCCACCGCGGCCGTGTCTGCACGCAGGATACGCGGCCCAAGCGGAATGGCGGTCACGTAAGGCAGGCCGCGCAGCAAAGCACGTTCCTCGTCCGAAAAACCGCCCTCCGGCCCGACCAGCAGGGCCAGCGACCGCTCGCTAACTGCGGAAAGGGCGGAGATCGGGTTCTGCGTTGAACTGTCCTCGTCGCAGAAGATGATGCGGCGGCTCATGTCCCAGCCCTCCAGCAGGTCGGTCAGCTTCTTCGGCGGCTGCACGGTCGGGATGGCCAGCACCCCGCATTGTTCGGCGGCCTCCACGGCATTGGCCTGCAGCCGGTCGAGATTGGTGATCTTGCCCTGCACATGCTGGGTCATGACAGGTTGCAGCAGGCCGGCGCCCATTTCGACCGCCTTCTGCACCAGATAGTCGAGCCGGCCGACCTTGAGCGGTGCGAACAGGAAATGCAGGTCGCAACCGGCCGGCTGCGGGCGGGTGAGCTCTATCGGTGTCAGGATGATCCGCTTGCGTGTCGGAAAGGACAGGCTTGCCTTCCATTCGCCATCGCGGCCGTTGAACAGCAGCAGCTCGGCCCCCTCCGTCAGGCGCAGCACATTGGCCAGATAGTTGAATTGCTCGCCATTGGCCTCAATGCCCGTTCCAGGTTGAAGCGGCGCATCGGTAAACAGCCGCTGCATTCGATAGTTGGCGCGCATGGGTGCAAATCCGGTGTCAGACAAAGAGCTGGAACATAGCCCAGTACAGCAGCGCCGCAAGCCCTGCGGAGGCTGGAACGGTAATGATCCAGGCACCGATGATCGTCATGAAATGCGAACGACGGACCAGATAGCGTCGTCCGACCTCGTCGGGATTGTGCTCGCCGCTGTCCTCGATCTCCCAGGCCTCGGCCTTCATCCGCATGTATTCGATGCGCCGCCTGGAATTGCGGGTATACCATTCGCGAAAGAAGCCCACCCCGAAAACGGCCCCGACAGCGATATGGGTCGTGCTGACCGGGAGACCGAGCCATGACGCCAGGATGACGGTGACGGCGGCCGACAGCGCGACGCAATAGGCCCGCATCGGATTGAGCTTGGTGATCTGGCTGCCGACCAGGCGGATGAGTCGCGGGCCGAACAGCAGCAACCCGGCCGAAATGCCGAAGGCGCCAATGATCGTTACCCAGAACGGCGCTCTCGCCACGGCGTCTATATTTGCCGCCTGAGTCGCGTTGACGATCGCCGTCAGCGGGCCGATTGCGTTGGCCACATCGTTGGCGCCATGGGCAAAGGACAGCAGTGCCGCCGAGAAGATCAGCGGCAGGCGGAACAGCTTGCGCAGCGACTGGTTGCGGTTTTCAAGCCCCGCCGATTGCAGCCGGATGAAGGGAATGCTGGCCAGCCACACCGTAAGGCCAATGACAAGGCCGCCAAGCAGCGCCATCGGCGCGCCGATGACGATGATATGGCCTGCGCCCTTCATGGTGAGATAGGCGCAGAATGCTCCGACCATCACTCCGTTCAGCACCGGCACCCAGCGCCGGGCTGCGGCGATCTTGTCCTCGCGATAGATGATGAATTCCTTGATGAAGGCCAGGAACAGGATGGCCAACGCTCCACCCAGCAGCGGCGACAGGATCCAGCTGAGCGTAATGCCGGCCATGACGTGCCACTGGACCGCATCGACGCCGAGCGCCGCCAGGCCCGCCCCCATCACACCGCCGACGATGGAATGGGTCGTCGAGACCGGCGCATTGACCCAGGTCGCGAAATTGATCCATAGGGCCGCGGCCATCAGGGCTGCCATCATCGTCCAGGAGAATATGGTCGGATCCGGCGCCGAGGCCGGATGCAATATGCCTTCCGAAATGGTCGAGACGACATCGCCTCCGGCAATCACGGCGCCGGCGATTTCAAATACCGCTGCCAGCACCAGGGCGGAGCCCATGGTCAGCGCCCGCGCCCCGACGGCCGCACCGACATTGTTGGTCACGTCGTTGGCGCCGATGTTCATGGCCATGTAGGCCGCAATCGAGGCCGCCGCGATGACGATCACCGCTCCCGGTCGGTCCATGACGGACGCACCGGCAAAGATCATCGCTACGACAAGGAAGATCAGCCCCATGCCGACGGGTGCATAGCCGCGCGAGACGAGTTGGGCGGCTTCCTCGACATAGCTGACCTTGTCCAGATCCTTGTCGAGTGTCGGTTTGACGAGCTTCGGCGTCGCCTTGGTCATGGCTCGTGCTGTCTCCCTCCGGAAACGCCGTGGGTTCTGGCGTCCGGGACTATTGTAGACGGTTCGGGAGAAACGCGGCCTGTGGGACATGGCGCACGGAAACGACTATCCGCGCTCCCGCGACAGGCCTTAATACCAAATCTCTGTGCATTCAATACGACAACGCGGCACGGGATGACATCACCGCGCCTCGCCAGAGGCCGGGGTGATGGCGCCACCGTTGATCATCATCTGCGAGAAGCGATGAAACAGCACCTTCAACTCCGGCTCCTGGACACGGGCCGCTGCTTCCTCGCAGCTGACCCATTCGGCCCGCCGCGTTCCCTTTTCCGGAAAGTCCTTCAGCATGTCTTTCACCTCAAGGGGATAGACCTGCACTTTGCAGCTGATCTTTAAGCCACCTTCCATGCCTTTGGCATAGGAGTAGTGGCCGATGGGATCGCGCGCCACCTTGCCCTTGACGCCGGCTTCTTCGAAAGCCTCGCGCTCGGCCACTGCATGGGATTTTTTGCCTTCCATAGGCCAGCCCTTCGGGATGACCCACCGTCCGGTATCCCGGCTGGTGATCAGCAGAACTTCCACCTGCTCCTGCTTCTTGCGCTGGCGATAGCACAGCGCGGCATACTGCTGCCGCGGCGGGCGCCGCAACATCAAGTGCACTTCGGAAGCAATGCGGCTAACAATCGTCAATTTCGGGCGATCCTTATCTGATCTATCTTGAATATATAGGGAGGAACGTAAATTTTGTGATGCTTGACGCGAGAAAAACCGAATCAATTGCATCGCCGGTATGACCGTTGATCATGAAACTATGGCGAGCGACGTCAAGCGCTGAAAGCGACCACTTTTGGTCTATCAGAGATCGCGGTCCGGTTTTCAACCGCTGCGTGACGGCAGGACGCCCCAGTGGCGCAATCCCTGCAGTACGCCGTCGGCTTCCGGCCTGTCGGCGAGGCAGATCCGCGGGTTGCCCTCGGTCAGCTTCAACAGTTCGGCATGGCCGTTGGCGGGAATCACGCCACGCACATGGTCCAGCTCGAACATCGCCCGATCGTTGCCCGTGTCGCCGGCCACCAGAACCTCGTCGAGCCCGATGCCCAGCCTGTCACACAGCCAGAGGAGCGCCTGTCCCTTGTCGGCATTGCCGGGCAGCACGTCCAGATCGCGATTGCTGGAATAGACGAGCTTGACCGCCATGCCGGCATCGACCAGTCGCCGTTCAAGCGCTTCCACCTCAACCGTCGAGGCATCGTGTAGGAACCAGCTCGATTTGCGGGCATGCTGGTATCGTTCCGGTTGCCGTTTTATGCCGGGCAGACCGGTCATGATGGCAGCGATGCGATCGGCATCATAATTCGCGCCGAGCGTTTCGCCGTAATGCTCGGAGAGGTCGGCATGGATTGGCGAGGCCAGCATGGTGCCGACGCCGCCGATCACGATATCGGCTCTGGGCAGGCCTTCTTCCTCGGTAAAGGCCAGAATGTCGTCGACCAGTCGGCCGCTATTATAAACCAGCAAAGGACGGCTTGCGTCGTCAAGACTGGCCCAGGACTCTGTAAAACGCTTCGAGGCGTCGCGATTGCCGGCCAGCGTGCCGTCCAGATCGGAGGAAAACAGTCGGATCGGTTTCAATCGCCATCGTTCCACGGTTCGGCCCATTCCGTATCGTCGAGCGCCTGCGGGATCGGACGGCCTTCGACCATGGCCACCAGTTGTTGCGCGATGCCGGTCCAGGTGAACAGGCTGCGGGCCTTGTGAGCGCCCATGCGCGACAGCCGGCCGTAAAGCCGCGGATGCTTGAACGGCTTCATCATGGTGATGCCGAGATCTTCCTTGTCGAAGGGATCGGCAAACAGCGCATGCCGCCCATAGCTCACCGCCCGGAACAGTCCGCCATGCACGGTAATCACCGTCGGCGTGCCGCTGGCCATCGCCTCGATTGCCGTCATGCCGAAGGGCTCGTAGCGGCTGGACAGCACGAACATATCAGCAGCACGATAGTAGTCCGGCAGTTCCTCGTCGGCGATGAAGCCGGAGAAATCGACCCGATCCTCAAGCCCATGCTCTCTCACCTTGGCATGCAGCTCATCGAGGATCTTCTGTTCTTGGCTGTCGAGATTCTCACCGCCCAGCGCCAGGTGCAGCCTTGCATCGGGCACGCGGCTGGCCATCACCGCAAAGCCGTCGATCAGCAGGTCATAGCCCTTGTTGGTCGCCAGCCGGCCAAGTGCCAGAACCACGGTGCCCTCGAATCCCAGCTTGTTGCGGATCATCTGCCGCGATGCGTTGGACACCGGATAGAAGCGGTTGTCGTCATAACCCGGCGGGATCATGTGGACGCGGTTGCGCGCCATACCGTAGTCGTCCAGCAGCATATCGAGCTGGATTGGCGTCGTTGCCACCACCAGCTGGCAGCTGCGATAGACGATCAGCTCATGCTGGATGCGTTCCTTGAAATTGAATTCCGCCTCGAACTTGTCGGCGCGCTCCGGATAGTCAGTCTCCATCTGCCGCTTCTTCCACAATCCCAGCGAATGGGGCGTATGGATATGCGGCACGGACAGCGCCTCCGAAAGCCGCTGGCCGGCGACGCCGGCATCCCAGTAATGACTGTTGATGAAAAGATAGGAGAGGCCTTCGCGCTTGATATAACGCAGCGCCTTCTCGCACCATTCCGTCAGATGGCGGTGCAGATATTCCTTCGGGATAAAGTCGCGACCGCCGCAGGGAATGCGCACGACGCGCACGTCATCGTCGACGATGTCGATCTCCGGCTGGTCCTCGAAGCGGCGGGTATAGATATCCACCTTGTGGCCGAGCTGCGCCAGTTTCTTTGCCAGTTCAATGACATAGACCACCTGGCCACCGGTGTCGGCAGCGCCGAGCGGCGGGTGGGCCGCGACATAGCCATGGGTGGAAATCAGTGCGATCCGCGGTGTCTCTGAGATGTCCGTAACTGTAACCATAACCCTCACGCAATAGAAATTTCGTTCTTAAAAGGCAAGGAATGAATGCCTTGAGATCGGAAAAGTTCCATTGTGCGGGAAATAATTTCCTTCGTTGTCTCGGAGTGACGGTTTTAGGATGGTACGCTCTCAACCGACCAGCAGGATATGCAGTGCTCTTGGACCATGCGCCCCTAGCAGCAGGGTCTGCTCGATATCGCCCGAGCGCGACGGGCCGGTCACGAAATTGACCGTGCGCGGCATGGTGCTTTTGCCCTTGGCCTCCCGTAGTCGCGCCCAGATCGTTTCGATGTCGCCGGCAATGTCTGCGGTATTCACCGCGACGATATGGTGTTCCGGCAGGAAGGTCAGGGTCACGGGGTTCTCCGGCCCCGATAGCAGCGCCAGCGTTCCGGACTCGGCAATGCCACCGAAGGCATGGCTGACGGCGGTCAGGTCATGGCCGTCCGAAGCGCCATGGCGAACATCGAGCGTGCCTTCCC
This sequence comes from Agrobacterium sp. a22-2, assembly GCF_012276985.1. Taxonomy (GTDB): domain Bacteria; phylum Pseudomonadota; class Alphaproteobacteria; order Rhizobiales; family Rhizobiaceae; genus Allorhizobium. The sequence continues at coordinate 105,233 of NZ_JAAXMM010000013.1, read as the reverse complement.
GGCTCCACGGTGCCGTGGTCAGGCGAGGGTCCGCGCCGATCCTGATCGACGCTGGCAGGTTGCGCGATTTCAGATAGGTGCTGACGGCGGCCGGCAGGGTATCGAGACTGTCGATACGGGCTACGCTGGCACTGTATTTCTCCGCCATCTGGGTAAACAGCGCGATCCGCTCGTCCAGCGGCAATTGCCCGCGCGCCGGAATGATGCCGACCGGTGGCGTGTCCAGCCGGGCGGACGCCACTGATTGGCGCTCGCTGTCGTGCGGCGAGGCCTTCAGCGCCGAGCGGATTTTCAGGAGAATGGCGGCTCTGCCCTGCATGATCAGGCTCCCCGGTTTTTGGCGGAGGACTGCTTGGCCGATTGCCGTGCCGCCCATTGCTCTAGGAAGGAGGGCCCCTCCGGTGCCGGCATGTCGCGATGTTTCGTCCAGCCGGAGGCAAGCGGCAGCGACCGGATCCGCCGGCTTTTGCCGCCGAGCAGCACGAGCGCCGTCCTGCCGATTGAGGCGGCCAGGCGGTAGAGCTTCGGCCGCTTGGCGAAAAAGGCCCACAACGTGATGCCATAACGGCTGGCGGCCGGCGTCAGGTGCCGTTCGAACTCCCGTTCGCGCCAATGCCGCATCATCTTCGGCAGCGGTATGCGCATCGGACAGACGCTTTCGCAGCGTCCGCAGAATGTTGAGGCATTCGGCAGATGGCCGGACTGGTCAATGCCGAACAGCGACGGCGTCAGCACCGACCCCATCGGCCCGGGATAGACCGAGCCGTAGGCATGGCCGCCGATCGCATGGTAGACCGGACAGTGGTTGATGCAGGCCCCGCAGCGAATGCAGCGCAGCATTTCCTCGAATTCGGTGCCGAGCATGGCGGTGCGGCCATTGTCGAGCAGCACGACATGATATTCCTCCGGTCCGTCAGGATCCTCCGGCCGCTTCGGCCCGGTGGAGAAGGTCGTGTAGACCGACATGTCCTGCCCGGTCGCGGAGCGGGCCAGCAGCCGCAGGATCTGCGAACAGTCCTCCAGCGTCGGCACGATCTTCTCGATCGAGGCGACCACCACATGCACCTTGCCGAGCGTCTGGGTCAGGTCGCCATTGCCTTCGTTCGTGACGATCACCGAGGAGCCGGTCTCGGCAATCAGGAAATTGGCGCCGGTAATGCCGACATCGGCCTGGAAATAGCGCTGGCGCAGCACCTCGCGGGCCTCCGCCAGCAGCAGTTCCGGCGCTCTGAGGTCCCGGTCCGCGTCGAGATGGGTGTGAACCCGGCGGAAATCCTCCTCCACCTGTTCCTTGTTGAGATGCACGGCCGGCGCAATGATATGGCTTGGATGCTCGCCGCGCAGCTGGATGATATATTCGCCGAGATCGGTCTCCACCGGCTCGATGCCGTTCGCCTCGAGGAATTCGTTGAGATTGATCTCCTCGGTGATCATCGACTTGCCCTTGGTCACGGTCTTGGCGCCGACCCGCTGGCAGATGTCCTTGATGATCTGGCGTGCGTCCGCCGCACTTTCCGCCCAGTGCACATGCCCGCCCGAGGCCGTCACCTTGGCTTCATAGGCTTCCAGGTAAAGATCGAGATGAGCCAGCGTGTGGTTCTTGATGTCGCGGGCCCGGTCCCGGAGCGCGTCAAATTCCGGCAGCGCTGCGGCCGCCGTCGCGCGCTTGGCGATAAAGCCGGTCTCGACATTCTTGAGCGCCTTCTGCAATTGCCGGTCGGCAAGCGCACCCGCGGCATTGGACTTGAACTGCGTCGAGGTCATCTGCATGGATCAGTCCTTCACTTGCCGCTGCCGGCGATCGGCGGCTTGTCGGTCATCCCTGCCAGCACTTCGGCGACGTGGCGCACCGCAATCGGCGAGCCCTCGCGCTTCAGCTTGCCGGCCATGTTCATCAGACAGCCCATGTCGCCGGCCAGCAGCAGGTCGGCGCCGGTCGCGGTGATGTCGGCGGTCTTCTTGGTGACCATGGCGCCGGAAATATCGGAATATTTGACGCAGAACGTGCCGCCGAAACCGCAACAGACATCGCTCGTCGCCATTTCCTTGAGCTCAAGCCCTTCGACGGAGGCCAGCAACTGGCGCGGCTGCGTCTGCACGCCCAGTTCGCGAAGCCCCGAACAGCTGTCGTGATAGGTGGCGGTGGCGACGTGTTTCGCGTTGACCGCCGGAACGCCCCTCACGTCGGTCAGGAAGGACACCAGCTCGAAGACCTTCTCGGAAAAGCGCCGACAGCGCTCCTCCCATTTCACGTCGCCCTTGAACAGGCCGGGATAATGCTTCTTCAGCATCGCGGCGCAGGAACCGGACGGTGCCACCACATAGTCGAAACCCTCGAATTGCTCGATCACCTGCTCGGCAATGGCGCGGCTGTCCTTGCGGTCGCCGGTATTGTAGGCCGGCTGGCCGCAGCAGGTCTGCGCCATCGGCACGATCACCGTGCAGCCCGCATCCTCGATCAGTTGGGCGCTGGCAAAGCCGACGCTCGGGCGAAACAGATCGACAAGACAGGTGGCGAACAGGCCGACCCGGGGCCTTGGCGTCTGCGGTTCGGTGGTCATGTCGATGTGTCCGTTTTCTCGTTGGTCTCATGGGAGGCGACGCGGGGCGTGCCCGGCTGGCTGTCGCGCTGCAGCAGCCGCAGGCGCGCCACGCGACCCCATTCGTCGGCCCGCGCCGCGCTGTCGACAGCCTGCATGACGAAATCGATATGGGCCTGGGCTGCCTGTTTGGCGCCGTCCGGATCACCTGCCGCGATTGCCTCGTAGATGGCGATATGCTGGGCCAGCAGCCGGTCGCGGGCATCGGCAAAGGCAAAGACGGCGCGTCGGTTGAAGAAGATGCCTTCGCTGAGCAGCCGGTAGCAGGCGCGCATGGTGTGCAGGAGAATGATGTTGTGGGCCGCTTCGCCGATGGCGTTGTGGAATTCCACATCGGCCGCCAGCTCGTCTTCCGGACGGCCGCGGCCGTGGGCGGCCTTCATGTCCTCGACGATGCGCGCCAGAAGCGCCAGGTCGGTTTCGCTGGCCCGGCGGGCGGCAAGCTCGGCCGTCAAGCCCTCCAGCTCGCGGCGATATTCGAGATAGTCGCGCGTGGCGCGTTCATGGCGGGAGATGAGGTCGATGATCGGCTTGGAAAACACCTGGCCGATGATATCGGCGACATAGGTGCCGCCGCCATGCTGGCTGACCAGCAGGCCGCGCTGCTCCAGCTCTTTCAGCGCCTCGCGCAGGATCGGCCGTGACACGTCGAAGTCGAGCGCCAGATCCCGTTCGCCCGGCAGCCGGTCGCCGTCGCGCAACACGCCCTGCAGGATCAGCAGTTCGATCTGCCGAACCACTTCGCTGGCCGTGCGGCTATGGGTGATCTGGGCGAAAAGCCCGGCATCCTTGTCGGTCACGCGATCCTCCTGTGGGCTCTTTCTAGCAAGCGACGGCACAATTGGTCAATAAACTTGTCCACTTGTCGCAATGATGAGGCTAGGCAGCTGATAGGGAGGGGACTGCGGCAAAGGTGTGACTTCCCCATTGCTTCGCTTTTGTTAAGATCGCCGCCTGTAACGGGGAGACTGAAGACGTGGTGAAACGGTCGTTTGCATTTCCGGTGGCCCCGGACCGGGCGCTGGCGCTGGGCGAAATCCATGCGCGGCCCTATGCGCTGGTGAAATCGGCGCGGGTCATCTTCCAGCTCGCCTTCATGATGGATGGCGGCTCGGCCGTACATCACGCGGCAATTGCCGAGCTGTCGCGCAGCCGTGGCGTATCGCCGCCCGATCGCAATGCCCGCTATCATGCACTGGCCTGGGGGCAGGGTACGCTGCGCTGGGAGCGCCACACGGAATTTTCCACCTGGTTCTGGGATGGGCCTCTGCCCGAGCAGTTCGGCGGGGAGGTGGCGGTGCATCCCTTCGGTGACAGCTTTTCGCCGCCCGGCCCGCTGATGTCGGGCATAAGGCTTGAAATCCGCCCCGACGGCCAACCGGTCGCCGATGCGATGAACGTCTTCGATCCGGCCAGCCTCTGTTATAGCGAGGTCAAGAACCGCCAGGCGGCTGTCCTGACCGACTTCCGCCAGGATGGCGATGGGCTCACCCAGATCCTCGTCATCGACCGGGGGCTCAGCGAAGCCGGCCGCGGCGCCCTCGTGCAGCGCCTGCTCGATATCGAGACCTATCGCACCTTTGCCATGCTCGGCCTGCCGCTCGCTCAGACCCTGTCGCCCGATATCCGCCGCATCGAGGATGGATTGACCGGCGTCACCCAGCGCATGAAGGCTCATGCGCGCGACGAGGCGGATGCCATGCTCGGCGAAATCACCCGGCTCGCGGCCGAACTGGAGGCCAATGACGCGCTCAGCCTCTACCGCTTCGGCGCCAGCCGTGCCTATGACGGCATCGTGCGCGAGCGCATCAAGACGCTGGATGAGACACCGGTGCCGGGCTACGAGACGCTGGGCTCCTTCCTCGAGCGGCGCCTGGCGCCGGCCATGCGCACCTGCCAGTCGGTCGAGGAGCGCCAGGCCAACCTGTCGCGCAAGCTGTCGCGCGCCACCGGCCTCGTCCGCTCCTGGATCGACGTGGAACTGGAACGCCAGAACGGCGACCTGCTCTCCACCATGAACCGCCGCGCCGAAATGCAGCTGCGCCTGCAGCAGACGGTCGAGGGCCTCTCTGTGGCGGCGATTTCCTATTACATCGTCGGTCTCGTCGGTTATCTCGCCAAGGCGATCAGCCATGACCTGCTGCCGGTCGACCCAGGAGTCATCACCGGCATTTCGGTGCCCTTTGCGGTGCTCGGCGTCTGGTTCGTTGTTCGCCGCATCAGGCAGAGCCATGCGGAGGGGCATTGAAATCCGGACGGCTTGCGTCCGGGTCTTGAGCGCCGTCCATCACCCGCACAATGCGAACGTCTCCCTGGGGATCGATGAAATAGAGAACCAGCCATCGCTCGCAGACGAGCATGCGTGCATTCTCCGCGATGTCCTGGCGGACCGGTCCCAATTGAGGATGTCGAGCCAGCCTTTCGACCCTTGTCTCGATGCGATCGAGCAGGGTGTCGGCCATGTCGGGGCTGCTGGCTTTGGCAATCCACAACCAGATGTCTTCGACATCTCTCCGGGCTTTTGACGACCAGAGGATAGTCGCCATCCGTTAGCCTTTGGACAGACGCGTACGGGCTTCGGCTTTCAATGCTGAGAAGTCCAGAGCTTGAAAATCCCCGCTCTCCAATCCGCTCTTCCAGGCGTCCTGAAGCGAGGTGAGGGAGGGTTCGTTGTGCGCGTCCCTCTGCTGCAAGAGCTTCAGGGCTTCCGCAAGGACATCCGATTGCGAGGCAAACTCGCCGGATGCGACCTTGCTTTCAACGAATTCGGCCAATTCGGCACTGAGGGATACGGTAACGGTCATCGTCAACCTCCTGAACGGTAGTGTAAGACAAGAACAGTCCGATCGCAATCTGAGCTTGAAGCCCTTGCCCCGCTTGCGCATCCAGCCGATAAGATTGCGCATATCAAACAACGGCGTGACGAAAGCAGATGGTCCGGCAGACACGTGCAAAGCTCGACAAGAAAGGTTTGAGCAGCCTCGGCCTCGACAAACTGGTCGATATCCTGCTCGATGAGGCCACGGCCAACAAGGCTCTGAAGGCCCGCCTGCAGACGGCTTTGGCCGGAGAGGTCGGGCCGCAAGAAATGGGCCGGCTGATCGACAAGCGCCTGGACAGCTCGGATCGTGCCACGACACGCATCAACAGCGCCCGCGCCAAGGATCTTGCTGCCGAATATGCCGGCCTTGCCCGCAACATCCTCTCGGAACTCGGCGCCGCCGATCCGGCAGGCGCTGCCGATCGCATCCTGCGGTTCCTGGCGCTGCGCTTTTCGCTGTCGGCCCGGCTGGTCGCCGACAGTTCCCGCCTATGGAAGGTCTTTGACGACGCCGAGGCGGCAGCAATCGAGTTGATCGCCGCCGTGCCGCAGCAGGATCAGGTACTGCTGGTGCCGCAGATCGAAATGCTGCGCCAGCGGGATCGCTACGCCGAGCAGACCGGCTTCCTGCGCGCCTTGACGGGTGTCCTGGCAAGGCCGGCCGCCGATGCCTGGAAAGCGGTTTTGACCGGCGTCCTGCCCACCGAGCCGCTGAAGCTGCGGGCGCTGGATCTGCTCCAGGCCCTGGCGCTGCATCAAAACGACATGGATGCCTTCCTGAAACTTGAGAGTGACAAGCCGGAAAACCGCCGCGATACCCTGGCCGTTGCCACGCTGCTTCATGCCGCCGGCCGCCATGAGGACGCGCTGGAATGGGTGCGCATGCGGCCAAGCGGCATGCGGCTTCTCCCCGTCAATGGCGAGATCATGTCCGTCGGCCCGGAATATGGCGCCCGCGAGCGTCGCCTGCTGGAGGCCGAAATCCTCGAGCGCCTGAAACGGCGCGAGGATGCCCAGGCCCTGCGCTGGCGCGAATTCGCCGAGACCTACGATCCCGCCGTGCTCCGGCTCTATCTGTCGAAGCTCGACGATTTCGCCGAATTCGACGAGATGGACCGGGCCTTCGCGCTGGTCGACGATGCCAGCGACATTTATGCGGCGCTGGATTTCTTCATCTCCTGGCCCAAGTTCGACCGCGCCGCGGCGCTGGTGCTGCGCCATGAATCCAGCTGGGAAGGCCGCTATTACGAGGATCTGGCGCCCGCCGCCGATGCTCTGTCCGAACAGCAGCCGCTGGCCGCCACGGTTCTTTATCGTGTGCTGATCAACGATATCCTGCGCCGCGGCATCGGCGTCGCCTATCCCTCCGCGGCTCTGTACCTGACGGAGCTTGAGCACCTGCTTCCGCATCTGCCGGAGGATGCCCGGTTGAAACACCACGACGATTTCATGGACGACCTGCGCCGCATCCATCCGAAGAAATACAGCTTCTGGAGTGCGGTTCCAGGCGGGCTGCGGGGGTGACCGTCACCCCTCCCAATAGGGCACCGGGCCGTAGAGTCCGGAAAGATAATCGATGAACAGCCGCACCTTGGCGGGCAGGAACTGCCGGCTCGGATAGACCGCCGAGAGCGCCACATTGCGCGATCCCTCATAGCCCGGCAGCACCTGCACCAGCCGGCCGCTGTTCAACTCGGGGCCGATATCCCATGTGGAGCGCAGCGCGATCCCCAGTCCGGCGATCACCGCCTCGCGGATTACCTCGCTGGAATTGGTGATCAGCGCCCCTTCCGGCTTCAGCACAAGACTGCCCTGCGGCCCTTCCAGCCGCCAGGCATCGTAATTGTGGGCCGGCAGGCAGACATGCCGCTTCAGGTCGTCGAGACTCTCCGGCATGCCATGGGCCGCGATATAGTCGGGGGAGGCGCACAGAATGCGGCGCACCGGCGCCAGCCGCCGGGCTACCAGTGTCGAATCGGTCAATTCCGCAATGCGGATCGCCAGATCGAAGCCGCCGCCGACGATATCGGTGAATTCGTCCGACAGCACCAGATGCAGGGTAAGGTCCGGATGGGCGGACATGAAGCCCTTCAGATGCGGGGCGATGTGCAATCGCCCGAACGAGGTCGGCGCGGAGATCTTCAGGGTGCCGGTGACATCGGAGGAGCGTCCGGAAGCATAGGATTCGGCCTCTTCCAGGCCGGAGAGAACCGCCACCACCCGGTCGTAAAAACCCTGGCCGGCCTCGGTCAGCGACAATTGCCGCGTCGTGCGCTGCAGAAGCCGCGTGCCGAGCCGGTCTTCCAGCCGCTTGATGCGCTTCGAGACGACCGCCGGCGACAGCCCGAGCGCCCGCGCCGCGGTCGACATGCTGCCCGCCGCGATCACCCGGACAAACACTTCGAGATCGCCGAGATTGGTCATGCCGGCCGGGCCTCCATACATGCATTCTTTCCGAAATCGTCATAAGTCCATAACATTTGCATGACTTTCGTCAAAGTGGTAAAGAAACAATACCAGTTGAAGCGCATGCGGCGGGAGTGTATGCGGGTTCCATGCGGTGAGGGGAGACATGCATGTCGGAAGCCATCCAGTTTCTGGTGCCTGATGCGGCCATCATGGCGCGCCGCCGGGAGATCGTGGACGATCTGAAGGAGCTTGTGCCGCCCAATCGCCTGATTCACGAACCGGTCGAGCTGGTGCCTTTCGAGACCGACGGTTTCATCGCCTATCGCCGTCGTCCCCTGGCGGTCGCCCTTCCCGAGACCACGGCGCAGGTCGCGGCCATCCTCAAATATTGCCACAAATACGGCATTCCCGTCGTGCCGCGCGGTGCCGGCACATCGCTGTCGGGCGGCGCCATTCCGCAGGAAGATGCCGTCGTTCTCGGCCTCTCGGCCATGTCGAGGATTCTCGATGTCGACTATGCCAACCGCACCGCCACCGTGCAGGCCGGTGTCACCAATCTCAACATTTCCGAAGCCGTCAGCGCCGACGGGTTTTTCTATGCGCCCGATCCGAGTTCGCAGCTGGCCTGCACCATCGGCGGCAATATCGGCATGAATTCCGGCGGCGCCCACTGTCTGAAATACGGCGTCACCACCAACAACCTTCTGGGCGTCAAGCTGGTGCTGGTCGATGGCACGATCATCGATCTCGGCGGCAAGGCGCTGGATGCCGAGGGCTATGACCTGCTGGGCCTCGTCTGCGGCTCGGAAGGTCAGCTCGGCGTGGTGACGGAAGCGACCGTCCGGCTGATCGCCAAGCCGGAAGGGGCACGTCCCGTCCTGTTCGGCTTCGACAGCGCCGAGGCGGCCGGCTCCTGCGTGGCCGATGTCATCGGCGCCGGCATCGTGCCGGTGGCGATTGAATTCATGGACAAGCCGGCCATCGAGATCTGCGAGGCCTTTGCCCATGCCGGCTATCCGCTCGATGTCGAGGCGCTGCTGATCGTCGAGGTCGAGGGCTCGGAGGCAGAGATGGAGGCCATGCTTGCCAGCATCTGCGATATCGCCCGCAGGCATGATGTGAAGACGGTGCGCGAAAGCCAGTCGGCGCTGGAATCGGCGCTGATCTGGAAGGGCCGCAAATCGGCCTTCGGCGCCACCGGCCGCATTGCCGACTATATCTGCATGGACGGCACCGTGCCGCTGAGCCAGCTCGCCTATGTGCTGAAAAAGACCTCGGAAATCACCGATCGCTACGGCCTGCGCGTCGCCAATGTCTTCCACGCTGGCGATGGCAACATGCATCCGCTGATCCTCTACAATATCAACGACCCCGAGGATGCCGCCCGCGCCGAAGCGGCCGGCAACGAGATCCTGAAACTCTGCGTCGACGCTGGCGGCTGCCTGACCGGCGAACACGGCGTCGGCATCGAGAAGCGCGACCTGATGCTGCACCAGTATGCGCAGGTCGACCTGGACCAGCAGATGGCCATACGCGCCGCCTTCGATCCCAACTGGACGCTGAACCCGTCAAAAGTCTTTCCGCTGGAGGGCAGAAGTCCGCTCGGGAGTGCCGCATGAGTGATTTCTTCACGCCCTTTTCCGAAAACGATGCGGCCGGCATCATCCGCGATTGTGCCGAACGGGGCGTCGCCCTGTCGATTGCCGGCGGCCGCACGCGCATCGGCTTCGGCAATGCCGTGGCCGCCACGTCGAGCCTGCGGTCCACGTCGCTCTCCGGCATCGTCGCCTACAACCCGGCCGAAATGGTGCTGACCGCCAAGGCCGGCACCCATGTCTCCGAGATCCAGGCAGCGCTCGATGCCAATGGCCAGATGATGGCCTTCGAGCCGGCCGATCATCGCGGCGTCATGGGCACGTCGGGCGAGCCGACCATCGGCGGCGTCTTTGCCAGCAATGCCTCCGGCCCGCGCCGGCTGACGGCAGGGGCTGCCCGCGATCACCTGCTCGGCGTGCGCTTCGTCAATGGCCATGGCGAGGTCGTCAAGGCCGGCGGCCGTGTGATGAAGAATGTCACCGGCCTCGATCTGGTCAAGCTGATGGCCGGCTCCTTCGGCACGCTCGGTTTCCTGACCGAGGTGACGTTCAAGGTCTGGCCGCAGCCGAAGACGTCAGCCACCATCGTGCTCTCCGGTCTCGACGATGCCGAAGCAACGGCCGCCATGGCCGCCGCCATGGCCCTGCCGGTCGAGGTCTCCGGGGCCGCCCATCTGCCGGAAAGCGTGCGCGGCCGCTTCCTGCACGGCGCCCTGGCCGATGGCCCGGCCACCGTGCTGCGGCTGGAAGGCCTGCCGGCCTCCGTATCGGTTCGCGTCGAGAAACTGATCGCCGCCATGAGCCGTTTCGGGCCGGTCACCCATCTGGACGCGGAACAGACCGGCCTTCTCTGGCGCGAGATCCGCGACGTGAAACCCTATGCCGACGGCACGCCGCGGCCGCTCTGGCGGGTGTCTGTCGCCCCCTCGCAAGGCCATCAGCTGGTGGCAGCCCTGCGGCTTGAGGCCGGCATCGATGCCTTCTACGATTGGCAGGGCGGCCTGGTCTGGATGCGCATGGAGGCCGATCCCGAGGCCGAGATCCTGCGGCGCTATATCAAGGCGCTCGGCGGCGGCCATGCCGTGCTGGTGCGCGCTTCCGATGCCGCGCGCTCAGCCGTTGCCGCCTTCGAGCCGCTCGCCCCCGCCGTCGCCTTGCTGTCGCAACGGGTCAAGGCCAAGCTCGACCCGCGCGGCATTTTCAATCCGGGCAAGATGGGGTGAGGGCGGCATGCTGGTAAACCTCGCACGCAACAGGGCGGTACGGAGACGCGTTTAATGCAAACCAATTTCACCGCCGAGCAGCTTGCCGATCCGCATGTCGCAGCCTCCGAGGCGATCTTGCGCAAATGCGTGCATTGCGGCTTCTGCACCGCCACCTGTCCGACCTATGTGACGCTGGGCGATGAGCTCGACAGTCCGCGCGGCCGCATCTACCTGATCAAGGACATGCTGGAAAACGACCGGCCGGCCGATGCGCAGGTGGTCAAGCATATCGACCGCTGTCTCTCCTGCCTTGCCTGTGCGACCACCTGTCCCTCCGGCGTCGATTACATGCATCTGGTCGATCATGCCCGCGTGCATATCGAAAAGACCTATCGGCGCCCGGTCATGAACAGGCTGACGCGCGCCGTTCTGGCCATGGTTCTGCCCTATCCGAGCCGCTTCCGCTTCGCCCTTAGCCTCGCACGGCTTGGGCGTCCGTTCTCTGGACTGATCAAACGCGTCCCCGCACTCAAATCTTTCGGCGCCATGTTCGATCTGGCGCCTTCGACCACGCCGGCGCCTTCACGCTACGACCGGCCCGGCACCTTCGAGAGCCAACAGGCCCAAAAACGTGGCCGCGTCGCCATCCTGTCGGGCTGCGCGCAGCCGGTGCTTGATCCCGGCATCAATGCCGCCACGGTGCGCCTGCTCACCCGGCTTGGAGTCGAGGTCGTGGTGCCTAAGGGAGAGGGCTGTTGCGGGGCACTGGTCCATCACATGGGCCGCGAGGAGCAGGCGCTCACCGCCGCCCGCAACAATGTCGATGTCTGGACCCGCGAGGTCGAGGCCGGCGGGCTCGATGCGATCATCATCACGGCGTCCGGCTGCGGCACGACGATCAAGGATTACGGCTACATGCTGCGCCTCGATCCGGCCTATGCCGACAAGGCGGCGCGCATTTCGGGGCTGGCCAAGGACGTGACGGAATATCTCTCGACGCTGGACCTGCCAGCCCAACCAAGCCGCGGCATGACCGTTACCTATCATTCGGCCTGTTCCATGCAGCATGGCCAGAAGATTACCACGCTGCCAAAGCTCCTGCTCAAAGCGGCGGGCTTCACCGTCAAGGACCCCGCGGAAGGGCATCTGTGCTGCGGCTCGGCCGGCACCTACAATATCATGCAGCCGGAGATCTCGGCGCGGCTGAAGGCCCGCAAGGTCAAGCACCTCGAGGCGACGCGCCCTGACCTGATCGCCACCGGCAATATCGGCTGCATGACGCAGATCGGCTCTGGCACCGCCATTCCGATCGTCCACACAGTCGAATTGCTCGACTGGGCCTATGGCGGCGAGAGGCCGGCAAAATTAAACAAGTCCTAATCTTCCGGGTCTATCAATAAGCGCAAGGTGACATAATCCCTATGGGAGGCAGACCATGCGGACGAAGTTCTGGTTACTGTGTCTGATGATCGCCGCATCCGGCAGTCAGGCGAGCGCGGCAGACCGTTTCTACTGCGCTGTCGATGACGGCGCGGTGAAGCTGTCGGTCGAAAGCGGGTTCCTCAACACGGACGGCCAGGAACTCAACCATTTTCGCGGCATTGTCGCCTTCAATCAGGACAAGGGCCCAACCCCGGTCGTGGAAGCCCGGCTGACCTCGGCCATGCTGTCGCAGCACTGGATGGATGGCGAAGAGATGCGGTTGCGGGCCTATTTCAAGACCGGCCCGGACAATGCGGCCGCATCGCTTGATCTGATGATCGAGACCAAACGCACCAAACGTGGCTCCGGTCGTTTCGAGGGAAATTACACCGCCGTCATGCAGGCTGCCAGCTCGACGAGAAGCCCGCCACCACCGGTCACCCGCAACGGCAAGCTGCTCTGTTCGCTACGGTAATACCAAGTGTCGATGATAAAAAACTTATAGGTTCCTGTCATCGACACTTGGTATAAGAGTGCACGGCTACCAGTGGTAGCTGACGCCGAGATTGACGGCATTGGTGATGATATCGGTCTCCAGCCGGTCGCCGCTGTCGATATCGACATCCACGAAGGAATAGTTGCCCTTGTATTCGGCAAACACCGACCAGCGCTCGGTCATCTGGTAGGAGACGCCGGCCTGGGCCTGCAGCGTCATGCCGCCGACCTGGTAATCCCAGGTCCGCCCGCTCGGCCGGATCACTTCGACATGGGGAATGTTGATGCCGACGCCGGCCCCGACATAAGGCACGAATTTCGAATTTTCCATTGGCATGCGGTAGAGCGCGTTCAGTGTCAGCAGATTGATGCCGTCGGAAAATTCGAAATGATCCCAGCCGGCCTCTGCCAGGGTTTCGTCGTCGGCATAGACCTTGGCATGGGTGAAATCGAGCGACACGCCGAGGTTGGGCCGGTTGAGATTGTCCAGCCACCAGGTGGCGCGGGCGCCGTAATAGGGCGGTGCGGAAAACGACTTGCCTTCCCAGCCGGCATTAAACGATGTCGGTGCCGTCGGACCGCTCACCGTCACGTCACTATGGGGCGCCGTCTGCGCGCCGCCATAGATGGAAATCGCCATTTCGGCGTGGGCGGCGGCTGCTGGCAGGAAAACGATCGCCGCAGCGCCAATCGACCCGGACAGGAGGGAAAGCTTTTTCGACATACAAGGCATCCGGTTCATCGAGTGCGATCAATATTTGCCGTAACAGGCTTATATTGCATTATGTTGACAATGAACCTGACAAAGACCTGAAAGCGAAAAGGCGCGCGGATAACCCGCGCGCCTTTCGTCATGTCAGTTTCGAGCACACTCGACCCGATGGGTTGCCCTCCGTCCGTCCGGACGAAAACGGGCGGTCAGCCGCCGAAGATGGTGCGCAGGATATCGATGCCCTTGTCGTCGAAGCTCACTTCGCCCTGGCGGTTGCCCGGACCGACGACGATCACCTTGGTACCGACGCCGGCCCGCTCGTAGAGATGCTCGACATCCTTGTTCATCATGCGGATGCAGCCCGACGACATGTTGAGGCCGATCGTCCAGGGCTGGTTGGTGCCATGGATGCGGAAGATCGTGTCGCGGCCGCCCTTGTAGAGATACATGGCGCGCGCGCCGAGCGGATTGTCGATGCCGCCTTCCTGCACGACGGGAAGGATATGGCCCTTGGCAGCTTCTCGGCGGCGCATTTCCGCCGGCGGGCGCCATTCCGGCCATTCCTGTTTGCGGCCGATCTTCACCACGCCCGACCAGCCGAAGCCGTCGCGACCGACGCCGACGCCATAGCGCGTCGCGCGGTTATTGCCTTCGACATAATAGAGAAACTTGTTGTTGGTATCGATGATGATGGTGCCCGGCGCCTCGTTGGTCTTCAGGCGCACCACACGGCGCTTGAACTTTTCCGCTGGCTGCTTGGGCTGTTGCGCCACGAGAATGGCGTTGTTTGGCGCATTGGGCGCCGCAGCGCCGCTGAATGCTGCGGCCGGAAGCGGCGCCAGCAGGCTCATAGCCGCAATGGCGCAGGCCGCCATTGCAATCCGATGTCTCGACATTCGATGGTCCCTCTCAAATCACGTCCCGGCGGGAGGGTATCGAAGTTTACGGCCGTTTCAACTGGTGAAACGACCAGGTAAAGCAGATTTGAGCCTTCTGCCAAGAAAAGCCATGCAAAAGGGCTCTCGATCTGTGATTTAGATCACAATCACCGTGGTTCCGACGTTGACCCGCTCGTAAAGATCGACCACATCCTCGTTGCGCATGCGGATGCAGCCGGACGAAACGCCGCTGCCGATCGTCCAGGGCGCATTGGTTCCGTGGATTCGGTACAGCGTCGAGCCGAGATACATGGCCCGCGCCCCGAGCGGATTTTCCGGCCCGCCCGCCATATGGGTCGGCAGGTAATGGCCCTTGGCCGCCTCGCGGGTGATCATTTCCTGGGGCGGCGTCCAGTTCGGCCACTCGGCCTTGCGGGTGATCTTATGGGCACCGGCCCATTCGAAGCCGGGCTTGCCGACGCCCACGCCATAGCGCCGCGCCTGGCCGCCCTCCATGACGAGGTAGAGGAAGCGATTGTTGGTGTCGATGACGATCGTGCCGGGTTTGTGCTTTGTCTCGTAGGACACCATCTGCGGCAGGTACATCGGCTCGATCTGCGATTTGACCGGCGCGTTCGGCCGCACCGTCACCACCTGCTGTACCAGCGGGCGGTTGGTCTGGCCGCGGCGGATCACCTGGCGCTGGTAGACGCGCGGGGCAGGCTGCGGATTGGCATAGACCACCGGCCGTGTCGCACTGCCGCCGAGCTGCATGACCCAGGGGGCGGTCAGATCCGGGCTGACGATGACCGGTGGGCGGGACTGATAGCGCTCAGCGGCAAAGGTGGCGGGGCTAAAGGACAACAGCAGGCTGGCTGTGAGCAGGAGAGTTTTTGGGATCATCGGACGGACTCGCTACATTTTACCGAGACTAGGGATACCGTGATCGTGGCATCGCGCCCGCCGCCAAATGGTAAACGCCGCTCCGCTAAAAGGCCGTGGACCCTGTAAACCTTTCATCAGGGTTAGCGCCGCGTTTGGAAAAATAGTGAACAAATGGTAAACGGCGATCGATGATCAGAGGGAATCACGATCCATGGAAAAAACCGGTCTTGTGACGGGCGACGACGGGCAGGTGCGCTGCTCCTGGTACGGCAACCTGGACGACTACCGCCGCTATCACGACGAGGAATGGGGCCGTCCGGTGACGGACGATGCGCGGTTGTTTGAAAAGATCTGTCTGGAAGGGTTCCAGTCGGGCCTGTCCTGGCTGACGATCCTGCGCAAGCGCGACAATTTCCGCGCCGCCTTTGCCGATTTCGACTGCCACAAGGTGGCACTCTTCGGCGACGACGATATCGCCCGTTGCCTGGCCGATACCGGCATCATCCGCCACCGTGGCAAGATCGTCTCGACCATCAACAATGCCCGCCGCGCCGTGGATCTGGAGGCCGAATTCGGGTCGCTGGCCCGCTATTTCTGGAGTTTCGAGCCCGGTGCCGACGAACGCCCGGTCCGCATGGATTATGCGACGCTGAGGGCCAATCCGACATCGCCGACCTCGATCCGCCTGTCGAAGGACCTGAAGAAGCGCGGCTGGACTTTTGTCGGCCCCACCACCGTCTACGCCTTCATGCAGGCCATGGGCCTGGTCAATGATCACATCGAAGGCTGCCTGTGCCGCGACAGCGTCGAAAAGCTCCGGGCCTCGTTTCAGCGGCCGCGCTGATCAGCCGATCGATTCGACCAAGTCCGGCAGCGCGCCGAGATGGGAAAGCTCGCGAAAGCGCGGCGCCTCGGCGGGCTTTTCCACATGCTCGAGAATCCAGGTCAGTTCATGCGGCACGAACACGCCCCATGCGCCGACCGCAATCGCCGGCACCACGTCGGATTTCAGCGAATTGCCGACCATCATCGCCCGATCCGGGCTCTCCCCATTCTTCGAAAATATCCGGCGATAGGTGGTCGCGTTCTTGTCCGAGACGATCTCCACCGCATCGAAAAAGTCGCCAAGGCCCGATTGGGCGAGCTTGCGCTCCTGGTCGAACAGGTCGCCCTTGGTGATCAGCACCAGGAAATAGGAGCCGCTGAGCGCCTCCAGCGCCTCGTGCACATGCGGCATGGTCTCGACGGGGTGGCTGAGCAGATCGCGGCCGATCGACAGGATCTCGCCGATCACCCGGCCCGGCGCCCGGCCATCGGTGATCTCCAGCGCCGTCTCGATCATCGACAGGGTAAAGCCCTTGATGCCGAAGCCATAGTGATCGAGATTGCGCCTCTCGGCCTCCAACAGCCGGGCCGAGATATGGTCGGGTTCGGCGAAGTCGGCCAGCAGGCCTTTGAAGTGATCCTCGGTCAGCCGGTAATATTGCTCGTTTTGCCAGAGCGTGTCGTCGGCATCGAGGCCGATAGTGGTCAGGGCGCGGCCGATCATCATCCCATCCTCTTAGGCGTGGTCTGCCGTTTATTGTGCCGATCGGCCGGCAAAGGGCAAGCCTGTTACACAGCGTTACCTGTCCGATGGAATTTGGGAAAAAATGCGGTTGTCCGACGATATGCCGGGCAAATCTCCGCCATAGCTTGGCCTTCGTGCGGCAGGCCTTGCCCCCAAACCAGGCCTGCAGCACACGTTCGCCGCATGGGTGCCCGACCCACCGCCCCCGGTAAAGGGGCCCATGCGGTTTACTGGGAAGGACCTCCAAGCGAGTGTCCGAGGCGTCGGCGGTGCGGCTCTCCATACCCTGCCCGCCCTGCCGGCGCCGACCTTAGTCGCAGACGATCAGAACCAAAGGACCAGACAATGCTCGCCTTCAAACATTCCATTCTTCTTGCAGCCCTTCTGCTGGCACCCGCCATCGCCAGCGCCCAGGCCCAGGTCACGCCCGAGCAAAAGGCGGTGGCCCGCGAGATTGCCAAGGTCTGCATGGCCGATATCCGCAGCCTCTGCCCGGGCGTCAAACCCGGTGAGGGCCGCATTGCCATGTGCCTGCAGGCAAAAGGCGACAGCGTCTCGGCGCCATGCCGGGAGAAGATGACGCAGGTCATGCAGAACGAATAGATCAGGGAGATCAGGCGATCTGCAGCATATGGATCAGCATGAGGCTCGCACCCCCGAGCGCTGCAAGCGACAGGCAGGCGGCAAGGATCACTCGCCCGCCGGCCCGCGTTGCACTGCGGATATCGACCGAGAGCCCGAGGCCGGCCATCGCCATCACGGTCAGCAGGTTGGACAGGCCGGCGATCGGTTGCAGAGCTATTTCGGGAATGAGGCCGAGCGAGCGCAGCGCCATCATCAGAGCGAAGCCGGCGATGAACCACGGCAGCACATGCTGCAGCGACACCTGCCGGCCGCGGCGGCCGTTGATGATGCCGAGCATCAGCAGGACGGGGCCGAGCATCAGCACGCGGATCAACTTGACCAGCGTTCCGGTCTGCATGCTGACCAGCCCGGCCGGTGCGGTCGCGGCCAGCACCTGCGGCACGGCATAGACCGTCAGCCCGGCAAAGGTGCCGTATTGCAGGGCGCTCAGCCCGGCGACGGTTTGCACCAGCGGCATCAGCAGCACGGCGCCGACGCCGAGAATGGCGGTAAAGGCGATCGAGGCGGCCACATCGCGCGGCTCGGCCGCGATGACCGGGGCGGCGGCGGCAATCGCCGAATTGCCGCAGATCGAGTTGCCGCAGGCCACCAGCGTGGCAAGCTTGGCCGGCAGGCCAAGGGCCAGTCCGATGCCGAAGCTGAACAGCAGCGACAGGCAAACCAGACCGGCGATGCCGGCCACCAGGCCAAAACCCGCCTCGCCGATATCAGCGACGCTGATCGAGGCGCCCAGCAGCACCACGGCACTCTCCAGAATCGTCCGGGCGCTGAACTCGATGCCCGGCTCGAAGCGGGGTCCAAGCGGCAGCGCCGAGCGGATGGCGGTGCCGAGCAGGATGGCCAGCACCAGGCTCTCGATGAAATGGCCACCGGTGGCGACGATCTCTAGCCGTTCGATCAGCAGCGCGGCCAGCGTCACCGCGCCGGCAAGCGCGAGGCCGGGAAAAATAGCGAGAAGGCGGGGCGGACAGAGCATCGGACAACCTGTGTGGATATAGCCCAACCTGTCATCCGCGATCATCGACATCCATCGAATAGTATGTCACATTTCATTCGGTAAAATCGAATGAATGGCCGATGACCTTCGAGCAGCTTTCCATCTTTGTCGCTGTTGCCGAGTGCGAGCACCTGACCCAGGCCGCAGCGGCGATCGGCCTGACGCCCTCGGCGGTCAGTTCCGCCATCAAGACACTGGAGGGGTTTTACGGCGTCGCCCTGTTCGACCGGGTCGGCCGGCGCATCGAGCTGACGCAGGAGGGCCGCGTCTTTTTGGGTGAGGCGAGGGCGGTTCTGGCGCGGGTGCGCGCCGCCGAGCAGATGCTGGCCGACATGGGCGGCCTGATGCGCGGCACGCTGTCGGTCCATGCCAGCCAGACCATCGCCAGCTACTGGCTGCCGCCGGTACTGATGCGCTTCCACCGAGATTATCCAGGCGTCGCCCTGACGCTTTCCATCGGCAATACTCGTTCGGTGGCGAGTGCGGTCCTGCAGGGCACGGCCGATATCGGCTTCGTCGAAGGAGCCATCGACGAGCCGGCTCTGTCGGTGTCGAAGCTGACCGACGACGATATCCTGATCGTCACCGGCCCCGATCACCCCTGGGCCGATGGCCGGCGCCTGGAAGGCAGCGATCTGGCCACCTCGGGCTGGGTGATGCGCGAACCGGGCTCCGGCACCCGCAGTGCCTTCGAGGCGGCACTCGCCGGCCTGGATGTCGATCCGGCAGCGCTGCATGTGGTTCTCGAACTGCCGTCCAATGAGGCGGTGCTGTCGGCCGTGCGGGCCGGGCCCTGCGCCGCCGTGGTCTCCGGCATCGCCGCCGAGACGCAATTGCGCGAGGGCCTGCTCAGAAAAGCCGGCTTCGACCTGCCGTCCCGCCAGTTCTCCGTCCTGCGCCACAAGGAACGCCGTATCACGATTGCGGCCGCCATGCTGGAACGCCTGAGCCGCGATGCAGCGGGCGCCTGATGGGGTTGTTGCTCATCAGGCCGGCTCTTCCCAGCAGCGGGTGCAATGCGAATGAAAAGACCCCTCCCTACCCTCCCCACAAGGGGGAGGGCTTAACCCAGTCGCACCACCGGCGATTAGATCCGAGCGGTTTCCGCGGGTCTTCTCCCCCCTTGTGGTGGGGTGCGGAACGATCCGCGTAGCGGAGCAATCGATCCTGTGAATCGATTGCAGTGACAAGCGCCGGCAGGCCAGAGAGGGTTTTTTCTTATATGCAATAGCCGCCCGCGTTTCGGAAACGCCTACTTGCCCTTCGACGCGAGCCAGGCCTTCATCATGGCGATTTCGGCCTCCTGGGCCTTGATCACCTCTTCAGCAACTTTGCGGATCTCCGGATCCTTGCCGTATTGCAGCTCGATCTTCGCCATGTCGATGGCGCCCTGGTGATGGGGGATCATGCCGCGCACGAAATCGACATCGGCATCACCGGAATAGGCGATGGCCATGTCCGTATGCATTTTGGCATTGGCCCCGGCAAACGCCATGCTGGACGGCCCCTGGTCGCCGGCCGGCTGGCTCATGTCCATGCCGGTTGTGTGGCCCGCGTGGGGCGGTGCATCCTGGGCCTGGACAACCGTTGCGGCCAGCAGTGCGGCGGTGGCGAGAATGGATTTCAAAAACATGGGATTACCCTTTCTGACTCTGCAGAATCTTGTTGTGCGCAATGGCGCGACGAATGCGATATCTGTCGGTGAACGTCAGGCGCGGGGAGGCGGGTCGAGCGGCGCGGCCGTCAGCGAGATGAGGCGGGTTGCAACAGTCGGCGCCTCGGCCCTCCGCGCCGGTTTGCCGGCATCGTGGATGCGGATATCGGCGGCCAGCGTCAGGCAGGCGGCGCAATGGCCCTTGGCCATCGTCTGCGGCTGATGCGGACAGCCGTCATCGGATTCTGCCACCGTTGCCGGCATCATCCGGCCGGCATCGCCATGATTGATCGCCCCATGCCCATGGTCTGCATGTGAGGCAACCGCCGTCGGAACGACCATGACAGCCGTAACCGGCATCGTCACGGCCATGCCGGTATACGGCATCGCGCCATAGGCGATGGCGGCAAGCACGGCCATGATCCGGAGGAAACAGCGCATGATCCCGAAGGTAATCCCCATTCCGGCGAAAGCAAGGCGTGTCGCTTCGTTTTCACCCTCCGCGCCTAGACGGCAACCACCTTGTGCACGATGCGATAGTCCGGGCTTTCCTCGCCGAGTGGCGCCACCGGCCACTCCCAGCTTTGCCTGACATGAGGAATGACCACGCCATGCATCAGGTCGAAGGTTTCACGCACTTCGCCCATCCGGTCGATCACTGTATAGTCGGTATCGGTGATCAGGCAGGTCTTGGCGGCGATTGCCGCAAGCCCGTCGAGATGGGCCTGGATCAAGTGGGTCAGCGCATCCGCCGGCATGCGGCCGGCCGGCTCCGCCGCCAGCTGTCGGCCCGCGCCGCGACCGATCTGCGATAGCAGATTGGCCGAGACCACGAAGTCGAGGTAGGGCACTTGCCGCAGGAAGGCCAGCGGCTCCGGCCGCCGCCCGCCGGCCAGATCGTCGTAGCCCGACAGATCCCGTTCGATCAGCCGCACGTTCCGGATGCCCTTGGCGAGCAGCCACAGCCTGACGCTGGCCAGATGCACCAGGTCGACCAGCACCACCGTGTCGAAGGTGCCACCAAGCTCGAGGATCGGCACGTCGCGCAGCAGGCCGGAGCCGAGCACCACGGCCGTGCGCCTTTGCTTCAGATCCGCAAAGGCAAGCCGCACCGCCGCCTGGCAATTCTCTTCATGCTCGCGCCACACCTTCGCGCAGCGCCCGGCGCGCGACCATAGATTGACGGAATACCGGATCGCCCCACGGTTCGCCTTGGCTGTCAGCGGCCAGGTCGCGGCATAGTTCAGCGCTTCGAGGATCATGATGTCACCGGTAGACGGAGCTGCGATGGCCGATCTCGATCACGAGCACAATCAGCTTCTGGTCCTGGATATCGCAGATGATCCGGTAATCGCCGACCTTGTAGCGCCAGAGATGCGGGAATTCGGGTCCTTGTAACGCGCGACCTTGTTGGCGTGGATCGTCGAGAGGGGCTATTCGCTTCTCGAGATAGGCGATCAAGCGAGCAGCCGTCGGTTTGCCGACCTTCGCGAGCTGCTTGCCCGCCTTGTCATCTAGGTCAATCGTCCAAGCCAAGTTCGCGCTTCACTTCTTCCAGCGAATAGGTCCGGCTTTCGCCGCGCGCCCGTGCCGCCAGCACCTCCTCGGCCTGCTTTACGAAATAGGCGTCCTCCAGCCGCTCCTCGATGATTTCGAGCATAAAGGCATTGGGGTCCGCCCCGGCTTCGGCGGCATATTTCAGCACCAGGCGGTGCATTTCTTCCGGCATGTCGAGCGTGACGCGCGTGTTCATGGCTTCTGTCCTGATTATGCGGGGCCAATATAGCACCTGTCGGGCCTGCCTTAAAGCCTTGCCCATCGCTTCGCCCTTGCCGCCAAAACCCTGATCCTCTAAGACACCGGCACTTGAAATTCGAAAAGATCCGGTGCCCGTATCATGAGCGACAAGACCAAGAAGCCGCAGAAACTGAGAGCCCGCCTGCCGCGCGGCTTCGTGGACCGCGAGGCCGGCGATATCCGCGCCGTCAACGAGATGACCGCCAAGATCCGCGAGGTCTACGAGCGCTACGGTTTCGATCCGGTCGAGACGCCGCTGTTTGAATATACCGATGCGCTGGGAAAATTCCTGCCCGACAGCGACCGCCCCAACGAAGGCGTCTTCTCCCTGCAGGACGATGACGACCAGTGGATGAGCCTGCGCTACGATCTGACCGCGCCGCTTGCCCGCCATGTCGCGGAGAATTTCAACGAGATCCAGCTGCCCTACCGCACCTACCGCGCCGGCTACGTCTTCCGCAACGAAAAGCCCGGCCCCGGCCGCTTCCGCCAGTTCATGCAGTTCGACGCCGATACGGTCGGCGCGCCGGGTGTCCAGTCCGATGCTGAGATGTGCATGATGATGGCGGATACGATGGAAGCGCTCGGCATCAAGCGCGGGGATTACGTGATCCGGGTCAACAACCGCAAGGTTCTGGACGGCGTGATGGAGGCGATCGGCCTCGGCGGCGAGGAAAATGCCGGCCGGCGGCTGAATGTGCTGCGGGCGATTGATAAGCTGGATAAGTTTGGGCCTGAGGGTGTGAAGCTGTTGCTTGGCCAAGGCCGCAAGGATGAGAGCGGCGATTTCACCAAGGGCGCAGGGCTGGATGAATTTCAGGCAACCAAGATTCTCGGCTTCGTTGAAAAGGGAATAGAGATCGCGAAGCTCGCCAAAGTGTATTCGAAGAACACCGGTTACTCAGGAAACGAGAAACTCGTCGCAGCAGCGATCTCTGAACTTTCGAGCTTCGTAGTGCCGAATGGACCGGGCGGTGAAGGCGTAAAGGAGCTCGAAACGATCGCGACGTTGGTCGGAGCTGCCGGATATGACGACGGTCGAATCGTGATCGACCCCTCCGTCGTCCGCGGCCTCGAATACTATACCGGCCCCGTCTATGAGGCCGAACTGACCTTCGACGTCACCAACGAAAAGGGCGAAAAGGTCGTCTTTGGCTCGGTCGGCGGCGGTGGTCGTTATGATGGTCTCGTGTCGCGCTTCATGGGCCAGCCGGTCCCGGCCACCGGTTTCTCCATCGGCGTGTCGCGCCTGATGACGGCCTTGAAAAATCTCGGCAAGCTCGGTGCCGACGATATCATCGCGCCTGTCCTGGTCACCGTCATGGATGGCGATGTCGAGAGCATGGGCCGTTACCAGCGGTTTACGCAGGACCTTCGCAACGCAGGCATCCGCGCCGAAATGTACCAGGGCAACTGGAAGAAATTCGGCAACCAGCTGAAATATGCCGACCGGAGAGGTTGCCCCATCGCCATCATCCAGGGCGGCGACGAGCGGGCAGAGGGCATGGTGCAGATCAAGGACCTGATCGAGGGCAAGCGCCTGTCGGGCGAGATCACCGACAACACCGAATGGCGCGAAGCCCGCGTCGCCCAGGAACTGGTGACAGAGGCCGATCTGGTCGCAAAAGTCCGGCAGATCCTCGACGCCCAGGCGGAAGATCGCCTGCGGGCAAAGCAGGCCGGCCTCTGAGCTTACCCTCCCCTTGAGGGGGAGGGTCGGAGCAAAGCTCCGGAGTGGGGTGACCCGCCGCAACCGCTGAACGATCACCCCCACCCGCGCGTTCCGCGCGACCTCCCCCCTCAAGGGGGAGGTGGAGCCCAGATCGCTGCCGGCTCGCCTGGACAAAGGGCCGAGGACAGCCGGCAGGGCTCCCGTAAAATCCGTTTCAGCGCTCTCAACGTCATCCAGCCTGGCGAGCGGCCGCCGCGATTCGATATCCCCACCTGTGGGGGGTGCGGAACGGTCCGCGCAGCGGAGCAATCGATCCTGTGAATCGATTGCAGTGACAAACGCCGGCAGGGCAGAGGGGGGCGAACTTGCGCCGCGGTTGGCTGGTTGATCTCGCTCTACCCAAACCCGCCCATCCGCATTAAACTCATGCCCCATCAGGGGAGAACATCGCGATGGCCATCCTGTTTCTCGATCATGTCCAGCTTGCCATGCCGGAAGGGCGGGAAGCCGATGCGCGGGCGTTTTATGCAGGCGTGCTCGGCATTCCGGAGGTCGAGAAGCCGGATAATCTCAAAGCCCGCGGCGGCTGCTGGTTCGAGGATGGGCCGGTAAAGATCCATCTGGGGGTCGATCCCGATTTCCGCCCGGCCCAAAAGGCCCATCCGGCCTTCATCGTCGCCAATCTCCCGGCGCTGGCAACCCGCATCGGTCGGTCCGGTTATCTGGTCGCCGCCGATCAGCCACTCAAAGGCTACGAGCGCTTCTACGCCCATGATCCGTTCGGCAACCGCATCGAATTCATGCAGGTGATCGTCTGAAGCGGATGTTTCGCTGTTCCATTGCCATAAAAAGTGGCGGCCCCGTCACGCCCGTCGTTGACATGGGCGCCAAAGGGTGGTGTTCGGATTGGCCGAAATGCCTGAGCCAAATCGCCTGACCTCAACAGCTTGACTGAAAATCCGCTGGGATCCTCATGCCCCTGATCAACATGCCCGACTTTGCCGGCGAACTGCTGGACGAATTTGCCGCGCGCCGCACGACGCGGGTGGATACGCCCGTCATCCAGCCGGCCGAACCCTTTCTCGACATGGCCGGCGAAGACCTGCGCCGCCGCATTTTCCTGACCGAGAACGAGCGGGGGACAAGCCTCTGCCTGCGCCCGGAATTCACCATTCCCGTCTGCCTGCGCCATATCGAGACCGCCACCGGCACGCCAAAGCGCTACGCCTATCTCGGCGAGGTGTTTCGCCAGCGCCGCGAGGGCGCCCATGAATTCTACCAGGCCGGCATCGAGGATCTGGGCGACACGGGCATTGCCAGTGCCGATGGCCGGGCGATCGGTGATGCCTATGCCGTGCTGGCGCGCCTGCTGCCGGGTCGGACGCTCAGCGTCACGCTCGGCGATCAGGCGGTGTTCGAGGCGGTCGTCAAGGCGCTGGGCCTGCCCGCTGGATGGCAGAAGCGGCTGATCCAGGCTTTTGGCAATTCGGCCCAGCTTGATCAACTCCTGAAAAAGCTCGCCACGCCCCATCCGGTCGAGGGCCTCGATCCGATGGTGACAGCACTTCTGGCCTCCGGCGACGACCGCGCCCTGATCGCCCATATCGACGACACCATGCAGGCGACCGGCTATTCCACCAATGCCAGCCGCACGCCGGCCGAGATCGCCACGCGGCTGAAGGAAAAGCTGGAACTGGCCGAAACCCGGCTCGATGGCGCAGCCCTGCTGCTGCTGCGCGAATTCCTGTCGCTGGAACTGCCGCTGTCAGAGGCCTCGGCGGCGCTGGCCGGCTTTGCCGATGCCGCCGGCTTGAAACTTGGGGCCGCCGTGTCGCGCTTCGACGAGCGGGTTGCCGCTCTGGCCAATGCCGGGCTCGATCTTGGCCGCATCACCTATCGCGCCGCCTTCGGCCGCCCGCTCGACTATTACACCGGCTTGGTGTTCGAAATCGCCGTCGAGGGCTCAGCCGCCGTGCTCGCCGGCGGTGGCCGTTTCGATCGGCTGCTGACCCTGCTCGGTGCAAAAGACCGCATTCCGGCCGTCGGCTTCTCGCTGTGGCTGGATCGCATCGAACAGGAGAGGGCACCCCAATGACCATCACCATTGGCCTGCCTTCCAAGGGTCGCATGAAGGACGATGCCTCGGCCATCTTCGAGCGCGCCGGGATGAAGATCGTCGCCGTCGGCAATGATCGCTCCTATCGCGGCCGCGTCGACGGGGTCGACGATATCGACATCGCCTTCCTGTCGGCCTCGGAAATCTCGCGCGAGATCGGCAATGGCACGGTGGATTTCGGCGTCACCGGCGAAGACCTGATCCGCGAAGGCCTGAGCGAGGCCGACAGCAAGGTCGAGATCGCCGCCCGCCTCGGCTTCGGCCATGCCGATGTCGTGGTCGCCGTGCCGGAAATCTGGCTCGATGTCGATACCATGGCCGACCTCGGCGACGTCGCGGCCGATTTCCGCGCCCGTCACGGTCGCCGGCTGGCCATCGCCACCAAATACTGGCGCCTCACCCAGCAGTTCTTCTCCAGCCAGCACGGCATCCAGCTCTATCGCATCGTCGAGAGCTTAGGGGCTACCGAAGGCGCACCCGCCGCCGGCCAGGCCGATATCATCGTCGACATCACCTCGACCGGCTCGACGCTGAAGGCCAATCATCTGAAGATCCTCTCCGACGGCGTGATCCTGCGGTCGCAGGCTTGCCTGGTGCGGGCGCGAAAAGCGGACCATGAGGGCAATGCGCGGGTGCAGGAGATCATCGAAGCGGTGCGCGGCGCCTTGTAGGATGTGAGGAGGACGGCATGGAAGACGCGGATCGTGTCGTCGGTTTGTACGAGCGCCATGCTCTTGCCTTCGACCGCATCCGCGGCCGGGACCTGTTCGAAAAACACTGGCTCGACCGGTTCACGGCAACGCTGCCCGCCGGCAGCACGGTGCTCGATATCGGCTGCGGTTCGGGCGAGCCCATGGCGGCCGAACTGATAACCCGCGGCTATCGCCTGACGGGCGTCGATTCCTCGGCAACGCTGATCGGCCTGTGCCGGGCACGGTTTCCCGAACATGGCTGGCATGTCGGCGACATGCGGCGCCTGGCGCTGGACGCGCGCTTCGATGCGCTCTTGGCCTGGCACAGCTTCTTTCACCTGACTGGCGAAGAGCAGCGGGCGATGTTTGCGCGGTTCGCGGCCCATGCCGCGGACGGCGCCATGCTGATGTTCACTTCGGGGCCGGCGGAGGGCGAGGCGATCGGCACGTTCGAAGGCGAACCGCTCTACCATGCAAGCCTTGCCCCTGATGACTACCAGCGCCTGCTGGAAGGCCACGGTTTCGAACTGCTTGCCCTTATCAGCGAGGACCCGGCCTGCGGCGGTGCAACGGTCTGGCTTGCCCGCAGGGCCTGACGGTTTAGAGACGAGGGCACAGACATGAAACAGCCCGCCGGATTGCTCCGGCGGGCTGTTTTTCTACCCTTGAGGGGCAGGGATATCAGGCAGCAACGGCCACGCCGCGGCGGGCGTCGATCGAGTAGGCGCCGGGGCCGAAAGTGGCGAGCAGGATATAGGCGCCGGCAAGGGTGATGTTCTTCATCATCATGATCTGGTTGAGAACGGTCAGCCAACCGTTTGCGGCAGCCGGGAAGTCAGGCACGTTGATGGCCGAGCTGTGGAAGACGAGGCCTGTGAACACGCAGAACAGGGCAAGCGCCCAGCCGGTCAGCTTGGTCTGGAAGCCGACCAGCACGAACAGGCCGGCGACGAGTTCGAACAGGCCGGCGGCATAGGCCAGCAGATCGGCGGCAGGCAGGCCGGCGCCGGTGATCATGCCGGCGGTGCCGGCCGGGTTCACAAGCTTGTCGAAGCCCGACATGATGAACATGAAGGACAGCAGGATGCGGGCGATGAGAATGATTGCATTGTTGGTATTGGACATGGAAGCTTCCTCTATGGCGTGACGCCTGAATGGGGACAGGTGTTGTTTCCGAATTTCGAAA
This sequence comes from Agrobacterium sp. a22-2, assembly GCF_012276985.1. GTDB lineage: Bacteria > Pseudomonadota > Alphaproteobacteria > Rhizobiales > Rhizobiaceae > Allorhizobium. Next base: position 77,882 of record NZ_JAAXMM010000013.1, on the reverse strand, counting down.
TGATCATTGTCATTAAATAATTGTCGCGCATAGATGGACGATCTTTGACTGTTCGTTCACAAATAAGAGACAGTCAACGGCTGCGAGTCTTGGAAATGCAGATGAGGAGCGGCAGGTGGGATCCGCGCTGTTCAGGCCTGCCTGGCGGAAACCGGCGAGGCGATCCAGGCCGTTTCCGCAGCGCGGTCCGATGCATTGGGTTGACCTGTCAGATGGGATTGAACAGCTTCACAAGGCCGCAAAAGGGCGTGGCGCCGCTCAGGGCTGGCTGTGCAGATGGGCGCCCGGTGCCAGCTTGAACCGGGGAAACACGAACACCCCGATCATGCTGCCGGCATATTTCTGCTCCAGTCCGTTGGACTCACCGATGCAGAACACCGGCTGACGCTGGCCGGTGCCCATCACGATGGTCGTGGAATAGCAGAAGGTCGAAGACGACGTCGCCGCCTGTTCGAACAGTTCGAGGATGTGAGCGCGATCATGCGGATCGTAGGAGCGCATCATGCTGAGCAAGCCGCATTCCGGCCCATCCAGCCCGTGCAGCGCGGTGGCGCGCTCTCCCAGCTTGATCACGCCATTCGACATGTCACCGGCCCAGCCTTCTGAAAAGCTGAATTGGTAAAGCAGGTTGCTGTCGGAATCGCTCATCGCCAGGGACCCTGGACCAAACGGAGCGGCAAGTTCGGCTTTGGCAATCTTAAACAAGACGTTCCCCAAATCGAAAGCCTATAAGACGCCCCAGGACTTTCGGACCAGTTTCGGATATTGTCGTCTGGATGGCCGCTACCCCTCAAGGCACGCACCCCATCCCAATCGTCACAAATGCACGTTTCGTTTCGTCGGTATTCCGGCGGATCAAAAGGGCTGCCAATTTACCCGGCGCCCTGTCATCGCACAAGATCACAAGGGTAACAGATATCGCGCATAGGTTTTAATATCGAGTCGTCTGGCCCGTCGGATCTTTCTCATTGTGCACCTGGATCGGCAAAACCCCAGGCCATCGAGACCGCAACAACCATCACGATGGGCAGGGTTATAAATTTTTGGCCCGCTCGGCAATGTATTTTTTTGATACATGATCGAAAAAGTGAATAATCATCAGGTAATCAGGTTCGCTAACAGGTTATCTCCCAGTCTCCAGGCTTTGCAAGGCCAATGGCATGTCGCAAAGTTGCAAATCTGAAGAAATTTGAGACTTAATATTCGTATTATCGAATATTCTATAGGTCTGGTGGGGGGCCTGTGCACCATCTCCGCAGTACGGTGCGCTCCAACATCAAGGGCCACATTGGTCGAAACAACCCGTTCGGCGTTTTCCTGATTCTAAATATTAGATATCTGTCAATTTATACGTTCGGAAACTTTAAAGTGTCTTTTGGTTGTGTCGCCGGACGGCCTCCTTCCAGGGTGACGGGATGGAGGCACCATAAAAAAGGGCGACCCGAGGGTCGCCCTTTCAAAATTCCCGAATGGGAAGCTTCGTAATAAGGCTTTCGCCTTGTTCCATCCTGCCGCCCATGCCGCCATTTCAGCGCGCTTGACGCGCTGAAAGACTTTGATCATGGGCGAGCTTTATGGTCGTCATTCGTAATAAGGCTTTCGCCTTATTACATCATGCCGCCCATGCCGCCCATGTCGGGCATGCCGCCGCCCATGCCGCCGGCTTCCTTCTTCGGAAGTTCGGCAATCATGGCTTCGGTGGTGATCAGCAGCGAAGCAACCGAAGCTGCGTTCTGCAGGGCGGTGCGAACGACCTTGAGCGGATCGACGATACCCATGGCAATCATGTCGCCGAATTCGCCGGTCTGGGCGTTGTAGCCGAAGTTGTCGGTGTCGCTCTCGAGGATCTTGCCAACGATGATCGAACCTTCGTCGCCAGCGTTTTCAGCGATCTGGCGAACCAGCGACTGAAGAGCCTTGCGAACGATGTTGATGCCGGCTTCCTGATCGTCGTTTGCACCCTTGACGGTGATCTTGACCGAAGAGCGCAGCAGGGCGGTACCGCCGCCGGGGACGATGCCTTCCTGAACAGCAGCGCGCGTCGCGTTCAGAGCGTCGTCGATGCGGTCCTTGCGTTCCTTGACTTCGATTTCCGTCGAGCCGCCAACGCGGATCACGGCAACGCCGCCAGCGAGCTTGGCAAGACGTTCCTGCAGCTTTTCGCGGTCGTAGTCAGAGGTGGTTTCTTCGATCTGAGCCTTGATCTGGGAAACGCGGCCTTCGATGTCCGACTTCTGGCCGGCACCATCGACGATCGTGGTGTTTTCCTTGGTGATCGAGATCTTCTTGGCGCGGCCGAGCATGTCGAGGGTGACATTTTCGAGCTTGATGCCGAGGTCTTCGGAGATGACGGTGCCGCCCGACAGGATGGCGATGTCTTCCAGCATGGCCTTGCGGCGATCGCCGAAGCCCGGAGCCTTGACGGCAGCGATCTTCAGGCCGCCACGCAGCTTGTTGACGACGAGGGTCGCAAGAGCTTCACCTTCAACGTCTTCAGCGATGATGACGAGCGGCTTGCCCGACTGTACGACGGCTTCGAGAACCGGCAGCATGGCCTGGAGGTTCGAAAGCTTCTTTTCGTGCAGCAGGATGTAAGCGTCGTCGAGATCGGCGATCATCTTTTCCGGGTTGGTCACGAAGTAAGGGCTGAGATAACCGCGGTCGAACTGCATGCCTTCGACGACTTCGAGTTCGGTTTCGGCAGTCTTGGCTTCTTCGACGGTGATAACACCTTCGTTGCCGACCTTCTGCATGGCTTCAGCGATATCGCGGCCAACCTGTGCGTCGCCGTTTGCCGAGATCGTGCCGACCTGGGCAACTTCTTCCGAGGTCGAGATCTTCTTGGCCTTGCTCTGCAGGTCCTTGACGACTTCGGTCACGGCCAGATCGATGCCGCGCTTCAGGTCCATCGGGTTCATGCCGGCAGCAACAGCCTTGTTGCCTTCGCGAACGATGGCCTGGGCCAGAACGGTTGCCGTCGTGGTGCCGTCGCCGGCGATGTCGTTGGTCTTCGAAGCAACTTCGCGGACCATCTGGGCGCCCATGTTTTCGAACTTGTCTTCAAGTTCGATTTCCTTGGCAACCGATACGCCGTCCTTGGTGATGCGCGGAGCGCCGAAGGACTTGTCGATGATGACGTTGCGGCCCTTAGGACCAAGCGTTACCTTCACAGCGTCAGCGAGGATATCGACGCCGCGCAGCATTTTTTCGCGCGCAGTGCGGCCGAATTTGATTTCTTTAGCAGCCATTTTCAAAACTCCCGGGCCTTAGCCCATTGGTTGAATTGTCCAGATAGAAACGGGAAACCGGCAGATCAGCCGATAACGCCCATGATGTCGGCTTCCTTCATGATCAGAAGGTCTACGCCGTCGAGCTTGACTTCGGTGCCCGACCACTTGCCGAACAGGACGCGGTCGCCAACCTTGACGTCGAGTGCGACCAGGTTGCCCTTGTCGTCGCGAACGCCGGAGCCGACTGCGATGATCTCGCCTTCAGCGGGCTTTTCCTTGGCGGTGTCAGGAATGATGATGCCGCCCTTGGTCTTTTCTTCAGCCTCAATACGGCGGACGACGACGCGGTCGTGAAGCGGGCGGAAAGTTGTGCTTGCCATTGTCTAATCCCTCGATCAAATGACATTCGCGGATCGCATAAGGACCCGCATCGATATTGTTAGCACTCACCCTTGGGGAGTGCTAGCGAGGTTGAGATAAGGGCGCTGGTGAACTGAGTCAAGGAAGAAACGCGATTTTTTGCAGCGCCGGACAGGCCGGTTCGATTCTTCGTGGCCTTGGCGGCAAGGCTTGACATCGGTTTTTCGGTTTGCCTAAATGAGGCATGGAGTTTGCGAATGCTCCACGAGGCATCATGCTGCAGTTTCGCGTCCGTAATGTGACCAAAGGGACGTGTCATGGCCTCATTCAATTCGATCTCTGTCGATAAGACATCCCGCATGCTCGGAACACCTCGATCGCCCGTCTTGCTTGACGTGCGCGACGAGGACGATTTTGCGGCCTTTCCCTTTATCCTGCCCGGCTCCGTCCGCGGCGATCACGCCTCCGTAGCCGATTGGGCCGCCTGTTATCGTGACCTGTCGGTGATCGTTATCTGCAGGCGTGGCAAGAAACTGAGCGAAGGTGTGGCGGCCTATCTGCGCCACCACGGCACTGAGGCCGAGGTGCTGGAAGGCGGCACGGATGCCTGGCAGCAGGCCGGCCTGCCGCTCGTGCCGGTGTCGGCGATCCCGCCGGCCAAGCCCGATGGCGGTACTCTCTGGGTGACCCGCAGCCGGCCGAAAATCGACCGTATTGCCTGCCCCTGGTTGATCCGCCGGTTCATCGATCCTAAGGCGACATTCCTGTTCGTAGCACCTTCCGAGGTGGAAGCCGTTGCGGAGCGTTTCGGCGCCACGGCCTTTGACGTTGATGGCGTCTTCTGGAGCCACCGTGGCGAGTTCTGTACCTTCGATACGATGGTGGAGGAGTTTCAATTGAACATCGAGGCTTTGCAGACCGTTGCAACCATCGTGCGGGCCGCCGATACCGATCGTCTCGATCTGGCGCCGCAAGCCGCCGGCCTCCTTGCCATGTCGCTTGGCCTGTCGCGGATGTATTCCAGGGATCTGGAACAGCTCGATGCGGGCATGATCCTCTATGACAGCCTGTTTCGCTGGGCACGCGACGCGAGCGAAGAGCGGCATGACTGGGTCGCCCACGCACCGAAAAGGCCGAAGTAATGACGGACCATCCGGCAGAGATCGCCGACACCCCCACCTTCTCCGAGGTCATCCGTGTCTTCGGCCATATCGGCCTGATGAGTTTTGGCGGCCCGGCGGCACAGATCGGCCTGATGCATCGCATCGTCGTCGATGAAAAACGCTGGGTGTCGGAGGACCGGTTTCTGCATGCGCTGAATTACTGCATGCTGCTGCCGGGGCCGGAAGCCCAGCAACTTGCCACCTATATCGGCTGGCTGATGTTTGGCGTACGCGGCGGCATCGTCGCGGGCCTGCTCTTTGTCCTGCCGGGTCTGGCCGTGATCATCGGCCTATCGGCGGCCTATGCGCTGTTCCAGGATACCACCTGGATCGCCGGCCTGTTCTTCGGCCTGAAAGCGGCTGTGCTGGCCATTGTCGTCGAGGCGCTGATCCGCATCGGCAAGCGGGCGCTCAAAACGCAGACGCACCGGATCATCGCTGCCGTGGCGTTTTTCGCTCTGTTCCTGCTCTCCATGCCGTTTCCGCTGGTCGTCCTGCTGGCCGGATTTGCCGGCTACATGGCCGCCCGGTCCGAACGGGCTACAGATCAGCCGCCCGCTACCCTGCAGGATGGTGAAAAGATCCTTTCCCGCCCGCATCTCGGCCGTTCGCTCGTGAGCCTCATCTTCTGGATCCTTGTCTGGCAGGCGCCGTTGCTGGTGTTGTGGCTGACGCTTGGGCCGGGCAGCTTTACCGCTCTTTTTGCCTTCTTCTCGAAAATGGCGCTGGTGACCTTCGGCGGTGCCTATGCGGTTTTGGCCTATGTCGCGCAGGTCGCGGTCGAGCAATATCAGTGGCTGAAGCCCGGCGAAATGCTGGACGGGCTGGCGCTGGCTGAGACCACGCCGGGGCCGCTCGTCCTGGTGCTGTCCTTCGTCGGGTTCCTGGCCAGCTTTCGCCAGTCCATGGGGCTCGATCCCGTTCTGGCCGGCATCCTGGGGGGCATCCTGACGGCCTGGGCCACTTTCGTGCCGAGCTTCATCTGGATCTTTGCCGGCGCGCCCTATATCGAGCGGCTGCGCGGCAACCGGCTGCTGTCGGGCGCGCTGTCGGCGATCACCGCCGCCGTGGTCGGCGTCATTCTGAACCTCGCCGTCTGGTTTGCCCTGCATGTGCTGTTTGCAAGGGTCGATCGGCTGGCGCTCTGGCCGCGGACGGACACCGGTTCCGGCGCGCCCGCGCTGTTCTCCCTGTCGATTTCCGTCCCCGACTGGGCGACGCTCGACCCCGCAGCCCTTGCCATATCCCTGCTGGCGGCGGTGATGATCTTCCGGTTTCACCAGGGCGTCGGGCGCACACTGGTCACATGCGCCATCGTCGGCCTTGCCTTGCGCGCCGCCTTCTGATCGTTCGGGATCGGTGCGCTATTTGCGCCACTCGGCGCAAACACCCTTGCTTTGCCGGCATTCCTTTGCCATGTCAGCCGGACGCAATTTGAAGACAGGAACCACCCATGGCCGAGCGCATCTCCACCCTCAGCGACGTCAGCACGCTCTATGACGTTCTCCTCTGCGATGTCTGGGGTGTGCTGCACAACGGGGTCGATGTGTTCCAGCATGCCTCGGATGCTTTGTCGGCGGCCCGCGAAAAGGGCGTGAGCGTCGTCCTGATCACCAATTCGCCGCGCCCGGCGCCCGGCGTCATCACCCAGCTGCGCATGATGGGCGTGGCCGATACCGCCTATGACCGGATCGTCACCTCGGGCGACGTCACCCGCAAGCTGATTGCCGAAGGCCCGGCCAAGGTCTTCCTGCTCGGCCCCGAGCGCGACATGCCGCTGCTCGACGGGCTGGAGGTCGAGGTCGTGGCAGCGGAGGCGGCCCAGTCCATCGTCTGCACCGGTCTGTTCGATGACGAGACGGAGGTACCGGAAGATTATCACGACATGCTGCTGGCCTTCCAGACGCGCGGCGTGCCGCTGATCTGCGCCAATCCCGACCTGATCGTCGAGCGCGGCCACCGCATGATCCCCTGCGCCGGCGCCGTTGCCGCCTATTATCAGCAGCTCGGCGGCGAAATCCGCATCGCCGGCAAGCCGCATAAGCCGATCTATCAGGCCGCATTGGCCGAGGCGCGTGAACAGCGTGGCACCGAGATTGATCTCAGCCGCGTCATGGCCATCGGCGACGGCATGCCGACCGACGTGCGCGGTGCCGTCGATGCCGGCCTCGACCTGCTCTATATCAGCGGCGGCATCCATGCGGCCGAATACACCGTCAACGGCAAGCCGGACGAGGCGATCCTCAATGCCTGGCTGAAAAGCGAGGGCGTCGATCCCCGCTTCTGGATGCCGCGCCTGGCCTGAAGAAGAATACGATGACCGTCTTTCACCGCAACGAAAAGAAGAACCCGCTGCCGGAAAGCCTGAAGGGCGGCGTGATTGCCATCGGCAATTTCGACGGCGTGCATCGCGGTCACCAGACGGTTTTGGCCCGCGCGCTGGAAATCTCCACAGAGCGCGGCGTGCCGGCGCTGGTATTGACCTTCGAGCCCCATCCGCGCTCGGTGTTCAACCCCGACCGGCCGGTCTTCCGCCTGACGCCGGCGCCGCTGCGCGCCCGCATTCTGGAGGCGCTCGGTTTTCACTCGGTCATCGAATATCCCTTCGACCGCGACTTCTCGCAGCGCTCCGCCGAGGAGTTCATCCAGTCGATCCTGGTCGAGTGGCTCGGCGCCTCGGAGGTCGTCACCGGTTTCGATTTTCATTTCGGCAAGGGAAGGGAAGGCGGGCCGGCCTTCCTGATGGAGGCCGGCGGCAGGAACGGCTTCGGCGTGACGCTGATCGACGCTTTCCGCGACGAGGGCACGGATGTCGTCTCCTCGAGCCGCATTCGCGGCCTTCTGGCCCATGGCGACGTGGCGGAAGCCGCCGGTCTGCTCGGCTACCGCTTCACGGTGGAAGCCGAAGTGATCAAGGGCCAGCAGCTCGGCCGCACATTGGGCTATCCGACCGCCAACATGGCGCTACCGCCGGAGGCCGAGCTGAAACCCGGCATTTACGCGGTCAAGCTGCGCCGCGCCGATGGCCGCATGCATGATGGCGTGGCAAGCTTCGGTTATCGCCCGACGGTCACCGACAACGGCGCCGCCCTGCTCGAAACCTTCGTCTTCGATTTCTCCGGCGATCTCTATGGCGAGATCTGCTCGGTCTCGTTCTTCGGCTATCTGCGCCCCGAACTGAAATTCGATGGCCTCGACGCCCTGGTCGCCCAGATCAGGCGGGATGAAGAAGAGGCAAGGGCACTTCTGTCAGGTGTCAAGCCGATCGGCGAGCTGGACCGCAGAATAGCGTTCTGAAGTCCCCGGCAGTTGGTCGGCATCGACGAGACGCTGCCAGCCGCCGGTCAAGCGGACCAGACCAGAGCCGCCAGAGGCTTGTGCCCTGTCGGCGGCCGCGTGATTCACGAGACCTTTACCGAGATCGTCCAGAATACCGGCAATATCGCGATCTTTAATCATTCTGAGACCACTTGGGTGATTCACTTCGTCGAGGCCGTGTTCAGGAAGCGTTCGCCCCCATGTTGGATTTGCTGACGATCGTAACGTACAACGCCGTGATCAACTTGGTGATCGCGATCATCGCAGCCATTGCCTGGTGGCGTCACCGCCAGCAGAAGGACATCATCTACTGGTTGCTGACCACGTGGTTTATGGTCCTTGGCGCGGTCTGCACCAGTATGACCGAGCTCTTGCCCTACAACATCCTCGGATATGTCGGCGGGACGATCTATGTGACTAAAACCGGCTTCATGTGCCTCGGATTCAAGGCATTCTATGGTCAGTCCCACAAGCTGCGGGAGGCCTTCTATGTCTCGGCTCCTGTCCTCGCGGTCCTTATCGGGGCCAGCGCTCTCGATGATCCGAGCCCAACGCGCATCTCGCTGATCTATCTCGGTTCGGCGATCAATCTGGCGCTCTGCGCACAGGTTCTCTGGCGGGCGGGGCAGGGCGAGCGTTTGCCGTCTGGACGGCTGGCCGTTTTCATCCTTGCCGTTTACGCCGGCGCCAACGTCCTGATTTCCCCGCTTGCGATTTTATATCCTGTGCAATTCGTCGGTCGGATTCCGGTCTCCGACTGGATGTCCTATACCAGCATCCTGCTGTTGATCTTCAACGTCCTGTCCTTTCTGATGGTCATGGTTCTGAAGCTCGAGCGCAGCGGTGAGATCCAGCGCCAACTGGCCGAGCGAGACGCGTTGACGGGCGTCGCCAATCGACGAACGTTCCTGCGCGAGGCGGCAAGGCTGGAAAAGGCGGGCGAGATGGCCATCGCCATCATCGATCTCGACCATTTCAAAGTGATCAACGACACCTTTGGCCACAAGGGGGGTGACGACGCGCTGATCCAGTTCGTTGCCCGCGTCGGAGTGAACTTGCCTGCGGGCGCCGTCTTCGGCCGCCTCGGCGGCGAGGAGTTTGGCATATGTCTGCCTGGACATGATCGGAACGCGGCCCGGGGCGTCCTTGAGGCCGTGCGGGACGCCATTGCGCGCATGGAGGTCCGGTCGGATAATCACAAATTCGGGCTGACCATGTCCTGTGGCTACACGGTCACAGATGGCCGCATTCGCAGCCTGGATGCGTGGATGGCAGATGCCGATATGGGCCTTTACGCCGCCAAGAACAATGGTCGCAACTGCGTGATTGCATACAGACCGGAGATGGCACTGTGCGTGATGGCAACGCCTGCGACCGGAGCTGCATCACCCATGGAGGAGCCGTCGCGCCTCATGGCGTGATGGTTGTCTGCGTCGAGCGACGGCGTCGCCCGGAGACCCGCGGCATCTCGGCAGCGACACGCAAACTTCTTGGGCGCCGCCTCTTTCATTTTCTCGCAAAAACGCTTAGACAACCGGCACCATGACCCAATACCGGTTGATGATCCTATCCCGAATTATGGGCCCGGCCTTCTGAGGCGCTTTTTAAAAGCCCGCCCGAAGGTCCGGGATTTCCGCGCTGGGTCAAGCCCGCGCGTCTGCCTTTAAAGACAATCCGTATGATCGGGCGGCTGGCCACCAGCGCCCCAGCCAATGGCGATACCATGACCGACAGCACTGAAAAGCTTGACTATTCCAAGACCCTCTATCTGCCCGAAACCGAATTCCCGATGCGCGCCGGCCTTCCCCAGAAGGAGCCGGAAATGGCGAAGAAGTGGAAGGACATGGAGCTTTACAAGAAGCTGCGCGCCTCTGCCGCCGGCCGCGAGAAATTCGTCCTGCATGACGGCCCTCCCTATGCCAACGGCAATATCCATATCGGCCATGCGCTGAACAAGGTTTTGAAGGACGTCATCACCCGCTCGTTCCAGATGCGTGGCTATGACGCCAATTACGTGCCCGGCTGGGATTGCCATGGCCTGCCGATCGAATGGAAGATCGAGGAAGCCTATCGCGCCAAGGGCAAGAACAAGGACGAGGTTCCGGTCAACGAATTCCGACAGGAATGCCGCGAATTCGCGCAAGGCTGGATCGACATCCAGTCGGAGGAATTCCGCCGCCTCGGCATCGAGGGCGATTTCGAGCGCCCCTACACCACGATGAACTTCCATTCCGAGGCCCGCATCGCGGGCGAACTGCTGAAGCTCGCCATGTCGGGCCAGCTTTATCGCGGCTCCAAGCCGATCATGTGGTCGGTCGTCGAGCGCACGGCGCTGGCCGAGGCCGAGGTGGAATATCACGAGGTCGAAAGCGATACGATCTGGGTGAAGTTTCCGATTCAGCACTCCGCTTCGGATACTTTTATCGAATTTATCGACCCAGACAGCGGCGAGCCGGACGGTTTTACCGTCATCGCTCCGGCCGGTAGCCTAACCCATGCTAGTGTCGTCATATGGACGACTACGCCCTGGACCATCCCAGGCAGCCGCGCGATCTCTTTCTCCTCCCGGATCGAATACGGCCTCTACGAGGTCACGGAAGCCACCAACGACTTCGGCCCGCAGCCGGGCGAAAAGCTGATCTTCGCCAAGCGTCTGGCCGAGGATTGCGCCACCAAGGCCAAGGTCACTTTCAAGCTGCTTCGCGACGTCACCGGCGCGGAACTCGGCGCGATCACTTGCGCCCATCCACTGGCCTCGCTCGGCTACGACTTCCTCGTCCCCCTGCTCGATGGCGACCATGTCACCGACGATGCCGGCACGGGCTTCGTGCACACGGCCCCCGGCCACGGTCGCGAGGACTTTGACATCTGGATGGCCAAGGCCCGCGAGATCGAGGCACGCGGCATCTCGTCGAAAATCCCCTTCACGGTCGATGATGCCGGTTTCTACACCGAGGACGCGCCGGGCTTTGGCCCGTCGGCCGAGGGCGGTGCCGCTCGCGTCATCGACGACAACGGTAAGAAGGGCGACGCCAACAAGCGGGTGATGGATGCGCTGATCGCGGCCGGCAATCTGTTTGCCCGCGGCCGCGTCAAGCATGACTATCCCCATTCCTGGCGCTCCAAGAAACCGGTCATCTTCCGCAACACGCCGCAATGGTTCGTCTATATGGACAAGGAACTGGGCGATGGCACGACGCTGCGCAGTCGAGCCCTGTCGGCCATCGACGACACCCGCTTCGTGCCCGCCGCCGGCCAGAACCGGTTGCGCGCCATGATCGAAGGCCGCCCGGACTGGGTCCTGTCCCGCCAGCGCGCCTGGGGCGTGCCGATCTGCGTCTTTGCCGATGCATCAGGCAATGTTCTGCAGGACGAGGAAGTCAACAAGCGCATCCTCGAAGCCTTCGAGAAGGAAGGCGCCGATGCCTGGTTTGCCGAAGGCGCCAAGGAACGCTTCCTGGGCAATGCCCATGACGCCGAACAGTGGACCATGGTCACCGACATCCTCGACGTCTGGTTCGACTCGGGCTGCACCCATACCTTCACGCTGGAGGATCGCCCGGATCTCAAATGGCCGGCCGATGTCTATCTGGAAGGCTCCGACCAGCACCGTGGCTGGTTCCATTCGTCGCTGCTCGAAAGCTGCGCGACACGCGGTCGCGCGCCCTACAACGCCGTCGTCACCCATGGTTTCATCATGGATGAGAAGGGCGAGAAGATGTCGAAGTCGAAGGGCAATGTGACGGCCCCGCAGACCATCATGAACGATGCCGGTGCCGATATCCTGCGCCTCTGGGTCATGTCGTCCGACTATGCCGAGGACCTGCGCGTCGGCAAGACGATCATCCAGACCAATATCGATTCCTACCGCAAGATCCGCAACACGCTGCGCTGGATGCTCGGCACGCTCGCCCATGACAAGGGCGAAGAGATTGCCTATGCCGAGCTGCCCGAACTCGAAAAGCTGGTCCTGCATCGCCTGGCCGAACTCGACGCCATCGTGCGCGACGGCTATGACGAGTTCGACTTCAAGAAGATCGCCCGCGCGCTCACCGACTTTGCCAATGTCGAGCTGTCGGCCTTCTATTTCGATATCCGCAAGGACGCGCTTTACTGCGACGCTCCGTCGTCGCTGCGCCGGCGCGCCGCCCTGCATGTCATCCGCAAGCTGTTCGACTGCCTGGTTCTGTGGTTCGCGCCGATGATGCCGTTCACCACAGAAGAAGCCTGGCTGTCGCGCGATCCGTCCGCCGTCTCCGTGCATCTGGAACAGTTCCCGACCATTCCGGCTGACTGGAAGAACGACGCCCTGGTCGAAAAGTGGAAGAAGATCCGCACCGTGCGCCGCGTCGTCACCGGCGCGCTGGAAATCGAGCGCAAGGACAAGCGCATCGGCTCGTCGCTGGAGGCTGCCCCCGTCGTCCATATCGCCGATCCGGACCTGGCCAAGGCGCTGGAAGGTCAGGACTTCGAGGAGATCTGCATCACCTCCGCCATCACCATTGTCACTGGTGCCGGCCCGGCGGATGCCTTCCGCCTCGACGACGTCGCCAATGTCGCTGTCGAGCCGAAGCTGGCGGAGGGCACGAAATGCGCCCGCTCGTGGCGGATCACCACCGATGTCGGCTCCGATCCGGCCTTTCCGGATGTATCGGCCCGCGATGCGGCAGCGCTTCGCGAGCTCGGTCTGGCTGATTAACGAAATATGACCGGATGGTTTGCGCTTTTGCGCGCCATCCGGTAAAACCTGCCTGAAATTGGCCGAAGTTCTCTGTCAGGCGATGGCAAGACGTGGTCGAAACATGATGGAATGACCGGCGAGGCTGGAAGGTTTTGATGATTAGGGCAGATATGTTTCGAGTTGGTGCCGGTGCGGCAGGCATTCTCATCGCTTGCCTGGGCTTGAGCGGTTGCGTCGGCAGCCCGACTTACGGCACGGACAAGACCGCCGCCGAACAGTTGGTGGATGACGTCGGTTCGATGGCGTCGATCGGCTCCAATCCCAACAAGGGCGGCGATATCAAGCAGAATCCCCGACCAGACCTGGTCATGCCGCCGGAAACCGCCAAGGCCGACCTGGTGGCGCCACAGCAGACGCTGGCCAGCAAGGACAATCCGGAATGGCTGGAATCGCCGGAAGAAACCCGCAAGCGCCTGGTCGCCGAAGCCGACGCCAATGCCGATAATCCGCGCTACCGTTCGCCGCTGCTGGCCGGTTATGGCAGCAATGGCACCATGACCGAAACGCAGAAATGGGAAGCTTTCCGCGACGCCCGCAAGATTCAGAAGGGCGCCTATCTCGACCAACGCCGTTTCCTGTCCGAGCCGCCGACCGAATACCGTCAGGCCGGCGATCCGGCTGTACTCGACGATCTGGGCGAGCCCGAGGACAAGAAGGCCAAGCGCCGCAAGAAGGAAGCCAAGGCTGCCAGCCAGACGTCGTCCTGGTGGATGCCCTTCCAATAAGCATTCTGACAGATTGAAGAACATCAGGGCAGGCCGGCAGCGGCCTGCCTCTCTTTTTGGGCAAAGACTCCGTTCTCTTGGGTAGAGCCAATGACATTCACCATCCGCGACGCCCGCCCCGACGATGCCGCCACCATCCTGCGCTTCATCACCGATCTGGCCATTTTCGAGAAGGCCGAGCATGAGGTCGAGGCAACGGTCGAAAGCCTGACCGAAACCTTGTTCGGCCCGGGCTCGGTCACCGGCTCCGTCATTCTGGAAAAGGATGGGGCGGCTGCCGGCTTTGCCATCTGGTTCTACAACTACTCCACCTGGCAGGCCCGCAAGGGGCTCTATCTCGAAGATCTCTACATCGCCCCCGAATATCGCGGCTCCGGCGCCGGCAAGCTGATGCTGCGTTACCTGGCAAGGCGCGCGCTTAAGGAAGGCTGCGGCCGCTTCGAATGGAGCGTGCTGGATTGGAACACGCCCGCCATCCGCGTCTACGACGCCATCGGCGCCGCACCGCAGACCGAATGGATCCGCTACCGCATGGCCGGCGATGCGCTGAAGGACTTTGCGCAGGATAAACCAGGCAGCTCTGGCTGACGAAAAACAATATGGCGCCCGTTACGCCCTGTTAACGGGCGGTCGGTTAACTGCCGGCCATGTTTGGGCTCAGTCAGAAAACCGTCGTCAAGGCCGCTATCGCAACCGGGCTCTCCGTTGTGGTGTCCGTGGCGATCGTCCTGCTGCTTGTGCCCTTTCTCGGCGGCCATCCGGATGGTCCCGGCTTCTGGATGAGCGTGCTCTGCCCGCTGCTGATCGCAGCCCCTGCCAGCGCCTATCAATTCCATCAGAAGGAACAGATCAGCATCGCGCGCGACCAGATCCTGCGCATGCATGGCGAGCTTCACCAGGCCCATCGGGAGTTGACATCGCTGCATGCCGCTTTGCAGGAAAAAGCCTCCACGGATAGCCTGACCGGCGGCCTCAACCGCGAGACGGTCTTTGCCCGCCTGGCCGAGGCCTGTTGCCGACCGCCACGCCCCTGCGCCCTGCTGATCGGCGATGCCGATCACTTCAAGAACATCAACGACACGTTCGGCCACCAAACCGGCGATCGGGCTCTGCGCGCCATCGCGGCGGCGATTGCCGCATCAATCCGGCCGCAGGATTTCTGGGGTCGCATCGGCGGTGAGGAGTTCATTATCTTTCTCGACGGCGCGGATTCGGATACGGCCCTGTCGATCGCCGACGGCATCCGCCGCGCGGTTCTGGACATCGCGCTGATGGTCGCCGACCGCCGCGTGCCCGTCAGCATGAGCTTCGGCATCGCCTGCGCCGACGATGTCTTTAGCCCCGAGACGCTGTTCGGCATCGCCGACCGCCGGCTTTACGAGGCCAAGAACGCCGGCCGCAACCGGGTCGTTATCGGCCGCGTGGACGCGGCCTGATCAGCCGCGTCGTTGTCCGAAAAAATCCCTGAGAAGGCGGGCCGCCTCCGTTTCACCAATGCCGGAATAGACCTCCGGCGCGTGATGGCAGGTCGGCTGACCGTAGAAGCGCACGCCATTGTCCACCCCACCGCCCTTCGGGTCTTCGGCGCCGTAGTAGAGCCGCCGCAGCCGCGCAAACGAGATGGCCGCCGCGCACATGGTGCAGGGCTCGAGCGTCACATAGAGATCGGCGCTGGTCAGCCGTTCCTGGCCAAGCCGTTCGGCGGCCCGGCGGATGGCGAGGATTTCGGCATGCGCCGTGATGTCGTTTGCCGCCCGCGTCTCGTTGCCGGCCGAGGCGATGATCTCGCCTTCCAGCACCAGAACGGCGCCGATCGGCACTTCGCCCCGCGCGCCTGCCGCCCTCGCGGCGTCAAGCGCTGCATCCATGAAGCGATTTGTCTCCGGCATATGACACTTTTCCTCTTAACCCTTGCCGCGCGAACTGATACGACACGCCAAACGACAGGCAAACAAAAATGACATCCAAAGACAAGCCCACGCGACCCGCCGGCAAGCCGTTCGATCGCGACAGAAAGCCGTCCCCGGCGAAATCGCCACGGACGGCGGACAAATCCGCGTCGGAAGCGCCCCGCAAGCGGGCCGAGCCCTCGACCTCGGGCGAAGACGCCATGAAGCCGGAGCGCATCTCCAAACTGCTCGCCCGCGTCGGCGTGGCCTCGCGCCGCGATATCGAGCGCATGATCATGGAAGGTCGCGTCAAGCTGAACGGCAAGGTGCTTGATACCCCGGTGGTCAACGTCACGATGGCCGACAAGATCGAGGTTGACGAAGTTGCCATCCGCGGTATCGAGCGCACGCGCCTGTGGCTCTACCACAAGCCGGCCGGCCTGGTGACCACCAATTCCGATCCGGAAGGCCGCCAGACCGTATTCGACAACCTGCCGGACGAGTTGCCGCGCGTCATGTCGATCGGCCGTCTCGACATCAACACCGAAGGCCTGCTGCTGCTGACCAATGACGGCGGCCTTGCCCGCGTTCTCGAACTGCCGACCACCGGCTGGCTGCGCCGCTATCGCGTCCGCGCCTATGGCGAGATCGATCAGGCCGGCCTCGACAAGCTGAAGGACGGCATTGCCGTCGACGGTGTGCTGTACGGCTCCATCGAGGCGACGCTCGACCGCACCCAGGGCCACAATGTGTGGATCACCATGGGCCTGCGCGAAGGCAAGAACCGCGAAATCAAGAACGTGCTCGGCGCGCTGGGTCTCGAGGTCAACCGCCTGATCCGCATTTCCTACGGTCCGTTCCAGCTCGGCGACCTGCCCGAGACCAAGGTCGTCGAAGTGCGCGGCCGCATGCTGCGCGACCAGCTCGGGCCTCGCCTGATCGAGGATTCCAAGGCCAATTTCGACGCGCCGATCTTCACCAATTCGCCCGACGACGAGGAAGAAGAAGCAACTGCCAAGCCCTCGCAGCGCGCGCCTGAGCGCGCCGAACGGCCAAAGTGGAGCAAGCCGGAAGACAAGCGCGAACGGGCGCTTGGCCGTCTCGACACCCGCCGCGACGACACCAAGACACGGCCCCCGCGCAGCGGTGAGCGCGACGGCGACCGCAAGGGCGCATCCTTCGGCGCCGACCGTCCAAGCCGTCCGCCCATGGGCAAGTCCCGCACCGCCAATGTCTGGATGGCGCCCGGCGCTCGTCCGGTCTCGGAAAAGACAGCCGCCAAGAAGGACGAGACCGAGAAGCGTACGCCGCGGCCCCGGCCGGAAGGTGCGCCGCAGACCAAGCGCTACGGTCGCAGCAAGGACGGCACGCCGACCAAGAGCTTCAAGAAATTCGATCCGGATCGCAGCTCAGGCGGCGCGGGCTTTGCCCGTCCCGATCCAGGTCCGCGCGTCGTGGTCAATCGGGCAGCCGAAGACCGCGACTGGATCCGCGCCGACGGCCCGGACACCAGCAAGCCACGCGGCGACGGCGAAGGCTTCGGCCACAAGAAATCCTTCGGCGACCGTCCGCCGCGCGATGACCGCCCGCGCGAAGCCCGCTCGTTTGGCGACAGGCCGCGCAGTGATCGGCCGAGAGACGACAGGCCACGCAGCGACCGTCCACGGGATGACCGGCCGCGCGAAGACCGGCCACGGGGCGAAAAGACCTGGGGCGACAAGCCGCGCGGCGATCGCTCGGCCGATAGCCGGCCCGCCGGCGGCAAGCCCTATGGCAAGCCGGCTGGCGCACGCGCTTTCGGCGACAAGCCGGCCGGTGCAAAACCCTTCGGGGCAAAGCCCGGCGGCGGAAAGTCGTTCGGCGGCAAGCCTGGCGGATCCAAGCCCGGTGGGGCGAAACCGGGCGGTGCACGGCCCTATTCGGGCCGGCCGAGCAGTGATCGACCAGGCGGCGGTAAGCCATCCGGTCCGCGCGGCGGCGGCAAGGGCAGGGGCTGACGCGCAATGCGGATCGTCGGCGGTGAATTTCGCGGCCGGCCTTTGGCCGCGCCAAAATCCAACGCTATCCGGCCGACCATCGACCGGACGCGCGAGAGCCTGTTCAACATCCTGACCCATGCCCATCCGGACTGTCTGGATGGTACGCGGGTGCTCGATCTGTTTGCCGGCACCGGCGCAGTCGGGCTCGAGGCCCTGTCGCGCGGCTGCCGGTCGGCGCTGTTCGTCGAAAACAGCGTCGAGGGCCGCAGCCTGCTGTGGGAGAACATCGACAGCCTCGGCCTGCATGGCCGGGCGCGCATCCTGCGCCGCGACGCCACGTCGCTGGGCAGCAGCAACACCATCGAGCCCTTCCATCTGCTGTTTGCCGATCCGCCCTACGGCCAGGGCCTTGGCGAAAAGGCCTTTGCAGCAGCCCATGAGGGCGGCTGGCTGGTTCAGGGTGCGCTGGCCATTCTCGAAGAGCGCGCCGATGTCATCGTCCAGGTCGACCGCAATTTCACCTTGCTGGAAGATCGCCTGTTCGGTGACACGAAAATGTACTTCTTTTCCTATAGGCCAGTTTGACATCCTTCGATTGAAAGTTCGTCAGACATGCAAGATGCAAGAGCCTCCACTGCCGCCGCCCTGGTGCGCTCCGACCGATCCGAGCCCACGGTCGCCGTGGCCTTCGGCGCCGGCGGTGCCCGTGGCTTCGCCCATATCCATGTCATCGAGGTTCTGAACGAACTGGGCATCGAGCCGGTGGCCATTGCCGGCTCGTCGATCGGTGCCATCATGGGGGCGGGCATGGCGGCCGGCATGAGCGGCGCGGAAATCCGCGATTATGCGCTGGAAACGGTCGGCAAGCGGGCGACGGTCGCCAACCGGCTGTGGAGCCTCGGCCCCAACACCATGCGCGACAAGCTCGGCGGCTTCCGTCTTGGCCAGTTCAATCTGGAACGCATCCTCAAGGCCTTCCTGCCGCCGCAGATCCCGGCCGAATTCTCCGGGCTGAAGATCCCGCTGAAAGTGATGGCCACCGACTATTACGGACAGGCCGAGGTGGTCTGCGAAGAGGGCGATCTCAACGAGGCGCTGGCGGCATCGGCGGCCATTCCCGCCCTGTTCATGCCGGTCAAGCTGCATGGGCGGATCATGATCGACGGCGGCATCTTCAATCCTGTCCCTTACGAGCATCTGCTCGGCCTTGCCGATATCGTCATCGGCATCGACGTGGTCGGAGCGCCGGATGGCGATGGCCAGAACGTGCCGGCCCGTTTCGACAGCCTGTTCGGCGCCTCGCAACTGATGATGCAGTCCCATATTGCCCTGAAATTGAAGCTCGGCGCGCCGGCCATCTTCCTTCGCCCCGCCGTCAATGGCTTCGGCGTGCTGGATTTCCTCAAAGCGCGCCAGATCCTCGATCATTCCGAAGGGGTCAAGGACGACCTCAAGCACGCCCTCGACGCGCAATTCGCGCTGCTGTCGAAGATGGATTGATGTCAGCTTCTAAACGCCTTCCGCCGTGTCCTCGCTGGCTTCCTCGACCGGAGCGGCACCGCGCTTCGGCTTCATCAGCGGTTCCGGCCTGACCGGCCGGTTGTGCAGCATGTGCCGGCCGGCGGCAAGTCCGTCCACCGCCTGGATCTGCAACCGTTCCTCGTCGCGCCGGCGGATATCGCCGCTGATGGCGATGGCCCTGTCTTCAGCCACCCCGAGCGCCTCGATGGTCTTCTGGCCGAACAGCAGGCCGGATTCCAGCGTTTCCCGGAGCTCGTATTCGACATTGCGGGCCCGGAGCGACAGGCTGTGGATGCGGTCGTAAGCGCGCACGAACAGGCGCGCTTCGGGAAACTCGGCGGCCACCAGATCGACGATGCGGTCGGTCACCTCCCGTTTCTGGGTGCAGACCGCGACGATCTTCGCCCGCTCTATGCCGGCCGCCCGCAGCACGTCGAGCCGAGTGCCATCGCCGAAATAGATGCGGAAGCCGAAGTTCGCCGCCTGTCGGATGCGGTCGGCGCTGTCGTCGATGATCGTCACCTCGCGGCCGCTCGCCAGAAGGATCTGCGCGGCGATCTGCGCAAAACGCGAAAAGCCGATCATCAGCACGTCGGCGCCGGCTCCTTCGAAATCCTCGTCCAGTTCCTCGCGGCTTTCGCTCGACATGACCCGCGAGGCAAGGGCCGCCGCGATCGGCGTCAGCGCCATGGTCAGCGTCACGATGGAGATCAGCAGCGAGGCCGTGCCGGTAGAAAACACGCCCGATGCGACGGCGGTCGTGAACAGCACGAAGCCGAACTCGCCGCCCTGCGGCAGAAGGGCGGCAATCCGGATGGCGTCGTCATGGGGAGATCCGGCCAAACGGCAGATGACATAGATGATGGCGGCCTTGATGGCCATCACGGTCGGAACGGCAATCAGGATGAACATCAGGTTCTCGACGATCACATCAAGCTCGACGGACAGTCCCACGGCCATGAAGAACAACGCCAGCAGAATGCCGCGGAACGGTTCGATATCCGCCTCGAGCTCGTGGCGATAGGAGGATTCGGCCAGCATCACGCCCGACAGAAAGGCGCCCATCGCCATCGACATGCCGCTGGCCTGCATCAGCATGGCCGAACCGAGCACGATGAACAGCGCGGCGGCGATCATCACCTCCCGCGCCCCGGTACGGGCGATGATCTGGAACATCGGTGTCAGCAGGTAGCGCCCCACCATCACCATGCCGAACACGGTGGCGGCGGCAATCGCAATGTCGATCAGCACCGATCCGGCCTGTGGATCCTGCCGATTGCCGAGAATAGTCACCATGGCCAGAAGCGGCACGATGGCGAGATCCTGCAGCAGCAGGATGGAAAACGAGCGCTGGCCATAGCGGCTGTTGAGGTCGGCCCGGTCGTTGAGGATCTGCAGGGCAAAGGCCGTCGACGACAGCGCCAGGCCGAAGCCGGCCACCAGTCCGCTGCGCCAGTCGGCAAGGCCGGTCGCCACCGCAGCACCGGTCAGGGCAAGCCCGCTCAGCACGACCTGCGCGGTTCCCAGCCCGAAAATATCGGCCCGCATGTGCCAGAGCCTTGATGGTTTCAGCTCCAGCCCGATGACGAACAGCAGGAACACCACGCCCAGTTCGGCAACCGACAGGATCTCCTCGCCATCGGTGATGAGATTGAGAATCGGGCCGATGATCACGCCGGCGGCCAGATAGCCCAGCACCGTTCCCAGCCCCAGCTTGCGGAAAATCGGTGCCGCGACCACGGCGCCGCCCAGCAGCAGCAATGTCTCGGCGTAAAGCAGATTCGGCGTGGTCATCGCGAAAATGCCCTCCCTTTGGCGTTTCTGGCGGGGATTGCCGGGAATCGGCGGGCCTGCCCTTGATGCATTGTGTAATGCACAATAAATGGAGCCGGAATGAAAGGCCAAGCCATGTCTTCACAAATCGATTCCGCCAATCTTTTATCCCGTGCCAATGAATTGGTCGAGCTGGCCCGCAAGGCCGGTGCCGATCGCGCCGATGCCGTGGTGGTGCGGTCGCGCTCCCATTCCGTCAGCGTCCGTCTCGGCAAGGTCGAGTCGACCGACGCCTCGGAAAGCGACGACTTTTCGCTGCGGGTGTTCATCGGCAACCAGGTCGCCAGCGTCTCGGCCAATCCGGGCTTCGATCTCAAGGTGCTGGCCGAACGGGCCGTCGCCATGGCCAAGGCCTCACCGGAAGATCCCTATGCCGGGCTGGCCGATGAAGCCGACCTTGCGCAGACCTATCCCGATCTCGACCTCTACGATGCCACCGAAGTCTCGAGCGACCAGCTGCGCGAGGCCGCCTTGGCAGCCGAAGCCGCAGCGCTTGCCGTGTCTGGCGTCACCAATTCGGCCGGCGCCGGTGCCTCCGCCGGCATGGGCGGAATGGTTCTGGTCACCTCGCACGGCTTTGCCGGCAGCTATGCCGGCTCGCGTTTCGGCCGTTCGGCCGGCGTCATTGCCGGCGAGGGCACGCGCATGGAGCGCGACCACGATTACGACAGCCGCCTGTTCTTCGCCGACCTCGATGCATCAGAGGATATCGGCCGCCGCGCCGGCGAACGGGCCGTGCGCCGGCTCAACCCGCGCCAGGCGGAAACCGGCCGCAACGTGACGGTGGTCTTCGACCCCCGCGTGTCGCGCGGCTTTGTCGGCCATATCGCCGGTGCGATCAACGGCGCGTCCGTCGCCCGCAAGACGTCGTTCCTGCGCGACCGCATGGGCACACAGGTGCTGAAGGCTGGCCTCAACGTGACCGACGATCCGCTGAAGGTCCGCGGCTCCTCGTCTCGTCCCTTCGACGGCGAAGGCGTTTCCGGCCACAAGTTGGCGATGATCGAGGATGGCGTGCTGAACCATTGGTTCCTGTCGTCGTCCGCGGCCCGTGAGCTTGGCCTGAAAACCAACGGCCGCGGCGCCCGCGGCGGCACCTCCGTCTCGCCGTCTTCGACCAACCTGGAGCTGGAACCCGGCACAGTAACGCCGGAAGAGTTGATCCGCAGCATCGGCACCGGCTTTTACGTCACCGAGCTGATCGGCCACGGCGTCGACATGATCACCGGCGACTATAGCCGCGGCGCTTCCGGCTTCTGGATCGAGAACGGCGAGCTTGCCTATCCCGTGTCGGAAGTCACCATCGCCTCGAATCTGAAGGAGATGTTCCTGCAGATGACGCCTGCCAGTGACATCGACCGCAAGTATGGCGTGGCAGCGCCCACCATCGCCATCGAAGGAATGACGCTCGCCGGTCGTTAAGGCCGCGGCGACGTGAACAGAAAGGTCTCGTAACAGCGGATGTCGGCAGACTCACCCTTCGATTGGCAGAGTGATCTCGAACTGATCGCCGATGCGGCACGGGTTGCGGGCGATATCGCCTTGACTTTTTTTGGCCAATCTCCGGAAGTCTGGTGGAAAAACGAAGGCCGTTCGCCCGTCAGTGCGGCGGATTATGCCGCCAACAAGAGCCTTGAAGAACGCCTGCGCATGGCCCGGCCCGGCTACGGCTGGCTGTCGGAGGAAACCGATGACGATCCGTCACGGCTCGCTTGCGAGACATTGTTCGTGGTCGATCCGATCGATGGCACGCGGGCGTTCATCGCCGGGGAAAAGACCTGGTGCGTCAGCGTCGCGGTCGTGCACAAGGGCCGGCCGGTGGCCGGCGTGCTCGTGGCGCCGGCGCTGCACGAAGTCTTTGCGGCGGTGGTCGGCGGCGCGGTTTTGAAGAATGGCGCGCCGATTTCCGTGTCGAAGCCGGCGCCGGACGACCGCCTACGGCTCGCCACCCCCATGGATCTGATCGATGTGCTGGAAAAGCCCTATCGCGATCGGCTCGACCGGGTGAAGCATGTACCGTCGCTCGCCTACCGGCTGGCCATGGTCGCCGATGGCCGCATCGATGCGACGCTGGTCAAGCAGAACTCCCATGACTGGGACCTGGCCGCTGCCGACCTGATCCTTGAGCAGGCCGGTGGAAGCCTCGTCGACATGGACGGGCAAGCCCTGTCCTACAATCGCCCGACCGTGCAGCACGGCCTGCTGTGCGCCTGTGCCGCATCCGTCCTGCCGGATCTGTTGCAGCACATGTCGGCCGCCGCCGGTTGACCTTTTCACCGAAATCAAGCAGATGAAAGCTTGGATAGAATTTATACGGAACGCAATGAAATGACCGATTCCAGCGATAAAAAGCAGCTTCTTCATCTGGTCTTCGGCGGTGAGCTTTCCAGCCTGGAAGACGTCCAGTTCCGCGATGTCAGCAAGCTCGATCTCGTCGGCATGTATCCCGATTATGCCAGCGCCCTGGTGGCTTGGAAAAGTAAGGCCCAGCAGACCGTGGACAACGCGCATATGCGCTATTTCATCGTCCACATGCACCGCCTGCTGACTCCCGGCGAACAGACCATCGTCAAGGATTGATCGAGGCCTCGGCCCCGGTGACGGCATGCTGGCAGCACGGTCGCGGTATTATTTTGAACGCATTTATGAAGCAAAAACGATTTTAATCTGCCAGCCTGATCGAAAGGGCAAAGGGCGTTGATAAACAACATGAAGAACCGGACCGGAGCAAAATGAGCGGATTGGCACGGGTTGCTCTTGCGACATATCGCTGGGCGGGTCTGGTGGCATACCCTCTTGCGGTGCCGTTTTTGGCGATCCGCGCCGCCAAGGGCAAGGAAGACCGTGCCCGAAGGCTCGAGCGCTTCGGCCATCCGGCCGCCGATCGCCCGCAGGGGCCGCTCGTCTGGGTGCATGCCGCCAGCGTCGGCGAGATGATTGCCGTGATCCCGCTGATGCGCGAACTGCGCCGCCGCGACATCAATGTCCTGTTGACCACCGGCACGGTGACGTCGGCCGAACTGGTGCGCTTCCGCCTGGATGGCGACATCATCCATCAATATGTGCCGATCGACGTGAAGCCGGCGATCAGCCGTTTTCTCGCCTATTGGCAGCCCGATATCGCCATCACGGTGGAATCGGAAATCTGGCCGGCGACGCTGATGGAGCTTCGCGATCGCCACATTCCCCATATCCTGGTCAATGCCCGCATCTCGGACCGCTCCTACGATCGCTGGCGTGGTCACCTGTCGATCGCCGAGGCTCTGTTCGGCAAGCTGGCACTGGTCGTTGCCCAGTCGGATCTCGACGCGGAACGGTTCCGCGATCTTGGCGCCTGGCCGGTGATCGTGTCGGGCAATATCAAGGTCGATACCGATGCGCCGCCCTGCGACGCGGCTGTCCTGACCCAGTACCGCCGGCAGATCGGCGATCGCAACACCTGGGCGGCCATCTCCACCTTCGAGGGTGAGGAAAAGGTGGCGATGATGGTGCATCGCGCCGTCAAGGCCCATACCGGCATGCTGACCATCGTCGTGCCGCGCCATCCCGAGCGTTGCGACGAGATCGAGGCGATGATGATTGAAAAGGGCTTGAAGGTGGCGCGCCGCACCCGCAACGATCCGATCACCCCGGAGACCGACATCCTGCTCGGCGACACGATCGGCGAAATGGGACTTTATCTGCGCCTGACGGAAATCGCCTTCGTTGGCCGCTCGATGCACGGCAAGGGTGGCCAGAACCCGCTGGAGCCCGCCATGCTTGGCTGTGCCGTGCTGACCGGGCCGAATGTCGAGAATTTCCGCGAGAGCTATCAGAAGCTCGTCAAGGGCGGCAGTGCCCGCGTCGTGCGCGATGCGGAAATGCTGGCCAAGGCCGTGCATTTCCTGACCGGTAACCACCTGGCCCGCCAGAAAATGGTCGATGCCGGCGTCGAAAGCGTCCAGCAGATGCGCGGCGCCCTGTCGGCCACGATCAAGGGCCTTGAGCCCTATATCAACCCGCTGACCGTCAAGGCCCGGCTGGAACCGAGGGCCGCGCGCGGATGAGCGGCATCGAGCAGAGCGCCGACCGCTCAACTCCTGCTATCGCCGGAATTCTCTTCGACAAGGACGGCACGCTGCTCGACTACGACGAGAGCTGGGCGCCGGTGAACCGCCAACTGGCGCTGATGGCGGCCGATGGCGATACGGTGCTGGCCGACCGCCTGCTGTCGGCCTGCGGCATGGACCCGGAAAGCGGCTATGTCGTGCCCGACAGCCTGCTGGCCGCCGGCAATTCGCGCGAGATCGCCGAAGGCCTGGCCTCGGCCGGTTCGCCGTTTGATGCCGAGACCCTGGCCGAGCGGCTCGACCATATCTTTGCGTCCGCTTCCGACATGTCCGTGCCCGTCACCGATCTGGCCGTGCTGTTCGAGCGGCTGACCGGCCTCGGGTTTCGGCTCGGCATTGCCTCCAGCGACAATGAGCGGTCGATCCGCAACATCGTCCGGCGCTTCGGGCTGGAGAGCTTCGTCGAGTTCGTCGCCGGTTACGACAGCGGCCACGGCGTCAAGCCGGAGCCAGGCATGGTCCTGGCCTTCTGCCGGGCGACGGGGCTGGAGCCGCACCAGGTGGCGGTGGTCGGCGACAACAATCACGATCTGCACATGGGCCGCAATGCCGGCGCCGGCCTGACCGTTGCGGTGCTGACCGGCACCGGCTCCCGCCTGACGCTGGAACCGGCCAGCGACTTCTGCCTGAACGATATCACCGAGCTTGAGCGGGTCCTGCGATAGGGTCATTCCAGAAACGGTGCGGTGCGGTTTGCGTCCCGAATTGCCCAGGGCCGGCGGCTACCCTCTGTTGGAAGGGTGGATCAGCTGCCTGTTCCGTTATATGACACTGACCGAATACTGGCCGGAGGGGATGCCAAGCGATGATTTCGGAAGCGCCGCCGTTCTGGTGGAGAAAGGCGGACTGGCGCGCCTGGCTGCTGTCGCCGCTCTCCTTCGTCTACGGGCGGGTCGCCGGTTACCGGATGGTGAAAGGCAATCGCCATGCGGTTAGCGTGCCGGTCGTCTGCGTCGGCAATTTCACCGTCGGCGGTGCCGGCAAGACGCCCACCGCACTGACGCTGGCCCGCGCCGCCAAGGCCAAAGGCCTGAAGCCCGGTTTCCTCAGCCGCGGCTACGGCGGTCTTCTGGATGTCACGACCGTCGTCGACCCTGATCATCACCGCGCTGCGGATGTCGGCGATGAGCCGCTGTTGCTCGCCCGAGAGGCGCTCACCGTCATTTCCCGCCGCCGCACCGCCGGCGCTGACCGCCTCGTCAAGGAAGGCGCCGATATCATCATCATGGATGATGGCTTTCAGAGCGCCCGGCTGGTGATCGATTATGCCCTGGTGGTGATCGACACCATGCGCGGTATCGGCAATGGCCATATCGTCCCGGGCGGCCCGGTGCGCGCCCCGCTGCGCCGCCAGATGGCTTGCCTGTCGGCCATTCTGAAGGTCGGCAACGGCAATGCCGCCGACAAACTGGTGCGCCAGGCGGCAAGGGCCGGCAAGACGGTGTTCGTCGCCACCCTTGAGCCGCGCGACAGCGCCGACCTTAAGGGCGTCAGGGTCATGGCCTTCGCCGGCATTGCCGATCCGGCCAAGTTCCACCGCACCCTGGAAAGCCTCGGTGCCGATATCGCCGCCCATCGCTCGTTCGGCGATCATCAGCATCTGAGCGAGGACGAGATCGCCGAGCTTCTGGACTATTCCGCCGAGCACGACCTGACGCTGGTGACCACCGCCAAGGATTTCGTGCGTCTCAAGGGCGCCCATGGCCGCGCCGGTGAACTCATCGCCCGCTGCCGGGTGGTCGAGGTGGAGATGGTCTTTGACGATCGCCACGCGCCGGACGCCATTCTCGACCGCGCCATCGAAGCCTGTCGCGCCCGCCGCCTGCGGACGTCTGCCAAAGTTTCCAGTTGATCGGCTGATCTTAGAGGCAGGGCAACGGCATGAAAAAAGACCCTCTCTGGCCTGCCGGCGTTCGTCACTGAAATCGATTCACTGGATCGATTGCTCCGCTGCGCGGACCGTTCCTCAACCCTCACAAGGGGCGAGAAGACCCGGACGAACCCACTCGCTTTTATCCATAGAAGGTGCGGCTGGGTTAAGCCCTTCCCCTTGTGGGGAGTGTTTGGGAGGGGATTTTCTGGTCAACAGCCAAGCCGCTTTGCCCTAGCTCAGGACTCGACCAGACCCCAGCCGCCGATCAGCGCGGCTGTTGCGAGGGCAGGGCGCCGGCGCGTTTTTCCGCCTCGAACGAGGCCAAGGCGTCGGCATAGGGTTCCTGGCGGGCGACGCTCCAGTATTTCAGCTCGTCGATCAGGATCGGCTTGCCGGTCATGGCGCAGACGACATAGGAGCCGGGCGACAGGATCTGGAAGTCGGCATCGAGATACCTGACCTTCGCCTCGCGGTTGCCGCCGCCTTCAAACCGGTTCATATCTTGCTCCTGCTGCCGTCATCAGACTGCAATAAACGTTGGCGCTGCGGATTTCCAGAAATTTCAGCTGCGGCCGAACAGCCGCTCGATGTCGGACAGCTTCAGCTCCACATAGGTCGGCCGGCCGTGGTTGCACTGGCCGGAGCCCGGCGTCTGCTCCATCTGCCGCAGCAGCGCGTTCATCTCCTCGACCCGCAGGATGCGGCCGGAGCGCACCGAGCCGTGGCAGGCCATGGTGGCGGCGACATATTCGAGCTTGGCCGACAGGCCGCCCGCCGTATCCCATTCGGCAATCTCGTCGGCCAGTTGCCGCAGCAGGCCCTGCACGTCGACCTCGCCCAGCATGGCCGGCGTCTCGCGAACGGCAATGGCGCCGGGACCGAACCGCTCGATGGCAAGCCCCATCTGCTCGAAGCTCTCGGCATGACCCATCAGCCGGTCGCAATCCTCCTCGGCCAAGTCGACGATCTCGGGGATCAGCAATCCCTGCGACGGCAGCCGCCGTCCGGTCAGCGCCTTGCGCATGTCCTCGAACACCAACCGTTCGTGGGCGGCATGCTGGTCGACGATGACAAGGCCGTCGCCGGTCTGCGCGACGATATAGTTGGAATGAACCTGCGCGCGGGCAGCCCCCAGCGGATACTGCTGTCCCGGCTCGCTGCGCGACGGCTCGGGGCTCGTCACGCTCTCGGTGCGCGCCGTCGGCATCGCCATGGTCTCGAAGCCGGCCTGCTGCGCCTCACCGAAGCCCGCAGTCGGCGTGGCGGAAAACGGTCGGTAGGGTGACGTGGCGGCATTCCAGCCTGCCGCGTCCGGTCGCGCACTCGGCTGGAAGCCGGGGCGGAAGGCGCGCAGCATGCCGCCGGCGCCGGTGGTCGAGGCGCGGTCGCCTTCGCGGTTGAGCGCCTCGCGCACCGCGCCGACGATCAGGCCGCGAATGAGGCCGGGGTCGCGAAACCGGACATCCGATTTGGCCGGGTGCACGTTGACGTCGACCAGCGCCGGATCAAGCGTGATCGACAGCACCGCGACCGGAAAGCGCCCGTGCGGCACGGTCTCGGCATAGGCGCCGCGCAGCGCCGAGAGGATCAGCTTGTCCTGCACCGGCCGGCCGTTGACGAAGGCATATTGATGGGCCGAATTGCCGCGGTTGAAGGTCGGAATGCCGGCAAAGCCGCCGAGCGCCACATCCTCGCGCACCGCATCGAGCGCGATCGCATTGTCGCGGAAATCGGCGCCCAGCACCTGCGCGATGCGGGCCAGGTGATCGTCGCCGGTTGCCGGGAATTCCAGCGTCGAGCGGTCGCTGCCCGACAGCACGAAACGGATCTGCGGAAAGGCGATCGCCATGCGCTTGACCACTTCGGTGATCGCCGCACTTTCCGCCTTTTCGGTTTTCAGGAATTTCAGCCGCGCCGGCGTCGCGAAGAACAGGTCGCGCACCTCGACCATGGTGCCGGGATTGGCCGCCACCGGCCGAACCGGCGTCAGCCGGCCGCCTTCGACGGCGATCTGCGCCCCGCCGGCACTGTCGGCACGGCGGGTAGAAATGGACAGCTTGGCGACGGAACCGATCGAGGGCAGGGCCTCGCCACGAAAACCGAGGCTCCTGATATCGCTGAGCGAGGACGAGAGTTTCGACGTGCAATGGCGCCGGACCGACAGTTCAAGGTCCGCCTCGCTCATGCCCGATCCGTTGTCGATCACCCGCAGCAGGCTTTTGCCCCCGCCTGACGTGGCGATCTCGATACGGCTGGCGCCGGCGTCTATGGCGTTTTCGATCAATTCCTTCACTGCGCTGGCCGGTCGTTCGATGACCTCGCCGGCAGCGATCTGGTTGATCAGGGTCTCGGGCAGTTGTTTGATGTTCATCCCGCCATTTTCCCGGATTCGGCCCGCCATGGAAAGGGCGAACTGAGGCAGGCTGGTATTTATTCGCGCTGCAAATTCCGGTTGTTTGCCATTAAGATCGCCTTAAGGGAAACCCGCTAATTTGACCCTTAACTTGAAATGATCATGTAATTGAAGCTGATAACCGGTGGTTTGTGACGGCAGGCTGGAAGCCGTCACGCAAATTGACAGCCGCTTTGTTGCATCAAGTTCGGCATCCAGCATGTTTTCTGGTCTGCAAGCTATGCATGGGGCTGCAAGCGGTAACGCGCCTGCACGGGTCGTTTGAGGCGGTATTGTGAGAGAATTTGCACCGGCCTCGGCAGAGGGAAGGCTTGACGGGAGCCTGTTGATGGATGAAACGCCGTCAATCGACACAGCCATCCAACCGGCTCTGCTGGATGCGGTTTGCGATGCGCTCTCCTCGGCCATCATCGTCTATGACAAGAACGACCAGATCCTCTACGCCAATCGCCTCGCCCTCCATTATTTTCCGGTTCCCGCAGCCTTCCTGACGGCCGGTACGCGCCTGCGCGATTTTCTGGGCGCCGTCTACGATCACGCCATCCGCAAGAGCTTCGCCGCCTCGGGCAACCCTTTGCCCGGCCGCGAGGAATGGCTGGCCGAGCGCATTGCCGCCCATTGGCGCGAACGGTCCGAGACGCAGGAGCGCGACCAGCGCGGCCGCTGGATCCGGCTCGCCAAGCGGCGCCTGCCATCCGGCTACGGCATTTGCGTGGTCACCGACATTAGCGATCAGAAGAAGCGCGAGGAGCAATGGCGCGCCGATCTGGAGCGCGTCCAGCTGACCGAGGAGATCCTCGACAATCTTCCGCATCCGATCTTCGTCAAGGATCGCAACTTCAACATGGTTGCCGTCAACAAGCTGCTCTGCACCCTGCTGGGCGCCGGTGCCGAGGCCATTCTCGGTCGCTCCGGCGCCGAAGTGTTCGATGCGGATCTCGCCGCCCGGCTTGAGATGGCCGACCGGCATGTTCTCGATACCGGCGTGCCGGCCCTGTCGATCGAGCATCTGAGGGGTCGCGACGGCGGGCAAAGACAGGTCATCGTGCGCAGCCAGCGCGTCGGCAAGCCGGGCCGGTATTTCCTGGTCACCAGCATCGACGAGGTCAGGGAGCATTCGTCTGCCGATGGCCGCCCTGCTGTCCCATCCTCGATCGCCAATCCGTCGCTGCAGGACCTCTCACCGGTCCGTGCCATGGACGAACGCAGATTGCCGCGGCCGTCCATGGGCTTTTCCGGGCGCAAGGTGCTGCTTGTCACCGCCGATGCCGATTTTGAAGCCAAGAGCCTCAAGGTCCTGACCCGCCTTGGCATCGATTCCTGTTCGGTGCGCAGCGAAGTCGAGCAGCAGGCCTTCTTAAGCGTCGCCAAGTCCGTCGATGTCGCTCTCGATCTCGTGGTCGTCGACAATCAGATGGACCTCGCCTGCCTTGAGCTTGCCGAACAATATGGTATCGACGTCCTGACGCTGGACGCCTTTCAGCTCGACACGGATCTTGCCTTCCTGGTCAGCGAACACCTGAGCAAGACCGAAGGGACCCAACTGCCGACGGCCGATGACTGGGAAATCTCCACCGGTGCCGACACGCCGGCCCCGGCAGGGGCGGAGGGTATCGAGGTGCTGGTGGTCGAGGACAACGAGATCAACCAGATCGTCTTCTCGCAGATCCTCGAAGGCCTCGGCCGCCGTTACCGGATCGCCGCAACGGGTAGCGAGGCCCTGCGGCTTTGGGAAGAGCTTCAGCCGCCCCTGATGCTGCTCGATGTCTCCTTGCCCGATATCAACGGCATGGAGGTCTGCCGCACCATTCGCGAGCAGGAGAAGCACACCGGGCGTCAAACCCCGATCGTCGGCGTGCTCGTTCCGGCTTTCGATCACGATCGGGCCAGATGCCTGGCGGCCGGAATGAACGATGTCATCCTGAAGCCGCTGAGCCCGGACGCCATCGAAATCCTTCTCGACCGGTTCCTGCAGGCCGAAGGTTTCGGCCTCGCGCCCTGACAAAACACTGTCAACCCCCTAATTCACGGGTTAGAACCTGTAGTCAAGGCTACGGAATTGCTATGATTTTTTTAAGATTTCATGCCCATCCTTCATCCATGAGATATTGATTTATTTTTAGGATTGATGAATGGGCCCCGCTGAATCGACAGTGCCGCCAGCCAGCCAGAATGAGCTGCAGGCAATGGCCTATACCGATCAGCTCACCGGACTCGGCAATCGCTATCGCCTGCGCGACAAGATCCGCTCGCTGGCCGCAGAGCGCGCCAGCGACCCCGCTCCCTTCACTGTCGCCTTGGCCAATCTCGATGGTTTCAAGCCGATCAATGACCTGTTCGGCACGATGGCCGGCGATGAAATCCTCTGCCAGGTCGCTCATCGCCTGAAGGCCTGCATTCCCGATGGCGCCACCGTCACCCGCCATGACGGCGACGAATTCGCCATCATCCTGCCCTTGGTGTTCGAGCGCGTCGGCGCCGAGCGCATCGGTCAGATGATCAAGGACGTGCTGTCTGCGCCTTATGATCTCGGCGACCGCAATGTGCGCCTGTCGGCGTCGCTTGGCTTTTCGATCTATCCGTTTGCCGGTGCCGATTTCGATGAGCTGATGAAGAGTGCCGAAACGGCTCTCTATCGCTCGAAGCGCCGCGGACGCGGCCAGATCACCATTTATTCCCGCGAGATCGCCCAGGAAATGAAACGGGCGACCCAGATCGAGCAGGCCCTGCGCAACGCCATCATTGCCGATGCCGTCGATGTGCATTTCCAGCCCATCGTGCAATTGCGCGATGGCCGGGTCGTCGGCTTCGAGGCGCTGGCCCGCTGGATCGATCCCGATCTCGGGTCGGTATCGCCTGCGGTGTTCGTGCCGCTGGCTGAAGAGCGCGGCTTCATCGATACTCTCTCCGAGACGCTGCTACGCAAGGCCGCCGAAGCGACACTGGCCTGGCCGCGCGAGCTGTTCCTGTCCTTCAATCTCTCATCGGCGCAGCTGATGGACCCCTGCACGACGGCCAATACCCTGGCAATCCTCAATGGCGTCGGCTTCGATCCGCGGCGGCTGGAGCTGGAGATTACGGAGACCGCCGTGATGACCTCGGCCGAGACGGCCTCGCGCATCATCTCGGAATTGCGCGCCGCTGGCGTGCGGATTTCGCTCGACGATTTCGGCACCGGCCAGTCGAGCCTTGGCCGGCTGCGCGACTTCGCCTTCGACAAGGTCAAGATCGATCGTGCCTTCGTCTCGGCGATCACCAAGGATCGCGCCTCCGAGCATATCATCAAGGCGATCGTCACCATGTGCGACGGCCTCGAACTGGAGGTCGTGGCTGAAGGCATCGAGACGGCCGCCGAGGCGGAAAAGCTGAAGGCGCTTGGCTGCGGCATGGGGCAGGGCTATTACTACGGCAAGCCGGTCGATGCGGCAGCAACCTTGCGCTACCTCAGCAACCACTACCACGAATTCGCCGTGGTCGACCGGGCCAGCGCCTGAACCTGTCATCCCGCGGCGCATCGCACCCTTCACGATCGCCGCTGCTGCAACGCAGACACGCTCTTCAAAAAACGACGCGGACCGGACAGGCCTCGCCGCCTCTGGATATAGCCAGAGGCCGGCACGTGCCCGATGATGCGCTTTTGAACGGCGCACCCTGACCGATCATGGGTTGCCTGGAAAAGGAATGACCATGGATCTGTCGCGCGACCCTCTTCTGCAGCCGTTTCAGCTGAAGCACCTGACGCTCAAGAACCGCGTCATGTCGACGGCCCATGAGCCGGCCTATTCGGAAGGCGGCATGCCGACGGATCGATATAGGCTGTATCACGTGGAAAAGGCCAAGGGCGGTATCGCGCTGACCATGACGGCGGGTTCTGCCATCGTCTCCCACGATAGCCCGGCCGCCTTCGGTAACCTGCACGCCTACAAGGACGAGATCGTGCCATGGCTGAAGAAGCTGGCCGACGACTGTCACGAGCACGGCACCGCCGTGATGATCCAGCTCACCCATCTCGGCCGGCGCACCAACTGGAACAAGGGCGACTGGTTGCCGGTTCTGTCGCCCTCGGCGATCCGCGAGCCGGCCCATCGGCATTTTCCCAAGGAGATCGAGGACTGGGACATCGAGCGCATCGTCGGCGATTATGCCAGTGCCGCGAGCCGCATGCAGGCGGCCGGCCTCGACGGCATCGAGTTCGAGGCCTATGGCCATTTGATGGACGGCTTCTGGTCGCCGGCCACAAACCGCCGTGATGACGCGTTCGGCGGCAGTCTCGAAAACCGCATGCGCTTTTCCACCATGGTCATCGATGCCGTGCGCAAGGCGGTCGGCGCCGATTTCATCGTCGGCATCCGCATGGTGGCGGACGAGGATTGGGACAAGGGCCTGTCGAAAGAGGAGGGCGTGGAGATTGCCCGGCGACTGGCCGCCTCAGGGGATATCGACTTCCTCAACATCATCCGCGGCCATATCGAACACGATGCGGCGCTCAACAACGTCATCCCGATCCAGGGCATGGCGGCGTCCCCCCATCTCGATTTCGCCGGTGAGGTCCGCGCCGCCACCAAATTCCCGGTCTTCCATGCCGCCCGCATCGCCGATGTTGCTACGGCCCGTCATGCCATTGCCGAGGGCAAGCTCGACATGGTCGGCATGACCCGCGCCCATATTGCCGACCCGCATATCGTCAAGAAGATCATTGCCGGCCGCGAGGCCGAGATCCGCCCCTGCGTCGGTGCGACCTACTGTCTTGATCGCATCTATGAGGGCGGCGAGGCGCTCTGTATCCACAATGCGGCGACCAGCCGCGAGGCGCTGATCCCGCACGACCTTCCCAAGGCGGAAAGGCCGCGCAAGGCGGTCGTTGTCGGCGCCGGCCCGGCGGGGCTCGAGGCTGCCCGTGTGCTGGCGGAGCGCGGCCATGCGGTCGAGGTGCTGGAGGCGACGGGCGAGGCGGGTGGCCAGATCAATCTTCTGATCCGTAATCCGCGCCGCAAGGAAATGGTAGGCATCGTCGACTGGCGGCTGGCTGAGCTGGAGCGTCTCGGCGTCACGATCCGCTACAACACCTATGCCGGTGCCGAGGATATTCTGGCGGAAAGCCCCGATCTGGTGGTGATCGCCACCGGCGGCATCGCCCAGTTGCCGGAGCTGGAAGCCGGCGAGGAGCTGGTGACGTCGAGCTGGGATATCCTGGCCGGCGCCGTCAAGCCGGAAGGCCCGGCACTCCTCTTCGACGACAATGGCGGTCATCCGGGCATGAGTGCGGCCGAACTTATGGCCAAGGCCGGGGTGGAGCTTGAAGTGGTGTCGCCGGAACGGTTCTTTGCGCCGGAAATGGGTGGCATGAACCATGTGCCCTATGCCAGGATTTTTGCCGAACACAATGTCCGGGTCACGATCAACACCCGGCTCGTCGCCGTGCGGCGGGAGGGCAACGGTCTGGTGGCGACGCTCGGATCGGATTTTTCCGCGCAGACGCGCGTCGAGCGGCGGGTGGCACAGGTCGTGGTCGAACATGGAACGCTTGCCAATGACGATCTCTATCGCGAGCTGAAACCGCTGTCGCGCAATCTGGGAGCGGTGGATTACACCGCGCTCATCGCCCGGCGGCAACCGCTGCCGGTCAGGAATGCCGAGGCGGCATTCGATCTGGTGCGGATCGGCGATGCCGTGGAAAGCCGGAATATCCATGCCGGCATCTACGACGCGCTGCGTTTTTGCGTGCTGTTATGACGGGCCGTTTTCATAACGAACAAAGGCGGCGCCGAAGCGCCGCCCTGTTTGGGACCGATGCACGTCCCGCGTTCCAGGTTACTTGGTAACCGTCGACGAGGTGGTGGTGCTGTCCGTCGGTGTCGTCATGGCACCCGAAGCATCGGCCTGGTCGTCCAGCGTCTTGAACTCCGGAGCGGCCTTCAGTGTTTCGGCCGTTTCCATGGTCGTCAGCTTGACGTCATTGCCTTCGGCTTCACGGGTCACGGTCAGCTTGGACATCGGAACGGCGACGTTCTTCTCGCCGATGCCGATGAAGCCGCCGACGCCGACAACCGCTGCGACGATGCCGCCCTGTTCTTCAATGATCAGGTCGTTGATGTCGCCGATGCTCTCGTTGGCCGAATTGTAGACCGGCTGGCCGATAAAGTCATTGGCGCTGACCTGCGTGGTGCTCTGTTCGGTCAGATAGGTGTCGTTCATCGCACCCGTCGTGGCAGCCGGTGCCATGGTGTCGGTCGACGGAGCGACGCCCTTTGCCGCCGGAGCTTCCGTCGTCGGAGCGGCCGGGGTGGTGGCGTCCTGAGCATAAGCAAAGGGAGCGATGGCAGTGGAGCCGAGCAGAATGGCTGCTGCGAAAGTGTTAATGGTCTTGTTCATCTCGAACCTACCTTTCAAGGGTGATTGGCGTTGCGAAATGACGCGACTGGCAATGGATCTGTAAGGAGCCTGCAGCGTCGGTTCGAGGGGAAAATGCTCGGGCGGCGCATTCGTTCCGAAAAAGACGCATAATATATTTTTGCGCGCCGAAGGAACATTTCGGGCGCCTGTCGGTGTTTGAGGACCTTATGGTTGGATGAAAACAGCCCTAAAGGCGAAATTTCGGGTCGAATTTACCTTTGACGGAAATTCCCAGATCAAACACCCGGCCGCCCAGCGGATCGGCGGCAAGACCGGCCTCGTCGAGATTCTCCGTCGCCGAGGTGACGAGCATCCGGCCGGCGTCGCGGCCGATGAAGGCCGGGCAGGTGGTCTGCCGGGCCGGCACCAGATAGCGCGCCATATGCTGCCCCGACGCATCGTAGCGGTCGACGGCGCCGACGCCCCAGCGGGCGTTCCAGATCGTGCCTTCGCCATCGCAGACCGATCCGTCGAAGCCGCCGTCCTCGCCCGTTCCATCGACCAGCACGCTTGGCGGAGCGATCGGCAGGCCCGAGGTGGGGTCGAGTGCCACCTGCATCAGTTTGTTGACGCGGGTATCGGTGAAATAGCCGATCGTGCCGTCCGGCGAAAAGCAGATCGAATTCGGAATCGACACCGCGTCATAGAGCTTGGTGACGGTGGTTCCGGCAACATGATAGATCGCGCCGGCGCCCGTAGCCGCGGTGCGGCCCATCGTGCCGATCCACAAGGCGCCGCTGGGGTGAACCCGCCCGTCATTCGAGCGGTTGTCCGGCCGGTCCGGCTCGAGGACCGTATGCAGTGTCAGTTCGCCGGTCGCCGCATCGCGCAGGAACAGTCCCTGGTCGCTGGCGAGCAACTGCCGGCCGGGGTCGATGAAGGCCAGCACGCTTCCCATCACGGGCAGGGGGTGAACCGTGGTCCGGCCCGTGGTCAGTTCGTGTTCGGTGAGGGTCCTGCCGAGGATGTCGAACCACCAGGCGGTGTCGGTGGCTGAATCATAGGTCGGGCCTTCGGCGAGCATGTGCCGTGTGTCGAGGAGAACGTGTCCCGAAAATGCGAATGTCGAACCCATGCTTGCGATCTCCCCTTGCCATGCCAACGCAAAGCTCGTGCCATACCGCCATCATAGCTGGCAAGGGTTTACCGTAAAATCCATAAGGTCGCTGGACGGTCGGCGAATTATCCGTCTATT
Organism: Agrobacterium sp. a22-2; assembly: GCF_012276985.1. Taxonomy (GTDB): domain Bacteria; phylum Pseudomonadota; class Alphaproteobacteria; order Rhizobiales; family Rhizobiaceae; genus Allorhizobium. The sequence continues at coordinate 41,140 of NZ_JAAXMM010000013.1, read as the reverse complement.
GTTCCCGTCTATCAAGAAGTTGGTCCGTTCCTTGCTCCCGTCATCATGGACGGCAAGTGTTGAATCTGATTTTTTGAATAGGAATAGGCGGAAAAATATCGAATTTGAAATTGTGAATATTAGAGCCGTCCGGCGAACGGTCATTTAAGTAACGATCTCCGATTCGTCATGGCCTTTAAAAGGCGAATCAGGCTGTCTGTCTGTCGATAGTGGAAATGCACACTTGTCGAAGCGCTTTGAGGCGTCGCGCTGGAGAAACCTATATTCGGCCGGCGCGGCGGCGAACTTCCGCAGAATGTAAGGCGAATGAAACGTGGGTGATGATCTGGGGAAAGTGTCAATGTCGACAGGTGAGAGTACCGTCTCGGTGTCTTCCGTTGGAGATTTTATTGCCGAGATAAACGGCTTCAAGACGCAGTTCGATGTCTTTCGGTTGATGAAGCGGCTGACGGAAGCCTTCGGAGCCCGGGCCTTCATGGTGATGAACCTGCCGTCGGCGACCTCGCTCAACCTGTCCAGCAGTTCCATCATCACCAATTGGCCGGCGGAAATGCTGGCTGAATACGATCAAATCCCGTTGTTTGCGAGCAGTCCCATCCTCACGCGACTTCGCAATTCGACGGCGCCCTTTCAATTCGATGTCGAATCCGTCGCCCGGGAACGGGATCCGAGCACCGTGGAGGCATCAAAGACGCTGTTTTATCGTTTCAGGATGCCGCACGGCGCCTATTTCCCGGTGCACGATGCCGCCGGCACCCGTGGCGCGGTGTCTTTTTCCGGAGATCGCCCGCAGTTCACGCTGATCGAGATGATGGAGCTGACCTATGTCTCGGCCCATATCTACAACCGCCTGGCCGAAATCCGCGACCTTGATACACGCGCCACCGATACGCTGACCGAGCGCGAGATCGACTGCCTCAACTGGACGGCAGCCGGCAAGACCAGCGTCGAGATCGCCGAGATCCTCGGGCTGTCCGAACATACGATCAACCACTACCTGAATCGCGCCACCAAGAAGCTGGACACGGTGAATCGCACCCAGGCGGTCGCCAAGGCGCTGCGGCTCGGCCTGATCAAGTAGCTCTGACGCACTTGTCGCCGGCGCTGCATGTCTTGTCCTCTCCTTGAAATCAACAACGGCAGGCCGCAACTTGCCCGTTGCGCGGCCTGAGCATTTCGGCCATGAATGCGCCATGGCGAGCCCTGATCTGACAATCCTGGTGATTGATGAAAATGCTCTGCGCGCGTCGATCATCGAGGCGGGCCTGCATGCCGCTGGCCATCTGAACGTCACCATCATCCGCGACGTGCTCGGTGTCGCCCGGCAGATCGAGCGGCTGGCTCCTGACGTCATCGTCATTTCGCTGGAAAACCCCAATCGCGACATGCTGGAAAGCATGTTCCAGCTGTCCCGCTCGGTGAAGCGGCCGATTGCCATGTTCGTCGATCGCTCCGACCAGGGCATGATCGAGGCGGCCGTCGAAGCGGGTGTGTCGGCCTACGTCGTGGACGGATTGCGGCAGGAACGGGTCAAGCCGATCCTCGATATGGCGATCAGCCGGTTCAATGCCTATTCCCGCATGGCTCGTGAACTGGATGAGGCCCGCACCGAACTCGAAAACCGCAAGCTGATCGAGCGGGCCAAGGGCATCCTGATGAAATCCAAGAAGATCAACGAGGACGAAGCCTACAAGCTGCTGCGCTCGTCGGCCATGAAACAGAACCGCAAGATTGCCGAAATCGCCCAGAGCCTCGTTCTGGCGGCCGGCCTGCTGGAGGATTGAGGCCCATGCCGGACCGGATGGACATCACCCTGGGCTTCATGCCGCTGTTCGACAGCGCCGTCGTCGTGACGGCAGCCGAGAAAGGTTTTGCCAGCGATGAAGGAATCGATCTGAAGCTGGTCCGGGAAACCTCCTGGGCCAATATCCGCGACCGCATCGCCGTCGGCCATTTCCAGGCGGCCCATATGCTGGCGCCGATGCCGATCGCCTCCAATCTCGGCCTGTCGCCCTTGTCGACGCCGCTCATCACGCCGATGGCGCTGAATCTCGGCGGCAATGCCATCACGGTGTCGACAGCACTCTACGACGCGATGCTGGGCGAGGGGCTTGTGGCCGATCTGGAGCCGCGCGGCGCAGGCGCGGCGTTGAAGGCCGTGGTCGAAGCCCGCAAGCGCTTGGGGCTGCCGATGCTGCGCTTTGCCGTCGTGCATTTCCATTCGGGCCACAATTACGAGCTTCGCTATTGGCTGTCCGCCTGCGGCATCTCTCCCGACCATGACGTCGAGATTGCCGCGGTGCCGCCGCCGCTGATGCCGGACGCGCTGATGATGGACCGCATCGACGGCTATTGCGTCGGCGAACCCTGGAACACCGTATCCGTCGACCGCAACATCGGCCGCATCGTCACCGTCAAGTCCAAGATCTGGCGCAACAGCCCGGAAAAGGTGCTGGGTGTCTCCAAGCGCTGGGGCGAAGCCAACCGCCCGGCGCTCGATGCGCTGCTGAGAGCCTGCTATCGTGCCGCCCAATGGTGCGGCAATCCGGAAAACATCGAGGAACTGGCCGGCATCATGGCGGCGCGGCAATATCTGGGTGTCGAGGGCCGGCTTCTGCTGCCCGAACTGACCGGCCGCATCCTGGTTTCGCCCGACGTGACGGTGGAGGTCGAGGATTTCCTCGTGCTCGACCGCAAGGCGGCCAATTTCCCCTGGCAGAGCCATGCCCTGTGGTTCTACAGCCAGATGGTGCGCTGGGGTCATTGCAGCCATTCGCCTAACAATGTGCTGATTGCCCGCGATTCCTATCGTCCCGATATCTACCGCCAGGCCTTGAAGCCGATTTTCGCGGCCATGCCCGGTGCCAATCTCAAGGTCGAGGGTGCGCTCGCCGCCCCGCAATATATCGGCGCCACGGTTGGTCGGCTGATGTTGGGTCCCGACGGCTTTTTCGATGGCCGGATTTTCGATCCGGACCGGATTGATGATTATATAGCCAGCCAGGCGATCGCCTAACGGATGAACAGTCTTGCGCCCACAATATAGGCGCCGCACAATTTCTGTGCGCCTGCGGGAGAGTTCTGACTGCACAAAGAATGATCAAAATCCACAAGTCATTGAAAATATAAGATAATAAAAACTATTGCCATCTTGGCACGATTTATGCATGTTAATAGGCAAGTCCAGAGGGGACTACCAAATAAGACGCGTCCAACGAAGGGCGCTCAAGGCAAAGCCGCCAAACTGATATCCGAAGCCTGAACAAGGGCCGGGATTAGTTTGGCGGCTTTTTTCGTTTTTCCCCTCGGACATCTTGCCACCCGGACGGCCACCCAAGAGCCGTCCCTCTGAAGGAGAACCGAGCATGAAGCCGATTTCGATTGCCGCCACCGACTGTCTGGCAACCCGCCGCGAATTCCTGCGCAAGACGGTGGCAACGGCCGCCGTCATCACTGCCGCCCGCACGCTGCTGCCCTCCGGCGCCTATGCCGCCGTGGCCTCGCCCGAGGTCACCGGCGCCAAGCTCGGCTATATCGCACTGACCGATGCTGCGCCGCTGGTGATCGCCGCCGAAAAGGGCCTGTTCGCCAAGCACGGCATGCCGGATGTCGAAGTCCTGAAGCAGGCCTCCTGGGGCGCGACGCGCGACAATCTCGTGCTCGGCGGTGCGTCGAACGGTATTGACGGCGCCCATATCCTGTCGCCCATGCCGTATCTGATGCACACCGGCAAGGTCACCCAGAACAACGTTCCCGTGCCGATGGCCATGCTGGCGCGCCTCAATTACGACAGCCAGGCGATTTCGGTTGCCAAGGAATATGCCGCGACCGGTGTCGGCATCGATTCCTCCAAGCTGAAGGAAGCCTTTGCCGCCAAGAAGGCTGCGGGCACCGAGGTCAAGGTCGCCGTGACCTTCCCGGGCGGCACTCATGACCTGTGGATGCGCTACTGGCTGGCCGCCGGCGGCATCGACCCCGACAAGGACGTCTCCACCATCGTCGTGCCGCCGCCGCAGATGGTGGCCAATATGAAGGTCGGCAACATGGACGCCTTCTGCGTCGGCGAGCCGTGGAACGAACAGCTGGTCAACCAGGGCATCGGCTTTACCGCCTGCACCACAGGCGAAATCTGGAAGGGTCACCCGGAAAAGGCGCTCGGCATGCGCGCCGATTGGGTCGAGAAGAACCCCAATGCCGCCAAGGCGCTGCTGATGGCCGTGATGGAAGCCCAGATGTGGTGCGACAGCATGGACAACAAGGAAGAGATGGCCGCCATCCTCGGCAAGCGCCAATGGTTCAACGTGCCGCCGAAGGATGTCGTCGGTCGCCTGAAGGGCGACATCAACTACGGCAACGGCCGCGTCGAGACGGCAACCGGCCTTGAGATGAAATTCTGGGCCAACGGCGTGTCTTATCCCTTCCAGAGCCATGACAGCTGGTTCATCGCCGAAAACATCCGCTGGGGCAAGTTCGCGCCGGACACCGACATCAAGGCGCTGGTCGGCCAGGTCAACCGCGAGGACTTGTGGCGCGCTGCCGCCGCCGATCTCGGCGTTGCCGCTGCCGACATCCCGGCCTCCAAGTCGCGCGGGCCGGAAACCTTCTTCGACGGCAAGGTCTTCGACCCGGAAAACCCGTCCGCCTATCTCGACAGCCTGACCATCAAGGCGGCGTCGTAAGGGAAGATTGCCCCTCACCCTGACCCTCTCCCCGCAAGCGGGGCGAGGGGACGGACACGGAGCGGCAAATCCCTTCTCCCCGTTCACGGGGAGAAGGTGGCGGCAGCCGGATGAGGGGCGGGCCAGGCAAAGCCCCGATCTTGCCGACGAACCCACCTCCCCCCTCAAGGGGAGGGTGCCAATACCAACGAATGACTAGAACCTTAAGGACAAAACCATGCCCGCAACAGCACGTACGCAGACAGTCGCCGTCGCGCCGATGCCGACATCGCAAGGCCAGGTGGTGCGCATGACGACCCGCCCGGTCGCCAAATACGATGCCCGTAAGATCGCCGCCGCCATCGCCCGCAATGTCCTGCCGCCGCTGGTGGTTCTCATGGCTCTTCTCGGCATCTGGCAGTTGACCTGTTCGCAAGCTGGCTCCAGCCTGCCGCCGCCGAGCCAGGTCTGGATCGATAGCTTCGATCTGATCGCCTATCCCTTCTTCAACTACGGCTCGCAGGATATCGGCCTTGCCTGGCGCGTGCTGATCTCGCTGGAACGCGTGGCCTACGGCTTCGGGCTTGCCGCCATTTGCGGCGTGCTGATGGGCGCCGTCATCGGCCAGTCGGTCTGGGCCATGCGCGGTCTCGATCCGATCTTCCAGATTCTCCGCACCGTGCCGCCGCTCGCCTGGTTGCCGCTGTCGCTCGCCGCCTTCCAGAATTCCAATCCCTCGGCCATCTTCGTGATCTTCATCACCTCGATCTGGCCCGTCATCATCAACACCGCCGTCGGCGTACGCAACATCCCGCAGGATTACCGCAACGTCGCTCAGGTGCTGCGGCTCAACCAGGTCGAGTTCTTCTGGAAGATCATGCTGCCCTCGGCAGCCCCTTATATCTTCACCGGCCTCAGGATCGGCATCGGCTTGTCGTGGCTGGCCATCGTCGCGGCCGAAATGCTGACCGGCGGCGTCGGCATCGGCTTCTTCATCTGGGATGCGTGGAATTCCTCGCGGCTCTCCGACATCATCGTCGCTCTCGCCTATATCGGCATCGTCGGCTTCGCGCTCGACAAGCTGGTGGCAGCGGTCGGCAGTTTCATCACCCGCGGCACCGCGGCCAACTGAGGAGACGAGCATATGACCGCCTATCTCAAGCTCGACCATATCGACAAGCATTTCGACCGGGCAGGTGTGCGCGCCGAAGTGCTCAAAGACATCAACCTCACCATCGACAAAGGCGAATTCGTCTCGATCATCGGCCATTCCGGCTGCGGCAAGTCCACGCTGCTCAACCTCATCGCCGGCCTCACCAAAGTATCCTCCGGCGTGGTGCTTCTGGAAAACCGCGAGGTCAATGCGCCGGGTCCCGAACGCGCGGTGGTCTTCCAGAACCATTCTCTGCTGCCCTGGCTCACCGTCTATGAAAACGTCAATATCGGCGTCACCAAAGTGTTCGGTTCCACCAAGACGAAGGCCGAGCGCCACGACTGGGTGATGCGCAATCTCGATCTGGTGCAGATGGGGCATGCGAAAGACAAGCGCCCGGCCGAAATCTCCGGCGGCATGAAGCAGCGCGTCGGCATTGCAAGGGCTCTCGCCATGGAGCCGAAAATCCTGCTGCTCGACGAGCCCTTCGGCGCACTCGATGCCCTGACCCGCGCCCATTTGCAGGATGCGGTCATGGAAATCCATGCCCGTCTCGGCAATACCATGATCATGATCACCCATGACGTCGACGAGGCCGTGCTGCTCTCCGACCGCATCGTCATGATGACCAACGGCCCGGCCGCCAAGATCGGCGAAGTGCTCGACGTGCCGATCGCCCGCCCGCGCGACCGCATCGCGCTCGCTTCCGACCGCACCTATCTCAAATCCCGCGAAGCCGTGCTGAAGTTCCTCTACGAACGTCACCGCTTCGTCGAAGCCGCGGAGTAAGTCTGATGGTCGAAAAACTCGTCATCATCGGCAATGGCATGGCCCCGGGCCGCATGCTGGAAGAGCTGTTCGAACGGGCGCCTGGCCTGTTCGAGGTCACGATCTTCAACGCCGAGCCGCGCGTCAACTATGACCGCATCATGCTCTCGCCGGTGCTGTCCGGCGAAAAGGCGTATGAGGATATCGTCATCCACAATGATGACTGGTATGCCGCCCACGGCGTGACCCTGCACAAGGGTGCAAAGGTCACCGGCATCGACCGTGTTGCCAAGACCGTCACCTCGGCCAATGGCATCACCGTTTCCTATGACCGGCTGGTGATCGCCACGGGATCGCTGCCCTTCATCATCCCCGTTCCCGGCCATCAACTGCCGGGCGTGCTGGCTTACCGCGATCTCGACGATGTCGATAACATGCTGAAAATCGCCGAGGGCAAGGGCCGCGCCATCGTCATCGGCGCCGGCCTGCTGGGCCTTGAAGCCGCCTACGGCCTGAAGCGCCAGGGCATGGAGGTCACCGTCATCCACCTGATGCCGACGATCATGGAGCGCCAACTCGACCCGGCCGCCGCTTACCTCCTGGAAAAAGCGCTGACCGAACGCGGCATCGAGATCATCACCAAGGCCAATACCAAGGCGATCCTCGGGACCGACAAGGTCGAAGGCATCGAACTGGAGGATGGCCGCCAGATCTCCGCCGACATGGTGGTCATGGCGGTCGGCATCCGCCCGGCATCGAGCCTTGCCAAGGAGGCGGGCATTGCAGTCAATCGCGGCATCGTCGTCGATGACGGCATGATGACCTCTGACCCGAGCGTCTATGCGCTCGGCGAATGCGCCGAGCATCGCGGCACCTGCTACGGCCTGGTGGCGCCGCTCTATGAGGCGGCCCGGGTTCTCGCCGACCGGCTGACCGGCGGCCAGGCCGAGTATCATGGCTCGGTGGTCAATACCAAGCTCAAGGTCACCGGCATCAACCTGTTCTCGGCCGGCGATTTTGCCGAAGGCGAGGGCCGCGAGGAAATCGTGCTGCGCGACGCCACGGCCGGCGTCTACAAGCGCCTGATCCTGAAAGAAAACCGCATCATCGGTGCAGTGCTCTATGGTGAGACGGCGGACGGCTCCTGGTTCTTCGACCTGATGAAGCGGGGAACCGATGTCGCGGCCATGCGCGACACGCTTATTTTCGGCCAGGCCTATCAGGGGGGCAGCCCGCTGGACCCTATGGCGGCCGTTGCAGCCTTGCCGGATGATGCAGAAATCTGCGGCTGCAACGGCGTCTGCAAGGGCAAGATCGTCACGACCATCACCTCCAAGGGCCTGACCTCGCTCGACGATGTCCGCGCCCATACCAAGGCGTCGGCTTCCTGCGGCTCCTGCACCGGCCTTGTCGAACAGCTGATGACCATCACGCTGGGCGATGCCTACAATCCCGCCGCCGTCCAGCCGATGTGTGGTTGCACCGAGCTTGGCCATGACGACGTGCGCCGGCTGATCAAGGCCAAGGGCCTGAAGACCATCCCGGCCGTTATGCAGGAACTGGAATGGAAGACCTCCTGCGGCTGCGCCAAGTGCCGCCCGGCGCTCAACTATTATCTCGTCTGCGACTGGCCGAACGAATATGCCGACGACTACCAGTCTCGCTTCATCAACGAGCGCGTCCACGCCAATATCCAGAAGGACGGCACCTATTCGGTCGTGCCGCGCATGTGGGGCGGCGTGACCAATGCGAGCGAACTGCGCGCCATCGCCGATGTCGTCGACAAGTTCGAGATCCCGATGGTGAAAGTCACCGGCGGCCAGCGCATCGACCTTCTCGGCATCGAGAAGGAAGACCTGCCCGCCGTCTGGGCCGATCTCGGCAAGGCCGGCTTCGTCTCGGGCCAGGCCTATGCCAAAGGCCTGCGCACCGTGAAGACCTGCGTCGGTTCCGACTGGTGCCGCTTCGGCACGCAGGATTCGACCGGCCTCGGCATCCGCATCGAAAAGTTCATGTGGGGTTCCTGGACGCCGGCCAAGCTGAAGCTCGCCGTCTCGGGCTGTCCGCGCAACTGCGCCGAAGCGACCTGCAAGGATATCGGCGTGATCTGCGTGGACAGCGGCTTCGAGATCCACTTCGCCGGCGCCGCCGGCCTCGACATCAAGGGCACGGAAGTGCTGGGCCTGGTCAAGACCGAGGACGAGGCGCTCGAATATATCGTCGCGCTCACCCAGATGTACCGCGAGCAGGCCCGCTATCTCGAGCGCATCTACAAATGGGCGAAACGCGTCGGCTTGGACGAGATCCGCCGCCAGATCATGACCGACGAGGTGAAGCGCCGGGGCTATTACGAGCGCTTCGTCTTCTCCCAGAAGTTTGCCCAGGTCGACCCCTGGTCGGAACGTGTCTCGGGCAAGGACAAGCACGAGTTCAAGCCCATGGCCACCGTCGGCTATTCGGCGGCGGCGGAGTGATTCTTACCTCCCCCTTGAGGGGGGAGGTCGCGCGGAACGCGCGGGTGGGGGTGACCTTGGCGCACACGGCCGTCACCCCACCCCGGACCTGCGGTCCGACCCTCCCCCTCAAGGGGAGGGTGGCCACCCGGAACAGTTTTCGAAAAAAGGACAGCCCCATGAATTGGATCGCAATCGGCCATATCGACGACATCCCGCTGCGCGGTGCACGCTGCGTCAAGACGCCGGAGGGCAAGATGGCGGTGTTCCGCACCGCCGACAACGCGGTCTTCGCCATAGAGGACCATTGCCCCCACAAGGGCGGGCCGCTGAGCCAAGGCATCGTCCACGGCGCATCGGTCACCTGTCCGCTGCACAACTGGGTGATCTCGCTGGAAACCGGCAAGGCCCTCGGCGCCGACGAAGGCGCGGTCCGCACCATCCCCGTCCGCAACGAGGGCGGCATGCTGTCGATTGCGCTGGAAAGCCTGCTGCAGGCGGCGGAGTAGTTCCTTCTCCCCGCTTGCGGGGAGAAGGTGCCCGAAGGGCGGATGAGGAGCCTCTGGCTCGCCCCTCACCCCAGCCCTCTCCCCGCAGGCGGGGAGAGGGGGAACTTTGAACCCGGAGCAACCATGTCCATTGAGGTCAAAACCACCTGTCCGTATTGCGGTGTCGGCTGTGGCGTGATTGCCAGCGTCGGTAATGCGGGCACCGTGTCCGTCAAGGGCGACCCGGATCATCCGGCCAATTTCGGCAGGCTCTGTTCCAAGGGATCGGCGCTGGCCGAGACGATCGATCTCGATGGCCGGGTGCTGACCCCGGAAATCGCCGGGCAGCCGGTCGGCTGGGACGAGGCGTTGGATCTGGTCGCCACCCGTTTTGCCGAGACCATTGCCGAACATGGACCGGATTCGGTCACCTTCTATGTCTCGGGCCAATTGCTCACCGAGGATTATTACGTCGCCAACAAGCTGATGAAAGGTTTTATCGGCTCGGCCAATATCGACACCAATTCGCGCCTCTGCATGGCCTCCTCGGTCGCCGGCCATCGCCGTGCCTTCGGGTCTGACACGGTGCCGGGCTGTTACGAGGACCTGGAACTGGCCGATCTGATCGTGCTGACCGGCTCCAATCTCGCCTGGTGCCATCCGGTACTGTACCAGCGCATTGCCGCCGCCAAGGCCGCCCGCCCGGCCATGAAGATCGTCGTCATCGACCCGCGCCGCACCATGACCTGCGATATCGCCGACCTGCATCTGGCAGTGGCAGCCGATGGCGATGTCGCCTTGTTCAACGGCTTGCTCGCCCATCTGGCCGCCAGCCCGGCCCTCGACCAGTCCTATATCGCTACCCATACCCAGGGTTTTGCCGATGCCTTTGCGGCAGCATCGCTCTCCATGGTGGAGCTGATCGAGGCGACAGGCCTGCCGGCCATGCAGATCCGCCAGTTCTTTCAGCTGTTCGAGACGACGGAAAAGGTGGTGACCTGCTACAGCCAGGGCGTCAACCAGTCGTCGAGCGGCTCCGACAAAGTCAATGCCATCATCAATTGCCATCTGGCCACCGGCCGCGTCGGCCGTCCCGGCATGGGGCCATTCTCGCTGACCGGCCAGCCCAATGCCATGGGCGGACGCGAGGTCGGTGGGCTGGCCAATATGCTGGCAGCACACATGGCTCTCGATAACCCCGAGCATCGCGACCGGGTGCAGCGCTTCTGGCAGGCGCCTGTGATCGCCGACAAACCGGGTCTGAAGGCCGTCGAGATGTTCAAAGCCGTCGCCGATGGCCGCATCAAGGCGCTGTGGATCATGTCCACCAATCCGGTCGTCTCGATGCCGGATGCCGATGCCGTGAAGGCAGCCATCGCGGCCTGCCCCTTCGTCGTCGTCTCCGACATCATGCGCGACACCGACACGACGCGGCTCGCCCATGTGCTGCTGCCGGCCACCGGCTGGGGCGAGAAGGACGGTACCGTCACCAATTCCGAGCGCCGCATCTCGCGCCAGCGCGCCTTTCTGCCCGCGCCCGGCGAGGCGCGTCCGGACTGGTGGCAGCTGGCCGAGGTCGGCCGTCGTTTGGGCTTTGCCGAGGCCTTCGCCTACGGCGTGCCGGCCGAGATCTTCGCCGAACATGCCGCTCTGTCGGGTTTCGAGAATGATGGCACCCGCGATTTTGACATCGGCGCCCATGGGGCGATCGATGCCGCCGGCTTTGCGGCGCTCACCCCCTTCCAATGGCCGCAGCCGTCAGGCGCCGGACCACAAGAGACCCGCTTCTTCGCCGATGGCCGCTTCTATCATGCCGATGGCAAGGCGCGCTTCGTGGCGGTCGATGCCGCGGTGCCGGTGCGCGTGACTGAAGCCCATCCCTTGGTGCTCAACACCGGCCGGGTGCGCGATCACTGGCATACGCTGACCCGCACCGGCAAAAGCGCCCGCCTGTCCGGCCATCTGGCCGAGCCGTTTGCCGAAATCCACCCGGACGATGCCCGCGCTCTCGATATTCGCGATGCCGATCTGGTCGAGATCGGCAGCCCGACCGGCCGCGTCATCGTGCGGGCCCTGCTCACCCCGCGCCAGGCCAGAGGCGGCCTGTTCGTGCCGATGCACTGGACGGACGAGTTTGCCGCCCGGGCCCGCGTCGACACGCTGGTGCCGTCGTTCACCGATCCGGTATCGGGCCAACCGGCCTCCAAACATGTCGCGGTCAGTGCCAGGCGCTTTGCCGCCGGAGCCTATGGTTTTGCCGTCAGCACCTTGAAGCCGCAGGGCCTCGACACGCCCTATTGGGCGCTCGCCAAGGCAAACGGTGGATGGCGGGTCGAACTGGCCTTCGAGACGCCGCTGGACGATATCGAAGCCTGGTGCCGCACCCATTTCGCCCTGCCGGCCGAGGCCGAGAGCCTTGGCTATAGCGACCGCATGAGCGGCGATGCCCGCATCGCCTTCTTCGTCGGCGAGCAACTGCTGCTGGCCCTGTTCGTGGCCAGCCAGCCGGTGGCGGTGTCGCGCAACTGGGCGATCGGGCAGCTGTCCGAACCCCATGCCGACAGCCGCACCCGCTTTGCCGTGGTGGCCGGCCGTCCGGGTGCCGGCCGCGCCGATCCGGGCGCCACCGTCTGCTCGTGTTTTTCCGTCGGCGTCAACCAGATCGTCAGCGCCGTCCGCGCCGGTTGCGGCACGGTCGAGGCGATCGGCGCCACCTTGTCTGCCGGAACCAATTGCGGCTCCTGCCGCGCCGAAATCAGGGGGATCATCGATGGATGCCAAGTCGCTGCTGCTGAGTGAACCGGCCCGCCAAGCCTCATCCAGCCACGCCCCGGCCCGCATGGCGCCGCTCGCCAAGCTGCCCGTTTTCTGGTCGCTGGACGGCAAACGCGTCGTCGTCGCCGGCGGCTCGGACGGCGCCGCCTGGAAGGCCGAGCTTCTGGCCGCCTGCGGGGCCGAAGTGCATGTCTATTGCGCCGAGGACGAGATGTCGGAGGTCATGCGGGGTTTGATCGGGCAGGGGCGTAGCGCGCCCCTCATCCCCCTGCCGGGACCTTCTCCCCGCGGGCGGGGAGAAGGCGTATGGAGCGCCGCCCGTGCCACGGGTTCCTTCTCCCCGTCAAAACGGGGAGAAGGTGGCGGCAGCCGGATGAGGGGCAGCGACGCTACGTCGCGCGGCGCCGTCGTGCACCATGACGCGGTTTGGTCGGACGTCAGTTTCCAGGGCGCCGCTCTGGCCTTGGCCGATTGCGAAACCGATGACGACGCCCAGGCCTTCTTCGACGCCGCTGTGGCGGCCGGGGTGCCGGTCAATGTCATCGACAAGCCGGCCTTCTGCCAGTTCCAGTTCGGTTCGATCGTCAACCGTTCGCCGGTTATCGTGTCGATTTCCACCGATGGCGCCGCACCGATCCTGGCCCAGGCGATCCGTCGTCGCATCGAGACCCTGCTGCCGCCGGCGCTGAAGCAATGGGCGGAGCTTGCCCAGTCGCTGCGCGAGCGGGTCAACGAAGTGCTGTCGCCCGGCGCATCCCGCCGCGCTTTCTGGGAGCGTTTCGTCGATCGCACATTCCAGGGCAATACGGCACCGGAGGAGGGTGCCGCGCGGGCGCTCCTCAGCGAGGCGGAAAAGCTGGGTGGAGCGCCCGCTACCGGGCGGGTGACGCTGGTTGGCGCCGGTCCGGGCGATGCCGAACTGCTGACGCTCAAAGCCGTGCGCGCCCTGCAATCGGCCGATGTCATCCTGTTCGATGATCTGGTCTCCGACGAGGTGCTGGAACTGGCACGCCGCGAGGCCAAACGTATGCTGGTGGGCAAGCGTGGCGGCCGGGAGAGCTGCAAGCAGCAGGATATCAACGACATGATGGTGTCGCTGGCCAAATCAGGCAAGCGCGTCGTACGGTTGAAGTCGGGCGATCCGATGATCTTCGGCAGGGCCGGCGAGGAGATCGCCCGGCTGGAGGCGGAAGGCATTGCCGTCGATGTCGTGCCGGGCATTACGGCGGCCAGCGCCATGGCCTCGCGTCTCGGCCTGTCGCTCACCCATCGCGACCATGCCCAATCGGTGCGCTTCGTCACCGGCCATTCGCGCCATGGCGACCTGCCGGAAAACACCGATTGGAAAAGCCTGGCCGATGCCTCCGTCACCACCGTCTTCTACATGGGCGGCCGCATGGCGGCGCGCATCCGCGCGGCTCTCGTCGAGCATGGCATGGGCGACGACACGCCCGTCGTCGTCATGGCGGCGGTCACCCGCGCCAACGAGACCCGCTGGCAGGGCACGCTGGCCGGCCTGCCGTCTGCCATGCAGACGATCGGCGTCGATGAACCGGTGCTGATCGGCATCGGCAATGCGTTCGGAGCCCGGCGGCAACGTGCCATGGCGGTCCCGCGCGCAGCGTTTGGCTGATTGGTCGCAACCTATTGTGACATCTCAACCCTTTTATAGTTGGCGAAGGCGTGCGGCTCCATTATCTACCGGGTCTGGATAATGCAGTGAGGTAGTCATGGCGGAAGTCACGCGGCAACAGGTACTGGAAGCGCTGAAGTCGGTCCGCAGCCCGGATCTAAACGGCAATATTGTCGATAGCGGCATGGTTTCGGATGTGTTCATCTCCGATGGCAAGGCCTATTTCGCGATCACCGTGCCGGCCGAGCGGGCTCGTGAGCTGGAGCCCCTGCGCCAGGCCGCCGAGCGCACCGTCAAGGCCATTCCCGGCATCAAGGGGGCACTGGTCAGCCTGACGGCCGAGAAGAAGGCCGGTGCTGCCGGCCAGTCGGCCCCGCCGCCGGCCGCGGCCCCCCATTCCCACGGTCACGGCCACGCCGGCCATTCCCACGCGCCGGCGGCGCCGGCCCCCTCCGGCCAGCGCGCTGCAAAAGCCGATATTCCCGGCATCGGCGCCATCGTTGCCGTGGCCTCCGGCAAGGGCGGTGTCGGCAAGTCGACCACGGCGGTCAATCTGGCGCTCGCCATGATGGCAAACGGCCTGAAGGTCGGCATTCTCGATGCGGATGTCTACGGTCCCTCCATGCCGCGCCTGCTCGGCATATCAGGTCGGCCGCAGCAGATCGACGGCCGCATCATCGTGCCCATGGAAAATTACGGGCTGAAGGCCATGTCCATGGGCTTTCTGGTCGATGAAGGCACGGCGATGATCTGGCGCGGGCCGATGGTCCAGTCGGCGCTGATGCAGATGCTGCGCGAAGTCGCCTGGGGCAATCTCGACGTGCTGATCGTCGACATGCCGCCGGGCACCGGCGATGCGCAGCTGACCATGGCCCAGCAGGTGCCGCTGTCGGGCGCCGTCATCGTTTCGACGCCGCAGGATCTGGCGCTGATCGATGCGCGCAAAGGCATCAACATGTTCAAGAAGGTCGAGGTGCCGGTGCTCGGCATCGTCGAGAACATGAGCTATTTCATCGCGCCCGATACCGGCAATCGCTACGATATTTTTGGCCATGGCGGCGCCAGGGCGGAGGCGGACGCCATCGGCGTTCCCTTCCTCGGCGAAGTGCCGCTGACCATCTCGATCCGCGAAACGTCGGATGCCGGCACGCCGGTCGTGGTGTCCGATCCGGATGGCCCGCAAGCAAAGGTCTATCGCGAGATTGCAGAAAAGGTCTGGCAGCAGGTCGGCCTGCGTTCGGGCCGCGCGGCGCCTTCCATCGTTTTCGAGTAAACGGTACCCGGAGATCGACCGCCGCCTCCGGGCGGACCGGGGACGGCGGGATGACGCGATCGCTTATTGTTTTTGGATCGCAATCTTGCGTTCGACCGGCGCGGTGCCCGGTTTCTTCGGCATGCTGATTGTCAGCACACCCTTGTCGAATGTGGCACTGACGGCGGCCTCATCCACCGATGGCGGCAGGCGCATCGACCGCTGAAAGCTGCCATAACGCCGTTCGGTGACATGGTAATTGTCCTTCTCGTCGGTTTTTTCCATTTTCTTCTCACCCTTCAGAATGAGAAGTCCGTTGTGGATCGACAGGTCCACATCCGTCTCCGAAAGTCCCGGCAATTCCGCCGTCATCGTGATGGCGCCATCGTTCTCGGCGATATCCACCGACGGCGCCATCACTCCGCCGGCAGCGGCTGTGATGTCCGAGAAGGGATTGCGATTGTTGAAGAATGTTTCCAGTGCCTGATCCATCTCCTTCCGCAGGGCTGCGAAAGGACTGTCGGACCACAGGCTGGGAAGTAACTTTGACGGCTGCTCAGTCATTTGATCCTCCATCGTGTTGGCCCCTAGACCCCAGTCTCACATTATGATGGCGGCATGCCGCTGCATTGACCTGTGTCAACAGGCTGGTCCGATCACCCCCTCTGTACAAGGGGGATGCCACCGCAAACTCTTGCCATTTCGGCGGCAAATGCTATTTGGATCGCAATTGGTGCGAGATCGCCTTGGCCGAACGCGTTTGAAGGTGTTTTAAATTTGATCAGGGCGTATCGGCTCAACGGGAGCGCGGAGATCATTCTGCCTGGGCAGCCGCCGGCATCACTGGATGACGATATTCTCTGGCTAGACCTCGTCATTCCGGACCGGGCGGAGGAACATCTGGCCGAGAGCCTGCTGTGCATTCCGATCCCGACCCGTGACGACTTGAAGGATATCGAGCCCTCCAGCCGCCTCTACGTCGAAAACGGTGGGGTCTACATGACGGCGTCGCTGGTCTACAAGGTCGAAAGCGACCTGCCGGAGCTGACCGACATCGCCTTCATTCTGGTCGGCAATCGGCTTGTCACCATCCGCTATGGCGAACCCAAGGCCTTCGCCCTGTTCAGCGCCGCCCTGTTGCGCATCCCCGGCAAATACAAGACCGGCTCGGAGCTGATGGCGCGGCTGCTGGAAACCATCGTCGACCGCACGGCCGAAGTGCTGGAAGTGGCCGTGGCGCGGGTGGATGCCCTCTCCGCCGAGGTCTTCGTCGACCGCAAGGCCGCCAAGCGCCGGCCGCCGCGTTTTCTGGAAGACAAGCTGATCGACATTGCCAGCCACCATCGCCTGGTCAGCAAGGCCCGCGACAGTCTGGTGACGCTCTCCCGTCTGATGACATTCCTGATGTCGCTGCCGGATGTGCGCAAGGATTACGAGGCCGAAGAACTCTGCCGCATCGTCACGCGCGATGTTCAGTCGCTGTCGGAGCATGCCGGTTTCGTCTCCAACAACATCACCTTCCTGCTGGACGCCTCGCTCGGCCTGATCAATGTCGAGCAGAACGCCATCATCAAGATATTCTCTATCGCTTCCGTGGTCTTCCTGCCGCCGACACTGGTCGCGTCGGTCTATGGCATGAATTTTGATTTCATGCCGGAACTGGCATGGACCTATGGTTATGCCTTCGCGCTGGTCGGCATGCTGCTGTCGGCGATCATCCCCTTCCTGTTTTTCCGTTGGAAAGGCTGGCTCTGACGAGCCTGTAGGTCCCCATGCCCCAAGAACACAGTGACACGCCTGCACCACAGAAAACCGTTCGCAGCCTCTTCCTGCTGGCGCTTGGCTCGGTCGGTGTCGTCTATGGCGATATCGGCACCAGCCCGCTCTATGCGTTTCGCGAAGCGCTGAAGCCGATCGGTCATGACGGTATCGAACGCGTCGAAATCATCGGGTTGATATCCCTGATGATCTGGGCGCTGACCATCATCGTCACGTTCAAATATGTCCTTTTTCTGCTGCGCGCCGACAATGACGGCGAGGGCGGCACACTGTCTCTTCTGGCTCTATTGATGAAAAATGCTGGCCGTTACACGACGATCCTGACGGTCATGGGCCTGGTGGGTGCCGCACTTTTCCTTGGCGATGCAATGATCACGCCCGCGCTGTCCGTGCTGTCGGCGGTCGAGGGGCTGAAGCTCGTGGCACCGCAATTGACGGATTACATCGTGCCGATCGCCGTGGTCATCCTGATCGCCATCTTCGCCGTGCAGTCGCGCGGCACCGGGGCGGTCGCCAATTTCTTCGGGCCGATCACTGCCGTCTGGTTCATCGTCATGGCACTCGGTGGCATCGTGCATATCGCCGATGATTTCGGCATCTTCGCCGCCTTCAATCCCTGGTACGCCATCAGCTTCATGCTGCGCGAAGGCTTTCTCGGCATCGTCGTGCTGGGCGCGGTTTTCCTTACGGTTACCGGTGCCGAAGCGCTTTACGCCGATCTCGGCCATTTCGGTCGCCGGCCGATCCAGTGGGCCTGGTTCGTGCTCGTCTTCCCGGCGCTGGTGCTGAACTATCTGGGGCAGGGCGCCCTTGTCATGAAGCATCCGGAAGCAGCCTCCGATCCGTTCTTCCTGATGTTCCCGGAATGGGCCTTGCTGCCGGTCGTCATCCTCGCCACCGCAGCCACCATCATTGCCAGCCAGGCCGTGATCACCGGCGCCTTTTCGCTGGTCCGGCAGGGCATTCACCTCGGCTTCCTGCCGCGCATGGAGATCCTGTTCACCTCCGAGACCAATACCGGCCAGATCTACCTGCCGTCGGTCAACACGCTGCTTCTGTTCGGCGTGCTCAGCCTGGTGCTGCTGTTCCAGAGTTCCGAGGCGCTGGCCACCGCCTATGGCATATCCGTCACCGGCGCCATGGTGGTCACCACCGTGATGGCCTATCAGTTCGTGCGCAGCCGCTGGCGTTGGTCGGTGCTGCTGTCGCTGGTTTTCCTTCTGCCGCTGCTGGTGCTGGAAATGGTCTTCCTCGGCGCCAACCTGCTGAAGGTGCATGACGGCGGCTATATCCCGGTGCTGTTTGCCGGCGGCTTCACCGTCGTCATGTGGACCTGGCGGCGCGGCAGCGCCATCCTGTTCACCAAGACGCGCCATGCGGATATCCCGCTGCAGTCCTTCATCACCTCGATCGAGCGCAAGAGCGAGCATGGGCCGGTCTCCGTGCCGGGCACGGCGATCTTCCTGACCAGCGATCCGGAAACCGCGCCGGCCGCCCTGCTGCACAACCTGAAGCACAATCACGTGCTGCACGAGCGCAACATCATCCTGACCATCAAGACGGTCAATCGGCCGCGCGCCACGCCGGCCGAGCGCTTTGTCGCCGAAAGCCTGTCGGAACGGTTCAGCCGGGTCGAGATCCGCTTCGGCTTCATGGAGAGCCAGAACGTTTCCCAGGCGCTGGCCCAGCTGCGCCGCGGCGGCCTGAAGTTCGACATCATGTCGACTTCCTTCTATCTCGGCCGACGCAAGCTGGTGCCTGACGCCAAGTCCGGCATGCCCTACTGGCAGGACCGCCTGTTCATCACGCTGGCCAATTCGGCCGCCGACCCCTCCGACTATTTCCGCCTGCCGGCCAACCGGGTGGTCGAACTGGGCTCGCACGTGATCATCTGAACGGGCCGGCCGCTGGATTTCCTCCGGCGGTTGCAGATCCCGCTGCGGCATTAACCATCCATCAAGGTTAACAGGCGATAGTTCGCTAATGTAGCCTTGTTGCGTATGGAGTGCCGGTTTTGCCGTCCAGATCCCGTTTGCGTCCTAAAGCCGTTTCCCGTTTCGAGAAATGGACTTCGCCCCTCGTGTTTGGACTGGCGTCCTGGCTGATCTTTCCGTCCATGGCGGCCCATGCCGATCTCGCCGGCCTGATTGCAGGGCTTGATCGCGGCGCCGACCAGTGGCGCATGGTGCTGACCGCTTCGCCTGCCGGCTCAATCCATGCGGCCGAACTCAATTTCGGCGACGCGGCTGAACCGGCAAGCCTTTCCGGCGACACGGGCATGGTTCTGCCGGATGGCCGCAAGATCGCCTTCATGGACGACAAGATGGTCAAGAACTACACACCCGACGAGGAGAGGGTCACCCGCAGCCAGAAGAAGAGCCGGGTGATCGCCATCGAACAGATGCAACCGCCAAAAGCCTTCAGCGCCGGTTCCATCCTGCAGCGCACCAGTTCGCTCTTCGACCATCCCGACAATGCCAAGGACCAGACGGCCTTCGTCCGGCCGAAGGGCAAGGCGCGGGATGTCGAACTCGCCATGTTCTTCTTCAAGAAGACCGCGCCGAAGGTCGACCCATCGGTTCCCGCCATGCTGGCCGGGCTGGTTACCAATCCCGACGCCGATGTGCTGGCCACCGCCTATGCGCCGGCGGCGCCCGATTTCGCCAAGGTGTCGCCCTTCGATGCCATCCTGGCCGACAAGCCGGAGAGTGGCCGCTTCGTGCCGAGCATCGATCCCAAGGATCATGCCTGGGCGGCGAGCGTCCTGCCGGCGACCGTGTTTTCGGCCCGCGAGCAGCAATGCCTGGCATCCGGCATCTATTTCGAGGCGCGCGGCGAATCGGTGAAGGGCCAGGCGGCTGTCGCCCAGGTGATTCTCAACCGGGTCCGCAATCCAGCCTATCCCGATACGATCTGCGGCGTCGTCTACCAGAACGAGGATTGGCGCAACCGCTGCCAGTTTTCCTTTGCCTGCGACAATATCAAGGACCGCGTCAATTCGCAGCAGCACTGGAAAGTGGCCCGCGAAGTGGCGATGGCGGTGACGGCCGGCAAGATCTGGATGAAGGAGGTCGGCTCGGCCACCCATTACCACGCCCTCTATGTCCGCCCGGCCTGGGCGCGGACCATGGAAAAGGTCGGACGGATCGGCCTGCACGTCTTCTACCGCACCTATGGCGGCGGCTGGATCTGAAACTGGCTCTTCAGGACCCAGGGTTTGGTCGGGGCGGTTGCGGCTTTTGCCCGCCGACATTGTCATAAAATCGCCGACCACGACTTAAGTCTATGATTTTTCCGGGTTAATTTGTGGTGAAACAACCGCGGTCAACGCCTTGACTATGCGGTCTCTCAAAATTATGGTGCGCGCGACTTCAAAACGGGCCGGACGGCGTGAAATCCGAGCTGTTTGCATGTCCGTTCCAGGCCTTATAGACCGGTTGTGGAGCGGGATCGGACGGGGGCTATCATGACGGACGACCACGAGAAGAACCTGGAATTGCGTCGCAAGCGGTTGGCGGCCGAACTGGCCGGCCGCCGGGACGAGTCCGGAGATGAAGCGGCGAGGGACGAAAGGGCCGAGCAAAGCCGGAAAGGTTATGCACAGGCCATGAAGCTCTCGAGCGAATTCATCTCCGCGATCGTGGTTGGTGCACTTCTGGGCTATCTTTTCGACTATTTTGTCGGTACGTCGCCTTGGGGCCTGATCGTACTGCTGCTATTGGGATTCTGTGCGGGGGTCCTGAATGTTCTGAGATCCGCGGGCGTCGTGGCTGCGCCGCATCCGGCGGATCGTGGAACGGATACGAAGAGTGACAAGCGGGACGGCGCCTGAAAGGCTGCCTGTTTCGAACGGGATGAATTCTGCCGGCTGGCAGGCAAAGTGAGAGAGACAATCAGGTGTCAAACGATCCGACCCATCAGTTCCAGATCCAGAAGATTGTCCCGATCGAGCTTGGCGGCGTCGATTTCTCGTTCACCAATGCCTCGCTGTTCATGGTGGCAACCGTCACCTGTGCCTCGGCCTTCCTGTACTTCTCGACATCGAGCCGCGGCCTGATCCCGACCCGCATGCAGTCGCTCGCCGAAATGTCCTATGAATTCATCGCCTCCATGCTGCGCGAAGGCGCCGGCAGCCACGGCATGAAGTTCTTCCCGATGGTCTTCTCGCTGTTCATGTTCGTGCTGACCGCGAACCTGCTCGGCATGATGCCTTACTTCTTTACCATCACCAGCCAGATCATCGTCACCTTCGCGCTGGCGATCTTCGTCATCGGTACCGTGCTGGTCTATGGCTTCTACAAGCATGGCCTGAGCTTCCTCAAGCTCTTCGTGCCGTCCGGCGTGCCGGCGGCGCTTCTGCTTCTCGTGGTGCCGATCGAAATCATTTCGTTCCTGTCGCGCCCGATTTCGCTGTCGATTCGTCTGTTCGCCAACATGCTGGCCGGCCATATCACTCTCAAGGTTTTCGCGGGCTTCGTCGCTTCGCTGGGAAGCCTCGGCGCGCTGGGCATCGGCGGCGCCATTCTTCCGCTGATCATGACCGTCGCTCTGACCGGTCTCGAATTCCTCGTCGCCTTCCTGCAGGCTTACGTCTTCGCGGTACTGACATGCATGTACCTCAACGACGCAATCCATCCGGGTGGGCACTAAAGCAAGATCCAGAAAGTGTGACGCGGTCTTCGGACGGGATCACGCTTAGGGGATAACCACGTTGGCGCCAGAACGCGTCAGTCATTCGCCGCAACAACCATTCTAAGGAGATCAATCATGGAAGCGGAAGCAGCAAAGTACATCGGCGCAGGTTTGGCTTGCCTCGGCATGGCCGGCACGGCTCTCGGCCTCGGCAACATCTTCGGCAGCTACCTCTCCGGCGCTCTGCGCAATCCGTCTGCCGCTGACAGCCAGTTCGGCCGTCTGGTATTCGGCTTCGCCGTTACGGAAGCTCTGGGCATCTTCTCGCTGCTCATCGCTCTCCTCCTCCTCTTCGCTGTCTAATCACAGCTGAGATCGGGATCACGGTTCGCGGGCGCGGACCGTGATCCCTTGCATTTGCAGGACACCTGGAGGCGAGCATGTTCGTTACCCCCGCCTATGCCGAAGAGACACCGGTAGAAGGCCAGACCCATACGGAAACCGGCGTCGCCCACGACACCGGGCATGCTGGAGGCGTTTTCCCGCCGTTCGACCAGTCGACCTATCCCTCGCAGCTGCTGTGGTTGGTGCTGACATTCGGCCTGTTCTACATGCTGATGCAGAAGGTCATCGTGCCGCGCGTCGGCGGGATCCTCGAAAATCGCCACGATCGCATTGCCCAGGATCTCGATGAAGCAGCCCGTTTCAAGTCCGAGGCCGATGCAGCCATCGAGACTTATGAAAAAGAATTGAGCGCTGCCAAGGCGAAAGCCGGGCAGATCGCAGCGACGGCCCGCGACAGCGCCAAGGCCAAGGCCGACGCCGAGCGCGCCGCCATCGAAGCGCAGCTGTCGGAGAAGGTTGCTGCCGCAGAAGCCCATATCGCCGAGATCAAGGCCCAGGCCTTTGCCGAAGTCGGCACGATTGCCAGCGACACGGTGAGCGCCATCGTCGAGCAGCTGATCGGCTCCAAGGCAACCGCTGCCGACGTCAAGTCGGCGGTTGCGGCCGTAACGCCCAAGCAGGAGGCATGATCATGGCTTTTGATGCAACATTCTTCGCCTTTGTCGGCCTTGTCCTGTTCCTTGCCCTGATCGTCTACCTCAAGGTTCCGGGCATGGTGGCAAAGTCGCTCGACGAGCGCGCCGACAAGATCCGTGATGAACTGGCCGAAGCCAAGCGCCTGCGCGAAGAAGCCCAGCATGTGCTGGCCGAATACCAGCGCAAGCGCAAGGAAGCCGAAACCGAGGCTGCCGGCATCATCGCCGCAGCCGAACGCGAAGCGGCCATGCTGACGGCGGAAGCCAAGCAGAAGACCGAAGAGTTCGTGGCCCGCCGCAATGCGCTGTCCGAACAGAAGATCAAGCGCGCCGAAGCCGAAGCGGTCAACGCCGTTCGCTCCGCCGCCGTCGATCTGGCCATTGCCGCGGCCGAAAAGGTTCTGGTCAAGAAGGCCGGCGCCGATGTCCAGCAGACCCTGTTTTCCGCCTCGCTGGGCGAGGTCAAGGGCCGGTTGAACTAAGCAGCAGCGCGCTGTCGCGATATCATCTGAAAAAAGGCCGGGCGATTGTCCGGCCTTTTTGCATTGGGGGACAAAGGTTTGCCCGTAGGCGCCTCCCTCACTCCCGCTTGAGCGGGCGAAAGCTCATGCGGTGCAGGAGGCAGGGACCTTGCCGTTCGATCGCGTCGCGGTGCACCTGCGTGCCATAGCCGGCATGGAGTTCAAAGCCGTAGCCGGGAAACACGACGCCGGCCCGCTCCATCATCCGGTCGCGCATGACCTTGGCGATGATCGAGGCCGCGGCAATCGACAGCGATCGGCCGTCGCCCTTGATTACCGCCTTGCCGGGGCAGGCAAGCCCGTCCGGCACGTCGCGGCCGTCGGCCAGCACATAGGCCGCCCTGACCGGCAAGCCGGCCACAGCGCGCCGCATGGCGTCGAGGCTTGCCTTGCGGATGTCACGGACATCGATATGCAGCGGGCTGGAGGAGGCGATGGACACATGGGCAGAAGCCAGAATGACATCAAACAGCACGGCGCGCCTCGCTGCCGTCAGTTTTTTGGAATCGTTCAGTCCGTCCGGAATGTTGTCGGGATCGAGGATCACCGCAGCCGCCACCACCGGTCCTGCCAGAGGGCCACGCCCCGCCTCGTCGGTTCCAGCCACCGGCCAGAAGCCTTGGCGCCTGGCAAGCCGCTCCAGCTCGAAATCCGGCACCAGTGGTGCTGCTTCGAAAAGGCTCGGAGAATCGGGTGGTGTGCGAGAGCTCATGCGGCTGAGTTCGCACACCAACCCGACTTCCTGCAAGTCCCCGGACTGAAACGGAGCGGCGAGGCCGGCCCCTTTTCAAGGCGGCGGATGCCGGGGACTTGTCCGGCGCAAAAGGGGACAGGGATTTGCGCCGGGATTCTTTGAAAAAAGGTCCGCCTCAGAGCAGCGACAGCTGTACGCCGCTATGGTTGGGCGGCACGAACAGGTCGTCGCGCAGCTGCATGCTGCGGCGAACCAACCCGAGCCGCTTGGTCGCCATCTCGAAGCGCCGGCTGATCTGCCAGGCATAGGGGCCGGCGCCTTTCATGCGCTTGCCGAATTCGGCATCGTAATCCTTGCCGCCGCGCATCGAGCGCACCAGCGACATGACGTGCCGGTAGCGATCGGGATAGTTCTGCAGCAGCCAGTCGCGAAACAGCGGACTGACCTCGAGCGGCAGCCTGAGGATCACGTAGCCGGCCTCGACGGCGCCTGCCGCCTTGGCCGAATCCAGCACACGCTCGATCTCGTGGTCGTTGAGCGCCGGGATCACCGGTGCCATCAGCACGCCGGTCGGAATGCCGGCCTCCGACAGCGCCTTGACAGCCTCCAGCCGCCGCGACGGCGTCGAGGCCCGCGGTTCCATGGTGCGTGCCAGCTTGCGGTCGAGTGTCGTCACGGACACCGCCACCTTGGCGAGTCCGCGCTCAGCCATCGAGGCCAGGATGTCGATATCGCGCATGACAAGCGCTGACTTGGTCACGATCGCCACGGGATGGTTGGCCTTGTTCAGCACCTCCAGAACCTGGCGCATGATTCGCCATTCCCGCTCGATCGGCTGGTAAGGGTCGGTATTGGTGCCGATCGCCAGGGTGCGCGGCTTGTAGCCGGGCTTCGACAGCTCGCGCTCCAGCAGTTTCGGCGCATCGGGCTTGGCAAACAGCTTGGCCTCGAAATCGAGCCCCGCCGAAAGCCCCATATAGCTGTGGGTCGGCCGCGCGAAGCAATAGATGCAGCCATGCTCGCAGCCGCGATAGGGGTTGAGCGAGCGGTCGAAGGGAATGTCCGGCGATTCGTTGCGCGAAATGATGCTGCGCGGCTTTTCCACCTGCACTTCGGTGCGAAACGGCGGCATGTCCTCCAGCGTCGTCCAGCCATCATCGAAGGTCGTGCGCTCCGTCGGCTCGAAGCGTCCCGAAGGGTTGAGCCCGGCGCCCCGGCCGCGCCGCCGCTCGGCATCGACCCGCAGGCCGGAGGCCTGGATCAAGGCATCGGCAATATCCGCCGTATTGGCAGGCTGAAACGCAGCCTGCCCCATATGAGACAGCAAGTTCATAATGGGCTCCTGACGGGCGTCCTTCCGCCCTCTCGTGACTAAATTCCTAGTCCGAAAATGAGAACAATGCAAGAACAAAATGAAAAATGCGATGGTGGCAATTCTTTGTGCAATGCGATAATCATAGGCAATGCTGACAGTGATTATCGAATGCTTGGATCAGGAAACCGAATTGGCGCAGACCCTTGCGGCATTGGTTTCCGGGGCGGTGGAAGGGATTGTCTGCGATGTCGTGGTGCTCGATCACGGCTCGCGGGATGGCACCTCGCGGCTGGCGGATGCGGCCGGTTGCCGCTTTCATGGGCAATGGGACCTGAAAGATATCGTCCGGGCCGCCAGAGGTGAATGGCTTCTGCTGGTTGAGCCCGGCGCCCGGCCGGCCGGCGGCTGGATCGATGCCATTGCCGAATATGTCATGCGCAACACGGCGCCGGCGCAGTTCTCGCCGTCTCGCCACCACCGGCTGCCGTTCTACCGCCGAATCGGCCGCAGGAGCGCGCCGCTGGAGGATGGCCTGCTCGTTTCCAAGCGTCAGGCGCTGGCCATCGTCAAGAGCGGCATGCGGCTGGGCGACTTGCCAAAGGGGCTGCGCATGCAATCGCTGACGGCCGAACTGGTGCCGGCCCGGGTCGCCCGTAAGGCCAGCGCCGAGTTCACAGAATGAAGTCGGACCGCACCATGTCGGCCAGGTCGTTCATGGCGATCTGAAAATCCGAGCGGCCGTCGCCATTGACGTCGCCGCTGACGATGCCGTCGGAAAAGCGCAGCTGCCCGGCAGCGGTAAAGACGCCGTCGCCGATGAAGCTGAAGGCCTGGTTGCCGCCGCGCGCCGCGTTGGCGTCCAGCGTCGAAAGGTCGACCTTGTCGCCCTGGCTATGGCTGAAATCGGCGATGACATCGCGATTGTTGGCGCCGTTGCCGCTCTCGTTGAAGGCATTGAAGTCGAACCGGTCGGCGCCGCTGCCGCCGGTCAGCAGGTCCCGGCTCCGGCCACCGGTCAGGACATCGGCGCCTTCATTGCCTTCAAGACGATCAATGCCAAGACCGCCGAACAGCTGGTCGTTGCCGCCAAGGCCGAGCAGCAGGTCATTGCCGTTCAACCCCTCCAGCTTATTGGTGCCGTTGGTGCCGTTGATGCTGTCATTGACATTTGTTCCGGCCGCGTCCTCGATGCTGACCAGGGTCTCGAACCGGTTGGCGCCGGTCTGCGCCAGCCCGGTCAAAAGGTCGATCGTCACGCCGCTGCCGCTAAGCGTCGAGGAATCGTCGCGCGGTTCATAGGTGATGCGGTCGCGGCCGGCGCCGCCGTTGAACACGTTCTGCCAGCCTTCTGAGGCAAACTGGTCATCGCCGGCATCGCCGAAATAGCGGCTCTTGAAGGTCGTGACGGCGATCAGGTCGTTGCCGTCGCCGCCGCGCACGAGATCGCCGATATCGCTGCCGAACGAACCGAAGCCGGTGCCGACATAGGTGTCGTTGCCAGCACCGAGGCGGATCTCGCTGCCGGCCTCGATGACATTGCTGATGCCGTCGTTTCCGGTCCCGGCGTCGACGAAGTTTCCTCCACCGAGATTGTCGTCCCGATTGAGGATGATCGTATCATTGCCGCCGAGGGTGAAAAGCCGCACCTCCACCGTATTGGCGTTGTTGGTGCCCTGCACAAAGCGATCGGCATTGGCGGTTCCGCGAAATGTCTGGCCCATGATGTCCATCTCCTGAATGACAAGATGGAACTTAAGGCAATGCTGAGCGGCGGCAATTGTCGCGCGTCACACCGCTTGGGTCCTGTCAAAAGAGGTCAATCCGGTACTGGGGACGCAGGCATCAGCCGCGCTTCAGGTGTTCGTCCAGCCGCGGCATGATTTCCACGAAATTGCAGGGCATGTGGCGATAGTCCAGCTGGCCTTTCAAAATGCCGTCCCAGGCGTCCTTGCAGGCGCCGGGCGAGCCCGGCAGCACGAAGATGAACGTCGCATTGGCCACGCCGCCGGTGGCGCGAGACTGGATGGTCGAGGTGCCGATCTTGTCGTAGGAGATGCGGTGGAACACTTCGGAAAACCCGTCCATGCGCTTTTCGAACAGCGGCTCCAGCGCCTCGGGCGTCACGTCACGGCCGGTAAAGCCGGTGCCGCCGGTGGTGATCACCACGTCGATCTCGTCCGACAGCGTCCAGGCCTTGACCTGATTGTAGATGCGGTCGCGGTCGTCGGTGACGATAGCGCGGTCAACCAGCTGGTGGCCGGCTTCCAGGATGCGTGCGACAAGCGTATCGCCGGATTTGTCGTCGGCAAGCGTGCGCGTGTCGGACACGGTCAGCACCGCGATGCCGACCGGGATGAAGGGGCGTGGTTCGCCAGCCGGTGTCATAAATGCGCTCCGCCCATCGTTTCGGTGGCGTGAAAGTACCAGTCGGGCCGCTGCTTGAGAAGGCCTGCGGCGGCATGCCGCGCCGCGTCCAGATCGTCGAAAATACCGAAGCAGGTGGCGCCTGAGCCGGACATCCGCACCAGCCGCGCCCCGGCTTGCTCCAGCAGGCCCGATAGTTCCGCAATCTCGGTGCAGAGCGCGCGGGCAGGGGGCTGCAGATCGTTGCGCAGGCCCGACAGCGTGTCGAGCCACTGCGTTCGATCTGTCGTGTCTGGCAGGGCGCCGATCGGCGGATTGGCCTTGGTCGATAGCCGGCGGAAAATCTCGGGCGTCGAAACGCCCTTGAGCGGATTGCCCAGCACCAGCGCGAAGGCCGGCAGTGTGGTAAGTGGTGTGATGTCCTCGCCAATCCCCGCGGCCCGCAACGGCTGTGAGCGCAGGCACATCGGCACGTCGGCGCCGAGCGTCAGGGCGATCGCCTGCAGATCGGCCTCCGGCATTGCATGGTCCCAGAGCCGGCAGAGACCGCGCAGGGTCGCTGCCGCATCCGCCGATCCGCCGCCGATGCCCGAGGCGATCGGCAGGTTCTTCTCCAGATGAATGGCAACCGGCGGCGTCGCCACGCCCCGCTCCGTCAGCGCCTGGCGCAGCAGGTCCCGCGCCTTCACCACCAGATTGTCGGCCGGCCCGTCATGGGTTTCGGTTGAGAGCAGGGCACTGAACCGGCCCGAGACGCTGAACCGGTCGGTCGGCGACCGAGCCATTGTCAGCCGGTCGCCGTCGCGGGCAAAGGTTACGAGACTGTCGAGCAGATGGTAGCCATCGGCCCGCTGGCCGGTGACATGCAGCGCCAGATTGATCTTGGCTGGCGCTGTCTCGGTGATCGCGGTGTCCGGTAGTCCTCGGCGCAAGAGCGCGCCGTCAGGTCTTCTTGTCATCGGCGGCCTGGGCCTGCGGCTTGGCGCCGCCCGCCGTCGGTGCAGCCTCGGCATTGCCTGTGCCGGCGCCGGCTTCCAGCGGTGGCAGCCCCTCGGCAATCTTCATCTCGATCTTCGGGATTGTGTCCTTCTCAGGCTCGGAGATCAGCGCCCGCTTCCACTGGTAGGTGGCCTCCAGTTTGCGACCGACGCGCCAGTAGGCATCGCCGAGGTGATCGTTGATCGTCGCATCGCCGGCCTTCAGCTGCACGGCCCGCTCCAGCTCGTCGACTGCCTCGTCGAAACGGCCGAGTCGGAAATAGGCCCAGCCGAGCGAATCGACGATATAGCCGTCGTCGGGACGAAGCTCGACCGCCTTGCGGATCATGTCGAGCCCTTCGTCGAGGTTGCGGTTCATGTCCACCCAGGAATAGCCGAGATAGTTCAGCACCTGCGGCTGGTCCGGGTTGAGCTCCAGCGCCTTGCGGAAGCTCGGCTCGGCAATGTCCCATTTCTTCAGCCGCTCATAGGCGATGCCGCGCTGGAAGAACACCGACCAGTGGCTGCGGGCCGGCGTCGGTCCGATCACGTCGACGGCCCGGTCGTAATTGTCGGCCATTTCCACATAATCCTTGGCATCCGACAGCACGCTGCCATAGGCCAGATAGCTGCGGATATCGGCGGGGTCGGAGGCGATCAGCGCTTTGAGATGTTTACGGGCATCGTCCACCTTGCCGGTCTGGGCCAGCGCCAGGCCAAGCTGCAGCTCGGAGATGCGCCGCATCGGCGAGGTTGCCGGCACCTTGCCGTAGAAGGCGATGGCGCGGTCGGTCTGCTTGGCATTCTCGGCAAGCCCGCCGAGCAGGATCAGCGTGTCGGCGCTGTTGGCGTCGAGCGCATGGGACAGCTGCAGATAAAGCGTCACGGTATCCTGGGCGCCTTCGCGGTTGAGTGCGCCGCCGATGGCAAACAGCACCGCGGCCGCGCCTTCCTGCGCATTGGTCACCTGCTGCTTGGGAACGTTGTCCTTTTCGATGCGCTCGCGCAGCGCCTTGAAGGGTGCATAGTTGTTGATCAGCGTGTCGCCGGTGGCAATCGCATCATAGGCTTTCTGCTTGTTGCCTTGTCCTGCTTCCAGAACGGCCAGCGCAAAGACCGCCCGCAGGAAGGTGTCAGGCGCGGTGGCACCCCCTTCCTGGTCGGTCACGGCATTGCTGAAATACGTGCGCGCCGCATCCACGTCGCCGATCGCCGCCGCTATGGCGCCGGCATTGTAGTTCTTGAACACCCCGTACCATTCCGGGCCCTGCAGGCCGTCGATCATGGCAAGTGCTTCCTTGCCCTGGCCGGCGCCCATCTTGGCCCAGGCGATCAGCAGCGAATTGGTCAGCCGGTCGAGGTCGTTCGGTCCCTTGTAGGCCAAAAGCTTCTCGGCCGACGCATATTCGCGGTTGCGGATCGCATCGAGACCCCTGGCGATCGACGTCACCCGCTCGACGGCCGGATCCGACTTCAGCTCATGGGCGTATTTCACGCCCTCATCGAACTGGCCGTTCATGAACAGCGACAGCATCAGGCTCTGGCGGATTTCGACATTGCCGGGCTCGATGGCCAGCGCCTTCTTGTAAAGGGCGATGGCGGTATCGAAATCGCGGTCGGCATTGGCGGTACGGCCGCTCAGATAGGCGCCGGAGAACGTATCGACGCTGTTGGCGTCGAAACGCTCGGTCGTCTCAGGCGCAGCGGTCGTTGTTGCCTGGGCAAAACCGGCGCCCATGCTGCCGAAATAGCCGATGCCGAACGTGGCCATGACCATCAGGGCGGTGCCGGTGAGTGAGCCGATGGCAAATGTCTGCCGCATGAAGGAGCCTTTCAACAAGGGGTGCCGGCCATACTGCCGTTGGATATTACCGGATAGCAATGATTTCGCATTCAACCAACGAAAAACACCGAATAGCCGATTCGAGCAAGCGGGGCGGACCACCTATGAGAATCGCCCGCGCGTCTTCCCTGCTGTGTCCGCCTGCCCACCTAAAGGCAACAGCATGGCTTTTTTGAAGCAGCGCCGGTCTTTCAAGCTCAGCTGACCCGGGCGATCGAGAAGTCGATCACTTCCATCAGGGCGTCCTTCCACGGGCTTTCGGGAAGGGGTGCCAGCGCATCGCGGGCAATCATGCCGTAATGCAGGGCCCGGGCGATCGTATCGTTCAGCCCGTTATACTTGGTGATCAGGCCGATCGCCTTGTCGAGATTGGCATCGTCGCTTTTCCCGCCCTCGATCGCCTCGCGCCAGAAGGCGCGTTCCGGTTCGGTGCCGCGGCGATAGGCCAGAATGACGGGCAGCGTGATCTTGCCCTCGCGAAAATCGTCGCCGGTATTCTTGCCGAGATCGGACGCCTTGCCGCCGTAATCGAGCGCATCGTCGACCAGCTGGAAGGCGAGGCCGAGATTCATGCCGTAGGATTTCAGCGCATTGCGGCTGGCTTTGTCGGTGCCGGCCACGATCGGCCCGACTTCGGAGGCCGCCGCAAACAGCGCCGCCGTCTTGGCGCGGATCACCGAGAGATAGTCGTCCTCGGTGGTCTCCATGTTCTTGGCGACGGAAAGCTGCAGCACCTCGCCCTCGGCAATGACCGAGGCTGCGGAAGACAGCACGTCCAGCGCATCGAGCGAACCGACCTCGACCATCAGGCGAAAGGCCTGGCCGAGCAGGAAGTCGCCGACCAGCACGCTGGCCTGGTTGCCCCAGATCATCCGCGCCGTTGACTTACCGCGCCGAAGGTCGCTTTCGTCCACCACGTCGTCATGCAGCAGTGTGGCCGTGTGCATGAACTCGACGCTGGTCGCAAGCTTGATATGGGCCTCGCCTTCGTAGCCGAACATCGCCGCCGAGGCGATCGTCAGCATCGGCCGCAGGCGCTTGCCGCCGGACGAGATCAGATGGTTTGCCACTTCCGGGATCATCTGCACGTCGGAACCGGCCTTGGACAGGATAAGCTGGTTCACCCGCTCCATGCCGGCCTTGGTAAGGTTCACCAACGGCTTAACGGAAGCCTGTTTGTTTTTGCTTTCCTCAAGCGGTATCACTACGCCCAACGCACCGGACTCCTGTTCATTCGTCAGTTCCGACCATAAAAAGGGCCTGAGGACACGGCAAGAGGCGAATTGTCTCGTTCGGTCAATTTGATGGGATTTAACAGCAAATGCACGAGCTTATTCGCACAAATGATCCGGTTCTGCTCTCCTTTGCCGAAAGCCTGATGAAAGATGCCGGCATTCACTGCCTGATTGCCGATCAGGCGATGAGCATCATGGAAGGCTCGCTCGGCATGCTGCCGCGTCGTTTTCTGGTGGAGGAGAGCCGCTTGGACGAGGCCCGCACGATCCTCTCCGATGCTGGCCTTGCCGACGAATTGTGCGATCCGAAGGACTGAGGCGGTTGATGTCTACGCCGAGTTCAGAGACCGTCGACGCCTTCCATCGCGGCCGCTTCCATCTGGTCCAGCCGAAGGGGCGCGGCCACCGCGCCGGCATGGATGCCATGCTGCTGGCAAGCCTGGTCGATGCGCAGGGTCCCTTTCGCCTCGCCGATCTCGGTGCCGGTGCCGGTGCGGCGGGCCTGGCGGTCGCGGCACGGCTGGAGGGCGCCGCGGTGACGCTCGTCGAACGCTCGGCTGAGATGGCTGACTACGCGCGCAAGAGCCTGGCGCTCGCCGACAATGCCCACCTGTCGGCCCGCATCGGCGTGATCGAGGCCGATGTCACCCTGACCGGCCGGGCTCGCGTCGCCGCCGGCCTTGCCGATGACAGTTTCGACCATGTGATCATGAACCCGCCCTTCAACGATGCCGGCGATCGCCGCACGCCCGATGCGCTGAAGGCCGAAGCCCATGCCATGACCGATGGCCTGTTCGAAAGCTGGATCCGCACCGCCGGCGCCATCATGGTACCAGGTGGGCAATTGTCGCTGATCGCCCGGCCGCAGTCGATCGCCGAGATTATCGCCGCCTGCGGCCGGCGTTTCGGCGGTCTGGAAATCACGCCGCTCTATCCGCGCGCTGGGGAAAGTGCCGTGCGTGTCCTGGTCACCGCCATCAAGGGATCGCGCGCCCGGCTGGAATTGCGCGCGCCGCTGACCATGCATGACGATCCGGACAGCCACAGGTTTTCGGCCTTCGTCGACGATCTCAACAACGGCCGGGCCGCCTATCGGCGCCGGTAGAGCGGTCTTTTTCAGCCCTGCCGCCGTTTTTTCAGCCCCGCCCCCGTTTTTTTAGCCCCGCCATTGTGTTTGCCGGTCCGCAACTTACATCTCTGCTCAAGTAAACCATGGCAAAGAGGTAACGCATTGATGTCGGATTTTCTGGAACGGCTGACCCCTAAACGCTTTCGCAAGAAAGGCATCGTGATCCCCGTCGTGCGCCTGCACGGCCAGATCATGAGCGGCGGCAGCCGGTTCAAGCCGGCCCTCAATCTGGCAACCGTCGCCCCCATGCTGGAAAAGGCCTTTGCCCGCAAGAACAGCCCGGCCGTTGCCTTGTCGATCAATTCGCCGGGCGGCTCGCCGGTCCAGTCGCGCATGATCTTCCAGCGCATCCGCTCGCTGGCCGAGGAAAAGAACAAGACGGTTCTGGTCTTCGTCGAAGACGTGGCGGCCTCCGGCGGCTACATGCTGGCGCTGGCCGGCGACGAGATTTTCGCCGACCCCACCTCGATCGTCGGCTCGATCGGCGTCGTGTCGGGCGGCTTCGGCTTTCCCGAACTCTTGAAGAAGATGGGCGTCGAGCGCCGCGTCTATACCGCCGGCGAGAACAAGGTCATCCTCGATCCGTTCCAGCCGGAAAAGGAAGGCGATATCGAATATCTGAAGACCCTGCAGCTCGAGATCCACAAAGTCTTCATCGACATGGTGAAAGACCGCCGCGGTTCGAAGCTTGCCGATGACGCGACGATTTTCTCCGGCCTGTTCTGGACCGGCCAGCGCGGCCTTGATCTTGGCCTGATCGATGGGCTCGGCGACATGCGGGTCGAACTGAAGCGCCGTTATGGCGCCGACACGCGGCTGGAACTGGTCAGCGGCGCCCGCGACTTTTTCGGTCGGCGCATGCCGGGTGTAGGCCTTTCAGCCGGCGGCGGCGAACAAATCGCCGCAGCAGCGCTCAGCGGCCTTGCCGAAACGATCGAAGAAAAGGCAATGTGGGGCCGATACGGTCTCTGAAAAAAGGCGAGGGGGGAACATGCCGCAACTTTTATTTCTGGTGCTTCTGCTCGGCGGCGCCTGGCTTCTCTATCGCCGTTTCGTCTCCGACGCCGAAAAGCTTGCCGCCAAGTCGCGCGCAGCCGAGAAGGAGCGCGAAACCGGCGCGATCGGGACTTTGGTCAAGGATCCGGAGACGGGAGAATATCGGCTGCGCGACAAGGAATAATGCAGATTCCGTCGTGAATGTTCGTTAAATTCAGTATTCTATATCAATAATATACGCCTTAAAGTTGTCAATTTTCAATTGATGATGTCCCCTGTTCAAACAGGGAGTATACGTATGGCTTATGTTTTTGGCACCGGAAACCCGGATGTGCTCGACTATACCAGCGGCGTTACCGACGGCGATGACAACATAGAAGGTTATAGCGGCGACGACGTGATCTACGGTCGCGGCGGTAACGACACGATTTTCGGCGATTTCGAGCTTCATACCAACGGCACGGGAAATGACACGATTTTCGGTGGCGATGGCGATGATGACATCATCGGCGACCGCGGCATCGATACGCTTTACGGCGAAGCGGGCAATGACTACTTCTCGATGCGCTACGACACCTATATCGACGATGTCTATGGCGGCTCCGGCACGGACACGTTGGGATTCTTTGCCTTCAGCAGAGGCGTGGTCGTCAATCTGACAACCGAGAAATATTATGTCGTCGGCGGCGAGGAAGGGACCCACACCGTATCGGGCGTCGAGAATGTTGTTGGTACATCCGAAAACGATCGGATCGCCGGCAATGCAGCCAATAACCAATTGTGGGGTGGGCTTGGCGACGATATTCTGAACGGCGGCGACGGTAACGACTTTTTCGATGGCGGCGATGGCCGCGACACCCTGAACGGCGGTGCCGGCAACGACATTTTCCAGTTCTATTCTGCCGGGCGGTACTTCGATGATATAGACGGCGGTGCGGGCGTCGACAGGCTCCAACTCAGCGATATCTACACCTATGGGGTGGTTGTCGATCTGGTCTCCGGCATTTACGGCTCTCCCGGCGTCCCGGGCACGGACGACCGGACGATTAAAAACGTCGAGAATGTCTTCGGAACCCAGCTTGGCGACACCATTCGCGGCAGTAGTGTCGCGAATGAATTGCGCGGCAATGAAGGGAATGATGTTCTCGATGGCCGTGGCGGCGCCGATATCCTTAGAGGCAATGACGGCAACGATACCCTGATCGGCGGCGCAGGCGGGGATCAGCTTTGGGGCGGCGCAGGTCGGGATGCGGCTTCCTATGCCGGCGCCGGCGCTGGCGTCACGGCGAATCTCGCCAATGTGGCCGCCAATCTCGGCGATGCCAAGGGTGATTCCTATGCCAGCATCGAGAGCATTTTCGGCTCGAGTTTTGCGGATAATCTGGTCGGCAACGCCCTCTCCAACAGCCTGAATGGTGCTGCCGGTTCAGACATCTTATCCGGCGGCGGCGGCAATGACGGGCTTAGTGGCAGTACCGGAAACGACCGGCTCATCGGTGGATCGGGAGTTGACAAGCTTAGCGGGGGCTCTGGGGCGGACGTCTTCGACTTCAATTCCCTAGCGGAATCGACCCGTTCAAGCCGCGATACGATCCTCGATTTCTCGCATGCCCAGAAAGACAGGATCGATCTTTCAACCATCGACGCCTCGACGGCTTCCGGAAACAATGCCTTCAAATTTTTCGGCACCGGCAGCTTCAGCGGTGTAGCCGGCGAATTGCGATATAATAAAAACGACGAGATCACTATTGTCAGTGCCGACTTCAATGGCGACAAGGTGGCCGATTTCCAGGTCGAACTGACCGGATCTCTCACCCTGAGTGCCAGCGACTTCATTCTCTAGCCGCTGGCGGGGCGGCGTTTGCGCGCCGCCCCTTGACCCCTCAAGCCCGTCATGGCACCAGACGGCCAGCAAACTTCAACCCCGGACTGATGCCATGACCACTCTCGCTCCGCATATGGACCCCAAGCGCTCCTTCCAGGCGCTGATCCTGACGCTGCATGCCTATTGGGCCGACAAGGGTTGCGCCGTTTTGCAGCCTTATGACATGGAAGTGGGTGCGGGCACATTTCATCCGGCAACGACGCTGCGAGCACTTGGGCCAAAACCCTGGAAGGCCGCCTATGTGCAGCCGTCGCGCCGCCCGTCCGATGGCCGCTATGGCGAAAACCCCAACCGCCTGCAGCATTATTACCAGTATCAGGTCATCCTGAAGCCCAATCCGTCCAACCTGCAGGAGCTTTATCTCGGCTCTCTCGCGGCCATCGGTCTCGATCCGCTGCTGCACGATATCCGCTTCGTCGAGGACGACTGGGAAAGCCCGACGCTCGGCGCCTGGGGTCTTGGCTGGGAATGCTGGTGCGACGGCATGGAAGTCTCGCAGTTCACCTACTTCCAGCAGGTCTGCGGTATCGAATGCTCGCCGGTGGCCGGCGAGCTGACCTATGGCCTCGAGCGCCTTGCCATGTATGTGCAGGGCGTCGACAATGTCTACGATCTCAACTTCAACGGCCGCGAGGGCGAAGACAAGATCTCCTATGGCGACGTTTTCCTGCAGGCCGAGCAGGAATATTCGCGGCACAATTTCGAGATCGCCAATACCGACATGCTGCACCGCCATTTCGAGGATGCCGAAAAGGAATGCCAGGCGATCCTGGCCGCCGGCGCACCGAGCGACAATGCCAACCAGATGCTGCACAAATGCGTCTTCCCGGCCTATGACCAGTGCATCAAGGCGTCCCACGTCTTCAACCTGCTCGATGCCCGCGGCGTCATCTCGGTGACCGAGCGCCAGAGCTATATCCTGCGCGTCCGCACGCTCGCCAAGGCCTGCGGCGAAGCCTTCCTGCTGACCGATGCCGGCGGCGCCAACTGGAAGAAAGACGCCGCGTGAGCCAAGGCCGGTCCAGTCCGGTAGCCTACCTTGGACGAAGGCTCGCAAGGTCGCGCCGGCTATGGCTGGTATTGGCGTGCATAGAAGCCCCCTTACTCTGTGCATCGGTGCTCTATTACCTCTATATCGCGTTTGTTTGTTATGTCGTGGAGCATACCGGTTCCACCGCCAACACCGGTGCCGACAGTGCGATCTTTGCTGCGTTGGCAGACGGGGCTCGATCGTTCGATGCCTCCGTCCTGTTGCTCGGCGTGCTGGAAGGTATTGCCTTTCTCTATTGGGTCTGGGTGTCTGTCCGCCTATCCCTGCAGGCGCTGCCGGGCAGCGTCCGCTACACAGCCTTCGTCTCGGTGATAGGATTTCTCGTGCCGTGCGTCATCTGGATGCCTTTTTTACCCTGATCGACCTTGAGGAATTTTCCGCTGTCCAGGAGGAGACGTCGAGGGATGGTTTTGCTTGGCTGCCCGGCATCATGATGGTCCTGATGGTCGTAGAGTATGGTTTGTCGCCCATCGTCTCGTCCATGCCAGATGACATTACGAACGATCTTGCTGCGGCCCAGACCATGATGCAGACGGCCGCCGTGAATTCGATCACAGGCATTTTGTTGCTGATGGTTGCCTTCGCCTTTCTGGTGAAGGTCAAGCCCGGCCAGGACATCGCTCTTGCAAAACTCGCCGCCCTTGAGGCCGCGAAAGAGCCGGCCTCCCTGGCCATAATTGGGCAGCCCCAGAACGCCTGATGACAAGCGCCAGGGGAACGCATAATGTCCCGCCATCTTTGCATTGGCCGGAGCATCCCCATGTATGTCATTCTCGCAATTCTTGCGCTTGCCGCCGCCTATGCGGTCATCGTTTATAACGGCCTGGTCAAATCCAAGCAGATGACGGAGGAAGCCTGGTCGGGCATCGACGTGCAGCTGAAGCGCCGCGCCGACCAGATCCCCAACCTCATCGAGATCGTCAAGGGCTATGCCAAGCACGAGAGCGAAACGCTGGAAAAGGTTGTCGAACTGCGCAACCGCGCGCAAGGCGTGCCGGCCGGCGATATCGAGGGCCGTGCTGCCGCCGAAGGCCTGCTCGGCCAGGCGCTGGGCCGTGTCATGGCGCTGGCCGAAGCCTATCCTGATTTGAAGGCCAACGAGAACTTCCTCGAGCTGCAGCGCTCGCTGGAAGGCATCGAAGGCGAAATCCAGATGTCGCGCCGCTACTATAACGGTGCGGCCCGCGATCTGAACGTCAAGGTCGAGAGCTTCCCGTCCAACCTGGTGGCCCGCAATTTCGGCTTTATCAAAGCCGGTTATTTCGAGATCGCCAATGACGCGGACCGCGCCGTCCCGACCGTCAAATTCTAAGGTCGCCATGGGCGACCGCCTGTTCCAACGAGTGTAGTGCATGAAAACTGATAAACTGACCCTGCTGCCGCCCGGCCATCCGCTGTCCGGCAAGGTGAGCCCGCCCGGCTCCAAGTCGATCACCAACCGCGCCCTGTTGCTGGCCGGCCTGTCCAAGGGCACCAGCCGGCTGACCGGCGCGCTCAAAAGCGACGACACCCGCTACATGGCGGATGCCCTGCGCGCCATGGGCGTTTCGATCGACGAGCCGGATGCCACCACCTTCGTCGTCACCGGCACCGGCCGCCTGACCGCCCCCTCCGCACCGCTCTTTCTCGGCAATGCCGGCACGGCGACGCGCTTCCTGACGGCGGCCGTGGCCAGCGTCGACGGCACCGTCACCGTCGATGGCGACGAGCATATGCGCAAGCGGCCGATCGGCCCGCTGGTAACGGCTCTGCAATCGCTCGGCATCGATGCCGAGGCCCCGACCGGCTGCCCGCCGGTGACGATCCGCGGCCATGGCCATTTCGGCAGCGGCCGCGTCGAGATCGACGCCGGCCTGTCGAGCCAGTATGTCTCCGCTTTGCTGATGGCAGCGCCCCTGGCGCCGGCCGATGCCGAGCCGGTGACCGTCGCCCTGACCGGCCCGGAGATCGGCGCGCGCGGTTATGTCGACCTGACGCTCGACGCCATGCGTGCCTTTGGCGCCAGGGTCGAACAGCTCGATCAGGCCACCTGGCGCGTCGAGCCGACCGGCTATCATGCCGCCGATTTCCACATCGAGCCGGATGCCTCCGCCGCCACCTATCTCTGGGGCGCCGAAGTGTTGACCAAGGGCAGCATCGACATCGGCACGCCGGCGACGCAATTTACCCAGCCTGATGCCAAGGCCTATGAGGTGATCGCCGCTTTTCCTGATATGCCCGAGGTCATCGACGGCAGCCAGATGCAGGACGCCATCCCGACCATTGCCGTTCTGGCCGCCTTCAACAACAGGCCGGTACGCTTCGTCGGCATATCAAACCTGCGCGTCAAGGAATGCGACCGCATCCGCGCCGTCTCGACCGGGCTCAACAACATTCGCGAGGGTCTCGCCCGCGAGGAGGGCGACGATCTGGTCGTCAATGCCGATCCCGCGCTCTCTGGCCAGACCCTGCCGGCCGACATCGACACCTTTGCCGATCACCGCATTGCCATGAGCTTTGCACTGGCAGGCTTGAAGATCAACGGCATCACCATTCTCGATCCCGGCTGCGTGGCCAAGACCTATCCCAGCTATTGGGATGCGCTGGCCTCGCTCGGCGTCCGCTATCAGGAAAGCAACGGATAAATGAAATCCTTCCTCGGTCTTGGCGTCGCCCTTGTCCTCTCCATCCTGTCAGGGCGAATCGCCACGGCCGAGGAACTGATCCGCTCCTATGACGCCGCCATCGAGGTCGGTGCCGATGCCACGCTGACGGTGGCCGAAACCATCACCGTGCGCGCCGAAGGAAATCAGATCAGCCGCGGCATTTTCCGCGATTTCCCGCTTTATGCCGAAGACGCCGATGGCCGCCGCATCAAGGTCGATTTCGACCTCGTCTCGGTGGAGCGCGACGGCGAGCCCGAGCCCTACCACACCGAGAGCATTTCCGGCGGCATCCGCATCTATGCCGGCTCTGCCGATGTCTATCTTAGACCCGGCGACTACACCTACACCATCACCTACACCACCGCCCGGCAGATCCGCTATTTCGAGGACCACGACGAACTCTACTGGAACGTCACCGGCAATGGCTGGCTGTTTCCGATCAACAGCGCCTCGGCCACGGTCACCTTGCCGCCCGGCGTCGAGCCGACCGGCACGGCCTATTATACCGGCGCGCTGGGCGAGACAGGTCAGGATGCCACCCTGACCGAAACCGGGGAAGGCCTCACCTTCGAGACCACCCGGCGCCTTGCCGCCGGCGAGGGCCTGACGATCGTCGTCGGCATGCCGAAGGGCGCTGTCGTCGCGCCCTCCAGCGATCAGAGCGTCTGGTGGTTCCTGCGCGACAATATCAACGCCATTCTCGGCTATGGCGGCCTTGCCGCCGTCTTCCTCTATTATCTGCGCTCCTGGCTGCGTGTCGGGCGCGATCCCGATGCCGGCGTCATGGTGCCGCGCTGGGATGCGCCGGACGGTATTTCGCCAGCGCTTGTCAATTATATCGACAACAAGGGCTTTTCAGGCGCCGGCTGGACGGCCCTGTCGGCAACCGCCCTCGACTTGGCGGTCAAGGGCTACGTGGTGCTTGACGATCTCGACGATTCGATCATCATCCGTCGCACCGACAAGGCCCTGCCGGCCACGCTGCCGGCCGGCGAAGCAAGCCTCCTGGCCGCGGTCGGCGGCCCGGGTGAGGACCTCACCATCGACAAGGCCAATGGCGTGCGCGTCCAGTCCGCCGGCACGGCCTTCCGCCAGGCGATCGAGAAGGAGCAT
Source organism: Agrobacterium sp. a22-2 (assembly GCF_012276985.1). Classification (GTDB taxonomy): domain Bacteria; phylum Pseudomonadota; class Alphaproteobacteria; order Rhizobiales; family Rhizobiaceae; genus Allorhizobium. Next base: position 741 of record NZ_JAAXMM010000013.1, on the reverse strand, counting down.
CGCGGCAAATATTACCGCGGCAATGCCGGCTACATCGCCGGCGGTGTGGTCTTGAGCCTGGTCCTGCTGTTTTGCCTGATGGTGTTTGGCGATGTCGATGCCGGCATGGTGCCCTTCATGCTGATCCCCGCCGTCATGGCCGTGGTCCTGACGGTCGTAGTGGTCGGCATCGGCAAGAAGATCCGCCGCGGTGCATCGCTTGTGGCGCGCATCGGGTCTATCATCGCGGTCGCCTTCTTCGGTTTCGTGCTGGTCACGGTGGTCGGCGTCTTCGTCGTCCTGATGCTGGTCGAGCTGGAGGGCAATCAGCCGCTGTCGGTGCCGATCGCCGTCGGAGGCGTGGTCTTCCTGAATGGCCTGTTCTTCTTCCTGATGGGCGCCCCGACGCCGCTCGGCCGCAAGCTGATGGACGGCATCGAAGGCCTGCGTACCTATCTGACGCTGGCCGAAAAAGACCGCATGAACATGGCCGGTGCCCCCACCATGTCGCCGCAGCATTTCGAAAAGCTGCTGCCCTATGCCGTGGCGCTCGGCGTCGAAAAACCCTGGACCCACACGTTCGAGACTTGGCTGGCAACGGCCGCGGCGGGCGCTGCTGCTTACGAGCCGGTCTGGTACCACGGCTCCCATCCCGGCGATTTCGGCGGCCGCATCGGCGGCTTCTCCTCGTCCATGGCCTCCACCATCGCCTCCACCCTGCCCGAACCGCCCAAGAGTTCCTCCTCCGGCTTCTCATCCGGC
>NZ_JAAXMM010000135.1 GCF_012276985.1 Agrobacterium sp. a22-2 | reverse complement strand
GCATTCACCCGCATCGGCGCGGTTGCCGTGTAGCGAAAATGGTAGAACTGGCACTTCTGGCCCGTAAGCTCCATCGCATCGCCGCCCAGGTTGATGAAAATCACCTCTTGGCCTGGGTTGCGCAGATTGTGCTTGCGGACGTCTTCCGTGAGCTGGCCGGCAATGGCCGACGAAGCACCCTGGAAGATTATGTGAACGCCATCTGCGACCGCATTGCGGAATTTGTCGGCAGCATCGGGGGCGCCACCGGCATTGTCGTACTCAGTGACCACCACCGGCTCTCCGTTGAAGCCGCC
>NZ_JAAXMM010000134.1 GCF_012276985.1 Agrobacterium sp. a22-2 | reverse complement strand
ACACCGGGGAGTGATTAATCAGGCCGTTACGCTCATCTTCCGTCACCGGCCCCATTCGCGAACAGGGGGCAATCACCATCGCCCGTTCCACCACTGAAGGACTTCCTTTCGCATCGAGAAACGAGATTAACGCCTCGCCGGTCCCCAGTTCCTGGATTGCCTTTTCGGTATCAAACACCGAATTGGCCCGCATGGTTTGCGCCGCAGCTTTTACTGCTTTCTGATCTTTGGGCGTAAAAGCCCGCAAAGCGTGTTGAACGCTATTACCTAGCTGCCCGAGCACATTATCCGGAATATCTGACGGGTTTTGCGAAACGAACCAGACGCCCACGCCTTTTGAGCGAATAAGCCTTATCACCTGCTCAATCTTATCCAGCAG
>NZ_JAAXMM010000133.1 GCF_012276985.1 Agrobacterium sp. a22-2 | reverse complement strand
GAAGAACCCGTGGCCGCGCCGAAGCCCGCTCCGGCGGCTGCGCCTGCGCCCCGCGCCGTTCAGCCGGCCGCTCATCAGACGCCGCCTCCGCTGTCTCAGCGGCCGGAGTATGATGACATCCTGCTGAACAACTACGCGCCGGACGAAGAACCGGCCGAGCCGCAGCAATCGCAACCGGCCGCGCGCCGCGAGCCGCGCGTTGACGATCTGCCGCATGAACATGAGGCGCCGCTGGCGGCGGAACCGGCATTCCACGCCGAACCCGCCCCTGTGCAGCAAGCGCCGGAAGTCAAGCCTGCGTCGGAACCTGCACCGCAGCCGCAACAGCCGGCCGCTGCGCCAGTTCAGGCTAAACTGAAAGAGACCGTGCTGGTGCTGCA
>NZ_JAAXMM010000132.1 GCF_012276985.1 Agrobacterium sp. a22-2 | reverse complement strand
GTGCTGTTGAACACCGCCATTGCCGCCGCCCGCGACCCGGTGCTCATGGCCCGGGCCATGAGGCTCGGCGTGGAAGCCGGGCGGGCCGCCTTCCTGGCCGGCCGCATGCCGAAGAAGCTCTACGCCACCGCCAGCAGTCCGCTCGACGGCCCGTTCTTCTAGGCACAGGAAGCGGCAGGCTGGCACCCTGCCGCCTGATTGGTGGAAGCGTCAAAAATCGGGTTGTTTCTTGAAAATCACAAAAATACCCCATTATTTCCACCCTATCCCGCTGAAGAACCCCGTCCTTCCCAGAGTTGCCTGCCCGTTCTGTTGTTCCCATTCTCCATGCAGAGTCGCCGGCCCTCGGCTATCGGCCCTTTGTTCCACCTCTCTCCCGG
>NZ_JAAXMM010000131.1 GCF_012276985.1 Agrobacterium sp. a22-2 | reverse complement strand
TACCTCAAGAGGTAATAAATAAATGGCAAACGAATGCACTCCCGGTGTCTGGGATACACTAGTTGACTCGACAAAAGAAACTGAAAACCTACGTATCCGTTCCCAACTCATGCGGGCTCTCACCCGTACTATAAAGGGCTGGGATCTTCCGCAAAAAGACGCTGCTGCTCGCCTACATGTTACGCAACCGAGATTGAATGATCTTCTCAAAGGCAAGATTGACAAGTTCTCTCTGGACGCCCTGGTAAACCTACTGGACGCGGCTGATCTGACTCTTGAGATATCAGTGATCCCACGTGCAGTATAAACCATGGGGACGCAGCTTGATACGGCCACCGGGTGGTTTCATGACAGCAAGGAAATAAAGAAAATGACAACTG
>NZ_JAAXMM010000130.1 GCF_012276985.1 Agrobacterium sp. a22-2 | reverse complement strand
CATCAGCACAATCATCAACATTGATGCCATCTTCACTATCAATATAGATGCGCAGTGTGGATGTGCGACCGCGAATAAATTCGATGCCAACCAGTTCAAAACCCAGGGCCTCAACTGGCGCAGTAATCATCTCTGTTAATTTTTGCTCTAATGTGGACAAGCCCACCCCCAAGACATAAAAAAAGGGCCTAAAGCCCAGTTATTCTGTAGTCAGATAACAAAAAACCCCGATAAATCGGGGCTTTATATAACTGAACCCTATAACCGCAACTGCGGTCTGGAGCACTTTCCAGAAGGATTTTTTCAAATCCCACTACGAAGGCCGAAGTCTTCACAGTATATTTGAAAAAGGACTCTAAGGGAAAGTGGTTGCGGGGGCC
>NZ_JAAXMM010000129.1 GCF_012276985.1 Agrobacterium sp. a22-2 | reverse complement strand
TACCTGAGGTCAGCAAACTGAAGCTGGTCATCAGATTGCGATAGTCAGGAATATGTTGAGAGAACAGGTTCCCCAACCCTTCGATATCATTTCGCCAATCGCGGTGCAATTCGCACGCCGCGCCAAACCAACTCATCAGCTGCGCGCCGGCCTGGGACATGCGATCCCAAGCCGCATCGCGCGTAATCGCATTGAACGTGCCGGATGCGTCGGTGATGACGAAAACCTCATACCCCTCTTCCAGCGCAGAGAGCGCAGGAAACGCCACGCAAACCTCGGTCACCACGCCGGCGATGATCAGTTGTTTCTTGCCCGTGGCCTTTACCGCCTTGACGAAATCTTCATTATCCCAGGCATTGATATTGCCGGGACGAGCAATAT
>NZ_JAAXMM010000012.1 GCF_012276985.1 Agrobacterium sp. a22-2 | reverse complement strand
GCCCTAACTGGATCTCACCATGACGCTGAAAATCTACCTCGCCGGTCCCGAAGTTTTCCTGCGCGATGCCCGCCAGGTACTGGATGCCAAGGCGGCACTTGCCCGCGCCTACGGCTTCACACCGCTCTGCCCGGGCGACCTGGAAATTCCGCCCGCCGACAGCCGGCGCGGCATGGGTCAGGCAATCAGTGCCATCGACGAGCACATGATGAACATGGCCGACGCGATCATCGCCAATCTCACGCCGTTTCGCGGCCTGGCGGCCGACACCGGCACCGCCTTCGAACTGGGCTATATGTGCGCGCAAGGCAAACGGGTCTACGCCTATACCAATGTCGCCGACGATCATCACGAGCGGCTGTTGGCCTATTACCAAGGCAATGTGCGGGAGGGCGACGATGGCCGCAAGCGCGGCCCCGACGGCCTGTCGCTCGAAAATTTCGATATGGTCGACAACCTCATGCTGCAGGGTGGCATCGAGCGTCGCGGCGGCGCCGTGATGGTCCATCGCGCTGCGCCCGACCGGCTTTACAGCGACCTCACCGCCTTCGAGGCCTGTCTCAAGGCAATATCGGAAACCTGAAACGTCGACGTCAAGGACAGGGGATATACTGCAAGGTCGTTTGACGCTGCAAGCCTTGTGCGACCGCACTTTCCCACGGCTGCGACTTAAGGATGCATCAACTATTACAGGTAATTATTGATAGTGGACGCACCGTTCCAAACCAATTGGAAACCTTGGGTCTCTATATTGCGAGAATTGAGGTGAACCTGCGCATACTCTGCAGACATTTATCACGTTAGACTTTGAATGGCGCGCACTAGATGACGGATGAACGGCCCGAAGCAAACTACGCTGCAGCACCAGGGAAGCCCCTCAATGCTGGCGAAAGTGCGTCGGTTGCCCGGAGATCCATCTTCACGCTTGCGACCGCCTGGAAAAAGTCGCTCCTGTTCAAGATCATCATCGTCTTTCTGGGCGGCATCATGCTGGCCTATAGCGTCGGTGCCCTGGTCGGCTGGTTGATGTTCGTCGAGGCGGCCAAGGAACAGTGGAACAACCAGGCGCGGGTCAATACCCAGATCGCCAGCGCCACCTTGCGCAATATCTATACCTATGTCGTCATCGAGACCGACAGGAGTGGCCAGGTCGAACGCATCGTCACGACGCAGCCGATCGGCGACGACGATTCCATTCTCTACACTGGCTTCAACCCGACGGATGTGCTGGCGCTGGTCACCGCCCAGACCAAGAACGACACTTGGCTGTTTCGCTATGATCGCCAGGCCGGCAGGTTCTTCGATGTCGCAGCATCGTCGGGCAATCCGTCCGACGAGAACCCCTTTGTTGCCGCAGACGAACCGCTGTTTGCCAGCGAGGGTAGCCTTGGGCGCTTTGCGACCGGATTTGCGACGATCGGCGGCCGCAAGCACTATATCGGCCTTCTGCCGATCGTCAGCCCCAATGGCGACGTGCTCGGCGTCGTGGCCGTCAGCATCGGCAAGGCCACCAGCCTCAACCGCGCCCAGGACGAGCTGATCCGCAACTCGCTGGTCATGCTGCTGGCCATCCTCGTCCTGACGGGCGTGGTAGCCACCACCATGGCCAAGCGCCTGTTCAAGCCCGTACCGGCTCTTGTGCAGGCCACGCTGCAAATCGCCGGCGAAGTCACCGACAAGGTCACGCCCTTTCAGGGGCGCAGCGACGAGATCGGCGACATGGCGCGCGCCATCGAGGCCTTGCGCGAGGCGGTGGTCGAGCGCGCCCGGTTGCGCGAGATCCGCGACATGGCCGTCAAGCTGGAGCACATGGCCCATCACGATGCCCTGACCGGCCTCGGCAATCGAACGCTGCTGATGAACACGCTCGACAAAGCCATTGAAACCATGGCCACATCGAACGGTTTCAACGTCCTGCTGCTCGACCTCGATCGTTTCAAGGTCGTCAACGACACGCTCGGACATGCCTGCGGCGACCTGCTTCTGACCACGACCGCAGAGCGCATCACCACTGTTCTGGGCCCCGGCGACCTTGCGGCACGGCTCGGCGGCGACGAGTTCGCGATTGTCCAGCGGGTCGCGCGCGATCCCGAGGTGGAAGCCCGCGGGCTCGCGGCACGGCTGCTGGAAACCATATCCTCCGGTTTCCTGCTGGAGGACCACGAAGTGGTTGTCGGCACCAGCATCGGCATCGCCTGCGCGCCGCTGCACGGCGTCACGGCAAGCCAGCTGCTGCAGAATGCCGATCTGGCCCTCTACCGCGCCAAGGCCGCCGGCCGCGGCACGTCTATCGTCTTCGAGGAAGGCATGGACATGGTGGTGCAGGACCAGCATGCGCTGGAGATGGATCTGAAATTCGCCCTGCAGCGCAACGAATTCGAGGTGCATTACCAGCCCTTCGTCAACATCGCCAGCAACATCGTGTGTGGTTTCGAGGCGCTGGTGCGCTGGCGCCATCCACAGTTGGGACTGATCTCGCCAGACCGTTTCATTCCGCTGGCGGAAGAAACCGGCGTGATTGTCGCGCTCGGCGAATGGGTCCTGCGCCGCGCCACCGAGGATGCCGTCGCCTGGCCGCCGCGCATCCGGCTCGCCGTCAATCTCTCGCCCGTCCAGCTTCGCCACGGCTCGATCATCAAGACCGTCGGCGATACCCTGGAGGCGACGGGGCTGGCCGCATCGCGGCTGGAGCTTGAGGTCACCGAATCCGTCATGCTGGCCGGCGCGGAAAGCCGGCAGGCGCTGGAAACCCTGCGTGCCATGGGCATATCGATCGTGCTCGACGATTTCGGCACGGGATATGCCTCGCTCAGCTATCTCGCCGACATGTCCTTCAGCAAGATCAAGATCGATCGCGGCTTCGTGGCCGACCTGCCGACCCACGCCACATCCCGCGCCATTGTCGGCGCCATCACCAACCTGGCCCGCGAACTGGGCATGGAAGTCACCGCCGAAGGCGTCGAGACCGAAGAGCAGTTGCTGATCTTGAAAGCAGCCGGCTGCACCAATGCGCAAGGCTACTATTTTGCAAGACCCAAACCCTTTGCGGAGACGGATTGCGGACCAGATGAGGGTCGAGAGGCACGTCCCGTCCTCAGCTACGCGACATAGCATGCCCATGAAAGACAGACCCACCAGCACGCAGCGGGCTCACGGACGATCATCGTCCGCCACGCGCGGGCAACGATCGGAGAAGCGACATGCGTAATCTGACTTTGACTCTGTGCATTCTTCCCTGCCTTTTGCTTCCCGTCGCCGCAAGGGCCGAAACTACGGAAAGCACGCTCGCCAAAATCGCCCGGACCGGCACGATCGCCCTCGGCTACCGGGAGGCGGAGCCGCCCTTTTCCTACAAGACCCCGGATGGCCAGATCATCGGCTTTTCGATGGACCTTTGCCACCGTGTCGTGGAAGGCATCAAGGCCCATCTGAAGCTCGATACGCTCAAAACAGAATATGTCGCGGCGACATCGGCCACGCGCTTCGTGCTGGTCAAGAGCGGCAAGATCGATGTGGAATGCGCGGCGACGACTAACAATGCCGAAAGACGGAAAATAGTCGGATTCTCGTATCCGCATTTTGCCACCGCCACCCAGTTCGTGACGCGGCGCGCCGACAATATCCAGACGATCGACGATCTGGCCGGTCGGTCCGTCGCCGCCGCTTCCGGCACCGTGAATATCGACCAGTTGAACACCATCAACCGCGAGAAGCAGCTCAACATCGGCGTCATGCCCACCAAGACCAACAATGAGGCCTTCGAACTCGTGGCCAGCGGTCGTGCCTCGGCTTTCGTCTGGGACGGCATCCTGCTCGCCGCCATGATCGCCCAATCCCCCGATCCGTCGAAATTTGCACTCTCGGACGAGCTTCTGAGCAAGCTGGAGCCCTATGGTCTGCTGCTGCGCCATGGCGACGACGAATTCAAGACGGTGGTCAACGCCACGCTTGAGTCGATCTTCACCAGTCCGGAAATCGACACGCTGTATGCCAAGTGGTTTACCGCGCCGATCCCGCCGGACGGCATGAACCTGAACCTGCCCATGGCCCAGGCCCTGAAACAGGCCTTCGCCGCACCGAAGGAATACATGGAATAGGATCGACGGGCAGATACGGCCGAAAATCGGGAGAAAGACCATGTCAGGACTTGTTGTATCCGCGTTGACCGCAATGGCACTCAGCCTTTCCGCTGGAGCGGGATGGGCTCAGGCGCCGACCTCGACACTGGCAAAGATCGCCGAGACCGGCGTGATCCGGCTCGGCTACAGCGCCGAGGACATCCCCTTTTCCTACCGGACGCCGGACGGAACCGTCATGGGCTACTCGACGGATCTCTGCGTGCGCGTGGTGGATCACCTGAAACAGCAGCTCGGGCTTGCCGCGCTGGCAATCGAATATGTCGAGCGAACGCCGCGCAACCGGGTCGCCATGCTGCGGGACGGCGCCCTGGATATCGAATGCGTCGCCAGCACCAACAATGCCGAGCGCCGCAAGAGCGTCGCCTTCTCCTATAGCCACTTCGTCACCGGGACCCAGTTCGTTTCGCTGAAGAAGAACAATCTTCGCACCATGGCTGATCTGGCCGGCCATACGGTGGTGGCCACATCCGGCACCACCAATCTCGGCCAGCTCGCCACCGCCAACCGTGAACGCGGCCTGCACATCGCCGTCATGCCGGTGGAGACCCACAAGGACGCCTTCAAGCTGGTCACGGAAGGCCGGGCTTCGGCCTTCGTCATGGACGGCATCCTTCTGGCCGCCATGGTCGCCAGTTCCGAACATCCCGACGACTATATGCTGTCGAGCGATTCGCTCGGTTGGCCCGAGCCCTATGGGCTGATGGTGCGCCGGGAAGACACCGAGTTCCGGGATGCCGTGAATACAGCATTGCTGGAAATCTACGGCAGCGGCGAGATCAATGCGATCTACGACAAGTGGTTCACCAAGCCCATTCCGCCCGACGGCATCAACATGCGCCTTCCGATGTCGGAGGAACTGCGCCGCGCCTTCTTAAATCCGAGCATTCCCAAGGATTGAGCGCAGCAGGGCGGCGCGCGATGGCCGCCCTGCCTCTGGCAAAGCAGGCAATTGCAATCTTGCGGCCGGTGCCCTCCCTCCGTGCAATACCTCCCACCCTTTATGACTCCGTCGTATCAGCGGCAAATTATGTCGCTGTGAACACTGCAAAGACGCAGGAAGCAGACATTATTTCAGACAGGGTTCAATGCGGCGGTTAAAATGCCGTCGCAGCGCGCGTTCACTTGCCGAAGGAGACCATCTGCGTTGAGTGACCCCATGCGAGCCAGGCCGCAAAGCCTTGGAAAAGCGACCATGAGAGGCCTGCAGGAAAAGCCAATCCGCCGGCCTGTTCGCCAAATCTGTCTTATCATAGCCAAACATGTGACCGCACGGACGGCCGCCGCGGGCTGCAGTATGCCGCGAGCTCGTCTGGGAGACACTGAGCGGATACGCGCCATCGGCCTGTGACACGGCCGATGGTAATTTCAGATCAAGCTTTTCAATATCACGAGGAATTCCAGCCACAGATCCATTTGCCACCACGCACCGAACGAAAAACAAGAATTCGGGCGACAAATAACCAGAGAAGGAACAGGGAATGACCGATTACACCGGACATCTGACGAGCCGCGTCGCATCCGGCGGCATGAGCCGTCGCGAATTCATGGGACGCGCCATGGCGGCCGGCCTCACCTTGACGGCGGCCAGCACACTCTACGCCTCCAGCGCCTCCGCCCAGGAGCCCAAGCGCGGCGGCCATCTGAAGCTCGGCCTCGAAGGCGGCTCGGCAACCGACAGCAAGGACCCGGCGAAATTCCTGTCGCAGTTCATGTTCTGCGTCGGCCGCTGCTGGGGCGACATGCTGGTCGAGAGCGACCCGCTGACCGGCGCTGCCGTTCCGGCACTCGCCGAAAGCTGGGCACCTTCGGCTGACGCCTCCACCTGGACCTTCAAGATCCGCAAGGGCGTCCAGTTCCATGACGGCAAGGAACTGACCGTCGAGGACGTCGTTGCCACCCTGAAGCGCCATACCGACGAAAAGTCCGAATCCGGCGCGCTCGGCGTCATGAAGTCCATCAAGGAGATCAGCACGAGCGGCGGCGACCTGGTCCTGACGCTGACCGAAGGCAATGCCGACCTGCCGCTGCTGCTGACCGACTACCATCTGGTGATCCAGCCGAACGGCGGCATTGACGATCCGCTGGCCTCGGTCGGCACCGGCCCCTACAAGCTGACCAGCTTCGAGCCCGGCGTCCGCGCCACGCTGGAGAAGAACCCCAACGACTGGCGCACCGACCGCGGCTATGTCGACACGATCGAAATCATCGGCATGAACGATGCGACGGCCCGCATCGCCGCCCTCTCCTCGGGCCAGGTGCATTTCATCAACCGCGTCGACCCGAAGACCGTATCGCTTCTGAAGCGCGCGCCGACCGTGGAGATCCTCAACACGTCAGGCCGCGGCCACTACGTCTTCATCATGCATTGCAACACGGCGCCGTTCGACAATAACGACCTGCGGCTGGCCCTGAAATACGCCATGGACCGCGAAACCATGGTCGAGAAGATCCTCGGCGGCTACGGCAAGGTCGGCAACGACTTCCCGATCAACGAAACCTATGCGCTCTTCCCCGAGGGCATCGAGCAGCGCGCCTACGATCCCGACAAGGCCGCCTTCCACTTCAAGAAGTCCGGCCATTCGGGTTCTGTCCTGCTGCGCACTTCGGAAGTCGCTTTCCCGGGCGCCGTCGATGCGGCGGTCCTCTACCAGGAAAGCGCCAAGAAGGCCGGCATCGAGATCGAGGTCAAGCGCGAGCCCGGCGACGGCTACTGGTCGAACGTCTGGAACGTCCAGCCCTTCTCGACCTCCTACTGGGGCGGCCGTCCGACCCAGGACCAGATGTATTCGACCGCCTATCTGTCGACCGCCGACTGGAACGACACCCGCTTCCTGCGCCCGGACTTCGACAAGATCCTGCTCGAAGCCCGTTCCGAGCTCGACGAGGCCAAGCGCAAGGAGATGTATCGCGACATGGCGATGATGGTGCGCGACGAAGGCGGCCTGATCCTGCCGATGTTCAACGATTTCGTGAATGCCTCGACCAAGGCGGTCAAGGGCTACGTCCACGACATCGGCAACGACATGTCGAACGGCTACGTCGCCACCCGCGTCTGGCTCGACGCCTGAGCTGAAACCGGACGGCTTGCCGTCCGCCGAACCTTCGCACGGGACCGGAGACCGACCTCTCCGGCCCCGTATTGGGCCGTTTCACCAGGGGCACGAATGTCATGACGAACATCGCCGACAGCGGCGGGCCGGAGCGGCCATCGCTCTTTGCCCGCTATCCGCTGCTCACCCTCATCCTGCAGCGCCTCGGCCTCAGCGCTTTGTTGCTGCTGGCCGTTTCCGTGCTGATCTTCGGCGGCGTCGAGGCCTTGCCCGGCGATTTCGCCACCACCTATCTCGGCCAGTCCGCAACGCCGCAGGCAGTCGCCAATATCCGCGCCGATCTCGGCCTCGACCGGCCGATCGCCACCCGCTATTTCGAATGGCTCGGTAATGCCCTGCAGGGCGATTTCGGCACGTCCTGGGCCAGCCGCAATTCGGTCAGCGAGCAGATCGGCAAGCGCCTCGGCAATTCGCTGTTCCTGGCGCTGTTTGCGGCCGCGATCTCCGTGCCGCTGGCCGTCGGGCTCGGCATGGTCGCCGTGCATTTTCGCGAGCGCGTGCCCGACAAGATCATCAACGTGCTGTCGCTGGCGGCGATCTCCCTGCCGGAATTCTTCATCGGCTATCTGCTGATCCTGTTTTTTGCCGTCCAGATGGGGGTGGCCACCTTCCCGGCCACGGTCTATGACAGCATGGGCCTTGCCGAGCGGTTGAAGACCATCGCCCTGCCGACCGCAACGCTCGTCCTCGTCGTGCTGGCCCACATGATGCGCATGACGCGGGCCGCCATCCTCTCGGTCATGGCCTCGGCCTATATGGAAACGGCCGAACTCAAGGGCCTTTCCGCCTTCCGCGCCATCGTCAAGCATGCCGCCCCCAATGCGATCGCCCCGATCGTCAACGTCGTCGCCCTCAACCTCGCCTACCTGGTCGTCGGCGTCGTGGTGGTCGAGGTGGTCTTCGTCTATCCCGGCATGGGCCAATACATGGTCGATGCCGTGACGGTCCGCGACATGCCGGTGGTGCAGGCCTGCGGCCTGATCTTCGCCGCGGTCTATATCCTGCTCAACATGGTGGCCGATATCATCGCCATCGTCGCCAATCCCCGGCTGAGGCATCCGCGATGAGAGTGAAAGACCTGACCCTGACCGCATGGATCGGCCTGTTCGGCATTGCGCTTGCCTTTTTCTGTGCCATCTTCGCCCCGTGGATCGCGCCGTTCGGCGAACGCGAGATCGTCGGCGGCGTCTGGGAGCCGATGGGCGGCGCCTTTCCGCTCGGCACCGACAATCTCGGCCGCGACATCCTCTCGCGCATGATCTACGGCGCCCGCACCACGCTCGCCGTCGCCCTGGCCGCCACCGTCATCTCCTTCTCGCTGGGCATTGCGCTCAGCTTCACCGCCGCCGTGTCGCGCGGCCTGATCGACCAGGTCTTCTCGCGCTTCAACGACCTGATGATGTCGATCCCCACCCTGATCTTCGCGCTGGTGGTGCTGGCCGTGCTGCCGCAGAACCTCTTCGTGCTGATCCTCGTCATGGCCATCCTCGACAGCACCCGCGTCTACCGCCTCGGCCGGGCCGTGGCCCTCGACGTGGCGGTGATGGAATTCGTCGAGGCAGCAAAGCTGCGCGGCGAAGGCAAGCTGTGGATCATCTTCCGCGAGATCCTGCCCAACACCCTGACGCCGCTGATTGCCGAATTCGGCCTGCGCTTCGCCTTCTCGATCCTCTTCCTTTCGACCCTTTCCTTCCTCGGCCTCGGCATCCAGCCGCCGGCCGCCGACTGGGGCGGCATGGTCAAGGACAACAAGGACGGCATCATCTTCGGCATATCCGCAGCCCTCGTGCCCGGAGCCGCCATCGCCGCACTCGCGGTCTGCGTCAATCTCGTCGTCGACTGGCTCTTGAAACGCACCTCAAGCCTCAAAGGAGGACGCGGCGATGCCTGAGCTTCTCTCCGTTCGCAATCTGAAGATCGAAGCGACATCCTATCCGCCCGGCGAACCGCCGAAAAACGTCACCATCGTCGAGGGCGTGTCCTTCGACCTGAAAAAGGGCAAGGTGCTCGGACTGATCGGTGAATCCGGCGCCGGCAAGTCGACCATCGGCCTGTCGGCGCTGGCCTATGGCCGCGGCGGCGTCCGCATCACCGGCGGCGAGGTTCTGCTCGATGGCGAGGACCTGCTGAAACTCGGCAAGGGCGGCATCCGTAAAATCCGCGGCGCCAGGGTCTGCTATGTCGCGCAATCGGCCGCCGCCGCCTTCAACCCGGCCCACAAACTCGGCGACCAGGTGATCGAGGCGACGCTGGCCCATGGTCTGATGAACCGCGAAGAGGCCCGAAAGCGTGCCACCTACCTGTTCGGTGTGCTCGGCCTGCCGAACCCCGACCAGTTCGGCGATCGCTTTCCTCACCAGGTCTCCGGCGGCCAGTTGCAGCGCGCCATGACGGCCATGGCGCTCTGCTCCCATCCGGAACTGATCGTCTTCGACGAGCCGACCACCGCCCTTGACGTGACGACCCAGATCGACGTGCTGGCCGCCATCAAGCATGCCATCGAGGAAACCGGCACGGCGGCGCTCTACATCACCCATGACCTGGCCGTCGTCGCGCAGATCTCCGACGACATCATGGTATTGCGCCACGGCAAGACAGTGGAATACGGCACCGCCCAGCAGATCATCGAGGCGCCGCGCGAGGACTACACCCGCGCTCTGGTCAATGTCCGCCAGGAGAAGCGCAAAGAGGCCACCGACCAGAGCAATACGCTGCTGAAGGTCGAGCATGTCACCGCCGGCTACTCGAACGGCTTCAAGGTCCTGCACGACGTGTCGCTGCATCTGCCGAAGGGCCAGACGCTGGCGGTGGTCGGCGAAAGCGGTTCCGGCAAGTCGACGCTGGCCCGCGTCATCACCGGCCTCCTGCCGCCTTTGTCCGGCCAGGTGACCTTCGACGGCACCCCTCTGACCCCGGCGCTGAAAAGCCGCTCGCGCGACGACCTGCGCCGCATCCAGCTGATCTACCAGATGGCCGATACGGCGATGAACCCGCGCCAGACGGTGCGCGACATCATCGGCCGGCCGCTCAGCTTCTATTTCGGCCTGCATGGCGCGGCGAAGACCGCCCGCGTCAAGGAATTGCTGGAGCAGATCGAGATGGCATCTGGCTTCGTCGACCGTTATCCGGCCGAACTGTCCGGCGGCCAGAAGCAGCGCGTCGCGATTGCCCGGGCGCTGGCCGCCAAGCCCGAACTGATCCTCTGCGACGAGCCGACATCGGCGCTCGATCCGCTGGTCGCCGAGGGCATCCTGAGCCTGCTGATGCGACTGCAGGCCGAGACCCAGGTCTCCTACATGTTCATCACCCACGACATCGCCATCGTGCGCGCCATCGCCGACAGCGTCGCGGTGATGCACAAGGGACGGCTGGTGCGCTTCGGCCCGAAATCGCAGGTCCTGTCGCCGCCCTTCGACGACTACACCGACCTGCTGTTGAAATCCGTGCCCGAAATGCAGATCGGCTGGCTCGAACAGGCCATCGCCACCCGGAAGATGGAGAGCGCTGGGAACTAGCATCGCGCCGCCCCTCACCCCAGCCCTCTCCCCGTGAACGGGGAGAGGGAGATCGCGCCCCAACCACTTGCGTCCGTCTCCCCGCTTGCGGGGAGAAGGTGCCGGCAGGCGGATGAGGGGCGAAAGTCTCGACAAACACCATTTGAAGTGAAAGCCCCCCATGCCCCCTCGCCCCTACACCGTCATTGAAAACGAATGGATCCACCTGAAAGACGGCACGCGCCTCGCTGCCCGCATCTGGATGCCGGAGGGCGCCACGGCCGATCCCGTGCCGGCGGTCTTCGAATTCCTGCCCTACAGAAAGCGCGACGGAACGAGCCCGCGCGACGAATCCACCTATCCCGCCTTTGCCGCGGCGGGCATTGCCGGCGTGCGCGTCGATATCCGCGGATCGGGCGAATCCGACGGCGTCATCGATGGCGAATACACAGCCCTGGAACTGGACAATGCCTGCGAACTGATTGCCTGGATCGCCGCCCAGCCTTGGTCGAACGGTTCCGTCGGCATGATGGGCATTTCCTGGGGCGGCTTCAACTGCCTGCAGGTCGCCGCCATGAACCCGCCGGCGCTGAAAGCCGTCATCTCGATCGCCTCGACCGTCGACCGCTACAATGACGACATCCATTACAAGAACGGTTGCCATCTCTCGGCGCAGCTGTCCTGGGCGGCGACCATGCTCGGCTACCAGTCGCGCTCGCCCGACCCGGCCCTGGTCGGAGAGCGCTGGCGCGACATGTGGCTGGAGCGGCTTGAAAACGAACCCTTCTTCCTGGAGGAATGGCTGTCGCACCAGCGGCGCGATGCCTTCTGGCACCACGGATCGATCTGCGAGGATTTCGACGCCTTCAAGGTCCCCGCCCTGGTCATTGCCGGCTGGGCCGACGGCTATCGCAACACGCCGCTGAAGGCCGTCGAGGGCCTGGGCTCCAAGGCAAAGGCACTGATCGGCCCCTGGGTGCACAAATATCCGCATTTCGCCTGGCCGAAGCCCCGCGCCGATTTCCTCGGAGAAGCGATCCGCTGGTGGAACCGCTGGCTGCGCGATGAGCCGAAC
This sequence comes from Agrobacterium sp. a22-2, assembly GCF_012276985.1. Lineage (GTDB taxonomy): Bacteria > Pseudomonadota > Alphaproteobacteria > Rhizobiales > Rhizobiaceae > Allorhizobium. Next base: position 180,690 of record NZ_JAAXMM010000012.1, on the reverse strand, counting down.
GGCGTCGAGGACCTGCCGCAGGTGCGCGCCTATATCCTCGACGCGATCCGCCCGGCGCCGCGCCGCGATGTCGATCCCGGCCGCTGGATCGCCAAGCAGCACTGGAGTACGCCGGAGCTCGAGCCCTTTGCCGTCAACGGCGCCGGCCAGCTTGTGGCGGGCATGCCGACCGGCAACGCTGTTCGCGACGTCTATCTCAAATCGCCGCTCGATACCGGAACCGCCGCCGGCGAATGGTTCACCCTGAAGCCCGACGCGGAAATGGCGCTCGACCAGCGCGGCGACGATGCCGGATCGCTCTGCTTCGAAACCGAACCGCTGATCGCCGATCTCGACTGCCTCGGACGCCCTGTTCTCACTCTGTCGCTTGCCTGCGATGGCGATTTTGCCAATCTGTGCGCCCGGCTGGTCGACGTCCACCCGGACGGCACGGCCACCCGCGTCTCCTTCGGCGTGCTCAACCTCGCCCACCGCAACAGTAATGCCGCGCCAGAACCCATGCCGAAGGGCGAGAAGGTCGAGATCACCCTGACGCTCGATGCCTGCGGCTATCGCCTGCGCGCCGGCCACCGCATCCGCCTGTCGCTGTCCACCGCCTATTGGCCGATGGTGCTGCCCACCCCGACCGATCCGGGCCTGACCATCGACACCGCCTCGCTCAAACTCGATCTGCCGCGTCTCGGCGCCCATCAGGCGCTCGACATGAAGCAGCCGGACAATCCCGATCCGCTGCCCAAATACATCGAGCATATCCCCGGCGAAACGCAGCGCCAGGTGCTGCGCGATCTCTCCGGCAATGGCACCAGCTACTATATCCTGGAGGATACCGGCCTTTTCGAGCATCCCGACACCGGCCTGTCGACCCGCCAGATCCGCGAGGAAGTCTGGTCGATCACCCCAGGCGATCCCCTGTCGATGACCGGCACCTCCACCTGGACCTGCGACATGCAGCGGCCGGGCTGGTCGGTGCGCACGGTCTCCACCTCGTCGATCGCCTGCACGGCCACATCATGGCTGATCGACGCCCAGGTCACGGCCTTCGAGGGTGAAACGCAGATTTTTGACAAGACCTTCGAAAAGGCCGTGCCGCGCGACTTCATGTAACCGGGCGGCGTGCCTTAAATCACGGCGTTCCGGCAAACCGGGCGACGGCAAGGCAAAGCGCCTGAAATCCCTGCGCTGCGCCCTCGCTCATGTGGCGGGCGCGCAGCCAGGCATGCACCATCTGCGGTTCCTCGCGGAACCAGACCTCGACGCCGGCCTCGGCAAGCCGCGCCGCATAGCGCCGGCCATCGTCGCGCAGCGGATCGAAATGCGCCACCGAGATGAAGGCTGGCGGCAGGCCGGCCACCGTTTGTGCCAGCAGCGGAAAGGCGATGGCATCGCCGTCCGGCGCCTTGAGGATCTCGCGGTAATAGCCGACATCGGCGGTCGAAAGGCCGGGCGCCTGCGCCATCTCATGATAGGAGCCAGACACAAGATCACCACCCAGCGCCGGATAGATCAGCGCCTGGCCGCGAATGCCGGCAAGCCCGGCCGCCCTGGCGCGAAGGGCAAGCCCCGCCGCCAGGTTTCCGCCGGCGCTGTCGCCGATCAGCACCACCGGTCTGCCGGCGCGGAGGAGATCCGAAAGCACCTCGAACGCATCGTCGCTCTGCGCCGGCCAGACATGCTCCGGTGCCAGCCGATAGTCGACCGAGACCAGTTCGGCTCGGCAGAATTCGGCAAGTTCGGCGCAGATGGCATGGTGGCTGTCAAGCGAGCCGACCACATAGCCGCCGCCATGCAGATAGAGAAGCACGGTATCGGTCGCCACCTGCAGCGGTCTGTACCGCCTTGTGGGAACAGCGCCGACCATTGCGTCCCGCGTCGCCATTCCCGCAGGCAGCGGCCGGTCAAACTGCGCGCAGAGCGCATCATACCATTGCCGCTGCTGGTCGATCGAGGCATTGACGGCATCGGCCGGATAGAAGCTGTCGCAAAGCTTCAGAAACGCCAGAATGCCCTGTTCCTCAGGCATGGGACCGGCAGGGGACATCGACGCGTCAGGCATGAAATTCCTCGGGGGGCATGGCGGCTGCAACACACCGATATTCCCGATATTGGCCGGGATTTCAATGAGGCGCAACGACGAAGGGGCCGTCGATGACGGCCCCTTCAGTTTGATGAGGATGATGCCCTGCTCTCAGGCGCCGTTGACTTCGGCAGCAGCCGGTGCCGCATCCGCCCGCCGCTTGCGCCAGTCGCCGAGGAACAGCAGGATCGGCGCGGCGATGAACACCGAGGACGAGGCTGCGATGATGATGCCGAAGATCATCGGCACGGCAAAGCTCTCGACGGCACTGCCGCCCCAGATCGCCATCGGCAGCAGGGCAAGGAAAGCCGTGACCGAGGTATAGAGGCTTCGAGCCAGCGTCTCGTTGATCGACAGGTCGATAATGTCGCGGAACGGCATCGCCTTGTAGAGCCGCATGTTCTCACGCATCCGATCATAGACCACGACCTTGTCGTTGACCGAATAGCCGACCAGGGTCAGGAGCGCTGCCACGGCGGTCAGGTTGAAGTCGAGGCCGGTCAGGGCGAAGAAGCCGATGGTCTTGGTAACATCCAGCACCAGCGTGGCGATGGCGCCGACGGCAAACGGCCATTCGAACCGCACCCAGATATAGATGAGCATCGCCAGGCTGGCGAGAACCACCGACAGGATGCCGGCCGTGGCCAGTTCGCCGCTGACCTTCGGACCGACCACTTCGGTGCGTTCCACCGATGCTGTCGGCGCAATCTTGACGATCTCGCCCTTCAGGGTCTCGACCGCCGCCGTCTGGGCTTCTTCACCGCCCGGCTGCCGCTCGACGCGGATCAGCATGTGCTGGGCATCGCCGAACTGCTGCAGGGCCACTTCGCCGAGCCCCAGTTCGTCGAGACCGGAGCGCATCGAGGCCAGATCGGCCGGCTCCTTGGTCACCACCTCCATCTGGATGCCGCCGCGGAAATCGACGCCGTAGTTGAGGCCGGGCGTGATGAACAGGATGATCGAGGCAATCGACAGGAAGGCCGAGAAGCCGATGCCGAAGAACCGCGCCTTCATGAACTGGATGCGCGTGCCTTCCGGGATCAGCTGAATCGGCAGCAGTGCCTTGATGATCAGCGTCTTCAGCTTGTAGCGCCGCACGATGGCCAGCATGATGACGCGCACGATCGACACGGCCGTGAACATCGAGATGGCAATGCCGAGACCCATGGTGACGGCAAAGCCGCGCACAGGTCCGGTGCCGAACCAGAACAACAGAACGGTGGCGATCAGCGCCGTGACGTTACTGTCGACGATGGTGGAATAGGCGCGCGCAAAGCCGGCGTCGAGTGCTGCCATGGCGCCCTTGCCCTTGCGCGTCTCCTCGCGGATACGCTCGTTGATCAGCACGTTGGCGTCGACGGCCAGGCCGATGCCGAGCACGATACCGGCAATACCCGGCAGGGTCAGCGTCGCCCCGAGCAGGGTAAGGCCCGCAAAGGTCAGGATGACGTTGAGGCCAAGCGCCAGGTTGGCCAGCAGGCCCCAGGCGCCGTAGAGCACGATCATGAAGCCAACCACCAGCGCAAAGCCGACGAGACCAGTGAAAATGCCCATGGTGATGGCGTCGCTGCCGAGGTCGGCGCCGACGGTGCGTTCCTCGATCACGGTCAGCTTGGCCGGCAGGGCGCCGGCGCGCAGCAGGGCCGAAAGGTCATTGGCCTGCTGGACGGTGAAGCTGCCGGAAATCTGTCCGGCACCGCCGGTGATCGGCTCGTTGATGACCGGGGCGCTCAGCACCTTCTGATCGAGCACGATGGCGAAAGGACGCCCGACATTGGCCTTGGTGATTTCGGCAAAGCGCGTTGCTCCGAAATTGTCGAAGCGGAAGGAGACGATCGGCTCGTTATTGGTCTGGTTGAAGCCGACGCGCGCATCCGTCAGGTGGTCGCCGCTCAGTTCCACCCGATCCTGCACCGTATAGGACCGGCCTTCGGCGTCCTGAAGCACCGACGAGCCAGCCGCCGGGCGACCGTCGGCCCCTGTCGGCGCCAAAAGGTGAAAGCTCATCTTGGCGGTCGAGCCCAGCAGGTCGCGAATACGCTTGGGGTCCTGAACGCCCGGCAGCTGCACGAGGATCCGGTCCGCTCCGACCCGTTGGATGGTCGGCTCGGCCACGCCCACCTGGTCGATACGCTGGCGGATGATCTCAAGGCTCTGCTCGACGGCCGCACTGATACGATCGGTCAGGCCCGCCTGGGTGAGCGTGACGGAAATCTCGCCGCCGGTCCCGCCGAGCGTGATATCGCTGGCACCGGTCAGGCCGACCGGCGTTCCAAGCTTGGCCAGGGTTTCGATGGCCGCCTCGCGCTTGGTCGGATCGGCCAGGACGACCGTGACGCGGTCGGTCGAGCGGCGCACGGAGGTCGTGCCGATGCTGGCATCGCCGAGCACACGCCGGGCGTCCTGCGTCATGGTCAGCAGGCGCTCCTTGACGAGATCGGCCGCATCGACCTCCAGCACGAGATGGGCACCGCCGCGCAAGTCGAGGCCGAGTTCGACCCGGTCATGGGGCAGGAAGGACGGCATACGGTCGAGCACCGTTTGCGGCAGCACGTTCGGCAGGGCCGTCAGGATGCCGAGGATGACGATGACCACATAGGTGGCCACCATCCAGGGGGAGTTTCTCATGATACTATCCGTGAAAATACCGCGAAGACCCCGATCGGAAAATCGGGCCTTGCATTGTCATATTGATGTAAAGAAAGGCTCAGACCGACAGGGCGGGCGGCGCGCGGGGCTGGTTGGTGTCGCGCAGGGCCAGGGCCTGCAGCCGGTCTTGGCGAACACGGTCGATGGCCGGCACGAATGGCAAAAGGCCAAACGGCCTGACTGACGTCTCGATGAGAACGGGCGCGGCGGGTGGCGCCGCCCCTTTCGGGTTTGTCCGATGCACCGTAGCGACCGGCCGGCCGTCATCGCGGGCGGCCAGGTGTTCCGACTGGCGGATGCCATGCGCACCCACCTCGCCCGAGCGCGACGCGGCGTCGTCGCCCGGCACGCCGATCGCCAAACCGATATAGGCCAGAAGCACCGTGACAACAGCCAGCACCGCATGCAGACGCGACACCGAAACAGGCGCATCAGTGGTCTTTGCAAGCTTTCTGTGGTCCAGGGTCTCTGTCACGGTCATCCTTCTTTGCGCCGGTCTCTATCACGGTTTGCGTCGGAATGTCGACCTTTCGCGGTGCTCTCGCCCGCAAGGGGCCAGTTGGCATCGCACCCTCCATCATGATAGGCAGCGCCTTACGCATTGGCAAAGGGCGCGACATGATACCCTGGATAGAACTGGACCGCGCGGCAATCCCCGGCGATGGCGGGCAATTGCGGCTGAAGCAGCGCGGCCAGGAATTCTCCATCATGCTCGGCGCCAACGAGCTGATGAACAGCCGGCTGAGCGGGTCCGAAGAAGCCCTTGCCACCCTTGCCGTCGAGCGCATCGCCGGCATCCACCAGCCCCGAATGCTGATCGGCGGGCTCGGCATGGGCTTCACCCTGCGCGCCGCCCTTTCAGTCCTCGGCCCCGATGCCGAAGTCACGGTCGCCGAACTGGTACCGGCCGTCATCGCCTGGGCGCGCGGCCCGATGGCCGGGATCTACAAGGGCAGCCTCGACGACCGCCGTGTCACGCTGCACGAAGGCGATGTCGGCGCGGTGATCGGTGGATCGGTCGACCGTTTCGATGCCATCCTGCTCGATGTCGACAATGGCCCGGACGGCCTGACGCGCACGGAAAATGACGGGCTCTACAGCCTCTCCGGCCTTGCCGCATCGAGGGCCGCCCTGCGGCCGGGCGGTGTCTTGGCCGTGTGGTCCTCGGCCCCGGACGAGGCCTTTACCCGCCGGCTGAAACAGGCCGGCTTCGACGCCGAGGCCAAGGCGGTCCGCGCCCACAAACGCAGCGGCGCCCGCCACACGATCTGGCTCGCCACCCGGAAAGGCGTCTGAAGCGTTTCAGCGTGCCCGGCGGCCGCCGACCGCGACAACCGGTCGAGATTCCCTTTACATCGGCCTGCAGTCATGGCCACATAGGGCAAGCGGAGGAGTGAAGGGCGGCATGCTGGGAGGCCTGCCGTGGATTTCCCATATGTCTTACACCGATCATATTCGCGAGATTGAAAACGTCAGCCTGGGCATCGCCACCGGCCGCGACGAAACGGTCGTCAAATCCTGGCTGCGCTGCATCGAGCAGCACCGCCTCGATCCGGCCCAGGCCTGCGAAGCCTTCATCGTGCCGGCGAATACGCTGCGCGAACACCGCCAGCAGTCGGAGGAACTGATCCGCATTGCCCGGTCGGGGCTGGAACATCTGTTCAATCAGGTGGCCGGCCAGAACTATGTTCTCCTGCTCTCCGACCGCAAGGGCGTCACCGTCGAATTTCTGGGCGATCCGCTGTTCGACAACAACCTGCGCAAGGCAGGCCTCTATCTCGGCTCGGAATGGTCGGAATGGCGGGCCGGCACCTGCGCCGTCGGCGCCTGCCTTGAGACCGGCGAAGCGCTGACGATCCATCAGACCGATCATTTCGACAATACCCACACGCCGCTGTCCTGCACCGCCGCACCGATCTACGACACGCGCGGCGACCTGTCGGCCGTCCTCGACATCTCGCTGCTGAGTTCACCGATCCTGAAAACCAGCCAGAACCTCGCCCGGCATCTCGTCGCCTCGACGGTCCGGCGCATCGAGCTGGCCAATCTGATGGCCCAGACCCGCCATGAATGGGTGCTGCGTTTTGCCCGGTCGCCCGAGTTCCTCGATGTCGATCCGGAAGCGGCGATCTCGATCGACGGACGCGGCTGCGTGATCGGCATGACCCATGGCGGCGCAAAGATCCTTGCCCGCTCGCTTGGCGTCAACTGGCGCAACCCTGCCCTGTTGATCGGCCAGCCGGTGTCGCGCTTCTTCGACATGGAAATCGACGATCTCGGCGAGCTGACCCGCCGCCGTCCGACCCAGGAGCGCATGCTGTTTGGCCGCGACGGCAATGCCCTGTTTGCCCATGCCATCGAGCCGCAGTTCCGCACCCGCTCGGCGCTGGCAAGAGCCGACATTCCCCCGCCGATCCGCCGGCTCGGCGGCAACGAGCCGGAAATCACCAGCCTTCAGGCCAGAGCCGCCAAACTGGCCCGCACCAGCCTGCCGATCCTGATCCAGGGCGAGACCGGCACCGGCAAGGAATATCTGGCCCGCGCCATTCACGACGGCAGCGGCCTGAAGGGCCGGTTCGTCGCCATCAACTGCGCGGCCATTCCCGAGCAATTGATCGAGAGCGAATTGTTCGGCTACGTGGCGGGTGCCTTTACCGGCGCCTCCGCGAAAGGTCGCAAGGGCCTGATCGAACAGGCCGATGGCGGCACGCTGTTTCTCGACGAGATCGGCGACATGCCACTGGCCCTGCAAAGCCGGCTGTTGCGCGTGCTGGCCGAGCGCGAGGTCATGCCGGTCGGCGCGCTGGAGCCGCGGCCGGTGCAGATCCGCGTCGTCTCGGCCTCCCATCGGCCGTTGCAGAGCCTGGTGCAGCAGGGTCTCTTCCGCGAAGACCTGTTCTACCGGCTGAATGCCGCCCTGCTCCTGTTGCCGCCGTTGCGCGACCGTCCGGATTTCGACTGGGTCGTCGATCAGATGGTGGAACGCCATGCGGACGGCCGCTCAGCCCTGATCATCTCGTCCTCGGCGATGGCCGCGCTTCGGGCGCACCGCTGGCCCGGCAATATCCGCGAGCTGGACAATGCCATCGCGGTGGCGGCAGCGCTGTGCGAAGACGGCGTGATCGAGCGCATCGATCTGCCCGAAACGCTGGCGACCGCCGGTATGGACCATCACGACGACGAGGCAGACGACGCCCGCACCGCCTTGCAGCGCATGCTGACCGCCTGCGGTTGGAACATTTCGGAAGCCGCCCGTCGGCTCGGCCTCGACCGCTCCACGGTGCATCGCCAGATCAAGCGCTACCGGCTGACCGAGGCCCACTGAGGCGCCGCACTGGTGCCACACCTGTTGCAGCCACACACGGACCTGCAACAGGTCCGTTCGGTCACTCCCTTGAAAACTAAGCGATTTAACCCTGACCTGCCCTTGGCATGCGCCTTGCTCCTTGTTGTGCAACCACGACGAAGAACAAGGAGGAAACATGAAAGCGCTTCGCTTCCACGCCGCCAAGGACCTGCGGATCGAACAGGTCGACAATCCGCCGAGCCAACCGCCTGCCGGACAGGTTCTGGTCCGCAACCGCTTCGTCGACATCTGCGGCACCGACCTGCACGAATATGCCTATGGCCCGATCTTCATTCCGAAAGAGCCGCATCCGTTTACCGGCGCCCACGGTCCGCAGATCCTCGGCCATGAGTTCGGCGGGGTCGTGGAGGCAATCGGCGAAGGCGTGACCTCGGTCGCCGTCGGCGACCGCGTCTCGATCCAGCCGCTGATCATGCCGCGCTCCGGCGATTACTACGCCGATCGCGGCCTGTTTCACCTCAGCACCGATCTGGCGCTGGCCGGTCTCAGCTGGCACTCCGGCGGCATGGCCGAATATGCCGTTGTCAACGAATACAACGTCCAGCAGATCCCCGATGAAATGGCGGATGAGGAAGCGGCCCTGGTCGAGCCGACCGCGGTTGCGGTCTATGCCTGCGACCGCGGCGGCGTCACCGCCGGCAGCAGCGTGCTGGTGACCGGTGCCGGCCCGATCGGCATGTTGACGCTTCTGGCCGCCCGTGCCGCCGGCGCCGCGCAGCTGTTCATCTCCGACATCAACGATGCCCGCCTTGCCTTTGCCAAATCGGTGCTTCCCGATGTGATCACCATCAATCCGAAGCGCGACAATCCCGGCGACGTCGTGCGTTCCCTGTCGGAAGGCAAGGTCGGTTGCGACGTCGCCATCGAATGCGTCGGCAACGAACATGCGCTGAAGGCCTGCGCGGATGCCGTGCGCAAGCAGGGTGTCGTCGTCCAGACGGGCCTGCACCCGCACGAAAACCCGCTCGACTGGTTCCAGGTCACCTTCAAGGACATCGACATTCGCGGCTCCTGGGCCTACCCGACCCATTACTGGCCGCGGGTCATCCGCTTGATCGCCTCCGGCCTGCTGCCGGCAAAACAGGTGGTCACCAAGCGCATCACCCTGGACAACGCCGTCACCGAGGGGTTCGACGCCCTGCTCGATCCGGCCGGCACCAACCTGAAGATCCTCATCGATCTGCAGAAATAACCGACAGACCAGGCCGTCGCGGGGGAGAGGAGCCCCGGCGTCGGCCTGTGGACAGACGACCAAGCACAATGGAGGAGATAACATGCTTGACGACAGCCCGAACACCAAGATCGACACCGCTTTGGCAAAGCTCGGCAAAGCGCTTGAAAGCGGCGACATCGATGCCGCGGTGAACCTGTTCCAGGCCGATTGCTACTGGCGGGACCTGGTGACCTTCACCTGGAACCTCAAGACCCTTGAGGGTCACGACCAGATCCGCGACATGCTGGTGAGCCAGCTGGCCGCCATCAAGCCGGGCCGGTTTCAGCAGGACGACCAGGAACTGGCAACCGATGGCGGTGGCGTTACCGACGGCTGGTTCACCTTCGAGACCGAGGTTGCCCGCGGCTATGGTCATATCCGCCTGAAGAACGGCCTGATCTGGACATTGCTGACCACCATGTCGGAACTGAAGGGCCACGAGGAACCCAAGGGGCTGCGACGTCCGATGGGCGCCGAGCACGGCCATGATCCGAACCGCAAGACCTGGTCGGAAAAGCGACTGCAGGAGGCCGCAGAACTCGGCCATACCACCCAGCCCTATGTGGTGATCATCGGCGGCGGCCAGGGCGGCATCGCGCTCGGCGCAAGGCTGCGCCAGCTCGGCGTGCCGACGATCATCATCGAGAAGAATGCCCGGGCCGGCGACAGCTGGCGCAAGCGCTACAAGTCGCTGTGCCTGCACGATCCCGTCTGGTACGATCACCTGCCCTATATTCCGTTCCCGGAAAACTGGCCGGTCTTTGCACCCAAGGACAAGATCGGCGACTGGCTTGAAATGTACACCAAGGTGATGGAGCTCAACTACTGGAGCTCGACCTCGTGCAAATCGGCCCATTTCGACGAGGCGACCCAGGAATGGACCGTCGTGGTCGAGCGGGACGGCGAGGAGATCGTCCTGAAGCCCAAGCAGCTGGTGCTGGCCACCGGCATGTCCGGCAAGGCCAATGTGCCGAAGTTCAAGGGCCAGGATATCTTCAAGGGCGAGCAGCAGCACTCCTCCCAGCATCCCGGTCCCGATGCCTACAAGGGCAAGAAGGTCGTGGTCATCGGCTCCAACAATTCCGCCCATGACATCTGCGCGGCCCTCTGGGAAGGCGGCGCCGACGTCACCATGGTGCAGCGGTCTTCGACCCATATCGTACGCTCGGATACACTGATGGAAATCGGCCTTGGCGATCTCTATTCGGAGCGGGCCGTGGCCGCCGGCATGACGACCCGCAAGGCCGACCTGATCTTCGCCTCCCTGCCCTACCGCATCATGCACGAGTTCCAGATCCCGCTCTATGACAAGATGCGCGAGAAGGATGCCAAGTTCTACGCCGATCTCGAAAAGGCCGGCTTCATGCTCGACTGGGGCGCCGACGGCTCCGGCCTGTTCATGAAATACCTGCGGCGCGGCTCGGGCTATTACATCGATGTCGGCGCCTGCGACCTGATCATCGACGGCAGCATCAAGCTGAAATCCGGCTCCGATGTCGACCATCTCACCGAAACGGCCGTGGTCCTCAAAGACGGCACGGAACTGCCCGCCGATCTGGTCGTCTATGCGACCGGCTACGGCTCCATGAACGGCTGGGCCGCCGATCTGATATCGAAAGAGGTGGCGGAAAAGGTCGGCAAGTGCTGGGGCCTGGGTTCCGACACGCCGAAGGATCCGGGACCGTGGGAAGGCGAGCAGCGCAACATGTGGAAACCGACCCAGCAGGAGGCGCTGTGGTTCCACGGCGGCAACCTGCACCAGTCGCGCCACTACTCCCAGTATCTGTCGCTGCAGCTGAAGGCGCGGCAAGTCGGCCTTGAGACCCCCGTCTACGCTCGACAGAAACCCTACCACCTGTCGTAGCGCCAACATCGCCCCGGCGCGCGCACCATGCGCCCTGGGGTACCCTCGGCATCGGGCGGACGAACGGCCCGCGCCAGCCTTTGGCGCGCGCCACCGCGGGAGTTGCTTGACTCGGCTGTTGCGCCGCAGCAATATTTGCAGTGCGGCGATTTAGCGCACTGTGGAGTATGGCCATGGCTTTCTCGGAGGTTCGCAAGCGGGAATTCATCGACGAGACGTTTCGGCTGCTGTCGGGCACGCTGGGGGCAAGCCGGCTAGTGTTTTATTCGGTCGATGACAACAAGAACTTGCACAATTTCGTCTGTTCGCGCGTGCCCTCCGACTTCTTGAAAATCTACATCCGCGAGATGCATGCCCATGATCCGCTGCATGTGCGCCAGATCGAGCACGAACAAAGCCCGGTACTGAAAATGAACGATGCCGGGCGTTACGCACCGGAAAGCGAAGTGGCGCTCTACCGGCAATTCCTCGAGGTCTTCCAGGTCAACAACACGATCGAACTGATCTTTCAGCGCGACAGCCAGATCTATGCCGGCATCTGCGTGATGTGGACGGCTGACGACGCCAAACCGACCGAAGACCAATTTCATCTGGCCGATACGCTACATCCCTACATTTCGTTCAATCTCAAAGAGGTGTTTCCGCGTTCCAAGGCCGGCACCGCTCAGAAGGCCAATGCCCTGCTGCACCTGACCCAGCGCGAGGCCGAAGTTGCCAGACTGCTGTGCTGCGGCCGCACCAATGCCGATATCGCGGAATGTCTGGGGATCGGGCTTTCAACGGTGAAGACCCATCTCATCCACATTTTCGACAAGGCCGGCGTCGACAACCGGGCCGGCCTGGTGTCGCGGATGATGCAGTTCAGCTGACGTCAGACACACAGACGATAATGTCATGCCGTTTTAGACCCGGCCCGGTCGCGCCCGGCGGCCGATATCCCTGTCGCAACCCCCTCCCCTTTTGGTTGTGCGCATAACTTTTTTCACTTTGATAGATGTCAACCGTTCGGTGGATGGACAATATTTGGGCATGCACAAATATTGACCTTCAAGAGTTGACGAAGCGCAGGAATGACGCCTGCGGATGTCGACGGTGAAAAACCTGAAATGGAGGATCGGCCATGAACGAGAGGCCCAATGTTTCCCTGTCCCTGCAAGCCTCGCCCGCCTTCGCGCATCCGCTCGACCCGCTGACGGCGGAAGAGCTGGTCAAGGCCGCCTCGATCCTGCGGACCCACTTCGATTTCGGCCCTGCCCTCCTGTTCGAGACGATCGAATTGCTGGAGCCGGCCAAGGACGTCGTGCGGGCCTTCGTTCCGGGCATGCCGATCGAGCGCAAGGCCCGCTTCAACGTGCACAAGCGCGGCGGCACCGGCGTGTGGCGCGGCCGGCTGGATCTTGGGCTCGGCACGGTGACCAAGGTCGAGTTCCTCGCCGACGCCCGGCCGATGATCTCGCCGGAAGAATTCATGATGATCGAGGATGTCGCGAAAGCCGATCCGCGCTTCCAGGAGGCCATCCGCCGCCGTGGCATCGAGAACATGGCCTATGTCTGCGTCGATCCCTGGTCGGCCGGCAATTTCTCCGTGCCCGGCGAGGAAAACAAGCGGCTGGCCCATACCTTCGTCTGGCTGCGTATGTCCGATCTCGACAATTATTACGCCCACCCAGTCGAGGGGCTGAATGTCGTGGTCGATGTCGACAAGCTGGAAGTGCTGCGGGTCGACGACCATTCGGCCGCCTCCGGCACCTTCGTTCCGGTCCCCGACACCCTGATCAACTACGATGCCGACCTGCTCACCGATTTCCGCAAGCCCTTGAAGCCGCTGGACGTGGTGCAGAGCGAAGGCCCGAGCTTCACCATCGAAGGCAACAAGCTGACCTGGGACAACTGGGATGTGCGCATCAGCTTCAACGGCCGCGAGGGCCTAGTCCTGCAGCAGGTCGGCTACACCGTCGACGGCCTGCGCCGGCCGATCCTCTACCGGGTGTCCATGGCCGAAATGGTCGTTCCTTACGGCAATCCCGACGGCGTGCATTACCGCAAGAACGTCTTTGACAGCGGCGAATACGGTTTTGGCAAGCTGGTCAATTCCCTAGCGCTCGGCTGCGATTGCCTCGGCCATATCCATTACATGGACGTCGTGCTGCCCGACATGATGGGCAATCCGCGCCTGATCCCGAGCGCCATCTGCATCCATGAAGAGGATGCCGGCCTTGCCTGGAAGCACTTCGACTTCCGCTCGGAGCGCACCGAGACCCGCCGCATGCGCCGTCTCGTCATCTCCTCGATCACGACAGTCGGCAATTACGAATACTGCTGCTACTGGTATCTGTTCCAGGATGGCGCCATCGAATTCGAGATGAAGGCGACCGGCGTCATCAACACCGCCGCCTGCATTCCCGGAGCCGAACAGAAATACGGCACCGAGGTCGCTCCCGGCGTGGTCGGCCACATCCACCAGCACGTCTTCTGCATGCGCCTCGACATGGAGGTCGACGGCCCCGACAACACCGTCGTCGAATGCGACACGGTAGCCCCGCCGATCGGCCCCGACAATCCGATGGGCAATGCCTTCTATGTCGAGCAGACACCGCTCACCAGCGAGTTGAAGGCGCGGCGCCGGGTCGATTTCGAAAAGTCGCGCTACTGGAAGATCACCAATCCGAATGTCAAGAACTGGGTCGGCAAGCCGACGGCCTACAAGCTGGAAACCCCTTCGGCCATTCAGGCCTATACCCAACCGGAAGGCCCGTCCGGCAAGCGCGCCGGCTTCATCTACAACCATCTCTGGGTGACGCCCTACGATCCCGAGGAACGCTTCCCGGCCGGCGAATACATGAACCATTCCAGCGGCAATGACGGCCTGCCCACCTGGACCGCCAAGGATCGGCCGACCGACAATACCGATATCGTCGTCTGGCACTCCTTCGGCCTGCACCACATTCCGCGCGTCGAGGACCATCCGGTGCAGCCCTGCGTGCTGTGCGGCTTCAAGCTGATGCCGGTCGGTTTCTTCAACGGCAATCCACTGATCAACCTGCCGCCGGAAACCAACAAGGCCAGCAAGTCCAATACGCAAGGCGCTGCCTGCTGCCACAGCTGACCGCGTGGCGGGCTCTGCCCGCCACGCGCCTATCTCGCAATGATTGTCGATGTCCAACCAGAGGGTCCATCCATGAAGCGTAGAAACCTCTTGCAATCCTTCAGCCAGTCGCGGCGCGCTTTCCTGCGCGACACTGTCTCGATTTCGGCCGGCATCGCCGCCGCCGCCATGATGCCGCGCGGCGCCTGGGCTGCGCGCGAAAAGGAAATGAACATCTACTGCTGGGAGGGTTACAATTCCGACAAGGTGCTCGACCCGTTCCGCAAGGAGTTCGACTGTAACGTCAAGGCGCAGGGGCTGATCTCCGACCCGGAAGCGGTCAACCAGCTGCGCGCCGGCGACACCAAGGTCTGGGATATCATCAACCTCAACAATGCCTGGGGCCGCCGACAGCTCTATCCGGAAAACCTGATCAAGCCGCTGGACAAGGCCAAGTTCGAGCCGCTCTGGGACATGATGATCCCCGAATTCAAATGGCCCTATCACTGGGCAATGTCCGACGACGGCAATTCCCTGCTCGGCATGATCCAGCGCTACGGCCCCTCCGGCATGCTGATCAACACCGACAAGGTGTCGGCCGCCACCCTTGAAGACGAGGGCTACGACCTGATGCTGCAGGATAGCTACAAGGGCAAATATGCCGTGCTGATGTATGACGACTGGGTGATCATGCATGTGGTGATCGCCGCCGGTTTCAACCCGTTCCGCGAAATGACCGACGAGGAAATCGCCAAGTACGAAGTGGTGATGCGCAAGCTGATCAACAACGCCGCCTTCCTGTCCGACGACATGAACGCCATTGCGCTCGGCATGATCAACGGCTCGATCGAAGGTTCCTTCCCCGGCAGCGTCTATTCGGTTTCGGCGGCGCGCTATGACGGCAACCCCAACCTGCGCTGCGTCGTGCCCAACAAGGGACCGGAGGAAATGGGCGGCAAGGCCGGCGTCTGCTGGATGGAACTGACCTCGCTGGTCAACAATCCTGAGCTCTCGCCGCGCGCCGAGGATTTTCTGCAATACTGTTTCCGCCCGGAAACCGCCAAGAACGTCTCGTTCGCCGAAGGCACCTACAACCCGGTCGGCCAGATGGGCGATCCCAAGGTCATGGCGCTGTTCAACACGGAAGAACTCGACGCCTTTCAGTACGACACGCTGGCCGCCGACATGGCCAAATGCGCCGACTTCGACATCATCCCGAGCTACACCAAGCTGCACGAGATCTTCTCAGCCGCCGTGCGCGAG
This sequence comes from Agrobacterium sp. a22-2, assembly GCF_012276985.1. Taxonomy (GTDB): domain Bacteria; phylum Pseudomonadota; class Alphaproteobacteria; order Rhizobiales; family Rhizobiaceae; genus Allorhizobium. The sequence continues at coordinate 165,175 of NZ_JAAXMM010000012.1, read as the reverse complement.
AAGGCCTGACAAGGACGGGAGGCCGGCGCTCCCGGCCTCCCCACCGTTCTGACCCTGCTCAACAGACCGATGGGACCGCATGATGACAGCAGCCACCGCCGACATCGCATCCGCAACGCCCCTGCCCATTCTCCAGCTGCGTGCCGTCGACAAGTTCTTCGGCGAATTCCCGGCCGTCGACCGCATCAGCCTGGATATCCGCGAGGGCGAGTTCTTCACCATCGTCGGCCCGTCCGGCAGCGGCAAGACCACCATGGTGCGCATGCTGGTCGGCATGGACAAGCCGACCAATGGCGATATCCTCTTGCGCGGCGAACGCATCAACGACGTGCCGGCCAACAAGCGCCCAACCTGCATGGTCTTCCAGTCCCTGGCGCTGTTTCCCCATCGCACCGTCGGCCAGAACATCGAATTCCCCTTGAAGATCCGTGGCGTTAAAGCCGCCGCCCGTAAGGAACGGGCGCTGGAACTGATGGCGCAATTGCGCCTGCCGGACAGCTATTACGGCAAGGGCGTGCTGCAATGCTCCGGCGGCGAGCGCCAGCGCGTCGCGCTCGCCCGGGCACTGGCCTTCGATCCCGAAATCCTGTTCTTCGACGAGCCGCTGTCGGCGCTCGACTACAAGCTGCGCAAGATCCTCGAAAAGGAACTGAAGGACATCCATCGCGAGACCGGCAAGACCTTCGTCTACATCACCCATTCGCTCGAGGAAGCCATGGTGATGTCGGACCGCATCGGCGTGATGAACAAGGGCCGCTTCGTGCAGATCGGCACGCCCAACGAGATCTACGGCAATCCCTCGACCCGCTTCGTCTCGGAATTCATGGGCGAGGTCAATATTCTCGACGTCGGCCCCGGCCCGGACGGCACCGTGATCGACCAGGCAACGGGTGCTGCCTATCACGCGCCGCCGGTGGCCGACGCCTTTGCCGGCGGTTCGCTGGTCATCCGCCCCGAAGACATCCGCTTTCTCGACGACCCCGCCTCCCCGGCCGCCAACAAGCTCGAAGGCGTGGTCTACAATGAATATCTGCTGGGATCGCGAGTGCAGTATCAAGTGCGTGTCGGCGATGCCCAGGTCTTCCTGGTCGAGAAACTGCGCGAACAGCAACTGGCAAGTGCCCGCGGCGGTCGGGTGACGATCGCCTGGGACGCCAAGGACTCGACCATCTTCCCGACCGCCCGTTTTGCCAATTGATATGAGCAGCATTGACGAAGGACGTCGCGTATGACGGATGCAAGCGAAACGCTCAGCCACAATGCCGCCCTGCCGCGCAAGGTCTCACGGGCCGAGCCCTGGCCGGTGCGGCTGGGCCGCGGCATGATGAAACCCGGTTTCCTGGCAGCCCTGCCGGTCGGCCTTCTGCTGCTTTTGGGCTTTCTGGGACCTCTGACTCTGGTCTTCGTCTTCGCCTTCATGCCGCCGCAGACCTTCTCCGTCCTGCAGATGCCGACGCTTGAAAATTTCCGCACGATCTTTGCCGACAGCTATTACCTGTCCTTTCTCGCTTCCCTGCAGCTGGCCGCCTCCACCGTCGCCATCCTGCTGGTGATCTGCTATCCCCTGGCGATCGCCATGGTGCGGGTGTTTACCCGCAAGGCCGGTATTCTGGCGCTGGTCCTCGCCGCTCCCCTATTCGTTGCCGACAATCTGCGGCTGATGGGCTGGATGCTGTTCCTGGTCAAAGGCGGCGTCGTCTCCGGCACCCTGCAGACCTATTTCGGCATCCCGGTCGATTCCATGCTCTACACTTTCAGCGCCACGCTGTTCGGCCTCGTCTACATCAACCTGCCGATGATGCTCTTCCCGATGATCCTCGGCGTCTCCATGGTTCCGCCCCAGATGCGCGAAGCGGCCTTCGATCTCGGCGCCAGCCGCTGGCAGGTCATGAAGGAAGTCGACATACCGCTCGCCATGCCCGGCATCATGATCGGCGCGCTGATCACCTTCATCCTCGCCGCCGGCGCCATCACCGAGGCCAAGGTGCTCGGCGGCACGGCCGTGGTGATGATCGCCCAGGACATCCAGAAGGAATTCACCTTTGCGCAGAACTGGCCGAAAGGCTCGGCCCTGTCGATGCTGATGATCGTGCTGGCCGGCTCGCTGGCACTGGCCATGTTCAAGCGCGTCGATCTCGACGCCATCTTCGGCCGCAAGGGATGAGAGGAACACGCCCATGAACGATTTCAGCCGCCGCGCCACCATCGCCTATGGCAGCGCCATGGCCGCCCTCATTCTCTTCATGTATCTGCCGATGATCACCATGGCGCTCGCCTCGTTCTCGCGCTCCAAATATTTTAGCTTCCCGGTGCCGAACTATTCCGACAAATGGTATCTTGAAGTCTTCCAGTCCCTGTCGATCCGCGATTTCTTCTGGACCTCGACCATCATTGCCGTGGCCGTCGCCTGCCTGTCGACAGTGCTGGCCTTCTTCGGCGCGCTCGCCTTTGCCCGCTACGACTGGAAGGGCCGGCGTCTGTTCCAGAAGATCATTCTGCTGCCCATCCTCTTTCCGCAGGCCGTGCTGGGCCTTGCCCTGCTGCTGTGGTTCACGGCGCTCGGCATCACGCCCTCCTGGCAGGCGACCGTCTTTGCCCATCTGGTCTGGATCGCGCCAATCGCCACGCTGGTGATCGCCATCCAGGTCTATTCCTTTGATCCGGCGGTGGAGGAGGCCGCCTATGATCTGGGAGCGAGCCGCTGGCAGGTGATGCGTGAAATCACCCTGCCCTTGCTGGCTCCGGGCATCTTTTCCGGCTTCACCTTCGCCTTCCTGCTGTCCTGGGCGAATTTCCCGCTGTCCATGCTGTCGTCCGGCGCCGATTCGACCATTCCCGAATGGGTCAGCGCCAAGCTGCAATCCGGCTACACGCCGCAGGTGCCGGCCGTCGGCACCCTGACCATCCTTGCCGCCGCCGTGGTGATGGCACTGGGCCAGCAGATCTCCGCCTTCATGAAGCGGCGCCAAATGAAGGCCGGCTAAAGCCGTCACCGACGCCTTCGCCCCCCTTTCAAGCGTCATGGCCAATCTGCGCAGCCAAAGTCTTGCCATCCGTCATCCGTGACCTTAACCAAGGAACGGTACGTCGTATGGGGAGAAACACCATGGTATCCGAAGCTGGGCTGTCGAAAGTATCGTCGCGCGTCACTGTACAGGACGGCGTCTACGAACAGCTGCGGCACGCCTTGATGTGGGGAACCTTCGAGCCCTCCCAGGTCGTGACGATCTCCTCGCTCGCCGCCGAATTCGGCACCAGCCATATGCCGGTGCGCGAGGCGCTGAGACGGCTGGCGGCCGAAAACGGCGTTGAAATCGCCCGCAACGGATCGGCGCGCGTGCCGGCGATCTCGCGCAAGCGGCTGGACGATCTCTGCCGGATCCGTATCGCGCTCGAAGGACTGGCAACGGAACTGGCCACGCCGAACATGTCGGCCGCCGATATCGACCGATGCCTGAAGCTTGCCCAGGAGCACGAGGAACTCGGCCGCACCGGCCAGGTCTACGCAATGCTGCGCAAGAACCAGGAATTCCACTTCGCCATCTACGAGATCTCCGGCTCCGAGGCCCTGCCGCAGTTCATCGCCACCCTGTGGCTGCGCTTCGGACCCTATATGCGGCTGTTGTCCGATCTGGTGAAGCAGCAGCTCGGCGCCGGCGTCATCCACCCCTATTCCACCTATCACTACGAGATGATCGAGGCGTTCCGGGCCAATGACGCGGCGCGCGCCGGCAAGCTGATGGTGCACGACATCGCCGCCACCCAGAAACTGCTGCAGGACATGTGCACCGAATAGAGGTTAGCGGCGACAGGTCTCTCCGCCAAGCCTCTGATCCACCAGACCTCTGAAAAGCTCAGAGCGATCCGAAGAAACGCTGCAGCCGGTCCATCGCTTCGGTGACCCGCTCTGTCGATTGCGAACCGAAACATACCCGCAAATGCCCCTCGCCGGCCGCCCCGTAAAAGCTGCCCGCCTCGACCACGACGCCGGTCTTTTCCATGAGCGTTTCCGCCAGTTCCTGCGAAGTGAACCCCAGGCCGCTGATCTTCGGGAAGGCGTAGATCGTGCCCTCCGGCCAGTCGCAGGTCACGCCCGACATCTGGTTCAGCCGCGTCACCACGATGTCGCGCTTCACCTTGTCTTCCTGCACGAGCTCCGCCAGCGTTTCGGCCGGCCCGGTGACGGCCGCATAGGCACCCGCCTGGATAAAGGTGTTGACATGGGTGACGTCATTGGCGGTGATCTTCAGGATGCCGTCGATCATCTCGGCGGGGGCGGCTAGATAACCGAGCCGCCAGCCATCCATGGCAAAACTCTTGGTAAACGCGAACATCGACACCGTGCGCTCCTGCATGCCCGGCAGCGATGCGATCGAGATATGCTGCGCACCGTCGAACAGGATATCCTCGTAGACCTCGTCGGACACCACGACGAGGTCGTGGCGGATGGCGATATCGGCCAGGATCTGCAGCTCATCGCGGCTATAGACGCGTCCGGTCGGATTGCAGGGATTGACCAGCGCGATCATCTTGGTGGCTGGCGTGATCTTCGCCTCGATCAGCTCGGCCTTGATCGAGAAGCCGTTGGCCGCGTCGAGCTTGGCGAAGACCGGCTTTGCCCCGGCCAGCTCGATCTTGCCCAGATGCTGCGGATAATAGGGCTCGAGCAGGATGACTTCGTCGCCCGGATCGAGCAGCGCCATGAAGGAGGCGAAGGAGGCATGGGTAAGACCATTGGTCACGACGATCTGCGAGGCGGTGACGTCGAGCCCATTGCGGTCGCGAAGCCTGGCGGCAAGCGCCTCGCGCAGCCGGGGCAAGCCTTGGAAATGCGAATAATGCACCTGCCCGGCCAAGAGCGCATCGATGGTCGCCTGCTTGATGGCCATCGGCGTATCGGCATGCGGGCTGCCCAGTTCCATATGGATGAGGTCGCCGGCCCGGCCGTCCAGCGCCGCGGCCTTGGCATACATGCCGAAGGATTTCTTCGAGCCGGTGGTAATGCGCTTTGCCAGATATGTCATGATGAAGGTCCTGTTGGAAAAGGGGTCGCGGAACCGTGCTCAGCGAGCCCGAACGCGAAGAAAGAGGAGGTCGCTCCTAGCCTCATCGACAGCCGCCCATGACGGAACTGCCTGCCCGGGCCTGACGGGGCAGCTCATGAGCACAGATCCGCTCACCGCGTCCGCCAGTCCTGGAACCGCGCCTCAGCCAGCGCCGCGGAGGCGACCAGCGGCGTGAGGCTGTGAAACGGAAGGCGTCGCGGGCGCACCAGCGGAATGGCGGTCTCTGCCGCCGGATCGCCAAGGGCGATGCGGGCCAGGACATGGCCAAGCTGCGCGGTCATGGCAATGCCGCGGCCGTTGCAGCCGATCCCGCCATAAAATCCTTCGCCCAGCGCATAGATGCGCGGCAGGAAATCCGGCGTCATCGCCGCCACGCCCGTCCACACGACCTCGACGCCCGGATGGGTTTCCAGCTGCAACTCGCTCGCCAGCCGGTCGACCACGGCCTTGCCGACCCGCTCGAAGGCGCCGAGGGGTATGATCGCCATGCCGCCGCTGATCAGCCGGTTGTCGCGATCCAGCCGATAGGTGAAGAGGTTCGAACGGGTGTCGCCGACCGGCAGGCGATGCGGCGAAATGCGCGCCACCGTTTCGGCCGCCAGCGGTTTCGTGGCGATCTGGTAGACGCGCAGCGGCACCGCCGTGCGCCCGATCCGGCCGGCCGCCCCCGCCGTAAACGCGTTGGTGCACATCAGAACACTCTCGGCGTCGATGCTGCTGCCAGCAAAGCCAACCGTCCAGCCAGCCCCGCTGCGGCGCACGGTCTCGACCAGTGCCCCTTCGCGGATCGATCCGCCGGCTTTGGTGACCGAGGCTGCCAGGCCGTAGAGATAGTTCAGCGGATGGATCGTGCCGCCGGATGGGTCGAGCAATCCGCCGGAATAGATCGCCATGCCGGTTTCGCGGCGCACCGCGTCCGCATCGAGAAACCGCACCGGCCGGCCCATCGCCGCCCAGTCCGCAGCACGCTTGCGCAGCACCTCCGCCATCTCGGCGCCATAGGCCGGCTGCAGCCAGCCGGTCTGGGCCGCGTCGCAATCGATGCCGTCCTCGGCGATGATCGAGAAGACCTTGTCGGCACCCGCTCCAACCAGGTGCAGAAGCGCCTCCGCCTTGGCCGGTGAAAGACGGCGCCGCACGGCCGCCGGATCGGCCTTGGCAAAATTCGGCACGACGAAGCCGGCATTGACGGCACTCGCACCGCTGCCGAGCAGGCCGGCTTCCAGCACCGCGACGCTCCGCCCTGCCCGCACCAGTTCGCGCGCCGCCGTCAGCCCGGCAAACCCAGCGCCGATCACCACCGTATCGACCCGCGCCGGCAGCGGCGTCGCGCTGTAATTTGGTGCCACCGCCCCGGTTCTCGTCCACAGCGTGTCGGGTCGAACGCATGTCATCTGCTTGCCGCTTTCATGCCAGTCTGCCTTGTCATCGTGAGTCCTACCAACTAAAGATCATTTGATCAAACATCAAGGCGAGGCCGCGAACATATCTCTGAAGACTGCTTTGCGGATGGCCTCGTCGGCTTTCTTCGATCGGACGAACCTGATAGTCGAGCTCCGTCTGGCGTTTGTCCATCCGCACAAGACCATAACGGCAAAGGCGTCCACATGCTCTCGCTGCACGACAGCTGCAAACCTCCCCGCCATGCTCGCCCACCGGGCTCCCCACCGCAGTTGCGGCAACCGGCCGCAGCGCCATCTCGGGCCTGAGTCGCAATAAAGTCGAATACCGTCCCTTGCGGCGACTGCCCGCATCCATCCGTCTTCCACCGCTTCCTGAAATCGATCGAGTCCCATGTTTCCTGGCGTCACCATCACCGACCTTGTTTTTCTCGTCGTCGCCCTGCTGGCTGCCGGCTGCCTGACCGGCATTCTGGCCGGACTGTTCGGCGTCGGCGGCGGCACCGTCATCGTGCCGATCCTCTACGAACTTTTCCGCATCATCAGCGTGCCGGAGGAGATGCGCATGCCGCTCTGCGTCGGCACCTCCTTGGCGATCATCATCCCGACATCGCTGCGATCCTACCTGGCCCACCGCAGCAAAGGCGCGGTCGACGGCGCGGTTTTACGGACCTGGGGACCCTTCGTGGTGATCGGCGTCCTTCTGGGCAGCGTTGCGGCGCGCTATGCGCCACCGGAGGTCTTCAAGGTCGTGTTCATCGCCGTGGCCGGATTCTCGGCAATCCGTCTGCTGTTCGGCCGCGACAGCTGGCGCCTCGGCAACGAGTTGCCGAAGGGCATGCTGATGAAAGCCTACGGCATCGTCATCGGCGTGCTGTCCTCCCTGATGGGCATCGGCGGCGGACAGCTCTCGACGCTGTTCCTGACCTTCTACGGCCGGCCGATCCACCAGGCGGTCGCCACCTCGTCCGGCATCGGCCTGCTGGTCTCCATTCCCGGCATGTTCGGCTACATCTATGCCGGCTGGGGCCGCGCTACCGCCTATCCCGATATCGCCGCGGTGCAATTCCCGCTGGCACTTGGCTTCGTGTCGCTGATCGGCGCCGCCCTCTTCATCCCGACCAGCGTGCTCTGCGCCTCCTATGGCGCAAACCTTGCCCATCGTCTGTCCCGCCGGACACTCGAACTCGCCTTCGGCCTGTTCCTGCTGGCGATCTGCATCCGCTTTGCCGTCTCGCTCTGAGCCGGCAAAGCCCGGCCACAAGCCTCGGCGACCACTTGGATGAAGCCGGTACTGACAGCTCGTCGGAGCTTCCCCCGGCGAGGCAACAGCTGCATAGTTTCGGCACAGGCTTGGATTCGGCAGGTGGCGATGGAACTGAGCGTCAACATCGAAGATGCGCGGCAGACGGAGGTCGAGGCCCTCCTCCGGCTCTCAGATCAGGTCGCCGAAGCGCTCTACCCCGGCGCCTACCGCCGACCGCTCAATCCGCAGACTCTGTCGGCACCCCATATCTCGCTCTTCGTCGCACGCACTGGGGATCGTATCGCGGCGGGCTGTTGTGCGCTGTTCGACAACGACGACGGCACGGCCGAAATGAAACGCATGATCGTCGATCCGCGCTTCCGGCAGAGCGGCGTCGGGCAGGCTCTGTTGCAGGCCGTGGAAGCAACGGCGTCGTTGCGCGGGATGGATCGCCTCCTCATGGAAGTCGGCACCAGGAACACCGATGGCCAGGCGCTCTACCTCAGGGCCGGATACACGCAACGCGGGCCATTCGGCTCGTACCAGCCGTCGCCGATCAGCCTGTTCTTCGAGAAGGTGATCGGGTAAAAATCGTCATGCATCGACGATCTGGCCTGCGATTAAAATCAAATGACAGGTTGCTGACAGGTTGATGTGATGCATAGTGCCATCTCGTGATCCGTGGAGGCGGATAAACGAGACGGTTCGGGAGGAGCCAATCCAAGACATGATCACGCTGGCCTGTCTGCCAAGTCTCTCCCGATGTTTCAAATCGCGCGTCACCGACGCGACAACGGAGGACAAAACCTTGAAAAGAATCATTCTCGCATCCCTGATCGCCGGCGCCCTGTCGCTGCCGGCCCTGGCTGCCGATTATACCATCATCGCACCCGCGGCCCCAGGCGGCGGCTGGGACCAGACGGCCCGTTCGATGCAGACGTCCCTCCAGCAGGAAGGCATTGCCGGCAATGTCCAGGTGCAGAACGTGCCCGGCGCCGGCGGCACGATCGGCCTTGCCCAGTTTGCCAGCCAGTCGGCCGGCAATCCCAATGCGCTGATCGTCGGCGGCTATGTCATGGTCGGCGCCATCCTGACCAACAAGTCGCCCGTTTCGCTGAAGGACGTGACGCCGATCGCCCGCCTGACCGGCGAATACGAAGCGGTCGTCGTTCCCGCCTCTTCGCCCTTCCAGACCATGGGCGACCTCGTCGAAGCGCTGAAGAAGGATCCGGGCTCGGTATCCTGGGGCGGCGGTTCGGCCGGCGGTACGGACCATATCGCAGTCGGCCTGATTGCCAAGGCGGCCGGCGTCGACCCGACCAAGATCAACTACATCGCCTTTTCCGGCGGCGGCGAAGCACTGGCCGCCATCCTCGGCAGCCAGGTCTCGGCCGGCATTTCCGGCTATGGCGAATTCGACGCCCAGGTGAAAGCCGGCACGCTGCGCATCCTGGCGATTTCCAGCGATAGCAAGATCGACGGCATCGACGCCCCGACCCTGAAGGACGCCGGCCTCGACGTCGTGGTGCAGAACTGGCGCATGGTCGCAGCAGCTCCCGGCCTGACCGACGAGCAGAAGACCGCGATCTCCGGTGATGTCGAAAAGCTGGTGAAATCGGCCAGCTGGCAGGAAACCCTGAAGACCAAGGGCTGGCAGAATACCTATCTGTCGGGTGCTGCCTTCGAGGAACAGCTCGCCAAGGATATCTCCGCCACCGAGACGATCCTGAAAGAGATCGGGTTGGTGAAATGACAGGGACGAAGCGCCCCAACACATCGCCACGCCGCCCCGATGGGGCGGCGCTTGCCGTCGCCGCCGTGCTGGCAGCCATTGCCGGCGTCATCCTGTGGGATGCCTCCCATCTGGCAGCGCTGACCGCCTATTCGCCGGTCGGCCCGGCCACCGTGCCCTACGTTGTCGCCTTCGGCCTGCTGTTCCTGGCTGCCTGGACGGTAGTAGAAGCCCTGCGCGGCGATTTTCCGTCGCGCGACCATCAGGAATTCGGCCCGGTCGTCTGGATCATCGGCGGCCTGGCGGCCCAGATGCTGCTCTTGAAGATCGCCGGCTTTTCGATCGCCACCGGCGTGCTCTTCGCCGCCACCGCCTATGCCTTCGGCAAGCGCAAACTGTGGATCTCGTTGCCGGTCGGCATCGTGCTCTGTTTCGTCGTCTGGGTTGTCTTCGCGCGTCTGCTGCAGCTGTCGCTGCCGGCCGGACCGCTGGAACGACTGGTTCTGTAAGGGGCACCTGCCATGAGCACTTTCGAATTTCTCCTGCAGGGTCTGACGGTCGCCCTCCAGCCGATCAACCTGTTCTACGCCCTGATCGGCGTGACGCTCGGCACCGCCGTCGGCGTCCTGCCCGGCATCGGCCCGGCCTTGACGGTCGCGCTCCTGCTGCCGGTCACCTACAAGCTCGATCCGGCCGGCTCGCTGATCATGTTCGCCGGCATCTATTACGGCGGCATGTATGGCGGCTCGACCACCTCGATCCTCTTGAACACGCCGGGTGAAAGCGCCTCGATCGTCACGGCGCTCGAGGGCAACAAGATGGCAAGGGCCGGACGCGGCGGACCAGCGCTGGCAACCGCTGCCATCGGCTCGTTCGTCGCAGGCCTGCTGGCCACCGTCGGTCTCGCCTTCATCGCCCCCTTCATCGTCAAGCTGGCGCTGGTGTTTGGTCCGCGCGAATATTTCGCGCTGATGGTGCTGGCCTTCGTCACCGTCTCCTCGGCCTTCGGCGATTCGACGCTACGCGGCCTGACATCGCTGTTCATCGGCTTTGCGCTGGCCATGATCGGCATCGACCAGCTGACCGGCCAGACGCGTCTGAGCTTCGGCGTTCCCGACCTGCTGGACGGCATCGAAGTGACGACGCTGGCCGTCGCCATGTTCGCCATCGGCGAGACGCTCTATATCGCCGCCCAGGGCAATCGCGGGCCGGAAACCGTGCAGGCCGTCAAGGGTTCGCTGTGGATGACCCGCGCCGACTGGTCGCGCTCGTGGAAGCCCTGGCTGCGCGGCACGGCGATCGGCTTCCCGATCGGCGCCATGCCGGCCGGCGGTGCCGAGATCGGCACCTTCCTGTCCTATGCCACCGAAAAGCGCCTGACGAAGCACCCGGAAGAGTTCGGCAATGGCGCCATCGAAGGCGTGGCCGGACCGGAAGCCGCCAACAATGCCTCCGCCGCCGGCACGCTGGTGCCCCTGCTGACGCTCGGCCTGCCGACCACGGCGACGGCCGCCATCATGCTCGCCGGCTTCCAGCAATATGGCCTGCAGCCCGGCCCTCTGCTGTTTGCCACCAATCCGCAGCTCGTCTGGGGCCTGATTGCCAGCCTGCTGATCGCCAACTTCATGCTGCTGGTGCTGAACCTGCCGCTGATCGGCCTGTGGGTGCGGTTGCTGACCATCCCGAAACCCTGGCTCTATGCCGGCATCCTGCTGTTTGCCACGCTCGGCACGATCGGCGCCAATCCATCGGTGTTCGAGCTCGGCATGCTGCTGGCCTTCGGCATCATGGGCTATGTCATGCGGGTTCTCGGATATCCAATCGCCCCGGTGGTGGTCGGCTTGATCCTCGGGCCGCTGGCCGAGCAGCAGCTGCGCCGCGCGCTGGCGATCAGCCAGGGCGACTGGACCGTGCTCTTCACCTCGCCGGTCGCCGCCGTGCTGCTCACCATCGCCGCCGCAGCACTGATCATTCCGCTCATCCTCAGAGCCCGCGGCAAGGGCGAAGTGCTGTCGCAACTGGCAGCCGACGAAGACTAGGACGCGACAGACTTTATGCAACAGTCACCAGAGGCCGGACGAAAGTCCGGCCTCTTCTATTTGCATGGCTGGCCTGCCCTCTTGTGCATTGCAAAAAACCGGACGGAATCCCATTTTAAGCGTGTCCGAATGTACGAGAAAGAGAATACGCCATGTCTACCCGCACCAAGAGCCGTTTCGCCTTTGTCGGCCATGCCTTTGCCATTCTGGGCGCAGCATCGGCTGCCGCCGCGGCTGTCGAAGGCCATCGCCGCCCGACCGACCGCCACCTGCGCACGCTCGGCATCGACCCGGTCAACTTCCCGTCCGCCGACAAGTTCTAAGCCTGTCGCGACGCCCTGACCTGGGGCGTCAGAAGACCCTGGCGCTGCCGGAAACAAGCGCAGCGCCGAATATCTCCCCGACATAAAACACACTGTTCCGCCCCACAGACGGCCCCTCGCCTCCTTTCCACGAGACGCAGCCCAGGCACCTCTTGCAGACCTTGATCTGCGAGGTTATCCTAGCGCCTGCACTCAACGAGAAAGGAGGGTCACGTGCGCAATCATTATTTCCGGTTCAACCGGCAGCGTGGCCCCGTCAACGCCCTGCAGATGCGTTTGCAGGGCTGACCGAAGAGCGTTTCTCGCAACAGTTTCCTTCTGGTCTGCCCTTCGTGGCCTGCAGCACCGAGCCTTTGGGCTTCGCGTTGCTGCGAATGTAGATATCCGCCCCCGATTGTCTCTTCGATGCAGGCCAGGTGCCGACATCGGACAATCGTGCGGTCAAGACCAGAGAACACCCATGAGCCTCATTAATATCCGCAATCTCGGCATCACCCTGTCGAGCCCGCTCTTTGCCAATCTGAATCTTGTCGTCAACGCCGGAGACCGTATCGGTCTGGTGGCGGCGAACGGGCGTGGCAAATCCTCGCTGTTCCGCTGCATCGCCGGCACGCTCGACGCCACTGAGGGCGACATCACCAAGGCGCGCGGCCTGACCCTTGGCCATGTCGAGCAGAACGTGCCACTGGGCCTTTTCGATCTCTCCTTCTACGATGCCGTGCTCGATGCCCTTTCGCCGGAGGCCGCAAGCTCGGAAGGCTGGCGGGTCGACGTCGTGCTGGAATCGCTCGACGTGCCCGAGGCGTTTCGCCGGCGCACGCTGAAAGCGCTGAGCGGCGGATGGCAGCGGCTGGCCATGCTCGCCCGCGCCTGGGTGACCGAGCCCGATGTGTTGCTGCTCGATGAGCCGACCAATCATCTCGACCTCGGCCGGCTCGCAGCGCTTGAGGACTGGCTGAACATGCTGCCGCGCGATATGGCGGTCATTGTCGCCAGCCACGACCGCGCCTTTCTTGATGCCGTCACCCACCGCACGCTCTTCCTGCGGCCGGACCAGTCGCCGGTCTTCGCCCTGCCCTATTCCCGGGCGCGCCTGGCGCTGGCCGAGGCCGACGCCGCCGATTCCAGGCGCTATGAACGCGACATCAAGACCGCCGACCAGTTGCGACGGCAGGCCTCCAAGCTCAAGAACATCGGCATCAATTCCGGCAGCGATCTGCTGGTGGTCAAGACTAAGCAGTTGAAAGAGCGCGCCGAACGGCTGGAGGACGCGGCAAAGCCGGCCCATAGGGAACGCTCGGCCGGTGCCATCAAGCTCGCCAATCGCGGCACCCATACCAAGGTTCTGGTGACGCTCGATGACGCGGCGGTGCAAACGCCGGACGGCACCCTGCTGTTCAAGACCGGCAAGCAATTCATCTGCCAGGGCGATCGCATCGTCCTGCTCGGCCAGAACGGCACCGGCAAATCTCGGCTGGTCACCCGGCTGCGCCAGGCGATCGACACGCCCGACAATGCCGAGGTCGGCATCAGGGCTACCCCGTCACTGGCGCTCGGCTACGGCGATCAGGCGCTGGCCGATCTCAACGACGCCGAGACGCCGCTACAGACGGTCATCCGCCGGTTCGATGTGGGCGACCAGCGGGCGCGCACCCTACTGGCCGGCGCCGGCATGACCATCGACATGCAGTCCCGCCCGATCAGCCGGCTTTCGGGCGGGCAGAAAGCGCGCCTCGGCATGCTGGTGCTGCGGCTGGCCGAGCCGAATTTCTACCTGCTCGATGAGCCGACCAACCATCTCGACATCGAGGGCCAGGAGGCGCTGGAAAGCGAGTTGATGGCCCACCAGGCCACCTGCCTTCTGGTCTCGCACGATCGCAGCTTTGTACGCGCCGTCGGCAATCGCTTCTGGGTGATCGAACGCAAACGGCTGATCGAGGTCGAAAGCCCGGAACCGTTCCTGGAAGAGGCCGCCATCGGCCGGTAACCTCTTCTGCCCTGAGCGGATCAACCTTGCCCGGCCCCCTCCGGCCCCATGCCATCGTCGATTGGGCCTCGCGTTCGACCGCGTCGTTTCATCCGGCCGTCGCGACGCCTGCCGCCCGGCCATCGAAGCCGCGTTCGGCGTAGTCGACCGACAAGTGGGCCGGAAACGGTCCCGTCGTCAGCAGGGCGAAATCGAAGGAACCGCGCCGGTCGGCATGCAGCACATATTGGCGGTGAACCCGCAGGAAATCCCGCTTGATCTTTTTATAGCGCGCCTCCGACAACAGCTTCCGGACCCTTATGAACAAGAGGCCGGCCTGCGGCGCGTCGGGGTGGCCGGCAAGCGCCACGACCCGCGACTTGTAGAAATGAATGACATCCGTCAGGCAGTGCACCTCCAGAAAGGTGACTTCAGGGCAACGGGCAATGGCGCCGATGCGCCGGCGCAGCACCACCGCCGGCCGCAGCAAGGCACATTGCAGGATGGCGCCGCCGAGCGTCACGAAGACGACGCGCTTGCCGGCCAGCGCTTGCGGATTGCGCTCCAGCACCATGCCCAGAACATGGACTGCGAGACTCGATCCCATGCTGTGCGACGTGATGACATATTCATCCGCCGCCTCGTCCAGCGCCCCCATCATCCGATCGGCGCTCTCCTCCAGCCAGCGGGTCAACGACGGGCTGGTGAGCCCGCCAACGGCAACGGCCAGCTCCCAGTCGGAAAACAGGTGCAGCGTATGATAGCGCTCGGAAAAGGGCAGGAACGCGCCGAGAAAGAACGCGCCCGCCAAGGGCACGCTCCACAAGTAATGCCAGGCGGACAGCCCCAGCCATTGCGGCAGCGCTGCCAGCCCCAGGCTGATGGCGAACGCAATTGCGACCAGCAGGAAGGGAAACACGAAGAACAGGCCGAACCGCCAGGCATGCCGGAAATAGCCAAACAGCCCGCCTTGCCCCACGACCCGCGCCGCACTCAGGAAGCCGCAGGCAAGCCGCCGCAGGAGCGGCCGGTCGCTAAGGTCCTGCACAAGGGCATTGTGGTCGCAGATATGGATCCGGCTCGACGTCCTCCAGCCCTCCCCCTGGCACAGGATCTCGAAACCCGACTGTGCCTCTTCCGGATTGAAGGCTCCCGCCTCCGCGGAGAAATCCCACAATTTCCCGGAAAACTCGACCGTTCTCGTGAACCGGCCATAGTGCGCTTGTGCATCCAACGGTTCAAACCCAGGGAAGTGCACCACCACCCGCTTATTCACGCATTCACTCATATCGGCCTGTAAAAAAAGAAATGGTGGGCCCGGAGGGCCTGCCGAATTCCAAGAAAATCAGCAGCTTAACCCCGTGTGGGACGAAGACCCCATTTTATAAAAATCAATGGCTTAGTAAAGCCGCCGTCCCACCTTTTCCCGCCGTTTCCGCACCTTCTTTCCCGGTCATATTGCGACTAGGGAGGCGCGCATGAGCGGGGCGCGGCCGTTTCGGGACGTGAAGCTGCAATGGCTTCAGCAGTTGAGCTGCGACAAGGATTTGAGCGACAGCGCGCGGTCCGTGGCGCTCCACATCATCACCACGCATTTGAACGGCCACACCGAGAAGGCGTGGCCGTCTTATCAAACGATTGCCGACGCGACCGGCAAGAGCGTCAAGACCATTCAGCGCGCCGTCCGTGAACTTGAGGTCAAAGGATGGTTCGAGGTCCAGCGCGGAAATGGCGTCGGGCACAACACGGAATATCGTCCCTCAGCGATGTCGATTTTACGCGCATCGGACGCCCGCGAAAAGACGGACAAAGTTGTCACCCTTTACCCCGAGAAAGGCGGTCAGAATCGTCCGGCAAGGCGGTCAGATGTGTCCGGTGAAGGGGGACAAATATGTCCACCAAACCCAGAGAAAGAAAAAATAAATAAACCTAACCCGCGCGAGGACGCCCCGCCGCGCGTCGAGACGCGGCGAGCCATCCCGCTCGTTTTCGTCCCTGAGACCAAGGAGGAACAGGTCGAGCAATGGCGCACTTGGTTGCACCGTCACGGGCTCCCATCGATCGAAATCTTGGGCTTGCGAACGGTGAAAACCGGAAAGCCCGGCTATGCCTTGCCGGGCTATTGGCCACCGGACGAGGCAAACCCGAGCGCACTCGATTGGATCGTATTTTTCAGCCGTCGCCGTGACCACATCGCCGATGAAACCGCCCGACAGACCGATTTTCGGAGGGCGTCATGACGGCTGGCGATTTGAAGGGAGCAAGGCGGGCCCCTGTCATACAGCGAGCCGTCCGACAGGGAGCATTGTGAGGGAAGGTAAGCTTCCCCTTCAAGCCCCACCATATAGGCGGAAGCTGCGAGTGCGGTTCATCCACGCGCCTGCGGGGAACACTGGTCAACGTCGGTTATCGCCGGGGATACCGGCGGTTCATCCCCGCGCCTGCGGGGAACACAGCGAGCTGGACGTGCCAGCGGCATGGGTCGCCGGTTCATCCCCGCGCCTGCGGGGAACACGCCAAAAGCGCCCCCGCCCAGGACGTCGATCGCGGTTCATCCCCGCGCCTGCGGGGAACACGTCCATGGCGAACAGAAATTGCTGCGCAACCTCGGTTCATCCCCGCGCCTGCGGGGAACACGCTGTCTCTTTCGAGTTGTTGGCGTTGGTCTCCGGTTCATCCCCGCGCCTGCGGGGAACACAGATTGAGGGCCGTCTTCAGGCCGCTATTGTACGGTTCATCCCCGCGCCTGCGGGGAACACGAAGACGGACTGGTCTACTCAAGAGGCCGTACCGGTTCATCCCCGCGCCTGCGGGGAACACGCGGAAGTGGTCTGACCCGGATGCTGGCGAGGCGGTTCATCCCCGCGCCTGCGGGGAACACCAATGGCTGAGCGATCCCGACGCCGACAAAAGCGGTTCATCCCCGCGCCTGCGGGGAACACGCTGGGGATGATCGACAGCCCGCCGGACGGGACGGTTCATCCCCGCGCCTGCGGGGAACACCTGGCCGCGACCGCTACGCCGGCTCCGAATGACGGTTCATCCCCGCGCCTGCGGGGAACACTAACGCTTGAGAGTGCCGAATTGGAACGGTTCCGGTTCATCCCCGCGCCTGCGGGGAACACGTCAGCGCCTCGAACTTTACAAATTGTCTAGGCGGTTCATCCCCGCGCCTGCGGGGAACACCATGTTGGCGTTGTCGTGGGCGTCCCGGCAAACGGTTCATCCCCGCGCCTGCGGGGAACACATGTAGTTCCCGACCGTTGACGCGTCGCGGCCCGGTTCATCCCCGCGCCTGCGGGGAACACTCCCACATGGCCTGCATGGGGGCGAGGTGGTGCGGTTCATCCCCGCGCCTGCGGGGAACACACTCGCCACCTTGCCGGCCTTCTCTGCTTCCTGCGGTTCATCCCCGCGCCTGCGGGGAACACTCCCAGATAGCGCACCATGCGCCGCGCTACATCGGTTCATCCCCGCGCCTGCGGGGAACACGTTCCCTGGACGAGCAAGCGGCCGTCGAGCAGCGGTTCATCCCCGCGCCTGCGGGGAACACCACACCGGAACGACAGGCTCGGCTGGCCTGCACGGTTCATCCCCGCGCCTGCGGGGAACACTCATAAGACGTTAACAGCGTGCGAATTTGCGCCGGTTCATCCCCGCGCCTGCGGGGAACACTCTACCGTCTCGGTTGACGACCAATCAGAATACGGTTCATCCCCGCGCCTGCGGGGAACACGGCGTCACGCTCAACAATGAGGACCGTTACGACGGTTCATCCCCGCGCCTGCGGGGAACACAGCACAGGGCCGAGCGCTAGAAGCTTCTCCTCCGGTTCATCCCCGCGCCTGCGGGGAACACCGATGGGTGCGAGACATGAATTGTCGCACTGGCGGTTCATCCCCGCGCCTGCGGGGAACACCTAAACTGTCACCCCTATACGACCGCCTACAAGGGTTCATCCCCGCGCCTGCGGGGAACACGTCGCGTCGATCCAGTAATTCGACAGGTACGGCGGTTCATCCCCGCGCCTGCGGGGAACACGTAACGATGCGGTAAATATATCGTTCCGGTTCCGGTTCATCCCCGCGCCTGCGGGGAACACCTGCAGATCGTCATCCAGGCCAATACGATGGTCGGTTCATCCCCGCGCCTGCGGGGAACACGCCGCTGACAGGCTTCGCGACCTGAAGACGATCGGTTCATCCCCGCGCCTGCGGGGAACACTCAGTGAGCGCGCCGGTTTGCAGATCGGTCATCGGTTCATCCCCGCGCCTGCGGGGAACACTCTTCCTGGAACATTATGACTCTATTGAAGAATTCCCGCAGGCATTTGTCCACCGAGTTGTGAGAGCGGGAAATAGGCGGCAAATATGGAGTCCCACATCCTATCGCTAGGTAATTTCGGCGGGGTGTTGAGGCCTTCCAGTCAAGGCAGTGGCTTGAAGGCAACCAATTTCAGCCCGTCGAAATCAGCCGGCTCCCGCCGGTTCTGACCGAATGTTTCAAAATCGAAACCGGCATCGGTCGGGGCGCTCCAGGCGATGACGGCATCACCGTCTTCGATCAGCGTTTCGATCTGGTCGCGGATCATTGCGCGCGTCCGGGCGGAATAGACACCGATATAGACCCCAGCGCGCACCTCCAGCAGCCAGACAGCCAGTCGGCCGCGCAGGCGTGGCGGTGCGTTGTTGGTCACGACCGCGATCATCCGCGTTGCCCCTCATCCCCCAATGGCGGCGCATCGGCAAATGCCGGTCCGACGGCATCGTCCGGCACGTCGGGGCGCGGAAGCTCGCCGGCCTGCAGCACGTCATCGATGGCCGGGATCAGACGGGACAGGATGTTCGACCGGCGAAAGGCGTCCCGGCAGGCATGCCGCACCGCCATATCCACCGGCTTGTCGAGCTTTCCCCTGGCCTGAAGGCCAGCGATGCGGAAGGCTTCCGGCACGACAGTCTCAAATTTGAAGATATCGGCGATGTCGTAAACGAAGGAGAGCGGTTTTCCGGCATGCAGGAAGCCGACGGCCGGCGCATAGCCGGCGGCAAGCACGGCCGCCTCGGTGATGCCGTAGAGACAGGAGGTCGCCGCCGACAGACAGCGGTTCGGCACATCGGAAATGTCGAAATTGCCGGGATCGTAGTCGCGACGTTTCCAGTCGACGCCGAATTGTCGGGCAAGGCCCTGGTATATGGTGCGGACCCTGACACCCTCGATACCGCGCAACTGGTCGACGGAGCGCCGCTCCGGTGCGGTCTCGCCAAAACGCATCTGGAACATGTGCCGGACGATTTTCAGCCGCGCGTCCGGATCGAGCGCCAGCCGGCATTGCCACAGCAGCCGGTCGGAACGCGCCCCGCCCGGCTGGCCGGTGGCATAGAGGCGCACACCGGCCTCACCGGTCCAGACCAGCAAGGTTCCGGCGCGCGCTGCAAGCGCGACGGCGGAATGGCTGGCCCGCGTTCCCGGCTCCAGCATGATCGCCGCCAGTCCGCCGACCGGGATGACCGTGCGCACGCCATTGGCATCCACCAGAACAAAGGCGCCGTCGATAACGTCGAGCTGCCCCTTTTCCACGAACACGATCGAGGCGCGATCCTTGAGCGGAATGGGCCGCGGCGGCGCGGCACCCGGCATAAATGACGTTCCCGGCGGACGCTCCACCATGGTTCACTCCACCTGGCGCAGCAGCATCAGCCCGCAACCGAAGGCCTTGGCCCGCCCGAATCCCGTCGCCACCTTGGCAGCAAAGGCCGCCGGATCGGTGACGGTGATCAGGCCGCGCATGCGTCCAACCCCCATCAGCGGCCCTTTCTTGGCCGGCGAGGCACGTCCGCGGCCGACGCGCGGCCGGTCGATCTCGACCGTGCGGTAGGACACCAGATCGAAGCCATTAAGGGCAAAGCCGTTGCGTCCGCCCTGTTCGGCAAGCCAGCCGGCCAGGGCCTCGGCGGCCACGCTCTGGCGGCGCGCGGCGCGGTCGCCCGTGGTGCCGGTCGCCCTCTCCTGCGCCTTCAGCGCGTCCATCACCACATCGCAGCGCTTTCGCCCGTCGCGGCCTTTTTCCGGGTCCACCAGACGATTGACCGTGGCGTTGGCCACCAGATCGAAGGACAGCCGGTTGCCCGCCTGCAGGGCAAGCCCATAGGGTTTTGGCTCCACGGTAAAAAACGGCGAATCGTCGCGCGGCATCGGCCCGAGCAAGTACCAGCTGTTCAGTTGTTCCGCCTCGCGCCAGAGAAAGGCGGCCTTCTCGCCGCCATCAGCACGGCCGGGCTTGCCGGCCTGCTGCATCGCCTGAGGCATCAGCGTCCAGAGCAACTGGTGCGCGGCGTTCAGTTTCTCCCCTTCTTCACCGTCCTCCGGCAGCAGGCGGCCGACCAGCGGCGCCAGGTCCGGCGCGTCGCGCCGCAAAGTGGCGCGGGTGAACCACAGTTCGGTGTCCGTCATGCCTGTCCCTCCTGCGGATTGTCGGGCGCAATAGTGAAACGCCATTCCGGGCGATCGCCAAACGTCCAGCGCTTCGAACGGTCGCGCGGATCGTCGTGACGCGTGTGGACGCGCGACCGGTTGCTGGCCGGACCATCATTTTCCTGTTCGACGCTGACCACCTGCAACCGCGTGCCGCGCCGCGCCGCCGTCTGCGAGACAGCTTCAAACTGCGCCCGGAACGCTGACACGACTGTGTCTGCCGCGAGAATCCGCGGCGCCAGCGGATGCGACAGCGGGCAGGACTTTCGGCCGAGATAGAGGGCGAAACGCGGCGCCTCAAAAGCCTGTCGAAGCGTCTCGAGCGTCACCCCATCGTCAGCGTTCCCCGACAGGCGATAGGCCGCCTGCCACAGACCGTCGGCACGGTAATGGCGCCG
The DNA here is from genome assembly GCF_012276985.1 of Agrobacterium sp. a22-2. Taxonomy (GTDB): domain Bacteria; phylum Pseudomonadota; class Alphaproteobacteria; order Rhizobiales; family Rhizobiaceae; genus Allorhizobium. Next base: position 144,534 of record NZ_JAAXMM010000012.1, on the reverse strand, counting down.
CGAGATCGAGGTCTCCAGATGCGCGGTCTTGCTGAGCGCTTCGGCCCGGGTGGCAGCCCCCTTCCCCGCCTGGTTGAGCGACTGGAAGGTGTGGAAATCGGCGAGCGGATGGCCGCGCTCGTAGAGACCCGCCGCGGTCACCAGCTCGCGTGCCAGCCGCGTCTGCCCCGGTCCGTCCTCGCGCTCGATGCCGAGAGCTGCTGCCGCCAGCCCGATCAGCGCCGAACGGGTCGGCAGGTCGGACGTATCACGCTCGGCATTGCCGGCATTGTCGCCGAAGCTTGCAAGCGGTGCCCGAAGGCAGATGACCAGCCATTCCCGCATGGCATCACAGTCCCGCCGCGGCAAAGGCTGCGACCTCGGCCAGCGTCGCGGTGTCGTTCTGCCCGACCTGTAACCTCTTCTCCTCTGCCCAGGTCTGCCCGTACGCCGCCGCGAAGGCATTGCGCTCCTTGAGCAGCGCCTCAATCGCCTGACCAACGAAATCAGGGCCTGCCATCGGCTTCGTAAAGGCGCCGAACAGGTTGAGCGGCTGGCCGTCACCATTTTCGGCCAGCATGAACTTGGCGCGTGTGTGGTTGGCATAAGAATTGATCTTGCCGCCCGGGACCGCCATCGAGACCGCATGCACCAGTGCGTCGAGCCCGCGCGCCGCCAATTCCGTATCTCCGGCCAGATTGCGCACCAAGAGCGGCCGGTCGACGCAGACATAGAGATAATAGACCCCGGAGCCAAAACCCGCCTCGCCGACAAAGCCGGCGCCGGCATCCTCGGAGGACGTCTTGAGATCGTCGACGGCGGTGTAGAAATCGTCCTCGATCGTCACCCGGTTGACGGTGATCGCATGGGCCACCTGCACGGCGGCATCGCGGTTGAGATCGGCATTGTCGGCCAGCATGCGGCCGAACATGGCGATGTCGACGGCGCCATCGGCTGCCCGCATCACCTGCTTGGCCAGGTCCTTCTTGTCCTTGGCAAGATCGCCACCGGCAAGCGCCTTCTCGGCCAGTGAAAAGGCCGCAGCCCGCTCATCCGGAGACACGAAGGCAAGCTGCTTGGTGCGGGCCTTGTCGACATCCTTCTTGTCCTCGATCGCTCCGAACACCGGCACGAGTTCCTTGGCGATGGCAACGGCCCGCTGGGTGTCGGCGCCGAGCCCTTCGAGATGGGCGATGATCTCCTCACCCATGCGCTGCGTCCGCTTGCCGGTATGGCCGGAAAGCGCCGCCTCGAAGGCCGGGTGGATGCGGATTGCCCGCTTGATCGCCTGGCTGGAGATACGCTGGCGCGGCACGCCGCCGATCAGCGCCGATTTCGGCCGCCCGAGATCGTCGCGATTGGGGTTGGACACCGGATATTCGGTGAGGATGTGCAATTGCAGGAAGCGGCTCATGACAGGGTCTCCTCGGCCTCGGAAATGGGATCGGCGGGCAGTACCTCGCGGTTCGTGCCGTGATAGTCGAAGGTCCAGCGAATGCGGGTTTCGTTCGAAAACACCAGCAGATCCCTGACGAGCCCGCGCACATTGAACGGCGCGTCCTTCGCATGGGCGAGCGCCCGGCGCAGCGCCGTCATCTGCTCGGTGCCGTCAGCGCGGTCCATCGTGGCCATCAGGGCCTGGAACCGGAGCGGCGATAGGGGCGCCCGTTCGCCCTCCGATGCAGCACCCAGCGCGCTGGCAAAGGATTTGGGGCCGGTCCGGTCGTCCCGGCATTCGCAGATCACCGCCGCAGCCATGGCGATGCGCTTCAAATGCGCATCGCTCATGCGGCCCGGCGAAACGCCCTTGTCGCGCAAAAGCCTCAGAAGATCATGGCAGGCCGGCAGCAGCAGCGCCTGGAACGGGCTGTCGGCCCGGCGCATGGCGGCGCGCGCACCGGCATCGCCCCGGCGCCCCGTCTGCGCATCGGGATAAAGCGACCGCCACCACGTCATGAGCGCCTGCACTTCAATATCCAGATCGGGCGTCTTGCTCATGCGCGTGCCTCCTCGGCGGCCTTGCGGGATTTCTTCGGTTTTTCCGGCGCGATCGGCTGATCGATCCCCAACGCCGTTGCAACCTTGCCGACCTCGCCAAGCGCGCCGCGCAGCCGCCGATAGGCCTCGGTCACGCGCATCGCCACCTTGATGTCGGCGGTCTCAGCCAGAAGCACCGTTGCATGCAGGTCGAACAGATCGAGCGCCTTGCGGCGGATCAACATCAGCCAACGCTTGCGGCTCACCTGCCCATCCGGTGGATGATCAGAGACGATTGCCTCAAGCGCCGCATGAAAGGCATCCTCGGTGCGCTCGAAAAACGCGTCACTCGCCTCCTCGAACACGCCGCTGTCGGTCGCGGTCTTGGCGCCGTCGCCAAACAAGGCAAGCTTCAGATTACCCCGCAGGATGCCCGCCGCCGCATCGCCTGCATCGGCAAAAGCGATCGCCAGCCTAGCGAGTTCGTCGGCTGTGGCGGCATCCTCGGCCAGATGCAGCGGCTGTGCGGATTGCAGGAAGCAATTCGCTTCCGCACTACTCACCGCCCAACCGGCGGCAACTATGCGGGAGGCTTTGAAGCCACTCTGCCGAAAGGCTTCGGAGCGGATAAGGAGCGAGGCCACCGGCTCAGCTGGAAACGCATTAAGCTTCTGCCTACGCCCTATCACGGCGCCCACCCAGTCGCGATAACCAAAGCGGCTGGTTTTCACCTTTACAGAATAGGTAGGCCCTGGTTCCTTCTGCCTATACGGCGTAAGGGGATGGCGCCAAGCATTTGAGTCATAGTTCACGCCCCAGACGCTACGGAAAAATCCAGTGACCAAGGGCCCAGCCTCACCCGTCAAAGGGCAAGTACCATGGCCAGCGATATCCAGCCTGATTCGGCGCGGCATGCCGAAAAACGCTTGCAGCGCATGCACCCTATCATCCATCTGAGGAACCATTGGTGCCTCTTTCCCTGGTGGGGTGATTATCGCGGCCAACCAAGGTAGTGCACGTTCAAGTGACGTATCATCAAGATAGCCAGCCCCTTTGCTCGACAACGGTAAATTGGCCAGCAACACCCGCCACAGCGGTGCAGGAATCGAAGAGTCCAAACTGTCGAGCCAGACCAGCGTCGTCATCGGTCCGCCGCCGCGCAACGATGTGCGATGCCCGTTGCCGCCCGACGGCGCAAACTGCTGCAACGCATAGAGCGCGATCGCCGCCGCCTTCAGTCCCAGCGCCGGAAACCGGCCGCGATGGGTCAAGAGGTCGGCATTCTTCTTCTGGCCGTTGACGCCGGGCGTATCGATGAACAGCGCCTCGATATCATTGGCCTCGCCATCGATGGCGCCGAAATCCTGCAGAAAGCGTGGCCCCATGCCCTCAACATCGCCGGTCAGGTTGAAGGCGAAGGCGAGCGCCGCCAGCCGTTCGTCAAGATCGATATCGCTGCGCCCGCGCCAGATCGCCGTCCAGTCGGCATTGTCCTCCGGCTGGTAGGCCAGCGCCAGCACACCAACGGCAAATTCGAAGGCCGCGATATTCAGATCGCCGCGCGGCCAGTCGAAAGCGACGGGATAATCGCCCTCCTCCTGCCGCAACTCGGAAAATGTCAGCCAGCGCCGGGCGCCGGACACGGTGGCGACCGGAAAGAAAGCATCGGCGATAAGATTAAAAGCGCACGACTCATCGGACATGAAGACACCCCCCCCGAAGTGTTCAGTATTGATGCTAATACTATAGTTTTAATTGAATACCCGCAAAGACTATCCGCCTGGGTTGCGAGGTGTCAAGGGGCCTTTTTAGCCTACGGCTTACAAATTTAGCACCCGCGTTTGCGGGTAACGCCACGGCCAAGGTCAACGCCTTCGGCTAACAAACGGCCCATCCCCGCACATGGGGGAACACCTCGGATCGCTTGCGGACGTGTACGGTCACATCGGTTCATCCCCGCGTATGTGGGGAACACCAGACCTGCCACGAAAAGAGTGGCTTCACAATGAGCTTGTCCCGGCGCACGCCGGGAACATTTGACCATCGCTATGCCCGGCATCCATCGCGGTGGTTCATCCCCGCGCATGCGGGGAACACGACGAGGAGCGACATTACTGGACCTGATGATCCGGTTCATCCCCGCGCATGCGGGGAACACGTGGTGTCAAACACAGGACGCGCAGGCCCACCCGGTTCATCCCCGCGCATGCGGGGAACACGGCAAGGCGCAGAAGAATATTCTCGTCGTGAGCGGTTCATCCCCGCGCATGCGGGGAACACGCGATTATGCAAAGTTCCAGAAAGTTATCGGTCGGTTCATCCCCGCGCATGCGGGGAACACGCGGTCGGCCACTTTGACCGCTGCCTCTATGCCGGTTCATCCCCGCGCATGCGGGGAACACGCTTCGCTTAGGCTGCGGCCTTTGTCTTCCGACGGTTCATCCCCGCGCATGCGGGGAACACGACGCATCGACTGTGATCGAGATGGATGCGTCCGGTTCATCCCCGCGCATGCGGGGAACACTTTGGTGACTTCCCGTCCTCAGGGTCTGGCGGCGGTTCATCCCCGCGCATGCGGGGAACACGGCTGGTTGATGAAAGTGGCCACGGCCTACCCCGGTTCATCCCCGCGCATGCGGGGAACACTGACGGTGTAGACAACAAACATGAGTGTTTCCCGGTTCATCCCCGCGCATGCGGGGAACACTTGTTGGTGAAAGTTTGTCGGTCATTTCATTTCGGTTCATCCCCGCGCATGCGGGGAACACACGTGCAATTCAGCGATGTTGACGGATTGAACCGGTTCATCCCCGCGCATGCGGGGAACACGCTGACCGTCACTTGCAAGACCGGCCCGGAAACGGTTCATCCCCGCGCATGCGGGGAACACGCTGTCAATGATCTTGGCGCGCGACGTTGCGCCGGTTCATCCCCGCGCATGCGGGGAACACAGTCGCTGTCGCCTGCACACGGCTGTGCCTGCCGGTTCATCCCCGCGCATGCGGGGAACACTTTTGCAATGGGCGGCGCAGCATGAACGCCAACGGTTCATCCCCGCGCATGCGGGGAACACACTGGCATCTGGGGCTGATCTGCACCGGCACGCGGTTCATCCCCGCGCATGCGGGGAACACGACGGTTCTGCAGCTTAAGGTGCCGGGTAGCGCGGTTCATCCCCGCGCATGCGGGGAACACCGCTGAGGCGATGGTCGGGCGCACGCCTAGCGGGGTTCATCCCCGCGCATGCGGGGAACACCTGTTGCGGTTGTCGGCCAGGATCTCCCAGCGCGGTTCATCCCCGCGCATGCGGGGAACACCGGCGCCACACCCACGATGGTTCGCCTGTTTTCGGTTCATCCCCGCGCATGCGGGGAACACGCCATAGCCCGCGTCGATGAACACCGCGTCGGCGGTTCATCCCCGCGCATGCGGGGAACACGCTACGTGACGGCGTGCCTGTTTATCCGGTTGCGGTTCATCCCCGCGCATGCGGGGAACACCAATTCGAGATCGGTGCCGTCTATCTGCTGACCGGTTCATCCCCGCGCATGCGGGGAACACCGTCCATCACGGTCACCGACCACGCTTGCAAGCGGTTCATCCCCGCGCATGCGGGGAACACTCGTCGTCAAGTATGCGGATATCCCGATTGACCGGTTCATCCCCGCGCATGCGGGGAACACAAATGGGCAGGGCCGCCGGTGGCTAAAGCAGGCGGTTCATCCCCGCGCATGCGGGGAACACAAATCTCCTGCCGGATATTGCTCTGCACATCGCGGTTCATCCCCGCGCATGCGGGGAACACTCTTCCTGGAAACCAATGAATCCGTTGAACAATTTCCCCATGGGTTTGTCCACCAATTTTTCGGCCCCCTGTTTTACTGCCTCAGTAGGCTCTTATCGGGCGGCTAATGGGGCTGTTCGCCGGCCTTTAGTTGGCGGTTCGATGACCATCCCCCGGCGCCTGATGTTCCTCCAGCCACCTCAAGCCGGTTTGCGCATCATAGTCCAGCCCATCCTGTCCAACGGTCATCAACCCGCCATCCTCGCCGACCACGTAAAGCGGCATACACCGCTCCCATTCCGGCCAAGCTGCGCGCACGGCATCAACAGCCGCCGGATCGGCGGAGGCCGGCAGAGCGGAGTGGTCGGAGTTGCCTTTGCCAGCCAGCCATCGGTGGCGGACGGAAATTTCGCTCAGCGCCCAGTTCATCGCTTCAGAGGCCCCCTGCCGGCAGACGAGTGGCGCAAGCGTCGAGCCGGCCTTCTTCCCCAGCCGCAGCGTGACGCTTTTCTCGCGGAGCCGCGTGCCGATCTCCTCGTCAGCGGACACCTCGCGCATCCCGGCATAACCCGCACGTGGATCGATCGTGTTGTGCTGGCCCTGGAATTTTTCGGCCAGGCCTTTGCCAAGCGATGCATCATGGGCCTTGAGAAGGCCATCCGGCAGGTCATCACCCTCCGGCCGATAGGCCGCCTCGACCAACCGCCGCAGGTCTTCCGGCGTGTCCAGCCGTCCGCGGGCAAAGAGGTCACGCGCCGTGCGCCAGAGCACACCGGGCAGATCATAGGTATAGGCCGCCGGTCCGAGCGTCTCCTTGAGCCAATCGGCATCGGTCGCCATCAAGGGCTCGGGCGAGACGACGTGCAGGACGGGTGCGGGAACCAGACGCCCGTCTCGGCTGTGGCGCCACAAGCGCCCGGCGCGCTGGATCATCAGGTCGACGGGCGCCAGATCGGAAATCATAACGTCGAAATCCAGGTCGAGGCTTTGCTCGACCACTTGGGTGGCAACCAGGATTTGGCCGGCGCGCCTCTCAAGCCCGCTCTTAGGCCCGAACAGCTGCAACACCCTCTCCTCGATCGCCATACGGTCGCCAACAGCGAAGCGGGCATGAAACAGCGTCAACCGGTCAGCCGGGTGGCCGGCTAATGCCAGCGCCGCATGGACAGCAATCGCCGAATCGACCGCATTGCAGATGATGGCCACGCAGGCGCCACGCTTGGCCGCCTCAAGTGCCAGCGCAAGGCTCGCCTCGCGATCCGGGAGCCGCGCGATGCCGACGCGACGCGACAGCGAAGCGAGCGCCTCCACCGGCATCTCTTCGATCCGCTCGCCCCCGGCATAGCGGGTCAGCAGCGGATAGGCCTGTGAGGGAGCCCAGCGCTCAAGCGGCCCGATATGGCGGTTTTTTATCCCCCTGCCGCGCGCAAATGCTAAAATCAACTGGCGGCGCATCATTTCACCCAGCGTCGCCGAAAGGATTATGACGGAGCCGCCGAACCGCGCCTGCATCTCTACCAGCGTCTTCAGCTCTTCACCCATATAGGCATCACAGGCATGGGCCTCATCGACAATGAGGATTCGCCCGGCCAGCGCATATTGGCGAAGAGTCAGGTGTTTTTTCGGCAGGATAGCCAGAAAGGCCTGGTCGATGGTGCCTGCCCCGGCATCGGCAAAAAACGCCTTCTTGCGACTGTCGCCGATCCAGGCGTTGAAACGCTGCGAGACCGCTTCCTCCCGCCCCTGGCCAGCGTCTCCACCGGCAGCAAGGCTATCAAGCGCCATGGCCAGGCTAGCCTTGCCATGGGCCAGCACGAGCGAGGTCGATCGTCCTCCTGTTTCGTCGAACAATCCCGCCAAAGCGGCGTCCAGCCGCTCATGCATGGCATTGGCGGTCGCCATGGTCGGCAGCGCCACATAGACCCCTTCGCCCTGCCCGGCCGCCATCATCCGCGCCGCAAGCAGCAGAGCGGCCTCTGTCTTGCCGGACCCTGTACCGTCTTCGATCAGGATCAGCTGCGGCCGATCACCGATCACCAGTTCGGCCGCCTTCCTCTGCATCGGCCTCGGATTATTTCCTGCGCGCGGCGACAGATGGGAGAGAACCGGAGTCGCCATCGGTTTGGCCGGCACAAGGCCCTTCGACCGCAGCGCCGCATCCGCCCGTGTCAGAGCCAGCAGCCAATAGTCCGCAAGCGGCATAGCAGGATCTTCAAAGGGAAAAGCTTCACTGTCCGAGCCAACCCAGTCGGCCAGCGTGATCAGGCCATTGAGGCTGAAGGAAAACGTCTCGATCTGCAGCGCGGCCGGCTCATTGATCGGCGCAGGCAGCAAAAGTTTCAAGATCTCCTCGCAAAGCGCGTCGGCTATGGCAACACACGGCTCGCCGATAGCTGCGCGATGGAAACCTGCATTGCCGCCGAGATAGTTGCTATCCGGCGCCTTGCCATGGTGGCCGGCGACGGCCGCGATCATCTGGTCGCCAAGCGCGAATTCCGGCAGCTTCGTCTGCAGCGTCCGGCGTATTTGCACATCGCCGAAAAGCACCGCAGTCGCCTGCCAATGGCTGATCGGCCGACCAGCAGCAGGCATGGCGCCGAGTGCGGCGGCCGGCCAGCATAACGGCGACTGCGCCTGAAACCACGGGGAAATCTTGCCAAGGTCGTGCAATGCGGCCAGCGCCGTGCACAACAGGACGTGCTGGTCCGGCAAAAGCCCTGATATCGCGCTTTCGCGCCGCAACCGCCCCGGATTGAGCACCAGATACCGACCCGCCACCGCCGCCACATCCAACAGATGGTGGCCGACTGGTTTGTAAGGCGCATGCGGCCCATCCGCAAACGGTGTGCAGAGACGCGTCTTGGCCCAGAACAAACTATGCGTTGCCATCTCGACCATTCCTCACACAACCGTCAGCTGCTTTCCGACTGAAAACCACAAGACGTCAAGGATAGGCCTTTGACACTCGCAACCATATGAATACCTGCGCAGGTTCATACTGACGAGAACATATTTATGATGAGGATCGCAGATCCCAATAGGCTAGTGAAACGTGAGCTAATTTGGGTTTGCCGTTTCTCTGAACCGCTCTCACAGATCACCTTGGGAAGAGCCTGAGTCCCTGGCTTTTCGTCTGCCCAGGGCTTCGGCATGCTTGAACACCTTTACGGTGCGCTTGGTATTCAGGCGGATTGACCTCGCTCCTCTAAGTCGCGCTCATGTCGCCGGTAATATTCAGGAACGCCGACCGGCCTCCCCCCACAATTGGCAACAGGTGCATTCACCAAATCTCTCCGCGGCAAGGTCGCCCAATTCAGTCTTCACGCTTCTGTCGTCAGCGCTTCCTGCCCAAAGTATATAAACAGATCTTGCCAGCATCGTTTCTCAACGTCTTGTCATATGGGACCGGACGCCTCAGATCCAAAGCCCTATTTGCGCGTAGTCGATCGTGCGGTCTTCCCGCTCATACTCCATTTTCGCGCAGTGCCGGTGGGCCGCCAACATCACGGCGCTACCGCCGGAACCACGGCCGACAATGCTGGCGGAAAAACGTGAGACGGCAACGGCGGAGTTCCTTCCCGATTTCGCACAAGAACGCTTGTTTCGGCGGAGGGGATGGCCACTAGACGGTTCAAGCAAGGACGTCGCGTTAGCGACGTATAAGTGCGCCCCCTTAGATCGCTCCTTCGGAACGGCCGGGATAATGGACCCGGTTACCTTCTGTGCCAGCTCGTAGAAGGCTGAGCCAAGTGTCCACCGGTGTCGACCGGGAAGGCCTTTAGTCCGGCGGCCAAAAGCTGTTAGACGGTATGGTATTCAGATCAACATGTCTCTGCCCAGGGCGTCCCCATTGCAGCATTGGAGCATGATCTCCGACAAAGGCTATCTGCTCATCGCGCGACGAAGAAACAGTGGAACGAGACACATTTTCCAAAACCTTTAATCGCAACGTCGAAATGCGGGTAATTGAGTTTAGAGGCGAAGAGGTTGATTGACGAATTTTGTAACGATAGCTCGTCGCTATATCTCTGGGGTTCAACCGGGGCCTAACACGCTCGCGCAATTCGTTCAGCTATTCTGCGCGCGCTATCGAGGTCCTCTGATCCGAGGAACAAAGCCAACCCCGAAACCAAATAGCCGCCCGATCTTATCCAACGTCTCAAGCGTCGGGTTCGCCGTGCCGGCTTCGATTTCAGCCACTTGCCGTCGCGTCAGTGCAAGCGTCTTCGCAAACTCTTCTTGTGTCATCCCGAAGCTTCTACGGATTTCCACGACGGCTCCAGGTAACTGCAAATCGCCAGTGCGCGCTCGCTCCGACAGGTTTCGACGGTTCTCCAGAATTTCCTCTTTGGTAGGCTTTTTCCAGCGTGCCATATGTCAGTTCCGTTCCATATTACGCACACGCCGACGAGACGCTGTCTGCAATCTCAATGCAGCGCGCCATGGCACGCTCCAGAATTTCCGAAGATGCGCCCATGTCTTTCGCTATATCCGGCGCTCGACGTACGTGTTCCGCATACGCAGAAAGCGCAGCTATAAGCGCTTTCTGCTCTGCAGGATCAGGCATCAGTGTAGCGCAAATCTGCTTCCAGTCGGGAAGATGATCGCGACCACCGTCACGCATGATGGCCCATCGTGTGGAGCGAACGATCCCTTCCTTGGCGAGCCGCATAGGCGCGAAATCGAAGAGTGGAGACAGTCGGGTCGTCCCGTCCTGATGCTTGCTGAGAGCTGAATTTCGGCCGTGGTTGTCGGGATTGCCGAGCGCCAGATTGGCGATGTCGCGCTTTAGGTATTCGACTATGTCCGAGAGTGGATCCGCCGAATACTGGCGCAAAACGTCGATATAGACCTCATGTGTCCCGACATGGCCGAAATCGGCAACGCCTATCGCGGACACGAGGCTTTCCTGGCCCAGCCGGACGGTTCCGCCGCTTTCTTTCTTCTTCCGGTCGAAACGGGGAATCATCAGGACGCCTTCGGCATAGGTCGAAGGCTCGCTGACATTCAGACCGATCTCTTGAGCGATACGCGAATAGAGGGATTCGCCTTCGAGAATTAGGCGGTCCACAGGCTCGTTGCTGCGTACCAGCTTGACGATGACATGGCGCACGGCCTCACCATCGGTCACGAAACTGTCAGGATAATAGAGCCCGTCATTCGCCTGGGTCATCGAGACCTTCGGCCATTCGCCTTGCAAGCCGCTTGAGCCGGAGGCGAGCATTCCAAAGCGATCGGCGACTTCCATGAAGCGATCCGACCGCTCAAGGATTTCCGCCTCTGTAACCCCTTGGCGCTCAACCCCGCGCAGCCGTTCCGTTTCGGCCTCTGCCGCTTCTTTGATGCGGGTGTTGCCTATGCCGCCCGTCGCCGATCGCAGAAGCAGCGGGAGATCAGAAGCGCGCGATCCTTCAGCGAGCCCGAGGTGCTCGGCAAGCTTCCGTCTTGCATGTCCCTGTGGCATGAGATCCAAGAGGAACGGCGGCCAGCTGCGGCTATATCGATTTTCGAGATCAACGGGATAGCGGACTGACAAGGCGCGATGGTCACGAACCGTCTTTCCAGCCGCAAACTCCGCCGATGCCACAGTGACGAAGTAGTCAAGATCGTAGTCGACGATCGATGCGCCCTGGAAGCCGGCCGCGTCGTTCTTAAGTTCTAGCGTCGCAGCGTGATGCCACTCATCATCAAAATGGATTTGGAGCGTTAGGCGCATTAATCGACCCTTTCAATGGATCAATTAACACCAATAATCCCAATTTTCAATCCATTATAATGGGGCAATTTTTTCACCGAAGGCATGCCACCTAGTTTTGCAACCTGCGGAATACTCTCACATACGTACGAAAATTTAGCTCCTCATCGTTGAGGTAAGCATCAATCCCGCAAAAGGCGATCGCTGTTGCGGCCTCACTTCCAAAGATTGATCTGGCCAACTCCGTAACATCGTCCACCGTCCTGAAATCCACACTGTTAGCGACAAGCGTCGAGCAGCAACTAGGGGAACGATCGTTATCCGACACCAAACTCTCCTCTTTCTTAGCCGCCTTCGGTGTGGTTCCACGAGATAGAAAGGCGGGCTCGAAACATCTAAGAGCATAATACCCGATTTTGGGGTATCCGAAAGTCGGTTTTATTAGAGGTGCCACCTATTGTTGGACTGGCGCCCACCTTGCCTTCATTTTCACCTGAGATTTATCATCGCATTGTCGAGCTATTGATCTCGGCAAGGAAGAGTGCCGGCCTTACTCAGGCTGACGTTGGGCGACGCATTGGTCAGCGCCAGACTTTTGTTTCCAAAATTGAAACGTCAGAGCGTCGACTGGATGCTGCTGAATTTATCGAAATCGCGAGAGCAATCGGCGCTGATCCCGGTGCTATCATGCGGGAAGCAGAAAAACCCAAACTCTGATTGCTGCTTCATAATCAGCCCCGGTAGGACGCGGGAAAATGGCAACCGTATCGGGTGAAAAAATGTGCATCCGTTCAAAATTGCCAGTTGCCGAAGCGCTCTTGGAAATACCGGATTCGATTGAGCATCTTCCTGCCTCTAAAGGCAATAGCGCCTCCAAGCAGCATCATTGAAACGGCTAGCACGGGCGTCAACCAAGCATCGGAGCCGCTGTTTGCATCGAACAATATGAGCGAAACGGCCCCCATCGCTGCGAAGAAGACCATCCCGAAATCGTATTGCTTTGAAAGGCTCGTAAGCCGGGCCGAATGCTGGGCATAGCGCAATTGCCTTGCCAACTTTCGCTTTTCGGATGCCAATTGATCGCGCTGGCGCCCGATCGTGTAAAAACCCTGTTCGATTTTCTGTTCAAAGCTCGATTTACTCATATCGCTGACCTCAGATATTTCTCTGCAATTTCCTCTGTGAATTCGCCGTGTTGTTCGGCGTAGTCGATCAGGAACCGGATGAGCTTCAAGCGCTTGTCCGGTTCCACCTGACAGTTTTCCCGCACGATAAAGGCATCAACTTGGTTCGTGACCTCGTGATAGAGATCGACCGTGTCTCGATTGTAGGGACGGCCTTCCCCGGTCATCATCCAGACTGGATTGACGTTGAACTTCGTGTAGAGCGCGCGCAGCACGCGAACGGGTATCTCTCGCTGGCCTCGCTCATAGGTATTGTAGCCGCCCTGGGAGACCTCAAGCGCTTCCGCAAACGGGATCTGCTTCAATCCCGAGTTTTCCCGGATCATCGCCAAACGTTTGCCCATCTGAATGAGCAGCGTGTCTTGCGCTGAGTTATTATTTTTCTGATAATCGCGTTGCATTTTTGAGCTTGATGTGATTCTTTCGGGTTCATATCATTCTATCATCAGTTGGAGGTGAATTTCCAATGCAGGCGCAACTCTTGTCCCCCAAACAACTCGCTGACCGCTCTGGATGGCCGGTTGCACGCATTCGCAATCTGATTGCGAAGCAGGAAATCCGGCATGTGCGGATCGGAGGTAGCTTGTTCCTGCCAGAAAACGCCGTTGATGAGTATCTTGCGGCGAATATGGTCGAGCCCAAGCAGAAGGCTTTGGCGTTTGCTGATAGCGCCTCCAGAGCCTGAGGAGCAGCACATGAAGCAGCAAGCTGAAGCGCTAACCCCACGACCGCTCTACAAATTCGCGGTCAGCCGCGTCCGAGCGGCGGAACTTCTCGACGTCTCGACGGGCACCTTTGACGACTGGGTTCGCCGTGGCCTTATGCCGAAAGGCGTGAAGATCGGCGCGTTGCGCCGTTGGGATGCCGAGGAAATCCGCGCGTCCTGGTACGACATCAAAGAACAGGGCTTGAGCGGAGAAGAAGACGATGGCGAAAACCCGTTTGATTACGCGGTCGGGTGATCGGCGCGTCCCCTTCAAATACTGCTCACGGGATATCGATCGGCACGGCAACGAGCGATTCTATCTCCGCCTGCCAGGCATGCCGAAATATCGTATGACGTCTACCTATCTGGACGAGGCGGGCAGCGTCACCCAGGCATTTACCGAGGAATATCATCGCGTGCTGGCTGGCGATCGTGGTGAAAAGACGGTCCCTATTTCAAGACTGGAGCCCGGCTCCGTTTGCTGGCTTGTCGAGACCTATTATCGGTCCAAGGCGTTTCAAAGCCAGTCTCCGGCCACGCAGAAAGACAAGAAGAGCGTTCTCAATCGCTATTGCAGCAATGTGGGCGAGCTGCCCTTCAAGAAGATTCGCAAATCCGACATTGAAGCTAGTCAGATGAAGCGCAGCGGCACGCCGGGCGCGGCTGACAAACTGGTAAAGTATCTGAAGGCGCTCTTCAATTGGGCTATCAGCGCCGAACTGGCGACGTTCAATCCCGCGAACGGCGTCACCAAAATTCATAAGTCGCCCGGCTTCCACACCTGGAGCGAAGCGGAGCTGGCGCGCTATCGTGCAGCCTATCCGCTGGGCTCCATGGCCCGGCTTGCAATGGACCTGATGCTGAATTTGGGCGTCAGACGCTCCGACCTCGTCAAACTCGGCTGGCGGAACCTGGTCGGCGACCGTATCGAATTCATGCCGGAGAAGGGTTCCGGCAAATATGCGCAGTCGCTTAGCCTGCCGGTCACGGACGAGCTTCGCGAGGCGTTGGACGCTATTACGCACGATAAGCCGACCTTCCTTATCACCGAATATGGCAAGGCGTTCAGCGGGAACGGCTTCGGCAACAAGATGCGACAGTGGTGCAATGATGCTGATTTGCCGGAATGCTCGTCGCATGGCCTCCGAAAGGCGTCCGCGACGATCCTCGCCGAGGCCGGCGCGACCGAACATCAATTGATGGCGATCTTTGGCTGGTCTGATTCCAAGATGGCGCAGCACTACACCAAAGCCGCCCAGTCCAAGCGCATCATCGATGCCGGTTTCGAGCGCCGCAAGACCTATGTGGCCCGCAAAAATGTCCCACTTTCGTCGAACCGCAATTCCGGTGAGACAAATCGAGGAAAAAATGATGGAAAAACAACGTCCGAAGACAGAAATGGTGGGCCCGGAGGGACTCGAACCCCCAACCAAGCGGTTATGAGCCGCCGGCTCTAACCATTGAGCTACAGGCCCGGCCGTGTGAACGGCATGCGTTCGGGCAATGGCACCCGCGTCGCGAGGTTCGCTCTAGCCCAATTTGTCAAAACCCACAAGCCGTTGCCGTATTCGCTACACAATCAAACGCCAAGAGGGTATCCGAAGGGACAATCTCACCGGAGGACCACACGCATGCATCTTCACAACCGCCCCGTCTTCGCGCTGCTGGCGCTGGCTGCAACCGCCGCTTTCGCCCCGCTGCCAGCGATCGCCGAGGATACCAAGCCGCGCGAGGCGACCATCATCGTCTCAGGCGAAGGCGAGGCCACGCTGGCGCCCGATATGGCGGTGCTCAGCCTTGGCGTCGTCAGCCAGGCACCGGCCGCAGCAGAAGCGCTGTCGGCCAACAATGCCGCCATGGCCAAGGTCCTGGCCGATCTGAAGGCCGATGGTCTTGCCGAACGCGACCTGCAGACCTCGAATTTTGCCGTCATGCCGCAATATCGCCCGGTGCCGGACGGGGAGAACAGCGAGACGGGGCCTGAGATCATCGGCTACACCGTCCAGAACACCCTGACGGTGCGGCTGCGCGATCTCTCCAAGCTCGGCGCGCTGATCGACCGCTCGGTCAAGCTCGGCGTCAACCAGGGCGGCGACATCGCCTTTACCAATGACGAGCCGGAGGCGGCCATTTCCGAGGCCCGCAAGGAGGCCGTCGCCGATGCGCTGGCCAAGGCCCGCACCCTGACGGAAGCCGCCGGCGTGCGGCTCGGCCGGATCATCGAGATCAGCGAGAACTATTCTCGCCCCATGCCGCAGACGCTCTATCGCGCCGCCATGTCCAAGGAAATGGCCGATGCCGCCCCGGTGGCCAGCGGCGAGAACAGCTATTCGGTGACCGTCAACGTCACCTTCGCCATCGATCAATAGGCCGAAACGCAGCCCGCCCGCGTCTTTTCCAGGCGCGGGCGGGAGATCTACATGTCCTGAAGCCGCCGAAAAAATCCAGCAGCGGCCAATCCGGCAGGACCAGTCCGCCGCGCCGACATGCGGCGCCGGCCAACCAGGTTACAATCAATACCGAATGATCGGGCAGCCGGGCGCATTGGCAAACACCATGCGGTCGAAGCCGTAGTGGCGATAGCCGCCGATCACCACGCGACGCGGCGTCACGTCCTGCACATGGGCGCGGTGCAACCCGCTCCAGCGGGCCTTTTCCACAGCGCGGAACGGCGCGCAGCCGACGCGACGCGGCGGGGCTCTCCACTCCTCGTGCCGGCGGTGATGGCGCGGGCCGTGGCCATAGCGCGGGCCGTCATCATAGTAGGCGCCATCGTCATAGCCTGGACCGCCGATATAGATGCCGAAGCCGATATCCGGCCCGGCGGCCGCAGAACTGGCCGTGGCGGAGATCGCGCCAAGGGCGATCAGGGCGGCGATGCCGGCTTTTGCAATCATGCTGGTCATGGTCTCTCTCCTCAAGTGATCCGTTGGGTTGGGAAGTCCCGCCGACATCAGCGATTGAAAAGAGGTTAACGCCGGCGACCTGAACGGCTTCCGAACTCGCCATTCAGCCACCGTTCACCGGCGACGGCTCGTCCCCGGACGCGGTTCATGACCCCAGATGCAGGACGATCTCGCGGCGGTGCGGCCGGTCGCGGTGCTCGAACAGATAGAGCCCCTGCCAGGTGCCGAGAACGGGCGCGCCCGCCGTCACCGGGATGCCGATCGATGTCGCGGTCAGCGCCGCCTTGATATGCGCCGGCATATCGTCCGGTCCCTCGTCGCGGTGCGAAATCCATGCCATCGACGCCTGATCGGCCGGCGGCACCAGCCGTGCAAAGAAGGCGTCGAGGTCGCGGCGCACATCCGGATCGGCATTCTCCTGGATCAGCAGCGAGCAGGACGTGTGCCGCACGAACACCGTCAGCAGTCCCTCGCCGTCAGCGCTGTTGGCGCGCACGAAACGCCGGGCCGCCTCGGTGAATTCATAGAGCCCCTGGCCACGGGTCTCGATCGACAGGACGGTTTGCGGCATCAAGCCTCTCCCAAAAAATCTGGCCGGGCGGTCGCGGATGTCGATGCATCCGGCCCGGCTCGACAATGGCACACACGGCAAGCATGTAGTCTGTGCCGGCGCGGCGGCAAGCCCTGCCGGGTCGATGCGAGATACTACCTTCGCAAAACAAGCGCTTCTCTCCGCCGCCGGAGACGGATAGGGTCGCCCTAACCCAAGGGAGGACATGCCCCATGACCGCTACCACCATTTCCATGGAAACATTGATCGGCCAGGAGGAGACGCTGGTCTTCTCCTCCTTCGACGAGGACACCGCGCTCGAGATCGGCGAGCGACTGGTGGAGGTGGCCACGGATCAGCACGCGCCTGTGGTCATCAACATTCGCACGGCCGACCGGCTGCTGTTTCATGCCGCCCTGCCCGGCTCCTCGCCCGACAACGATCATTGGGCGCGGCGCAAGAGCAATGTCACCCTGCGCTTCCACAAGTCGTCGATGCGGGTTGGCGAATCGCTGCGGCTGAAGGGTCGCAGCATCGGGCCGGAGATCGGCCTCGATCCGCTGGACTATGCCAGCCATGGCGGCAGCTTTCCGGCCCGCGTCGCCGGCGTCGGCGTGGTCGCCGCCATCACCGTGTCGGGCCTTGCCTCCCATGAGGACCATCAGATGATCGTCACCGTCATCGAGGATTACCTGGCCGAAAACTGAGCGCCAGGCGACGACCGGATCAGAGCAGCGTCGAGAGATAGAGGCTGATGCGCGAAAAATCTTCCGCCTCGCGCTCGAAGACGATCACGGCCGGCAGGGAAACGGCCTTGGTCGCCGAGCCATCGGCATCGGAGGTCTTACCCTTGACGGTCAGGTCGGCGCCGCCGCGCAGGCCCGCCGCGTCGACCATGATCACCGCATCGGCAAAGCGCAGGTCATGGCGCAGGAGATAGGCCGATAGCGTATCGCGCAGCGATTGCGCGCCGATCACCCGGCTGCCATCCGGCATGTCGAGCGCCGCATCTTCGTCGACCAGTGCCATGAAGCTTTCCATGTCGCGCTGGTTGAGCGCCTCCAGAGCGGCTGTGATCTGCGTGGTCATTGCACTGTCGGTCATATTGATCTCCTCCGGCCCCAGGCCAAGCGTTAAGGTAGGGCTCAGCCCGGCAGCGGCAAGGCCGGGACCGCCGCTGACGACATCAAGGCGGCGGCAGCGGCCGGAGCACGGCAGCCGCCGCCGCGCAGACGGCCGGCGTCACCGTCTTCATCGCGGTCTGCACCGAGCGGCTCCAGTGCCAAAAGAGCGGCACATCGAACGGGCTGTCGGCCACCAGCGGTACCAGCCGCCCCGCGTCGATCCACGGCTGCACCAGCGTTTGCGGATTCATGCCCCAGCCTATCCCGGCAAGGGTGGCGTCCACAAAGCCGTGGGCCGATGGCAGCCAATGAGTCGGCGGCGCGACGCCGCCGCCAAAATGCCGCTCGATCCAGCGCTCCTGCAGCCGGTCCTTGTTGTTGAAGGTGAGCGACGGCGCGACTGAAAGCCCGTCGCGCGTCACGCCACCGGCAAACCAGCGGCGCATATAGTCCGGGCTGGCGGTGGCGATGTAGCGAAGTGCGCCAAGCGGGCGGCAGTCGCAACCCTGGACGGCGTCACCGTCGCCGCTGACGGCGGCCCGCACCTCGCCGCGCCGCAGCCAGTCGGCGCTGTGGTCCTGGTCATCCAGCACGAGGTCGAACAGGCAACCCTCCGTGGCAGCGATCGCCGCAACGAACCACGTGGCGAGACTGTCGGCATTGACCGCAATGCGCAGGCTCGGCCATGGCCCGCGCGCATCGGCAATGCCGAGGTCCGAGCGCAGCGCCTGCTCAAGCAGACCCACCTCCTCGGCATGGCGGAACAGCCGTTGCCCAGCCTCCGTCGCCACGCAGGGCTGGCCGCGCACGATCAGCACGGCGCCAAGCCGCTCCTCGATCAGCTTGACCCGCTGCGAAATCGCCGAAGGCGTCAGGCTCAATTGCTGGGCGGCCTTGTCGAAACCTCCCGTCCGGATGACGGCGGCCACGGCGGCAATCTGCGCATTGTCCAGCATGGATGATTTTTTCTAATCTGGATGAAGGTAAGTTAATTTCTCTAATCCTTATGCTCCTGCTAGTCAAATGCCGACGCCCGCCCTGTTTCCGGTGCCGGCCAAGGAGATGAAGCATGCCGACCGCCGCTATCGCCGGATTTTTCCTGGGCTTGAGCCTGATTGTCGCCATTGGCGCCCAGAACGCCTTCGTGCTGCGCCAGGGGCTGAAGCGCGAGCATGTGTTCTGGGTCTGCCTGGTCTGCGCTGCCTCCGATGCCATGCTGATTGCGGTCGGCGTCAGCGGCTTTCGCGGCACGGCAACGGTTCTGCCGTGGCTGGAGCCGGTGCTGCGCTATGGCGGCGCCACCTTTCTGCTGCTCTATGGCCTCCGAAGCCTGCGCGCCGCCTTCGCCGGCAGTTCCGGACTGGAGCCTGCCGAAATGCAGGCCCAGAGCCTGACGTCCACTCTTGCCACCTGCGCCGCTCTTACCTGGCTGAACCCGCATGTCTATCTCGACACGGTCATGCTGCTCGGCGCCATTTCGACCCAATATCCCGGCCGCGAATGGGCCTTCGGCATTGGCGCAGCCTGCGCCTCGTTCCTGTTCTTCTTCTCGCTCGGCTATGGCGCCCGCCTGGCCCGGCCGCTCTTTGCCCGCCCGCAATCCTGGCGGCTGCTCGACGGCTTGATCGCAGTGGTGATGTGGACCATTGCCGGGCGACTGGTCTGGGCATAGAAGCCCGACAAAAAACGCCAAAGCTGTTTCGCCGAACCGGAGTTATGTTAAGTCTGATCCCCTCAGGGCCCGCAACCGGACATCGCTTATGTTTCTGACGAACCAGGATATGGTCGACCTGATCGACTTTCGCCACGATCTGCACCGCCATCCCGAGATATCCGGCGAGGAGCAGAAGACCGCCGCTCGCGTCCATGCCTTTGTTCGGCCGATGAAGCCCGACAAGGTGCTGACCGGTCTCGGCGGCCATGGACTGGCGGCTGTGTTCGAGGGGGCGGAACCCGGCCCGACGCTTTTGATCCGCTCGGAGCTCGACGCCCTGCCGATCGAGGAAAAGACCGAGATCGCCCACCGGTCGACCGTGCCCGGCAAGGGTCACCTCTGCGGCCATGACGGCCATACGACCATCCTCACCGCCGTCGGCCTCGGCCTGTCGCGCCAGCGGCCGAAGCGCGGCCGTGTCGTCTTGATGTTCCAGCCGGCCGAAGAGGACGGCTCGGGCGCCGCCGCCGTCATCGCCGATCCGCGTTTTGCCGGGATCACGCCGGACCTCTCGATCTCGCTGCACAATCTGCCCGGCCTGCCGCTCGGCCATGTGGCGCTGACCGACGGCCCGGTCAATTGCGCCTCGCGCGGCCTGAAGATCACGCTCTCCGGCAAGACGGCCCATGCCTCGTCGCCGGAACACGGCCTGTCGCCGATGCAGGCCATGGCCGAGCTGATGCCGGCCCTGACAGCCCTTGGACACAGCGCGCCGCCGGCCGCCGATTTCACCATGGCGACCGTTACCCATGCCGCCCTTGGCGAGGCCGCCTTCGGCATCGCGCCGGCCGATGGCGAGATCTGGGTGACACTTCGAACCCTGACCGACGACCGCATGGCCGAGCTCTGCCACCGCGCCGAAACGCTGGTACGCAATACCGCCGAACGCCACGGGCTGGCCTTCGCCTGGACCTATCACGACATCTTCCTGCATTGCGAAAACGCACCCGAAGCCGTCGAGCATCTGCGGCGCGCGCTGGATGCGGAAGGTATCTCCCATGACAAGGGCAACCTGCCGATGCGGGCGTCGGAAGATTTCGGCCGGTTCCGCAGCTTCGCGCCGGCCGCCATGTTCTTCCTCGGCGCCGGCGAGCGCCACCCCAACCTGCACAACCCCGACTACGACTTCCCCGACGCGCTGATCGACATCGGCGCCCGGGTGTTCATGCGCGTCGTTCGGGATATGTTGGGATAGAGCGTTTCCTGGCTAGATTGAAGCATTCTGTTGGCTCAAACGGAGTCGGATGATCGCCCGGCCGGCGCGCGTCGTAGCCACGCCCTACGGCCAAGCCGGCCGGGCGATCAGGCGGCCCGTTTCAGCCAACCCGAAGGGCCGGGCATCTTCCCGCCAGGATCAAAGGCGATCGGCTCGGACGTACCTTCGGGTATGCCCTTCGCCAATCGCCTTTGCCCTGACGAAAACCTGCTCCGGCAGAATGCTTCAATCTAACCAGGAAACGCTCTAGGCCCGATCGTCGTCAGAAGGACGGAAAACCGCGGCTCTTCCAGTCGCGGCGCGGCACCGCGGTGCCGACGTTGAAGCCAAAGGTCATGACCTTGGTGACCTCCTCGTCGACCTCGCAGCGGAAACTCAGGTTGTACCATTGCCCATCGGCGCGAAAGGCTGCCGTGGGAATGTCGAGGACAGTGCCCTCCTTCAGGCCGAAGGACGGCAACAGCTCGGGATCGTAGGGCGGAGAGGCGTGGCGCAACTGCTCGCGCAATTCGGTCAGGCACAGCCGGTCGGCACGCGCCGAACGCGACAGATTGGTCATGTCCCGCATCGCCACGGGATCGTCTCTGTCCTTGCGCGAAAACAGCGTCTTCGCCTCGGTCAGGGCAGGTGGCGCCTCCACCGGCGGCGTGTCGGAGGGTTTCTCCTTCGGCACGGCGGCGATGATCTCGGTCTTTGCGGCATCCGACAGTGCCTCGGGTCCGGGCTCCTGCGAGCTGTTGGCTCCCAACTCCACCTCCGGCAAGGCGATATCGTCGGGCATCGGCGTGGCGGCAGCCGGCTCCGCCTCGGGCACCTCAGGCAATTCGGGGGCATCGGGCGGCGGCGTTCCGGCATCCGTCACGACTTCGCCCTCTTCGGACTGGCGCGGACCGGTGTCCTTCTCGCCGAACTGCACGACAGGATCGAGCACTCGTAACCGTCCCTCGTCCTCATTGCCCGCCGGCGGTTCTTCTTCGGCGGGCGCAGGGGCTGGTGGCGGCTCCTCGGCCGCGGGCTCCTCCACCGGCGGCGGTTCGGCAGGGGGCGGTTCGGCAGGCGGCGGCTCCGGCGGTTGTTCCGCAGGCGGTTTCTCCTCGGGCTTTTCTTCCGGCGGCGGAGGCGGCAGTTCGGGGGTTTCGGCCTCCTCCGGCTTCACAGGTTCCTCGGCCTTCGGCTCCGGCGGCGCCTCGGGCTCCGGTTCCTCGACCACCGGCTCTTCCGGCGGCGGCACCAGCTCGACCGCGACACTTTCCTCGGCAGGCGGCTCCGGCTGTGCAGGCGAAAAATGCACGAGAAAGGCTGCAAAGAGCACGGCATGCAGCAAAAGCGAGGCAAACACGCCCCACGATATGGTCTTTTTCAGTCGTCCCGTTTCCTGCTGCATTCCTCAGTCCATACACGCAGGCGCCCGCCCGCACCACAGCAATTCCATCACCGAAGACGGCAATTCCGGCCCGACACGGCCTGCCGACATGCCGTCGACAGAGACGTGCCGACCGACTTGCCAATCCTGAAATGCTGCGCTATTCAACAAAATGTCGATCTTCCATCGGCCGTAAGCGTCTAACGAGAAGCAACGCACCGTAACCTTCGGACCGTCACTGGACGAAGGTGTCACGCATGCAGATGCGAGGTGCCATGTCCTTCACAGTGCCGCTCCTTCTCAACACGAGAATTGATATGAAGATCAAACGACTTCCCGCACGCGCGGCGGGCCTTCTCATGCCATTGGTCCTGTCCATCATCATGACCTTCGTGGTCTCGGCCGTTGCCACCATCACGAATCTGGGCATAGGGCCTCGTTTTCTGGGCAATTGGATGTCCGCCTGGATTCTTTCCTGGCTGATCGCCTTCCCGACCCTCCTTTGCGCCCTGCCCATCTCACGGCGCGTGGTGATGTCCATGGTCAGACCGAACTGATCCACGGCAGGAACGGAGCCAAAACAAAACCCGGTCGGAGCGATCCGACCGGGTTTTGCTATTCTGATCCGATTGCCTGCGAATGCCTCAGCTGTCGAGGAAGCTCCGGAGCTTCCTCGAACGGCTCGGATGCTTCAGCTTCCGGAGCGCCTTGGCTTCGATCTGGCGGATACGTTCGCGGGTGACCGAGAACTGCTGGCCGACTTCCTCGAGCGTATGGTCGGTGTTCATGCCGATGCCGAAGCGCATGCGCAGCACGCGTTCTTCGCGCGGTGTCAGCGATGCCAGAACGCGGGTCGTCGTCTCGCGCAGGTTCGCCTGAATGGCGGCGTCGATCGGCAGCAGCGCGTTCTTGTCCTCGATGAAATCGCCGAGATGGCTATCCTCTTCGTCGCCCACGGGGGTTTCGAGCGAGATCGGCTCCTTGGCGATCTTCAGGACCTTGCGGACCTTTTCAAGCGGCATGGCGAGCTTTTCGGCCAGTTCTTCCGGCGTCGGCTCGCGGCCGATCTCGTGCAGCATCTGGCGCGATGTGCGGACGATCTTGTTGATCGTCTCGATCATGTGCACCGGAATACGGATCGTGCGGGCCTGGTCGGCGATCGAGCGGGTGATCGCCTGACGGATCCACCAGGTGGCATAGGTCGAGAACTTGTAGCCGCGACGATACTCGAACTTGTCGACCGCCTTCATCAGGCCGATATTGCCTTCCTGGATGAGATCGAGGAACTGCAGGCCGCGGTTGGTATACTTCTTGGCGATGGAAATCACGAGACGCAGGTTGGCCTCGACCATTTCCTTCTTGGCGATGCGCGCTTCGCGCTCGCCCTTCTGCACCATCGACACGATGCGGCGGAATTCGGCGATGGAAATGCCGGTCTCGGTGGCGAGATTCTGGATCTCCTGGCGGATATCGCGGATCGTCGCATTTTCCTCACGGGCGAAATCCTTCCAGCCGCGGGCGGCCAGATTGCCGATCGACTTCATCCAGTTCGGGTCGAGTTCGGCGCCCTGATACTGCTCCAGGAAGCTGTCGCGCTTGACGCCGTAGGATTCGGCCAGACGCAGCAGACGGCCCTCGTTCTGCATCAGGCGCTTGGAAATGTCGTAGAGCTGCTCGACAAGGCTGTCGATGCGGTTCTGGTTGAGCGACAGCGACTTGACCGCCGTGATCAGCTGATCCTTCAGCTCCTTGTAGCGACGCTCCTGGCCGGACGACAGCGTGCCGGTACAGGCCAGACGCGCCTCGACCTGCTGGTCCTGCAGCTTGCGCAGCTTCTTGTAGGTGTCGGCAATGGTGTCGAGCGTTTCCATGACCTGCGGGCGCAGTTCCGCTTCCATGGCCGCCAGCGACAGGTTGGACTCGTCTTCGTCCTCTTCCTCTTCTTCCGGAGGCGCGCCGTCACCGCCGACATTGGTAACATCGTCTTCGCTGGAGCGGGCGCGGCGGGTCTTTTCCTTCTCTTCGGCCAGCTTGCGGTCAGCCTCGATCTTCTCCGGACTCTGGAACTGTGGCGCAGCCTTGGCTTCAGGGCCGGAATAGGTGGTCTCGAGATCGATGATCTCACGCAGCAGCGTCGTGCCTTCGTTGAGTTCGTCGCGCCAGATGATCAGCGCCTGGAACGTCAGCGGGCTTTCGCAGAGCCCGGCGATCATCGTCTCGCGGCCGGCCTCGATGCGCTTGGCAATGGCGATTTCGCCTTCGCGCGACAAGAGTTCCACAGAACCCATTTCGCGCAGATACATGCGCACAGGATCGTCGGTACGGTCGGTCGGCTCTTTCTTCTTGGCAGCGGCCAGCGCAGTGCCGGCGGAAGGCGCAAGTTCGCCGCCCTCGCTTTCGCTCTCACTGTCGCTGTCGTCGTCGTCGGGGCTTGCCGGTTCGTCGGCGTCCTCGTCCTCGATGACATTGATGCCCATGTCGGAGAGCATGGCCATCGTATCTTCTATCTGCTCGGAGGTGACTTCCTCCGACGGCAGAACCGAATTCAGCTCGTCCATGGTCACATAGCCGCGCTTCTTGGCGGCCTTGATCATCTTCTTGACAGCGTCATCCGAAAGATCGAGAAGCGGACCGTCCGTAGCGCCGTCGCGTTCGTTCTCGGCTTCTTCGTTTTCTTTGACTTTGGTTGCCATGTATTTCGTCGCTTTCCCTGGCGCTTCAATTTTTCGCACAATGCTGGGCGAACCGGGTCTGGGTTGCCGCCCCCCTGCCCGCTGCGAATCACTGTTAATGACCTAACGGAATGATGTTTAATTCCCGCTTAACCACGTTGGCTCCCGCAGACTGCGGCACCCTTGCGCATATTGATGACCGGACATGCTAGTACAGCCTAGCGCGGCGCTCGTCATCTTTCTTTGCTTGCAATGGTGATTCCCACAATTTTTCCCGGCGTCAAGCTTTTCCAGCATAAATGCCTGTTAAAATCCGGAAAAACCCTTCGAGGCTCCGTTCGCATCCGCGGCGTTGAGTGCAAATGTAGGCCGTCGCGCCCGGCAAACAAGGGGCAGGACGATCACGCCGGACGCCCGAAGGGCAGATTCCGCATCGATCGGCCAGTGTACGCTGCATCGTCTGGCTTGCCGTCCTGCATTTCTGCGGCGCGTTTGCCGATCCGTCTCATCGGCGTCACCCCGCCACCGCGTGGCATGGTATGACGCATCTAAAAACCTTGCGGCAACCGACCGATAAAGCCACTACCTTACGAAAAGCCACGACCTTAAGAATTGTGACCGGTTGCAACACCCTTCACCCGGCCCGACATCACGCCAAAGCCATCGATGATCGCTTCCTGGTTTTCCATCCGGGTGATCTCGAGCTGTACCTGTTGAAGGGCTGCAATCAGGCCGCCAACCCGGTCACCGTCCTCCGCCTCCGTCGCCTCGGCCACCTCGCGCTCCAGTTCCATGCGCTGGCGACGCAGCGCCTTGGCGCGCTTGTGCAGCGACAGCGCCTGGCGATATCCCTCGCGCGCATCCTCGGGCGCCGCCACCGTCGTCGCGGTCCACAGCCGCGCATTGCGGATCTGCTGGTCCAGAGCCTTCAGCAACGGCTCGAAATCCTGTTCGATCAGCCGTTCATGGAGCCGCTCGCGCGACAGCTGCGTGCCGGCTTCGGCCGCCGCCGTCAGCACCGCCGACCACAATCGCTGCAGATCGCGGCTTTCGTAATCGATGGCCGACACCTCGTCATACTCCTCCTGCAGCAGTTGCGGATGGTTGACGATGGTCAGCGCCAGCACGCTTTCACGCAGGCTCATCTGGTCGTGGTGGCGCTTGACCATGCCCGACCGCGCCAGCCGGTCGGAAATGCTGCCGCGCCCGGCCGCCTTCGGTCCAGGCGCCCGGCCATGCCCATTGCCGCCGCGCCCGCCGCCATTGTTGCCGCCCCGCTCGAAATTGCCGCGGTCCGGGCGCTGCGCGCTTTCCGGCTTGAAAAACGCATAAAGCCGATCGCGGACATTCTGCGAATAATGCCGGCGCACGCTTTCATCAGTGATCACCGCCACCACCTGCTTCAGCTTGGCCTCCAGCTCAGCGCGCTTTTCCGGTGTCTCGAACCGGCCCTGGCTGATCTCGCGCGTCCAGACCATGTCGTCCAGCGAACGGGCGTCTGCGAGCACCCGGTCGAACGGCGCCCGCCCCTCGTGGCGCACCAGGTCGTCCGGGTCCTTGCCGTCCGGCAGCATGGCAAAACGCACCGAGCGGCCGGGTTTGAGATGCGGCAGCGCCAGATCGACCGCCCTAAAGGCGGCACGCTGGCCAGCCCCGTCGCCGTCGAAGCACAGCACCGGCTGCGGCGTCAGCTTCCACAACAGGTCCAGCTGGCTCTCGGTCAAGGCCGTGCCGAGCGGCGCGACCGCATTCTCGACGCCGGCCTGATAGAGCGCGATGACGTCCATATAGCCTTCGACGGCGATGATCGTCTCATTACCACCGGCCCCGCCCATAGAGCGCCGGGCGCGGGCAAAATTATAAAGCACGCTGCCCTTGTGAAAAAGCTCCGTCTCGTTCGAATTGAGATATTTGGCCGGCGCATCCGGCGACATGGCCCGGCCGCCAAAGGCGATCACCTTTTCGCGCGACGACAGGATCGGGAACATGATCCGGTCGCGGAACCGGTCGTAGGAAACAGGGATCTCCGGTCCGTGCACGACCAGGCCGCAGGCCTCGATCTGGTCCTTCGGGATGCCCTTGGCAGCCAGATGCTCCTTCAAGGCATTGCGGCTCTCCGGCGCATAACCGAGACGGAAGGTCTCGATCGTCCGGCCCGCAAGGCCACGCTCGCGCAGGTAAGCCCGCGCCTTGGCGCCATTGGCGGTCTGCAACTGGTCCTGGAAGAACAGCGTCGCCAGTTCCATGACGTCCTGGAGCGTGGTGCGTTCCTTCTCGCGCCGCTCCTCCTGCGGATCGGCCTTGGGCATGGCGATGCCCGCCATATCGGCGACGCGCTGCACGGCCTCGGGAAAGCTCAGGCCTTCGAGATCGGTCAGAAAGCGGAAATGATCGCCCGACACGCCGCAGCCGAAGCAATGATAGCGCCCCTTTCGATCTTCGCAGTGAAAGCTCGGACTTTTCTCGCCATGAAACGGGCAGCAGGCCCAGTAATCGCCGCGCGACACATTGGTTTTCTTGCGATCCCACGAGACACGGCTCGCCAGCACGGCCGAAATCGGCACGCGGTCGCGGATCTCATCGAGAAAGGCATTGGAAAAGCGCATCATGTCCTCAGGGATTAATAGACCCATATAGGCTGCCGCCGCCGCGAGCGCCATGTCTTTGCAAAACCATGCCCACTATTCACAGCCTTGACGAAAATGACAAGTGTATATACATTTCTACGCAAGGCGGTTTGCAGCAGCAGGGGCACGTGACGCAGGATGGAGGCCGTGCCGTTTCCCAGCTTCCCGACCTTTGAGTGGGACGATACCAAGCGCCAAAGCAATCTGCAAAAGCACAATATCGACTTCGTTGCTGCCGCCGCAGCCCTGCTGAAACCGCATGTGCAAGTGAGATCTGACCGAGAAGGAGAGACCCGAACTTTAGCCATTTGCCCCGACACCCATAAGCTCATCGCCGTGGTCTACACCATGCGCGGCGAGACATGTCGGATCATCTCGGCCCGGGCCGCACGCAAGCATGAGCAAAGAGAATATCGTCAGATATACGGCTGAAGAAATCAGAGAGATGGTCGCCCGTGGCGAGGACCGCACCGACTGGGCCCGTGTCGATGCCCTGACCGACGCGGATATCGAACGCGCCATGCGCGACGATCCCGATTGGCAGGACTTCATGGACATCGACTGGTCCAAGGCGGTTCTGGTCATCCCGCAGAAGAAGAAAGCCATATCGATCCGGCTCGACGAGGATATCGTCGATTTCTTCCAGGCGACCGGCAAAGGCTACCAGACCCGCATCAATGCCGTGCTGCGCCATTTCATGACCGAACAGAAACAGTCCAAGGGCTGACACGCAAAACGCCGCCCGAAGGCGGCGTTTCATCATTCCGGTTGCAGCTAAGGCAAGCTTACTTGAGCAGATCCTTGACCACGCTGGAGGCTTTCGCGAAATCCATCTGGCCGGAATAGCGTTCCTTCAGCGTATTGATGCACTTGCCCATGTCCCGCAGGCCCTGGGCACCGGTCTCGTCGATCACCGAGGCACAGAGCGCCCGCACCTTTTCCTCCGGCAACTGCTCAGGCATGAAGCTCTTGATGATCGCGATTTCCTCGCGCTCCTGGGCTGCCAGCTCGGGCCGGGCATTCTCTTCGTAGATCTTGGCGGATTCGTCCCGCTGTTTGATCATCTTGACGAAGATCTGCATGATCTCGTCATCGCTGACCGGATCCTTGCCATTGCCACGATTGGCGATATCTCGGTCCTTGATCGCAGCCTGGATCAGCCGCACCGTCGAGACACGCCGCACGTCCTTGGCCTTCAGCGAGTCTTTCATCACATTGGCGAGCTTGTCGCGCATCATCATCATTTTCTCCTCGGAAAGCCGGTCCCGAACCCGTTTGAATTGTGGCTTTTCCTTGTCTATTGTCACGATCTATTAACCAGCGATCGCCCGACAATCAAATCAATTAGACAACCCATTGAAATCAATGGGATTAAATTCCACAGTTTCCACAAGGAGCGATTGACCGCGCGATCCGCTTTGTCTATTTTCCGGCACCTGCACGGAATTCGCAATCGAGGCCATTTGCGCGAACGCTTTCGCGCGCCCTGATTTACGCACTTAGATGGCCCTTGGCACCCGGTCTTGCAAGACCGGTGCGGCAGGCTGGAAAAGGAAAAGACATGACCGCCACATCCCCATGGACCACCCGCAAGCCAACCGCCCTGCTCGTTCTGGCCGACGGCACCGTCATCGAAGGCCAGGGCATCGGCGCCACCGGCAAGGTGCAGGCCGAAGTCTGCTTCAACACGGCGCTGACCGGCTACCAGGAAATCCTCACCGACCCTTCCTATCTCGGCCAGATCGTCACCTTCACCTTTCCGCATATCGGCAATGTCGGCACCAACGAGGACGATATCGAAGACCTGACGCCGGCGGCCCGCCACGGCGCGGTCGGCGTGATCTTCAAGGCCGATATCACGGAGCCGTCCAACTACCGTGCCGTCAAGCATCTCGATGCCTGGCTGAAGGCCCGCGGCGTCATCGGTCTGTGTGGCATCGACACACGGGCGCTGACCGCCTGGATCCGCGAGCATGGCGCACCCAATGCCGTCATCGCCCATGATCCGACCGGCGTCTTCGACATCGACGTGCTGAAGGCGGAAGCCAAGGCCTGGAGCGGGCTGGAAGGTCTCGATCTCGCCAAGGTCGCCTCGTCCGGCCAGTCCTCGACCTGGACCCAGGAACCCTGGGTCTGGAACGAAGACTATCACGATCTCGACGCCAGCGACGCGAAATACCATGTCGTCTGCATCGACTACGGCGTGAAGCGCAATATCCTGCGCCTGTTCACCGGCCTTGGCTGCAAGGTCACCGTTGTGCCGGCCACCACGACCGCCGAGGACATTCTCGCCCTCAACCCGGACGGCGTCTTCCTGTCGAACGGTCCGGGCGATCCGGCCGCAACCGGTATCTATGCCGTTCCGGTAATCCGGAAGCTGATCGACAGCAACCTGCCGCTGTTCGGCATCTGCCTCGGTCACCAGATGCTCGGTCTGGCGCTTGGTGGCAAGACCGAGAAGATGCACCAGGGCCATCACGGCGCCAACCATCCGGTCAAGGATTTCACCACCGGCAAGGTCGAGATCGTCTCGATGAACCACGGCTTCGCGGTGGATTCCAAGTCCCTGCCGGAAGGCGTTGAAGAGACTCACATTTCGTTGTTCGACGGCTCCAACTGCGGCCTGCGCCTGGTCGGCAAGCCGGTCTTCTCCGTGCAGCACCACCCGGAAGCCTCGCCCGGCCCCCAGGACAGCCACTACCTGTTCCGCCGCTTCATCAATCTGGTGCGCGACACCAAGGGCGAACCGGCTCTGTCAGAACGGGCGTGAACGCGGAGCCGAATACAACTTTTGGGTTTAAATTCGCCACTCCCCAGTATAGAATGGCCTCCGTGATGTTTAGCGGGGGTCGACATGACGATTTTCCACCGTTTCCTATGGGGATTGCTGGCCGGTCTGGCTGTGATATGCGTGAAATTCGTCGGCCCTGACAATGCAGTCGTCAAGGCGCTGGTGCTGACAGCAAATCAGGGTGAAATCGTTTTCTACGCCCTGGTTTCTTTCGTCACGATCATGCTGGGTGGCATTTCCGGCGTGTTTGCGAAGGAGGTGGAGCCCGGGCGCATTCTGGTGTTTTGCGCCGCCTTTCCAGCGCTGGTATCGACCGCTTCGGCGCCGGAACGAATTCCTTCGAGCATGGCGAGCGACGTCCGCGCAGAGCGACCTGCGACGAACGGATCGACATTAGGTTTCGGCATCATCTCCTCCGCCTACGCGGCAAACGACCCTCCCGGCCTGATCTGCGACGAGGGCAGTTTTGTGCGACAGTTCAACGCGGCGGCAAAATCCTATTTCAACAATCAGCTACAGAATCCGACCTTCGCTGTGATCGTCGGATCGGAGCGAAGCTTTGACCTCGCCAAGCTGCGCGCGGACGACTTTGCACGTCGGTCGACCAAATACCCGATCACCGTCGGCTGCCGAAAACCCGACGTTCCCTATTTCCCTATCATGGTGGGAGAGCCGGTGGACATTCAGACCGCCGCCGACATAAAAGGCGAAGTCATTGGCGAAGGATGGGCACCATCGGATACGTATCTATCAAATTACGCCTACCGAACGGTCATCTATAGGGCGGCGGTCCGATGAACGCCGTGCACCCGGCACTCGGTTGGGACGGGCCGCAACCAGCCAATTAGAGTGACGCTGCCGATGCCCGCATTTCGTGCCTGATACGCAGGAAAAAGCGGGCGCAGAGAAGCATGGATGCACTCGTCAGTCCGATCAGGAAGCCGATCCAGATGCCGATGCCGCCCATCTGCATCGGAAAGGCCAGGAACCAGGCGAGGAAGAAACCGACCGGCCAATAGGACACCAGCGCCAGCAGCATCGGCACGCGGGCGTCTTTCAGGCCGCGCAGCAATCCGCTGGCAATCGCCTGCAGCCCGTCGACCAGCTGGAACACGCCGGCAATCGCCACCAGCGGTCCGGCATAAGCCAGAACCGCCGCCGCATCGGCGGTCGAGGTGTCGATGAAAGCGCTGCTGAGCAGTTCCGGAATGAAGAAGAACAGGATGCCGCCGCTCAAGGAGACGAGGCTGGCAATGCTCAGGACCGTGATCGCTGCGCGGATCAACTCGCCGTAATCGCCGCGCCCATGGGCGATGCCGATCCGCACGGTTGCCGTCTGCGACAGGCCGAGCGGGATCATGAAGGCGATCGAGGCCAGCTGCAGCGCAATGCCATGGGCGGCGAGCTCGATCGTGCCGATCCGCCCCATCAGCAGCGAGGCAGCTGTGAACAGGCTGACCTCGGCCAGGACAGTGATGCTGATCGGCAGACCGAGATGGATGACCTCGCGAAAGGCATGCCAGTCCGGCCGCCAGAAGCGCACGAAAAGCTCGTAGCGTCGCGTATCCGCGCGGGTCTGGATATAGAAGACCATGAACAGGAAGCTCGCCCATTGCACGATGACGGCGACGATCGCCGCCCCCGTCATGCCGAGCGCCGGCAGGCCGAAATGGCCGAGCACCAGCGCATAGGCGAGAAGCGCGTTGAGCAGCAGCGTCGCCACCGTGACATAGAGAATGACCCCGGCCCGGCCAATGGCGCTGACCAGCGAACGCAGCACGGCAAACAGCAGGGCCGGCAGCAGACCGAACTGCACGATCGCCACATAGTCCGCCGCGAGCCCTGCCACTTCGGGCACCTGCCCGAGCGCCAGAAGGATCGCCTCGGCATTGTAGAACAGCGGCGCCGTCAGCATCCAGTAGGCGATCGACACCCACATGCCCATGCGGATCGAGCGGCGAACCGAGACCACGTCATGGCGGCCAAAGGCCTGCGCCACCATCGGCACCACGGCAATCGAGAAGCCCGAGCCGAAGATGAAGATGGTGAAGAAGAACTGCCCGGCCAGAACCATGGCGGCCAGAGGCGTGGCACCAAGCTGGCCGATGATCACCACATCCGTCGTGTGAATGCCGAGCTGCGCCAGTTGCGCGCCGATCAACGGAATGCCGAGGGTCAGCGTCGCCCAGATATGGGCGCCCCAGCTATGGGTGGCCGTAAAACTCGGACGGGTTGGCGCGTAAGCGGACATGGCAGCGGTTCCAGGACGAAAAAAGCCGCTTCCAGACGATACTGGCGAGCGGCGCATGACACCGGATTAGGAGAAACCACGGGGCGCCGCAAGCAGAAATGGCAACCCTGCAAAAGAATTGGTCGACACTTCACCAAAACTGATGAAACTTGAGGCAGATCGGCGGTCAAACGGCCTTTTCTACCCGATCCGGCCGATCCTGGCGCACAAAGTCGACAAAAGCGCGCAGCGGCGCCGGCAGATATTTGCGGCTGTGATAGTAGAGGAACGGACCGGAAAACGTGTCTTCCCACTCGGGCAGGATCTTCACCAACTCGCCGGAACGCAACGCGTCGCGCACGAAATCCTCGAAGCTGAAGATGATGCCATGTCCTGCCTTGGCCACGGCCAATTCCATGTCGACGGTGTCGGCGATCAGCACGGCCGGCGGGTTGATGGCAAATACCTCCCCGTCGCGCTCGAATCGCCAGGAGACGACCCGGCCGCTGGCAAAACGATGCAGGATAGCGCGGTGATGCAGGAGGTCGCGTGGGTGAAGAGGTTCCCCGTAGCGCTCAAGATAGGAGGGGGCGGCCACGCCGACATAGGTCTGCTGGCGTGGACCGATCGGCAAGGCGATCATGTCGGGTTGCAGCATCTCCTCGTAGCGAATGCCGGCGTCGAAGCCCTCGCCAAGGACATCCACAAGCGCATCCTGCGTCGCGACCTCCAGGCTGATATCGGGATAGAGCGCCAGAAAACGGCAGGCGATATC
Organism: Agrobacterium sp. a22-2; assembly: GCF_012276985.1. GTDB lineage: Bacteria > Pseudomonadota > Alphaproteobacteria > Rhizobiales > Rhizobiaceae > Allorhizobium. The sequence continues at coordinate 111,241 of NZ_JAAXMM010000012.1, read as the reverse complement.
CGGCAGCACGCAGCGCGCCACGATACCGGGCACATTGAGCCGCAATCGCCCGGCGGGGCGATCGCGAAAACTGTTGATGTCGCTCAGCGCCGTCTCGATCTCGCCCAGCGCTGGCGTCAGGCGCTCCAGCAGCTTGGCTCCGGCATCGGTCAGGGTGACGCTGCGGGTTGTCCGGTTGAGCAGGCGAAGACCGAGCCGGTCTTCCAGCCTGCGCATCGCCTCACTCAGCGAGGAGGCAGACACTCCGCGCAGCTTGCCGGCGGCACGAAAGCTCCGGAGCCGTGCGACGGCAGAAAAAGCTTCGAGTTCGGCCAGGGGAAGATCATTCATTGTACGAAAATCCAAACAACCTGTTCTGTAATGAACGGATTATCGCACAACCCAGGCTGCGTTAAAAGAGCCCCAGAGACGGCCGCAAAGATGAGCGGCTGTCGCAACGGGAGAATGACGATGCAAATGATGACACTTGGAAAGACCGGCCCGCAAGTCTCGCGCTTCGGGCTTGGCTGCATGGGCATGTCGGGCATGTACGGACCATCGGACCGCACCGAAAGCCTGGCGACCATCGATGCCGCTCTGGAAGCCGGCGTGACGCTGCTCGACACCGGCGATTTCTACGGCATGGGTCATAACGAGATGCTGATCGGCGAGGCACTGAAAGGCGGCAAACGCGATAAGGCTCTGCTCAGCGTCAAGTTCGGCGCGCAGCGCGATCCGGCCGGCAACTGGATCGGTTTCGACGGCCGACCATCGGCGGTCAAGACGGCGCTGTCCTATACGCTGCAGCGCCTCGGCACCGACTATATCGACATCTACCGCCCGGCCCGTCTCGACGCCAATGTGCCGATCGAAGAGACGGTCGGCGCCATCGCCGACCTGGTCAAGGCAGGCTATGTCCGCCATATCGGCCTGTCGGAAGTCGGCGCCGACACCATTCGCCGCGCCAGCGCCGTCCATCCGATCGCCGACCTGCAGATCGAATATTCGCTGGTGTCGCGCGGTCTGGAAGACAAGATCCTGCCCACCTGCCGCGAACTCGGCATCGGCATCACCGCCTATGGCGTGCTGTCGCGCGGCCTGATCTCCGGCCATTGGAAACAAGCCGCCGCCAGCGGCGTCGCCGGCGATTTCCGCGCCCATGGACCGCGCTTCCAGGGCGACAACGAGGCCCGCAATCTGGCGCTCGCCGAAGCGCTTGGCAAAGTTGCCACCGCCAAGGGCATGACGACGGCCCAGGCCGCCATCGCCTGGGTGGCAGCACAAGGCGACGATATCATGCCGCTGATCGGCGCCCGGCGCCGCGACCGGCTGGCGGAAGCGCTGGGTGCCCTGGACTTTGTCCTGACCGCCGATGACCTGGCCGAGATCGAACGTGCCGTGCCGAAGGGTTCGGCCGCCGGCAGCCGCTATCAGGAAGCCCAGATGGCCCATCTCGACAGCGAGAAATAGCGACCAAGGCGACGCTGAGCCGCCGCGTAACCGTTACGCCGCGGGCTCAGCGCCGTCGTAGACCGCAAGCGCAATGGGCAGCGCCGATACCACGGCATTGCCCGCTGCCGGCAACCCGACCAGCACGGCACCGATGATCTCGCCGCGTGTGGCGCCTGCTTTTCTGGCGAGCGCCACATGAAAGGCGAGCCCATCATGCAGACGCAGGGCCGAGAGCACGGCGAGATAGGCCAGATGCTCGGTCTTCGGTTCGAGCTCGCTTGCCGTCCCCAGCGCCTGCGCCGCGCCGGTCCAGGCCGCCGCTTGCGCCGGTGCCTCCTTGAGAAAGGTCAGAAATGCCGGGCTGAGTGCGGACGTGTTCTCCATGATCGGACGCTCCTATGCAGGTCTACGGGAGACCAAAGAATGCCCGGAAGGCGGCCGAATGTCTTGATCCAGCTCAAGGCCGGCCCTCAGCCGACCTCCTTCAGCACGTCGATGAAGGCCCGCAGGCCGGCAGGCACGTGCCGGTGGCCGGGATAGTAGAGAAACAGACCGGGAATGAACGGGCACCAGTCCTCAAGCACGCAGACGAGCGTGCCGCGCTCAAGATGGGGTGCGGCCGCGTGTTCCGAAACATAAGCGATACCGAGACCGCCGGCCGCCGCCTCGGCCATCAGGTCGAGATGATTGAGCACCAGCGCACCCGGCACGTCGATGCTGATCTCCTGGCCGTGCTTCTCGAATTCCCAGCGGAACAGCTTGCCGCTGCGCAGCCGGAAACGGATGCAGGCATGGTCCTTCAGATCGTCGGGCACGCGCGGTGCGGCGTGGGCAGCGAGATAGGCGGGCGCCGCCACCGCGACGAAGCGCGCCTCCCCGCCGAAGCGTACGGCGATCATGTCCTGCGGGACCGCCTCGCCGAGCCGGATCCCCGCGTCGAACCCTTCGGCAACGATATCGACCAACCGGTCCTCGGTGACCAGGTCGAGCGACATATCCGGGTTGCGCGCCAGAAAGGTCGGCACCACCGACTGGATCAGCATCCGGGCGGCGATCTCGCTGGCATTGATGCGCAACGTGCCGCTCGGACGGCCGCGATACGCATCGACCTCCTCCAGCGCCCGATCGAAATCCCGGATCACCGGCGCCAGCCGCTCGGCCAGCCGTGCACCCGCCTCGGTCGGTGCGACGCTGCGGGTGGTGCGGTTCAGCAGCCGCACGCCCATTGTCTGCTCCAGCGTGCGGATCATGTGGCTCAGTGTGGAGGGCGACAGGCCGAGTTCATCGGCCGCCTTGCGAAAACTGCGATGGGCGACGATCGCCGCAAAGGCGGTCAGGTCACCGAGACCGGGTCTGTTATTCATGGCTATATTTCAGTAGTTCATGCGAGATTGTGCCGATAGTCGCAGAATACGCAAGCCCTTATTTTGTCCTCGGTATCAAGGCGGCAAGCACGCCGCTCCTCAACCCTGAACATCAACAAGGACTCCACCATGACACAGACCTGGTTCATCACCGGCACCTCCTCCGGCTTCGGCCGGATCATCACGGAAAAGCTGCTCGCCCGCGGCGACCTCGTCGCGGCCACCCTGCGCAAGGCCGACGCCCTTGACGATCTCAAGGCACGCTATGGCGACCAGCTCTGGGTCGCGACACTGGACGTGACCGATACGCCGGCCGTGCATGCGGTCATCGACCGCGCCTTCGCCGACCTCGGCCGCATCGACGTCGTCGTCAACAATGCCGGCTACGCCTTGTGCGGCGCGGCGGAAGAACTTGAAAGCGACGCCATCCGCCGGCAGATCGACACCAACCTGATCGGCTCGATCGAGGTCATCCGCGCGGCACTGCCGCATCTGCGCGCCCAGGACGGCGGACGCATCCTGCAGGTCTCGTCGGAAGGCGGGCAGATCGCCTATCCGAATTTCAGCCTCTACCACGCCAGCAAATGGGGCATCGAGGGTTTCGTTGAATCGGTGTCCCAGGAAGTGGCGTCGTTCGGCATCGAGATCGCGCTGATAGAGCCCGGCCCGGCTCGCACCGCGTTCGGCGGCGGCATCGTCAACGCCGCACCAATGGAGGTTTATGCGACAACGCCGGCCGGACAGATACGCGCAGGGATAGCGGCCGGCAGCTTCGAGATCATTGGCGATCCGGCCAAGATGGCGCAGGCCATCATCGATTGCACCGACCGTGCCACCCTGCCGAAACGGCTGGCGCTCGGCAGCAGCAGCTATGCCGCAATCGGCGCCGTGCTGCACGGCCGGCTGGCCGAGCTTGAGGCGAACAAGGCCGTGACGCTGTCAACCGATATCGACGCGTAATATCAAGTCTGGATCCAGCCGGCCCGCAGATGAAGCCCGCCGGCTGGAGGCTCATTAGATCGCTCCGGAAAACGTATCGCAGGAGTTCATCTGGCCGCTGTCGAAGCCGCGCTTGAACCATTTCATCCGTTGCGCGGAGGTGCCGTGGTTGAAGCTTTCCGGCACGACATAGCCCTGGCTGCGCTTCTGCAACGTATCGTCGCCGATCTGGCGGGCGGCGTTCAGCGCCTCCTCCAGGTCGCCGGCTTCGAGAAGGCCCTTCTGCTCGGTATATTTGCCCCAGATTCCGGCGAAGCAATCGGCCTGCAGCTCGACCCGCACCGACATCTGGTTGGCTTCAGTCTCGCTCATCGATTGGCGCATCTGGTTGAACTTCGGCAGGATGCCGGTGAGGTTCTGCACGTGATGGCCGACCTCGTGGGCAATCACATAGGCCTCTGCAAAATCGCCAGACGCTCCGAACTGGGTTTCCAGTTCATGGAAGAAGGCCGTGTCGAGATAGACCTTGCTGTCGCCCGGGCAATAGAACGGACCGGTCGCCGACGATGCCAGACCGCAGGCCGAATTGACCCGACCGGAGAACAGCACCAGGCTTGGCTCCTGGTAGGTCTCGCCCTCGGCCTGGAAAATGCCGTTCCAGGTGTCCTCGGTCTCGGCCAGCACGGTCGCCACGAAGGCTTTCATCTCGTCACTGGCGGCCGAGGACTGGCCCTGGCCGGTCGACTGTTCATAGCTGGAACTTGTCGTCGAGCCGTCGTCGAGCAGCTGCAGCATATCGATGCCCATCATCTTCAGGACGAAATAGATGACGACAAGGAAGATGATGGTGGTGATGCTGAGACCGCCGCCGCGCCGCGAACTGCCGCCGGGCAGCTGGATGCCGCTGCGTCCGAACGGGTTGCGCCCCATGCCGGAGCGCTCAGGCGATGCACCCCGGCGATCCTCGATATTGTCCGATTGACGTCGGCCCTTCCATTCCATGGCGCAAACCTCTCCTGATCGCGTGCAATGTCCCCGCTGGTAACTGTCTATAAAGGAAAGCGTTCCCGGCCACCAAGCGAAATAAGCATCCACTAAAGATCGAAATCCGGGCAACCCCGGACGTCAGCTGGTCGCGTAGACATAGGCGCCGCCACGCGCAAGCGCGCGCTGATAGGCCGGCCTGGCGCGGATCGCATCCATGTAGCGGCGAAGCGCTGCCGTCTCCCGCGCTTCGATCCGGGTCATGCCCGCCTCGACCGGAAAGCTCATGGCAATATCGGCCGCCGAAAAGGCCTTGCCGGCAAACCAGCCGTCCCGTTCCAATTCGCGCTCCCAGAAGGCGACGTGATCGGCCAGCTGCGGATCGATCAACTTGGCGCTGACCCCTTTCGAGATCAGCCGGGCCACCGGCCGCAGCACCAGCGGCATCTGCTGCGGCAATCTGGAGAACAGCAGTTTCAGCAGCAGCAGCGGCATGGCCGAGCCCTCCGCATAATGCAACCAGTAGGTATAGCGCAGCCGCTCGTCGGACCCATGTGCCGGACGCAGGGCCTCCCCGCCATAGGTGTCGACCAGATATTCGATGATCGCGCCGCTTTCGGCCATCACCCGTCCCTTGTCCTCGATGACAGGCGACTTGCCGAGCGGATGCACCGCCTTGAGGCTCCCCGGCGCCCGCATATCAGGCGCCCGTTTATAGGTCTTCACCTGATACTCCAGGCCAAGCTCTTCGAGCAGCCAGAGGATGCGATGGGCACGCGAGTTTTCGAGATAGTGCACGGTGATCATGGGTGTCCTTTCGCAAGCGGCCGGCATGGGCTCGAACCTAGCGTGCTCCGACAAAAAGTCGATGGTGCATGACGGGTCCGCAGGGAACAAGCGGCCCCGGCAATCCGTTCAGGTCAGTTAGAAACCCTGAGCGGAGGAGGAGTTGTCATGGGTATCGAACAGGCACCGACGGAAAAAGGCAAGCAGGCAGCGCGCGGTCTGCGCAAGAGCGCTGCAAAGGAAGAAAAGAAAGTGGAACGCCAGAAAGGCTCGGATCTCGCCAAGGGCGCCGATCGTTTCGAGGAGCGCTCCAGAAGTTCCGACGGCAAGAGCGCCGGGACCAAGCAGGAATCCTGATATTCAGCGGCAATCGCTGCGTCAAGCCGGCGATTGCCGTTTCCTGGCCATACCATTCGCGGGATATCGACCAAGCCTGCCCATCAAACCCAAGACGCCGCCCTGCAGACGTGTTTTGCATGACGTAACTATCGCGCCATATTTCCTGTCGATTGCTCCATTTTCGGGGTTCCGCTCGGGGAAACATTTCCCTATAAGCCGCTTCTAGCCTGAAAACACCAGATCTCTGCGCCCGGCCGGTGAGCCTCATCACCTTGGCCGGTTTTCTGCGCAACCTGAAAACGGATAGAGAACCATGCCCAAGCGCCAAGATATCAAGTCCATCCTCATCATCGGCGCTGGACCGATCGTCATCGGCCAGGCATGCGAGTTCGACTATTCCGGCACCCAGGCCGTCAAGGCGCTGAAGGAAGAGGGTTACCGGGTCATCCTGGTCAACTCCAACCCGGCGACGATCATGACCGATCCGGGCCTGGCCGACGCAACTTACGTCGAGCCGATCACCCCGGAAGTGGTCGCCAAGATCATTGCCAAGGAGCGTCCCGACGCCCTGCTGCCGACCATGGGCGGCCAAACCGCACTCAACACCGCGCTGTCCCTGAAGCGCATGGGCGTACTGGAGCGCTACAATGTCGAGATGATCGGCGCAAAGCCCGCCGCCATCGACATGGCCGAGGACCGCGCTTTGTTTCGTGAAGCCATGGCCCGCATCGGCCTTGAAACGCCGAAATCCCTGCTGGCCAATGCCACGGACATCAAGGATCTCGACCGCAAGGCCCATGTCGCCGAACGCGACAAGCTGAAGGCAAGCCTGTCCGGTGCCGAGCTCGACACCGCGCTCGACGCGCTGGAAAACCAGTGGAACCTCGGCGAGACCGACCGCAAGCAGCGCTACATGAACCATGCCATGGCGATCGCCGCCCAGGCGCTGGACGTCGTCGGCCTGCCGGCGATCATCCGCCCGTCGTTCACCATGGGCGGCACCGGCGGCGGTATCGCCTATAACCGCTCGGAATTCTTCGAGATCATCGGCTCGGGCCTCGACGCCTCGCCGACCACCGAAGTGCTGATCGAGGAATCGGTGCTCGGCTGGAAGGAATACGAGATGGAGGTCGTCCGCGACCACGCGGACAATTGCATCATCATCTGCTCGATCGAGAATATCGACCCGATGGGCGTCCATACCGGTGACTCGATCACCGTTGCCCCGGCGCTGACCTTGACCGACAAGGAATACCAGATCATGCGCAACGCCTCGATCGCGGTGCTGCGCGAGATCGGCGTCGAGACCGGCGGCTCGAACGTGCAGTTCGCCGTCAACCCGGCCGACGGCCGCCTGGTCGTCATCGAAATGAACCCGCGCGTCTCGCGCTCCTCCGCCTTGGCCTCCAAGGCCACCGGCTTCCCGATCGCCAAGATCGCCGCCAAGCTCGCCGTCGGCTATACCCTGGACGAGCTGGACAACGACATCACCGGCGGCGCAACGCCGGCCTCGTTTGAGCCGTCGATCGATTATGTCGTCACCAAGATCCCGCGTTTTGCCTTTGAAAAGTTCCCCGGCGCCTCTCCGACGTTGACCACCGCGATGAAGTCGGTCGGCGAAGTCATGGCGATCGGCCGCACCTTTGCCGAAAGTCTGCAAAAGGCGCTTCGCGGCCTGGAAACCGGCCTGACCGGCCTCGACGAGATCGAGATCCCCGGCCTCGACGACAATGGCGACAACAAGAATGCCATCCGCGCCGCCATCGGCACGCCGACCCCGGACCGCCTGCGCATGGTCGCCCAGGCCCTGCGCCTCGGCATGTCGCCGGAGGAAGTCCACGAAGGCTGCAAGATCGACCCCTGGTTCATCGCCCAGTTCAAGGCGATCGTCGACATGGAGGCCCGCGTGCGCGAGCATGGCCTGCCGGCCGACGCCGAGAACCTGCGCATGCTGAAGGCCATGGGCTTTTCCGATGCGCGCCTTGCCAGCCTTACCTCGAAGCGCCCAAAGGAAGTGGCCGAGCTGCGCAATGCCCTGAACGTCCGCCCGGTCTTCAAGCGCATCGATACCTGCGCCGCCGAATTCGCCTCGCCGACCGCCTATATGTACTCGACCTACGAAACGCCCTTCGTCGGCAGCGCCCGCTCCGAAGCTCTGGTCTCCGACCGCAAGAAAGTCGTCATCCTCGGCGGCGGTCCCAACCGCATCGGCCAGGGCATCGAGTTCGACTATTGCTGCTGCCATGCCGCCTTCGCGCTGAAGGATGCTGGCTATGAAGCGATCATGGTCAACTGCAATCCGGAAACCGTATCGACCGACTACGACACCTCGGACCGTCTCTATTTCGAGCCGCTGACCGCCGAAGACGTCATCGAGATCATGCGCGCCGAACAGGAGAACGGCACACTGGTCGGCGTCATCGTGCAGTTCGGCGGCCAGACGCCGCTGAAGCTGGCCGAAGCGCTCGAAAAGAACGGCATCCCGATCCTCGGCACGGCGCCCGACATGATCGATCTGGCCGAAGACCGCGACCGCTTCCAGAAGCTGCTGATGAAGCTCGACCTCAACCAGCCGAACAACGGCATCGCCTATTCCGTCGAGCAGGCCCGTGTTGTCGCGGCCGAAATCGGCTTCCCGCTGGTGGTGCGCCCGTCCTATGTTCTCGGCGGCCGCGCCATGCAGATCATCCATTCGGAATCCATGCTGCAGAGCTACCTGCTCGACACCGTTCCGGGCCTCGTCCCGGAAGACATCAAGCAGCGCTATCCCAATGACAAGACCGGCCAGATCAACACCCTGCTCAGCAAGAACCCGCTGCTGTTCGACAGCTACCTGACCAATGCCGTCGAAGTCGATGTCGACGCGCTGTGCGACGGCACGGACGTCTTCGTCACCGGCATCATGGAGCATATCGAAGAGGCCGGCATCCACTCCGGCGACAGCGCCTGCTCGCTGCCCTCGCGCCTCTTGAGCGAAGAGGTGCTGGACGAACTGGAACGCCAGACCACGGCGCTCGCCAAGGCGCTCAATGTCGGCGGCCTGATGAACGTGCAATATGCCATCAAGGACGGCACGATCTACGTTCTGGAAGTCAACCCGCGCGCCTCGCGCACCGTGCCCTTCGTCGCAAAAACCATCGGCGCGCCGATCGCCAAGATCGCTGCCCGCATCATGGCCGGCGAAACGCTCGAAGCCGCCATTGCCGCCTATGGCAAGAAGCCCGATCCGCGCAACCTGAAGCACATCGCCGTCAAGGAAGCAGTCTTCCCGTTTGCCCGCTTCCCCGGCGTCGATACGCTGCTCGGCCCGGAAATGCGCTCGACCGGCGAAGTGATCGGCCTCGACACCGATTTCGCGCTGGCCTTTGCCAAGAGCCAGCTCGGCGCCGGCGTCGAACTGCCGCGCGACGGAACGGTCTTCGTGTCGATCCGCGACGAGGACAAGGAGCGCGTCCTGCCGGCCGTACAACTGCTGACCGAAATCGGCTTCAAGGTCATGGCGACCGGCGGCACGCAGCGCTTCCTCGCCGAAAACGGCATTGCCGCCGTCAAGATCAACAAGGTGCTGGAAGGCCGCCCGCATATCGAGGATGCCATCCGCAACCGTCAGGTCCAGCTGGTGATCAACACCACCGACGGCAACAAGGCGATCTCGGATAGCAAATCGCTGCGCCGCGCCGCGCTGATGCAGAAAGTACCCTATTACACCACCATGGCCGGCGCCCTTGCTGCTGCCCAGGCCATCCAGGCGCTGAAGAAGGGCCAGCTGGAAGTGCGGCCGTTGCAGAGCTATTTCGCATAAGACCTGCCAAGGATCGCCGAATGACAGGCCCTGCCGGGTAGAACCGGCGGGGTCTTTTTTTGTGCTGTCATACGCGCCGCCCTCTTCGCCTCGGCATGCCACCACCACCTCGCACATCGTTATCCACAGACGGTTCGCCATTCTCCTGACCGGTGCTGGCACAGCCTGTGCCGTGCTGCGACCCTTCGGCGCCCAAGCGGCGCGCACGTTAAGGAAATATAAACACTAACAAAGGGTTAAACACAAAAATCCACCTCGAGGCATTAAGATTGCGACCGGCAACGCTGCCCAGGACGGATCGCAACCATGACCCCGCGGATGAAATATCTTCTGATTGCGACCGTATTCTCGGTCACCGTCTGGATAGCCGCGATCGCTGCCCTCGCAGGCTTCTGGCGCTTGGCGATGACCTTTTTCTAAGGCTGCCCATCGCCCCTTCCCTCACCCGCTCGCGGGGAGCTCATCCCCGCCCAAACGATCCCGCCACAACCCGCAGACGGTGTTGACCACAATCGTATTCCATTGTATTTATCCATCTAGTTAATTAACCAATCGGATAAACAATGTCTTCCGACCCTCTCTCCGATACGCTGTCGGCGCTCGCCGACCCCACCCGCCGGGCGATCCTGGCGCGGCTGGCGCTGGGCGAGGCAACCGTCAACGAATTGGCCGAACCCTTCGCCATCAGCCTTCCAGCGGTCTCCAAGCACCTGAAGGTGCTGGAGCGGGCAAAGCTGATCTCGCGAGGACGCTCCGCGCAATGGCGTCCCTGTCGGTTGGAGGCCGAGCCGCTGCAGAAGCTGGACACCTGGCTCGACGACTATCGCAATCTCTGGGAACAGCGCTTCGACCGGCTGGAGGCCTATCTCGAGACCATCAAGACCCAAGCGGACAACGAGAGCGACGACCATGAGTGAAACGCTTGAAATCCTCAACACGCGTGTCTTTACCGCCGCCCGTCAGGCGGTTTTCGACGCCTTCAGCCAGCCCGAACAGTTGAAGCATTGGTGGGGTCCGCATGGCTTTACCAATACCATTCCCGAATTCGACTTCCGGCCCGGCGGTACCTGGCGGATCGTCATGACCGCCTCCAACGGCACGGATTTCGACAACCACTGCACGTTCGAGGAGGTCGTTGCGCCCGAGCGCATCAGCTACATCCACCATCTGCCGATGCATGTCTTCACCATGATCATGACCTTCGAGGAAGAAGCGGTCGGCACCCGGCTCACCTGGCGCATGCTGTTCGAGCGTACTGAGGAAAACCTGCAACTCTCGAAATTCCTGGCGGCCGCCAACGAGCAGAATTTCGATCGCCTGGAAAGCCACCTTCATCACGCAACCGGGAAGCCCTGACCATGACAGTCCCAGCAGAACCGAACAGAACCCTTTCCGTCTCCCGCCTCATCAGTGCACCGCCCGAACGGGTCTTCCGGATGTTCTCCACGGCTGAGCATCTCGACGCCTGGTGGGGGCCGGACGGTTTCACCAACGAAACCCATGAAATGGATTTTTCCGTCGGCGGCCTGTGGCGCTACACCATGCACGGCCCGGACGGCAAGGACTGGCCGAACTGGATCCGCTACCGCGAGATCAGCCCGCCGACACGCCTCGTCTATGACCACGGCGGCGAAATCGACGAGCCCCGGCATTTCGAAGGAGTGATCAGCTTCGAGGCAGAGGGCGACAAGACCCGCGTGACGCTGAGCCTTGTCTTCCCAACGGCAGAAGCGCGCGACGCAACGCTGAAATTCGGCGCGGTCGAAGGCGGCAACCAGACGCTCGCCAAGCTCGACGCCTATCTCGGCACCTATCTCGGCACACAGGTCGGCTGAAACGGTTTCACCGGCAAACACAGTCGCGACTGTCATGCGGGGACCTCACCCGCATGACGCCCAAACCGCAGGTCATGCCACCATTGCTCCGACGGATGCGGTCTCCCATCGGCCGATTTCAACTATTTTGTTCATGTTATGTTCTTTTCAAAGCCGTCAGGCTCCTATAGGACGCGGCTGGACATCGACATGACAGCCGGATGGCACGCACCGCCGCGGCTTGGCTGCGGCGTGTATATTTGACATTTGTTTGGTGATAGCGGTCCGACACGGACGTCTTTGCCCCATACGAGGATGACCATGCACGAGATGACGACATCGACGCCACAATTGGCCGGTCGCCGGGAATGGACGGGACTTGCGATCCTCTCGATCGCCTGCCTGATCTATTCCATGGACCTTTCGGTCCTGTTCCTGGCCATGCCCGCAATCGTCACGGACCTCGATCCGTCGGCCGCCGAATTGCTATGGGTCAACGATATCTACGGCTTCATGGTGGCTGGCTTCCTCGTCACCATGGGCACCCTTGGCGACCGTGTCGGACGCCGCAAGGTGCTTCTGATCGGCGCGGCCGCCTTTAGCGCGGCCTCGATCTTCGCCGCCTTCTCCACATCGGCATCGATGCTGATCCTGGCGCGCGCTCTGCTTGGAATTGCCGGCGCCACCATCGCGCCGTCGACGCTTTCGCTGGTCGTCAACCTCTTTCGCGACGAGGGCGAGCGCAATCGGGCAATCGGCATATGGGGCACCGGCTTTGCCCTTGGCGGCCTGATTGGCCCGCTGATCGGCGGCGTGCTGCTCGAATATTTTCACTGGGGCTCGGTCTTCCTGATCAATGTACCGGTCATGTTGCTCTTGATCGTGCTGGCGCCGTTCCTGCTTCCGGAATATCGCAGTGGCGAGAGCGGCCGCCTCGACCTTGCGAGCGTGGCGCTGTCGCTCGCGACGGTGCTGCCGGTCATCTACGGTTTCAAGAAGATCGCGACCGATGGCATGATGGTGAGCCATCTCCTTCCCATCGCAGCCGGCCTCGCCTTCGGCGTCCTGTTCGTCCGACGACAGAAGCGGCTTGCAGATCCTCTGATCGATCTCGCCCTCTTCCGGATTCCTGCCTTCACAACCTCCCTGCTGATCAATCTGGCCGGCGTCTTCTTCATTTTCGGCACCTTCCTGTTTCAGAACCTATTCCTGCAGCTGGTACTGGGCCTTTCCGCGATTGAGGCGGCGATCTGGTCGGCAGCCCCCGGCATCGTTTTCACCGTCATGTCCTTTCAGGCCTATCGCATCACCAACCGGCTGGGTGCCGTGCGTACCGTGTTTCTGGGCCTGCTCGTCGATGCACTGGGCCTGGCGGTCATGGGGATCGCCGCTTACAATCAAAACCTTTATGGCGTCTTGGCGGCCAGCATGCTCATGGGGCTCGGCTTCGTCCCAGTGGTTCTGACGACGACCGGCCTGATCGTCGGGTCCAGCCCGCCGGAGCGCGCCGGCGCCGCATCAGCCATATCGGAAACCGGGGCGGAATTCGGTGGCGCCCTGGGCGTCGCCCTTCTGGGAAGCCTGGGCAGCCTGATCTATCGCCTCGCAATGGCCGATGCCGATCTCGGCGCGATGGACGGTGACAAGGCGGCCGCCGTGCGCTCCACATTGGCCGGCGCGGTCGACGTCGCTCGCCTGGAAGGGTCAGGAACGGTGGCGCCCTGGCTCGAATTGGCGCGCGACAGCTTCTCGCTCGGCTTTGCCGTCTGTTGCGCCATTTCCGCCGTCACGCTGATCCTGCTGGTGGCGCTCGCCCACCGCGTCTACGGCAGGTCCGAGATCATCGAGCGCGGCGGCCACTGACGGCATGGGGCGGAGTTCCGGAAATGGGTTTCCAATCGGATAACGAAATTTCTGGAAATGCGCGGTCACACTCTGCTATAGTCATGACAGATCTGATTTGAAACATGGTTCCGGGGCTTTGCTTCGGAACCTGTTTTTCTTTGTGCCCGCCGATGCGGTCATGGGAGAGTGAAGGAAGAGGAAATGGTTGAAAAGGTACCGATGACGCAGAACGGCTTCGCCAGGCTGCAGGAAGAACTGCGCTGGCGTCAGCAGGAAGAGCGTCCGAGAATCATCGAGGCGATCGCCGAGGCGCGCGCCCATGGTGACCTTTCCGAAAATGCCGAATATCACGCCGCCAAGGAAGCCCAGAGCCACAACGAGGGCCGCGTCGGCGAACTGGAAGATTTCATCGCCCGTGCCGAGGTGATCGACCTGTCGAAAATGTCCGGCAGCAAGATCAAGTTCGGCGCCACGGTCAAGCTCGTCGACGAAGACACCGAAGAGGAAAAGACCTATCAGATCGTCGGCGACCAGGAAGCCGACGTCAAGCAGGGCCGCATCTCGATCTCCTCGCCCATCGCCCGCGCGATGATCGGCAAGGAAGTCGGCGACAGCATCGAAGTCGTCGCCCCCGGCGGCTCCAAGGCCTACGAGATCCTCGCGGTCAACTGGGGCTGAGCCCTGACGATAGATCCGCGACCAGGCCTCATGGCGCGTCGCGGATCGGCTGAGAAAACAGACATGCCGGCGATTGGTTTACCCCGAACGCCGGCTTTGTTTTGAAAGGCCCCCGGAGGACCGGAGACCGGAATGAGACGGACATGACAGCAAGCCTTGATCTGAAGACCAGTCCCGCAACGGGCTCAACCAGCGACCGCGCGCCGGCACGCCCGTTGCTCGTGAAGGTGATGAGCAGGGTCGATGACTTCAACGGTGTCAGCCGCTTGTCGCGGCAGCTGATGGACGGATGGGCGCAGGCCCATGGATTGCAGTTCACCTTCGATCCTGAGGCGCGCGGCTACGATTGGCTTGTGGTCTATGAGAACCTGCCGCCGGAACAGGCAGAGCGGCGGCCGATGCGGATCGAGCGGCTGGATTGCCCGCAGAGCAACACCATTCTCCTAACGACTGAGCCGAGTTCCATCAAGATCTATGGCCGGGCCTATACCCGGCAGTTCGGCCATGTCGTCACCAGCCAGGAGCCCTTTGCGCTGCGCCATCCGGGCCGCATCTGGGGACAGTCGGGGCTGCGCTGGTTCTACGGCGACGGCGCCCACCACGCGATGACGGCCGATGAGATCGCTGCCCACGAGCCGGTGAAGACCGCCGTCCTGTCTACGGTCTGCTCCACCAAGCGCCAGGGCCACACCCTGCATCGGCTGCGCTATGATTTCACCCAGCTTGCCGCAGCCCGCCTGCCGGAACTGGATGTCTACGGACGCGGCCACCGCCCGCTCGACGACAAGGCCGAAGCGATCGACGCCTACAAATACCACCTGGCCATCGAAAACCACATCGGCGCCCACCATTTCACGGAAAAGCTGGCGGACCCGTTTCTGGGGCTGGCACTGCCCTTCTATTTCGGCGCGCCGAACGCCGCCGATTATGTCCCGGCGGAAAGCTTCATCGCCATCGACATCCGCCAGCCGGAAGACGCCTTGCGCATCATCCGCGAGGCCATCGACGGCCACGAATACGAAAAACGCCTGCCGGCCATCCGCGAAGCCCGCCGGCGCGTGCTGGAAGAACACAACCTCTTCCCGTTGGTCGGCCGGGTCATCCGCGACGACGCCGGCCGCAACCTTGCCGTCGGCAACGGCACGATCATGAGCCAGCGCGCCGCCCAGAAGGCCCACCCGGTGCTCTCGGCCGTGGACGCCCTGTTCCGCGAGGCGCTTCATCTGAAAAACCGCCTCGCCAACCGTCGCTAAGGTCTAAAGCATGGCGCCCGAAAGTGGGAACCGGTTTCGGGACAACGACATGTGATAAAACAAAGAGAGAAAGCGTGACGAGCGAGCCTGAAAGATCGCGACACGCTTTATCCAACCGCTCAGAGCGTTTCCTGGGCCGGGATCAACGCCACAATTCGTCGATCCACGGCGTCGGGCGGACGTGCTTGTAGAGCTTCTTCCACCAGGCCTTGACCGGCCAGACACCGATCGCTGCCTCGTCCGGATCGGGCTTGCCGGTAAAGGCGACGATGCGCACGCTCTTCGGCAGTTCCGGCACCTTGAAGAAGTTCATCGGCCATTTCGGCAGCAGGTCATGCTTGAAGCTCGCCGTCCATTCCTTCGGCCAATAGGTCATGTCGTGGGCGACCGCCGAAATGTAGCGCTGCGAAATCCGATACTTGGCAACCGGTCCGTCGCCGTCCTTGATGAAATCCTCGAAGACATGCGTGTTGGTGCCGATCTTCCAGCGATAGACCGACGTGTTGCCGATCCCCTCGCCGGGCTGCGACCAGTTCTCGGCAATGCAGAATTTGCCCGGCTCGTAGTCGAAGAATTCGTCGATCGATCCGGTGATGACGATATCGAGATCGAGAAACAGGACCTCGCCTTCCAGATCGGCCAGCGGCGCCTGCCACAGCGAGATCTTGCGCCAGCCCTTCCACTGCACGATTTCCGGAATCTTGATCGGCGGCAGGGGATGCACGATGATGTCGGGATGCAGGCCGACCGGATCCTCGGTGAAGCACACGAGCCGGGTCGGGCGCTTCGTATTGCGCTGGATCATCGACCAGAGACGATTGGCATAATCCGACGGATATCGGTCACCCCACTTTATGCATATGATGGTCTGCATCTATCTTGGCTCGCCTAAAGGAGAATATCTCGCAGGGCTATAGCCAAGGTGATGCGGGAATGCAAACAAGCCGGGGCAGGCCTGGGCGTGCGACGCCATTGTTGATCGCGTGACCATTCTGGTATAAGCCGCACCGACTTTCCGCTGGAGAACCGCATTGTCCAAGAAACCCGTGGCACTGATAACCGGCGTGACCGGCCAGGATGGCGCTTACCTGGCGCAGTTTCTCTTGGACAAGGGCTATCTTGTCCACGGCATCAAGCGCCGGTCCTCTTCGTTTAACACCGGACGTATCGAGAACATCTACGAAGACCCACACGAGCCGGACCAGCGTTTCGTTCTCCATTATGGAGACATGACGGACGCAACCAATCTCGTGCGCATCGTGCAGCAGACCCAGCCGGACGAGATCTACAATCTGGCGGCCCAAAGCCACGTCCAGGTGAGCTTCGAAACCCCCGAATACACGGCCAATGCAGATGCCATTGGCACTTTGCGCATGCTTGAGGCGATCCGTATTCTCGGGCTGGAAGAGAAGACCCGTTTCTACCAGGCCTCGACCTCCGAACTCTACGGCAAGGCGCAGGACGTCCCGCAGAGCGAGACGACACCCTTCTACCCACGCTCGCCCTATGCCGCCGCGAAGCTCTATGCCTACTGGATCGTCGTGAACTATCGCGAGGCCTACGGGCTGCATGCCTCGAACGGCATCCTCTTCAACCACGAGAGCCCGATGCGCGGCGAAACCTTCGTGACGCGCAAGATCACCCGCGCCGTCGCCGCCATCACCCTCGGCATCCAGGATCAACTCTTCCTCGGCAATCTCGACGCCAAGCGTGACTGGGGCCACGCCCGGGAATATGTGCGCGGCATGTGGCTGATGCTGCAGCAACCACAGAGCGACGATTATGTGCTGGCGACCGGCACGACGACGACGGTGCGCGAATTCGTCGAATGGTCTTTCTCCGAAGCCGGCATCGACATCCGCTGGGAGGGCACGGGACGCGACGAGAAAGGCTTCGACGCGACGACGGGCAAGCTGCTCGTCAGCATCGATCCGCGCTACTTCCGCCCGACGGAGGTCGATCTGCTTCTGGGCGATCCCTCGAAGGCCCACAGGGTTCTCGGCTGGCGTCACGAGACCAGTGCCCGGGAACTGGCCTGCGAGATGGTGCGCGAAGACATCAAGCTGATGCGGCGGGAGCTGACGAACAAGGGCCGCGACTGATGTACGGGCTATCAGGAAAGCGCATCTGGGTCGCCGGCCATCGAGGCATGGTCGGCAGTGCCGTTGCCAGGCGGCTTGAAAGCGAAGGCTGCGAGGTCCTCGTCGCACCACGCGATCGCGTCGATCTGGAACGCCAGGCCGATGTGGAACGCTTCTTCGACGAGAACCGACCTCAAGCCGTGATCATGGCCGCGGCTAAGGTCGGCGGCATCCTCGCCAACGACCGGCAGCCGGTGGAATTCCTCCAGCGAAACCTGTCGATGGAACTCAACGTCATCAAGACGGCCTACGATGCCGGCGTCGAAAAGCTGCTGTTCCTGGGGTCGAGTTGCATCTATCCGAAGCTTGCCGCGCAGCCGATCGAGGAAAGCGCCCTTCTGACCGGCCCGCTCGAACCGACCAACGAATGGTACGCGATCGCCAAGATCGCCGGCATCAAGCTCTGCCAGGCTTACATGAAGGAAAAGGGCGCGCGCTTCGTCTCGGCCATGCCAACCAATCTGTATGGTCCCAATGACAATTTCGACCTGCAGTCCAGCCACGTCCTGCCGGCCCTGATCCGCAAGGCGCACGAGGCGAAGCTGGCCGACCTCGACCATGTGACGATTTGGGGAACGGGCACGCCTCGCCGCGAATTCCTGTTCGTCGAGGACTGCGCCGACGCGCTGGTGTTCCTGCTGAAGAATTACGAGGACTACGAGCACGTCAATGTCGGCTCCGGCAACGACGTCTCGATCCTCGATCTGATGACGACCGTCGCCGAGGTCGTCGGCTTTACCGGACGGATAGAGACCGATCCTTCCAAGCCGGATGGGACGCCACGCAAGCTGATGTCGAACGCCAAGCTCGCCGCGATGGGATGGCGCCCGAAGACGGACCTGCGCCAGGGTATTTCCCGGACCTATCAGTGGTATCTCGAAAACCTGGGTAGATGATATGCGCGTTCTCCAGCTTCTTCCGGCCCTGAAAGAAGGCGGCGTCGAGAAATGCGCTGTGGACATGGCGCGCCATCTCGACGAAAAGGGCGTGGATAACTGGGTCGCGAGCGCCGGCGGTCCCCTGGTGTCCGAACTGCCGGCCGGCACGCGGCATGTCGTCATCCCAATCGGACGCAAGACGCCTTGGGCAATATTGGCTAACGCCTGCCGGATAAGCCGCCTTATCCGAGAAGAGCGGATCGATGTCGTTCACGCCTTGAGCCGAGCGCCGGCCTGGGTCGGTTGGATCGCCTGCCGGCTGATGGTCCGCAGACCGGTGCGGTTTGTGACGACCGTCCACGGCGCCCACGGCCACGGGAACGCTCTCAAGCGCTTTTATAACAGTTCAATGGTGCGCTCGGACTGCGTCGTCGCCACCTCGCAATTCATCTTCGATCACATCTGCACGGTCTACAAAGTCCCGGCGGCAAAGATCCTGCTGGCACCGCGGGGTATCAACGAGGCACGTTTCGATCCCGCCGCCATATCGCAAGCAGCGCGAAACGAGCAGCGCGCGGCACTCGGACTAGGCGACCAGACCGCCATGCTCGCCATGATCGGCCGCCTGACCCCTCTCAAGGGGCATTCCGAATTGATGAAGGCGCTGTCCCAGGTTCGCGATCTCGACTGGCACATGGTCTTCGTCGGATCCGGCACACCGGAGATGACGCGGAGGCTTCAGGCGCTCTCGGCGGAACTTGGGCTCGAAAAACGCATCACGTGGACTGGCGGGCTGAGCGACGTGAGGCCGGTGCTGGCCGCGACGGACCTGGCGTTTTCCGCCTCGGTTCGCCCGGAAGCCTTGGGATTGACGACGATCGAGGCCGAGGCCATGGAGGTCCCGGTGATCGCGACAGCGCACGGCGGTAGCCTCGAAACCGTCGTTCATGAAAAGACCGGCTGGCTCGTGGAGCCGGGAAACCCCTCGGCAATGACGGACACGATCCGGCATGCGCTCTCCGATCGGGCAAGACTGCTGCTGATGGGTAAGGAAGCCCGCCGCCACGTCCTCGCCAATTTCACCTTGCAGCGCATGCTGGAAGCGGAAAGCGCGGCATATGAAACGCCGTCGCGCGCAGAGGCGGCATGACATGGCGGATCGCCGCCCCCAGACCATCTGGATCCTCACCGACGGCAAGGCTGGCGACGAGCAGCCGCTGATCGGCCTCGCCGAAGAGATGGGCGTCGTGCCTTCACTGCGGCATGTGGCGCCGCGCAAGCCCTTTGCGCTGCTGATGCCGTGGGGACCGATCGATCCGAAAGACCGACCGAACCAGCCGGGCTCGCCGCTCGAAGGCCCCGCCCCCGACATCTGCCTTGCCACCGGCCGCCGGGCCGTCGCCTATCTGCGCGCCCTCAAGCGAAGGTCGCCGCGCACTCTGACGGTCTTCGTCAAGGATCCCCGCACCCGCTGGAATGGGGCCGATCTGGTCGTCGTGCAGAGCCATGATCGGCTGGCCGGCCGGGATGTGATGGTGGTGACGACAGCACCGAACCGGATCTCGGTCTCCCGGCTGGACGCCATTCGACAGGCGCCGCCGGCAAGCCTTGCCGCCCTCCCCGCGCCGCGTCTGGCCGTCCTGGTCGGTGGCAACAGCCGCCATCACCGGTTTGAGCAAGTCGACATCGACCGCCTGGTATCCGGGCTTCGCGCCCGGCTGGATGCCGGCGCCTCGCTGATGATCACCGCCTCGCGCCGTACGCCGCAAGCGTTGAAAGCCGCCCTCGTCGCGCTCTCCTCTCAGCCCAATGCCGTCTTCTGGGATGGAACGGGGGAAAACCCGCTTGTCGCCTATCTGGCGCTTGCCGACGAAATCGTGGTCACGGCGGACTCCACCAATATGGTCGGTGAGGCGGCCACGACCGGCAAGCCCATCCAGGTCTTTCACCCGACCGGTGGCCACCCGAAAATCGCCCGTTTCCTGGCAGCGCTCGGCCAGCAGGCGGCGATCGGACACTTTCCGGATGCCTGCGTTGACGACAGCTACCCGGCCATCAACAGCACGCCGGGAATTGCCGCAGCGATCCTGTCGGCCTGGCGGGCGCGGACAGGCCAATAACCCTGCCGATCCAGATCAAATCTCAACCAGCCCGAGCCGTTTCACCTGCCGGATGGTCAGCATGGTGCGCACCGTGTCGACATGCTCGTTGGCCGTCAGCGTCTCGATGACGAAATCCTGGAAGCCCGTCAGGTTTTCCGCCACGCAATGCAGCAGGAAATCACTGTCGCCATTGACCATCCAGGCCTGGCGCACCAGAGGCCAGCCGTTGGTTGCCGCGGCAAAGGCCTTGAGATTGGCCTCCGACTGGTGCTTCAGCCCGACCATGCAGAAGGCGACGAGGTCGAAGCCGAGTTTGGGGGCGCTCAAGAGCGCGTGATAGCCCTCGATGATGCCGGCCTCTTCGAGCTTGCGCATGCGCCGCAGGCACGGCGGCGCCGAAATGCCGACCCGGTCGGACAGCTCGACATTGGTCATCCGCCCGTCGCGTTGCAGTTCACGGAGAATCTTCAGGTCTATGGCGTCCAACTCGGCGCGAAACAAAGCATGTGCCTTTCGAGGGTTTCGATGCGCATCTTTTAACGGAGACGGTAGAATACGCAAGAATCTGTCCCGGCCAAGACCGAAGATTGCCATGCGCCAATTTGCCCTGTTGTTAACGCAAGGCTGCCCTTGAATAAATGCATGGATCAATCATAAATGAAGCCGCGTACAGGCAGGGTGGACACACTATATAGCCCACACCCGCGCAACATGCCTGTTTGCTGCCGACCTGAAAGGAATAACAATGTCTGCCCGTCACGCCAAGGTGCTGATCATCGGATCCGGCCCGGCCGGATACACCGCCGCGATCTATGCCGCCCGCGCCATGCTCGAACCCGTCCTGATTGCCGGAATGGAACAGGGCGGCCAGTTGATGATCACCACGGACGTGGAAAACTATCCGGGCTTTGCCGATCCGATCCAGGGTCCTTTCCTGATGGAACAGATGCTGAAGCAGGCGATCCATGTCGGCACGGAGATTGTCAACGACCTCGTCACCGAGGTTGAGACGACCCGCCGCCCCTTCACGGTCAAGACCGATTCGGGCGCCACATGGACGGCCGACACGCTGATCATCGCCACCGGCGCCAAGGCCAAATGGCTCGGCATCGAGAGCGAGCAGCATTTCCAGGGCTTTGGCGTCTCGGCCTGCGCCACCTGCGACGGCTTCTTCTATCGCAACCGCGATGTGATGGTGGTCGGCGGCGGCAATTCGGCCGTCGAGGAAGCGCTCTATCTCTCCAATATCGCCAAGTCCGTGACGGTCGTGCACCGCCGCGACAGCTTCCGCTCGGAAAAGATCCTGCAGGAACGCCTGTTTGCCAAGGACAATGTCAAGGTTCTGTGGAACTCGGCCGTCGATGAGATCATCGGCGATGCCGCCAAGCCGCCGATGCCGCCGTCTGTCACCGGCGTGCGCATCCGCAACACCCAGACCGGCCAGATCACCGAAATGCCGATCCACGGCGTCTTCGTGGCGATCGGCCATGCGCCGGCCGTCGAACTGTTCAAGGGCAAGCTGAAGCTGAAATCCAACGGCTATCTGTGGACCGCCCCTGATTCGACGGCGACCGACGTGCCCGGCATCTTTGCCGCCGGCGACGTCACCGACGACATCTACCGGCAGGCGATCACCGCTGCCGGCATGGGCTGCATGGCGGCGCTCGAAGCCGAACGTTATCTGGCGGCGCAACTGGCTCCGGCCGAAGCCGCGGAGTGACATCATGAGAGGAGGAGGCATGCCGCTCGACTGGGATAAGCTGCGCATTTTCCACGCAGCGGCCGAAGCCGGCTCCTTCACCCACGCAGCCGACAAGCTGCATCTCTCGCAATCGGCCATCAGCCGGCAGGTGAGCGCTCTGGAGCAGGACGTGGGGGTGAAGCTCTTTCACCGCCATGCCCGCGGCCTGATCCTCACCGAGCAGGGCGAATTGCTCTATCGCACCGCCCATGACGTGCTACTGAAGCTTGAAACCGTCAAGATGCAGCTGACCGAGACCACGGAAAAGCCGAGCGGCAAGCTGCGCGTCACCACCACCGTGGGCCTCGGCCAGGGCTGGCTCACCGACAAGGTGCAGGAATTCCTGCAACTCTATCCCGACATGTCGATCCAGCTGATCCTCGACAACGAGGAACTCGACGTCAACATGCGCCATGCCGACTGCGCCATCCGCCTGCGCCAGCCGCAGCAGTCGGACCTCATTCAGCGAAAACTGTTCACGGTGCATATGCATGTCTATGCGGCGCCCTCCTATATCAACCGCTATGGCGAGCCGCAGTCGATCGAGGATCTCGATCAGCACCGCATCATCTCGTTCGGGGAACCGGCGCCCAACTATCTGCTCGACGTCAATTGGCTCGAAGGGGCCGGCCGCTCGTCGGACAATCCGCGCACGCCGCATCTGCAGATCAACAGCCAGACCTCCATCAAGCGCGCCTGCCTGCTGGGAATCGGCGTGGCACTGCTGCCCGATTACATCGTCGGGCGCGATCCCGGCCTGATCCAGCTGGCCATCAGCGCCGACGTTCCGTCCTTCGACACCTATTTCTGCTACCCGGACGAAATGAAGAACGCCGCAAAGTTGAAGGTGTTTCGCGACTTTATCGTCGCAAAAGCCCGCAATTGGAACTTTTAAACACGAAAAGCATGACTTTCGCACAGACCTGCGGACAGCGCATGCCTGACATGCATAAAAAAGCATTGTTCACTGCACAAAAAACCACCATATCGCACTCAGCTGATGCACATGGTGGCTTTTTCCTCCCAGTTCCACCGCAGCAGCTGTTCCCCTCTGGAGGTTATTTGACCTTCACACTTTATGGGCCCCGGAGTAATCCGGTGGCCCTTTTTTTTGCCCGTACCTTACGGCAGGTTAGGCCACGACCGTTGGGCCGGCGACAAAAAAATCCATAGGTCACTATTCAAAGCCCTTGCATATCTCCATCCTTGCACCATATGAGAGTGCAGCTGATGCATCCTGCGCATGCTTATCGTTTGCGCCGCGTTGGCTGTTCCCCTCTGGAGGTCCTTGACCTTCACCCCTCAAGGGCGCCGGCACACGCTGGACGCCCTTTCTTTTTGCCCGGAACGCGGGCGCATCTTAATTTCCTCCTCGGCCTTGAAATATCGAATATCGTCGATACATATATCTGGAATTTCCGATATAGCATCGAGAGAGCCCACCGTGAACATCGACGAGATCCTCAAAGCACTGGCCCATCCGACTCGCGTCGAGATGCTGCAATGGCTGAAGGAACCGCAGAACCATTTCAGCGAACAGGCCCATCCGCTGGAAATGGGCGTCTGCGCCGGACAGTTCGAGCGTTGCGGCCTGTCGCAGTCGACGGTGTCGTCCCATCTGGCGACCCTGCAGCGCGCCGGGCTGATCAAATCGTCCCGTGTCGGCCAGTGGATTTTCTACAAACGCGACGAAGAGACGATCGACGCCTTTCTCAAACAGCTCAGCGCGGCCCTCTGACCGCCTGCTTACCCGCTTCCCTCCCCTCCTATCCCTCCCCGACACTCCCGCAAGACCCGTTGAAAGGACATTTCATGACAACCCTGTTTGACCCCATCACCGTTGGCGACATGCAGCTTTCGAGCCGCATCGCCATGGCGCCGCTGACCCGCAACCGGTCGCCCAAGGCCGTGCCCAACGACCTCAACGTCACCTATTACGAACAGCGCGCCAGCGCCGGCCTGCTGATCACCGAAGGCACGCCGATCACCCAGCAGGGCCAGGGTTATGCCGACGTGCCCGGCCTCTATAAAAAGGAATCGCTGGATGGCTGGAAGCGCGTCACCGATGCCGTGCACAAGGCAGGCGGCAAGATCGTCACGCAGATCTGGCATGTCGGCCGCATCTCGCACACCAGCCTGCAGCCGAACAACGGCCAGCCCGTCGCCCCCTCGCCGATCACCGCCAAGACCAAGACCTACCTGATCGACGCGGAAGGCCACGGCTCCTTTGCCGAAACCTCGGAGCCCCGCGCCCTGACGCTCGATGAGATCCCCGGCATTCTCGAGGATTACCGTCTCGCTGCCCGCGCCGCGATCGATGCCGGCTTCGATGGTGTCGAGATCCACGCCGCCAACGGATATCTGATCGACCAGTTCCTGCGTTCAAGCAGCAACCAGCGCACCGACGCCTATGGCGGCTCGATCGAGAACCGCGCCCGCCTCGCCATCGAGGTGGCTGAGACCGTCGCCAAGGAAATCGGCGGCGGCCGCACCGGCATCCGTATTTCGCCGGTCACACCGGCCAACGACGTTTCGGATCCTGATCCGCAGCCGCTGTTCACCTATCTCATCGAACAGCTGGCGCCGCTCGATCTCGCCTTCATCCACGTCATCGAAGGCGCCACCGGCGGCCCGCGCGACAACGTGCCCTTCGACTGGGACGCGCTGCGCGAAGCCTACCGCGCCAAGGGCGGCAAGGCTGCCTGGATGGTCAACAACGGTTACGACCGCGCCATGGCGCTGGAGGCCATCGCGTCGGGCAAGGCCGACATGGTGGCGTTTGGCCGCGCCTTCATCGCCAACCCGGACCTGGTGGCCCGCCTCAAGCAGGACGCCCCCCTCAACCAGGGCAATCGCGACACCTACTACGGCGGCGGTGCCCCCGGCTACACGGACTACCCGACGCTCGGCTGATCGGACACGACAGAGGCCCGTCGCATCATGCGGCGGGCCCTTCCTCTGCCGGAAAAATCTCTCCCGACACAAGCGGCCTCCCTCTTCCGTCACTCCCGCGAAAGCGGGAATCCAGCCACGGCACGTCTGCGCGGTGATAAGTCTCTGGTGATCAAGGACTTGATCACGCTAGATCCCGGCTCAAGGCCCGGACGACGGAAAACGAAGTGCCCGGCCCCCGGACGGAAGCTTGCAGCCGGCATGTCGCTCTTCTTCACCCCATCGCTCTCCGCGCCAGCAGCACCGCCACTGTCGTCAGAACCACCGCATTGGCCGGGTGCAATGCCGAGACAACCGGCAGGCCCAGATCCCGTCCGGAAATGATCAGCACGAACTGCAGGATATAAAGCGCCAGCAGCGCCACCGTATGGCCGAGAAAGCGTCGCGCCGGGCCGCGCCGCAGCGCCAGGACGACCAGAGCCAGGATCGGCAGCGACAGGGCGCCGCCGAACGCGCCATGCAGATCGAAGCCCGCCGCCCCGCCGAAAACCGCCAGCCCCGCCAGAAAGACCTGTCCCGCAATGCCGACGACCACGCTTGCCGCAAGCACGGCAAACACCGGCACCGCCGATATGCGGTTCTGCCGCTGCGCCACGCTCATGCCCCGGCCCTCCGCGGCGCAGCCGTCAGCATGTGCCCCGACTGTGCTGAATCCCTCGGCTCCAGACAGCCGAGGCCTTCAAGCGTGGCACGCACCGCCTGATCGAGCGGCGTGCGCGGTTCCTCGCCCAGCACCGCCACCAGCCGAGCATTGTCCAGACGCAGCGGCTCTCGCCAGAGATAGCGCATCTCGCTGAGCTCCCGGAACAATGGCACGAAGGGCGAAGCGAGCCGCACCAGCCACCACGGGAAGCCCTTGACCTTCAGGTCGGCCCTCCCCGTTACCCGTCGGATCGCCGCGATCATCTGCTCGCCATCCGCATCGAAGAAACCATCCATGTGAAACCGCGCGAACAACGGCAGGCACTCGGCGCGTTCCACCAGCCGGACCATGGTCTGGGCAACGTCGGGCAGATAGGCCCATTGATGGCCGACGCCTTTCGCACCGGGATTGGCAACCGAGGTTACCGGCTTGCCCGGCGTCACCAGCCCCTGTGCAAACCAGGTGTTGCCGGCCTTCGGCCCGAAGAAATCGCCGGCCCGAAGCAGGATCACCGGCACGCCCTCTCCCGCCGCCACCTCCAGCCGGCGCTCCAGCGCGACGCGGATGCGGCCCTTGCGGGTCAAGGCATTCTGCGGGCTGTCCTCGCGCAGAACAGGAAAGGCATCCGGCCCGTAATTATAGACCGTGCCCGGCATCAGGATGCGCGCGCCGCTGGCCTTGGCCGCCGCGATCGTATTGTCGATCATCGGCAGCACCAGCTGGCCCCAATTGCGGTAGCCCGGCGGATTGACGGCATGCACGATCAGGCTGACGCCCTTAGCCGCCCGCACCACGTCGTCGCGGCGCATCGCGTCGCCGCCGACCCAGTCGTAGGCCGGCATGCGGGCCTGCAGTTCCGTCGCATTGCGATGCAGTGCCCGGACGCGATAGCCGCGCGCGTGGAGCTTGGCGGCCACCGCGCCGCCAATACCGCCGGTCGCGCCAAGAATGAGGACCGTCGGACGGTCGATTTCAGTTGAATGGGTCATGTCGGATCTCCTTCGCGTTTCGATGGAGCCAATATCCGGCCAAACCCGACCATACGGAATTGCCTATTATTCTATCTCTGCTATACGGAAATAGATGAACGACACCACGCCGAGCTGGGATCACTACCGCACCTTGCTTGCCGTGCTCCGGCACGGATCGCTCTCGGCCGCCGCCCGCGATCTGGGCCTGACCCAACCCACCGTCGGTCGCCATATCGATGCGCTGGAACAGGCGAGCGGCGCGTCCCTGTTCCTGCGCACCCAGCAGGGCTTGCTGCCGACCGAGACGGCCGAGCAGATGCGGGTTCATGCCGAGACCATGGCGGCCACGGTCGCCTCGCTTGCCCGCATGGCCTCCGGCTCGGCCGCCGCCGTCAGCGGCACGGTGCGCATCAGCGCCAGCGAGGTGATCGGCATCGACGTCCTGCCGCCGATGCTCGCCGAATTGCAGGACGCCCATCCGGATCTGAGCATCGAACTGTCCCTATCGGATGCCGTGGAGGACCTGCTGCAGCAGGAGGCGGACATTGCCGTGCGCATGGTCGAGCCCGCCCAGGGCGCCCTGGTCAGCCGCCGCATCGGCCGCATCCCCTTGGGCTTCTTCGCCCACCGGCGCTACCTCGAAAAGCATGGCACCCCGGAGATCCAGGGTGACCTCGCCACCCATCGGCTGATCGGCTTCGACCGGCAATTGACCTATGTACGCGCCATCCTCAAGCATCGCCCGGATCTCGCCGATATCCGCTTTTCGTTCCGGACCGACAGCAACCTGGCACAACTGGCCGCCATCCGCTCCGGCGGCGGCATCGGCATGTGCCAGCTGGCGCTGGGCCGACGCGACCCCGACCTAGTCGAGGTCCTGCCCGGCGCGCTGGACCTGGCGCTGGAAACCTTCGTGGTGATGCACGAAAACCTGAAAACCGCCCCGCGCTGCCGCGCCACCTTCGATGCACTGGTCAAGGGTTTAAGCGCCTATGTCGCATCGGCAAGTGGCGGATAGGCAGGGCCGGTCGGGGAGCTGCACCTCGAGCCCGAAATCGCCATCCCGAAACGAAGTTGATTCAAAACATGAAGATGTTGAAGCAGCCGATCAAACGCTGCTCCACGAGATGAGCGAAGACCGCTATCCCCTTGAAGAGACTCAGTGCCAGCGCCCTACAGCTCAGGCCGTGGCGTTGCCGGACGCGTCGTAGCGGTCGACGATCTCGACTTCAGGCCGGTCGCCGCCGTCGCTGTATTCGGCGTGCCACTTGCCCTTCTCGTCCTGATAGCTGATCTGCACGGGTTCGTCGCCGACCTGCTGCTCGTTCATGACGATCCGGGCCGCCTCAAGCGCCTCGGCATGACTGAAGAAGGTTTCGGAATACACTCCGTCCGCCCGATAGGCCCAGCCGCCGTCATGGGGCACGATCTCATAGGTCATTTTCGTCATGACTCTCTCCTCGATGGCATTTTCGTCTTCTCCTCTCGAAGCAGCAATATCTCATCATCCGCCCGGAACTGCAAATCGAACGGCCCAGCCTTGATGCCGCAGCGGATCGCGTTAGGTTCGGGGTGACAATGCCCGCACGCCGGCCGCTTCGCCGAAAATCCTGAACCGCCATCGAAAGACCCGTCATGTCCATCCTGAAACAGGAACGACTCCTCCTTCTGCCTTTGCTGCTGGCCGCCATCGGTTTCTGGAGCGAGCATGACATCCTGGCTCAGGGCAAGCTCGTTTCGGTGATTGCCGCAACCGTGCTGATCGGCGCCATCCTGCTGGTGTCGATGCGCGTTGCCCATCATGCCGAAGTGCTGGCCACCAAGGTCGGCGAGCCCTATGGCACGATGATCCTGACGCTGTCGGCCGTCGCCGTCGAGGTGCTGATCCTCGCCATCATGATGAGCAACGAGGGCTCGCCGACCCTGGCGCGCGATACGATCTATTCGGCGGTCATGCTCGACATCAACGGCATCCTCGGCCTCGCCGCTTTGCTCGGCGGCCTGAAGCACGGCGAGCAGCCCTATAATGACGACAGCGGCAAGACCTATGGCGTGATGATCCTGACCGCCATGGGCATCTCGATGATCGTGCCGGAATTCATTCCTGAGGCCAAATGGCAGTTCTATTCGGCCTTCACGATTGTCGCGATGATCGCGCTTTACGCCCTGTTCCTGCGCAAGCAGGTTGGAACCCACAGTTATTTCTTCAGCTACAGCTACCCGCGGCGCGACACGGAGTCGCAGGCAGGCGGCCATGCCGATAAAGCCACGGACGATCCGGCCGGCGCCTCGATCGCCGTCATCCTGTTCGGCGTTCTGCTGATCGGCATTCTGGCGGAGATGATGTCGGTCTTCCTCAACACCGGACTGGAAGGATCCGGCGCGCCGGTGGCGCTGACCGCCATTCTGGTGGCCGGCATTTCGGCAGCCCCGGAAATCCTCACAGCCCTTCGCGCCGCCCTTGCCAATCGCATGCAGGCCACCATCAATATCGCCATGGGCGCCTCGCTTTCCACGGTGATCCTGACGGTCCCGGTCATGGAGGCGATCGCCCTATATACCGGCCAGCCCTTCATCATGGCGATGACGCCGGTGCAGACCGTCATGGTCTTCATCACCCTCATCGTCGCGGCCATCAACCTCAACGACGGCGAGACCAATGCCATCGAAGGCATGACCCACTTCATCCTGTTTGCGACCTTCATCATGCTGTCCTTCCTCGGCCTCTGAGCTCTGCTTCATCCCCGTGTCGACGCATTTTCAGGTCGATTTTTTTGGGAACCTTTCGAGAAAAAACCCGTTTAAAACCTGCGACCTCCGTCCTCACGACACCGAGAGCGCCGCATTGTCACCACGATGCGAGTGAAGAAACGACCCGCCTGGGGGTCGGGCCAACTCGGGAGCCGAGACAGTGAAACGATTAGATGTTCTCGACGGGATGCGTGGTTACTTCCTCGTCTTCATGTTGTTAAACCACCTCATTTTTGCCGGCGGATACTGGCTTGTGGAGATCAATCACCGCCAGTTGACCTTCGTGGAGGACGCGCAGGGCTTCGTCTTCATGTCCGGTCTTCTGGTCGGCATGGTCTATGCCCGCAAGATGCTGAAGAGCGGTTATGAGGCCGGGCGCGACAAGATCTGGGCGCGCGCCATCGAGCTCTATCGCTATGCCATGGGCATCGTGCTGTTCATCCTGGCGGCCCGTCTGCTGCTGCCCGGCGCGACCGCCATCTGGCAGGATTGGCTTGGCGTCATTGCGCTCAACGACCCCTGGCGCCTCACATCAATTGCGACATTCTTCTACCAGCCGACCTTCATGGATATCCTGCCGCAATACATCGTCTACATGATCTTTGCCCCGGCGCTGATCTGGCTGTGCATCACCGGTCGCTGGACCTGGGTGGCCATCGGTTCGCTGGTTATCTGGATGGCTGGCCAGCTCGGCCTGCAGCGCCTCGTCACCTATCCGATCGACGGCATGCTCGGTGCGCCGGACCAGGAAGGCATTCGCGCCAGCTTCAACCTGCTCGGCTGGCAGATCGTCTTCTTCTCGGGCCTGGTGGCGGGTTCGCTGACCGCCATGAAGAAGATCGAATGGAGTCGCATCTTCAGCCCGGAAAAGACCCTGATCCCCAAGGTCGCCGCCGCCATACTGCTGTTCTTCCTGCCGCTGCGCATTGCCACGGCCCACGACCTGATGCCCGGCTTCATTCTCGAAAAATTCGGCACCATGGAAATCCGCGCCGATTTCGGCCCGGTCTACCTGCTGAACTTCGCGGCCCTTGCCGCTGGCGTCGCCTGGCTTCTGATCGCCGGTCCGCGCCACGAGCATCCTTATATCCGCAAGGCCGCTGCCGTGCTGACCGGCGTGTTCAGCCTCAGCTTCCTGCAGCTGCTCGGCCGCCATTCGCTGCATGTCTATGTCTGGCATGTCATCATCGTCTTTCTGGTGCGCTATATCGACGGCATCAGCCCTGATTTCTCCGAGCTGACCAAGACCGCCATCGCCATCTCCTGCGTCGCCCTCTTGGCCCTGCCGGCCATCTACCGCGAGCGTGAGACCTTCTGGCCAGCCGGTCCCGCCGAGCCGAAGAAGGCCTGAGCGAAAGACCGCAAAACCGCAAACGCAGATCGGGCCGGATGATCCCTCATCCGGCCCGATCGCTTTTATGCTTGGCATGTGCCGACAACTTTGCCCCTCCCCCTAACCCTCTCCCCGCAAGCGGGGAGAGGGAACGTGCCCCGTTCCGGGCGTAGCGCGAGACGGCTGCTGTGTCGTCCCTTCTCCCCGTTCACGGGGAGAAGGTGGCGGCAGCCGGATGAGGGGCCACATAGGCGATCAAATCGCAGATATTACTTGCAGGCGGCGCAGAAGCGCTGGATGCGCTTGCAGGCTTCTTCCAGCTGCTCTTCCGAGGTCGCATAGGAAATGCGGAAGTTCGGGCCGAGGCCGAAGGCCGAACCGTGCACGACGGCAACGCCTTCCGATTCCAGCAGCTCGGACACGAAATCCTCATCCGTCTGCATGACCTTGCCGGTCGGCGCCGTCTTGCCCATCAGTCCGGCGCAGGACGGATAGACGTAGAACGCGCCCTCAGGGGAAGGGCATACGATGCCCTTGGCCTGGTTGAGCATCGAGACGACGAGGTCACGACGGCCTTCGAAGATCTTCTTGTTGACCGGAATGAAATCCTGCGTGCCGTTCAGCGCCTCGACGGCAGCCCATTGGGCAACCGAGCAGGCGCCCGAGGTCTGCTGGCCCTGGATCATGTCCATGGCCTTGATCAGCGCCAGGGGACCAGCGGCATAGCCGATGCGCCAGCCGGTCATGGCATAGGCCTTCGACACACCGTTCATGGTCAGCGTGCGATCGTAGAGCGTCGGCTCCACCTCGACCGGGGTGACGAACTTGAAGTCGCCATAGGTCAGGTGCTCGTACATGTCGTCGGTCAGCACCCAGACATGCGGATGCTTGACCAGCACGTCGGTCAGCGCCTTCAGCTCGTCATGGCTATAGGCGGCACCCGACGGGTTGGACGGCGAGTTGAACAGGAACCATTTGGTCTTCGGGGTGATCGCCTTTTCAAGGTCGTCCGCCGTCAGCTTGAAATTGTTGTCCTGGGTGGTCGCCACGAACACCGGCGTGCCGCCGCACAAAGCCACCATTTCCGGATAGGAAACCCAGTAAGGCGTCGGGATGATCACTTCATCGCCCGGATTGAGGGTCGCCATGAAGGCGTTGAAAAGAATCTGCTTTCCGCCGGTGCCGACGATCGTCTGCTCCGGCTTGTAGTCGAGACCGTTTTCGCGCTTGAACTTTTCGGCAATCGCCTTGCGCAGTTCCGGAATGCCCGAGATCGGCGTGTACTTTGTCTCGCCGCGATTGATCGCATCGATCGCCGCCGCCTTGATATTGTCAGGCGTATCGAAATCCGGTTCGCCGGCGCCCAGACCGATCACATCGCGCCCACTGGCTTTCAGTTCACGGGCTTTCTGCGAGACGGCGATGGTGGCGGAAGGCTTTACACGGGAAAGAGCGTCGGCGAGAAATGCCATGGTCAGTGTCCTGAGCTGTTGATCGGGCGGATGCCTCGACAGCGCCAAGGCTCCAGGTTCAAGGTCTATGGCGAATTCGTTGCGGGCTTTCAAGCTTAAACCTGTCTCGGTTACGATGTTTTGTAACAATGGGCGTCGTCTGACCCAAACGACGCGATAATTCGGCATGTCAAATGACATCTCGTCGGCCGCTGAAACCAATCGTGTCGGGATGACACGACAGGCCCTTGCCCTTGCAGGACAGGCGATTGCGCCGTTTTCGATGCAAATCACGAGAACGCCGCAATGATTGCCACGGTTCGCCGCAATTTCTCCCCCGTCCCGTCCATTTGGAGGGCTTCAAATACGGCAGCGTTCAATAAGGATCGAGGGGATCTGCTATGTTTTTGGGTGATGAAGAGGAAAGCACTATGCTCATCCGGCGTCCATTGTGGCAGGCCCGGATGACGGCGGCAGCGCTCCTGGCCTGTATTTTTATGATATTCGGCCTGATGGTCCCCGCCCATGCCGAGGTGACGGCGCCGCCCAAGGCCGCCGCCGCAGCCCTTGTCCGCCCCAATGACATGAACAGCGGCGCACTGCTCTTCCCGTCGCGCGAGCCCGGCTATTTCGTCGAGGCCCCCCGCCTCGGCACCGATGTCTCCATCGACGTCTCCGGCCCGATCGCCAGGGTCAAGGTCACCCAGCGTTTCGAAAACCCCAGTGCCGGCTGGGTCGAAGGCACCTATGTCTTTCCGCTACCCGATGACTCCGCCGTCGACAGCCTGCGCATGCAGATCGGCGACCGCTTCATCGAGGGCCAGATCAAGCCGCGCGAGGAAGCCCGGCAGATCTACGAGCAGGCCAAGCAGGACGGCAAGAAGACGGCTCTTCTGGAGCAGCAGCGCCCCAATATCTTCACCAACCAGGTGGCCAATATCGGCCCGAAGGAAACCGTGGTGGTGCAGATCGAGTATCAGCAGTCGGTGCACCAGTCCGGCGGCGAATTCTCCCTGCGCTTCCCCATGGTGGTCGCCCCCCGCTACAATCCGGCGCCGATCGTCCAGACCGTCGATTTCAACGGCAATGCCGGCTTCGCGGTACCGAGGGACCCGGTCGAAAACCGCGACAAGATCGAGGCCCCGGTTCTCGATCCCCGCGAAAACGCCAGGATCAACCCTGTGTCCCTGACCGTCGACCTGAAGGCCGGCTTCCCGCTCGGCGAGGTCAAGGCGCCGTTCCATGACGTCACGATCACGCAGGACGGCGAGCAGAACCGCAAGATTGCCCTTAAAGCCGACAGCGTGCCGGCCGATCGCGATTTCGAACTGACCTGGAAGGCGGTCGCGGGTCAGACCCCCAGCGCCGGCCTGTTCAAGGAGGTGCGCGACGGAAAGACCTATCTGCTCGCCTTCGTCACGCCACCCTCTGCACCGGACACCGCCGCCAAGCCCGCCGCCCGCGAAGTGGTCTTCGTCATCGACAATTCCGGTTCCATGTCCGGCCCGTCGATCGAGCAGGCCCGCCAGAGCCTGGCGCTTGCCATATCGCGGCTTGGTGGCAACGACCGCTTCAACGTCATCCGCTTCGACGACACCATGACGGATTTCTTTAAAGGCCTGGTGCCGGCCACCGGCGACAACCGCGAAAAGGCCATCGCCTATGTCAGAGGCCTGACCGCGGACGGCGGCACGGAAATGCTGCCGGCCCTCAAAGCCGCCCTGCGTGATCAGGGGCCGAAAGCCCCCGACGCGCTCCGCCAGGTGGTCTTCCTCACCGATGGCGCCATCGGCAACGAGGCGCAGCTGTTCGATGAGATTTCCCGGAACCGTGGCGACGCCCGGGTCTTCACCGTCGGCATCGGCTCGGCCCCCAACTCGCATTTCATGAGCAAGGCCGCCGAATTCGGCCGCGGAACATTCACCCATATCGGCTCGGAACAGCAGGTCGCCGAGCGCATGGGCGAGCTGTTCAACAAGCTCGAAAACCCTGTGATGACCGACATGGCCGCCAGTTTCGAAGGCTCGACGGCTTTGGAAATCACCCCGAACCCGATGCCGGACCTTTATGCCGGCGAACCCGTGACGCTGACCGCCGAGATGGCCGGCGACAATCCGACCGGCAAACTGCAGATCATCGGCAAATCCGGCAACCAGCCGTGGCGCGTCGAGATGGATATCGCCAATGCCGCCTCGGGCAAGGGCATTTCGAAACTCCGGGCACGCCGCAAGATCGACGATATCGAGGCCAGCGCCTATCAGGCCAATACGCCGGAGGCGACCGACCGCGAGATCGAAAAGGTCGCCATGGCCCATCACCTGGTCTCGCGCATGACCAGCCTGGTTGCCGTCGACGTCACGCCCTCCCGCCCGGCCGGTGAGCCGCTCGCCTCGACGAAGCTCCCGCTCAACCTGCCGGAAGGCTGGGACTTCGAGAAGGTCATGGGCGGCGCCGAGCGCCAGGTGACCCCGGACACAAACGCCGACACTGGCCCGGATCAGGCCGCAATCGTCAATCCGGCAGAGCCGGAGATGGCGGAACTCGCCGCCGTGCAGATGATGGCCCCGGCTCCGACGCCTGCCGCCGCCAGCATCCTGGCCAAGACGGCCGCCGGCGTCACCCTGCCGCAGACCGCGACACCAGCCGACCGGCGCATCATGATGGGCCTGCTGATGCTGGGCTTCGTCGCCATGGCGTCTGCCTGCATGGCCTTCTGGCGGCGCAGTATCAAGGATGTGCTACAGGCGGAAGGCAAGCGCCGTGGCTATTGAGCACCCCCGCCGCCGCCCACCCTTCTGGCAGCGGCTGAGCCCGACCGAACAGCTGATTGCCGCAGGGCTGGCGACAATAGCCCTTGCCGGTGTCGCGCTGATCGGCAATGGCCTCTACATCAAGGCCAAGGCTTCGCTCTCGCAGGTCCTGCTGGAGCGCAGCTTCCGGCAGAACCTCGCCGGCATCGAGGGTGCGCGCCCCTGGCCCTGGGCCGATTTCGTCACCGAGGCGCGGATCGATGCACCGCGCATCGGTCAATCCGCCATCGTACTGTCGGGCGCCAATGGCGAGACGCTGGCCTTCGGTCCGGCCTGGCTAAGCCGCACACCACAGCCGGGCGACGAAGGCACCGCCGTCATCGCCGCCCATCGCGATACCCATTTCCGCTGGCTGAAGGATGTCCGCCCTGGCGATACCATCGAGATCACCCGCCGGGACGGCCAGCACTTGGCGTTCAAGGCGCTCGGCGGGCGCATTGCCCGCTGGGACGAAAGCGGCATCGACCCGGAGGCCCATGGCCGCAACCTGGCGCTCTCGACCTGCTGGCCCTTCGACGCCCGAGAACCAGGACCGCTGCGCTACATTCTCGAAGCCGAACTCATCGGCGCCACGCAGTCGGTCGCAACCAACGCCGAGCGGCCATCGCTGAGGACCGCCGCAAAGGCGCTGTGAACTGCCGGCAGCCGTGCGATCACGAAATCGCGACCGGAAATGTCCTTGTCAAAGCCGGGCGCGTCCCCAAATAGCGTGGAGACGATCCCGACGGAGGCCCGACGATGACCGATGGAAACACCCGCCCGCTCGCAACCCTTGCCGCCACCCTGCTGTGCGGCGCAATCCTGGCAACCGGATCGGCGCAGGCCGGCGACCGCGTCCCCAGCCAGAAGGTCGAGCTTGACGTCGAGACCGTCGCGGATGGCCTCGAAAACCCCTGGTCGGTCGAAGTTCTGCCGGATGGTGCCTATATCGTCTCGGAACGGCCGGGCCGCATGCGCATCGTCCGCGATGGAAAGATCAGCGAGCCGTTGCAGGGCCTGCCGGACCTGTTCGTCGGCGGCCAGGGCGGCCTGCTCGACATTGCCCTGGCGCCCGATTTCGACACCAGCCGCCACCTGTTCTTTACCGCCTCCGTCAAGGGCAAGGGCGGCCAGGGCACGGCTCTTTTCCAGGCTGCGCTCGATCAGGATGAAGAGGGCTTGTCCTCCGTCAAGCAGATCTTCGCCATGAACCGCTTTACCGGTACGACCCAGCATTTCGGCTCCCGCATCGCCATAGCAAAGGACGGCAGCCTGTTCTTCGGCATCGGCGATCGCGGCGAGATGGACCGCGCTCAGGACGTCAAGGACCACGCCGGCTCCATCCTCCATGTCAACGCCGACGGCACGCCCGCCGATGGCAATGTCCTGGCCCGGCAAGGCGCCCTGCCGGAGATCTGGTCGATCGGCCATCGCAATCCGCAGGGCATCACCATCGATCCCGCCGACGGTACGCTCTACACCGTTGAGCATGGCGCCCGTGGCGGCGACGAGATCAATGCGCCGAAGGCCGGCGAGAATTACGGCTGGCCGGTGATTTCCTACGGCAAGCACTATACCGGCGCGGAAATCGGCGTCGGACAGGCCGCCGACGGTTATCAGCAGCCGGTCTATTACTGGGATCCGTCCATCGCGCCCGGCGCCATCGATGTCTATCGCGGCGCCATGTTCCCCGAATGGGACGGTAGTTTCCTCGTCGCCGCGCTGAAATACCAGCTGCTGGCCCGCATGGAGCGCGACGACAGCGGCGCCGTCATCAGCGAGGAACGGCTGCTCGGCAGTGACTACGGCCGGATCAGGGACGTCAAGGTGGCGCCCGACGGCTCCGTGCTGCTGCTCACCGACGAAGAGGACGGCGCCCTGCTCAGGATCACCCGCGCCCCTTCCAGTTGACGGAAATCGACGGAAGCCAGCCGGCGGAACCACCCGTGGCCGAACCGCCCTTGTCTGCCTCGGACGTGCCTGCTAACGCTCACCGGACCCCAAAAACACCGAACCGGTGAGTTGCAGCCTTCATGACACGTATCCAGGCCAATCTGGCCCTGCTCCTGGCAGCCGCCATCTGGGGCGGCGGTTTCGTCGCCCAGTCCCAGGCCATGGCCCATATCGGACCGAACTGGTTCAACGCCCTGCGCTTCGGCCTGGCCTTATGCGCCATCCTGCCCTTCGTCTGGCACGAGGCCAAACGCGCGACGACCAGACTGTCGTTGCGCGAATGGGCCGGCTTTGCGCTGGCCGGCCTCTGCCTGCTGGCCGGCCAAACCGCCCAGCAGATCGGCATCCAGACGACCACCGTGACCAATGCCAGCTTCCTCACCGGCCTCTACGTGGTCCTCGTCCCTGTCATATCGGTCCTCATCCTGCGGCGCGCGCCTCACTGGGTCATCTGGCCGGCGGCCCCGCTCTCGCTGGTCGGCATCTTTTTCTTGAGCGGCGGCACGCTCTCGGCGCTGAACGGCGGCGACCTGCTGATCATTCTCTGTGCGCTATTCATCGCCGGCCAGATCATCCTGACCGGTCTGATGGTCCGCCTGAGCGGCCGGCCCATGGCGCTCTCGGCCATGCAGTTTGCCGTCTGCGTCCTCGGCGCCACGCTGGCCGGCGCTGCTGTCGAGCCCTTCGACGTGGCGGGCATCTCCGCCGCGATCCCGCAGATCCTCTATGCCGGCCTGCTGTCCTCCGGCGTCGCCTTCGTGCTGCAGGTTGTCGGCCAGCGCTACACCACTTCCCCGCAGGCGGCGATCTTCCTCTCGTCGGAAGCCCTGTTCGGCGCCCTATTCGGCGCCTGGCTGCTCGGCGAGACCCTGCCGCCGATCGGCTATATCGGTTGCGCCACCCTGTTTTCCGCCATGTTGCTGGTCGAACTGGTGCCGGAATTGACCCGGCGACAGGCAAAAGCCGCCTGATTCTGAGGTCCGATGAATTTTTGTATTTTCGGTCGAAATGGCACGCCAAAACCGCCTGGAATCGTCAAAAAGCATCGCAGGCGATGCAGTTTTGAGCGCCAGGCAGAGGTTGTGCCCATGAAACCCGCCGTCCGGTGTCCCACAGACGGCCGCATGTCCTGCATTTGAAGGACTTCGTTAAAAAACTTTTGCTTGCCAATTCTTAATAAACGAAGCAATCTTGCCGTGTTCGGGCAATTTTGCGAGCACGGGAAGAGCTTATAATTTCATGCGCGCCGGAGACGCAGAAGTTCCGGGCACCAGCAGATGAAACCGACCTTTGGTCGAACACCAGTCTCTGGTTTGCGGTAGCAAGGCCCCTTTCCTCACATTTCAAGAAATGCCTGTCGCACACCCGTTGAGGGATTTATTGCAATGCTGTCCGCCGACACCGGACAGAGACAAAAGGACCTGACGCATGGCCGAAACTGGCACTGTAAAATTCTTCAATACCGACAAGGGCTTCGGCTTCATCAAGCCGGACAATGGCGGAGCAGACATCTTCGTGCATATCTCCGCCGTTCAGGCTTCCGGGCTGAACGGACTGACTGAAAACCAGAAAGTTAGCTTCGATACGGAACCGGACCGCCGCGGCAAGGGGCCGAAGGCCGTCAATCTTCAGGTCGATGGCTGAACCCACGACCAGGCTTTGATATTCCAAGCTCTGTTATTCGCGTTGCGGCCCGGCAAGATTGCCGGGTTTTTTTATTACCGCGACAGTGCGGCAGAAAAGCGGCCAGCGTGTCGATCGCTTAGAGCGTTTCCTGGTTAGATTGAAGCATTCTGCCGGAGCAGGTTTTCGTCAGGGCAAAGGCGATTGGCGAAGGGCATACCTGAAGGTACGTCC
Organism: Agrobacterium sp. a22-2; assembly: GCF_012276985.1. Taxonomy (GTDB): domain Bacteria; phylum Pseudomonadota; class Alphaproteobacteria; order Rhizobiales; family Rhizobiaceae; genus Allorhizobium. The sequence goes on along the minus strand of NZ_JAAXMM010000012.1, from coordinate 72,444 downwards.
GAGCCGATCGCCTTTGATCCTGGCGGGAAGATGCCCGGCCCTTCGGGTTGGCTGAAACGGGCCGCCTGATCGCCCGGCCGGCTTGGCCGTAGGACGTGGCTACGACGCGCGCCGGCCGGGCGACCATCCGACTCCGTTTGAGCCAACAGAATGTTTCAATCTAACCAGGAAACGCTCTAAAGGCCGACGAGATAGGGATTGCCGCGCCGCTCGTCGCCGATGCGGCTGCCAGGCCCGTGGCCGCAGATGAAGCCGACCTCGTCGCCGAGCGGCAGCACCTTGTCGCGGATCGACGCCAAGAGCGTGGCATGGTCGCCGCCCGGCAGATCGGTACGGCCGATCGACCCGTTGAACAGCACGTCTCCGAGATGGGCGAATTTCTGCTGGCGATTGAAGAAGATCACATGGCCCGGCGCATGGCCCGGGCAATGATAGACCTCGAACACATGGTCTCCGAACGAGATCCGATCGCCATCGGCAAGCCAGCGGTCCGGCAACACATTGCGCATGGTGCCCGGCGGCACGCCAAACTTTTCGGCCTGCGTTTCGATGCGCTGCAGAAGCGGCAGGTCGTCTTCGTGCGGGCCGACAATCTCAAGGCCGAGCTTCTCCTTCAGCTCCGCAGCTCCGCCGGCATGGTCAAGATGACCGTGCGTCAGCCAGATTTCCTTCAGGGTAATGCCGTTCTGCTGGACGGCCTGAACGATCGCATCAACGTCGCCACCCGGATCGACGACCACGCCCTCCTTGGTGTCGGTATCGAAAAGAATGGTGCAATTCTGCTGAAAAAGCGTCACCGGGATGATCCCGGCCTGAAGCTGACCCATGAGGTTCTCTGCCCTGAATGAACGAACGATGGCAAAGCATATAGTCGAAGAACGACCTTATGCCATCGCCACGTTCACTTTTCGGCCAGAATTTCCGTATCGGCCGCGGCATAGCCCGGCAGCGCCACATTGGCGATCAGGATGCAGGCCACCGCCAGCTTGGCCGCCAGCACGGTCACCACGACAGGCTTCAGCAATGCCTGGACGGACGCTTCGCTATGGTCTGGTTGCGCCTTCGCCATGAACAGTCTTCCTTCAATGAGATGTGACAGTCGCATACACTATCGACCTTGCTTCTGCCTTAAGATTCTACTCACGAAATCGTTTCATTTTTGGAAAGGCGGATAACCCATTCGACAGGCGGGTGATGCAACTCGGCAACAGGAGCGGACGCGGATGCCGATGCCCGGCCACCGCCCCTTCCCGACCCGGCCGATCCTTCGGCAGACGCCCTGCCATCTTTCAAACTTGCCGCGTATAATCGCTCTTTTCATTGGAGTTTTTCGGGAACTGAGCTTAGTTTTGCCAAAAAATTGACGGCACTGCTCTGTGCATGGCGAAATGACAATTCCAGGCGGCCGTGACAGGCGGATTTCGATCGGTCCCCTGTTCACAATCCGGGGACCGCCTGAGCGAAAAGGAAGAACAATCGTGCCGACACAGTCGATGGCAAGGGCTGCCAAGAAGCTACTGCCGGAAATGCCTGTCATTGACGACAAGACGATCGATTTCGAGACCATCGAATTGTTCTTTTTCGCCTATCGGGACTTCATTTCGGATCCGGACGAAATCCTCGCCAAGATCGGCTACGGCCGCGCCCATCACCGCGTCGTCTATTTCGTCAGCCGACGCCCCGGCATGACGGTGGCCGATCTCCTGACCATCCTGCGCATCACCAAGCAGAGCCTGGCCCGGGTGCTGAAGGAGCTGATCGATTCCGGCTATATCCGCCAGATGACCGGTCCGGCGGACCGGCGCCAGCGCCGCCTTTATCCGACCCTGGCCGGGCGCGAACTGGCGCTCGCTCTGTCGGAGCCGCAGTCGCAGCGCATCGCCCAGGCCTTTGAGACGCTGAAGCCCGAGATGCGCGAGGGCGTCAAGCTCTTCCTGCAGGCCATGGCCGGCGGAAGTGCCAGGCCGGATCCATCGGACAGCGAAACGGATTGAGATGATGAAAAAGGTTCACCTTCCCGACGATGCCCCCCATCTGCTGGTGGTCGATGACGATACCCGCATCCGCGATCTTCTGAACCGCTATCTCTCCGAGCAGGGCTATCGCGTCACCGTGGCCGCCGATGCCCGCGAGGCCCGGCGCCGGCTCGAAGGCCTGAGCTTCGACCTGCTGATCCTCGATGTCATGATGCCCGGCGAGAGCGGCCTGTCGCTTGCGCAGTCGCTGGCCCGCGAAAAGCAGGCGCCGATCATCATGCTGACGGCCCGCGCCGAGGCGGACGCCCGCATTGCAGGCCTGGAAGCCGGCGCCGATGACTATCTCGCCAAGCCCTTCGATCCGCGCGAGCTGGTGCTGCGCATCAACAATATCCTGAGGCGCAATGCCGCGCCTGAAACGCCAAAGATCGAGCAGGTGATGTTCGGTCCCTACACCTTCTCGATCCTGCGCAAGGAATTGAAGAAGGCCTCGGAGGTCATCCGCTTGACCGACCGCGAGCAGGACATCATGCTGTTGTTTGCCATGCGGGCCGGCGACACCATTCCGCGTCACGAGCTGGTCGGCGGCGATGCCGAGGTCGGCGAGCGGACGATCGACGTGCAGATCAACCGCCTGCGCCGCAAGATCGAGGACGACCCGGCCAATCCGGTCTGGCTGCAGACGGTCAGGGGTATCGGCTATCGCCTCAGCATGGACTGATCGCCGGTCGCCCGAACATGAAAAGAGATCCAAAGCAGGATGGCCATCTTTGATTCCCTGAGGCGAGATCCGGACCGCCCGCCGCAATTCGGCTTGCGCTGGATGTCCCGTTGGCTGCGACGGCAATTGCCGACAGGGCTCTACGCCCGCTCCCTGCTGATCATCATCCTGCCCATGCTGATCCTGCAGACCGTGCTCGCCTTCCTGTTCATGGAACGCCATTGGCAGATGGTGACCCAGCGGCTGTCCTCTGCCGTCACCCGCGACATCGCCGCCGTCATCGACCTGATCGAAACCTACCCCTCGGCGCAAGACAATGCCACCATGGTGCGGATCGCCCGCCATAGGCTTGGCTTGACCGTATCGGTGGAAACCAATGGCGAACTGCCGGCCCCGCGGCCAAAACCGTTCTTCTCCATTCTCGACCAGATCCTCAGCGACCAGATCACCCAGCAGATCCGCCGGCCGTTCTGGATCGATACCCTCGGCGATTCCAAGTTCGTCGAGATCCGCATCAGGCTTGATGGCAAGATCCTGCGGATCTTCGCCAACCGCAGCCAGGCCTATGCCTCCAACACCCATATCTTCCTTTTGTGGATGGTCGGCACCTCGCTGGTGCTGATCATCATCTCGACGCTGTTCCTGCGTGGCCAGATCCGGCCGATCCTGTCGCTGGCCCGGGCCGCCGAGAGCTTTGGCAAGGGCCAGAAGCCCCCGGAGGATTTCAGCCCGAGAGGCGCCGACGAAGTGCGCCGGGCCGGTCTCGCCTTCATCCTGATGCGCGAGCGTATCGAGCGGCAGATGGAGCAGCGCACCGCCATGCTGACCGGCGTCAGCCACGACCTGCGCACCATCCTGACGCGCTTCAAGCTGCAACTGGCACTGGCCGGCGACAATCCCGAACTCGACGCGCTCGGCCAGGACGTTGAGGACATGCAGACCATGCTGGAAGGCTACATGGCCTTTGCCCGCGGCGAGGCGGAAGAGGATCTCGGCACGCTCGACCTGCGCGCCCTGTTCGACAAGCTTCAGAACGACTTCGCCCTGCATGGCAAGTCTCTGACCTATGCGATTCAGGGAGAAGAGGAAATTTCCGTTCGCCCCAATGCCTTTGCCCGTCTGGTCGGCAACCTCGCCTCCAACGCCATGCGCTATGCCAACCGGCTGGAGATCGACGCCCGCCAGAGCGCCAAATGGCTGACAGTGGTTTTCGATGACGACGGACCGGGCATCGCCCGCGAATTTCGCGACGACGTGTTCAAGCCGTTCTTCCGGCTCGACGAGGCGCGCAATCTCGATGCCTCCGGCACCGGGCTCGGCCTTGCCATCGCCCGCGATATCGCCCGCAGCCATGGCGGCAATGTCATGCTGGCCGACAGCCCGCTCGGCGGCCTGCGCGCCACGATCCGCATCCCGGTATAGCATATCCACTGCCCAAAGAAGGAACCAGCCATGGCGTTCGACATCCAAAACATGACCTGGCTCAACCCGCCGCCCCATCACGCGATGGGACCGGCCGGCCTTGTCCTGCACACCGCCGACAGCACCGATTTCTGGCAGGGCACCTATTACGGCTTCCATCACGACAACGGGCATTTTCTCAGCCGCCCGCGCAGCGGCGATTTCACCGCGGAGATCAGTTTTACCGGCGACTACCAGACGCTCTACGACCAGGCCGGACTGATGGTCCGCCACGACGAGCGACACTGGATGAAATGCGGTATCGAATATACCGACGGCCTTCGCCATTTCAGCACAGTGGTGACCAACGGTCATTCGGACTGGTCGGCCATGGCGCTGACCGGCGATTTCGAGGTGATGCATGTGCGCGTGAGCCGGCTCGGCGATGCGCTGTTCGTGCAGTACCGGCTGGACGGCATCGGCCCCTGGCTAATGGCGCGCCTTGCCTATTTCCCACCGCAGTTTGCCGAGGTTCTGGTCGGCCCGACCGCCTGTTCGCCGAAGCGTGCCGGCTTCGAGGCCCGTTTCCTGTCCTTTAGCCTCACGGATCCCGTGTCGCGCGACATCCACTGAAACGGGTGACAACCGCCTTCCCCCGCAGCGTGGGGACCTACATCATCTTGCGCCCATTCGGCACGCCCTGCTCGACGGCGGCCAGCACGATGGCGCCGGCCTCATCCTCGAAACCGAGCGTCAGCACCTCGGACCGGAACGGCCCGATCTGGCGCGGTGGGAAATTGACGACCCCGAGCACCTGCCGGCCGATCAAGCTTTCCAGCGTATAGTGCACAGTGATCTGCGCCGAGGACTTCTTGATACCGATCTCGGGTCCGAAATCGATCTTCAGCTTGAAGGCCGGCTTGCGGGCCTGCGGAAAAGGCTCTGCCTCGATGATCGTGCCAACCCGGATATCGACCTTCTCGAAATCGCCATAGGTGATCTCGCCGCCGGACACGGTCGCGTCGCTCATACCGCCAGTTCCTCGGCGCGCTTGCGGGCAGCGGCAATCGCCTTGTCGAACAGCGGCTGCATGCCCTCCTCGGCCATCAGCACCGACAGCGCTGCCGCCGTGGTGCCGCCGGGCGAAGTGACGTTCTTGCGAAGGATGGAGGCGTCGTCGGGGGACTGATGAAGCAGTTCACCAGCCCCCGCGACTGTTTCCCGCGCGAGACGCATGGCGAGGTCCGCCGGCAGGCCGGCTTTGCGGCCCGCCTCAGCCATGCACTCCACGAGATAAAAGACATAGGCCGGGCCGCTGCCCGACAGCGCGGTGACGGCATCGATATCGGCTTCCGATTGCACCCACTCGACGGGGCCGCTGACTTTCAGCAGCCGGTGCACCAGGTCGCGCTGCGGGGCACTCACCTTGTCATTGGCAAAGGCGCCGGTAATGCCGCGGCCGATCATCGCCGGCGTGTTGGGCATGGCGCGTACCATGGCGGCCGATCCGAGATGAACCTCCATGCCACCGAGCGTCTTGCCGGCGGCCACCGAGACGACAACCGTATCTGCGCCCATCAAGCCCTTGAGGCCCGGCAGCACGGCATCCATGACCTGGGGTTTGACGGCGAGAAACAGAATGCCGGCCTTGAGATCGGCCGGGGCGGTCTGGGTGTAGGTCGCGCCTGCATCGCCGATCAGCGCCATCATCCGCTCGGACGGGCCCGGATCGATGACGATCACGGAGGAGCCAGGTATCCCGCTCTTCAGCCAGCCCGAAAGCATGGCGCCCCCCATATTGCCCGCCCCTACGAGCACGATCGGACCGGCGACAGCTGCAGTCATGCTTACGCTTCTCCGACGGTATGAAACAGAACGGCATCCATGGCGGCCTTGGCTTCCATGCCCGACCAGACCACGAACTGGAAGGCCTGAAAATAAGCCTCGCAGGCATCGATGGCGCTCGACAGCAGCACTTCGACCTGCTGGTTGGTCGGCTCCGCACCGCCGGCCAAAAGCAGGGACTGCCGGAAGATCACCACGTCTTCGTTGCGCCACAGATCGAAATGCCCCATCAGCACCTGGCCGTTGACATGCGACAGCAGGCGGATGATCTCGTTGACCCGGGCGTCGGGTATACGGATGTCGAAGGCGCAGGCCAGATGCAGGGCCTCATATTCCTCCATCCAGGAAAAGGACACGTGATAGTCGGCCCAGTGCCCTTCCACCGTCATGGCAATCTCGTCCTCGCCAGACCGCTCGAATGACCAGTCATTCGTGGCTGCGACGAACTCGATCATGTCGACCGGGTTGGACTGACGCTCAAATTGTATTTCCATTAGGCTCATGCGGCACCTTCTTGACCGGAATGAATGTGACAATCTGCGCAACGACATCAGTTGGACACATACGAAAAACCGGAAACAACACTTCGGATGATTACCTGACGACCCCAAGGTTACGATCTGCACCCTGCCCGAAACTTGCCGGGTTCGTTTCGAATCATCATTTAAAATCAGTGTATAATGCCAAGGAGCCAGCGCCAGCCCCAGAAGGGCGATTTGGCTTTCAGCGCTGTGGACAGCCGTTGGCGCGCTGTCTCAGGCAGGTGCCTTAAGCGACTCTGGCAATTGGCTTTTTTCAGGTCCTGGGGGATGTGGACAGTGGGCCCGATTTTTTTCAACCAGGACGGCTATCCGGTCGAATGGCGCGGGGCGCGCCGGCGGCGCTGCGGATCGGTTCACGATTCGGTCTGCCCGCAGAGGAATCAAAACGGCAAGTCGTGCCGGAATCACTCCGGCCGACCTTGGCCGGCCACCGGGACGATGGCCGGAAATGCGCTCGGCTCCGTTATTTGCCGTCGGACACGAGTCGCGCTTCGAGCGCTTCGATCCGAGCCCGCAGGGCATCGTTCTCGTCGCGTGCCTTGGCCGCCATTTCACGCACGGCCTCGAATTCTTCGCGCTTGACCACATCCATACTGTTCAGCCAGCGTTCCGCCTGGGCATGAAACGCGGTTTCCATTTCCTTGCGCACGCCCTGCGCGGCGCCGGCTGCATCGGTCATCAGCTTGGCGAAATCGTCCATAATGCGGTTCGGTCCGGTGGACATCAGATTGGCTCCCTTTTGCATTCGGCGCCATCGCTGGATATCGTGGACGGCACAAATTCAGGTAGGCATTCACCTTTGCCGTTGCAAGGGAAAAGTCCCGCCTGCGGCAGCGCTGCTTCAGCACCCCTCACGATTCCATCTTGACCACCCCGCATCGGAACGCCATTTTCCGCCAAACCAAAGAAAGCATGCCCTTGTTCACAGCAGCCGCCCAACTCGCCATCATGCCCTTCCCGGAGATCGATCCGGTGGCGATATCCCTTGGGCCTCTGGCCATCCGCTGGTACGGCCTGGCCTATGTCGCCGGCATTCTGCTCGGCTGGTGGCTGGCGCGGCGCATGGTGAGCCAGGCCGAGCTCTGGCCGGGACAGGTCGCGCCGCTGACCCACCGCCATCTCGACGACTTCCTGGTCTGGGTCGCTATCGGCATCGTGCTGGGTGGCCGCATCGGCTATATCCTGTTCTACGATCTCGGCCCCATTCTTGAAGAGCCGATCCGCGCCGTCGAGGTCTGGAACGGCGGCATGTCCTTCCATGGCGGCATTACCGGCGCGACCATCGCCATGATCCTCTTTGCCCGCAGGAATGCCATTGCGACCTGGAGCCTGTTCGATATCGTCGCCAGCGTCGCGCCGGTTGGCATCTTCTTCGGCCGGCTTGCCAATTTCATCAACAGTGAACTCTGGGGCCGCACCAGCGATGTCGCCTGGGCGGTGATCTTCCCGACCGGCGGCCCGATGCCGCGCCATCCGAGCCAGCTCTATGAAGCCTGCCTCGAAGGTCTGCTGCTGTTTGCCGTCCTGCAGCTTCTGATCCGCAGCCGCTTCGCCTTTCGCACCCCCGGCCTCGTCACCGGCGTGTTCGTCACCGGCTATGCGCTGGCCCGCATCTTCAACGAATTCTTCCGCGAGCCGGATGTGCAGCTTGGCTATCTCGCGGGCGGCTGGCTCACCATGGGCATGGTCCTGTCACTTCCAATGCTGGCGCTTGGGCTCTGGGCCATCCTTCGGGCGCGCTGCAGCGCCGCGAAGCACTGAGAAAAGAACAGTGAGGCGCCCGACGTGACCACTGCCCTCAGCGACAAGATCAAGGACCTCATCCGCACCAGCGGCCCGATCAGCGTAACCGACTATTTCGCGCTGTGCCTGGCCGATCCGGATTTCGGCTATTACCAGACCCGAGACCCCTTCGGCCGGGCCGGCGATTTCGTCACCGCGCCGGAGGTCAGCCAGCTGTTCGGCGAAATGCTCGGCGTGTTCATGGTGCACGCCTGGCAGCGCCACGCCTGTCCCGCCCCGGTGCGCCTCGTTGAGGTCGGACCCGGCCGCGGCACGATGATGGCCGACATGCTGCGCGTCATCGCCAGGCTGGCGCCGGATTTCTACCGTTCCTCCACGGTCCATCTGGTGGAGACCAGCGAACGGCTGCGCCAGGTGCAGCGCCAGACGCTGGCCGACCATATCGAGAAGATCGACTGGCATTCCGGCTTCGACGAATTGCCGGAGGGCTTTACGTTGCTGGCGGCCAACGAACTGTTCGACGCGATCCCCATCCGCCAGTTCGTCCGCACATCAGCCGGTTTTCGCGAGCGCATGGTCGGCCTCGACGCAGACGGCGAGCTCGCCTTCACCGTCGGCATCGCCGGCCTCGATCCGTCGCTGCTGCCGGTCGGCGCACCGACACCGCCGATCGGCACCATTTTCGAATACGCACCGGCGCGTCAGGCCGTGATGGTGGCAATCTGCGAACGCCTGACCCAATCCGGCGGTACCGCCCTGGTCATCGACTACGGCCATCTGGCCACCGGCTTCGGCGACACGCTGCAGGCGGTGTTGTCCCATGCATTCGATCCGCCGCTCGCCCATCCCGGCCGGGCCGATCTGACCAGCCATGTGGATTTCGAGGATCTTGCCAGGACGGCGCGGGCGGCCAGCGTCCATATCAACGGCTGCCTTCGCCAGGGCGATTTCCTGGTCGGCCTTGGTCTCGAGGATCGGGCTTCGGCGCTTGGCCGCGACAAGAGCGCGCTGACGCAGCGCGCCATACTGGAAGCGGTCGACCGCCTGGCCGGCGCCGGCGAAGGGCGCATGGGCGAACTGTTCAAGGTCCTGGCCGTTTCCAGCCCGCAACTGTCGCTCGCACCGTTCAGGCCGGTGGATTGACAGACAGCATCCCAATGGTCAACATCGCCGCCGACCTGAGCCGGCATGCGAGAAAAGCACCGGCCCCCGCGGCAAACCGGCGAGTGAACACCCGTCACCTCACCTCCAACGCCATCATCAGGACGCCATGCAGGATCAAGCTTTTCCCGAGCCGATCGTCAGCCCGCTTCTGGCCGAAGCGCCAGAAAGCCGTATTCGCCACGGTTTCTTCACCCGCCGCGGCGGCGTCTCCGAAGGCATTTATCGCGGCTTGAATGTCGGACTCGGCTCGAATGATGACCGCGATCGGGTGCTGGAAAACCGGGCGCGCGTCAGCCGCTGGTTCGGCCTGCAACCCGAACGGCTGGCGACGGTCCATCAGGTCCATTCGCCCGACGTCGTCACGGTTTCCGCCGATTACGACGGCGCCCGGCCGACAGCCGACGCCATGGTCACGGTAACGCCCGGCGTGGTGATCGGCGTGCTATCGGCCGATTGCGGCCCCATTCTGTTTGCCGATGCCAAGAATGGCATTGTCGGCGCGGCCCATGCCGGCTGGAAGGGCACCCTCACCGGCGTTCTGGAAAACACCGTCGACGCCATGGTGGCGCTCGGCGCCGACCGCCGCCAGATCGTCGCATGCCTCGGCCCGTCGATCAGCAAGGCCTCTTATGAAGTCGGTCCGGAATTCATCGACCGATTCGTCAGCCACGACCCGGCCTACCAGGTATTTTTCACGCCATCGCCCAAAGACGGCCACGCCATGTTCGATCTTCCGGCGCTGACCCTGAAGCGGCTGACCGATGCCGGCGTCAGAGCCGAGACCATCGGCCTGTGCACCTATGCCGACCCGCAGACATTCTACTCCTATCGCCGCACCACCCATGCCGGGGAACCGGATTATGGGCGGCAGATATCCGCGATAGCCATCATGGAGAACTGATATGGCACTGCAATTCGATGCGACCGAATATGCCGCCCGACTGGACCGCCTGACAGCCAGGATGCGCGACGACAAGCTCGACGCCCTGCTGCTGTTTGCCCAGGAAAGCATGTACTGGCTGACGGGCTACGACACTTTCGGCTACTGCTTCTTCCAGACCCTTGTGGTCAAGGTCGATGGGTCCATGACCCTGCTGACGCGCTCGGCCGACCTGCGCCAGGCCCGCCACACCTCGACCATCGACGATATCGTCATCTGGGTCGACCGGGTCAACGCGGACCCGACCATGGACCTGAAGAACATGCTGAGCGAGATGGACCTGCTCGGCTGCCGCATCGGCGTCGAATACGACACCCACGGCATGACCGGACGGGTGGCGCGCCTGCTCGACAACCAGCTGACCAGCTTCTGCCAGATCATCGACGCCTCCTACCTGGTCGGCGAATTGCGCCTGGTCAAGAGCCCGGCCGAGATCGCCCATGCCGAACGGGCCGCAGCCCTTGCCGACGACGCGCTGGATGCCGCCCTGCCGCTGATCCATGCCGGCGGCAATGAGGCCGCCATCCTGGCCGCCATGCAGGGCGCCGTCTTTGCCGGCGGCGGCGACTATCCGGCCAACGAATTCATCATCGGCTCCGGCCCCGATGCACTGCTCTGCCGCTACAAGGCCGGCCGCCGTACATTGGATGCCGCCGACCAGCTGACCCTGGAATGGGCCGGCGTCAGCGCCCACTACCATGCGGCGATGATGCGCACGGTCGTCATCGGCGAGCCATCGGCGCGCCACCGCGAGCTTTATGCCGCTTGCTTCGAGGCGATCAAGGCCATCGAGACGGTGCTGCGCCCCGGCTACACCTTCGGCGACGTCTTCGAGACCCATGCGCGCATCATGGACGAGCGAGGCCTGACCCGCCACAGGCTGAATGCCTGCGGCTATTCGCTCGGCGCCCGCTTCTCGCCCTCCTGGATGGAGCAGCAAATGTTCCATACCGGCAATCCGCAGCCGATCCTACCCGACATGACGCTGTTCGTGCACATGATCATCATGGATTCCGAGCGCAACACCGCCATGACCCTCGGCCACACCTACCTCACCACCGCCGAAGCACCGCGCGCCCTCTCCCGCCATCCCCTGGACCTGATCGTAAAATAGTCCTGGAGCAGGCGGAGATTGACAGAAGGGGCGAACGGCTCTCATAAATTGCCAAGGGGGCGCACTGATACGGCCGGAGCGAGAAGGACAGACCGAATGAGGCTCATCGGACTTGCGATTGCGACCCTTGCACTGACGCTTGGCCTGTCGGCCTGCAGCACCTCGGATGCGCTGACGCCGCAGGTCGATGTCGGCACCAATGGCACGAGATCTTCCGCACCGCTGACCGATGCCGATCTCCAGTCGGCGGCCAATGCCGCCTCCCCGCCGGGCGGCAACACGCAGCCCGGCTATGCCGCCAATCCGCAGAACACTCTTGAAGCCCAGGCCCAGGCGCTGACGGCCGGCAGCAATTCCGTCGCCTCCGCACCGCTGGCCGCTCCCGGCCAGTCCTCTGGCGGCAACCTGCAGCCGCCGCCCGCAGCATCATCGGCCGCAGCACCACCGGCGGCACCATCTCAGCAAACCGCCGCTCCCCAGCAGACGGCAGCCGCGCCGACGACCGCCGCCGCCGGCACCGTGCGCTTCCTGCCGATCATCGGTGCGCCGGTGCAGGCCGTGACGCCGCTGTCGCGTCAACTGGGCGCCGAGGCCCGCGCCAAGGGACTGACCATCAAGGGCGCCAATGATCCGGCCAGCGAACATATCCTGAAAGGTTATTTCTCCGCCTTTGCCAGCGAAGGCAATGTGAACGTCGTCTATGTCTGGGATATCCTCGATGCCAATGGCGGCCGGCTTCACCGCATCCAGGGCCAGGAAACCATCCGCTCCAATGCCACCGATCCATGGGCGGCCGTGCCGGCGTCCACCATGCAGCAGATCGCCACCAAGACCATCGCGCAATACATGGCATGGCGGCCGGGCGGCCGTGGCTGACGCAGACAGTCACAAACTTTTCATTAAAAAAAACCTGTATCGGCCTTAGCCTATTGCATTCGAAGGCAAGGACGCTAAAAAGCGCCCATCAGCATTGGAACGGGCGCGCCATAATGAAGGTTTTCGCAGGTAATTCGAACCGGCAACTGGCCGAGGCAATCTGCAAATATCTCAACGTTCCACTCGGAAAAGCCAGCGTCAGACGCTTTGCAGACCAGGAAATCTTCGTCGAAATCCAGGAAAACGTCCGCGGCGAGGACGTCTTCGTCGTGCAGTCCACAGCTTTCCCGGTCAACGATCACCTGATGGAACTGCTGATCATGATCGATGCCTTCAAGCGCTCGTCCGCCAAGCGCATCACCGCCGTGCTTCCCTATTTCGGCTATGCCCGCCAGGACCGCAAGACCGGTCCGCGCACGCCGATTTCCGCCAAGCTGGTCGCCAACCTGATCACCGAGGCCGGCGCCGACCGCGTGCTGACGCTCGACCTGCATGCCGGCCAGATCCAGGGTTTCTTCGATATCCCGACCGACAATCTCTACGCCGTGCCGATCCTCGCCCGCGACGTCAAGGAACATTACGACCTCGCCAACCTGATGGTCGTTTCTCCCGATGTCGGCGGCGTGGTACGCGCCCGCGCGCTGGCCAAGCGGCTCGACTGTCTGCTGGCGATCGTCGACAAGCGTCGCGATCGGCCGGGCGAGTCGGAAGTGATGAACGTCATCGGCGACGTCTCCGGCAAGGACTGCATCCTGATCGACGACATCGTCGATAGCGGCGGCACGCTGTGCAATGCCGCCGAAGCGCTGCTGAAGCATGGCGCGACCAGCGTCACCGCCTATATCACCCACGGCGTTCTGTCGGGCGGTGCCGCCCAGCGCGTCGCCTCGTCGAAACTGCGCGAACTGGTGATCACCGATTCGATCCAGGCGACCACCGCCGTCCAGTCCGCTCCCAATATCCGCGTCCTGACCACCGCCAATCTGCTCGGCGAAGCGATCAACCGCACCAGCCAGGAAGAATCGGTCTCCAGCCTGTTCGATTGATTCGGTCGCAGCCAATAATCGAGCCCGTCGACATCGGTCGCGTTCCGCGCTGGTGAGCGCATCCAGCCTGACATATCCCTGCTCTGGCAAAACCGGTAACGCGCACTTAACCGTGCCGTAAGCAATTTTGACCAGACTGTGGCGGATATGGACATGCTGGAGGAGCAGATTTTTTATGTCACCTAACAATTTACCCAGTGCCCGGATCGGCGTTCTGTCGTCCGTGAAGGCCAAGTTTGCCGCCCTCGTGGTCGGCGCCACGCTCGTCTCCTGCCTGTCCGTCGGCATCTTGAGCTACCAGGTCGGCAAGAGCGGCCTGATCGAGGCCAGCAAGCTGCGGCTGGAGTCGGTTGCCGCCAACCAGTCCAAGGCGCTGATCGCCTACAATCAGCGCATCGAGCAATCGCTCGCCGAACTGGCCCAGAACACGGCCATCGGCGAAGCCACCGAGACAGTGGCCAACCTGGTTGGCATCGAGGCCAAGGACATTCGCACAGCCTTCCAGGATGCCTCCAAATCGGTCGAGGAGCGCGCCGCGTTCGACGGTTCCGGTCTGAAGCTTCTCTATGGCGTCCGCCATGCCGGCATCCATGGCACCCTGGCCAGTGCCCGCAAAAACACCGGCGTCAGCGATATCTACGTCATCGACAATGCCGGGCTGATCGTCTACTCGGTCACCAAGGGCAAGGACTTCCTGAGCAATGTCAGCGAGCCGCAGAATGCCGCATTGAAGACCATTTACGATACGGCCAATTCAGGCGCGCTGGATCAGACCCACAATTCCGGCTTCGTCGCCATGGCGACCGAGGACGACACGATATCCGCGCTGATCGCCCGGCCACTGGCCATCTCCGTCTGGGGCAAGACCGTCAAGAAGGGCGTGGTCATCATGCGGGTTGCGACCGGCAAGCTGGCCGCCAACCTGGCACCCGATGGCCTCGGCCAGACGATCGACGACGCCTTCCTGCTCAGCGATACAGGCGCCTTGCGCGGCGGCACAATTTCCGCCGGTGCCGGCGCTGCCGTCCCGGAAACGCTGGTCAAGGCGGCAAGTGCCGCCGCAAAGGGGTCCGATTTTGCCATTTCGGGCGATCGCAGCCTGTTCTATTCCTACCTGCCGGTCGACCTGTTCGGCCAGAAGAACCTGCTGGTGGTCGGCCAGGACGAACAAACGGTCCTTGCCTCCGCCAATGAGCTGGCCTGGTCGGCACTCCTCACCACCGTTGCCGTGCTGGTCGCCATGGGCGGCGTCGGCGTGCTGGTCTCCTCCAGCCTGACACGTCCGCTGACCGACCTTGCCACCCTGATGAACCGCCTGAACCAGGGCGACAAGTCGATCGACATCACTTCGGCCAACCGCGCCGACGAGATCGGTTCGATGGCCCGTGCGTTGGAGTCCTTCCGGCAGAATGCGCTGGAAAAGGAGCGCATGGAGGCCGAATCGGTCGCCCGTACCCGCCAGATCGACGAGGAGCGCCAGCAGCGCGAAGTCGAGAAGGCCAGAAGCGCCCAGGAACTGGAAGAAGCCGTCTCGGCTCTTGCCACCGGCCTGCAGAACCTGTCGAACGGCAAGCTCAACCTGCGCATCAACACCGCCTTCGTGCCCTCGCTTGACCACCTGCGTATCGACTTCAACCAGTCCGTTGAAAAGCTCGAAGAAACCATCCGCAGCATCACCGCCAGCGCCGACACCATTCGCGGCGGTTCCGGAGACCTGAAGAGCGCCTCTGAAGACCTCGCCCACCGCACCGAACGCCAGGCCGCCTCCCTCGAAGAAGCCGCCGCCGCCCTCGGCGAAATGACCGGCTCGGTCAACGATGCCCTGAAGCGCTGCGAAACGGCCGTCAATGTCGCGTCCGACGCACTCAAAGGCGCCAAGGAGTCCTCCACTGTCGTCAACGAGGCGATCGTCGCCATGGAGCGCATCGAAAGCTCGTCGTCCAAGATCCGCCAGATCATCGACGTGATCGACCAGATCGCCTTCCAGACCAACCTGCTGGCGCTCAATGCCGGCGTCGAGGCCGCCCGTGCCGGCGAAGCCGGCAAGGGCTTTGCGGTCGTCGCCCAGGAAGTGCGCGAACTGGCGCAGAAGTCGTCTGGTGCGGCCCGCGATATCAGCCAGCTGATCAACACCTCGACCACCGATGTCGAAGGCGGCGTGGCGCTGGTGCTGAAGACCGGCGAGAGCCTGCACCGCATCGAGGCCAACATCGCGTCGATCAACGAGCATATCGGCGCCATCGCCGCATCGTCGCGCGACCAGTCGTCCCGGCTCGGCGAAATCAACGCCTCGGTCAACGATCTGGACCATGTCACCCAGCAGAATGCCGCCATGGTCGAGCAGACCACCGCCGCCGCCTTTGCGCTGGCCAGCGAAGCCGATGGCCTGAACGATCAGGTCAGCCACTTCGCCATCGGCCAGAGCCGCCCGCAGGCCGGAGCCCGCCGCGCCGCCTGATCGGCACCGGCACGCACAGATCAGAAACCCCGCGGTCCAAAGGCCGCGGGGTTTTCCACCTCCCCCTTGAGGGAGGAGGTCGCGCGGAACGCGCGGATGGGAGTGATCCTTTGATGTCTGCAAGCGTGGCCGGTCCCCCCGGAGTTACGCCCCGACCCTCTCTCTCAAGGGGAGGTTGTGGCTCGGCATCCCCGCAAGAGCCAATCAGTCCCGTCTCGAAAACTCTATACCGGCAGCGGGCAGGCTTCGCCGGCACCGAACAGCTTTGAGCGCGTCAGAAACCGCCGCTCCCGGCCGTTGTCGAGCGAGAACATGCCGCCCCTGCCCGGCACGACATCGATGATCAGTTGCGTGTGTTTCCACACCTCATACTGGCTGCCGCTGATATAGACCGGCACGCCGCCGATCTCGCCGAGCTTCACATCGGTCTCGCCAACCCGGTAGTCGCTGGCCGGATAGCACATCGGCGACGACCCGTCGCAACAACCGCCCGATTGGTGGAAGAGCACATCGGGATGGTCGTTGCGGATTTCGGCAAGGAACGCGAGCGCGGCGGCGGTGGCGATGACGCGGGGTTCTGTGCCTGCAATGTCGTTCATGGCTCGCTCCGGCATAGTCCCCTCGCCCCGCTTGCGGGGAGAGGGTTAGGGTGAGGGGCAAATCCGAGCGGCCCCTTATCCGCCCTGTGGGCACCTTCTCCCCGCAAGCGGGGAGAAGGAAGATACCTCAAAAGAACCCAAGCGCCTTCGGGCTGTAGGACACCAGCATGTTCTTGGTCTGCTGGTAGTGGTCGAGCATCATCTTGTGGGTCTCGCGGCCGATGCCGGACTGCTTGTAGCCGCCGAAGGCCGCATGTGCGGGATAGGCGTGGTAGCAATTGGTCCACACACGGCCGGCCTGGATGTCGCGGCCGAAATTGTAGCAGCGATTGGCATCGCGGCTCCACACGCCCGAGCCCAGGCCGTAAAGCGTGTCATTGGCGATCTCGAGCGCTTCTGCATCGTCCTTGAAGGTGGTGACCGAGACCACAGGCCCAAAGATTTCCTCCTGGAACACCCGCATCTTGTTGTGGCCCTTGAATACCGTCGGCTTGACGTAATAACCGCCGGCGAGATCGCCGGAGAGGTTGTTGCGCTCGCCACCGATCAGCACTTCGGCGCCTTCCTGCCGGCCGATATCCATGTAGGACATGATCTTTTCCAGCTGCTCGCTGGAGGCCTGGGCGCCGATCATCGTCGACATGTCGAGCGGGTTGCCCTGTTTGATGGCGGCAACGCGCTTCAGCGCCTTCTCCATGAAGCGGTCGTAGATCTTTTCATGCACCAGCGCGCGGCTCGGGCATGTGCAGACCTCGCCCTGGTTGAGCGCGAACATCGCGAACCCTTCCAGCGCCTTGTCGAGATAGTCGTCGTCCTCGCGCATCACGTCTTCGAAGAAGATGTTCGGCGACTTGCCGCCCAGTTCCAGCGTGACGGGAATGAGATTCTGGCTGGCATATTGCATGATCAGCCGGCCGGTCGAGGTTTCGCCGGTAAAGGCGATCTTGGCGATGCGTGGGCTGGTGGCCAGCGGCTTGCCGGCCTCGAGCCCGAAACCGTTGACGATGTTCAGCACGCCCGGCGGCAGTAGGTCGCCAACCAGTTCCATCAGCACCAGCATCGAGGCCGGCGTCTGCTCGGCCGGCTTCAGCACCACGCAATTGCCGGCGGCGAGCGCCGGAGCGACCTTCCAGGCGGCCATCAGGATCGGGAAATTCCACGGAATGATCTGGCCGACGACGCCGAGCGGCTCGTGGAAATGATAGGCGATGGTGTCGTGGTCGACTTCGCCGATCGTGCCTTCCTGGGCGCGAATGCAGGCGGCGAAATAGCGGAAATGATCGATCGCCAGCGGAATGTCGGCCGCCATCGTCTCGCGCAGCGGCTTGCCATTATCCCAGGTTTCTGCACGCGCCAAAAGTTCGAGATTGTCCTCCATGCGCTGCGCCACCTTCATCAGGATGTTGGAGCGCTCGGTGGTCGAGGTACGGCCCCACTTGTCCTTGGCGGCGTGTGCGGCGTCGAGTGCCAGGTTGATGTCGTGCTCGTCGGAGCGCGCCACTTCGCAGAGCTTGCCGCCGGTCACCGGCGTGGTGTTGTCGAAATAGCGGCCATTGACCGGCTCGACCCACTGGCCGCCGATGTAATTGCCGTAACGCAGCTTGAACGGCGTATTGGCGATGGCTTGGACCTGGATATTCATGTGATCATCCTCCCTGATGAAAGGCCCGACCGGGCCGATGGGAGGAAGATCGCTGCGAATGGGGCGTAGCGGTAGTGCAGCATTTCAATGCCGCAGCGCACACTGTTTCAGTTGTGCGACATATACGAGGCTTGTCAGTGCACCGAGAGCCGCTTCAGCTTCCGGTGCAGCGTGGCGCGGCTGATGCCGAGCACCTGGGCTGCCTGCGAGACATTGCCGTTGGTGCGCGACAGCACGCGGCGCAGCGCCGCCCGCTCGGCTTCGGCCAGATCCGAACCGCCATCGCTGCGCTCTTCGCGCAAAGCATCGGCCGCCGGCATGCCCTGGGCGATCACCGCATCGTCGATCTTCAGTGCCATGCGCGCCGCCCGGGTCGCGCCTAAAATGAGATCGTCGGCATCGACCGCCAGCAAGGCGGCGGTTGAGAAGCCCGTTGCCGGAACCATGACGATGCGGGCCGTCGGAAAGGCCATGCGGAACAGGTTCGCCTCGATGCGGCCCGCCACGTCGCGCACCGCCTGCGACAGGATGGTCAGCGTCATGTCGGTGACGTCGTGGCGGCAGGTGGAAATGTCGAGGGCGGCGGCCACCCGGCCGAGATGGTCGCGGATCGGCGCCGTGGCGCAGCTGAGCGCGATATTGGAGCTTAAAAAATGCTGGTCGCGATGAATCACCACCGTGCGCTCGTCGGCCAGCGCCGTGCCGATGCCATTGGTGCCAACGCTCGCCTCGCTCCAGACCGTGCCCTGCCAGAGGCCGAGACTGCGGAAATCCGCGTCGTCGCCAGCCGCCCCACGCCGGTCGAGCACCACGCCGTTGCGATCGGAGAGAATGAGGCAGCAGCCCGAACGCCCGACGGTCTGGAACAGACGGTCGAATTCATCGGCGCCGGCCACCACCAGATGCTCCATGCGCTCGCGGGCCTGGCGGAATTCGGCATTCTCCAGCACCTGCGGCTTGCGGATCTCGTCCGGCGCCAGCTGGTGCACGTCGAGGCAGCGCCGCCAGGATGCGGCAATCGGCGAACTCGCGGCGGCAGAATTCTGCAGCGCCACGGAATAGACCCTGTCGGAATGGCTCGGATCGTTGCGCATGTGCTCCTCCCAAAGCATGTACCCGTCCATGATCCTTCGGGCAGAAACGCCTGAACGGAAATGGTCGGCCTAGCGCCGTGGTCATTTGATCCGGGGAACTGTCGCAGATCTGCGACAAATGGCAAGTGCCGGCGACCAAACTGCGATGACGCGTCACGCCACGGTCGCGGGCTTTCGCGGACAGGCAACAAATCGCACCCGGACAATTGCTGTCACTGCGGACGCCGAGATAAGAATAGTTCCTGAAATCAGAGGGTGCAGATGTGACGAACGCAAAGGCGATCGACGACGATCCCGGCTCCTTGCATGCAAAGGCGTGGGCCGAAGAATACGAACTCATTGACCGTCAGCTTTCCTCGCTTGGGCTAATGGCCATGCAGGAGTTGCAGCTGGTTTGCGGGCAGACCGTGCTCGACGTCGGCTGCGGCACCGGACAAACGCTTCTGCAACTGGCCGAGCGGGTCGGCGACAAAGGCCTGGTTATCGGCGTGGATATCGCTGGGCGACTTCTTGAGGTTGCCGCACGACGGACCAAGGAACTCGGGCAGGTTAAACTGATCGAAGCCGATGCTCAGACGCTTGATTTGCCGCCTGACAGCGTGGACGCCTTATTTTCTCGATTTGGCGTGATGTCGTTCGATGACCCGGTCGCCGCATTCTCGAATTTCCGCCGATTGCTGAAACCCGACGGAAGACTTGCCTTCATCTGTTGGCAGGCTCTGCAAAAGAACGAATTGGATCGGTTTCCGCTGGTTGCGGCGGGGTTTCGATCAGCCTCGAACGAAAGCCCGTTCAGTTTCGCGGACCCGACGCATGTCCAAGGTATCCTCGCTGCCGCCGGATTGAATGACATTGTTATGACGCCCCACGAGGAACTCGTTACGAGCGGTGATGTCGAAGCGATGACGCGGGTCTTACTCAAAGTAGGCCCGCTCGGTAAGATCATTCGAGAGAACCCGGTCACCCACTCGACGGTCGAGCCAAAGTTACGGAAGGCATTGGCAAGCCTTGGTGATCCGGCCAAGGTGCAGCTAACTGCATCAATATGGGTAGTGAAGGCGCGTGCATAAACGGTTGCTGATGGAATGTCGTGGCCTCGCGACCATCGAGGACGCGCATAAGCTCACGTATCCGGCGCCATTGCGCCTGAAAATGCGGAATATGGCCGGACAATCTTGCCTTTCACTGCCGCTTGTACTATAGCGCCCCGGTCCGCGCAGACACCCTTGGAGGCAATGCGGATGGGTTTCTTGCAAAGAGAGCTCCAGTTTCGCCCTGACCCTTTACCGGGTCATGGCTAAACTCTCCATATAATCTCGAAAGGTAAAACCATGAGCCACGCATCTTATGAGCTCAAGGCCGAGGCACGCGAACGGGTTGGTAAGGGGTCCTCCCGTGAACTTCGCCGCAACGGCTTTATTCCCGCTGTCATCTATGGTGACAAGCAGGCCCCGATTTCCATCGCGCTCAACACCAATGAGGTGACCAAGCGCATTCACGCCGGCGGTTTCATGACCACCGTCGCGACGATCGACGTCAACGGCGAAAAGATCAGCGTCCTGCCGAAGGACTACCAGCTTGATCCGGTCCGCGACTTCACCATGCATGTCGACTTCCTGCGCGTCTCTGCCGACAGCCAGGTCACCGTCGAAGTCCCGGTTCACTTCATCAACGAAGACAAGTCGTCGATCAAGACCGGTGCCGTGCTGAACATCGTTCGCCACGAAGTCGAGCTGCACTGCCCGGCCAACGACATTCCGGAATTCATCACGGTCGACCTCGCAGGTCACAAGATCGGCGACAGCCTGCACATCTCGCATGTCAAGCTGCCGGCTGGCGTGACCCCTGTCATCACCGACCGCGACTTCACGATCGCCACGATCGTTGCTCCGGCTGGCGGCACGACCGAAGAAGAAGAAACGACCGCAGAGTAATCTGCGCCGTCTATCGACACACTACTGCATCCCGTCTCCCCACAAAGGAGGCGGGATTTTTTGATTCTAGCAGACCGTCAGGCCGGGCCCTTGCCGAAAATCGCCGGCAACGGCTTGACTTCCCGCCCGTTTCGCTGTCGTGACAGGGCGGAAAATCGTGACAGAAAGCGGATCCCGCCATGATCATCATTGCAGGCCTCGGCAATCCCGGCGCAAAATTCGCCACCAACCGCCACAATATCGGCTTCATGGCGGTCGATGCCATCCAGCGCCGCCATTCCTTTTCGCCCTGGTCGAAGAAGTTCAAGGGCGAGATTGCCGAAGGCGAGATTGCCGGCGAAAAGGTGCTGCTGATCAAGCCGCAGACCTTCATGAACCTGTCGGGCGAATCCGTCGGCGAGGCCATGCGCTTCTACAAGCTCGGCCCGGAAAGCCTGATCGCCATCTATGACGAGCTGGATCTCCTGCCCGGTAAGGCCCGCATCAAGACCGGCGGCGGCCATGGCGGCCACAATGGCATCAAGTCGCTCGACGCCCATTGCGGCAAGGACTACCGCCGCCTGCGGCTCGGCATCGGTCACCCCGGCCACAAGGACCGCGTCCATGGCCATGTGCTCGGTGATTTCGCCAAGAGCGACCGCGACTGGCTGGACCCGCTGATCGAGGCCCTGGCCGACAATGCCGCCATGCTGGTCAGGGGCGAGGAGTCGCAACTGTTGAACAAGCTGGCCTTGGCGACAGGCGGCAAGGCCGAGGAAGACAAGGCCACCCCAGCCCCGAAGCCTGCCGGCAAGTCGCATATTCACCAGGCTCGCAACAATGCCCAGCCGAAGAAGCTTCCCGAAACCGGCCCTATGGCGGAAATGCTGAAGCGCATGTTCGCCAGGAAAGACGAGTAGCCGAACGTCCCCGGGGCTGGCTTGCGGCTCACACCGGCAAGCGCGGCCCCGTCAGGCAGTTCCCCTCAACGTTCCTCGCCAAGCGCCCGCCACAGCAGGGCTCCGCAAGCAGCGCCAAGGATCGGCGCCAGCCAGAACAGCCAGAGCTGCTGCAAAGCCCAGCCGCCGACGAACAGCGCCTGCCCCGTCGACCTCGCCGGATTGACCGACGTATTGGTCACAGGGATCGAAATAAGATGGATGAGCGTCAGCGCCAGACCGATCGCGATAGGTGCAAAGCCCGCAGGAGCCTTCCCATGCGTGGAGCCCAGAATGATGATGAGGAAGAAAGCCGTGAGCACCACTTCGATCACCAGGCCCGACAACAGCGAATAGCCGCCCGGCGAGTGTTCCCCATATCCGTTGGCGGCGAAGCCACCCACATCGGCCCCGGCCTTGCCCGTTGCGACGACATAAAGGACGGCCGCCGCCACGATGGCGCCCGCGACCTGCGCCACGATGTAATGCGGAAGCTTGGCCGCTTCGAAACGACCGGCGACCGCCAGCCCGACCGACACGGCCGGATTGAAATGGCCGCCGGAAATGCCACCGACTGCATAGGCCATGGTCAAGACCGTCAGGCCGAAGGCCAGTGCAACCCCGAGAAAGCCGATGCCGAGTTCAGGAAAGGCCGCGGCAAGAACAGCACTGCCACAACCGCCGAACACCAGCCAGAATGTCCCGAGAAACTCCGCCAGAAGTCTTGTTTTCATGCCTTACCCTTCCCTCACGTTATCGCGTTCCCGCCGCCCCGAAGAACACCAGCCTCGCTGAAAGCGAGAGCAGGTTCTTCGCGGATCGGAGAATCTCCGTGCGAGGACCTTAGATTAAGAAACTGACGAAAGACAAGAGTAAGATGCAGATCCGTTCGCGCCAGGGCTGTAGGCGCCGACGGCGAAGGAAGCAGCCCGAAATGCCGTCATTCCTCCGGCTCGGCGGTGAACATCAGCGGGAAATCCCTGCTCTTGGCGAGATCCATCGCCTCGGTCACCTTGGTCTCGGCAATGTCCTTGGCGCAGACGACGATGACGCAGGACCCAAGCTTGTGGGCGGTCATCATGAAGCGGTAGCCGGTCTCCTCGCTCATGCGGAAGACGACCTTCAGCACCAGCGTCACGAACTCGCGCGGCGTGTAATCGTCATTGTGGAGGATGACCTTGTAGAGCTTGGGCTTGTCGAGCTTCAGCTCGGTCTGCTTCTTGGGTTTCAGGACAGTATCGTTGTCTCTCATCGGATGCTCCGCGATGACAGGGAAACAAAGGACCAAACGGGCCAACGGTCCTTAACCCAGGCGCATGACGAAGCCATGGCAAGACGGACCGGACGGAATTGTCAGGAGTCGTACCAGATCGCCCTTCAAGAACGGTGACTGGTCGCACTCACAAGTTTAGGGCAAATCCCGCTGTCTCTCAACCCTCGAATCCGCACCTTTCGGCCCACAAGCCTTGACCTTGCCACGCCCTTATCCCATAGGCACTGCAAACGAATTCTACCAGGACAGGGTTTCAGGCCATGGGCTTCAAATGCGGTATCGTCGGACTGCCGAATGTCGGCAAGTCCACTCTCTTCAACGCGCTGACCAAGACGGCGCAGGCGCAGGCCGCCAACTATCCGTTCTGCACCATCGAGCCGAACACCGGCGAAGTGGCGGTTCCCGATCCGCGCATGCAGAAGCTGGCCTCGGTCGCCGGCTCCAAGGAAATCATCCCGACCCGCATCTCGTTCGTCGACATCGCCGGTCTGGTGCGTGGCGCCTCGAAGGGCGAAGGCCTCGGCAACAAGTTCCTCGCCAATATCCGCGAAGTCGATGCCGTCGTGCATGTGCTGCGCTGCTTCGAGGACGACGATATCACCCATGTCGAAGGCCGCATCGATCCGGTCGGCGATGCCGACACGATCGAGACCGAGCTGATGCTCGCCGACCTCGAAAGCCTGGAGCGCCGCGTCGACCAGACCCGCAAGCGCGCCAAGAGCAACGACAAGGAATCGCTGGCCCAGCTGCCGGTCATGGAAGCCGTCCTCAAGCTCTTGAACGAGGGCAAGCCGGCCCGCCTGCTCCTGAAGACCCTGGCCGCCGACGATATCGAGATCCTCAAGGGCCTCAACCTCCTGACCTCGCATCCCGTGCTCTATGTCTGCAATGTCGCCGAAGCCGACGCGGTCAACGGCAATGCCCATACCAAGGCCGTCGCCAAGATGGCCGAGGAACAGGGTGCGGAATGCGTGATCATTTCGGCCGCCATCGAATCGGAAGTGGCGCAGCTGCCGGAAGAGGAAGCCAAGGAATTCCTCACCGCACTCGGCCTGGAGGAAGCCGGCCTCGACCGCTTGATCCGCGCCGGCTACCACCTGCTCGACCTCATCACCTATTTCACCGTCGGCCCCAAGGAGACTCGCGCCTGGACCATCGTGCGCGGCACCAAGGCACCGGCGGCGGCCGGCGTCATTCACACGGATTTCGAACGCGGCTTCATCCGCGCCTTCACCATCGCCTATGACGACTACATCGCCTACAAGGGCGAAGTCGGCGCCAAGGAAGCCGGCAAGGGCCGCGACGAAGGCAAGGAATATGTCGTCCACGACGGCGACGTCATCCACTTCCGCTTCAACACCTGAGCGGCGACAGCCGGCCCTAAACAGCAACGCCGCGATCCGATCGCGGCGTTTTTCGTTTATGCCGGTCGATGCGCTTTGCAGCGAACCGCTCATCGGCACTCCTTGAATTTGGCCCCATGGGCGGTCATTCTGCACAGAAAAGCAAACGAGGAAACGCCGCATGCCCATGCCCACCCTCTATTTCGAGGATTTCCACCAAGGCCGGGTCTTCGGTCTTGGCCCGAAGACCGCCCAGGTGGACGAAATCATCGAATTCGCCGAGGAATTCGATCCTCAGCCGATGCATTTATCGGAAAAAGCCGGCGCGGCCAGCATTCTCGGCGGCCTTTCCGCCTCGGGCTGGCACACCAGCGCCATGTTCATGCGCATGATGATCGATGCCTATCTGCTGGCCTCCGCCTCGGAAGGCGCCCCCGGCATCGATGTCATGGAATGGAAAAAGCCCGTTCTCGCCGGCGATACCCTGTCCGGCCGCTCGATCGTCGAGGCCGCCCGGCCGATGCGCTCGCGCCCGCAGATCGGCATCGTCAATTTTCGTCACGAGTTGGAAAACCAGCGCGGTGAAACGGTGCTGATGTCGAAGAACGCCATCATGTTCCGCCGCCGGGCCGTGGAGGGTGACGCCGCGTGAAAATGATCGAACTCTACCCCGCCGGCCAGAGCTTCACCGTCGGCCAAAAGCATTTCACCGCCGAAAGCATCATCCGCTTCGCGACGAAATTCGATCCGCAGCCTTTCCATATGGACGAGGAGGCCGCCAGATCTTATGTCTTCGGCGCACTCTGCGCCTCAGGCTGGCAGACCTGCGCGGAATGGATGCGCTGTTTCGTGGATTATTGGGCCGCGGAAAGCGCCCGCATGATGCAGGAGGGCGTGGCACCGCCCAAACTCGGTCCCTCGCCCGGCTTCAAGGATCTGCAATGGCTGAAACCGGTCTATGCCGGCGACACCATCACCTATACGGTGACCATGCTGGAGAGCCGCCCGCTCGCCTCCCGGCCGGGCTGGATCCTCAACCACAGCCGCAACGAGGGTACCAACCAGAATGGCGAACCGGTGATGCGCTTCACCGCATCGCTTTTGGAATTCGAATAGGCAAGGACAGACCCATGAGCGTTTATGATTTCCAGGCCATCGATATCCGTGGCAAGAACCGCGACCTGTCGGAGTTCGCCGGCAAGGTGCTGCTGATCGTCAACACCGCCAGCGCCTGCGGCTTCACCCCGCAATACGAGGGCCTGCAGGAACTGCAGGACAAATATCCGGACGATCTCACCGTGCTGGCCTTCCCCTGCAACCAGTTCGGCGCCCAGGAAAAAGGCAGCGAAGACGAAATCGCTACCTTCTGCGACCTGAACTTCAAGGTCAGCTTCCCGCTATTCTCGAAAATCGAGGTGAACGGCGACGGCGCCCATCCGCTTTACAAATACCTGACCCACGAAGAGCCCGGCATTCTCGGCACCGAGGCAATCAAGTGGAATTTTACAAAATTCCTGGTCGGCCGCGACGGCATGCCGATCGCCCGCTACGCCCCGACCACGACACCGGCCGCCATCGAGCCGGATGTCGTCAAGGCGATCGGCGCCTGAGACCCATGGCGGCGCAGACCGGCTTTCGTGTTGTCGACACCTTTCAGCCCGGCCTGCGCGCCGTGCTGGCCGACACCGCCCACGCCTTTCCGCGCCACAGCCATGACGAATTCGGCATCGGCCTGATCGAGGCCGGTGGCCAGCTGTCCGCCTCCGGCCGCGGCCAGGTGACGGCCGGCGCCGGCGACATCATCACCGTCAATCCCGGCGAGGTCCACGACGGTGCCCCGTTGCGCAACGAAAACCGCCGCTGGCGCATGCTCTATCTCGAGCCGTCACTGATGCGCTCGCTGGCGCACGGCATCGATCCCGAGGCCGATGGCGAGGTTGAATTCAGCGCACCAGTGCTGTCCGACCGCCGCATCGCCCTGCGCTTCGCCAAGGCCTTCCATGGGCTGTCCGAGCGCTCGTCCCTTGCCGGCGAAGAAGACCTGCTGACCCTGACGGCCGGCCTGTTGTCCGCCAGGAGAGCCGGGCTCGCCGACCCGCTGCATCCCGGCCTCAGACGGGTGAAGGCAATGCTCGACGACGCTCCCGACACGGATATCAGCCTCACCCTGCTGGCCGACGAGGCGGGCCTCAGCCGCTTCCAGGTGCTGCGTTCCTTCGCCGCCCATTACGGCCTGACGCCGCATGCCTATCTCATGCAGCGCCGCGCCAACCTTGCTCGCGACCTCATCCGTTCGGGCAGTTCCCTTGCATCGGTCGCCTTTGAGGCCGGTTACGCCGACCAGAGCCACATGACACGCGATTTCCGCCGCCGTTACGGCCTGACACCGTCGGCCTTCGCCGGCCTCCGGTGACACTGCAATTGCGTTCAAGACGGCGTGCTGCGGCGCCCGCTATCGTCCCCGCAAGGAAAACGGAGCGCGCAGCATGCTTTTGGAATTCACCCTCACATCCCTGATCGTCATCGCCACGCCCGGAACCGGCGCCCTCTACACCATCGCCATGGGCCTCGCGCATGGTAGGGCCACGGCGATCGTCGCCGCCTTCGGCTGCACGCTCGGCATCGTGCCGCACATGGCCGCCGCCATGGTCGGACTGGCGGCGATTCTGGCCACCAGTGATGCCGCCTTCAACATCCTGAAACTCGCCGGCGCACTGTACCTGATCTGGATGGCCATCAGCGTCTGGCGCGACACCTCGCTGCTGTCGCCTGCGGGCCAAACCAGACGGCAAAGTGCCGCCGAGATCGTCCGTCATGCCGTGCTGATCAACCTGCTGAACCCGAAGCTGTCGATCTTCTTCCTGGCGCTTCTGCCGCAATTCGTCCATCCGGACGATCCGGGCGCCCTTACCGCCATGACCGGCTACAGCCTCGCCTTCATGGTGATGACCTTCATCATCTTCGCTCTCTACGGTGCTTTCGCCGCCATGGCACGCGACAGGGTCCTGTCCCGTCCCCGGCTGACCGTGCTGATCCGCCGGGCGTTTGCGGCCGGCTTCCTGCTGCTTGGCATTCGTCTGGCCCTGGCCGGGCGATAAGATCCGCCATGGAACTGTTCGAGCTCGCTGCCGTTCTATCCCTGTCTCAAAAACGGGAGAAGACCATGCACAAGGACAAGCGACAGGCCGAAGCGGACGCCAAGCGCGACACCGATCACCGCATCATCGTGGCCGGGCCGGAAGCTCACGCCCGCGAAAGCAAGGGCGAAGCCCCTCGCCCGGCAAAGACCGAAAAAGCGGACAAGACGAACCAGTGCGGCTCGAAACCGTAAGGCCTGGTTGCCTGCCCTGTTAGGGGCAGAATCCGGCCTTCAAACTCAGTGGCCGGAAAACTCGACCAGGGTACGCACCTCGACACCGAGCGCCTCGAGTTTCTTGCGACCGCCGAGATCCGGCAGGTCGATGACGAAGCAGGCCGAGACCACGTCGGCACCGATCTGCCGCAGCAGTTGCACGGCGCCGACCGCCGTCCCGCCGGTCGCAATCAGGTCGTCGACCAGGATGACCTTCTCGCCCGGCTGCACGGCGTCGACATGCATTTCCATCTCGTCGACGCCATATTCCAGGCTGTAGGCAATGCGCACGGTGGTGTGCGGCAGCTTGCCCTTCTTGCGGATCGGCACGAAACCGGCCGACAGCTGATGCGCCACCGCCCCGCCCAGAATGAAGCCGCGCGCCTCCATGCCGGCGATCTTGTCGATCTTCAGACCCGCATAGGGCTGCACCAGCTCGTCCACCGCCCTGCGAAACGCCCGCGCATTGCCCAGCAGCGTAGTGATGTCGCGAAACACGATGCCAGGCTTGGGATAATCGGGAATGGAGCGGATGGAGGCTTCGAGTTCGGAGACGATTTTGCTCATTGAGATATCCGTGGTGATCGTCAAAAAATGACTCTGTTTGGCCGGACCCTATCAAGTCTGATAATACCCACCAACAAAAAAGGCGGCCGTCGAAGGCCGCCTTCTTCCGTAGTCCGTTCAAAAAATCAGTGTTCCTTGTTGGAATAGACCGATTTCTTGGTGAGATAGACCAGAGACGAGAAGATCACCAGGAACACCATGACCATGAAGCCGGTGCGCTTGCGCTCTTCCAGGTGCGGCTCTGCAGCCCACATCAGGAAGGCGGCGACGTCCTTGGCATACTGGTCCAGTGTCTGCGACGTACCGTCGTCGTAGGTGACCTGGTCATCGGTGATCGGCTGCGCCATCGCAAGAGCGGCAGCACCCGCAAAATACGGGTTGAAATGCGTTCCTTCAGCCACTTCGACGCCTTCTGGCGGCTCCACGTAACCGGTCAGCAACGAGTAGATATAATCCGGGCCACCTTCCTGATACTGGGTGAAGATGTCGAAGATGAACAGCGGGAAGCCGCGTTCCACGCCACGCGCCTTGGCAATCAGCGAAAAGTCCGGCGGCGCAGCGCCGCCATTGGCCGCAGCCGCTGCTTCCTTGTTCGGGAAGGGCGACGGGAAGTAGTCGGACGGAACAGCCTTGCGGGTATACATCTCGCCATCGGCGTTGGGGCCGTCCTGGACCTCATACTCCGCAGCGAATGCCTTCACCTGGTCTTCCGAATAGCCAAGCTCCTCCAGCATGCGGTAGGGCACGAGGTTCATCGAATGACAGGCCGAGCAGACTTCCTTGTAGACCTTCAGGCCGCGCTGCAACTGGCCCTTGTCATACTTGCCGAACGGGCCGGCGAAGCTCCATTCGACATTGTGCGGCTTGAAGATCGGATAGTGGCTCGCGGCCGCCGCATGTTCGGCGGCGGCAGCGAGATCATGTCCTTCCTCGGCAACCGCCGCAGAGGCGCCATACCCGGTAAGAGCCGCGATCAGAGCGATGCTTGTAACAAGCTTTTTCATCTTAGTTTTCCCTCTATCGCAACAATCAGGCGCTTGCGCCGGCAGACTTGCCGCTTTTTTCAAGCACTGCCTCGGTAATCGAATTGGGAACGCGCCGCGGCGTCTCGAAAAGGCCGAGCAGAGGCATGATCACAATGAAGAAGCCGAAGTAGTAAAGCGTTCCGAGCTGCGCCATCAGCGTGTAGAGATCTGACGGCTGACGCGAGCCGAGCCAGCCGAGCAGGATGCAGTCGACGACGAACAGCCAGAAGAACAGCTTGTACCAGGGACGGTAGACGGCCGAACGAACCTTGGAGGTGTCGAGCCAGGGCAGGAAGAACAGGATGATGATCGAGCCGAACATCACCAGAACGCCGCCGAGCTTGGAATCGATCGGGCCGATATTGAAGGTGATGGCGCGCAGCATCGCGTAGAACGGCAGGTAGTACCATTCCGGAACGATATGGGCCGGGGTCTTCAACGGATCCGCCATCGTATAGTTGTCCGGATGGCCGAGATAGTTCGGCATGTAGAAGATGAACCAGGCATAGGCGATCAGGAAGATCGACACGCCGAACGCGTCCTTGAGGGTCGCATAGGGCGTGAACGGCACGGTGTCGGTCTTCGACTTCACCTCGACGCCGGTCGGGTTGGTCTGGCCGGTCACATGCAGCGCCCAGATGTGCAGGATGACGACGCCCGCGATCATGAAGGGCAGCAGATAATGCAGCGAGAAGAAGCGGTTCAGCGTCGGATTGTCGACTGCAAAGCCGCCGAGCAGGAACTGCTGGATCCACTCGCCGACCAGCGGGAAGGCGGTGAAGAAGCCGGTGATGACGGTCGCACCCCAGAAGGACATCTGACCCCAGGGCAGAACATAGCCCATGAAGCCGGTTGCCATCATCAGGAGGTAGATGACCACGCCGAGGATCCAGAGGATTTCGCGCGGTGCCTTGTAGGAGCCGTAATAGAGGCCGCGGGCGATGTGCAGGTAGACGGCGATGAAGAAGAACGACGCGCCGTTGGCATGCATGTAGCGCAGCAGCCAGCCGTGGTTGACGTCGCGCATGATCTTTTCGACGGAATTGAAGGCGACCGTGGTTTCGGCGGCATAGTGCATGGCCAGAACGACGCCGGTCAGGATCTGCACGACCAGCATGACGGCCAGCATGGCGCCGAAGGTATAGGCATAGTTCAGGTTGCGGGGTACCGGAAAGGCGATGAAGCTGTCGTACACCAGACGCGGCAGCGGCAGCCGCGCGTCGACCCATTTTTCCAGGCCGGTCGACGGCTGGTAGCTAGAATGACCACTCATATTCAGTTATCCCCTCAACCGATCTTGATCACAGAATCGGACACAAATCCGTAGTTCGGAATATGCAGGTTTTCCGGTGCCGGACCTTTGCGAATACGACCCGCGGTATCGTAGTGCGAGCCGTGGCAGGGACAGAACCAGCCACCGAAATCACCAGCCTGGCCAAGCGGCACGCAGCCCAGATGGGTGCAGACGCCGATCATCACCAGCCAGTTTTCCTTGCCTTCGCCAGCCGAGCGGGCAAGATCCGTCGCTTCAGCGGCAGCGTCGCCATTCGCGTTGCGAGCGACCGGGTCCTTGAGATCGGCGATCGGGACCTGCTTGCCCTCCTCGACTTCCTTGTCGGTGCGGTTGCGGATGAACACCGGCTTGCCGCGCCATTTGATGATCAGCGACATGCCCGGCTCCAGCGCCGAAACGTCGACTTCGATCGAGCCTAGCGCCAGCGTCGAGGCATCCGGCCGCATCTGGTCGATGAACGGCCAGGCAACAGAGACCGCGCCCACCGCGCCGGCCATGCCGGTCGTCAAATAAAGGAAATCGCGGCGAGTGGGCTCGCCCAGGCTTTCGCTATTCATGTCGTGTTCGCTCACCGCTAAACCATCCTCTTCGCAAAGTGCTGCGATAAACCGCATTACCCCCGTAAACGGCCAATCTGCGGGCAGCCTTAAAGGTGCCACAGATTCCCCGCCAATTGGGCGCGTTCTAAGCTTGATATCGAATTCTGTCCAGTCTTCACAGGGGGATGGGGGCACAATGTCGCGGAAAAACTTCGGCGTTGCAGCCATTGGATCACTCTGCGTTTGACGGCACTTGTCGTCGCCTGTGCACGGTGCGTCGAGGAAAGTCCGCTCATGTTGCAACGCACACATATCTCGTGCATGGTCGGCCCGCGATGAAGCGGCATCGCGGCAAACGATTATCGGAGCACGATGAGAGAGAAGACCTCCTGCGCCCTTGGCGCCATTCTTTCCCTCTGCCTGCTGGTCATCTGCCTGCGTTATGCCGTGAACCTCTGGCCGTTCGCCTTTGTCCACAGCCTGCAGGTCCATATCGGCGTGGCCGTAATCGTGGGAGCCGCCCTGTGCTACGCTCTTAGCCGAGGCCCCTACCCCGTCGCGATCTTTGCCGCCGCCCTGCTGGTCACCCTGCATGCGCTTGTCATGCAATGGCAGGTTCTGCCATCGGCCGTCGCACCGGCGCTCGCCGGCGCCCGGACGCTGCGGATCCTGTCCTTCAACGTGCTCGGCAACAACAACGAGAATGCCGACCGAATCGTAGAGACGATCCTTGCCTCCCAAGCCGATGTCGCCTTCATCATGGAGGCCGGCCCGCTGGAGCCGCTCCTGAACGAACTGTCGGCCGCCTATCCCTATCGCATCGGCTGTGGAGAGCGTACCGACACCTGCGACCTGATGCTGCTGTCGAAGCTGCCGATCCGTGAGCCGCTCGTCGCCGCCCTCAGCGACCTGCGCAAGGATCGATTCGCCATGGCCGATATCGACATCAACGGCCGCACGGTGCACTTTGCCGCGGCCCATCTGACCAAACCCTATTTCGACGATTATCACGGCGGCGAGCTGGAAATCCTGAAAGAAATCATTGGCTATACCGGCGGCTCCTTCGTGCTGGCCGGCGATTTCAACGCAGCGACCATCGCCCCCGACATGCAGGATTTCCTTCACGTCACCGGCATGACCACCACCGGCTGGGAGCCCGCGACCTGGCCGATCGCCGCCGGTCCGTTCGGGCTTGCCATCGACCATATCTATGTCTCGCCGGCGATCGTCCCGCTTTCCCTGCAGCGCATGGACGACAGTCTGGGATCCAATCATTACGGCCTGATCGCCGAAATCCTTATTCCGCCGGCCGCCTGAGACCCGAAAGATGCTCTGGCGTTTCAGTCGGAGCGTCCTCGTCGCTCTCCTCGTCGAGGGCCAGGAAGCCGCCGGACTGGCGCGCCCAGAGTTCCGAGTAAAGCCCGCCGCTCTCGACCAGTTCGGCATGGGTGCCTTGCTCAATGATCCGCCCCTTGTCCATCACCACCAGCCGGTCCAGCGCCGCGATGGTCGACAGCCGGTGAGCGATGGCCAGCACCGTCTTGCCCTGCATCAACCGGTCGAGATTGGACTGGATCGCCGCTTCCACTTCCGAATCGAGCGCCGATGTCGCCTCGTCCAGCACCAGGATCGGCGCATCCTTCAGCATGACGCGGGCAATGGCGATGCGCTGGCGCTGGCCGCCCGACAGTTTCACGCCGCGCTCGCCGACATGGGCAGCAAAGCCTTGGCGCCCCCGCTGGTCCTCCAGCCGCTCGATGAAATCCAGCGCTTCGGCCCTAAGCGACGCCTTGCGCAGCTGCTCGTCGGAGGCATCGCTGCGGCCGAACAGGATATTGTCGCGGATCGAGCGGTGCAGCAGCGAGGTATCCTGCGTCACCATGCCGATCTGCGCCCGCAGGCTTTCCTGCGTGACCTTGGAAATATCCTGCCCGTCGATCAGGATACGCCCCTGCTCCACGTCGTAGAAACGCAGCAGCAGGTTGACCAGCGTCGACTTGCCGGCGCCGGACCGCCCGACGATGCCGACCTTTTCGCCGGGCCGGATGGTCAGCGTCAGATGGTCGATCACCCCTTTGCTGCGGCCATAGTGGAAGGAGACATCCTCGAAGCGGATCTCCGGCTCGCGCACGGCAAGCGGCGCGGCACCCTCGGCATCGGTCAGGCCGATCGGCTTGGAAATCAGCTCGGCCGAATTCTGGATCGTGCCGATATTGCGCATGATGCCGTTCAACTGCGTCATCATGCGGCCCAGCAGCATATTGAGCCTGAGCACCAGGCCTAGCGTGAAGGCCACGCCGCCGGCGGTGATGGCGCCTGCAAACCATAGGTCGATCGATAGCGCCGCGATCGTCACGATCATGATGCCTGACAGCAAGGCCAGCGACGCCCGCACGCCGGTCAGCAGCCGGGCAAAGGGCCGCATCGAATCCTGAAACCGGTCAAAACCGTCGCGGATATAATGGTCGTTCTGTTCTTCGCGTCCGAACAGTTTCAGTGTCTGGATATTGCTGTAGGAATCGACCAGCCTTCCGTTCAGCATGGATGCGGTTTCCGCCGTGTCGCGGGCATGGTGGCGGATGCGCGGCACGAAGATGCGCGCCAGCACGCCGAACACCGCCACCCAGGCGGCAATGATCGCCGCCAGCCGCCAGTCGAGCTGTGCCACCAGCGCCATGGTCGAAATGGTGTAGATCGCCATGAACCAGCCGACCTGCAGCAGCGCGGTCAGCAGGTCGCCGGTCGATTGCCCCGCCGACCAGACCTTGGTGACGATACGGCCGGCAAAATCGTTCTGGAAGAAGGACAGCGATTGCCGCGCCACATGCACATAGGCCTGCCAGCGCACGAGATTGTAGAAATTGAGGACGATCACCTGCTCCTCGACCAGCGCGCCAAAAGTCACGACCACGAAACGGCCGATCAGCACGACCAGCAGCATGCCGAGCAGTTCGAGCCCGTGGCTGGCGATCAATCCGTCCCAGCCGGCCTGCGGCGACACCGTGTCGAGCACGTCGACCAGCCGCCCGACAAACCAGAACAGCGCCGCCTCCAGCATGGCGACCAGCCCGCCGAACAGCGCCATGGCGACGAAGGCCCATTTGGCCTGGCGGACATAGAACCAGACAAAGGCCCAGGTACTCTCCGGCGGCCGCAGATCGTCACGGCGGGCAAAGGGATTGATCCAGGATTCGAACAGGCGGGCGATGGAGCGAAACGACATGGAAAGCGATATAGGCGGATTCTGCGACGCATCCAAGAAAATGCGGGCCCGGCGAGATTATAATTCGGTAATGAAACGTGGCTTTAGGGTGTAGGTCTTGAGACTGACAAAGTCAGCTCCAGCATCGGCGAGCCCCACTCTTCCATCATTCCAGCGAAAGCTGGAATCTAGTCACGGCGCGTCTGCGCCGTGAAAGAGTCTTTCGTGATCAAGGACTTGATCACACTGGATCCCGCATCAAGTGTGGGATGATGGAGTACGAGGCAACGCGGCTGCAAACGACAAAAGCCTCGGCTACGGATTTATCAACAGCCTGAGCCACCAGCTATTCCGCCGCGGCCTCCGTGCTTGCCACTTCGTCGGCCAGGAAGCCGCCGGACTGGCGGTTCCACAGGTCTGCATAGATGCCGCCGCGGGCCACCAGTTGGGCGTGCGTGCCGGTCTCGATGATATGGCCCTTGTCGAGCACGACAAGCCGGTCCATCTGGGTCAGCGTCGACAGGCGATGCGCGATGGCGATCACCGTCTTGCCCTCCATCAGCGCAAACAGGCTTTCCTGGATCGCCGCTTCCACTTCCGAATCGAGCGCCGAGGTCGCCTCGTCGAGGATCAGGATCGGCGCGTTCTTCAGGAACACCCGGGCGATCGCCACGCGCTGGCGCTGGCCGCCCGACAGTTTCACGCCGCGCTCGCCGACCTGCGCGTCGAGCCCCTTGCGGCCCTGCATGTCGGAAAGCCCCTCGATGAAATCCCAGGCATTGGCGCGCTTGGCCGCCTCGATGATCTCGGCATCTGTCGCCTCCGGCCGGCCATAGGCGATGTTGTCGCGGATCGAGCGATGCAGCAGCGAGGTATCCTGCGTCACCACGCCCACCAGCGAACGCAGGCTGTCCTGCGTCACCGTGGAAATGTCCTGGCCGTCGATGGTGATCGAGCCCTTTTCCAGGTCGTAGAAGCGCAGCAGCAGGTTCATCAGCGTCGTCTTGCCGGCCCCGGAGCGGCCGACCAGGCCGACCTTCTCGCCGGCCTTGATGGTCAGCGAGAAGTCCTCGATGATGCCCTTGTCCTTGCCATAGTGGAAGCGGACGCGGTCGTAGACGATCTCGCCCTTCGGCGCCGCCAGCGGCCGAGCCGAAGCCAGATCGACGATGTCATGCGGCTTGGTCATCATGCCCATGCCGTCATAGACCGTGCCGATGTTCTCAAACAGCGCCGAGACTTCCCACATGATCCATTGCGACATGCCGTTGATGCGCATCGACAAGCCGATGGCGATGGCAATCGCACCCACCGAGATGGCGCCGTTCAGCCAGAAGGCGATGCTGGTTGCCGAAATGGCAAACAGCACGATGGCATTGTTGATGTCGACATAGAAATTCAACAGCGTGATCTGCCTCATCTGCAGGTGTACCGTTTCCAGGAAGGCGTTCATGCCGCCCTTGGCATAGGTCTCCTCGCGTCCGGCATGGGAAAACAGCTTGACGGTAGCGATATTGGTATAGCTGTCGACGATGCGACCGGTCATCATCGAGCGCGCATCGGCCTGCGCGCTGGAGAGCCGGCGCAGCTTGGGAATGAAATATCCGAGGATCACGCAATAGATCACCAGCCAGACGACCAGCGGCAGGACCAGCCGCCAGTCCACCGCGACAACCAGCGCCAGCATCGAGACGAAGAAGCTGATGGCATAGACGAAGACGTCAATGATCTTCATCGTCGATTCGCGCACCGCCAGCGATGTCTGCATCACCTTGGTCGCCACCCGGCCGGCGAATTCATTGGCAAAGAAGCTCATCGAATGGCGCATCAGGAAACGATGCATCTGCCAGCGGGCAATCATCGGGAAATTGCCGGCCAGAACCTGGTGCATGGTCAGCGTATGGAGGAAGCCGACGACAGGCAGGCCGATCAAGAGCAGCGCCGCCATCCACATCAGCCGGCCGCTTTCCTGCTCCAGGAACGTGTTCGGATCGGCCTTCGACAGCCAGTCGACGATATTGCCGAGGAACTGGTAGAGAAACACTTCTCCAACGGCGATCAGCATCGAGCACAGGCCGAGCAGGAAGAGCCAGGGGGCAGCCGGCTTCACATAGTGCCAGCAAAAGGCAAACAAGCCCTTCGGCGGCAGTTCCGGCTGTTCCTCCGGATAGGGATTGAGGCGCTGTTCGAACCAGCTGAACATGGACATGCTCCAGTCGTGTCTTTGACGGCCGGACCGGCATCGAACGGCAATCAAGCCGCGCGCCGGCACAAGGGCCTGGAACCAAAAGGGGCGAGGCCGCAATTCGGCCGCACGGACAATCAGAGGGGGAAATTACAAGAAAAAAGCGACGGGATCGCTGTCACGCCTGCGGATAAAAATCCGGCACCGGGAAGCGCATCTTGGCAATGGACATCATGAAGGCCTCCCTAGTTCGCGTTGAAGATGACGTCGCTTTTAGACGCCTCCCGGCTGCTTGAAAAGCCGGAAAACAGCAAGTGTCGGCCTTTGTCGGCCACCTGTTGCCGTTAGACCACAACCATAAGGCCCCATGCCTGGGCTCTTGAGAAAGAGCAGGGCGATCGCGTAAAGCAAAGCCATGACCCAGATCCGCATCGCCCTCTACCAGCCCGACATTGCCGGCAATACCGGCACGATCCTCAGGCTTGCCGCCTGCCTGGGGTTTGGCGTCGACATCATCGAGCCGGCCGGCTTCGACATTTCCGACCGCAACCTGAAGCGCGCCGGCATGGATTATCTCGCAAGCGTTGCGCTGACCCGCCACGTCACTTCGATCGCTTCGAGGACTGGCGCGCCACCACCGCCCGACGGTTGGTTCTGGCCTCCACCAAAGCCGCCAGCCGCTACACGGATTTCGCCTTCCGGCCTGACGATATCCTGCTGTTCGGCCGGGAAAGCGCCGGCGTGCCGGATGCCGTGCATGAAAAATCCGATGCCCGGCTTTTGATCCCGATGGTCGAGGGCCAGCGTTCGTTGAACATCGCCATGTCGGTGGCGATGATGGCCGGCGAGGCCCTGCGCCAGACCGGCTTTGACTGAGGCCATTGGAGACGCCATGAAGGGAGATCCTTGTCCTAGTTTGAAAATCGGCAAGGCTCCTCTATAAAACCTCAAGCAAACTTGAGGTCAACAGCATGACGAAAATCTCCCGGCCGGAGGCCGCCAAGCGCGAACTGAGCGTCGGCGAAGTGGCCACGCGCAGCGGCATCGCGGTCTCCACCCTGCATTTCTACGAGGCCAGGGGCCTGATCGCCAGCAACCGCAATGCCGGCAACCAGCGGCGCTATCCCCGCTCCATCCTGCGCCGCATCGCCGTCATCAAGGTGGCGCAGCGCACCGGCATACCGCTGTCGGAGATCCGTGCCGCCCTGGCCGTCCTGCCTCATGATCGGCCGGTCACGGTGGCCGACTGGACGCGATTGTCGGAAACATGGCGCGATCAGCTCGACCAGCGCATCGCCCAGTTGCAATCACTGCGCGACCACCTGACCGGCTGCATCGGCTGCGGCTGCCTGTCGATGGACGACTGTCCCCTGCGCAACCCCGGCGATACGCTGGCAGAGGCCGGCAGCGGGCCGGTCCTGCTCGAGCCGTCATAGAACCTTTACGCAATTGCTAAAGTGCCGCACTTGGCGGGCCGGCAAAACTGTGGCACGGTCACAACCAGCAGTAAAACGATGAGGTGGCCTGATGTTCGATACGGCATTCACCCTGAGTTTGACCCAGTTCGCCCGGAGCCTGTCTTTTCCGGAGCGCCTGCAGCATCGACCGATGCGCAATGCGGCGCTGGAAATCTGGCGACTGCGCAATACCGGCCTCGACGCCCTCTTCTACGACATCAAGGCGCTGACTGCCGAAGAGACCTTCTACATCAGCGATGCGATCGCCGCCGAAGGCCTTATCATGATCGTACCGCCGACTGGCGGCGGCATGTTGACGCTCTGCGACAGCATTGATGAATATCTGCTGCGCGGCGGGCGCGACGTGCATGTGCTGGCGGTCGCCGGCATCGGCGGTTCGGCAGCCGGTGCTGCCGCCTTTGCCCGTAACGTCGCCGATGCCGTTGGCGCTCCGGTGGCCGCTGTCGTCTCCGGCTACGGTCTCGGCGACATCCTGACCGAAGCCATGGGCGGCGCCTTCTTCTTCGGGCCGCTCGGCTTCCTGCGCAACGACCTCGAAGTGATCGACGACATGGTCGGCCGTCCTCATCTCGGCGCCTATCAGGAACGCCATCTCGAGGTCGATAGTCCTCGCCGCGCCAGCCTCGACGCCGATACGGTCGAGACGCTGCTTGGCCATCCAGATCTCAGCTTCACCCTGTTGACCGGCCATTCCAAGGGCAATCGTGTGCTGTCGGAAGCGCTCTATGCCCTGAAGCAAACCGCACCGGAACGGCTCGCCACCCTCGGCCAGAAGGCTCGCATCGTCACCTTCGGCGCACGCATCACCATGCCGCCGGCCTTTACCGATGTGGTCGACGTCATCGGCGAGTTCGACTGGTATGGCGAGATGAACTCGCGGCCGCGCATCGAAGCCGATATCCGCGTACCGCGCGCCGGCCATTCCACCAATACCGACCTGCCGCTCTGCCTGTTCGTCACCCGCACCCTGAAAGACATCCTTGGCCCTGGCAAGGCGGCAGCCGAGCCCGCTCCGGACGAAAGCCCGGTCGAAGCCACGGCTCCCGTGATGCCCGAACCTGCCCCGCCAGAAGAGACCGCGCCGGTTAGCGTATCGCCTCTCCCGCCGGCCCCGCTCCGGCTGGTCAAGGAACCTGCCCCGGAGACACCACCCGTCGAAGAGGTTACCGTTGTCGATGAGCCGGTAGCGGCAGCAGTCGAGGCTGAGGCTGAAGCGCCTGCCGATCCATCATCTCTTGCCGGGGACGTGCCGGCAGCGCCGATGACAATGGCAAGCGTCGAACCGGACAGCCCAGCATCCATCCTCGCCCCACCGGTGGAAGAACCGGCCCTCGTGCCACCGACCGTCGATGCGGTGCCGGCGGAGGACTTGCCGACTGCGCCCGAACCGATCGCGGCTGAAGCTCCGGCCGATATCGCCCCTGTTGCGGAGGAACAGCCGGCGACCGCGGCGGTAACAATGGCGGTCTCCGAGCCGGACAGCCCGGCGCCTATTCTCGCCCCGCCGTCCCCTACCAAATCAAAACCGCCCTTGCGCGGCAAGCCACGCGGCAAACCCGCCGGCAAGCGATAGAGTTTGCCAGGGAAACGTGGAACGTCAGCATCGGTTTGAGGCAAAGCGATTGCGGCACTCCGATCTCCCCCCGTGTGGGGGAGATGCCCGGCAGGGCAGAAAGGGTAAGGGGCACATGGAAGCGGGTGATGGCACGCATCACGCGAACGAACCGCACCATCTCTCCCGCCTACCCAAAAAAAATGCCATTTTGCTAAAATTTTAGCGGTTCTCAAAAAGAGACAGACACGTTTGCATGTTCTTATATAGCCCAAGAACAGCGCATCAGACGCTGTGTCCAACAAAAACAAGAAAACGGGGCAGCCATGACGACCATTCCTTCCCTTTCGACCCGCAGCTTCGCGGTCGCACCGGCCCAGCCGGCAGGACTTTCCAACACCTCCCCATCCTCTTCTTCGACAGCACCCCAGGGTTTCATGCCCGTGCCGCAGGCCGGCAACTGGCAGCCGTCGATGCTCAACCTGTCGGACGCCGCCGAGCTTGACCGCTCCAGCGTCGATACCCTCGTCGTCGATCTGGAAACCGTGCGCGGCCTGGTCGGTACGGTCAAGGAACAGCTGGAGGAGGCGCTTGACGAAAATGCCGAACGCGGCGCGATCGACGCGACCATCACCGATCTGACCGAGCAGATCCGCGATGTCGTGATCGAAGGCCGCGGCAACGGCCTGGAACTCGGCTTCGGCCAGCCGCCCCGCGACCGGGAGCTGATCGCCTCGGTCTCCACCGACGAGGAGGGCAATCTGGCCGTCGAAACCGCCACGCTGAAGGCCACGCAGACTGTGCTGGTCGGCCGGGGCAATGCCGATGACGGCATGCTGACCCGCGCCGTCACCGGACGCAGCGAAAACGGCACCGCCTACAGCCATTATCTGATCGATGCCGGCTCGCTCAATCCGGCTTCCGCCAATGCCCGCCGGATCACGGTCTCGGACAACACCACGCCGGAGGCACTCGACGGCATGATCGCCGCCACCGACCGCATGATCGCAACCCTCGACGATGCCATCGACGGCCTTGCCGACCTGACCGAGCGCATGACCGGCGTGACGCCTGAGGCCGCAACGCTGCTGCAGGACGTTGCCGACCTGTCGGCGGACGTGGACGATCTTGACGAAGCGAGCCTCGAAGACCGGGCCTTCCAGGCCAGCACCGGCCTTGCCGCCGCCGGCGTCAGCATCGCCAACCGCTCGCCGGGGCTTTTCCAGGGTTTTGCTGCGTGACAGCGGCCTGATTTTTTTTGTTTTAAGACGGATAGCGACGGTTCGATCCGCGGTTTACCCCCCTCTGCCTTGCCAGGCATCTCCCCCACACGGGGGGAGATCGGCAAGAGGTTGCCGGCTCGGCCAATCCAAACCGGCCAGCCGTTTTGCTCAGATAATCAATTCAGCACTCTCAAGGGTTCCGAGCCAGGCGCGCGCGTGCCGCGAGTCGATCTCCCCCCGTGTGGGGGAGATGCCCGGCAGGGCAGAGGGGGGCGAACTGGCTCTGTCGTTTGCTCGGTTGATCTACCCATGCGGTAATGCCCCGCTCTTCAACAACAAGCAGGGCGATCAATCGCATCCTTCACGCCATCACGTAAACAGCGTCATCAGGCTTTTCGGCTGGTTGTTGGCGATGTTGAGGCCGATGGTCTGCAATTGCTGCTGGACGCGCTGGGCGCTCAGATTGGCCGCCTCTTCCTCGAGATCCGCATCCACCAGACGGCCGATGCCGATATCGGTGATATCCTGCAGATCTTGGAGGAATTCGGTGCCGGCCGATATCCGGCTCTTGGTCGCGCCGATTGCGGCACCCGCATCGGTCATGTCGGCCAGCATGGTGCTGACCGCGGCGATCATGCCGTTCAACTCGCTGGACGAGGTATTGTCGTCGATGGCGATTTCGCTGGCTGTGGCGGAGGCCGGCACGGCGGAATCGGCATCGAGCAGATAATATTCGTAGGTCGAACCGCTGGAGGTCAGCCCGAAATAGGAGCGCGTGAAGACGCCATCGCTGGCATTCTCCTTGCTGACCAACGCCGATTGCGCGGTGTCGAAGTCGATGACATTGACCGACAGGTCGCCGGAGGAATCCGTGGTCACCGACGACACCATGGAGGTGACCTTCGGCGCCTGGCCCTCGCTCAGATTGAGCCAGTTCTGGCCGTTGAAGGAGGAGGAAGAGGCGATCGTGCCCAGCTGTTCCTTCAGCTGGCTGATCTCGGTATTGATCGCCGTCTTGTCGGCGCCGACCGCCTTGGCCATCACCAGCTTGGCCTGGATGTCCGAGACGATGCTGGTCGCCGCTTCCATGCCGAGTGCTGCCGTATCGGCGATGGCGGCCGAAAGGCCGGTCGCATCCTCGGCGCTCGACAGCGACAGGCTGCCCGATTTCATCGTCGTGGCGATCGACCAGTAGGCGGCATTGTCGGCCGCCTCGTCGACCTTGCGGCCGGACGCGACCTTGGTCTGCGTTGCTTCCAGCGCCTTGGTCGATCCCGTCAACAGGGACAGGGCCGAGGCAGATGTCGAATTCAGGGATACGCTGACCATGGAGTGCCTGACTTGAGAAAAGATGCCGATCGACCGGCGGCGCGATTGCCGTCCGGGTCGTGACGACCGGCCTCATGCCCTTGCACCGGCCCTCGAGAGACAAGGGGACAGCTTCGCCACGACACTACCTTTAGCGCCACCGCATTGCCCGACGGTTTAAGCTTTCATTAGAACTTTAGGGATTTCTGCGAAAACCTGGAAAACCAGCGTTTCCGGTTCAAAAATCGGTCAGACCAGGTCAGTCGGCCGATGGCAGGCGCCGCATGGTGAATTCGATACGGTCGCCATCGAGCTGCCGCCAGCTCTCCACTTCCGTCCAGTAGGCGGCCTTTGGAAATGCATCGAACCATTCGCGCGCCTTGGCGCGGGCCTCGTCGCGCGTGAGGCAGAAGGTCTGCCGAACAAAATGCCCCTCCGTCCACCCGGCATTGTCCTGCCGGTGCCGGGCAATTCTGCGCTTCAATCCGTCGAGCGGCGGAACTTTGGGCATTTTCGTCATGAACACACCTCTGGCCGTTCAAGATACGATCGAAGCCGGCATTTTTCCAGTCGAAAAACGGGGAGAGCCCTTAGCTTTACTGGTCGAGACAGACCTGACCTGATAATTCCAAGGCGGGGTCCGCGAGTCGAAGCGAGAGGCTCGGCGGAGATAGGGACTATCCATGGAACGACCTGAATTGCCAAAGGGCTGGCCGGACAACATCGAAGACAAGAAGGCGACGGCCCGCGCCTGGTTCGAAACCCTGCGCGACACCATCTGCGCCTCCTTCGAGGCCATCGAGCAGGACCTGACCGGCCCGCTGTCCAACCGCCAGCCGGGCCGTTTTATCGCCAAGGACTGGCAGCGCGACGGCGGGGCCGGCGGCGGCGGGCGCATGTCGATGATGGAAGGCCGGGTCTTCGAAAAGGTCGGCGTTCACACCTCCACGGTGCATGGCGAATTCTCGCCGGAATTCCGCAAGCAGATGCCGGGCGCCGAGGAGGATCCGCGGTTCTGGGCCTCGGGCATTTCGCTGATCGCCCACCCGGTCAATCCCAATGTGCCGGCCGTGCACATGAACACCCGCATGGTGGTCACCTCGAGCCAATGGTTCGGCGGTGGCGCCGACCTGACCCCAGTTCTCGATCGCCGCCGCACCCAGGACGATGCCGATACAAAACTGTTCCATCGCGCCATGGAAATCACCTGCGGCCGGCATGCCGGCGTTGCCGATTATCCGCGCTACAAGCAATGGTGCGACGAGTATTTCTTCCTGCCGCATCGTGGCGAGGCACGCGGCGTCGGCGGCATCTTCTTCGACTGGCTGCGCTCCCCCTCGGAAGCCGGCGGCTGGGACGCGGATTTCGCCTTCGTCCAGGATGTCGGCCGGGCCTTCAATCTGGTCTATCCGAAGATCGTCCGCGTCAATTTCAACACGCCCTGGACCGAAGACGACCGTGACGAGCAGCTGGTGCGCCGCGGCCGCTATGTGGAGTTCAACCTGCTCTACGACCGCGGCACGATTTTCGGCCTAAAGACCGGCGGAAACGTCGAATCAATTCTCTCCTCCATGCCGCCGGTGGTGCGCTGGCCTTAAGGTTTGGCCCTTTCGGCCCGCCTTTTCTGCCCATAAATGAACCAGAGCGTACCCCGTGTGGCAGGCAATGGCCGAGAACCTCATGCAATCTTAACTGAAACGCCTGCGCCAGGCCCTGCGACACCAAATTGCATTGGGAATGGGCTACGACCATGGTATCGTTTTCTGGTGATTTTCAGGAGGAGGATTGCAATGGTTGCCTATGACAGAATGCCCATTCCCGCAGGCAGCGCAACCGGCGAACGCTCGCTGGGGACCGCTGAACTGATCGACCGACTGGCTGAAGAATTGCGGGCATCCAGCGACGTCGATCTGCCCCATTCCTATTTCGTCGAACAGGCCAAGCTGCAGCTCGCCGGCCTCGATCTGTCGAGCGCCGACAATGCCAACGAAACGTCAGGACAGGTCCGCAAGACCGCGGTCAACGGCCCGGCTTCGGTCTTTCACGCCTGGGCCATGCCCGAATAAAGGCAACGCCTGGCACGGATTGCCGGCTCGAAAGGCAGCGGGAGGGAGGTCCGCTGTTTGGGCATACCGGCATTTCGTGCTAGTCTCCCGGCTGTAGAACCCAGTCGAAGAGGAGACATGCTATGAAGCAGTTTGAATGCGGTTCACTGGTCCCCGGATGCAGCTGGCATACGCGGGCCGATGAGGAAGCCGAAGTGGTGCGCCGTGCCGTCGAGCACATGCGCAGCGCCCATGGCGAAACGATCATCCGCGAAAACATGATCGAAAACATCAAAGCTCGTATTTCCGACAAGGCCCAGGCCGCCTGACGTCAGGTTTCCACTCGATCAACACAAGCCTTGGGCTTGCCCCTCACCCATGGAGCAACAAGTTGCTCCGACCTCTCCCCGCAAGCGGGGAGAGCAATCGCATATGAAAACAGTCCCC
The DNA here is from genome assembly GCF_012276985.1 of Agrobacterium sp. a22-2. Taxonomy (GTDB): domain Bacteria; phylum Pseudomonadota; class Alphaproteobacteria; order Rhizobiales; family Rhizobiaceae; genus Allorhizobium. Next base: position 27,599 of record NZ_JAAXMM010000012.1, on the reverse strand, counting down.
TCCCAAAGCCTCCCCACAAGGGGGAGGGCTTAACCCAGTCGTACGGTCTACGAATGGAATCGAGCGGTTTCGGCTGGGTCTTCTCCCCCTTGTGGGGGAGATGGCCGCCAGGCCAGAGAGGGTCTTTTCGAATATGCTATGCCCTGCCGCATACGGGGAGAAGGTGCCGGCAGGTCAGGCGCAACGCGTTGCGCCGGGGATGAGGGGCTGACCTTGGCAGCACAAAGCCGATCAAACGGAGAGCATCTCAGGTCCGGATGACATCGTCCAACCGAGCGATCAGCGTCGCCCGGTCGATCGTGAAGTTCCGCTCCACCCATTCCGTTTCCAGCATCTGCAGAATGCGCCCGACCTCCGGTCCGGCGGCAATGCCGGCGGCCAGCACGTCGGCGCCGGAGAGCGGGAAGACGGGCTTGGCAAAACCTTCCGCCCGCGCCAGCAGGACGCCCAGCCGCGCCGCCGGCCCCATGGCGGCCGGATCGCCGTTCGCCTTGGCCCGCACGGAGGCCAGTTTCAGCTTCAGGTTAGCGACTATGCCCGGCTTTCCGTGGCGGTAGAGCAGCCGGTCGAGCGCCACATCCTTGATATCGTCGGCAAGGGTCGGAGCCGAGGCGAACGCCTCTAGAAACGCACCTTCCGCCTTGGACAGCCGCAGCCGCGCCGCCAGCGCCTGCAGCCGCTCGACATCGCGCGGCACGATCGAGGCCAGCCGCAGCATCGCATCGGGCGCCCAGCCGAGTGCCTGTTCGCAGGCAATGAGGCCCGGAATGGCGTCGATGCCCCATTTCTCCGTCTCCGGCAGGATTTCGGTCAGCACGCCCGATTGCCGCATCCACAGGAGCGCCCGGCCCGGATCGGGCGCCGCCAGCAGCTTCTTGGTCTCCGACCACACCCGCTCGGCCGACAGCGTCGACAGCTTGGAGCGGGCAGAGGCGCAGGCCCGCAATCCCTCGGCATCGGGTCGGCCACGGCCGTACCAGGCAAAGAACCGGAAGAACCGCAGCACGCGCAGATAATCCTCGGCGATGCGCTCGGCCGCCACGCCGATGAAACGCACGGTGCCCGTCTCGATATCGGCAAGCCCGCCGACCAGGTCGATCACCTCGCCCGTCTGATCGGCATAAAGCGCATTGATCGTCAGGTCGCGCCGTTCGGCGTCGACCTGCCAGTCGGTGCCGAAGGCCACCTCCGCGTGCCGCCCGTCGGTCGCCACGTCGGCGCGCAGCGTCGTCACTTCAAAGGGCCGGCCCTCGAGCACCAGTGTGACGGTGCCGTGATCGATGCCGGTCGGAACGGCCTTGATGTCCGCCGCCCTGGCGCGCTCCATCACTGCCTGCGGCAGCAGCGTCGTGGCGATGTCGATATCGGCGACCGCCATGCCCATCAGGCTGTTGCGCACCGCCCCGCCGACCACCCGCGCCTCGCCTCCATCGGCGTTCAGCAGTCCCATGACCGTGCGCAGCGCCGCTTGGCCGAACCAGGCCTGGTCGGAGAGATTGGTCATCGGTAGAGCCTTTCATATAGGGTGCGCAGAATGCCGGCCGTTATGCCCCAGATGCGGCGCTCGCCATAGGGCATGACATAGAAATGCCGGACGATGCCCTGCCAGGGCAGGCTGTCGCGCTGGTGATTGGCCGGGTTCATCAGGAACGACAGCGGCACTTCGAACACGGAATCCACCTCGTCCGGGTTCGGCACCACGGTAAAGCCGCGCTGCACGACGGCCAGCACCGGAATGATGCGAAAGCCCGTGCCGGCCAGATATTGCGGCAGCCGCCCGACCGTCTCGACGAAGGACGGATCAAGCCCGATCTCCTCCTGCGCCTCGCGCAGCGCCGCCGTTTCCGGGGAGAGATCGCCCTCGTCGATGCCGCCGCCGGGAAAGGCGATCTGGCCGGAATGTTTTCGCATCCGCGTGGTGCGCTGGGTGAGGATCACCTTGGCGTCGTCGCCGTCCTCGACCACCGGGATCAGCACCGCGGCGTCCTTCAGCTTGCGCCCCTCGACCTCCAGCAGGCTGTCGGGATTGAGAATATGGTCGCCATGCTCGCGCCAGGCATGCTCAAGCGGCGCGCCGATCTGGTTCAGCGCCCGGTGACGGAACTCGGCTGCCGAATAAAGGGGCAATCCGCTCATTGCGACAGCGCGTCCAGCTCGGCGGCCGGCAGCATCGGAAACACCGCACCGCCGGAGCGTACCGCAAACATCACGACGCCGTCGATCTCGATCTCTTCGCCGCGCGCCACCAGATCATACATGACCGGCCGCGACACCAGCGCCTCCAGCCGGCCCCGCACCATCAGATAGGGCTTCAACTGCTGGGTCTCGCCGGAAATGACGAAGCGTAACTCATGCTCCGGCCCGGCCTCCACCACATCGCCGACATTGGTGCGAAAGGTCAGCAGCGGTTCGCTGTCCTTTGTGCTGACACTCATCTCCACGGCCAGGAACGGCGCATCCTCGATGCGGATGCCAACCTTTTCCACAGGCGTGACGAGATAGGTCTTTCCGTCCTCGTCCTTGCGCAAGACGGTCGAAAACAGCCGCACCAGCGGCGCCCTTCCGATCGGCGTGCCCATGTAGAACCAGCTGCCGTCCGCCCGGATTTCCATGTCGATATCGCCGCAAAACGGCGGATTCCAGCGCTCGACGGGCGGCAAACCGCCCTTTCCGCCCGCCGTCTGCTCCGCCGCGCGCGAAATCAATGCGGCAAGTCCTGCGGCGTCTTTGGTTGCGCTGAGTTCCTCGGCTGCCATCTTTGCGTCCCGGTTTGTCCCTTAGGATCGGTATAGTCACGAGATAGTCATTTGAAACGCGCTTGTCAGCGGGGCGTTAGGGAATAAGTTGTTTTAAGAGGCAGCGATTGCGCCTGTTGTGCGATTCGCCCGCCGTGAGCCGGAGCCAGACGGAGAGCACCATGGGCATGATGAAGACGCCGGACACCGAACTCGACGAGCAGGCCATTGTCGCCGCTGCCGAAGCAGCTCTTGCTGATATCGCCCTGATCCGCCGGGAAGTGTCGAAGGTCATCTTCGGCCAGGAGCGCGTCGTCGAAAACACCCTTCTCGCCATCCTGTCTGGCGGCCATGCGCTGCTGGTCGGCGTGCCGGGCCTGGCCAAGACCAAGCTGGTCACAACCCTCGGCACGGTCCTGGGCCTCGACGCCAACCGCATCCAGTTCACCCCCGACCTGATGCCGTCGGATATTCTCGGCACCGAGGTGATGGACCAGGACGACAGCGGCCGGCGCTCCTTCCGCTTCCTGAAAGGTCCGGTCTTTGCGCAATTGCTGATGGCCGACGAAATCAACCGCGCCAGCCCGCGCACCCAGTCCGCTCTGCTGCAGTCCATGCAGGAATATCACATCACCATGGCCGGCCAGCGCTACGACCTGCCGGCTCCCTTCCATGTGCTGGCCACCCAGAACCCGCTGGAGCAGGAAGGCACCTATCCCCTGCCGGAAGCCCAGCTCGATCGCTTCCTGCTGCAGGTCGATGTCGGCTATCCCGAACTCGCCGCCGAGCGGCAGATCCTGCTGGAAACGACAGGCCTTGCCGAATCCCGGGCCGACAGCGTCATCGGCGCCGAACGGCTGATCGAGATCCAGCGCCTGATCCGCCAGATGCCGGTCTCCGACACCGTCGTCGAGGCCATCCTGTCGCTGGTGCGCTCGGCCCGTCCCGGCCAGGGCAATAGCGACACCGACAAGCATGTCGCCTGGGGTCCGGGTCCGCGCGCCGGCCAGTCGCTGATGCTCTGCGCCCGCGCTCGCGCGCTTTACGAAGGCCGCCTTGCCCCGTCGCTCGACGACGTGCATGCGCTGGCCGAACCGATCCTGCAGCACCGCATGGCCCTGACCTTTGCCGCCCGCGCCGAAGGCATGTCGGTGCGCGATGTGATCGCCGGCCTGGTTCGCCAGGCCAAGGGCTAAGGGAGGCAGCGCGCGCGTGGCGTCCATCGGACAGATCGTCGAACAGACTTCCGGCAGCGAGGCGCTCACCCGCGCCCGGCAACGGGCGGCGCTCGTTCCCGACTGCATGGTCGAGGCCAGGCGCATCGCCAATACGGTGATCGCCGGCTGGCACGGACGCCGCAAGCGCGGCATCGGCGAGAATTTCTGGCAGTTCCGCCCCTATGCCGAAGGCGAGAGCCTGTCGCGCATCGACTGGCGCCGCTCGGCGCGCGACGACCACATGTATGTGCGCGACCGCGAATGGGAAGCCGCCCACACCGTCTGGCTCTGGGCCGACATGTCGCCGTCGATGATGTACAAGTCGAGCTACGGAAACGTCTCCAAGGAAAGCCGGGCCCTGGTGCTGATGCTGGCGCTGGCCGAAATCCTCGCCCGCTCCGGCGAGCGCATCGGCTGCCCCGGCATCATGGAGCCGGTCTCGGCCCGCAATGCCGCCGAACGGCTGGCAACCGCCGTGATCCACGCGCCCCTGACCTCGGGCCTGCCCGAAACCCAGATGATCCGCGGCGTCAGCGATATCGTGCTGATCGGCGACTTTCTCGATGATCCCGACAGCATCATGGCCCGCATTGCGCCGCTGGCCCGCCGCGGCCTGCGCGGCCATGTGGTCGAGATCGCCGATCCGGCCGAGGAAAACTTTCCCTATACGGGCCGCACCGAGTTCACCGATCCGGAAACCGGCCAGAAACTCGTCTCCGGCCGCGCCGAAGGCCTGCGCGACGAATACCGCAGGGCCTATCTCAGCCGCCGCGACAATCTCGGCGAGGCGCTGCGCCGGCTCGGCTGGAGCTTCGTCCATCACCGCACCGACCAGCTCGCCTCGCAGGCGCTGGTCGCGGTGCATATGTATCTGTCCGGCACGCCGCCCCATGTCGGCAAGGGAGGCGCTGCATGAACGCCCTGCCCTTCGCCTTTGCCAGCCCGGCCATTCTGGTGGCGCTCGCCGCCCTGCCGCTGATCTGGTGGCTGCTGAAACTGACGCCGCCGCGCCCGCGCGCCGAAATCTTTCCGCCGCTGAAGATCCTCGCCAGCGTCATGAAGCGCGAGGAAACGCCGGCCAAGAGCCCGTGGTGGCTGACGGCCCTGCGCATGGCGATCGCCGCTCTGGTGATCATTGCGCTGGCCGGCCCCGTGCTCAACCCACGCGGCAGTTCGCTTTCGACAGAGGGACCGCTGGTGCTGCTGGTCGACAATGGCTGGGCGACCGCCGCCGACTGGGACCGAAGGCGCCAGACGGCCGAATTGCTGATCGACGATGCCGAAGACCGCGGCGTGCCCGTGTCGATCGCGCTTTCCGCCGAACCGCTGCACGATGCCGTGCCGGCCAATGCGGCGGCGGCCCGCGAAAAGCTGATGGCGGCAAGCTCGAGGCCGCTCCGGCCCGATCGCGACGGCGCTATTGCCGCCATCGAGGCGGCCCTGGCCGGCACCGTACCCGGCACGCTGGCCTTCATCGCCGATGGCATCAAGAGCAGCGACGACGATACGGTGATGACAAGGCTTGCCGCCCTTCAGCCGCGGGACTTGCGCCTCGTCGAGGGCAATGGCGCCAGCGCGGTGGCCATTACCTCAGCCGTCAACGGCGCGGACAACCTGACCGTCAAGGCGACGCGGCTGAACGGGCTGAGCGCCGAGCAGATGATCGTCGACGCGCAGGACCAGCAGGGCCGCACCATCGCCTCCGGCACGATTGCGTTTGCCGCCGGCCAGACGGTGGCGAGTGGCGACATCGCCGCCCCCTTCGAACTGCGCAACGATTTTGCCCGGCTGAACCTCGCCGGTTTTGCCAGCGCCGGCTCGACCCATCTTCTCGACGACGGTTTCCGCCGCCGCCGTGTTGCCCTGCTGTCGGGCGATAGCGGCGACGATTTCCAGCCGCTGCTGTCGCCGCTGTTCTATATCCAGCGGGCGCTCGCCCCCTATGCCGACCTGATCGCACCCGATGTGCAGGACCTGGCCATCAGCATTCCGGAAATCCTGCAGCGCAATCCGTCGGTGATCGTCATGGCCGATATCGGCCGCCTGCCGGCCGGCGTATACGAGCCGCTGCAGCGCTGGATCGCCAATGGCGGCACGCTGATCCGCTTTGCCGGACCGCGGCTTGCCGCCGCCCCGGTCGGCGATCCGCTGGTGCCGGTCGTGCTGCGCCAGGGCGAACGCGCCCTTGGCGGTGCGCTCTCCTGGGCCGAACCGCAGCCGCTGGCCGAATTTCCGCTGACCGGCCCCTTTGCCGGCATGGCCCGCCCCGACAATATCCTGGTCAAGCGCCAGGTTCTGGCCGAGCCGACCCCGGATCTGGCCGAGCGCACCTGGGCAAGCCTTGCCGACGGCACGCCGCTGGTCACCGTCAAGCAGGCCGGCGGCGGGCGCACCGTGCTGTTCCATGTCAGCGCCGAGGCCACCTGGTCCGACCTGCCGATCTCGGGCGAATTCGTCGAAATGCTGCGCCGCATCGTGCAATTGTCGAATGTCGGCAGCGGCGCCGGCCAGAACGGCACCGCGGGTGCCGCCGCCCTGCCGCCCTATCGCCTGCTGACCGAGCGCGGCGCCCTGACCGGCGAGACCGGCGCGGCGCGGCCGCTGGAGCTTGGCGAGCGCCGGCCTTCCGCCTCCACCTTCGACAATCCGCCAGGGCTTTACGGCACGGAAGACGGCTTTGCCGCCCTCAACCTGCTGGCCACCGATGCCGAGTTGCGCCCGCTCGACGTGTCGGCCTCGCCGATCCCGGTCCAGCGCCTGCCGCTCGCCGGCACCGTGGCGACGCCGCTGAAGCCCGGTCTTCTGACGCTGGCTTTGCTGCTGCTGGTCCTCGACAGCCTGATCGTGCTGTTCATGGGCGGCGCCTTTGCCCGCCTGCCGAAGCGGGCAAGTGCCGCCGTCCTGGTCGGCCTTGCCGCCCTGCTGATGGCAGCCCCCGACCGGGCCATGGCCGACGACGCCAAACCCGGTGACGAGCAGATCTTCGAAAGGCTCGACAATACCCATCTGGCCTATGTGCGCACCGGCGAAGCCGAGGTCGATGACCTCTCCGAGCGCGGTCTGGTCGGCCTCACCGATTTCCTGACCTATCGCACGACGCTCGAGCCGAGCATGCCGGTCGGCCTCGACATCGCCCGCGATGAACTATCCTTCTACCCGATCATCTTCTGGCCGATCTCCGCGACCGCCCCCATGCCGAGTGCGGCCGCCATCAGCCGCATCGATGCCTATATGCGCTCCGGCGGCACCGTCCTGTTCGACACCCGCGACCAGCTGTCGAATATCAGCGGCGACGCAGGCCCCAGCGCCAATGGCGAACGGCTGCAGGCGATCCTCGCCAATATCGACATTCCACCTCTGGAACCGGTCCCCTCCGATCACGTGCTGACGCGGTCCTTCTACCTGCTGACCAACTTTCCCGGCCGCTATACCGGCAGCCCGCTCTGGGTCGAGGCCCGCCAGGAAGCCCGCACCTCGAGCAGCGGCGTGACATCGTCGGGCGACGGCGTCTCGCCGATCCTGATCACCGGCAACGACATGCTCGGCGCCTGGGCCATGGATGCCAATGGTGCCCCTGTTCTGCCGACCGTGCCGCCTGACGAGACCCAGCGCGAAATGTCCTACCGCTCCGGCGTCAACATCATGATGTATATGCTGACCGGCAACTACAAGGCCGACCAGGTGCACATCCCCGCCCTTCTCGAACGGCTGGGACAATGACATGACGCTCGAATTCGCCCCCTTCCTGCCGTGGACAGCTTTGGCCGCCCTTGCGGTCCTCAGCCTCGCACTGGCGCTGCTAGGATTTCGCCGCAGCGTGCGCGGCACCGGCTTCCGACTGCTGGCGCTGGCAGCCCTGATTGCCGCCCTTGCCAATCCGCTGCTGCTGCAGGAAGACCGCGACCCCTTGAGCACGGTCGTACCGATCATCGTCGACCGCAGCCAGAGCCAGGATACGCCAGAGCGTACCACCATGACCGACGCGGCGCTGGAAGGGCTGAAGGACCGGCTCGGCCGCTTTGCCAGCATCGAGCCGCGCGTCGTCGAGGTTGCTGACCCCGAGACCTCCGACACGCCGACGACGCGGCTGTTCGAAGCCCTGTCGACCGCCATTTCCGACGTGCCGCCGGCCCGCATTGGCGGCGTCGTGTTCATCACCGACGGCCAGATCCACGACATCCCGGCGGCCGGCCAGACGGCCGGCGTCGATGCGCCGATCCACGGCCTGATCACCGGCAAGGCCGACGAATTCGACCGGCGCATCGAAGTGCTGCGCGCGCCGCGCTTCAGCATCGTCGGCGAGGATCAGCAGCTGACCTTCCGGGTGTTCGACGACGGCCGCTCGCCCGGCGCCTCGGCCAATGTCACCGTGACCATGAATGGCGAGGAAATTGCAAGGCTGCAGGCCACCCCCGGCCAGGAAACGCCCTTTTCCTTCAAGGTGCCGCGGGGTGGCAACAACGTGCTGGAATTTGCCGTCGAAGGCCTGCCCGGCGAGGTCACCGAGGCCAATAACCGCGCCATCCATCTGATCGAGGGCATCCGCGAGAACCTGCGCGTGCTGCTGGTCTCCGGCGAGCCCCATGCCGGCGAACGCGCCTGGCGCAACCTGTTGAAATCCGACGCCTCGGTCGATCTGGTGCATTTCACCATTCTGCGTCCGCCGGAAAAGCAGGATGGCACGCCGATCAACGAACTGTCGCTGATCGCCTTCCCGACCCGTGAGCTGTTCGTCGAGAAGATCGAGGATTTCGACCTGATCATCTTCGATCGCTACCAGCATCGCGGCGTGCTGCCGATCCTCTATTACGACTATATCGCCGAATATGTGAAGAAGGGCGGCGCGCTGCTGATCGCCGCCGGCCCCGAACATGCCGGCGAGGACTCCATCGCCATGACGCCGCTGTCCTCGGTGCTTCCGGCCGCACCCACCGGCAACATGCACGAGGCCGCCTTCTATCCGCGCCTGTCAGATATCGGCAAGCGCCATCCCGTTACCCGCGGCCTCGACGGATCGGCCATCGAGCCGCCGAGCTGGGGCCGCTGGTTCCGCAGCGTCGACGTCGACACGCCGAACGGCGAAACGGTGATGACCGCCGCCGACAACCGCCCGCTGCTGGTGCTGAACCGCGCCGAGGAAGGCCGCGTCGCCATGCTGTTGTCGGACCAGGGCTGGCTCTGGGCGCGCGGCTTCGAGGGCGGCGGCCCGCATGTCTCGCTCTATCGCCGCATCGCCCATTGGCTGATGAAGGAGCCGGAGCTCGAGGAAGAGGCACTGACCGCCCGTGCTGCCGGCCGGACCTTGGAAATCAGCCGGCAGACCATCGGCGACAATCCCGGCGAAGCCGCCATCCGCTACCCCTCGGGCAAGACCGAGACCGTGCCGCTGGTCGAGACCGGCCCCGGCCTGTTCCGCGCCGAACGCAAGATGGACGAAACCGGCCTGTTCACGGTCAGCAATGGCGACTTCTCTACCCTCGTGCATGTCGGCGCCGTCGATGCGCCGGAATTCAAGGCGATGATCTCCACCACCGAGACGCTGGCACCTCTCGCCGCCACCAGCCGCGGTCTGGTGGCAAGGCTCGACAACGGCAATGGCGGCGTACGCCTGCCGGATATCCTGCCCGTTCGCGGCCAGGTGCGCGTCGCCGACGACCGCCGCATGACGATAAGGCTCACCGACGAAACCGTGCTGAAAGGCATCGACACCCTGCCGCTCTTTGCCGGCTTCGCCGGGCTAGCCGCCCTGCTCTTCGCGGTCTCGGCCATGTGGTGGCGCGAAGGCAGGTAGACTCATGACCGACGACGATCCCAAACTCGAAGTGCTGGACCAGACGCCGCCCGAGGACGAGCGGGCGGTGCTGTCCGCCTTGCGCGCCCATAACAACCAGATGCTCGGCCCCACCGACCGCCGCGATCTCAGCATCCCGATCCGCGACGGTGATGGAAAAACCGAAGGCGGGCTGATCGGCTATACCGGCCGCGGCTGGCTCTGCGTCGAAATGCTGTTCGTGCCGGCCCGCTACCGGGGCCGCGGCATGGCCGGCAAACTGTTGCAAATGGCCGAGGACGAGGCAAAGGCCCGCGGCTGCACGGGCGCCTATATCGACACCATCAATCCCGCCGCGCGCCGGGCCTATGAGCGGCAAGGCTACAAGGCCTTCGGGAGTATCGACAATTTCAGCGGCGACTACGGCATCACCTGGCTCATGAAGCGATTTTAAGGCCCATGGCCGGCGTCACGGTCAAAGTCTCGCTCATCACCTCGCGGATCTGCTGGCGCAGCCAGCGCCCGGCAAGGTCATTGTCGGAATGGATCGGCCAGACCATGGCGACCGGCCGGAACCGCAACGTCAGCGGCACCGGGCTCGTGACAAGTCCCAGCAGCGGCCCGTAGCGCTGGGCGATGCGCGCCGAGACCGTGGCGATCACCGGGCTGATGCGCGCCGTGACCAGAACCGACATGAAATCGGGCGCCGCCGTGACGATGTTCAGCTCCACGCCGGCAAATTCCAGCGCTTCCTTGATGCAGCCGTGCAGGCTTTCCGTTTGCGAGATGACGGCATGGTCGGCCGCCAGATAGGCGTCGAACGGCACGGGATTATCCAGCGCCAGCAGTTGAGGATTGTAGCAGCAGGCCACCTCGGCATCGAACAGCATCTCGCAGATCCGCCGGTTCGCCTGGGCATAGGTGCAGCCAACGGCAAGATCGATGGCACCGCCGTCGAGCATCGCATCCACCTCGTCCGGCTGGCAACCGCGCGCCAGGATCTTGATCCCCGGCGCCAGCCGGCGCAGCCGCGCCGTCAGGTCCGGCAAAAGCAGCAGCTCGACCTCCGCCGACATGCCGATCCGCACGACACGCTGCTCGGTCGCCGGATCGAAAATGTCCGCCGCTGTCAGCGCCGTCTGCGCCTGCTTCAGCGCCTGGCGGATCGGTCCGGACAGGCTGCGCGCCCGCGCCGTCGGCTGCATGGTCTGGCCATTGCGCAGGAACAATTCGTCCTGGAACAGCACTCGTAACGTGGAGAGCGCATGGCTCATCGCCGGCTGCTGGATCTTCAGCCGCCGCGCCGCCTTGGTCACGCTGCCCTCGGCCATCAGGGCGTCGAAGGCGACCAGCAGGTTGAGGTCGAAGGAACGAAGATTGAAATGATCGATAGTGTCCATGAGCCGTATCGATTTGATTGCTGACCCAGTCATAGATACCTGTTTGCAAGGTTCTTGCAAGGCCGCCTCGTCACATCGAACAATCGGGAGTGCCACCATGCACACACGTCGATCCATTCTCAAAACCGCCGGCACTGCGGTGCTGGCCGCCGGCGCCGCGACCAGCCTGCCCCTGTCGGCCCATGCCAAGGCACCGTTTGCGGCGCGCCAGGCGCCGGCCTTCTATCGCCTCAACCTCGGCGCGGTCGAAGTGACGGCCCTGTCCGACGGCACCATTTCCCTGCCGCTGGCCAAGCTTTACAAAAACACCACCGAGAAGGAGGCCACAGCCGCCCTTGCCGCCGCCTTCCAGGGCAGCCCCACCGAGACCTCCGTCAATGCCTTCCTGGTCAACACAGGCGAGAAGCTTGTCCTGATCGACGCCGGCACCGGCAACTATTTTGGACCTTCGCTCGGCCATCTCGTCGCCAATATCGAGGCCTCCGGCTATCGCGCCGCCGACATCGATGACGTCATCCTCACCCATGTCCACACCGACCATTCCGGCGGTCTGGCCATCGATGGCAAGCGCGTCTTTGAGAATGCCACCCTGCACGTCAACAAGCGCGAGGCAGCCTTCTGGCAGGATCCTGCCGAACGGCAGAAGGCGCCGGACGCGATCAAGACGCAGTTCGCCGAAGCCCATGCCGCCCTGACGCCCTATATCGAGGCGGGCCGCTTCGAGACCTTCGCCGACGACGGCGATGTCCTGCCGGGCTTCGGATCGATCCTCAGGGCCGGCCATACGGCGGGCCACAGCGCCATCGTCGTGGAAAGTAAGGGCAGCAAGATCGTCTTCTGGGGCGACATCACCCATGGCGACGTCCTGCAGTTCGACCAGCCGGATGTGGCCATCGAATTCGATCACGACAAGGACGCCGCGATTGCCGCACGGGCCAAGGCCTTCGATGAGGCAGTGGCGGAGGGCTACCTCGTCGCCGGCGCCCATCTCGCCTTTCCCGGCATCGGCCATGTCAGGCGCGACGACATCCAGTTCGACTGGGTGCCGATCAACTACGACTCGACGCTCTGAAACGACAATCCGGGCGGCCCTTCGCGGCCGCCCGGCTTATCTCAACTCTCACCGCTGCCGCCAGGCGATCTTGCCCTTCAGCCTGATATGCACATCGCCGGTAAGCGGCACGACCAGAACCCGGGCCGGATCGACGGGGCCTGGGAAATCCAGCGCCGCATAGGCGACCTTTTCAAAGCCGAGCGGCATGTAATAGGGCGGGTCGCCGACCAGGATCACCGCCTCGGAGCCGGCGCGACGTGCCGCGTCGACGGCGATGCGCACCAGTTCGCGGCCGATGCCCTGGTTCTTGTGGGACGGGCGGACCGCCAGCGGCCCCAGCAGATGCCCCTTGACCCCGCCGGCATCGACGGCCGTCATGCGCACCGAGGCGATGGTTTCCCCGTCGTCGGCACAGATGAAGGACAGCGAGCGGTCATGCGGTCCCTGCTCGCGAATGCGGGCGGCTGCCCGCGCCAGCCGGCCAGGGCCAAAGGCTTCTTCGTTGATATGCTCGATGATGGCGTCATGGGACGCATCCTCGGTGAGGTAGACAAGCGCGTGATTGTTCATGAAAGGACCGGAACCAGAAATGCGGACAGGAAGGATGGGTCTCGAAAGCGCCGTTGTGACAGGCGTTCAAGCAGCTTCAGCGTCGTCGCGGGTTCCGGTTGTCGAGCATCGGTCTAGGATTCCAAATTTGCGTCGATGCGAATAGCAACTAATTCCGCTGGCGTCCAATGGAAAAACGCACTGTTCATCCTTTGGCGTCTCGCAATCTGCGCTGGCCGCCGTATGTAAGATGCAACGAAAACAACCAACCGAAGGACAGCGCCATGGGCATGTTGGTGGAAGGCGTCTGGCACGACGTCTGGTATGACACGAAATCGACCGAAGGCCATTTCCGCCGCGGCGCCTCGATCTTCCGCAACTGGGTCACCGCCAATGGCGAGCCGGGGCCGACCGGCAAGGGCGGTTTCAAGGCCGAGGCCGGACGCTATCACCTCTATGTCTCGCTGGCCTGTCCCTGGGCGCATCGCACCCTGATCTTCCGCAAGCTGAAAGGCCTCGAAGACCTGGTTTCGGTCTCGGTTGTCGATCCGCTGATGCTCGAAAACGGTTGGGAATTCCACGAGCGCGATGGCGGCACCGTCGACCATCTGTTCGGCTCATCCACGCTCTGGCAGGTCTATGTGAAGGCCGACCCATCCTATTCCGGCCGCGTCACCGTGCCTGTTCTGTGGGACAAGCAGACCAATACCATCGTCTCCAACGAATCCGCCGACATCATCCGCATGTTCAACAGCGCCTTTGATGGCATCACCGGATCGACCGCCGATTTCCACCCGCAGGCATTGCATGCTGAGATCGATGCGATCAACACCCGCATCTACGACACCGTCAACAACGGCGTCTACAAGGCGGGTTTCGCCACCACCCAGGCCGCCTATGAGAGCGCGGTCTACCCGCTGTTCGAGACGCTGGACTGGCTGGAACAGCGGCTCTCCACGCAGCGTTACCTGTTCGGCGACGCCCTGACGGAAGCCGACTGGCGGCTGTTCACCACGCTGGTGCGCTTCGATCCGGTCTATGTCGGGCATTTCAAGTGCAATCTGCGCCGCATCGCCGACTATCCGGCCCTGCAGGCCTATCTGCGCGACCTCTACCAGACGCCCGGCGTCGCCGGCACGGTCAACATGCAGCACATCAAGGATCACTATTACCGCAGCCACAAGACCATCAACCCGACCGGTGTGGTGCCCGCCGGCCCGCTGCTGGACCTTGATCGGCCGCACAGCCGCTTGACGCTTACCAGATCTCGGAGCGCGTGATCTCGCCGCGCAATTCGGCAAGGCGCTTGCGCGTCGCGGTCGTCGCCCCGTCCGGCAGGTCGAGCGGATCGAAGAAGCCGCATTCGGCGATTTCGCGGTCCGGCGGGCGCGGCGCGGTCTGGATGACATTGACCCGGTAGAGCAGCACATGGTCGCGTTTGCTGACGCGGCTGTTGTAATAAATGTGGAAGAGTTCGGGCACGGCGGTCATTTCCAGGTTACCCTCTTCCCGCAATTCCTTGGACAAAGCCTGCCCCGCCGTCTCGTGCCGCTCGATGCCGCCGCCGGGCAGATACCAGCCCGGCACATAGGTATGGCGCACCAGAAACACCCGGCCTTCGGCGTCGAAACAGGCGGCACGCACCCCCATCGTCATGCCGCGCGACAGGGCGAAATAGCGATGCAGCACGCCCATCAGAAGGCGCGAGCCGCGGCCGCGGACCTCGTCGTTCCGATTGTCGTCACTCATTGTGCTTGCCCCCCATCGGACACATCTTTAAGACTGGCGCCATGTTCAAGCTCGCGCATATATCCGATATCCACCTCGGGCCTCTCCCCAGCCTGACCTTCCGCGAACTGGCTTCCAAGCGCATCACCGGCTACGTCAACTGGCACCGCAATCGCGCCAAGCACATGATCACCAACACGCTCGACCTGCTGATCGCCGACATGCGGGCCCGCGAACCTGACCATTTGGCCATTACCGGCGATCTCGTCAACCTCGCCTCCGGGATCGAGATCCGCATGGCGGCGAAATGGCTGCAGGATACCGGCGGGCCCTTGCAGACATCCGTGGTGCCCGGCAATCACGACGCCTATGTGCCCGGTGCCCACGACAAGGCGATGAGCGCCTGGTACGATTTCGTGCGCGGCGACGACGATCCGCTGATCTGGGAAAAAGACTTCAAGCTCTTCCCGACCATCCGCCGGCGCGGGCCCGTGGCGATGATCGGCTGTTCCACCTCGATCGCCACCCCGCCCTTTTCGGCCAGCGGCTATTTCGGCGCCCGCCAGGCCCGCGAGACCGCCGAACTGCTGAAGGCCGCCGGCAAGGAAGGCCTGTTTCGCGTCGTGATGATCCATCATCCGCCGATCCGCGGCGCCGCTTCGAGCCACAAGCGCATGATCGGCATCCGCCGCTTTGCCGCCGCCATCTCGACCGGCGGCGCCGAACTGGTCCTGCACGGCCATACCCACCTGAACACGCTCTACTGGCTGGAAAGCCACGGCAAGCGCGTTCCAATCGTCGGCATCGCCTCGGCCTCGCAGGGACCCGGCGGCCACAAGCCTCCCGCCGCCTACAACCTGTTCTCGATCTCCGGCCACGCCGATGCTTGGAAGCTGGACTGGGAGCGTTTCGGCATGGATGCGGCCGCCAACATGAGCCGCCAGCATCACCAGTTGCTCCTCGGCTGATCAGTCGCCTACGGCCAGCGCAGCGCGCAGGATCTGCGTGACCCGATCAGGGCATTCGTCGATCAGCATATGGCCAGCGCCGGCGATGCGCTCGACGGTGATGGCCTCCGGCAGGCCGTCGGCCTGTGCCACCGGCAGGATGCCATCCTTAAGACCCCAGAGGATATGGCAGGGCATGGAGAGCCGGCCGAGCTCGGCGAGCGGCAGCGTGCCCTGCCGCCGGTCGTCAGGCGGCGAGCCGGCAAGGATTGCCTCGAATACCTGCCGAAGTGCCTCACGGGCGCCCGGCACCTGCCGTGCCGCCCACAGGGTCCGCACCGCCTCCTCGCCAAAGCGAAAGCCGGGATCGGTCATGGCCTGCAGCGCCGTTTGAAGCGCCGCCGCGCTGTCGGCAAAGGCATAATCGGCAAGCGCCCGATGGTGGATATCAGGTCCAAAGCCGCCCGGCGCCAACAGAGTAAGGCTTTTCACCCGCTGTGGTTCGCGAAGCGCCATCAGCGCCGCGGTCGCACCGCCCAGCGAATGGCCGGCGACATGACACCGTGCCACGCCGCGCCGCTCGAGATCGATGAGCACCGCCTTGGCCATGCGCCCGGCACCGCCGATACCGTCCTCACGCAGCGAACCGCCATGGCCCGGAAGATCATAGGCGATGACCGGAGCACCTCTAGGCAATCCGGCCATCACCTCGCGCCAGACGTGAGCCCCGCCGCCAAAGCCATGCAGCAGCACCAGAGGCGCTGCCGCCTGGCTGTCACCCCGCATGATCGCGGCAAGCGCCACCGGTTCAAGCCTTGGCGTTACGCGTCTCGAGCACCCGGTTGGCCGCCGAGACGATGGCCTCGAGAGAAGCCGCGACGATATTGGTGTTGATCCCCGCGCCGAACAGCTTGCCGCCCGGATGGTCGATCTCGACATAGGCGATCGCCGCCGCGTTCGAGCCGTGCTGCAGCGAATGCTCGGAATAATCCCGCACCGACATCTCGACGCCGAGATAGGTCGACAGCGCGTTGATGAAGCCGTCGATCGGGCCGGTGCCCCTGCCCTCGATGCGCTTGGTCTCGCCCCGGTCGGTGATCTCGGCCGCCACGATCCGCATGCCGCGATGCTCGGTATCGGGATAGGTGTGGTGGTCGACATATTTCAGGCGGGCGTCGGGCTGGTCGACATAGGAGCGGATGAACTGCTCGTAGATCCGCTTCGATGGCAGCTCCACGCCCTCGTCGTCGGTAATGCGCTGGATCTCCTCGCGGAACTCCACCTGCAGGGCGCGCGGCAGGTTGATGCCGTAATCCTCCTGCAGGATATAGGCAATGCCGCCCTTGCCCGACTGCGAATTGATGCGGATGATCGCCTCGTAGGAGCGTCCGACATCCTGGGGGTCGATCGGCAGATACGGCACTTCCCACAGCGGCGAATTGGCCTTGCGGATCGCCTTCATGCCCTTGTTGATCGCGTCCTGATGCGAGCCGGAAAAGGCCGTATAGACCAATTCGCCGACGTAAGGGTGGCGCTCCGGAATGGTCATCTCGTTGGAATATTCATAGACCGCCTTGATCCGCTCGATATCCGAGCAGTCCAGCTTCGGGTCGATGCCCTGCGTATACATGTTGAGCGCCAGCGTCACCACGTCGACATTGCCGGTGCGCTCGCCATTGCCGAACAGCGTGCCTTCGACCCGGTCGGCGCCGGCCATCAGCGCCAGCTCGGTCGCCGCGATTCCGGTGCCGCGGTCGTTGTGGGGATGCAGCGAGATGATGACGTTTTCGCGGTTGTGAATATTGCGGCACATCCATTCGATCTGGTCGGCATAGATGTTCGGCGTCGCCATCTCGACCGTCGAGGGCAGGTTGAGGATCAGCTTGTTGTCAGGCGTCGGCTGGATGATCTCGATCACCGCATTGGAAATCTCCAATGCCACGTCCAGTTCCGTGCCGGTAAAGCTTTCCGGGGAATATTCGAAGCGGAAGCCGCCATTGTCCTTCGTCGCGGCCTTCGCCGCCATCTCGGTGATCATCTTGGCGGCATCGACGGCAATCTGCTTGATGCCGGGCACATCCTTGCCGAACACCACGCGGCGCTGCAGCTCGGAGGTCGAATTGTAGAAATGGATGATCGGCCGCTTGGCCCCTTCCAGCGCCTCGAAGGTCCGCGTGATCAGTTCCGGCCGGCACTGCACCAGCACCTGCAACGACACGTCGGCCGGCACATTGCCCTCTTCCACGCACCAGCGGGCAAAATCGAAATCGGTCTGCGAGGCCGACGGGAAACCGATCTCGATTTCCTTGAAACCCATGTCGAGCAACAGCTGGAACATGCGCGCCTTGCGGTCGTGGCCCATCGGGTTGACCAGCGACTGATTGCCGTCGCGCAGGTCGACCGAACACCAGATCGGCGCCTTGGTAATGGTCTTCGACGGCCAGGTGCGGTCGGAAATATCGATCTGCGGATAGGCACGGTACTTCTGCGAAGCATCCGGCATGCCCTGCTTCACGGAATGGGTCTTTACGATCATCGTCTTGGCTTCCTCTCTCCGCATTTGCCCCGCGCATAGCGCATCGCGCCTGCTTTGGCGATGGCAAATACTGCCCTTGTCGGGCGCTATCGGTCTTGAATGATTGTGCGAGGAGCTATGGCCGAGCGGCTATCCGGCCGCCGGGCGCTCCTCAATGGACCCGGCAACCGCGCGTAAGGTCGAGGAGAAGAAGCGAGAGTGGGGCAAACGACATCGCGCCGGCGCGCATGCGGCCAGCGGCAAAGGACGTCGAATTTGGGTTGCCCGAAATCTTCATGAGGCGATAGATAGCGCGCAGCTTTGCGTCGCGCAAGGGGGTTATTCGGCGGCAGCGGCCGAAGCTTTATCCAATTTTTCGCGAAGCCACGCTTCCACCAGGGCGTCGCGCGACAGCCCGAGGTCCTTGGCGCGCTTTTCCAGTCTCAGCATCGTCCCGCGTGTCACGACAACGGCCATCGAAACCGGCTCCAGATTGGGCCGCGTCGCTTTGCTCCAGTCGAGATGGTCGCTGATGTCTTCGCCATCATCGAACTTTCGGTCGAATTCTTCAGCGCTGATTGTCTTCATAACGACGCCTTTCCTGAATTCTCGCACGACGGACGGAAATGATCCGCACAGCTTCTCCACGCAAGGTATAGACACCGGCCCACAACTTTCCGTCGATCAGCCCAACCCTGATACGCCTCGGCTCAAACAGATGATCGACATCTATATCAACGCCGTAATCATCATACCACAAATCTTGAGATCGCACGAAATCGATCCCGTGCTTCTCCTTTTTCATGGCGCTCTTGGCGGGATCGAATTCGAACTCCATGACGTCTTGTAGCACGGAATATGGCCGTTTTCCACGGATTCACCCCTTGCGCGCGACCTTCAGCAGCCCCATCATCAGCCCGCCAGCGATCAGGCCCCAGAAGGCGCCGGAAATGCCGCCGATGGATATGCCCGATGCGGTGATCAGGAAGGTGACGGCCGCCGCCTCGCGGCTTTCGATTGCCTGGAAGGCTGCCACGGCCGAGCCGGAAAAGGCGCCGATCAGCGCCAGGCCGGCCACCGCCTGAATGAGGATCGGCGGCGCCAGCGCCACGAAAGCCGTCACCGCCCCGGCCAGCAGTCCCAGCACGATATAGCCGATGCCGCCGATGATCGCCGACCAGTAACGCCGCTCAGGGTCGGGATGGGCGTCTGCGCCGGCGCACATCGCCGCGGTGATCGCCGCCAGGTTGACCGCATGCCCGCCGAATGGCGCCGACAGCAGCGAAAAGAAACCGGTCACGGCAAACAGCGGACCGGGGTTCGGCTGATAGCCGTTGACCTTCAGCACGGCGATGCCGGGAATGTTCTGCGAGGCCATGGTGACGATGAACAACGGCAGGGCGATCGAGATCAGCGCCGGCAGCGTGAAACTCGGCACCACGAATTCAACCGGCGGCAGCAGCGACTGCGACCATTGCGCTATGGCGCCATCCGGCATGTCGACCCCGAACACCATGACCCCGACAAAGGCCGCCAGGGCGGCGGGCACCGCGAACAATCGCCGGAAGGCGCCGACCACCACCCAGGCAAGCACGATTGGCAGGCCGAGCAGCGGATCGAAGGCCACCGCCTTGAACGGCGCGAAGCACAAGGTGATGATCACCCCGGCCAGCATGGCATTGGCCAGCGGCGCCGGAATGGCGGCCACCGCCCGGCCGAGCGGCCGGAACAGCCCGGCAAAGACGATCAGCAGCCCACAGACCACAAAGGCGCCGACCGCCGCCGGAAAGCCACCCTCGACGGCACCGGCCGTCGCCATCAGCGCCGCACCCGGCGTCGACCAGGCAATCGAGATCGGCAGCCGCGTCCAGGTGCTGAACGCAATGGCGCAGACGCCCATCGACACCGACAGCGCCATCAGTCCCGAGGCCGCCTGGATATCCGTCGCCCCCACCCCCTTCAGCCCCTGCAACACCACGGCAAACGAACTGGCAAAGCCGACAAAGGCGGTCAGCACGCCCATGAACAGGCTTTGCGCGGAAAGATCTTTCAGCATGAGGCATCTCTCAGGAGTGACGAGGATCGCCATCCCACATCAGAAAGCCAACGGCTTGGCAAGGCGGGCTCGCCGCGGATCAGTACGCCCGGTCAAGCGAAAGGTGACCTTTCACGTTTCCCAACATCACGGCACTTCAGAATTCAGTAAGCCGGGAATGGTATGAGGATGGCCTATCGAACCGCGATTGCATGGGATGACTTTCTTTTGGAACTTGCCACCGTACTGCTTCTTCACAAATCCTCTTTGCTGATCGGCGGGGCCTGTTTCCTCTATGTACGGTTCCAGTCCGGCAAGAGCGAAGGACTTGGCCTGATGGCCATGTCCTTCATCCTGCTGGCGATTGGCTCGACGATTGCCGGTCAGGGCGAACGCCAGGCATTTCCCCTCTACGCCTGGACCCTGTCCACCTTCAGCCTCGGCCAGCTCGCCTACAGTCTGTTCTGGATCGGCCTGCGGCGCCTCAGCAGCGGCACACCGCGGCGGCGGGATTGGCTGGTCCTGGTCTATCCCGCTGTGCTTTCGGCAGTGGCGGTCCTCACGGATTTCCATCTGGTCAATCTCTATCGCGCCGTGGTCTTTCAATCCTCGGCGGGGTTGTTCATGCTGGCCTATGCCCACACGGCAATCCATGATTGCCGGAAGGAAAGGTTGCCGGCCCGATACCCCCTTGCTGCATCTTTCGGCATCTCGGCCCTGCTGCACGCGCTCGTCATTGTCAGCCTCATCGCACCCGAGCGCTCGCCGTTCGATATCGCCGACATCTTTTTCCCGATGATC
The DNA here is from genome assembly GCF_012276985.1 of Agrobacterium sp. a22-2. GTDB lineage: Bacteria > Pseudomonadota > Alphaproteobacteria > Rhizobiales > Rhizobiaceae > Allorhizobium. The sequence goes on along the minus strand of NZ_JAAXMM010000012.1, from coordinate 6,848 downwards.
CTGTCGCAGTTCGCCGTGGCCCTGTTCGCCCTGATCTTTGTCAAGGAACGGGCCGAGGCACGGCTGACCGCGCTTCTGCAAACCGATCCGCTCACCCAGATCCGCAACCGGCATTGGTTCTTCCAGCAATTGCGGCCAGCACCCAGCATCGGCGATGCCTTCGTGATCATCGACATCGATCATTTCAAGCGCGTCAATGATACACTCGGTCATGCCGCCGGCGATGAAGTCCTCGTGCGGGTCGCTGCAGAAATGTCCGGCCGATTGCAGAAACAGGATGCGTTTGCGCGGTTAGGCGGCGAGGAATTCGGTCTGTACCTCCCTGCCCGGCACGGCCGATCGGCCCAAGCCGTCGCCGAAGCCCTGCGCGATGCCGTACAGTCCCTGGAAATCAATCACGCCGACGCCAGGATCCCTGTCACGATCAGCGCCGGCCTTGCCACGGCAACCCCGGGACAGCCGATGAAGGACCTGATGCGCGCCGCCGATATGGCGCTCTATCAGGCCAAGCGGCACGGAAGAAACCGCGTAGAACAATTTGACCCGGATCAGGCGATGACATTGCCAACCGTAACCGACCCACCGAGCTTCCCGGCAGTTGGCCACGCAGCCTGAACATGCGCCAGGCACCGTAACTCAAATATAGAGTGCCGCCATCTTGCGCCAGGCGCCGGCCCGGTGGGCGCGGCCGTCCCAGAGATGTAGGCTGTGCCGGACGCCCTTCTGGCCGAGCAACTGGCTGAGCTGGAGATTGTTGTCGAGGAAGGGATCGGCATTGCCGATGGCCAGCACGATATCGAGCTGGCGCAGTTTCTCCAGCCGCCAGTCGCCGTCAAGACCGGGCAGGAAATGCGTCGGCGTGTGGAAATAGACCTGGTCGTCGTAATAGCCGTCCAGCAGGTCGCCGAAGGATTCGACCTGCATCGTCAGGTCGTAGCGCCCGGAAAAGGCGACCAGCTTGCGAAACAGGTGCGGATGGCGGAACACCAGGCTCGCCGCCTGGAACGCCCCGAGGCTGCAGCCGTGCACGATCGTGCAGTCATTGTCGTTTTTCGCCGCCATCAGCGGCAGAACTTCGTTCAGGACATAATCTTCGAATGCCGCATGCCGGGCCATGCGGTCGGCGGGATGCCGGCGACGGTCGTAAAAGCTTTCCTCCGCCAACCCCTCGATGCAGTAGAGCTGCAGCTGGCCGGCATTGACCTTGTCGGCGAGGCTTCCGACGATGCCGAGCTGTTCATATTCGAAAAACCGCCCTTCGCGGGTCGGAAACATCAACACCTTGGCGCCGGCATGGCCGAACACCAGCAGCTCCATGTCGCGATGCAATCGCGGACTGTACCAGCGTAGATATTCCCGGTTCATGTCACCTCGAAAAACCGCCTGTTTCTCTCAGAAAGTGCTGCCTGCTGTACTGAGTCCGTAGGATAGTCGAAATGCCCGGCGTCAAGAATGAAGATTTCGTTAAATTTCGAGTGGGGCAAAGCATTGGCGACGGAGAACTGGCAAGGCGGCGCCACCGCCGGGTCGAACAGCGCCACCGCCACCAACATCGGCACGGTGATCCGCGTCGCGGCACTGGCCGCATCGAACAGCCGGAGATGGTCGAGAACGCCGGGATGGGTGCGGCGATAGCGCTGCACCGCATCGGCGCTGCCGGTCGTCGGCAGGTTGAGCCATAGCGGACGGTTGCCGAACGTCGGCACTTCCAGAAAACCGCGGGCAATGCGCGGATCGAACGGGATCGCCAGCGCGCCGATGCCGCCGCCGAAGCTGATGCCGCTATAACCGATCCGCCCGCCGAGATCGGGAAAAAGTGCGATCAGCGCCGAAACCGCCCCCCACAGATCCTCGACGCATCCGCCGATCACATAGCGCTCCGGCCGGTCGATATCGTGCAGCACGTGAAAGGCCGGCTCCGGTGAAATCGGCGGATGCAGGCTGCGCGAAATACCGCGAAAACAAGGGAAAAGCACGGCCGTCTCCGTAACCGGCAGGTCGAAATCCGGAGCAATCCGTCCGCCATAGCCATGGCCGACCACCAGCCCGCGCCGGATCCTGCCATGCCGCGGCACAAGCAGCCAGCCGCCGATGGTCACGCCATCGGTCGAGGTAAAGGTGATGTCCTGCACCAGCCAGTCCGGATGGCTGGCTTTGGCTGCACGCACGACGGGCTTTGGTTCGACCGCCAGCGCCTTTTTATAGCGCGCCTGCCAGAAATCGTCGAACCCTGGGGGCGCCGGCGGCGGCTCGATCGCCCGCAGGCCCTCCAGCGTCAGGCCATAGCTCGGATCGAAGGGAAAATTGTGCTTCATCTTGGTACTCATGGGCAAGTTCTTCCCCGATTCCGGCAACGGGGCAAGGGCCTGGCGGCGATCGTCGGGCAAATCACCGGCAGCGCCGGGCGCGGGACCGGCAAGGACAGGGTCGACGAGCGCCGCCCCGATCGCGCCCAGCCCGTAACGAAGAAACCCCCGCCGGTTTGGTCCGGCGAGGGTTTTCATGTCGGTCGTCTCTGCAGCCACGGCTCAGATGTCCGATTGGCTTTCGATGATCTTGGAGACCAGGCCATAGGCCTTGGCTTCTTCGGCCGACAGCCAATAGTCGCGGTCGATGTCCTTGGCGATCTTCTCTTCCGTCTGGCCGGTGGCCTTGGAGAAGATCTTGATCAGCCGCTGGTTCATCTTGATGATCTCGCGGGCCTGGATCTCGATATCCGATGCCATGCCGCGGGTGCCGCCCGAAGGTTGATGCAGCAGGAAGCGGGTATTGGGCAGGCAAAGGCGCCGTTCCTTCGGCACCGAGACATAGATCAGCGCGCCGGCGGAGGCGACCCAGCCGGTACCGATGATCCACACCTTCGGCTTGATGAACTTGATCATGTCATGGATGCTGTCGCCCGATTCCACATGACCGCCCGGCGAATTCACGTAAACGCGAATGTCCTCGTCGCTGGCAGCCGCCAGCGCCACCAGCTGCGTGCAGACCTTCTGGGCCAGTTCCATGGTGATGCCACCATAGATGAAGATCGAACGCGACTTGAAAAGGTTCGCTTCCGTTTCCTTGCCAAGCGGCAGTTCCTTGCTCTTGTCGTCTTCGTCTTCGTTCATCCGGCAATTCTCCACTTGCGTTTAGCTCACCCGCACATAGTGCGACTCACGTCGTAAAACAATGCGATAAAAAGACAAGGCATGGAACCGGTGAACAGCTGATGAACCCATAGCCGCCAGCCCTGTTTTCCGACCGTCCCCCAAGATTGCCCCGTCCGGCCTGTTCCTGACACCGGCTATTAACAGTCCCAGCTTATAAAGGTCGGGCACGGGGAAACGGATATGCCAACCAGGATCAGGCTTGCGGAAATCATCGAGGCTCTGAGCCGGGCGCTCGACATGACCGAGGGCCAGCCGCCGGGCCATTGCATCCGCTGCTGCCATATCGGCACCGCCATCGGCCGCGCCATCGGCCTGGCCGACGAGCAGTTGCAGGATCTCTATTACACCCTGCTCCTCAAAGATCTCGGCTGTTCCAGCAATGCCGCCCGCATCTGTAAGCTCTATATTGCCGACGACCTGAAGTTCAAGCAGGACTTCAAGCTGGTCGACGGCAGCCTGCCGCAGGTGCTGCGCTTCGTGCTCTCCCATACCGGCATGCAGGCGGGGCTCGCCGAGCGTTTCCGCAGCATCATCACCATTTTGAAAAACGGCGGCGAGATCGCCACCGACCTGATCCGCACCCGCTGCGAGCGCGGCGCCGAGATTGCCCGCCAGATGCGCTTTTCCGAAGCGGTCGCCAGGGGTATTCTCGATCTCGACGAACACTTCGACGGCGGCGGCAAGCCGCTCGGTCGCAAGGGCGAGGAGATCTCGCTGTTTGCCCGCATCGCCCTCTTGGCCCAGGTGGCCGACGTCTTCTTCATGAGCGCCGGCCCGCCATCGGCCATCGCCGAAATCGAAAAACGCGCCGGCACCTGGTTCGACCCCTTTCTGACCGATGCCTTCCTGCAGATCGCTACCGACGCCCGCTTCTGGGAGGCGCTCGGAGGCCCGGACCTGGAGCGCATCGTGCTCGACAGCGAACCGGGCCGCCAGGCGATCCTCGCCGATGACGATTATCTCGACGATATCGCCGCCGGTTTTGCCCGGGTGATCGACGCCAAGAGCCCCTATACATCGGGCCATAGCGACCGCGTCGCACTGTTCACCGACATGATCGCCGAGGAAATGGGCCTCGACCCCGCCACCCGGCGCTGGCTGAAGCGCGGCGCCCTGCTGCACGATATCGGCAAGCTCGGCGTCTCCAACAGCGTGCTCGACAAGCCCGGCAAGCTGGAGGGCGAGGAATGGCTGGCCATGCAGCGCCATGCCGAATATTCCGAAACCATCCTGTCGCGCATCAAAGCCTTTGCCGATCTGGCGAAGATCGGCGGCGCCCATCACGAACGCCTCGACGGCCGGGGCTATCCGCGCGGCCTGACCGGCCACCAGATCGGCCTTGAAACCCGCATCGTCTCGACCGCCGACGTCTTCGACGCGCTGACCGCCGACCGCCCCTACCGCGCCGCCATGCCGGTCGCAAAGGCGCTCGCCATCCTCTGGGACGGCGCCAACAAAAGCCACGACCCCGCCTGTATCGAGGCGCTGCAACGGGCGCTCGCCAAGGCCGACCTGGCGGCGGCGTGAGGCCTTGACCTGAGGCCCCCGCTCTGAGGCGGTGGGGTCTTCCGATGCTCCGCCTCTCCCGATCGTGCCAGATCGCCCCCCTCAGCCCTGCCGGGCATCTCCCCCACAGGTGGGGAGATCGACTCGTGGACCGCACTCACCCAGTCGGATGACATTGACAGCGCTGATACGATTTTTCGCGGAAAGTCTGCCCAGAAAAGTATGCGGTTTTCTGGCAGGGCGGGCGGGTGCGTCTTGCCGATCTCCCCCCGTGTGGGGGAGATGCCCGGCAGGGCAGAGGGGGGCGATCTGGCTCCAACGAAGCCAGCTTGCACCGGCGAAACCTACGCCCCTACCGCGCGATCCGCGTCGACAGGATGATCGACGACAGCGTGCGCTCCACCCCCGACAGCGCGCCGATATGGTCGATGATCCTGTCGAGGTCGGCAATCGACGGAGCGGCAATGATGGCGATCAGGTCGAAGGAGCCGTTGACCGAATGCAGCGTGGTCACCTCGCGGATCGCCGACAGTTCAGCGCTGACCGACGGCAATGTCTTCGGCGTGATGGTGATCAGCACATGGGCGCGGATCAGCCCGCTCTGATAGGCCTCCGACAGCCGCAGCCCGTAGCCGGATATCACCCCGTCGCGCTCCAGCCGCTCGATGCGCGCCTGTACCGTGGTGCGCGACAGGCCGAGCTTGCGCGCCAGCACCGCCACCGGCGCCCGGGCGTTTTCGCCGAGCAGCGCCAGAAGTGCCAGATCCTTCTCCGTCAGCTGCATAATGATCAATCCCATCGTCTATATGTCCATTATGATAAACCGTTCCGCACAGTTCGTCACTAGCAATCGACATACGCCCTCCGCACAATGGCCACTCTGACAAAATGCAAAAAGGGGACGGGCATGAAGGATATCGTGGTGATGGGCGCCGGCAAGATTGGCGGAGCGATTGCACTGATGCTGGCCGACAGCGGCGATTACCGGGTCACGGTGGCCGATCGCAGCGCCGCACAGATCGCCGCCCTCGACCGCCACGCTTCGATCTCGGGCGTCACCGTCGACATCTCGGACCGTGCAGCGCTCGAAGCCCTGCTGACCGGCAAATTCGCCGTGCTGTCGGCCGCCCCCTTCCACCTGACCGGCACGATTGCCGAAGCCGCCGCCAAGGTCGGCACCCATTATCTCGACCTGACCGAAGACGTCGCCACCACCCGCAAGGTGGAAGCGCTGGCCGAGGGCGCTCCTTCAGCCTTCATTCCGCAATGCGGCCTGGCGCCGGGTTTCATCTCCATCGTCGCCCACGACCTGGCGAGCCACTTCGACACGCTCGACAGCGTGCGCATGCGGGTCGGCGCCCTGCCGCAATATCCCTCCAATGCGCTGAACTACAACCTGACCTGGTCGACCGACGGGCTGATCAACGAATATATCGAGCCCTGCGAGGCGATCGTCGAGGGCAGACTGATCACCGTGCCGGCCATGGAAGAGCGCGAGGAATTCTCGCTCGACGGCGTCACCTACGAGGCCTTCAACACCTCGGGCGGCCTCGGCACGCTGGCGAAGACGCTGGAAGGCAAGGTGCGCACCATGAACTACCGCACCATCCGCTATCCGGGCCACCAGGCGATCGTCAAGGCGCTCCTCAACGACTTCAACCTGAAGAACCGCCGCGATGTCCTGAAGGACCTGTTCGAAAACGCCCTGCCCGCCACCATGCAGGATGTCGTGGTGATCTTCGTCACCGTCTGCGGCTGGAAGGACGGCCGCTACCTGCAGGACACCTATGCCAACAAGGTCTATGCCGGCGTGATCGCGGGCAAGAAGATGAGCGCCATCCAGATCACCACCGCCGCCGGCATCTGCGCCACCCTCGACCTGCTCGCCAACGGCACCCTTCCGCAAGAAGGCTTCATCCGCCAGGAACAGATCACCCTCCCCGCCTTCCTCGAAAACCGCTTTGGCCGTGCCTATGATCCGGAGGCCGTGAAGCTTGCCAGGGTCGGGTGAGGTCAACAGACCGCCCTTATCGTCCGCCTTCGCCCCTCATCCCCAGCGCAACGCGTTGCGCCTGAGCTGCCGCCACCTTCTCCCCGCAAGCGAGGAGAAGGTGCAAGTGGCACAGTCGGCGCTCCATCCTCCTTCTCCCCGTCAGAACGGGGAGAAGGTCCCGGCAGGGGGATGAGGGG
>NZ_JAAXMM010000128.1 GCF_012276985.1 Agrobacterium sp. a22-2 | reverse complement strand
GTGCTCTTGCTGGAGGTCCCGCTCGGCGACGATGGCCACCGCGGCGCCGTTGTCGAGCTTCAGTTGCCCGGAAGTCACTACCTGCTCGCCGCCCTCAAGGCCTTCGAGCACCACCGCCAGGCCTTCGCGGCGTTCGCCGATCCTGACGAAGCGGCGCTCGACGACCTGTTGCGGCTGGCCCTTGTCATCCTTCGACACCTGGCCCTGCTCGTCCTTCTTCTGCCCGACGACGTAGATCGAGTCGCCGTAGAGGGTGAAGGTGATCGCCGTCTCCGGGACCACGACGCGTTGTTCCTCGCCAGGCAACATCACCTCGAGGTTGGCGAACATGCCCGGCAGCAGCTTGCCGTCCGGGTTCTCCAGGGCAGCGCGGACCTGCAG
>NZ_JAAXMM010000127.1 GCF_012276985.1 Agrobacterium sp. a22-2 | reverse complement strand
CCCGCCATGTTCACTTTCAACGGTAAGTGTGTACTCTGTGCTGCATAAACACGACGACCTTGTTGACGCTTCGCATAGTTAACGACGATACGACGTTGACCACGCTCGATGAAAACAACGAAGAAGGTTACTGCAAACACCAATACTGCAACCAACAGCAGCAGGAGGAAGTGCAGGTCGCCTTGCCGCGCTTGCTCGATAGTATGGGCCACTGCCGGCGGGAGCCCCGCTACAATACCCGCGAAGATAATGATCGAGATACCGTTGCCGATACCGCGCTCAGTAATCTGCTCACCCAACCACATCAGGAACATTGTCCCGGTTACCAGGCTCACAACCGCAGTAAAGTAGAATGCAAAGCCTGGGTTTAACACCAGGCCC
>NZ_JAAXMM010000126.1 GCF_012276985.1 Agrobacterium sp. a22-2 | reverse complement strand
CTATTACACCGATCCGAAGAATGGCGCAGCGGCAATGAAAGCGTTCGTCGTGACCCGTGTGGGTGACGTTTTCCTCGCTTTCGCACTGTTCATTCTTTACAACGAACTGGGCACCCTGAACTTCCGCGAAATGGTGGAACTGGCACCAGCGCACTTTGCTGACGGCAATAACATGCTGATGTGGGCGACGCTGATGCTGCTGGGCGGTGCGGTCGGTAAATCTGCGCAGTTGCCGTTGCAGACATGGCTTGCCGACGCGATGGCGGGCCCGACGCCTGTCTCCGCGCTGATCCACGCCGCAACGATGGTAACCGCGGGTGTCTACCTGATCGCCCGTACCCACGGCCTGTTCCTGATGACGCCGGAAGTTCTGCATCTGGTG
>NZ_JAAXMM010000125.1 GCF_012276985.1 Agrobacterium sp. a22-2 | reverse complement strand
CGCTTCAACAACGCAGGGTAAGATGAAGTGAGTGAACAGGGAGGCGAGTAACCTTGAATACCCCAGAACAATGGCAGCAGATTGCGGATTTCATCGGCAAGCAACACGTCTTGACGCTGTGCGCCGGCGACGGCCTCGACATGTGGTGCGCCAACTGTTTTTACGTGTTCGACGCCGCGACGATGGCGCTGTGGCTGATGACCGAACCGCACACCCGCCACGGCGGGCTGATGCTGAACAACGGCCGGGTGGTCGGCACCATCGCGCCGAAACCGAAAAGCATCGCGCTGATCCGCGGCGTGCAATACCGCGCCGAGGCGGTGCTGCTGAGCGGCGAAGAAGCCGAGGCGGCGCGCGCGCGTTACTGCAAGCGCTTCCCGAT
>NZ_JAAXMM010000124.1 GCF_012276985.1 Agrobacterium sp. a22-2 | reverse complement strand
TCCCAAATGAAATCAAATTACAATTGTTTTCTGCATCAGCAGGGCATTGTCAGCATCCTGATTGTCATAAACCACTGTTTCCTCAAGAGATGGGCGGTTATAAGCATATCGGGGAAATGGCACATGTCATTCCCCATGGTAATAAGGGGCCAAGGCATGAGGAGAGACCTGAAGAGGAATTTGAAGCAGACTCTTTTGAAAACCTTCTTTTACTATGCCCTAATTGCCACACTCTCATCGACAAGGCTCCTGAGGCTTATCCCAGAAGCCTCCTTCTAGACTGGAAGACAAACCACCTTGTTGCTTTGGCCAATCGGCAAGGCATTATTCGCTATGAAAACAGAGAGCAAGCCAGAGAGGCTGTTTTAGCCGCTATGGATGAAAA
>NZ_JAAXMM010000123.1 GCF_012276985.1 Agrobacterium sp. a22-2 | reverse complement strand
ACCCGACATGGAGCGCCCGAATGCTTCGTGGCCGAGCATCGCCGCCGTAAACGTCAGGAACCATGCGCATGCGAATGCGGCCACGCTCTCAAAGCGTCGGTTCGCCAAGCGGAGTGCGAGCCACGTGAATCCTGCTCCCGCCACAAACGCTACGGCCAGGAAGATCGCAAATCGGGAAAACACGGCGTTCGGGTACATGCCGGACGACATTGTCGCCACGTAACCGCTGGCCGCAAGGCCGAGCAGTGCCAGCGCCAGGAGGCCCTTGAGCTGCCAACGCCACGCGCGCTCGCTGGTGCGTTCCAGCATCAGGGCGGCCAGCATCGCCAGCGCCGGGACGATCGGGAAGATATATCCAGGCAGCTTCGAGTCCGAAATGCTGAAA
>NZ_JAAXMM010000122.1 GCF_012276985.1 Agrobacterium sp. a22-2 | reverse complement strand
CCCTCTGGGGCTACCTTCAACCAAGATAAACCTGTGAGTGGAATTGCTAACGTAACGGTTACTAACTCTGGTGCTAATACTATCCGCGTCACCGTAAACGGAGAAAATGCCCCACCCCAAATTGAGTTATTTGATGGCGATGAAGGTTTAATTTTTGGAGTTGTACCAACAGCAAATACAGCCCAAACTCCTCCTACTACCCCCACAGAACCAAATACAGAAACAGAAGAAGCACAAACACCCCCCATAGAACCAGAATCAGAGGAAGCACAAACACCCTCCGCAGAACCAAATACAGAAACAGAAGAAGCACAAACACCCCTATCAGAACCAGAAGAAATACCAGAAATTCTGGTTACAGGGAGACAAGACGATGGCTACAATAT
>NZ_JAAXMM010000121.1 GCF_012276985.1 Agrobacterium sp. a22-2 | reverse complement strand
CTCCTTGAAGAGGTGCCCGGACGATTTGTCCTGGACAAATGATTTCGGGTTAACCCGAGACGCCCGGACAATAGCCGAGCGAATCATTTCCGATGATTTTACTCGACTAATCGATGCCGTCATAGACCCGCCACTTGGCCACAGGCGGCGCGAGGTCTTGTGCAGAGACGCAGCAGGTTCAGCGCGTTGCGCCCGCCTTGCGGGCGTTGTCCAACGGGACGATGCTGTCCTGGACCCGAGCGCCAAAGGCCTGCTCGCGCAGTTGAGCCAGTTGGTCTCGCAGCCTCGCGGCCTGTTCGAACTCGAGGTTGCGGGCGTGTTCCAGCATCTGCCTTTCGAGTTGGGCCATGCGCTTGGCCAGATCCTTCTCCGACAGCTCCTCGATC
>NZ_JAAXMM010000120.1 GCF_012276985.1 Agrobacterium sp. a22-2 | reverse complement strand
GCGTTAAAATTGGTATGACATTCTCAGGTGGTTTCATAGATTATATTTTATATGGTTTATTAAACTGGGATCGTTCACACGCATTATTAGTTATTCCAGACGGTATTGTATATGCTATCGTGTATTACTTCTTATTCGACTTTGCAATTCGTAAGTTTAAATTTAAAACACCAGGTCGTGAAGATGAAGAAACTGAAATTCGTAACTCTAGTGTCGCAAAATTACCATTTGATGTCTTAGATGCAATGGGTGGAAAAGAAAACATTAAACATTTAGATGCATGTATTACACGTCTGCGCGTAGAAGTGGTTGATAAATCAAAAGTAGATGTAGCAGGTATTAAAGCTTTAGGCGCATCAGGTGTATTAGAAGTTGGAAACAATATGC
>NZ_JAAXMM010000011.1 GCF_012276985.1 Agrobacterium sp. a22-2 | reverse complement strand
GTGGGGCACCGGGCGGGCGCGAGACGGCGCTGCTCGATCCGTCGATGACAGTGGAGCAGGTCGATGCCTTCGTCTTGTCGGGCGGCTCGGCCTTCGGGCTTGATGCCGCCGGCGGCGTACAGGCCGGCTTGCGGTCGATCGGCCGGGGCTTTCCGGTCGGCAATACGCGAGTGCCCATCGTGCCGCAGGCGATCCTGATGGACCTGCTGAATGGCGGCAACAAGGATTGGGGCCTTCATTCGCCCTATCGCGACATGGGATATGACGCCTTCCAGGCCGCCGCCAAAGGCGCCTTTTCCCTCGGCACGGTTGGCGCTGGGACAGGCGCGACCACGGCCACCTTCAAAGGCGGACTCGGCTCGGCCAGCGCCGTCTCGTCCAGCGGCCTCACGGTCGCCGCCCTGGTGGCGGTCAATGCCATGGGGTCCGCCACCGTCGGCGACGGTCCGCATTTCTGGTCGGCACCGTTCGAGGTAGACGGAGAATTCGGCGGCATCGGCTACCCCCAGAGCTTCTCCTCGCCCGATACCGTTCTGCGCGCCAAGGGCGTCAACCTGACGGCCACCACCATCGGCGCCTTGGTCACCGATGCGGCGCTGACCAAGGCGCAGACCCATCGCCTGTCGATCATGGCCCATGACGGCCTGGCCCGCGGCGTACTGCCGGCCCATCTGCCGGCCGATGGCGATACCATCTTCGCTGCCGCCACCCATGCAAGGCCGCTCGCCACCTCTGCCGATTTCATGGAGCTTTGCCACCTGGCAACGCTGGTCATGGCCCGCGCCATCGCCCGCGGCGTTTTTGAGGCAACGGCGCTGCCCGTCGATGGCGCTCAGGCCTCCTGGCACGACCGCTTCGGTTGACCGGCCCGAGGCCCGGGCGTATCGTTGCATTGCAGCAACCTGCGAGTTCAAAGCATGCGGCAGAAGACCCGAACACGACGTCTGAGCCAGCCCCGATCGGGCATGCAAAGGCATGAAACCGTTACAAAATTGACGATTGGCAAGCCGCGCGTCGGCATTCGTCCGGCCGTCACACGAAAGCCCTATTGCTTGGGCCAGGCTTTGCCCTTTCCGTCATACCTGTTTCCATAGAGGTGTCCCATGTCGTCAGGAAACATCGCCAGACCCGTAGCCCCGGCTCCCGCCAATATCGACACGGCACTGGACGCTCTTGGCATGGGCGAACCGACCGAACTGGAGGGCTATCGAGCGCTGGACCGGATGAGCGACGCGCTGCTGGCGCCTGCCACCGGCGGCCTGTCGCCGGCGGCCCTCACCCTGGCGCTGACCGACTGGGCCATTCACCTGGCGATGGCGCCCGGCAAGCGCGCCGAACTGGCCCAGAAGGCGCTCCGCAAGGCCGGCAGGCTGACGACCCATCTGGCAGCTGCGGCCATCGACCCCGAAACGCCGCCCTGCATCGAGCCGCTCCCCGGCGACGAGCGCTTTTCCGATGAGGAATGGCAGCATTTTCCCTTCAACATCATGGCGCAGACCTTCCTGCTGAACCAGCAATGGTGGCACAATGTCACCAATGACGTGCCGGGTGTCGTCCCCCATCATCAGGACGTGATGTCCTTTGCCGCCCGTCAGATCCTCGACATAGTCTCCCCGTCGAATTCCCCCTTCACCAATCCCGTTGTCATGAAGCGAGCGGCAGAGACCGGCGGGATGAATTTTGCCAAGGGGTTTGCCAACTGGATCGAAGACCTCAACCGCGAGGCGACCAAGCAGCCCGCTGCCGGCACCGAGGCTTTCCGGCCGGGCAAGGAGGTGGCCGTCACACCGGGGCGTGTCGTCTATCGCAACCGGCTCATCGAGCTGATCCAGTATGCTCCGGCGACGCAGACCGTCTATGCCGAGCCGGTATTGATCGTGCCGGCCTGGATCATGAAATATTACATTCTCGACCTCTCGCCGGAAAACTCGCTGATCCGCTATCTGGTCAGCCGTGGCCATACGGTGTTCTGCATCTCCTGGCACAATCCAAATGCCGCCGACCGAGATCTTGGGCTGGACGATTATCGCCGTATGGGCGTGATGGCGGCGCTCGACGCCATCAGCGCCATCCTGCCGGACCGCAAGGTGCATGCCACCGGCTATTGCCTCGGCGGCACGCTGCTGGCGATCGCCGCCTCCGCCATGGCACGCGCGAAAGACGAGCGCCTGGCCTCCGTGACGATGTTTGCCGCCCAGACCGATTTCACCGAGCCGGGCGAACTGGCTTTGTTCATCGATGACAGCCAGCTGAATTTCCTGGAAAGCGTGATGTGGAACCGCGGCTATCTGTCCGCCGATCAGATGGCCGGCGCCTTCCAGCTGCTGCGCTCCAACGACCTGATCTGGTCGCGCGTCGTGCATGACTACATGATGGGCGAGCGCAGCGAGATGATCGACCTGATGGCCTGGAATGCCGACACGACACGCATGCCGTTCCGCATGCATTCGGAATATCTGCAGAGGCTCTATCTCGACAACGAACTGGCCGCGGGCCGGCTTATGGTCGACGATCATCCCGCCGCCCTGCAGAACATCCGTGTCCCGACCTTCGTGGTCGGCACCGAGCGCGACCACGTTGCGCCGTGGAAATCGGTCTACAAGATTCACTACCTCGCCGACACCGACGTCACCTTCGTGCTGACCAGCGGCGGCCACAATGCCGGCATCGTCAGCGAGCCAGGCCACGCCCACCGCCATTTCCGTATGACGACCAAGCGCGCCAGCGATCCGTGCGTCAGCCCGGAAGAATGGGCGGCCGAGGCCCGCTCGCAGGACGGTTCCTGGTGGCCGAGCTGGTCGGACTGGCTGGCCGGCCATTCCTCGGCGGGCAAGATTGCCCCGCCGCCGATCGGTTCCAGCGAAAACGGCTATGCCGCGAAGGAAGCCGCGCCCGGCACCTATGTATTGCAGAGATGAGGCCTGACATGGATCAGACGCTGATGACCAACCGCACCTTCGACGAGCTCTCCGTCGGCGACAGCGCCACGCTGGTTCGCACCGTGCGGCGGGAGGATATCGACCTCTTTGCCACCTCGTCCGGGGATTTCAATCCGACCCATCTCGACACGGCATTCGCGGCCGACAGTGGGACCGGCCATATCGTCGCCCACGGCATGTGGACCGCCGGCATGGTTTCGGCGCTGCTCGGCACCAAGCTGCCCGGCCCCGGCACGGTCTATCTCAGCCAGGACCTGAAATTTCTGAAACCCGTTTCACCGGGTGATACCATCACCGCAACCGTCACCGTTCAGGAAAAGCGGGCCGAAAGCCAAGTGGTGCTGTTCAATACCAGCTGCGTCAACCAGGCCGGCGAGGATGTGCTGACCGGCACCGCGACCGTCCTTGCGCCACCCGAGCATGTCGCCTGGCCGCAGACCGTTCTTCCCGATATCGCCGTGCAGCGTCACGACCGCTTCGACGCGATCGTGGCTGAAGCACGCCGCCTGCCGCTGGTCCGCACCGCCCTCGTCCACCCCTGCTCACCCGAAGCGATCCTCGCCGCCTTTGAAATCCGCGACGAAGGTCTTCTCGATCCGGTTCTGATCGGCCCGGAGGCAAAGATCAGGGCGGCCGCGGCCAAGGCCGGTGTTTCGCTGGACGGCTTCGAGATCGTCTCCGTCGAGCACAGCCACGCAGCGGCGGCCCGCGCCGTCGAACTGGCCGTGGCCGGCCGGGTGGAAACCATCATGAAAGGCAGCCTGCACAGCGACGAATTGCTGGGGGCGGTGGTGGCGCCCGGATCGGGCCTCAAGACGGAACGGCGCATCAGCCATGTCTATGTCATGGACGTGCCAGCCTATACCAAGCTGTTGATTGTCACTGATGCGGCGATCAACATTGCCCCGACACTCGACCACAAGCGCGACATCTGCCAGAACGCCATCGATCTCCTGCATTTGCTCGGCAATACCGAACCGAAGGTCGCCGTGCTGGCCGCCGTCGAAACCGTCAACGACAAGATGCCAGCGACGCTCGATGCTGCGGCCCTCACCGTCATGGCGGCCCGCGGCCAGATCACCGGCGGCCGCGTCGACGGCCCGCTCGCCTTCGACAATGCCATCAGCATGGACGCCGCGCGCACCAAGGGCATCGTTTCGCCGGTGGCCGGCCAGGCCGATATCTTGCTCGTGCCGGATCTTGAAGCCGGCAACATGCTGGCCAAGCAATTGCTCTACTTTGCCGGAGCCGACGCTGCCGGCCTCGTGCTGGGTGCGCGGGTGCCGATCATCCTGACGAGCCGCTCCGACAGCCTGAAGGTACGCATCGCCTCGGCAGCCCTTGCCAAGCTGGTGGCCGCCCGCAGCCTGGCGCAGGGACTGCCGGCCCGATGACCGACCAGCTGTTGCTGACCTTCAATGCCGGATCCTCGACGGTGAAGATCGGCCTCTTCCTACGCGAGGGCGGCAAGGCGCGCCGCATCGGCAAGGGCATGATCGACTTTCGCCACACGCCGCTGACCTTCCATCTGGTGGAAGGTCCCGAAATCTTCGACGTGCCGCTTGAAGCCGAAGCCGGCGATGTGCTGCACGAGGTGCTGGAGGAGACGTTTGGCTGGCTTGCCGCCCATTTCGATATGGAAGCCGTCACCGCCGTCGGCCATCGGGTGGTGCATGGCGGCGACGTGTTTTCCAGCCCTGTCCGCCTAGACGACACGACGATTGCCGCCATCGAGGCCCTGACGCCGCTGGCGCCCCTGCATCAGCCGCAGAATGTTCGGCTGATCACGGCGATCCGCGACCTGCGCCCGAACCTGCCGCAGACCGCATCCTTCGACACGGCCTTCCATCGCACCCAGTCGCCGATCGTGCAGCGTTTTGCCATCCCGCGCCAGTATTTCGATCAGGGCATCAAGCGCTACGGGTTTCACGGCCTGTCCTACCGCTATATCGCCGATGAGCTGGCGCGGCTAAGGCCCGACCTTGCCGGCGGCAAGACCATCATTGCCCATCTCGGCAGCGGCGCCAGCCTCTGTGCCCTGCAAGGCGGGATCAGCCGCGACACATCCATGGGCTTCTCGACGCTAGACGGCATTCCGATGGCGACCCGCAGCGGCGCCATCGATGCCGGCGTTCTGCTGCATTGGATGGGGCAGATGGGCCTCAACCGGGAGGCTGTGGAAGACATCCTCTACCACAAATCCGGCCTGCTCGGCCTTTCCGGCCTCAGCGCCGACAGCCGGGCGCTGCTGGAAAGTGACGCGCCGGAAGCAACCGAAGCCATTGAGATCTTCACCCTGCGCATCGCCGGCGAGATCGCCCGGCTGACGGCCACGATCGGCGGCCTCGACGCCCTGGTCTTTACCGCCGGCATCGGCGAGCATCAGCCGCAGATCCGCGCCGCGGTCTGCCGCCGCCTGCAATGGTTCGGCATCGCGCTTGACGAGGTGGCCAATGACGCCAATGCCAAGACCATTAATGCCTCGTCCAGCCCCGTTGCCGTGCTGGTGATCGAGACCGACGAGGAACAGGTGATCGCCGACGAGACGATCAGCGTTCTCGACAGCTGAACCACGGCACGGCGCCTTGCCGAACGATCCGAAAATGCCGGCATTGACACATAACCGACATACGGCATCGATAAGCAGGGCCCAAGCTGTAGTCTTGCAGCAAAACCGAGGTTAAACTCCCTCAACCCGCGCCGCACGACGGCAGATGAAACGACGCCGCCGCTGCCGGCATCGAACGCCGAAGGAATTCAAGGTTATGAACACGATATCCGGCCCATGGTCCAAGGCCCACGAGGCAAGCTTCCGCCTGACCAATGCCCGAATCGTTCTTGCCGACCGCATCGTCACCGGCAGCATCACGGTCGAAAACGGTGTCATCACGGCCATCGATGAGGTGCTGCACGGCAAGGATGCGCTGGATTTCGGCGGCGATTACCTGCTGCCCGGCCTTGTCGACATCCACACCGACCACTTCGAAAAACACGTCTATCCGCGCGCCCATGTGCGCTGGGATTACACCCGCGCAGCACTCGCCCACGATGCGCAGATCATCGGCGGCGGCGTGACGACGGTGTTCGACAGTCTCTGCGTCGGCGCCACGACCGACAATCCGGAACGCGCCCAGATCCTCGGACCGATGATCGACGCCCTTGAGAAGACCCAGGCCGCCGGCATGCTGCGCGCCGAGCATTTCCTGCATCTGCGCTGCGAGATCACCGACCCGGAGACCGTGGCCCTGACCGCCGCCAATATCGATCGCGCCATCGTCAAGGTCGTGTCCGTCATGGAGCATCTGCCGGGCCTGCGGCAAAGCCGTGACATCGATGCCTATGTCTCGCGCGCCTCGAAATCGACCGGCGAGAGCCATCACATCGTTCGTGAGAAGATCAAGCTACTGGTCGAGGAAAAGAGCCATATCGGCGAAATCGTGCGGCCGCAGGTCGTCGCCCTTGCCAAATCCCGCGGCCTGCCGCTGTTAAGCCATGACGACACCGATATCGAACATGTCGACATGGCCGCCGACGAAGGCGTGCTGATCTCCGAATTTCCCTGCACGATGGAGGCGGCCCGCGAGGCCCGCGCCCGTTCCATGCTGACCGTTGCCGGCGCCCCCAATATACTGCGCGGCGGCTCGCAATCCGGCAATGTTGCGGTGCGCGATCTGCTGACTGAGAATCTCGTCGATATTCTTGCCTCGGACTATGTGCCGCGCTCGCTGCTCGACGCCGCCTTCATGATCGCCGCCGACGAAGACCTCGACTTCGACCTGCCGGCCGCCCTGCGCATGGTCACCAAGACGCCAGCGGAAGCTGCCGGCCTCAAGGACCGTGGCGAAATCGCCATCGGCAAGCGCGCCGACCTGCTGCGCGTCGGCACCCATGACGGCCATCCCTTCCTGAAGACCATCTGGCGGCAGGGCGTGCGGGTGGCGTGACGGACGACCTCGCTTCGTTGATCGATGTCAGAACGGCGCAAGCCGCAGATGTCGATGCGATAGCAGATGTCTTCACCCGGTCGCACGGTCTGCTGGCATTCCTGCCAAAACTTCATTCGCCGGAAGAAGATCGCGATTTCATCGCCACCCAGGTTATCGGCAGATTGTCAGTGCTTGTCGCATGCCGCGGCCCACGGATTGTTGGCTTCATCGCATTCGGGAACGGATGGATCGAACACCTCTATGTCGATCCGGAACAGACCGGGCGTGGCATCGGGACGCGGCTTCTGGCAGCTGCCATCGGGCAGGAAAAGACGCTGCACCTCTGGGCCTTCGAGAAAAATCTGCAGGCGCGACGCTTCTACGAACACCACGGCTTTGCCGAGGTCAGACGCACCGACGGGCGAGACAACGAAGAGAAAGAACCCGACATTCTCTATGCCCTGGTCACCACACCACTTCAGGCTGATTGAGTGCGTCGGAACCCTTCGCTGGCCTTCAGCAATTGGCGCGTATAGTCGGTCGAGAAACTGCGCGAGCGTAGATCCTCGACGCTGAACTGCTCGACCATTTCGCCATCGCGCATGACGGCCAGCCGCTCGCACATATGGCTGATGACGGCCAGATCGTGGCTGACCATGATGAAGGTCAGGTTGCGGTCCTTGCGGGCCTGTTCGAGCAGATTGAGGATTTCCGCCTGGATGGAGGCATCGAGCGCCGAAGTCGGCTCGTCGAGCAGCAGGATCTTCGGCTCGACGATCAGCGCCCGGGCGATCGCCACGCGCTGGCGTTGACCGCCGGACAGCTGGTGGGAATAGCGAAAGCGGAAACCGGTCCCAAGCCCCACTTCGTCGAGCGCCCGCTCGATGCGGCGGTCGACGTCGGCAAAACCGTGGATGGCCAGCGGCTCCAGCAACAGCCGATCGACTGTCTGGCGCGGATGCAGGGAGCCATAGGGATCCTGGAACACCATCTGCACGGTGCGATAGAAATCGCGATCCCTCGCCTTGCCCTTGAAGCGGCGGCCATCGACCTCCAGCGTTCCGCTCTCGAAGCTGTTCAGGCCGGCCACGGCTCGCAGAAGCGTCGACTTTCCGGAACCGGATTCGCCGACGATACCGAACGAGGCGCCGTGCTCGACATCGACGCTAACCGTGTCGAGCGCCCGGAAACCGTCGAACGTGACGACCATGTCGCGGACCGAAAGAGCCATTGTCATAGGGACCACTCCGCCTGGCGTTTCAACACCGGCAGCGGATGCCGGTCGCCGCTGATCTGCGGCAGACAGTTCAACAACCCTTGGGTATAGGGATGCTGGGCCTTGGACAGTTCGCCGGCCGGCAGTTCCTCGACCACGCGGCCGGCATACATCACCAGGACCCGATCACAGAAGGATGAGACGAGCCGGAGGTCATGGCTGATGAAGATCAGCCCCATGCCGCGCTCGGACACCAGCTTGTCGAGAATATCGAGCACTTCCAGCTGGACGGTGACATCCAGCGCCGAGGTCGGCTCGTCGGCGATCAGCAATTCCGGACCGCAGACCAGCATCATGGCAATCATGGCGCGCTGGCCCATGCCGCCGGAGACTTCGTGCGGATAAAGGTCGAAGACCCGCTCGGCATCGCGGATCTGCACCGCTTCGAGCATCAGCAGGGCCCGCCGGCGCGCTTCCGCCGACGACAGGCGTTCATGGGTGAGCAGCGTCTCGACGATCTGCTTGCCGATCGACATGACGGGGTTGAGCGAATATTTCGGATCCTGCAGGATCATGGCGATCTTCTTGCCGCGCAGCGTCCGCCGCTCACTGGGCGAGATCGACAGAAGATCGGTGTCACCAAACCGCAGCCGGTCTGCCGAGATGTTCGCGTGGCCCGGCGTCAGGCCCATGATGGCCCGGCCGGTCTGCGATTTGCCGGAACCGGATTCGCCGACGATGCCGAGCCGCTCCTTGCCGAGCGTGAAGCTGACGCCGCGGACCGCCTCGACAAGGCCGGTGCGGGTCGGGAAGCCGACCTTGAGATTCTGGACATCGAGAAGCGGGCTCATTGACCAGCCTCCTTCGGATCGAGCGCATCGCGCAATCCGTCGCCCAGCAGATTGAAACCGAGGCTGACGATCAGAATGGCAAAGCCCGGCATCGCCGCCACCCACCATTGATCGAGAATGAAGCGCCGGCCCGACGCGATCATCGCGCCCCATTCCGGCAGCGGCGGCTGGGCGCCGAGCCCGAGGAAACCCAGGCCGGCGGCGGTCAGGATGATGCCGGCCATGTCGAGCGTGACGCGCACGATCAGCGACGACATGCACAGCGGCATGATATGAAACAGCACGATGCGCAGCGGCGACGCCCCCATCAGCCGGACGGCGGAGATGTAATCCGAATTGCGGAAGGTCATGGTTTCGGCCCGGGCAATACGCGCATAAGGCGGCCATGAGGTGACCGCGATGGCCAGAACCGCATTCTCGATGCCGGGACCAAGGGCCGCGACCAGCGCCAGCGCCAGGACCAGCTTCGGAAAGGCGAGAAAGATATCGGTGATGCGCATCAGCACGGCGTCGATCCAGCCGCCGGCATAACCCGACACCGTGCCCATGATCAGGCCGATGGGGGCGGCGATGATGGCGACCAGGAAGATGACGAACAGCGTCAGCCGCGAACCGTGCAGCAACCGCGACAGGATATCGCGACCCTGGTCGTCGGTGCCGAGCAGATAGCCGGCCGAGCCCGGCGGCAGAAGCCTTGCATTGCGCAGATCGCCCTGCACCGGCGAATAGGGCGCCAGCACATCGGCAAAGGCGGCGATGAACAGCAGCAGCAGGATGATGCAGAGACCGGCCAGCGCCAGCCGGTTTTCAGAGAAGCGCTGCCAGATGACATAGAGCCGTCCAAGCCGGGCCTGGCGGCGCGACTGCGGCCGGTCGGATGTCAGCCATTCGCGAAGGGAGGGTGGAGGTGTCGTCGCGGTCTCGCTCATCGGCTGCGCGTCCTTGGATCCAGCGTGCGGTAGAGCAGGTCCGACAGCAGGTTGATGCCGACGAAGACCGACCCGATGACGACGGTTCCGCCGAGCACGGCGTTCATATCGGCATTTTGCAGCGAATTGGTGATGTAGAGGCCGAGGCCCGGCCAGGCGAAAATCGTCTCGGTCAGGACCGAACCTTCGAGAAGGCCGGCATAGGACAGAGCGATGACGGTCACCAGTGGAACCGCAGCATTGCGCAGCGCATGGAACCAGATGATCCGGGTTTCCGTCAGCCCCTTGGCCCGCGCCGCGACGATATATTCCTGGCTCAGCTCGTTGAGCATGAACGAGCGCGTCATTCGGCTGATATAGGCGAGCGAAAAATAGCCGAGCAGCGAGGCCGGCAGGATGATATGGCGAAACAGGTCCCACATCACGTCCCATTTGCCCTGCCAGGCGGCATCGAGCAGGAAAAAACCGGTGACCGACGTAAAGCTGTATTCATAGATGATATCGACGCGGCCGGGATAGGCGACCCAGCGCAACTGCGCATAGAACAGCAGCAGCGACAGCAGCCCGAGCCAGAAGATCGGCACGGAATAACCGATCAGGCCGATGATACGGACGATCTGGTCGATCAGGCTGCCGCGCTTGACGGCGGCCAGCACGCCAAGCGGCACGCCGAGCACAGAGCCGATGATCGTGCCGACGGTGGCAAGCTCTATTGTTGCCGGAAACACCCGTCTGATATCGGTCAGAACCGGATTGGTGGTCAGCACCGACGTGCCGAAATCACCCGTCAACGCCTGGCGTATATAGATGAGGAACTGCTGCCAGAGCGGCAGGTTCAGCCCCAGCTCCTCGCGCACGCGATCGACGACATGGGCCGGCGCCCGGTCCCCGAGAATGGCCAGAACCGGATCGATCGGGATGACGCGGCCGATGAAGAAGGTCACCGCCAGCAATCCGAGAAAGGTCGTGACGACGGTCACAAGAAACCGCAGTACGGACCATGAAAACGCCGAGGCGCGCGCGCTTGCGCGCCGCGCCTCGGTCTTCTTTGCGATGGTTGCCAAGGGAAACTATTCCTTGGAAACCGTATAGACGAAATTGGTGTCGAAGCTCGGACCCAGTTTGAAATCCTTGAGCTTGGCGGAATAGCCGGCCACTTCCGTCTGCTGGAAGATGATCACGAACGGGCTGGCTTCCAGAACCTTCTTCTGCAGGCCTTCATAAATCGCCGCACGCTTGGCGCTATCCTTTTCAAGAAGGGCTGCCTGCGTTTCCTTGGTCAGCTCCGGAACGTCCCATGCATTGCGCCATGCCAGCGTCTTGGTCTTGCCTTCGTCGGAATTGTCCGGGTTGGCGGTAAAGGTTTCGGCATTCGAATTCGGGTCGAAATAGTCCGAACCCCACTGACCGATATAGATATCGTGCGTACGGGCGCGGTACTTGGTCAGCGTCTGCTTACCATCGCCGGGGATGATCTCCAGTTTGATGCCGGCCTGGGCCAGCGTCTGCTGGACGTTCTCGGCAATGCCGGTGACGGGCTGCGTGTTGCGCACGTCCATGGTGACGGTGAAGCCGTCGGCAAGGCCGGCCTTGGCCAGCAGTTCCTTGGCCTTGGCAACGTCGAGCTTGTAGGGGTTCTCGTCGAGCGCGCCGAGCTGGCCCTTGGGCAGGAAGGTCTGGTGGATCGAGCCGATACCCTTGATCAGCGTTTCGCCGATCGCATCGTAATCGACCAGATACTTGAAGGCCTCGGCCACTTCAGGCTTGGCAAGGTTCGGGTTCTTCTGGTTGAGGCTGAAGTAATAGACGGTGCCCTTCGGGGCTGCCGTCGTCGCCATGCCGTCCTTCTTGGCAACGGCATCGATATCGCCGGGCTCGAGGTTGCGCGCCACGTCGATATCGCCGTTTTCAAGCGCCAGGCGCTGGCCCGAGCTTTCCTTCATGTGACGATAGATGACGCGGGCGAGCTTGGCCTTTTCGCCGAAGAAATTGTCGTTGCGCTCCAGCACGATCACTTCGTTGGCGCGCCATTCGCGGATCTTGTAAGGGCCGGAGCCGGCATAGCCGGTCTTCAGGTATTCGTTGCCGAAATCGTTGTCGTATTTGTATTCCGCGGTCGGCGTGACGGGTTTGGCATTTTCGACAACGACCTTCTTGTCGACGACCGAGGTAACCGTCGATGTCAGAACGTTCAGCACGAAGCTCGGCGCATAAGGCTTGTCGACGGTCATCGAGAACGTGCCCTCGTCCACTGCCTTTGCCTTCTCGGCAACATTGTCGCCGGAGAGGCCGAACTGGGTGAGCAGGAAGGCCGGCGACTTGTCGAGCTTGACAGCGCGCTCGAAGGAATAGGCGACGTCCTCGGCGGTGATCGGATTGCCGGAGGCGAATTTCAGGCCGGGCTTCAGCTTGAACGTATAGGTCAGGCCGTCATCGGAAACGGTCCAGCTGTCGGCAATCTCGCCGACGACCTTGGACGTGTCGGCCGGATCAAGCGCGACCAGCTTGCTGTAGCTGTTGGCGGTGATTTCCGCAGTCGACAGCTCGAAAGCCTCGCCCGGATCGAGCGTGATGATATCGTCGAAGGCGAAACCCTCGACCAGCGTGTCGGCCGGCGTCTCCGCAAAGGCCTGCGGTGCTGCCGCCAGCAGCAGGGCCAAAGCCGCACTGCTCGTCATCAGGCGCATCCGCTTATTGAAAACATGCATCATTTTCGTATTCCCCTGTTTTCTCGTTGTCATAAATCCAGATCCCCCGGCTCATTCGTGCCAGGCGGACGCCAGAACCCTCAGCCAGTTTTCCCGGCATATTTTAGCAAGATCGTCGTCAGCGTATCCGGCGCCTTTCAGCGCCGCAACCAGTTTCTGGTTGCCGCCGGCATCGCTGATATCGGCCGGAATGGTTGCACCGTCAAAGTCGGACCCAAGTGCCACGCAGTCGATTCCCATGCGGTCGACGAGATAATCGATGTGGCGGATCATGTCGGTGAGCGGCGTGGCCGCGTTATCGCGCGCATCGTCGCGCAGCATGGTCACCGCATAGTTGAGGCCGACCAGACCACGGCTTTCCTTGATAGCGTCGAGCTGTCTGTCGGTCAGGTTGCGCGCCACCGGCGTCAGCGCATGTGCATTGGAATGGCTGGCAATCAGCGGCTGGTCCGAGGTTTTGGCGACGTCCCAGAAGCCCTTTTCGGTGATATGCGCCAGATCGACCAGAATGCCCATGCTGTTACAGGTGCGGATCAGTTCGAAACCGGCATCGGTCAGCCCAGGCCCGCTATCGGGCGACATGGGATAGGCGAACGGCACGCCATGGCCGAAAATGTTGTTGCGGCTCCAGACGGGCCCCAGAGACCGCAGACCGGCCGCATAGAACACGTCGAGCGCGGTCAGATCCGCATCGATCGCTTCGCATCCCTCCATGTGCATTACCGCCGCAAAGACGTTCGCATCGATCGCCGCGCGAATATCAGCGGTCGATCGACACAGCCGCCAGGCACCGCTGCGGTCGAGATGGAGCGCGATCGATGCCATCTGCAGGGCGATATCGAGCGACGGCTCGCGCTTGAGCGGCGCCGACAGCGGTGTGGCATAATGACCGTTTTCGTCCGGCTCCTTGAGCGCGAATTCCTCGGTCGAAGGGATGTAGATGGCGCAAAGCCCGCCGGCGAGGCCCCCCACCTTGGCGCGAGGGCCGTCGATATGCCCATCCGAAGCGCCGCCAGCGAATTCCGCCACCGGGTCGCCTCCGGTCGCCCTGTTGCGCCAGAGCCTCAACAGGACGTCGTTGTGTCCATCGAAAACCAATTCCATAAAACGTATCCTGACGATGATAATATGTTCGTGGGGGACGGCATGGGAGAGACTTGCCGCAGGAAGAAATATCCGTGATTTTTAATGGTAGAACCAAGAGTGCAATGTATTCAAGCGGCAAAACGACCCAGCCCTCTTTCCTCTATCGTGCGGAGCGTTTCAGCCAGTCCGTCGCCTCCTCATAGGCCAGCGCCAGCCGCAAGGTCTCCCTATCGCCCCGCGGCGGCCCGACGATCTGGATGCCGTTCGGCAGTCCCGATGTGCCATTGCCGGCAAAACCGGCCGGCATGGCTGCCACCGGGAGCCCCGCCATGCTGGGTCCGATCACCACTTCCATCCAGCGATGATAGGTATCCATTTTGCGGCCGTCGACTTCCCGCGGCCAGGGCATATCGGCATCGAAGGGGAAGACCTGCGCCGATGGCAGGATCAGGAAATCATAGGTCTCGAACAGGGAAAGGCAGGTCTTGTACCAGGCACTGCGGATTTTCGAGGCTTCATGGATGTCCGCCGCCGTGACGCGCAGACCATGGCGGATTTCCCAGAGGATTTCCGGCTTGAGCAGGGCCCGGCGCGCCGGATCCTCATAGATCGCCTGCATGCTGCCGACCGTCAGCCAGCTGCGCAGGGTCGTCCAGGCCCACCAGAGCCTGTCCATGTCGAAATCCGGAAGGACCTCGTCGACCGCCATGCCCAGGTCTTCAAACACCTTGAGCGCCGACCGGTCGAGATCGAGCACGCCGGCCTCGAAGGGCAGATAGCCGCCGTAGTCTCCGAGCCAGCCGATCCGGCGCCCGCGCCAGCTTGGCTGCTCGCCGAGTTCCATGGGCTCAAGCGGCAGCGACCACGGATCGCGGGCATCATAGCCGGACTGGATGGCCAGAAGGGCCGCCACATCGCGGACCGAACGGCCCATCGGCCCAGCCGTCGAAAGCTGGTGCTGGTAGAGATCCGGCCCCGGCCCGGACGGCACGCGGCCGAAGCTGGGGCGAAAGCCGACGACGTTGTTGAAGGCGGCCGGATTGCGCAGCGAGCCCATCATGTCGCTGCCATCGGCGAGCGGCAGCAACCGCGCCGCAAGACCGGCCGCCGCCCCACCGCTGGAGCCTCCGGCACTCTTCGTCAGATCGTAAGGATTGCGCGTCGTGCCGAACACCGGATTGTAGGAATGCGACCCGAAACCCCATTCCGGCGTATTGGTCTTGCCGATGAAGATCGCGCCGGCGGCGCGCATCCGCTCGACATGAATGTCGTCAAAATCGGGTATGAAATCGGCAAACAGCGGCGAGCCGTAGGTGCAGCGGATGCCGGCAACCTCGCTCAGATCCTTGACCGCCAGCGGCATGCCATGCAGGAAACCGCGCCAGCGTCCGGCAACCAGATCCGCGTCGCAGGCCTGGGCCTCTGCCAGAACAAGATCGGTATCGACGCGGCTGACGATCGCGTTGATCGCGCCGTTCAGGGCATCGATCCGCTGAAGATAGGCCGTTACCACCTCGACGCTGGAGACCGTGCCGGAGCGGATTTTCGCCGAGAGCTCCGTTGCCGAAAGCGCTGAGATCTCCGTCATCGGTCACCCTTTCCTTGGCCTCTCGACCCATCGTCCGGGGTCCATCAGACCGCCGCCGGCACCTGTCGTCAAGCTCGGATGCTAACTCGGCAAGCCGACAGAAGAAAAACGATATTGGCAAAAATAAAAAATGGTCAAGTGACCAATTTTAAGGCACCATGGATCTGGTTCGGTTGGGAGGCCGCACCGGGTAACTGCAAAAACAGGTGATTTTTCGGCCGAATGAAGGCGAAAACCCTGGCGTTGCGAAGCCCTGATGCAGTTTCCGGGAGGTGGCATGCATATTGCGTCGATGAGAGCAAGAGATCCGGCAGCGGCCATAAATGGCTTTACGTCGGGTGCCGGAACGACGGACCAGCAAGGCAAAGATCGGGGGAATCTCTTGACTGAAACTGCGCGGAAGCCAGCCATCGACATTCGCGGCGTCAGCCGCATCTACGGATCGGGTCCCTACCAGGTCGCAGCGCTCAAGGGCGTTGACGTCACCATCAGGCAGAATGAATTCTTCACGCTCCTCGGCCCGTCCGGCTGCGGCAAGACCACGCTGCTGCGGCTGATTGCCGGTTTCGACTTCCCGACCAGCGGCGAGATCCTGCTGAACGGCGAGGACATCGCCCCGCTTCCCCCTTTCAAGCGCCCGGTCAACACCGTCTTCCAGAGCTACGCACTCTTCCCCCACATGACGGTGGCCCAGAATATCGGCTTCGGCCTGGAAATGCTGGGCAAGCCGAAATCCGAGGTCAAGAGCCGCGTCGACGAGATGCTGGCCCTGGTGCATATGGAAGCCATGCGCGACCGTGCCGTCAGCCAGATTTCTGGCGGCCAGCAGCAGCGCGTCGCCCTTGCCCGCGCGCTAGCCCCCAAGCCAAAGGTTCTGCTGCTCGACGAGCCGCTTTCGGCGCTCGACTACAAGCTGCGCAAGGAAATGCAGATCGAGCTGAAACGCGTCCAGGCCGAAACCGGCATCACCTTCATCTTCGTCACCCATGACCAGGAAGAAGCGCTGACCATGTCCGACCGCATCGCCGTCATGTCGAGCGGCGAGATCCGCCAGGTCGGCTCGCCCTGGGATATCTACGACCGCCCAACCGAACGCTTCGTGGCCGACTTCATCGGCGAAACCAACTTTCTCGATGCCGACGTCATAACGGTTTCCGGAGACCGCGCCCGGGTGCGGCTGTCGTCCGGTGCCGAAATCCCGGCAACTTTTCCGGAAGGCACCGTTCCATCCGGCAAGGTCACGGTGGTGATCCGGCCCGAACATGCGCAGGTCACGCCGCCCTCCCCCACGGCGCTTCTGTCCGGCGTGATCCACGATATCGTCTATCTCGGCACCGACACCCATTTCCACATCCGGCTGCAGGATGGCACGTCGTTTACCGTGCGCCAGCAGAACAGCCGCAGCGGCCCCTGCGGCTTCTCCAAGGACGAAACCGTCAGCATTGCCCTCAGCGACGATGTCGCGCAGATCCTGAGGGACTAGCCATGGCAAACCACGCTGCGCGGTCTGGTGAAACCTTCCGCAAACAGGATATCCGCAACCGCTGGCTGCTCAGCGCGCCGGCCCTCCTGCTGATTGCGATCGCCGGCGTCGGGCCGCTGTTTATCGTGCTGGTCTATTCCTTCCTGGCGCCGGGCAATTACGGCGACGTGAAATGGCAGTTCTCGACCGAGGCCTGGTTCAACGTCTTCCTGTCGCGCGATATTTTCGACAACACGCTGTCCCTGGCCGATGCCCACGTCTCGATCCTCTGGCGCAGCATCAAGCTGGCGGTTGCCACCACGCTGTTCACGCTGATCGTCGGTTTCCCCACCGCCTATTTCATCGCCAGCCGTCCGACCAGCTACCGCCAGATCTGGCTTTTCCTGATCACCATTCCGTTCTGGACCAACCTGCTGATCCGCGGCTTCGCCATCCAGGAAATGATCCGCAACGAAGGGCTGGCCAATACCGTCCTGATGAAACTCGGGATCATCTCCGCACCGATCCAGATGCTCTATACCGATTTCGCCATCCTGCTTGGCATGGCCTATGTGCATCTGCCGCTGATGGTGCTGCCGCTCTATGCCAGCATGGAAAAGCTCGATTTCCGGCTGGTCGAGGCGGGATACGATCTCTACGCCACCCGCTTTGCCGTGCTGCGCCGGATCATCATACCGCTGGTCAAGCCCGGCATCATTGCCGGCTCCATCCTCGTCTTCATCCCGTCGCTGTCCTCCTATGTCATTCCGCGCATCCTGGGCGGCGGCAAGAACCTGATGGTCGGCAACCTGATTGAGCTGCAATTCGGCCAGGGCAGAAACTGGCCGCTCGGCGCCGCCCTGTCGATCACCCTGGTGATCATCGTCCTGGCCGCCATGCTCTATTATGTGAAGAATGCCGGAAAGACCGGAGGTGGCCATGCGTAGCAAATTCGACGTTCGCGTCCAGCCGGGCTTTGCCACCATCGCCATGCTGTGCTTCTTCATCCTCTACCTGCCGATTGCCACGCTGGTGGTCTATGCCTTCAACTCCGGCACCTCGATTGCCGTCTGGGAAGGCTTTTCGCTGCGCTGGTTCGAGGCCGCCTGGAACAACAGCCAGGTGATCGAAGCTTCCTGGCGCTCGGTGCGCATTGCCGCCATCTCCGCCGTGATTGCCACGGCCGTGGCAACGCTTGCCGCCATCGCCACGACGAGGACCGAGGCCTATCGCGGCCTGACCTTCAAATATTCCTTCATCAACATGCCGCTGATGGTGCCGGAAATCGTCACCGCCGTTGCCCTGCTGATCTTCTTCTCGCGCATCAAGGTCGCCACCGGCTATTCCGGCCTCGGCTACCTAATCATGGCCCATACGGCCTTCTGCATCCCCTTTGCCTATCTGCCGATCCGGGCACGGCTTGAAAACATGGACCTGTCGCTGGAGCGGGCCGCCGCCGATCTCTATGCGACGCCGTTCAAGGTGTTCCGTTTCGTCACGCTGCCACTGCTCTGGCCCGGGATCCTCGCCGGCCTAATGCTCGCTTTCGTCATCTCACTCGATGACGTGGTCATTACCGAATTCGTCAAATCCGCCGGCCAGGACACGCTGCCGACCTATATGCTGGGTCAGCTGCGCCGCGCTATCACCCCGGAAATGAATGCCATTTCGACAGTCTTTCTGCTGCTGTCCCTGTTGATCGTCACGATCTTCTTCTTTCTCAGCAGAACCAACGAAAAATCCGAATAAACAGGAGTGGGAACATGAAGCATATGATGAAGCTCGCGGCAGCCGCGATCGCGCTGATGGCGTCGACGGCCATTGCCCATGCGGAGGGCGAACTGAACCTCTACAACTGGGGCAATTACACCAGCCCCGAGATGATCAAGAAGTTCGAGGACACCTACAAGGTCAAGGTGACCATCACCGACTACGACAGCAACGACACCGCCCTTGCCAAGGTGCGCCAGGGCGGTCACGGCTTCGACATCGTCGTTCCGTCCGCCAGCGCCCTGCCGATCTTCATCAGCGAAGGCCTGCTGCTGGAATCGCGTCCCGACCAGATGGAAAACTTCAAGAATGTCGATCCCAAGTGGGTCGACGTGCCCTTCGATCCCGGCCGTCACTATTCGGTTCCGTGGCAGTGGGGCACGACC
The DNA here is from genome assembly GCF_012276985.1 of Agrobacterium sp. a22-2. Classification (GTDB taxonomy): domain Bacteria; phylum Pseudomonadota; class Alphaproteobacteria; order Rhizobiales; family Rhizobiaceae; genus Allorhizobium. The sequence continues at coordinate 205,742 of NZ_JAAXMM010000011.1, read as the reverse complement.
GGCATCGCCGTCGACAAGTCGGTTTATTCCGGCGACCCGAACACCTCGGCTATCTTCCTCGACCCGCCGGCCGAGCTGGTCGGCAAGGTCAATGTCGTGCCGGAAATGTCGGATGTCATGCACATGGTCGTGACCTATGCGGGCGGCACGCCCTGCACCGGCGACCTGACCGTGCTGAAAAAGGCCCGCGACCTGCTGGTCGCCGCCAAGCCGAAGTGGATCTCGATGGATTACGGCACCGTCGAGAAATACACCAAGGGCGACCTTGCGGCCTCCGTCGACTGGAACGGCGCGACCTTCCGCGGTCGCCTGGCCAATCCGAACATCGTCTATGGCTATCCCAAGGAAGGCTACCCGATCTGGATGGACAATGCCGCCATCCTGAAGGACGCCAAGAATGTCGAGAACGCAAAACTGTTCCTCAACTTCATCATGGCGCCTGAAAATGCCGCCATGCTGTCGTCCTTCGCCCGCTATGCCAACGGCATCACCGGATCGGAAGCCTTCATGCCGGAAGACATGAAGACCGCACCGGAAGTCAACATTCCGGACTCCGCCAAGGCGGCCGGCTACTTCAACCTGGCCTGCGCACCGGAAGTCCAGGAACTCTACACCAAGATCTGGACCGAACTGCAGAAGTAACCGCAGAAGGCCTGAGATCACCAACAGATGCGGGAGGGCCGATCAGCTCTCCCGCACAGCGGATGCTTTTTCCATGACCAGCCACTTCAAGACCACCTACGGCTTCGAGCGCCGGGATGTGACGCTCGCCAACTGGCGCACCGCCCCCTTCAGCTGCTGGAGCTTCCAGCATGTGAGCGAAATCGTGCCGACCAGCCCGATCCGCTGCGCTTCCGAAATGCCGGAGACGGCCTTGGCCGGTGCGGCCATGCTCGATGCGATCATCGATACCGGCCTGGCCGAGGCCCGCACGGCGCGGGCGTTCCTGGACTATGCCCATACCGACGCCTTCGTCCTGATGAAACGCGGCGAGGTGGTCGCCGAATATTACGCACCCCATTCGCATGTGAACCGGCCGCATATCGTCTTTTCGGTCAGCAAGTCGCTGACGGCGATCGTTTCGGGCATTCTGGAGGCGCAAGGGCTCATCGATGCCGAGAAACCGATCGGCCACTATCTGCCCGAGGCCAAAGACAGTGCCTATGGCGACTGCCGCTACCGTGACGTGCTCGACATGCGCGTCAGCCTGGATTTCGACGAAGCCTATCTCAACAAGGATGGCGCCTATGCGCGCTATCGCCGCTCGACCCTCTGGAACCCGCCGGAGCCGGACACGCGCAGCGAGAGCATGGCCGAGTTCATCTATTCCCTGCCAAAGGCGGATCGTCCGCATGGCGGCCCGTTCTTCTACGCCTCGCCCAATTCCGACCTGCTCGGACTGGTGCTCGAACGCGTTACCGGCAAGCGTTTTGGCGCATTGATGTCCGACCTGCTCTGGGCACCGCTCGGCGCAAAGAACCACGCGCTGGTCAGCGTCGATGCGCAAGGCTCGGCGCGCGCCGCCGGCGGCATCTGCGTGACTGCGCGCGATCTCGCCCGCGTCGGCGAAATGCTACGCAACGGCGGCGCCGTGGATGGCCGGCAAATCCTGTCGGACGGCTGGCTGACCGACATGCTGACGGCAGGCGACCACGATGCCTGGCTCGCCGGAGAGCCCAACATGATGCCGAACGGCCGTTATCGCAGCCAATGGTACCAGTCCGGCGAAGAGGACGGCGCCTTCTGTGCCATCGGCATCCACGGCCAGTGGCTTTATGTCGATCCGGCCCATGAGACCGTCATCGTCAAACTGTCGTCGCAACCCAATCCGCTGGATGACGAGCTGAAGCAGGACAATCTGGCCTTCTTCCGCACCATCAGCCGGCTCGCCGCATAACTCGTCTCTTATATATAAGTAGGAACCAACTCCATGGCGCAGCACGCCGACATCATCATCCGCAATGCCAAGCTCCTGACCATGGACGAAACGGCACCCCATGCTGAGGCCATCGCGCTTTCCGGCAACACCATCCTTTCGATCGGCACGGATGCCGAGATCGACTCGCTCGCAGGCCCCTCGACCCGTGTGATCGACGCCAAGGGCGCCACCGTGATGCCCGGCATCAATGAAGCCCATATGCATATCTTCATGGGCTCGCTGTCGCTGCAACAACTCAGCCTTTACGGGGTGCGTGGTTTCGAGGCGATGAGCGAGGCGATCAAGGCCTATGCCGCGGCCAATCCCGACGAGCCCGTTCTGCTCGCGCAATCGGCCGACTATACCATTCTCGGCGCCGGCGAAGAGGTCACCCGCCACCATCTCGACCAGATCCTTCCCGACCGTCCCTTCCTGATGTATGCGCCGGACCATCACACCGCCTGGGCCAATACCGCAGCGCTCAAGCTCGCCGACCTCCTGAACGGCCGCGATGTCGGCGTCGGCAACGAGGTGGTGATGGGCGACGACGGTCTGGCAACGGGCGAATTGCGCGAGACCAACGCCATCAGCCCTGTCGTGCAGCTGGCCTCAACCGGCGGGCGCGAGGGCCTCGGCATCCTGACCGGTGGCGATCCGGACAACGTCACGCCCGAACAGCGCGCCGGCGACCGGGCCATGCTGAAGCGCGGCCTCGACTACTGCGCCTCGGAAGGCATTACCTCGGTGCAGAATTTCGACGGCAATCTCTATCAGCTGGAATTGATGGAGGAGCTGCTTCAGGCCGGCGAATTGCCGGTGCGCATCCGCATTCCCTTCCATATGAAGAATTTCATGGATATCGGCATGCTGGAAACGGCAGCGTCCTGGAAGCAGCGCTTCGCATCAGACATGCTGCGCGGCGATTTCGTCAAGGTCTTCATGGATGGCGTCATCGACAGCCAGACGGCCTATATGCTGGAAGGCTATGCCGATCGCCCGGACTTCTGCTGCGAACCGCTGTTCACGCCGCAGGCCTGGGAAGCTGTGGCCGTCAAGGCCGACAGCCTCGGCCTGCAGATCGCCGTGCACGCCATCGGCGACGCAGCCGTGCGCCAGACCCTCGACGGCTATCAGGCCGCCGCAAAGGCCAATGGAGCCCGCGACAGCCGCCACCGCATCGAGCATATCGAGATCATCGATCCAAGCGATGTGCCGCGCTTTGCTGAACTGGGCGTCGTCGCGTCGATGCAGCCGGTGCATGTGCCGGGCGGCTCGTGTTTCCCCCTGGAGCCGACCATCCATCGCCTCGGCGAGGCCCGCTTTCCCTATGCCTATGCCTGGCGCACCATGAAGGATGCCGGCGCCCGTCTGGTCTTTGCGACGGACTGGCCGATCTCGCCGGTCTCGCCTTTCGGCTGCATCCAGAACGCCCTGACCCGCAAGCCGTGGAAGGACGGCGATCCGGACCAGCGCATGACGCTGTCGGAATCGCTGCACGCCTATACGGCCGAGGGCGCCTGGGTGGAGTTCATGGAAGATCGCAAGGGCCAGCTGAAGCCCGGCTACCTCGCCGATATCGTCATGCTCAATCAGGACATCGAGGCCTGCCCGCTCGACAAGGTGGCGGACGTCAAGCCGGTGCTCACCATTTGCGATGGACGCATTACCTACGAGGCTGCATAAGACACGGATGGAACAAAAGGACACCACAGCGACGGAAACATCGGCGGCAAGGACCGCCGGTGCCACCAGGAAGGGCGTGGAGACCCGCGCCCGCATCATCCGGGGTGCCCGCGAGGCGTTGGAAAACGACGGCATCGATGCGATGACGACCCGCAAGATCGCCGCCAGCGCCAATGTCCGGCTGGCCACCCTGCACTATTACTTCGACAGCAAGGAAACCATTCTTCTGGCCGTGCTGGAAGACATGATTGCCGATATGGCCTCCAGCTACCATCCGGCGCGGCCCTTTGCCGACGATCCGCAGCAGCGCATCGCCGCCCTGATCCGGCTGATCTGGCACTATATCGGCGAGACCCGCAACCGCCAGATCGCCCAGATCGAGCTGACGCTCTATGCCCTGCGCACCAAGGGGTCCGAATGGCTGGCCGAGCGCCAGTACTACGCCTATATCGACTTCTACAGCCGGCTGATCCTCGACGATGCCGATGTGCCGCCGACAGAGCGCGAGCGGATCGGCAAGGCCATCGCCCGCTTCATCCTGATCGGCATCGACGGCCTCATCCTGCAGAATTTTGCGCTGCATGACGAGGACCTGGCCCGCGAAAGCGTCGAGGCGCTGATCGTCGCCACCCAGGACTATCTGCGGCGCCTGACCGAAGCGGCCTGACGCTCTCCCTCATTCTATTTCCACGCCATTGCCATAATTGCGCAGGTCGCAAACGCGGCCGACGTCGACCATCTTTGCCCTTGCAATAACCACCCATATGTGAAAAATAAATTCAAATAAGAATGCCGCTCACCCTAGGGCGCGGGAGGTTGCCCGAAGGCGTGCGGCAAAGGCGCCGGTTTTCGGGTGCCCGACGGGAGGATGTTTCGCATGCAGGACGACAATGGATTGCCGCTCGAAGGCCTGACGGTGATCGACATGAGCCAGTTTCTGTCGGGGCCATATTGTTCGCTGCGGCTGCTCGATCTCGGCGCCCGGGTGATCAAGATCGAACGGCCGGATGGCGGCGACCTGTCGCGTCGGCTTTACCTGAGCGACACCGAAGTCGGTGGCGATTCCACCCTGTTCCATGCCATCAATCGCGGCAAGGAAAGCCTTGGCATCGACCTGAAGAATGCCGACGACCTCGCCTTCCTGCACCATCTGCTGACCAAGGCCGATGTGATGATCCAGAATTTCCGGCCGGGCGTGATCGAACGACTGGGCCTCGACTACGAGACAGTCAGGGCGATCAATCCCCGGCTCGTCTATGCCTCGATCAGCGGTTATGGCGAGGAAGGCCCCTGGGTCATGCGGCCGGGCCAGGACCTGCTGGCGCAGGCGCGCTCCGGCATGATGTGGCTGAACGGCGACGAGAGCCAGGGCCCGGTACCCTTCGGCCTGGCGATCGCCGACATGCTGGCCGGCTCCAATGCCTGCCAGGGCATTCTCGCCTGCCTGGTCCGGCGCGGCATCACCGGTCGCGGCGCCCATATCCAGACCAGCCTTCTCGAAAGCCTGGTCGACTTCCAGTTCGAAGTGCTGACCACCTATCTGAACGACGGCCGCCGCCGGCCGAAACGCTCGGATTTCCGCAGCGCCCATGCCTATCTCTCGGCGCCCTATGGCGTCTATCCGGCCAGCGACGGCTATCTGGCCATTGCCATGACGCCGATCGGCCGGCTGCAGGACCTGCTCGACATCGAGCAGCTTTCGCCGTTCCGCGACGACGCCAAGGCCTGGTTTACCGAGCGCGACGTCATCAAGAAGATCATCGCCGAGCGGATCGCCACCAAACCAGTCCAGCATTGGCTGGACATTCTGGAGCCCGCCGACATCTGGTGTTCCAAGGTGCTGGACTGGCAGGAACTGCTGGACAGCGACGGATTCGGCATTCTCGACATGCTGCAGACGGTCACCCGTCAGGACAATGTCTCGGTCGGCACCACCCGCTGCCCGGTTCGCGTCAACGGCAAGCGTCCCAAGGGCGGCCGCGCCGCACCGCTGGTTGGCGAGCATACGGCACAGATCCGGGCGGAGTTCGCCCGATGAGCACGCCTCGCTTGAAAGGCATGACCTGGAGCCATCCGCGCGGCTATGATCCGATGGTCGCCTGTTCCGCCGAATGGCTGCAGAAAACCGGCGTGACGATCGATTGGGACAAGCGCTCGCTACAGGATTTCGAGAGTTTCCCGGTCGAGGAACTGGCCCGGCACTATGACCTTATCGTCATCGATCACCCGCATGTCGGCCAGATCACCGCCGAAAATTGCCTGGCTCCGCTGGATGTGGCCGGCCGCGAGGCCGAGTTCGAGGCCCTGGCTAAGGGCAGCGTCGGCGCCTCTTTTCCGAGCTACAATTGGCAGGGCCGGCAATGGGCCTTCCCGATCGATGCGGCGACGCAGGTGATGGCCTTGAGGCTCGATCTGGTCGGCAGGCCGCCGACGACATGGGCAGAGGTGATCGACCTTGCACGCCACGGCCACGTCCTGCTGCCGCTGCGCCCACCCCATTCGTTGATGAGCTTCTTCACCCTCTGCGGCAATCTCGGTCGGGCCTGCGCGGTAGAGCGAGACCGGGATTTTGCCGATGCCAAGATCGGCGCGCAGGCTCTGGACGCCATCCGCGAATTGGCCGCCCTGGTCGACCCGGCCTGCCTGACCCTCGACCCGATCGGCGTGCTCGACCGCATGAGCGACGCCGGATCCAAAGCCGCCTTGTCGCCGCTGATCTATGGCTATGTCAGCTACAGCCTCGACGGTTTCCGCGCTCGTCCGGTGCAGTTCGCCGACATGCCGACGCTTGGGGTAAGCGGCCCGATCGGCTCGGCGCTGGGTGGCACCGGCATCGCCGTCTCGGCCTTCAGCGCCAACCGGCAGGCAGCGGTCGATTTCGCCTATTGGGTGGCGAGCGGACCCGTCCAGGCCGATCTCTACTGGCGCTCCGGTGGCCAGCCGGGCCATGCCGATGGCTGGGAAAGTGCGGCCGCCAATGCCGCGACGCGCGATTTCTACACCGGCACCCGCGCCACGCTCAACGGCGCCTGGCTGCGCCCGCGGCACAACGGCTACATGCCCTTCCAGGAAGCAGCCTCGCATGTGATCAACGATGCCGTGACCGGGGAGATCACCGCGAAAGGCGCTGTCGAACGGCTGAACAGTATGTTCCGGGAGAGTTTTGGAGCGTAGCGGGCAAAACGGCCCCTCACCCTAGCCCTCTCCCCGCAAGCGGGGCGAGGGGACGTGTCCCCTGCGCACCATTTTCATTCCTGGCATCCCCACACCAATACCAATCCGACGCTCTCGTTCAAGAGGGAGCAAGACGCCGCGGCACGTCTCCTTCTCCCCGTTACAACGGGGAGAAGGTGCCGGCAGGCGGATGAGGGGCCGCCAGAGGGCCAAACTGCCCTACCCCAGCCGCCACATCGCCGCGGCATTGCCCGAGAGAACCCGCGCCTTGTCCTCCAGGCTGACGCCGGACAGCAGCGCATGTGTTGCACCGACCCAGGTCGACAGCCCGCCGCCGAGCGTGCAGACCGGCCAGTCGCTGCCCCAGATCATCCGCTCGAAACCAAAGCTCTGCGCCACATGGGCGAAATAGGGTTTGAGGTCCTCGAGCGTCCAGTTTTCGGGATCGCCATAGGCGGGGATGCCGGAGAGTTTTGCCGTGACGTTCGGCCGGCGGGCGATCTCGCTGATGCCCGCCTGCCAGATCTCGAAGGCGCCACTCCTGATATCCGGCACGCCGCAATGGTCGAGGATGAAGGATACATCCGGCGCCAGATCGGCGAGTGCTGCGGCTTGACCGACCTGGTGCGGCAGCACGCAGAGGTCGAAGGTCAGGCCTGTGCCGGCCAGCCTGGCGATATTGGCGCGAAACAGCACCGTCTCCGACAAATCATCCGGCATGACATGCAGCACACGGCGAAAGCCTTTGACGAAGGGATTGGCACGCTGGCGCTCCAGATAGGCCGGAAATTCGGAGCTTTCGGGCCGGCAGGCGGCGATGGCGCCGCGCAAAAGGCTGCCATCCGACTGCGACAGCCGCTCGACGACGCCGGTCTCGGCCTCCATCTGCTCCTCCGCCACATCGACTTCCATATGCAGCACCTCAGCGATGCCGAGGCGCCTTGCCTCGGTGGCATAGGTTTCATAGGGAAAATCGGCATCCAGCGCCGGCACGCCGGCAAGCCAGGGATAGTGCAGCACGCCGCGATAGATGAGATGCAGATGGGTGTCGATGATCATGACGGCCTCCTCCCCGAAACCGCCGGCAAGGTGCCACAGAAAAATCGATCCTTCAAATACGAATTTACGCGTCCGATTTGAAATCGGAGCCGGTCATCTCGGAGAGCTTGCGCGTCGTCTCGACCACCAGATGGATCGAGTTGGTGATGTCAGGCGCGCCGGGCGAGTTGATCAGCGTGATATAGGGCACGGTAAGCGCGGCAATCGCCTTGCCGTCTGCGCCCAGGACCGGCGCCGAGAGGTTGATCACGCCCGCCGTCTGGGCGCTCGGCATCATCTCGTAGCCGCGGGTGCGGATCTGGTCGAGCCGCGCCAGGAATTCCGACGTCACCTTGGCATGATCGCCGCTGCTGCCGAGGTTTTCGGCAATCATCATCTCGCGCTCGTCCTTGCTGTGGAAAGCCAGCAGGACATGGCCGGAACCCGTGTCGAACAGGCTGATGCGCGAGCCGACACGGATGGAAATGCCCCAGTAGCCCGGAGCTTCCTGCTGGGCGATCACGACGGGATAACCGCGGTCGAAGACCACCAACTGGTTGGCCTGGCGCGAGGCTTCGGCCAGTTCCCGCATCAACGGGATGGCGAAGGATACCAGCCGCCGCACCGGCGCATGCAGCTGCGCCAGGCCGAACAGTTTCAGCGTCAGCGTGAAGCGGTCGCCATCGATGCGCGTGACATAGCCGCGCTTCACCAGACGGTCGAGCATGCGGTAAAATTCGTTGGGGCTGCGGTCGAGACGCTTGGCGATTTCAGCTTGCGACAAGCCCCCGTCGACGGCTGCCAGCAACTCCAGGATATCAAGCCCCTTGTCCAGCGCCGGGGCGCGGTAGCGATCGGTATCGTCTTCAGTCACACGCGACATCCTCAGTGAATGACATTATTCATATACGCAGAAATAGCACTCTACAATAGTTTTTGCTTGACGCCTTTCGTTTATTTGGTTTGTATATAAATGAAGCTCTCATGGGTGAGAGTGTGGCGACAGCCATCTGGGAGGAGAAAATGTCAAAACTTTTAGCCGGCGTTGCAGCCGGAGCATTGCTCTACGCATCGGCAACCCTGGTGGCCGGCGCTGCCGATCTGCCGGGCAAGTTCGACGGCGTTTCGATCGATGCCAAACTGATTGGCGGACAGCAATACGAAGCCCTTTATGCCCGCATTGCCGAATGGGAAAAGGCAACGGGCGCCAAGGTCAACGTCATCTCGAAGAAGAACCACTTCGAGCTCGACAAGGAAATCAAGTCGGATATCGCAACAGGCAGCATCTCATGGTGCGTCGGTTCGAACCACTCGTCCTTCGCCCCGCAATATCCCGATATCTACACGGACCTTTCGACCCTGCTGCCGAAGGAAGAAATCGACGCCTTCGTGCCGGCCAATATCAAGGCTTCGACACTCCAGGACAAGCTGGTCATGCTGCCGCGCGCCCAGTTCGACGTCTCGGCGCTCTATTATCAGAAGAGCCTCTATCAGGACGAAGCCAAGAAGGCTGCCTTCAAAGAGAAGTATGGCTATGAGCTGACCCCGCCCGACACCTGGGCGCAGGTCTCCGACCAGGCCACCTTCTTCTCCAGCCCGCCGGATTTCTACGGCACGCAGTTTGCCGGCAAGGAAGAGGCCATCAACGGCCGCTTCTATGAAATGGTCGTGGCCGAGGGCGGCGAATATCTCGACGCCGACGGCAAGCCAGCCTTCAACTCGGAAGCCGGCGTGAAGGCCCTCGACTGGTTCGTCAACATGTACAAGGCCAAGGCCGTTCCGGCCGGCACGACGAACTATCTCTGGGACGATCTCGGCCAGGGCTTCGCCTCAGGCACCATCGCCCTCAATCTCGACTGGCCTGGCTGGGCAAGCTTCTTCAACGATCCGAAGTCGTCCAAGGTGGCCGGCAATGTCGGCGTCAAGGTGCAGCCGGCCGGCTCTTCCGGCAAGCGCACCGGCTGGTCCGGCCATCACGGCTTCTCGGTCACCGAGAGCTGCGCTACCAAGGAAGCCGCAGCCTCGCTCGTCTGGTTCCTGACCAACGAGGACAGCCAGAAGCTGGAAGCCAAGGCCGGCCCGCTGCCGACCCGCACCGCCGTCTGGGAATGGGATATCGCCGAAGCCGCCAACGATCCTTACAAGAAGGAAGTGTTGAGCGCTTTCCAGCAGGCTGCTGAGCATGCCTTCCCGGTTCCCCAGACGCCGTCGTGGATCGAGATTTCCAACGCGGTTTATCCGGAACTGCAGGCCGCCATCCTCGGCGACAAGACCTCGAAACAGGCCCTCGACGACGCTGCCAAGAAGGCGACCGCCATCCTCGAGGATGCCGGCGAGCTCTGACGCAAGAATACCCCTCTCCCCGCTCGCGGGGAGAAAGCCCTCTCTGGCCTGCCGGCCATCTCCCCCACAAGGGGGGAGAAGACCCGCGGAAGCCGCCCGGTTCTATTTCGCCGGGGTATGGCAGGGTTAAGCCCTCCCCCTTGTGGGGAGGGTTTGGGAGGGGCATCCCGCAACTTTATAGATGTCCTTACGCAACGACCACCGAACTGATGTGACCAAGCGCTTACAGGAGAAGCATTTCATGAAAGGCTGGAGACCCCCGGCGCCCGTTTTGCTTCTGCTGCCGGCCTTCATCGTCCTGGCAGCCGTTGTCATCCTGCCTTTGCTGCTGTCGCTCTATTCGAGCTTCACCGCATTCCGGCTGACGCAGCCGGCATCGCTGTTTACCCTCGTCGGCTTTCGCAACTATCAGCGCATCCTGACCGATATCGAGTTCTGGACCGCCTTCGGCCGCACGGTGCTGCTTTTGACCGTGGCGCTCAACCTCGAAATGCTGCTCGGCCTCGGCCTTGCCATGCTGGTCGAGAAGGCGACCGGCGGCCAGCGTTTGCTCCGGACCATTATGATGTTTCCGATGATGTTCTCGCCTATCCTGGTCGGCTTCCAGTTCAAGTTCATGTTCAACGACAACATCGGCCTGATCAACAATGCCCTGCAGTCGCTCGGGCTGACCGACCAGGCCATTCCCTGGCTGATCGACGGGCAACTGGCCTTCTACGCGATCCTGATCGCCGAGGTGTGGTCCTCCACGTCGGTGTTCGCCATCCTGATCCTTGCCGGCCTGCTGGCCATGCCGAAGGAGCCGCTGGAGGCCGCCCGCGTCGACGGCTGCACGCCCTGGCAGACCTTCCGCTATGTCACCTGGCCCTTCATCATGCCCTTTGCCTATATCGCCATGACGATCCGCTCCCTGGACGTGGCCCGCGCCTATGACATCGTCAAGATCATGACCGACGGCGGCCCCGCCAAGCGCACCGAACTGCTGTGGACGCTGGTGGCGCGCACCGCCTATTCGGACGCCCGCATGGGCTTGGCCAATGCCATGGCCTATGTGGCGATCCTGCTGTCGATCCTCTTTACCGTCTACTTCTACCGGAAGCTCGCAGCCGCGCGCACCCAAATCGCTGCGGATTGGTGATCATGAACGAGAACGCACAACATCGCCTGAAGCGCAATGCGCTGGCCGTCGCCCACGCCATCGGCCTTTTCCTCGCCATGCTGATCATCTGCATGCCGGGCATCTGGATCGTGCTGTCCTCCTTCCGCCCGACGGTCGAGATCATGGCCAAGCCGCCGGTCTGGATCCCGCAGGATCTGTCGCTCGACGCCTACACGGCGATGTTCTCCGGCATCGGCCAGGGCGGCATTCCGATCGTCAGCTATTTCCGCAATTCGCTGATCATCTCCGTCACCTCGACGGTGATCTCGATCGCCATCGGCATGGCCGGCGGTTATGCCTTTGCCCGCTACCGCTTCAAGGCAAAATCGGCGATCTTCCTCGGCCTGATGCTGACACGCACCGTGCCCGGCATCGCCCTGTCGCTGCCGTTGTTCTTCGTCTATGCGAGGCTCGGCATCATCGACACCCATTTCGGGCTGATCCTGGTCTATGTGGCGCTCAACGTGCCCTTCACCATCTGGCTGATCGACGGCTTCTTCCGCCAGGTGCCGAAGGATCTGGCGGAAGCCGCTCAGATCGACGGCTGCACCCGCTGGCAGGCCTTCTGGCAGGTGGAATTTCCGCTGGCCGGCCCCGGCATCGCGTCCGCCGGCATCTTCGCCTTCCTCACCTCCTGGAACGAGTTTGCGCTGGCCTCGCAGCTCACCCGCTCGGTCACCTCCAAGACCCTGCCGGTCGGCCTGCTCGACTATACGTCGGAATTCACCATCGACTGGCGCGGCATGTGTGCGCTGGCCGTGGTGATGATCGTTCCGGCCCTGGCGCTGACCTTCGTCGTCCAGAAGCATCTCGTATCCGGCCTCACCTCCGGCGCAGTCAAAGGATAAGTTATGGCAACCGTCTCCCTGCATAAGCTGGTCAAGCGCTACGGCGCCCTGGAAGTGGTTCACGGGATCGACCTCGACGTCGCCGACCGCGAATTCATCGCGCTTGTCGGCCCCTCCGGCTGCGGCAAGTCGACGACGCTGCGCATGATCGCCGGTCTCGAGCCGATCTCCGGCGGAGAACTTCGGATCGGCGGCCGCGTCGTCAACGACCTGCCGCCGCGCGCCCGCAACCTCGCCATGGTCTTCCAGTCCTACGCGCTCTACCCGCACATGACGGTGCGCGAGAACATGGGCTTCTCGCTGAAGATCGCCGGCATGAAGCCCGACGAGATTGCGCCGCGCGTCGACGAGGCCGCTCGCACCCTCGACCTCACCGCCCTTCTCGACCGCCGCCCGTCGCAGCTGTCCGGCGGCCAGCGCCAGCGCGTCGCCATGGGCCGGGCGATCGTGCGCGACCCGGAAGTCTTTCTGTTCGATGAACCGCTCTCCAACCTCGACGCCAAGCTGCGCACGCAGATGCGCACCGAGATCAAGAAGCTGCATGCCAAGGTGCAGTCGACGGTGATCTACGTGACCCATGACCAAGTCGAGGCGATGACGCTGGCCGATCGCATCGTCATCATGCGCGACGGCTATATCGAGCAGATCGGCACGCCGGAGGATGTCTTCCAGCGGCCCAATTCCAAATTCGTCGCCGGTTTCATCGGCTCCCCGCCGATGAACCTGCGCGACGCGGATGTCGCCGACGGCAGGCTTGTCTTCGCCAACGGCGATAGCCTGCCGCTGCCGAAGCAGTTCGAAAGCCAGGTCACCGCCGGTGCCAAGGTCACCTTCGGCCTGCGGCCCGACGATCTCTACCCGACCGGCCACGGCATCCATTCCGGTCATGAGACGGCGGTGCACAGCGCTGACCTGAAGGTGACCATCACCGAGCCGCTCGGCAACGAGACCTTGGTGTTCTCAGAATTCGGCGGATCGGAATGGGTCGGCCGCATGCTCAATCCGCGGCAGCTGAAATCGGGCCAGCCCTTGAACTTCTGCTTCGACCTGTCCCAGGCCCATCTTTTCGACCGGGACACCGGCAAATCCTTGAGGGCCTGAGCCATGGCCAGAATTGAACGCATTGAACTCTGCATGGTCGACCTTCGCCCGAAGGTCGTGCGCACCGACGCCATCCAGAGCTTTGTCAGCCAGGAGACGCCGCTGGTCACCATCACAGACAGCGACGGCGCCAAGGGCACCGGCTACAGCTATACGATCGGCACCGGTGGCTCCTCGGTCATGCGGCTGCTCGCCGATCATCTTGGCCCCCGCCTGATCGGCCGCGATGCCGACCAGATCGAGGCGATCTGGCACGAGCTGGAATTTGCCACCCACGCCACCACCATCGGCGCCATCACCGCCATCGCGCTGGCGGCCATCGACACGGCCCTCTGGGATCTGCGCGCCCGCAAGCAGACCCTGCCGCTGTGGAAACTGGCCGGCGGCGCCAAGGATCGCTGTCCGCTCTACACCACCGAAGGCGGCTGGCTGCATCTGCCCGTCGAAGCCCTGGTCGAGGATGCGGTGGAGGCCAAGGCCCAAGGGTTCCGCGGCTCCAAGGTCAAGATCGGCCGACCGCATGGTTCCGAGGATTTCGCCCGGCTTTCGGCGGTGCGCACGGCTGTTGGCGACGCTTATGAAATCATGACCGATGCCAACCAGGGTTTTGCCCTTGATGAGGCGATCCGCCGCGCCGACCGATTGCGCGAACTGGACCTTGCCTGGATCGAGGAACCTCTGGCAGCCGACGATATCGATGGCCATGTACGGCTCAACCGCTCGACATCGACCCCGATCGCAGTCGGCGAATCCCTTTATTCGATCCGCCATTTCCGCGAATATATGCAGAAAGGCGCCTGCTCGATCGTCCAGGTCGACGCCGGCCGGATCGGCGGCATCACCCCCTGGCTGAAGGTGGCGCATGCAGCGGAGGCCTTCGACATGCCGATCTGCCCGCATTTCCTGATGGAGCTGCATGTCAGCCTGACCTGCGCCGTTCAGAACGGCAAATATGTCGAATATATCCCGCAGCTCGACGACATCACCACCTCGAGGCTGCAGATCAAGGACGGTCAGGCCCTGGCGCCGATGACACCGGGTCTCGGCATCGAATGGGACTGGGAGGCGATCGCCGGCCGGCGGATCGCCGAGTTCAACCGCGAGATCCGTTGAGAGGGGCCGAGATGCAACGCAAGGGAATGGTCATCGGCCTCAATGCCGAAAAGATCGCCGAGTACAAGCGCCTGCACGCGGCCGTCTGGCCAGAGGTGCTCTCGATGATTTCGGCCTGCCATATCAAGCATTATTCGATCTTCCTGAAGGAGCCGGAAAACCTGCTGTTCTCCTTCTTCGAATATCACGGCCACGATTTCGACGCCGACATGGCGAAGATGGCCGCCGATCCGAAGACCCAGGACTGGTGGGCCGTCTGCATGCCCTGCCAGGCACCGCTTTCCACCCGCAAGGAGGGCGAATGGTGGGCGGAGATGGAGGAGGTGTTTTATCATGCGTGAGGCTGTGCTTGTTCCGACTGCAATGCCAACGAGGGAAATTCACCCATGACCTTCGACCCAGCCTCCCTCGCCCAATCCTGGCCCATGCCCTCCGTCCCGCGCCCGATCGTCACCTTCGGGGCCGGATCGATCGTCAGCGACGCGCATTTTCCCGCCTATGCCAAGGGCGGCTTCCCGATCGCCGGGCTTTTTGATCCCGATCAGGCAAAAGCCAAGGCGCTTGCCAATCAATGGGGCGTGACGGCCTATGCGTCGCTCGAGCAAGCGGCGGCCGTCGAAAATGCCATCTTCGATCTCGCCACGCCGCCGGCGGCCCATGCCAAGGTTCTCGCAGCCCTTCCCGACGGGGCCGCGGTGCTGATCCAGAAGCCGATGGGCAGCGATCTGGCGGCGGCAACCGAGATCCTGAAAATCTGCCGGGACAAGAAGCTCAAGGCCGCCGTCAATTTCCAGCTGCGCTTTGCGCCGATGATGCTGGCGCTGAAAGACGCGATCGCCAAGGGGCTGCTCGGCGAGGTCGTCGATTTCGAGGTCCATCTGGCCCTCGATACGCCCTGGCAGCTGTGGTCCTTCCTCGAAGGCCTGCCGCGCATCGAGATCGCCATGCACTCGATCCATTATATCGATGCCATCCGCCAGATCCTCGGCGA
This sequence comes from Agrobacterium sp. a22-2, assembly GCF_012276985.1. Taxonomy (GTDB): domain Bacteria; phylum Pseudomonadota; class Alphaproteobacteria; order Rhizobiales; family Rhizobiaceae; genus Allorhizobium. The sequence goes on along the minus strand of NZ_JAAXMM010000011.1, from coordinate 190,374 downwards.
CCCCACGGGCGTGCATGCCAAGTCGATCGGCCATCCGAACCACAAGATGGCCCAGACCCGCACCACCGCCATCCTCGACTATGGCGATCGCGTCCGTTGCGCTCTGTCGATCAACCACGACCACAAATTCGGCCGGCGCCACCAGGCCTGCGAATTCCGCGTGTGCGGAACGGAAGGGGCGGCTTACGTTCAACTCGGCGTCAATCTCGACTATCCGCGCGGCGAGCCGGACATTCTGGAAATCTATCCCAAGGGCGGGTCCGGGTGGATCACCGTGCCGCTGCAGGGTACCTGGTTTCCCGATGCCTTTGTCGGCCGGATGGCCAATCTGCAGCGCTATGCGAACGGCGAAGACAGCGAACTGGTTTCTTCCGTGGAAGATGCCTGGATGACCATGGCGCTGGTCGAGGCGGCCTATGCGTCCAGCGCTGCCCCTGCCACGCCGCTTGGCATACGACCTTAAGGACCGATCGCCATGGAACAGCTCAAATATTTCGAGGACTATGTGCTCGGCGAACAGCGCCAGACGACCGGCCGCACGATTACCGAGACGGACTTCATCGTGCATGCCGGCCATACCGGTGATTTCTTTCCGCATCACATGGATGCCGAATTCGCCAAGACGACGCCGTTTGGCCAGCGCATCGCCCATGGCACCATGGTGTTCTCGATCGGCATCGGCCTGACGGCCAGCGTCATCAACCCGGCTGCGTTTTCCTATGGCTATGACCGGCTGCGCTTCATTCGTCCTGTTTTCATCGGCGATACGATCCATACGCGCGTCACCATCCATTCCCGCGAGGATGACCCGAAACGGGCCGGCGTCGGGCGTGTCGTGGAGCGCACGGAGGTAATAAATCAGAGGGGTGAGGTTGTGCTTGCCGCCGATCACATTCACATTGTCGAGCGCAGACCTCAGGTGGTCTGACAACATGACAAAATGAAAAGGGAGTTCATATGGCCTCACTTCAACACAAGCGCGTGCTGGTCACAGCCGCCGGACAGGGCATAGGCAGGGCCAGTGCGCTCGCCTTCGCCCGCGCCGGCGCCGTGGTCTGCGCGACCGATATCAACGAGACGGCACTCGCCACCCTCGCCGGCGAGGCAGGCATTGTAACGCGCAAGCTCGACGTCCTCAACAACGAGGCCGTTCAAACCGTCGTGGCGGAGTTCGGCCCGGTCGACGTGCTGTTCAATTGCGCTGGGTTCGTGCATGGCGGCTCGGTTCTCGACATGGCCGACAGCGATCTCGATTTCGCCTTCGATCTCAACGTCCGTGCCATGATCCGCACCATCCGCGCCGTTCTGCCGGGAATGCTTGCCAAGGGCGAAGGCTCCATCGTCAACATGGCGTCGGTCGCCTCCAGCGTGAAGGGCGTGCCGAACCGCTGCGCCTATACGGTGACCAAGGCGGCCGTCGTCGGCCTGACCAAGTCGGTCGCCGCCGATTATGTCGCACAGGGCATTCGCTGCAATTGCATTTGCCCCGGCACCGTCGAAAGCCCGTCGCTGCAGGACCGCATGAAGGCCCAGGGCAATTACGACGACGCCCGCGCCGCCTTCATCGCCCGCCAGCCCATGGGCCGTCTCGGCACACCGGAAGAAATCGCCGATCTTGCCGTCTATCTGGCCGGCGCCACCTACACATCGGGCCAAGCCTATGCCATCGACGGCGGCTGGACCATCTGAGCGAAATTTACCAAAGGAACTAAGACCATGAAACTGATGCGCGTTGGCCCCGTGGGCCAGGAAAAGCCGGCCCTTCTCGATGCTAGCGGCAAGATCCGCGATCTCTCCGCCCATGTCGCCGATATCGGTGGTGCTGCCATCTCGCCCGAAAGCCTGAAGACGCTGGCCGCCATCGATCCGAGCACCCTGCCGGAACTGGCCGCAGACCGGATCGGCGCCTGCGTCGCGGGCACCGGCAAGTTCATCTGCATCGGCCTGAACTTCTCCGACCACGCCGCCGAAACGGGTGCTACGGTTCCGCCGGAACCGGTGATCTTCATGAAGGCGACCTCGGCCATTGTCGGCCCCAATGACGACGTTCTCATCCCGCGCGGCTCGGAAAAGACCGACTGGGAAGTCGAACTCGGCGTCGTCATCGGCAAGACGGCGAAATATGTCTCGGAAGCCGACGCGCTGGATTACGTCGCCGGCTATTGCGTCAGCCATGACGTCTCCGAGCGCGCCTTCCAGACCGAGCGCGCCGGCCAGTGGACCAAGGGCAAGTCCTGCGACACCTTCGGCCCGATCGGCCCCTGGCTCGTCACAAAGGACGAGATCGCCGATCCGCAGAACCTCGGCATGTGGCTGAAGGTCAACGGCGAAACCATGCAGAACGGCTCGTCCAGGACCATGGTCTACGGCGTCGCCCATGTCGTTTCCTATCTCAGCCAGTTCATGTCGCTGCATCCGGGCGACGTCATCTCCACCGGCACACCTCCGGGCGTCGGCATGGGCATGAAGCCGCAACGCTTCCTGAAAGCCGGCGACGTGGTGGAACTGGGCATCGAAGGCCTCGGCACCCAGAAGCAGACCTTCCGCGCCGACGCCTGACACGACAGCAACCTAAAGAACAGCCAAGGCAGACCCATGACCCAGATCACCAGCCTGCGCAGCATTGACCTGCGCTTCCCCACATCCGCGAGTCTCGACGGATCGGACGCCATGAATCCCGATCCCGACTACTCGGCCGCCTATGTCATTCTGGGCACGGATCAGGACGGGCTGGAGGGTCATGGGCTGACGTTTACCATCGGTCGCGGCAATGAAATCTGCTGCGCCGCGATCGACGCTTTAAAGCATCTGGTGATCGGCCTCGACCTCGATTGGGTCAAGGCCAATCCCGGCCGCTTCTGGCACTATGTCACCGGCGACAGCCAGTTGCGCTGGATCGGCCCCGACAAGGGTGCCATGCACCTGGCGGTTGGCGCCGTCGTCAATGCTGTCTGGGACCTGATGGCCAAGCAGGCCGGCAAGCCGGTTTGGCAACTGGTCGCCGACATGAGCCCGGAAGAGATCATCTCGATCATCGATTTCCGCTATCTGACCGATGCCCTGACGCCGGAGGAGGCGCTCGCCATCCTGAGGAAAGCCGAGCCCGGCAAGGCCGAACGCATCGCCAACTTAAAGCGCGACGGTTATGCCTGCTACACCACATCGGCCGGCTGGCTCGGCTATTCCGACGAGAAGCTGCGCCGGCTCTGCCAGGAAGCCGTCGATGAGGGTTTCACCCATATCAAGATGAAGGTCGGCCGCGATCTCGAGGACGACAAGCGGCGCCTGCGCATAGCCCGCGAGGTGATCGGCGACGACTGCCATCTGATGATCGATGCCAACCAGGTCTGGGAAGTCGGCCAGGCGATCGACTGGGTCAAGGAGCTCAGCGTCTACAAGCCGTTCTTCATCGAGGAACCGACCAGCCCCGACGACATCGCCGGCCACAGGACGATCCGTGAGGCGATCGCGCCGGTCAAGGTGGCGACCGGCGAGATGTGCCAGAACCGCATCGTCTTCAAGCAGATGATTGCCGGCGGCGCCATCGATATCGTGCAGATCGACAGCTGCCGCATGGGCGGGCTGAACGAGGTATTGGCCGTGCTGCTGATGGCTGCCAAATACGGCCTGCCGGTCTGGCCCCATGCCGGCGGCGTCGGCCTCTGCGAATATGTGCAGCATCTGTCGATGATCGACTATATCGCCGTGTCAGGCACCAAGGACGGCCGGGTGATCGAATATGTCGACCATCTGCACGAACACTTCCTTGACCCCTGCGTGATCAAGGACGCCGCCTATATGCCGCCCTCCCTGCCGGGCTTCTCGATCGAGATGAAGGCGCAGTCGATAGCGGACTACACCTTCAAGAGCTGAACGCTCTCACCCCGCGAGATCGACCAGCGCACCGCGCTGCCGAATGACTCTTGCTGACAGCGCGGCCCCCTTGGCGATGGCCTCGACCATCGGCGCGCCCGACAGACGGGCCGCCAGGAAACCGGCGTTGAAACTGTCGCCGGCCGCCGTCGTATCGACCACATCCGTCACAGGCTGCGGATCAAAGGTCACGGCCCCTTCCTGCGCATGTCTGGCAAAGACGCGACCCGCGCCATTTTTGACCACGACCGTCGAGGCCCCGGCCTTGAAATAGCGCGCGATGGTATCCTCGGGCGAAGCATCGCCGAAATTCGGGCTGTCCTCGTCAAAGGACGGCAGGACGACATCGGCGACCTCTGCCGCCTGCGTCACGGCGCGGCGCATGGTCTCCGCGTCCGGCCAGAGCCTGAGCCGCATGTTGGGGTCGAAGGCGATCGACGCACCGTCTGCCCGCGCCTTCGCCAACACCTCGAGCAGGATGGCGCGATGGTCGTCGGACAGGATGGCGAGCGTGATCCCGGAAAACAGCAGCAGGGATTTGCCGGCCACCGCCACCGCCAGCCACTCGCGGTCTTCGGCCAGGAGCTTGGCTGCGGATCTGTCGCGCCAGTAGATGAAGCTGCGCTCGCCCTTGTCGAGTTCGATCATGTAGAGGCCCACGGTACGATCCGCGATGCGCCGAATCCTGTCCGTGCCGATCCCGGCCTGCCGCATGAAGCCCAGCATGCGCTCCGAAATGCGATCGGTGCCGAGCGCCGAGCAATAGTGGACCGGGGTTTCAGCCGGCAGAGCGTGGCGCAGGTACCAGGCGGTGTTGAACGTATCGCCGGCGAAATTGCGGTTGAAGGCGCCGTCCTCGCGCGGCGCCAGTTCGACCATGCATTCGCCGATGGTCATGATCTCTGTCTGCATGTCTGTCATTTCTCGTCCATTGCAAAATGCTGTCCGTGGCTCTCGCGGATCCGGCTGATGATCGTCTTGATGCGCGACAGGTGAATGCGCATGCTTGCCGCCGCCTGGTCGCCATCCCGGCTGCGCAGCGCTGCCATGATGGCCTTGTGATCGTCAAGCGCACTCTGGGCGCCAAACGACAGGCTGAGATAGCGCACCCGGTCCATATGCGCCTTGCTCTCGCGGATCAGCGCCCAGGCGAAATCGTGACCGGACATGTCGCAGATCTGCTTGTGAAAATCATCGTCCAGCGCATGGAAGAGCACCTTGTCGCCGGTATCGATCGCCGCCTGTTGCCGCGCGATGAGGGCGTCCAGCCGATCCATCTGCTCCGTGGTCAACCGTTCGCTGGCCGCCCGCACGGTTTCCATTTCCAGCGCCGTGCGGATGAACCGCGCCTGGTGCACGCCCTCCTCCGAAATATGGGTGACGACGGTGGCGCGCTGCGGCCGGATCAGCAGGAAGCCGAGTTGCGACAGGCGGTAGAACGCATCACGCACCGGCTGGCGCGAAACGCCCATCTGCTTGGCCACTTCCACCTCCGACAGCTTGGTGCCGGGCGGCAGTTCCAGTTCGACGACCTGATGATAAAGATGCTCAAAAACAAGCTCGGTCACGGATGGCCCACGCAACGATTCCACCGTGCGCAGCTGAAGTTGATCAGCCATGAAACCTCCATTGACTCACTATGCATACTAACATATTAGTTTGTCCGCGAAATGCAATCTGCCTTTCGCGACCATAGTGAGTGAGTAGCTGGGAGGCTATGGCATTGCTGAATGAGGATCGGCTTTTTCCTATCGAATCGACGGCACGTGGGCTGGCGAGAGAGCTTTACGGGCAGGTGCGCAATCTTCCGATTGTAAGCCCGCACGGACACACCGATCCCAGATGGTATGCCGAGAACGAGGCCTTTCCCGATCCCGCGCAGCTGTTCGTGACGCCGGACCATTACGTGTTCCGCATGCTGTGCTCGCAGGGCATTCCGCTGACGGCACTGGGTGTGCCGCGCATCGATGGCGGCCCGACCGAAACCGACGGCCGCAAGATCTGGAAACTGTTTGCCGAAAACTTCCATCTGTTCCGCGGTACGCCAAGCCGGCTGTGGGTCGAGCATGCCTTCGCCGATGTCTTCGGCCTGACGGAGCGCTTCTCGGCAAAGTCTGCCGACGCCTTTTACGACCATATCGCCGAATGCCTGGCAAAACCCGAGTTCCGGCCCCGCGCCTTGTTCGAGCGCTTCAACATCGAGGCGATTGCCACCACGGAAAGCCCGCTCGACGAGTTGAAATGGCATGAGATGATCCGCCAGTCCGGCTGGAAGGGCAAGGTGGTCACCGCCTATCGCCCCGACAGCGTCGTCGACCCCGAATTCGAAGGTTTCGCGCAGAATATCGAGCGCTTTGGTGACCTCGCCGGCACGGATGCCACCACATGGAACGGCTATCTTGAAGCCCATCGCAACCGTCGCGCCTTTTTCAAATCCTATGGCGCCACCAGCACCGACCACGGCCACCCGACGGCCCGCACCGAAAATTTCAGCCAGACAGATGCCGCCGCGCTTTTTGCGAAGGCGCTGGCCGGCCGCTGCACAGCAGACGAAGCCGACGCCTTTCGCGGCCATATGCTGACCGAAATGGCCCGCATGAGCCTGGAGGACGGACTGGTCCTGCAGATCCATCCCGGCTCGTTCCGCAACCATTCGGCCGGCACAATGGCCATGCACGGCCGCGACAAGGGTTTCGATATCCCGACCCGCACCGATTACGTGCGCGCCCTGAAGCCGATGCTCGACGCAGTCGGCATGGAACCGGATCTGACGATCATTCTCTTCACGCTGGACGAGACGAGCTATTCGCGCGAACTGGCGCCGCTGGCCGGCGCCTATCCGGCCCTGAAGCTCGGGCCGGCCTGGTGGTTCTTCGACAGTGCCGAGGGCATGCGCCGCTTTCGCGAACTGACCACGGAGACCGCCGGTTTCTACAACACCGTGGGCTTCAACGACGACACCCGCGCCTTCTGCTCGATCCCGGCCCGCCACGACGTGGCCCGTCGGGTGGACTGCGCCTATCTGGCGACGCTTGTCGCCACTGGCCGCCTCGATGAGGACGAAGCGGCCGAAGTCGCCCACGATCTTGCCTATCGACTGGCAAAACAAGCTTACCGGCTGTGAGGACAGCCTAGTTTCCAACGGGAGGAGAACGGAAATGAAACTGCTGCAGACAATGGGAATAGCCTTCATGGCCTCGGTCGCGATCATCGCCACCGCGGTAAGCCTGAACGCCGCGGAGCGCACCCTGCGCTCGTCCGATACGCATCCGGACGGCTATCCGACGGTCGAGGCCGTCAAGCAGATGGGCAAGCTGCTGGAAGAAAAGACCGGCGGCAAGCTCGGCGTCGAAGTGTTCCATTCGGCCCAGCTCGGCCAGGAAAAGGACACGATCGAACAGACCCAGTTCGGCGTCATCGATCTGAACCGCGTCTCGCTTGGGCCGTTCAACAACATCATCGAGGAAACCCAGATACCCTCGCTGCCCTATATCTTCCGCTCGGTCGACCACATGCACAAGGTGATGGACGGCCCGATCGGCCAGGAAATCCTCGACGCCTTCGCCGCCCATGACCTGATCGGTCTCGCCTTCTACGACGGCGGTTCGCGCAGCTTCTACAATTCCGAAAAGCCGGTCAAATCCATAGCCGACCTCAAGGGCATGAAGTTCCGCGTCATGCAGTCCGACATGTTCGTCGACATGGTCAATGCGCTCGGCGCCAATGCCACGCCGATGCCCTATGGCGAAGTCTATTCGTCGATCCAGACCGGCGTCATCGACGGCGCGGAAAACAACTGGCCGTCCTATGACAGCTCCGGCCATTTCGAAGTGGCGAAATACTACACGCTCGACCAGCACCTGATCGTGCCGGAAGTGCTTGTGATGTCGAAGAAGACCTGGGACGGCCTGTCGCCGGAAGAACAGACGGCCGTGAAGGCCGCAGCCAAGGAATCCGTGCCCTACATGCGCGAGCTCTGGGCCGCCCAGGAAAAGAAGTCGGAAGAGAAGATCCGCGCCGCCGGTGCCGAGATCATCACCGACATCGACAAGAAGCCCTTCATCGACGCCATGAAGCCGGTCTACGAGAAGTATCTGAAGTCGGACAAGCTCAAGGACATGGTGACCCGCATTCAGGCAACTGAATAACGATATCGGTGGCCCGCGGCGTGTCGCTGCGGGCCACCTTGAATTGGGAGGAGTGGGACGTGCAGGCTTTCTTGGATAAGACAGTGGTGGTGCTGGGCTGGGTCTCCCGCATCGCCCTTTACCTGGCGGGCCTCGGCCTGGTGCTGATGACGGTGTTCATCGGTTGGCAGGTCTTCGGACGGTTCGTTCTCAACAACAGTCCGTCCTGGACGGAGCCGATGGCGATCCTGCTGATGAGCTGGTTCATTTTCCTCGGCGCCGCCGTCGGCGTGCGGGAAGGCTACCACATGAGCTTTGAGGTGCTACTCTATGTGCTGCCCGACGGAGCACGGCGGGTACTATTTTATATATCCGACCTGGCGGTCCTGGGCTTCGGTGCCGGCATGGCCTTCTTCGGCTGGCAAATGGCCGCCAAGACCTGGCAATCGACCATTCCGGGCCTCGGCTACTCCGGTGGCGTCGCCTTTCTCGCGCTGATCACGGGCGGACTGCTGATCACGCTCTTCACCCTCGAACGCATAGCCTTGCGCGCCTCCGGCGCCGAGCTGCCGAACGAGGCCAATCCCGCTCTGCCAACGGAAGTCTGACCCATGGCGCTGACCGTTCTCTTCGGAAGTTTCACCATCCTGTTGCTGATCGGCACGCCGGTTGCCTTCTGCCTCGGCATCGCATCGATGGCCACGATCATCTACATGGGCCTGCCGCCCATGGTGGTGTTCCAGCAGATGAATTCCGGCATGTCGGCCTTCGCTTTGATCGCCATCCCTTTCTTCATCTTTGCAGGCGACCTGATGGTGCGCGGCGGTATCGCCACGAAGATCATCTCGCTCGCCGGCTCGCTGGTCGGCCATGTGCGCGGCGGCCTGGGACAGGTCAACATTGCCACCGCCACCCTGTTCGGCGGCATTTCCGGCTCGGCCGTCGCTGAAGCCGCAGCGGTTGGCGGCATCATGATCCCGCAGATGAAGGCGCGCGGCTACGGCGCCGATTATGCGGTGAACGTCACATCCATGGCGGCGCTGATCGCCCTGCTGATCCCGCCGTCGCACAACATGATCCTCTATTCGCTATCGGCCGGGGGCACGATCTCGATCGCCGATCTGTTCACCGCCGGCATCATTCCCGGCATGCTCCTGGCCGGCTCGCTGATGGTTACCGCCTACATCGTCGCCCGCCATCGCGGCTATCCGACCGAGCCGTTTCCAGGCTTCGCCATGGTGCTGCGCCTCGGCTTCATCGCCATTCCCGGCCTGCTGCTGATTGCCGTCATCTTCGGCGGCGTGCGCTCTGGCGTCTTCACAGCCAGCGAAAGCTCCTGCATCGCCGTGCTCTATGCCCTGCTGATCGCAGCCTTCGTCTACCGGCAGCTTGACTGGGACGGTTTTGTCCATGCGACGCTCGGCGCGGTGCGCACCACCGCCATGGTGCTGCTGATCATCGGCACGGCCAGCGCATTTTCCTGGCTGATGGCCTATCACAAGGTTCCAAGCATGCTGATCGAGGGGATGAACGCCATCTCGGACAATCCGATCATCATTCTGCTGATGTTGAACGTCATCATGCTGGTGCTGGGCACCTTCATGGACATGGGCCCAACCATCATCATCGCCACGCCGATCTTCCTGCCGATCGTCAAGGCCTACGGTATCGACCCCGTGCATTTCGGCGTGATCATGATCCTCAACCTCGGCATCGGGCTCAACACGCCTCCCGTCGGGGCGGTACAATTCGTCTGCTGTGCGGTGGGCAAGATCAGCGTAGGACAGGCCATGAAATCGATCTGGCCGTTCTACGGCGCCGGCGTCGCCACGCTGCTGCTCGTCACCTACATACCGGCACTGTCGCTCTGGCTGCCATCCGTTTTCAAATAGGAGCTTTCATGACCGAACCCTTCGTCAAAACCTTTCCCGCTGTCGATGCCGGCAACAACGTCACCCGGCAGGTCATGGCCGACAGCCCTGAGCTGATGGTGGTCGAATTCCGCTTTGCCGATGGCGGCATCGGCGCACCGCATAACCATCCGCATGTGCAGTCGACCTATGTCAAATCGGGCCGGTTCGAGTTCACCATTTCCGGCACGAGTTTCGAAGTCGGTCCCGGCGACAGCTTTGTCGTGCCCTCCATGGCGGTCCACGGCTGCCGTGCCATCGAACCCGGCGTGCTGGTCGATACGTTCACCCCGCGCCGCGACGATTTTCTTTGACTTTTACAGGAGTTCCCCATGCTCAGCGTTGAGATCCGCCACGCCATCGATCCCCAGACCGCAAAGACCTTCGATACCACGGAGCTGCGGGACAATTTCCATGTCGGCGATATCTTCCGTTCCGGCGAGATCACGTTGATCTATACCCATTACGACCGCATGATCGTCGGCGGCGCCGTGCCGGATGGCACGCCGCTGGTGCTCGATGAAGTGAAGCCCTGCGGCACCGCCTCGATCCTCGACCGCCGCGAAATGGTCATCGTCAATATCGGCGGTCCCGGCACTGTCACGGCGGATGGCGACTATGCCATGGCAAAGGGCGACATGCTTTATCTCGGCATGGGTGCCGGTCCCGTCACCTTTTCAGGCGAAGGCCGCTTCTACATCCTCTCGGCACCGGCCCATCACACCTATCCGTCGCGGCTGATCAAGATCGATGAAGCCGCCAACATGACGCTCGGCTCGGCCGAGACCTCCAATGAGCGGACAATCTACCAGTTCGTGCATCCCGAAGTAATGAAATCATGCCAGATCGTCGTCGGCATGACCAAGCTGAAGAGCGGTTCCATCTGGAACACCATGCCGGCCCATGTGCATGACCGCCGCATGGAAGCCTATCTCTATTTCGACCTGCCGGAGACGGCCCGCGTCTTCCACATGATGGGCGAGCCGGATGAGACCCGCCACATGGTGCTGAAGAACGAGGAAGGCGCCATTTCGCCGCCCTGGTCGATCCATTCGGGCGCCGGCACCAGCGCCTACACCTTCATCTGGGCCATGGCCGGCGACAATGTCGACTACAAGGATGTCGAAATGGTCTCCATGGAGACGCTGAAGTGAGTGACATCTTCTCACTGTCCGGCAGGCGTGCCCTCGTCACCGGATCCAATACCGGCATCGGCCAGGCCATTGCCCTGTCGCTGGCGAAAGCCGGTGCCTCGGTCGTCTGCGCCGGCAGGTCCTCTGTCGAGGAGACCATAGACCTTGTCTCAAAAGCCGGTGGCAAGGCCGAAAGTCTGAAGCTCGATCTTGCCGATCCCATGGCCGGCCGCGATATCTTCGAAGCCCTCGGTCCCGTCGACATTCTCGTCAACAATGCCGGCATCATCCGCCGCAATGACGCAGTGGATTTCACCGAAGCCGACTGGGACGACGTCATGAACGTCAACCTGAAGGCCGTGTTCTTCCTGAGCCAGGCCTTCGCCCGGTCCGTCTTTGCCCGCCAAGGCAGCGGCAAGATCGTCAACATCGCCTCGATGCTGTCCTTCCAGGGTGGCATCCGCGTGCCATCCTATACCGCCTCGAAAAGCGGCGTTGCCGGCCTCACCAAGCTGCTCGCCAACGAGTGGGCCGCCAAGGGCATCAACGTCAACGCCATCGCGCCGGGTTATATCGCCACCAACAATACGGAAGCACTGCGCAATGACGAGGCACGCAACAAGGCGATCCTCGACCGCATCCCGGCCGGTCGCTGGGGCGATGCCGAGGATATCGGCGGCACCGCGGTCTTCCTCGCCTCGCCGGCCGCCAAATATATCCATGGTGCGATCCTCAATGTCGATGGAGGCTGGCTTGCCCGATAACCTTCCGCGCCTGACGCGCCCGGCCGGCAACCGTGCCGCGACCGGCATCGTGCATCTCGGCCTCGGCGCCTTCTATCGCGCCCATGGGGCGGTCTACATCGCCGAAGCCATGGAGAAATCCGGCGGCGACTGGGGCATCCTCGGCGTCAGCTTGGTGCGTCCCGACCAGCGCGACCTGCTGGCCCCGCAAGGTTTTGCCTATACCGCCGTCGAACTCGGCCCCGACGGCGAAACGCCGCGCGTCATCACCGTCATCAACGACGTGCTGGTCGCCCGCGAAAATCCAGATGCGGTTCTGGATATCATGAGCGCTCCGGCGACCCGCATCGTCAGCCTGACGGTCACCGAAAAGGGCTATTGCCACGAGCCGGCCACCGGTCGGTTGAACGCCGGCCACGCCGATATCGCTCATGACCTTGAGCACCCCGACGCGCCGCGCTCGGCCATCGGCTTCCTGACTCGCGCGCTGCAGCGCCGCCGCGACGCCGGCCACCGCCCCTTCACCGTGCTTTGCTGCGACAACCTGCCTGAAAACGGCAAGGTGGTGCGCGGTGTCGTTCTGGATTTCGCCCGCCTTGTCGACCCTGATCTCGCCGACTGGATCGCTGCAGAAGGCGCCTTTCCCTCCACCATGGTCGACCGCATCGTTCCCGCCACCAAGCCGGAAGATGTCGAGCGGCTGGCGCAAAAGACCGGCACGCTGGACCTGTCGCCGGTCATACACGAGCCCTTCCGCCAATGGGTGGTCGAGGATCGCTTCGTCGACGGCGCCCGACCTGACTTGGGCGCGGTTGGCGTTCAGCTGGTCCAGAATGTCACGCCCTTCGAGCATATGAAGCTGCGCTGCCTGAACGGCACCCATTCGTCGCTTGCCTATCTCGGTTATCTTGCCGGCCATGAGACGATCAGCGACACCGTGGCTGATCCGGTTTTTGCCGCCTTCTGCAAGCAATTGTGGGCGCAGGAAATCGTGCCCGGTCTTGCGCCGCCCGAAGGCGTCGATCTTAGCGCCTACACGAAAGCCCTGTTCGAGCGGTATTCGAACCCGGCCATCCGGCACCGGACCTGGCAGATTGCCATGGACGGATCGCAGAAACTGCCACAGCGCATTCTGTCGACGATCGGCGAAAATTTGGCAAGCGGCCTTCCGATTGCCGGCCTGTCTCTCGCCGTGGCCGCCTGGATGCGCTATGTTGGCGCCGTCGATGAAAAGGGAGAGAGCATCGATGTGCGGGATCCGCTGGCAGCGCGGCTCAAGTCCTTGAGCGAAACGGCCACGACATTCGCAGACAAGGTGGCAGCACTACTTTCGGTCGGCGAAATCTTCCCGCCGGCCCTGGCAGCAAACGAGACGTTCCGGCAAACGCTGGTCAGCGCCTATCAGGGCCTGATCGAGAAGGGTGCCCGGCGCATGACGGAGGAGGCCTGCCGATGATCGAGAGCTGGCGATGGTACGGTCCTTACGACCGCATCACCTTGCCGGAAATCGCCCAGACGGGAGCCTCGGGCATCGTCACGGCCCTGCATGAAATCCCCTATGGCGAAGTCTGGCCGGAGGAACTGATTGCCGACCGCCAGGCCGAAATTGCTGAGGACCGAGGGCTGGCATTACACTGGAACGTCGTCGAAAGCCTGCCGATCCATGAGGATATCAAGCGCGGCGAAGGCGATCTGGAGCGGCTGTTTGCCAATTACCGCCAGTCGATGCGCAATCTGGCCGCCTGCGGCATCACCACCATCTGCTACAATTTCATGCCGCTGCTCGACTGGACGCGCACCCAGCTCGACGCCCCCGCCCCGCGTGGCGGCACGGCGCTGCGCTTTTCCGAGCCGCATATGGCCGCCTTCGAGATCCACATGCTGGAACGCGACGGCGCCGAGGCCGACTATGCCGAACCCGTGCGCCAGGCAGCAAAGGACTGGTTCGACGCCTCCAGCGAAGGGCTGCGGCAGAACCTGCTGAACAGCATCATGGCCGGCCTGCCGGGCGCTTTCGATCGCTACGACATCCAGAGCCTGCGCGAAGCGCTGAAGCGCTACGAGGGCATGGACCACGATACGTTGCGGGCCAATTATGCCCGCTTTCTGTCCGAGGTGATCCCCTCTGCCGACGAGCTGGGCATGCGTTTCTGTGTGCATCCGGACGACCCGCCGCGCGACATTCTCGGCCTGCCCCGCATCGTCTCAAATGCCGAGGATATCGCCTGGATCATGGGCCAGCAGCAAAGCCTCGCCAACGGCCTGACGCTCTGCTCGGGTTCGCTCGGCGCCAACCCTCGCAATGACGTGCCGGCCATTGCCCGGCAATTTGCCGACCGCATCCATTTCGCCCATCTGCGCAGCGTCTCGAAAGACCCTGACGGCTCCTTCCAGGAGGCGGCACATCTCGATGGCGATACGGACATGGTGTCGCTCATCGCCGCCCTGCTGGCCGAGGAAAAGCGCCGGGTGCAGGACGGACGCACCGATGCGGTGATCCCGTTCCGGCCCGACCATGGTCATGAACTGCTTGACGACATCGGCCGGGGTACCCATCCCGGCTATCCGCTGATCGGCCGCATGCGCGGCCTTGCCGAACTGCGCGGCGTGATCCGCGCCCTATCCCATGAAAGCATGCCCCATGCCTGACACCATCGCCCATCTTCTGCTGCACCCCCAGGACAATGTCGCAATCCTCACAGACCCGGCCCCGGCGGGCAGCTGTCCGCTCGGCCAGGGCGTGACGCTTACCCAGCCGGTTTCGCGCGGCCACAAGATTGCCAGGGTCGATATCCCGGAAGGCGGCGACATCACCAAATTCGGCCAGGTCATCGGCTATGCCAGCCGGCCGATCGCCGCCGGAGACCATGTGCATTCGCACAATTGCGCCTTTGGCGATCACGACCGCGACTACCAGATCGGCGTCGATTACGACAAGGCGCTGGCGGCCATCCCCAAGGTCGAGCCGGCCCATTTCATGGGCTATCGCCGGCCGAACGGCCAGGCCGGAACCCGCAACTACATCGCCATATGTGCCACGGTGAACTGTTCCGCCACGGTGATCCGTCGTGCTGCCGACGAGATCAACCGGTCCGGCATTCTCGACCAGTATCCCAATATCGACGGCGTCGCCGCCTTTGCCCATGGCACCGGCTGCGGCATGGACATGGGCGGTGCTGGCATCGAGGTCCTGCAGCGCGTGCTGTGGGGTTATGCCACCCACCCGAATGTCGGCGCCGCCGTCTTCGTCGGGCTTGGCTGCGAGGTGATGCAGATCGCCCGGATGAAATCGCTCTACGGCGGCGAGGACAATAGCCGCTTCTTCGCGCTCACCATCCAGGACAGCGGCGGCACGCTGGCCACCATCGCCCGCATCGTCGATCATATCCGTGCCCTGTTGCCGGCAGTCAACGATATCAAGCGCGAGCCGATCCATGCCTCGGAGTTGAAGCTCGCCCTGCAATGCGGCGGATCGGACGGATTTTCCGGCATCACCGCCAATCCGGCGCTCGGCATCGCCTCGGACCGGCTGGTCGCCATGGGCGGCACGGTCGTGCTGTCGGAAACGCCGGAAATCTATGGCGCCGAACAGTTGCTGCTGCGCCGCGCCGCCTCGCGCGCCATCGGCGAAAAGCTGATCGAACGGATCGACTGGTGGGAAAACTATACCCGCATGAACAACGGCTCGATGGACAACAACCCGAGCCCCGGCAACAAGCTGGGTGGACTGACCACAATTCTGGAAAAATCGCTGGGTGCGGCCGCCAAGGCTGGCAGCACGCCGCTGACCGGCGTGTTGAACTATGGCGAACGCATCGAGACGCCAGGCTTCGTCTTCATGGACACACCCGGTTACGACCCTGTCTCGGCCACCGGCCAGATTGCCGGCGGTGCCCAGCTCGTGGTCTTCACCACCGGCCGCGGCTCGGCCTTCGGCTCAAAACCGGCTCCGACCATCAAACTCGCCACCAACAGCCGCCTCTATGACGACATGCGCGAAGATATGGACCTCAACTGCGGCGATATCGTCAGCGCCGGCGTGTCGATCGAAGCCAAGGGCCGTGAAATCCTCGCCCATGTCCTGGCCACCGCCTCCGGGACCAAGACCAAGTCCGAACTCTGCGGCCTCGGCGACAACGAATTCGTGCCGTGGCAGCTGGGCGCGGTGATGTGAGGCAGGATCAACCGCGGCTGTAGCGCCGCGGCGAGCATCCCATGACCCGTTTGAACGCCGTACTGAACGCCGCCTCGGATTCGTAGCCCAGGGACGGCGCGATGATCGACAGCGGATCCTCGGATGTTTCCAGCCTGTCGGCGGCCAGCGCCATGCGCCATTGCGTCAGGTAGTCCAGAGGTGATGTGCCGACGGTTTCTTTGAATTTCAAGGCAAAGCTGGATCGCGACATGCCGGCCTGCGACGCCAGGGCCTGCAAGGTCCAGCGATGGGCCGGGTCCGCATGCATGGCACCGATCGCCGCGCTCATCTGCTTGTTGGCAAGAGCAAAGAGCCAGCCGACGCCGGTCGCCGCCCCCTCCGCCAGATGCAGCCTCAGCGCCTGGAGAAGGATCATATGGGCGAGGTGCTCGACCACCAGAAAGCCGCCGGGCTGCGGATCCCGCAATTCCTGCATCATGCGTTCGACCGACCAGCGCAGCACCGCCTGCCCGGCCTGGTCGCGGATGAGGACGATGGGCGGCAGCATCCGCAGCAGAAAGCCGGCATGATTGCCGGAAAGCCCGAACCGGCTGCTGACCAGCGAGAAATCCCGGCCACTGTTCAACCGGGCAATGCTGCCCTCGCGCGGCGCCAGAAACACCGAGGCGGCATCGACCGCGGGCCAAGCAAGATCGGTTGCCAGCCGGAAAGGCCGACCGCTCGGCAACAGGAAACAGTCGCCCGGCCGAAGGCGCACGACGTCGGTAACGCCATCCACCGCCAGCCAGCATTCGCCGGAGACCACGGCGCCGCATTTGATGCCTTCCTGTTGGTCGGGAAACTGGATCGACCAGTCGCCGCCCGCCTCGAAACCGGCCGATAAATAATTGCGCGGCTTGAGCAGCGACAGCACGTTTGACAGCGGGTCCATCCAAAATTCCAGGACGATGGCGAAGTTTATCCGGATTTTACAGCATAGATCGTATGCCCGCAAACCCTTATCTCTCCCTCAACGGAGCCGCACGACGGCGCCGAGCAACATAACAAGGAGAGATACGATGCGTGTTTTCGTCACCGGCGCCACGGGCTTTGTTGGCTCGGCCGTCGTCCAAGAACTGATCCAGGCAGGCCACGAGGTCCTCGGCCTGGTGCGCTCCGACAAGGCTGCCGCGGCACTGACCGCTGCCGGCGCCAAAGCCCATCGCGGCAATCTGGAAGACCTCGACAGCCTGAAAAGCGGTGCGGCGGTGGCAGATGCCGTCATTCACACCGGCTTCAACCATGATTTCTCAAGATTCAAGGAGAATTGCGAAGTCGACCGCTGCGCCATCGAGGCTCTCGGCCAGGCGCTGGCCGGCACAGGACGCGCCCTGATCGTCACCTCCGCCACGGGACTGCTGACCCGAACAGCCCTTGCGACCGAAGACACACCGCCGGCCTACGGCTCGTCGATCCCGCGGGTGTCCGAGCAGACGGCCCTTTCGATGACTGAGGCCGGCATACGCGTCTCGGTGGTGCGGCTGCCGCCGTCGGTGCACGGTGATGGCGACCACGGCTTCGTGCCGATCCTGATCGGCATAGCCCGTGAAAAGGGCGTCTCCGCCTATATCGGCGAGGGCATGAACGACTGGCCCGCCGTGCACCGGCTTGATGCCGCAAAGCTCTACCGACTGGTGCTGGAAAAGGGACTTGCCGGCGGGCGTTATCACGGTGTCGCGGAAGAGGGAATCCCGTTCCGCGACATCGCCGGCGTGATCGGCCGCCGGTTGAACCTGCCGGTCATCGCTACTTCCCCCGAGCAGGCCGCTGAACACTTCGGCTGGTTCGCCCATTTCGCCGCCATCGACAACCGCGCCTCAAGCCAACAGACCCGCGACGCGCTCGGCTGGCACCCAACCCAACCCGGCCTCATCGCCGACCTCGACCGGCCGGAGTATTTTGACATTTGATGGGTTGAGAGCGTTTTTCGCTTCGATAGCGCCCACGAAAAAGCCGGGCGTCTCCACCCGGCTTCTTCAAGTCTCGCGTAAAGCGCCGTCCTACTTGATCATCGGCAGCAGTTCGCTCACCGACTTCTTAGCGTCGCCGTAGAACATCCGCGTGTTGTCCTTGTAGAACAGCGGGTTCTCGATGCCGGAATAGCCGGTGCCCTGGCCGCGCTTGGAGACGAAGACCTGCTTGGCCTTCCACACCTGCAGCACCGGCATGCCGGCGATCGGCGAGTTCGGGTCTTCCTCTGCCGCCGGGTTGACGATGTCGTTGGAGCCGATGACGATGACGACGTCCGTATTCGGGAAGTCGTCGTTGATCTCGTCCATTTCCATGACGATGTCGTAAGGTACCTTGGCTTCCGCCAGCAGCACGTTCATGTGGCCGGGCAGACGGCCCGCCACCGGATGGATGGCGAAACGCACCTCCTTGCCGCTGGCGCGCAGCTTGCGGGTCAGTTCCGAGACGGCCTGCTGTGCCTGGGCAACGGCCATGCCGTAGCCCGGAACGATGATGACGCTGTCGGCTTCGTTGAGAGCCGAGGCAACGCCCTCGGCATCGATGGCGATCTGTTCGCCCTCGATCTCCATGGCCGGTCCCGTTACCGTGCCGAAGCCGCCGAGGATGACCGAAACGAAGGAGCGGTTCATCGCCTTGCACATGATGTAGGACAGGATCGCGCCTGACGAGCCGACCAGCGCGCCGGTGACGATCAGCAGATCATTGCCGAGCGTGAAACCGATGGCCGCCGCCGCCCAGCCGGAATAGCTGTTCAGCATGGAGACCACCACCGGCATGTCGGCGCCGCCGATGCCCATGATCAGGTGATAGCCGATGAAGAAGGCCAGCAGCGTCATCAGGACCAGGGTCCAGATTCCGGCGCCGTTGAAGAACAGGATCAGCAGGACCAGCGAAGCGAGGGCCGCGCCGGCATTGAGGAAATGCCCGCCGGGCAGCTTCTTGGCCTTGCCGTCCACTTTGCCGGCCAGCTTGCCGAAGGCGATGACCGAGCCGGTGAAAGTGACGGCGCCGATGAACACGCCGAGGAAGACCTCGACCTTGAGGATGGCGATTTCCACCGCATCCTTGTGGGCGAGCTTTTCAGCAAAGCCGGCCAGTGTCGTCAAATCGCCGCCGGCCGCCTTCAGGGCCAGAACCGTACCGAGTTCAAGCTCGGCATTGAAGCCGATGAACACGGCGGCCAGACCAACGAAGGAATGCAGCGCCGCAACCAGCTGCGGCATCTCGGTCATCTGGACGCGGCTTGCGACGTAATAGCCCATGACCGAACCGCCAGCGATCATCAGAAGAATGATAAACCAGTTGCCGACGCCAGGGCCGAACACCGTCGCGACTACGGCAAGGCCCATGCCTGTGATGCCGTACCACACGGCGCGCTTGGCGCTCTCCTGGCCGGACAGGCCGCCGAGCGAGAGAATGAAAAGAACAGCCGCAGCGATATAGGCGGCGGAAACGATACCGATCGTCATGACCTGATCCCCCTCAAGACTTCTGGAACATGGCGAGCATGCGCCGGGTGACGAGGAAGCCACCGACGATATTGATCGTGGCGATCAAAACCGACAGGGAGGCCAGGATAACGACGAGCCAGTTGCTGGACCCGACCTGCAGCAGAGCGCCAAGGATGACGATGCCGGAAATGGCATTGGTCACGGCCATCAGCGGCGTATGCAGCGAATGGCTGACATTCCAGATGACCGAGAAGCCGATGAAGCAGGCCAGCACGAAGACGATGAAATGGCCCATGAAGCTTTCGGGCGCATAGGCACCGACCAGCAACAACAGCAGCGTGGCAACGACCAGCAGGCCGACCTGGCTCTTGGTCTGGGCCTTGAAGGCGGCGATCTCGTTGGCTCGCTTCTCCTCGGGCGTCAGCTCCTTGGCCTTTTCCTTCGGCTTGGCGGCCGCGATCGCCTTGATCTTCGGCGGCGGCGGCGGGAAGGTGATCTCGCCCTGATAGGTGACCGTCGCGCCCCGGATGACGTCGTCTTCCATGTTGTGAACCAGTACGCCGTCCTTGGCCGGCGTCAGGTCGGTCATCATATGGCGGATATTGGTGGAATAGAGCGTCGAGGACTGCGCCGCCATGCGGCTCGGGAAATCCGTATAGCCGACCACGGTCACGCCATTGTCGGAGACGATCTTCTGATCCGGCACGGTGAGGTCGCAATTGCCGCCGCGTTCGGCAGCAAGATCGATCACCACCGAGCCCGGCTTCATGGCAGCCACCATGTCGGCGAGCCACAGCTTCGGCGCATCGCGGCCGGGGATCAGCGCCGTGGTGATGACGATGTCGATCTCCGGTGCAAGTTCGCGGAACTTGGCGAGTTGCTTTTCGCGGAACTCCGGCGAGGACGGGGCGGCATAGCCACCGGTCGCAGCGCCATCCTGGGCCTCAGTGAAATCGAGATAGACGAACTGCGCGCCCATGCTCTCGATCTGCTCGGCCACTTCAGGGCGAACGTCGAAGGCATAGGTAATGGCGCCAAGCGAGGTGGCCGTGCCGATCGCGGCGAGACCGGCGACGCCGGCGCCGATGACCAGAACCTTGGCGGGCGGAACCTTGCCGGCCGCCGTCACCTGGCCGGTGAAGAAGCGGCCGAAATTGCTGCCAGCCTCGATCACGGCGCGATAGCCGGCAATATTGGCCATCGACGACAGGGCATCCATCTTCTGGGCGCGGCTGATGCGCGGCACCATGTCCATGGCGATCACGTTGGCACCAGTCGACTTGGCCTGCTCCAGAAGGTCCTTGCTCTGGGCCGGATAGAAGAACGAAATCAGCGTCTTGCCGGACGAAAGCCGATCGACTTCCGCCGGCTCCGGCGGACGCACCTTGGCAATCACGTCAACGGATGCGAACAGCGTCTCGGCAGTCTCCACCACATCGACACCGACAGCGCGATACGCATCATCGGAAAAGCCGGCCGCCTTGCCCGCTCCCGCCTCGATGACGCAATCATAGCCCAGCTTCTTCAACTGGATTGCACTGTCCGGGGTCATGGCGACCCGCGCCTCCCCTTGAAAAATTTCCCTTGGCGAACCGATCTTCAAGCCAATCTCCCCTCAGTCCAAGTCAGTCATTGCAGTGAAACTTTAGTCATATTTTCGTTGCGGACACGATCAGAAGGCGCCCCTCCTGTCCAGCCCAATCCGCGCATATAATGGCGGATTATTCGCTCCAACAAGCCAGATTCAACAGGTTTGCGGCTTATGTCGCAAAAATACAGGACGCGTCCGAAACGCGACGATGTGGGATTGCCCGATCCAGGTTTTCGAAAGGCGATGCCATGGGAATGCCTGCCGCGGATCCAATGCGCTTTGGATCCCTCCGGCGCTGTTTCGCTCAATCCAGACGCCGTGTCATGAATTCGTGCAACACGAGATCGCACAGCCGTTCGGCCACCGGCGTGCTGCGTTTGCCCTTGAGCGTGATCAGGTGATAGGGCGCAACGATGATCGGCGTGCGGATATCGAGCCGGCAGAGGCCCGAGCCGGTCGTATGGCGACAGAGCAGATCCGACACCTCGCTCGACATCGGAGCGATCGCGTAGGAGGTGGCGAGCATGGCGATCATCACCAGAAGTGACGTCGTATTAACGATGTCGGAAGGAATTGCAGCGCCCGCCTCGATGAAGACGCTCTCCACCGCCTGGCGCACCGGTGCACCGGGCCCCTGCATCACCCAGGAGAAATGCACCAGATCGTTCATCTCCAGTTTGGAGGCAAAAGCCAGAGGATGACTCTGATGCACCAGCAGATCCACCTCCTCGACGCGCGCATGGCGAACATCGAATTGCCGGGCATCCGTGCCCACGGGAATCCGCCCGAGGATGAAGTCCAGTTGCCCCGAGCGAAGGTCGGAAATCAGCGAGCCGCTGGGCGCCACGTCGACGTGGATATCGGCCGTGCGCGCTTCGGCCTTCAAGGCCCGGATTGCCGGCACGATATAGCCTAGAGCCCCGCCCGTGACCGCACCAACCCTGACGGAACCGATCAACCCGCGCTTGATCGCGTCGACCTCTCGCGCCGCCTCGCGGAACTCTTCCAGCAGCCCGTGCGCCCGCCTGGCGAGAGCCCTTCCGACCGCCGTCGGCTCCATGCCTTTCGGCGTCCTGATAAAGACTGGAGCACCCACCAGCCGCTCGACATCGGCCAGCATGCGCGATGCCGCAGGCTGGGTAATCGACAAGGCATGGGCCGCAAGACTGAGCTGGCCCGTCTCGGCAACAGCCTTGATCAAGCTAAAATGTTTGGGCTGCAGACGGTTGGCAAGCGTGTCGGTCATAGGTCACATATCAATGATGGTATGCAGTATGTCAAATAATTCATTTGATCGATATGGGACGGACGATAAGAGTCGCGACCGGATCACGCCGCATTGTCTGCGTGCTGGTTCTTTTTCGGGCGGCTGGCAGACGGAGCTGGGGCCGCCTGGCAACATTGGGAGGTTCCTGTGAAAAAGTTCACCACTCTAATTGCGTCCATCGCACTGGGCGCATCGCTTCTGTCCACCGCCGCATTTGCGCAGGACAAGGGCACCGTTGGCATCTCGATGCCGACCAAGACCTCGACCCGCTGGATCTCCGACGGTGAGACCATGGAAAAGCTGTTCAAGGAAGCCGGCTACACCCCGGACCTGCAGTTTGCCGATGACGACATCCCGAACCAGCTCGCCCAGATCGAAAACATGGTCACCAAGGGTGCCAAGGTTCTCATCATCGGCGCCATCGACGGCACGACCCTGTCCGACATCCTGCAGAAGTCGGCCGATGCCGGCGTCAAGGTCATCGCTTATGACCGCCTGATCCGCGACTCGGCCAATGTCGACTACTACGCGACCTTCGACAACTTCCAGGTCGGCGTTCTCCAGGCAACCTCGCTCGTCAAGGGCCTGAACCTTGATGCCGCAACCGAGCCTAAGAATGTCGAACTCTTCGGCGGTTCGCCGGACGACAACAACGCCTTCTTCTTCTACGATGGCGCAATGTCGGTCCTGCAGCCCCTGATCGACTCGGGCAAGATCGTCGTCAAGTCCGGCCAGATGGGCATGGACCAGGTTGGCACGCTGCGTTGGGACGGTGCAGTTGCACAGGCCCGCATGGAAAACCTGCTGTCCTCGACCTATACCGACGCCAAGGTTGACGGTGTCCTGTCGCCTTACGACGGTCTCTCGATCGGCATCATCTCGGCTCTCAAGGGCGTAGGCTACGGCTCCGGCGACATGCCGATGCCGATCGTCACCGGCCAGGACGCCGAACTGCCGTCCGTCAAGTCGATCCTCGCTGGCGAACAGAATTCGACCGTGTTCAAGGACACGCGCGAACTCGCCAAGGTTACCGTCGGCATGGTTGAAGCCATCATCGGCGGCAAGGAACCGGAAATCAACGACACCAAGACCTACAACAACGGTGTCAAGGTCGTTCCGTCCTTCCTGCTGAAGCCGGTTGCGGTTGACAAGTCGAACGCCAAGGAAATCCTGGTTGGCGCCGGCTACTACACCGAAGCCCAGATCGACAACTAAGATCTGCTGTTTCCCGGGGTCCGCGATCCGTCGCGGACCCCTTTCTATCATGATGAGGGAGCTTGCATTGTCGGTCTGACCTGATCGTTAAGCAGGCTGGCGTGGAATTCTTGCACATGGACAAAATCATTCTCGAGATGCGGGGCATTACCAAGACGTTTCCGGGCGTCAAGGCCCTGGACGATGTCAATCTGAAGGTCCGCGAAGGCGAAATCCACGCGCTTGTCGGCGAAAACGGCGCCGGCAAATCGACCCTGATGAAGGTCCTGAGTGGCGTTTACCCCGCGGGCACCTACGATGGCGAAATCCACTTCGACGGCGAACTTCGCCGCTTCTCGACGATTTCCGACAGCGAACATCTCGGCATCATCATCATTCACCAGGAATTGGCGCTCGTGCCGCTCCTGTCGATTGCCGAGAACATCTTCCTCGGCAACGAAATCGCCACCAATGGCGTGATCCACTGGCCGCAGACCTTCGCGCGCACCAAGACGCTGCTGGACAAGGTCGGCCTCAAGGATTCGCCCACGACACGCATTACCGATATCGGCGTCGGCAAGCAGCAGCTGGTGGAAATCGCCAAGGCGCTGTCCAAGAAGGTGCGCCTTCTCATTCTCGACGAACCGACGGCCTCGCTCAACGAAACCGATTCCGACGCGCTGCTGCAGCTGCTCATGGAATTCCGCAAGCAGGGCATGACCTCGATCATCATTTCGCACAAGCTGAACGAGATCAAGAAGGTCGCCGACAAGATCACCATCCTGCGCGACGGCGGCACCGTCGAAACGCTCGACTGTCACAGCGAAGATATCGGCGAAGACCGCATCATCAAAGGCATGGTCGGCCGCGAGATGGAAGACCGTTATCCACCGCGCGTTCCCAAGATTGGCGAAACCCTGCTGGAAGTGAAGAACTGGAACGTCTTCCACCAGAACCATCGCGACCGGCAGTTCCTGCATGACGTCAATTTCAACGTGCGCGCCGGCGAAGTGGTCGGCATTGCCGGACTGATGGGTGCCGGACGCACCGAGACCGCCATGAGCGTGTTCGGCAAGTCCTGGGGCCACAAGATCACCGGCGAAGTCTCGATGCGCGGCAAGCCCGTCGATGTCAGCACCATCCCGAAGGCGATCGACGCCGGCCTTGCCTACGTCACCGAAGACCGCAAACACTTGGGTCTCGTGCTGATCGACAACATCATGCGCAACACCACGCTGTCGAACCTGAATGCCGTATCGTCAAACGGCATCATCGACGACCGCAAGGAAGCCAAGGTTGCTACCGACTACCGCGCCAAGCTGCGCATCCGCTCGCATTCGATCTATCAGGAAACGGTCAACCTCTCGGGCGGCAACCAGCAGAAGGTCGTTCTGTCCAAGTGGCTGTTCACCAATCCCGAGGTACTGATCCTCGATGAACCGACCCGCGGTATCGACGTCGGGGCGAAGTTCGAAATCTACTCCATCATCAACCAGCTTGCCGCCGAAGGCAAAGGCATCCTGATGATCTCATCGGAAATGCCCGAACTTCTGGGAACCTGCGACCGCATCTACGTCATGAACGAAGGACGCATCGTCGCTGAGCTTTCAAAGGAAGAAGCAAGCCAAGAATCCATCATGCGCGCCATTATGCGCTCCGGGGAGAAACACTAATGGTCACCGAAGCCAAAACCGAAACGTCCAAAACATCCGTCGGGGACTATCTGAGGAAGAACATTCGCGAATACGGCCTGCTTGTCGCGCTCGTCATCATCATGGTCTTCTTCCAGGTTGTGACCGGCGGCGTGCTGTTCAAGCCTGTCAACATCACCAACCTGGTGCTGCAGAACTCCTTCATCGTCATCATGGCGCTCGGCATGCTGCTGATCATCGTCGCGGGGCATATCGACCTGTCGGTCGGCTCAATCGTGGCCTTCGTCGGCGCCCTCTCGGCCATCATGCTGGTCAAATGGGGCATGCATTTCGCGCTGGTCATTCCGCTCTGCCTGATCCTCGGCGGTATTTTGGGAGCGGCACAGGGCTATTGGGTCGCCTACCAGAAGATCCCAGCCTTCATCGTCACGCTGGCCGGCATGCTCGTTTTCCGCGGCCTGACCTATCTCGTGCTGCAGAACCGTCCGATCGGTCCATTTCCGAAGGAATTCCAGATCCTCTCGACCGGTTTTATCCCCGATTTCCTGTCCTTCACTGATCCGGCCACCAGCCTGATCAAGAACTACTTTGCCCTCGCCGTCGTTCTGGTCCTGGTCGCTCTTGCCATCTACTTCGGCTTCCGCAATCGTCAGGTCAACGAACAGCATGGCAGCGAGAACGAGCCCTTCGTGTTCTTTGCCGTGCAGATGGCAATCATCAGCATCGTTGCGGTATTCCTCGGCTTCCAGCTGGCAACCTATCGCGGCCTGCCGAACGTTCTCGTCATCATGGGCGTGCTGATCGCACTTTACGCCTTCATCACCACACGCTCCACCATCGGCCGCCGTATCTATGCGATGGGCGGCAACGAGAAGGCGGCCAAGCTTTCCGGCATCAACACCGAGCGGCTGACGTTCTACACCTTCGTCAATATGGGCGTCCTGGCAGCGCTCGCCGGCATGATTATCGCCGCTCGCCTCAACTCGGCAACGCCGAAAGCCGGCGTCGGCTTCGAGCTTGACGTCATTGCGGCCTGCTTCATCGGCGGTGCATCGGCATCCGGCGGCGTCGGCAAGATCACCGGCGCGGTCATCGGCGCGCTGATCATGGGCGTGATGAACAACGGCATGTCGATCATGGGTCTCGGCATCGATTACCAGCAGCTCGTCAAGGGCCTGGTGCTGCTCGCTGCCGTGTTCTTCGACGTCTACAACAAGAACAAAGCAGTCTGAGGAAGCACGAACATGTATCTCTCGCAACTCAAGGCCGGCGGCGTCATCTGCCGCGAAGGCGATGTCGCGCGGCTGGTCCAGGGCGCCTCAAGCACATATGATCTGGCGAAAGCCGCCATTTCCGACGGTATCAGCTTGGCCGTCGCCATCGAGCGCCGCGGCCTTGGCGACACGGTCGATCTGACCGCGCTGGCCGACAAGGGCGCGCTCGATTGTCCGGTGCGTCACCCCGATGCCGGCCATATGGCGCTGACGGGCACGGGCCTCACCCATACCGGCTCGGCTTCGGCCCGCGACAGCATGCATGCCGACACGGCCGGCATGAGCGACAGCATGAAGATGTTCCGCATGGGTATGGAGGGCGGCAAGCCCAAGCCCGGCGAAAAGGGCGTCCAGCCGGAATGGTTCTACAAGGGTACCGGCACGATGGCCGTGGCTCCTGGCGAGCCGCTGGTCTCCCCCTCCTTCGCGCTGGACGGTGGCGAAGAACCCGAGATCGCCGGCTATTACATCATCAGCGCCGATGGCACACCCTTCCGCCTCGGCTTCTCCTTGGCCAACGAATTCTCCGACCACGTCACCGAGAAGATCAACTATCTCTTTCTGGCCCATTCCAAGCTGCGCCCAGCCTCCTTCGGGCCGGAAATGCTGGTCGGTCCCCTGCCGGACGAAGTGATCGGCACCTCGCGCATTCTGCGCGACGGCAAAGTCCTGTGGGAAAAGCCTTTCCTATCGGGCGAGGCCAACATGTCGCACACCCTGGCGAACCTGGAATACCACCACTTCAAATACCAGCTGTTCCGCCAGCCGGGCGACCTGCATGTGCATATGTTCGGCACAGCGACCCTGTCGGTCGCCGACGGCATCACGACGCAGGCCGGCGATGTCTTCGAGATCAGCTCGCCACAATTCGGCCTGGCCCTGAAGAACCCGTTGAAGATTGCCGAAGAAGACAGTCTTCGCATCGAAATGCTTTGAGCTCCGGGCCGCCGTATCGCGGCCCATCACGACCGCATTGAACAGAATCGAGATACGCCATGAGCGCTTTCAAGCCAGCAGCCTGGCCCCGTAAACTCCGGTCGCAGCATTGGTACGGCGGCACGTCGCGCGATACCATCTATCACCGCGGCTGGATGAAGAACCAGGGCTACCCGCACGACCTCTTCGACGGTCGCCCTGTGATCGGCATCATGAACACCTGGTCCGACCTGACCCCCTGCAACGGCCATCTGCGCGATCTGGCTGAAAAGGTGAAGGCCGGCGTCTGGGAAGCCGGCGGCTTCCCGGTTGAAGTCCCGGTCTTCTCGGCCTCCGAAAACACCTTCCGTCCCACGGCGATGATGTACCGCAACCTCGCGGCACTGGCCGTCGAGGAAGCCATGCGCGGCCAGCCGATCGACGGCGCGGTCCTGCTCGTCGGCTGCGACAAGACCACCCCATCGCTGCTGATGGGCGCCGCCTCGACCGACATCCCGTCGATCATGGTCACCGGCGGCCCGATGCTGAACGGTTATTTCCGTGGCGAACGGGTCGGCTCCGGCACGCATCTGTGGAAGTTCTCCGAAGCCGTCAAGGCCGGCGAGATGACCCAGGAAGAATTCCTGGAGGCCGAAGCCTCCATGTCGCGCTCGACCGGCACCTGCAACACCATGGGCACGGCCTCGACCATGGCCTCGATGATCGA
Organism: Agrobacterium sp. a22-2; assembly: GCF_012276985.1. Lineage (GTDB taxonomy): Bacteria > Pseudomonadota > Alphaproteobacteria > Rhizobiales > Rhizobiaceae > Allorhizobium. Next base: position 162,351 of record NZ_JAAXMM010000011.1, on the reverse strand, counting down.
ATCGCTGGGGATGGCGCTGTCCGGCAATGCCGCGATCCCCGCCGTCGACAGCCGTCGCCGCGTCATGGCGCAGCTGTCCGGCCGTCGTATCGTGCAGATGGTCAAAGACGACCTGAAGCCGTCCGACATTCTGACAAAGGAAGCCTTCGAGAATGCCATCCGCACCAACGGCGCGATCGGCGGCTCCACCAATGCCGTCGTGCATCTGCTTGCCATGGCCGGCCGCGTCGGCATCGACCTGACGCTCGACGACTGGGACCGCTGTGGACGCGACATCCCGACGGTCGTCAACCTGATGCCATCAGGCAAATACCTGATGGAAGAATTCTTCTATGCCGGCGGCCTTCCGGTTGTCCTGAAGATGCTCGGCGAAGCCGGCAAGCTGCACAAGGACGCGCTGACCGTCTCCGGCGGCCCGATCTGGGACGAGGTCAAGGACGTGCGCAACTGGAACGAGGACGTCATCCGTCCCGTCAGCGAAGCCCTGACCCAGCAGGGCGGTATTGCCGTCCTGCGCGGCAATCTCGCGCCGAAGGGCTGCGTGCTGAAGCCGTCCGCAGCCTCCGTCCACCTGATGCAGCATCGCGGCCGCGCCGTGGTGTTCGAGGATATCGACGACTACAAGGCCAAGATCAACGACGAGGCGCTCGACATCGACGAAAACTGCGTCATGGTGCTCAAGAACTGTGGTCCGCGCGGCTATCCAGGCATGGCCGAAGTCGGCAACATGGGCCTGCCGCCGAAGGTTCTGCGCAAGGGCATCACCGACATGATCCGCATTTCGGATGCGCGCATGTCCGGCACCGCCTATGGCACCGTCCTGCTACACACTTCGCCGGAAGCCGCTGTCGGCGGTCCGCTGGCGATCGTGCGCAACGGTGACATGATCGAGCTTGATGTGGCCAACCGCCGCATTCATCTCGACATTACCGACGAGGAAATGCAGCTGCGCCTGTCGGCCTGGCGTCCGTCCGTCGAGCCTCCGGCCAGCGGTTATGCCCGCATGTTCCACGATCATGTCGAAGGAGCCGATACCGGCGCGGATTTCGACTTCCTGAAGGGTTGTCGCGGCAGCGATGTCGGCAAGGACTCGCACTAAAGGATTGGCCTGGTTCTTAAGTGAACCGGGCCAGCTTAAGCTTCTTTTGTTTTCGTTTGTCTTTTCGGGAAAACCGAACATCCCTGACAAACGCCAAGAACGGATTGGGATCATGACCGCAACGGATCGCATTGGACTGGCGCTGGCAGGCGTCGGCAAGATTGCCCGCGACCAGCACATTCCATCGGTGGAGAATGGCGACGATTTCGTCATCCAGGCCGCTATCAGCCGCCATGGCAAGATCGACAGCGCCGAGAACTTCGAAAGCTATGACGCGTTTCTGACGGCCCGGCCGGACATTCGCGCCATCTCGCTCTGCACGCCGCCGGAAGTGCGCTTCGACATGGCAAAGAAGGCGATTGCCGCCGGTCTAGACGTGCTGCTCGAAAAGCCGCCGGCCGCCACCATCGGCGAAGCGCAGGCTCTGGCCGAACTGGCCGATAAGGCCGGTGTCTCGCTGTTTGCCACCTGGCATTCGCGCTTTGCCAACGGCGTCGAGCCGGCCCGCGAATGGCTGTCCGATAAGACAATCGCCGGGATCGAGATTACCTGGAAAGAAGACGTGCGGCGCTGGCACCCCGGCCAGGCCTGGATCTGGGAAGCGGGCGGCTTCGGCGTTTTCGATCCCGGCATCAACGCCCTGTCCATCCTGACCGCCATCATTCCGGGCCAGACCCTTGTCGAAAAGGCATCGCTGTCCTTCCCCGCCAATCGCCAGCAGCCGATTGCGGCCAGCCTGCAGATGAGAAGCGCCGCCGGGGCACCGATCACCGCTGAATTCGACTGGCGCCAGGAAGGCCCGCAGACCTGGGATATCGTTGTCAAGACGGATCAGGGCACCTTGCGGCTCGCAAAGGGCGGTGCGGAACTCTATATAGACGAGACGCTGACCGTCGAAGGGCCGGATCGGGAATATGCCCGCATCTACACGCGCTTTGCGGAACTGGTTCGCACCCGGACCAGCGATGCGGATTTCCAGCCGCTGCGGCTTGTGGCCGACGCCTTCCTCACGGCGGAGCGTCACGAAGTCGAAGCCTTCATCGAGTAAGACGGCCCCGGCGGCCGACCAGCGGCCGGGCAGCCTGATCGCATGCGAAGGCATTCAGCAGAATGCGGTGGCCGACAAGGCTTCGCTCTGCAATAACCAATTGTTTTGAAAGGATAGCAGGATGACGCTGAATTTGACCGGGAAACACCTGATCGCAGGAGAATGGGTCGAAGGCAACGGGACCTTTACCTCACGGCCCGCCACCGGCGATGCGCACACCTTCTCCATCGGCACGCCTGACCTAGTCGACCGCGCCGTCAAAGCCGCCGAAGAAGCCTTTGCGAGCTTCGGCTACTCGACCCGCGCCGAACGAGCTGCCCTGCTGGAAGCCATTGCCGAGGAACTCGACAAGCGTGGCGAAGCCATCACCCTGATCGGCACGCAGGAAACCGGCCTGCCGGAAGCCCGCCTCAACGGCGAGCGCGGCCGCACCACCGGCCAGCTCCGCCTGTTCGCCTCCCATATTCTGAAGGGCGACTATCTCGACCGCCGCTACGACGCCGCCCTGCCGGATCGTCAGCCGCTGCCGCGCCCCGATATCCGTCTGATGCAGCGCCCGATCGGCCCGGTTGCCGTCTTCGGTGCCTCCAACTTCCCGCTGGCCTTCTCGACCGCCGGCGGTGACACCGCCTCCGCGCTGGCAGCCGGTTGCCCGGTTGTCGTCAAGGGTCATGAAGCCCATCCCGGCACCGGCGAAATCGTCGCCCAGGCCATCGACGCGGCGATCAAGCGCCTCGGCATGCATCCGGGCGTCTTCTCGCTCGTCCAGGGCGGCAGCCACGATGTCGGCATTGCGCTGGTCAAGCACCCGCTGATCCGCGCCGTCGGTTTCACCGGTTCGCTGGCCGGTGGCCGCGCCCTGTTCGACCTCTGCGTCAGCCGTCCCGAGCCGATCCCCTTCTTCGGCGAGCTGGGTTCGGTCAACCCGATGTTCCTGCTGCCGGAAGCGCTGGCCGCCCGTGGCGAAACCATCGCCAAGGGCTGGGCCGGATCGCTCACCATGGGTGCCGGCCAGTTCTGCACCAATCCAGGCATTGCCGTGCTGATCGAAAGCACTGAGGCCGACGCTTTCGTCGCCTCTGCCAAGGACGGTCTCGCCGGCGTCGCGCCGCAGACCATGCTGACCGACGGCATTGCCAATGCCTATCGCAAGGGCGCCGACCGCATTGCCGCGACCGCCGGCGTTCAGGCCGTGCTGACCTCCAGCTGCGACCTGCGCAATGCCACGCCTTATCTCTTTGCCACCACCGGCAAGGAATGGCTGGCCAATCACGAACTCGGCGAGGAAGTCTTCGGACCGCTCGGCGTCGTGGTGACGGTCAGCGACAAGGACGAGATGCTGAAGGTTGCCGAAAGCCTTGAGGGCCAGTTGACCTGCACCCTGCAGATGGACGATGGCGACACGGAACTCGGCCGTCGCCTGATGCCCGTCCTGGAGCGCAAGGCCGGCCGCGTGCTGGCCAATGGCTTCCCGACCGGCGTTGAAGTCTGCGACGCCATGGTGCATGGCGGCCCCTATCCGGCCAGCACCAATTTCGGTGCAACCTCGGTCGGCACGATGGCCATCCGCCGCTTCCTGCGTCCGGTCAGCTATCAGAACATCCCGGCCGCCCTGCTGCCGGAAGACCTGAAGTAAGGACGCCGCGACACGATGAGCGATCCGGCCGAAACCGCAGCGGGCGCATCTTATGTTGCGCTCGCAGACTGGGGAACCAGCAATTTCCGGCTTTGGCTGGTCGATCGTGACGGCCATGTGCTCGGCGAATGCCAGTCGCCCGATGGCATGTCGGCCTGCGCTGCCGACAATCGTTTTGCCGCCGTGCTGGAGAAAAATCTTACCGACCTGTCTGCGCCGGCCTCTCTGCCGGTGGTGATTGCCGGCATGGCCGGTGCGCGCGCCGGCTGGCTGGAAGCCGCCTATGTCGAGACCCCGGCACCCCTGGCCAATCTGCAGAACCACGCCGTCTCGCCTGCCGCCTCGCGACCGGTGCACATCCTGCCCGGCCTCTGCCAGAAGGTGACGGGCCCGTTCGACGTGATGCGCGGCGAGGAAACCCAGCTGGCAGGTGCCGCGGCCACAGGCCATCCAACCGGCGTGTTCTGCCTGCCCGGCACCCATTCCAAATGGGTTGATATGCGCGACGGCACCGTATTGCGCTTTCGCACTTCGATGACCGGCGAGCTCTATGAACTGCTCAGCAAGCAGTCGATCCTGCGCCTGTCGATCGCTGCCACCGACCGCAGCACGCCGGACCATCCGGTGTTCGCAGAGGCGGTCCAGCAGGCGCTCGGCGAAGGATTTTCGTTGACGGCCAATCTGTTTTCCATCCGCGCTGCCGGCCTGCTGTCGACGCCGGTCGAGAACGAAGCCACCGCCCGTCTTTCGGGCTTCCTGATCGGCGCTGAGATCGCCGCCATGCGCGATTTCTTCAAGCCCGGCGATACGGTTCACCTGATCGGCTCTGAGAGCCTCAACGCCCTTTATACCAAGGCCTTGGCTTTGGCCGGCGCAAAGCCTGAAACACTCGACGGCAGCGCGCTGGTGCGAAACGGCCTGTTTGCCGCCGCCCGTGCCCTGCTTTCGACCAACTGACAAGGATATTGCCATGACCCGCCAGACCATCGCTTGGCCGACGCTCGACCGCAATCTCGTCGCCATCCTGCGCGGCATCACCCCGACCGATATCGAAAGCGTCGTAGCGGCGCTGCTGGAGGAAGGTTTCCAGGCGATCGAAGTACCGCTCAACTCGCCGGAGCCCTTCACCTCGATCGAGATGGCCCGCAAGCTCGCCCCCTCGTCCATTCTGGTCGGCGCCGGAACGGTACTGAGCCCGGAGGATGTCGATCGGCTGGCCGGCATCGGCGCCAACCTGATCGTCACCCCGAATACCGACCCGGCCGTCATCCAGCAGGCCGGCACACACGGCATGGTCAGCATGCCCGGCGCCTTCACCCCAACCGAAGCGCTTGCTGCCATCAAGGCCGGCGCCTCGGCGCTCAAGTTTTTCCCCGCCAGCGTGCTTGGTGCCGCCGGCATTTCGGCCATAAAGGCCATCCTGCCGGCACAGTTCCCGTTGGGGGCCGTCGGCGGCGTCGGCGAAAGCAATTTCGAGGAATATATGAAGGCCGGCGTGACCTGTTTCGGCATCGCCACCAGCCTTTATAAGCCGGGCGAACAGGCAGGTTCCGTGCGCGCCAAGGCAAAGGCGCTGGTCGCGGCTTACGACCGCGCCAAAGCTGCCACGGCATCGAACGCCTGAGTCTCCAGCGACAATCGGCCCTGCCGCAGCAGGGCCATTGCCCTTGCCCTGATACCGCCAACCTGTTTGACTACAATTCCATGCCGCGCTCATGACAGCCCGGCGTTTGCCACCATCTCATGGAAGGAACGTGCAGATGCGGATCGTCCTTCTGGCCTTGGGATGGCTGATGGTGGCGATCGGCATTATCGGCGTCTTCCTGCCGGTCCTGCCGACGACCCCCTTCATGATCCTCGCCGCCGCCCTCTTCGCCCGTTCCTCGCCGCGTTTTGAGAAATGGCTGCTCGATCACCCCAGATACGGCAAACCGCTGACCGACTGGCGCCAGAACGGAGCCATCTCGCGCCCGGCCAAGATCGCCTCGGTGTCGCTGATGAGCGTCAGCTTCGCCATCATGTGGTTCGCAAGTCCGCTCTCCACCACATGGCGCGGCGGCATCGGCATCATCCTCGTTGCCTGCGCGGCATTCGTGCTGACGCGCCCGGAGCCGAGTGCCTGAACGCAAAAAGGGCGGCTCGATGGCCGCCCTTGTCAATGGAGATCCGCCAGTGTCAGTGATTATGGCGCGGCAGTTTTTCGGCCAGCTTGCGGAAGTCGGCGGCACCCTCGATGACGGCACCATCCGACAGCTGCGTCACCGTGCGGCGGTAGAGCATCTGCCACGGCGTCGCATCGGCGGGAACGGCCGGAATACCGTCGGCCTTGCGCCGTTCGATTTCTTCCGGTTCGACCAGCATGTCGCAACGGCCATGGTTGAAATCGATGCGGATGATGTCGCCGCTGCGCACATAGGCAAGACCGCCACCGGCCGCACTTTCCGGCGAGGCGTTGAGGATCGACGGGCTGTCGGCCGTGCCAGACTGGCGACCGTCGCCGATGGTCGGCAGGCTGAGAATGCCTTGTCTGATCAGGTGATCCGGCGGCTGCATGTTGACCACTTCGGCCGATCCAGGCCAGCCGAGCGGGCCAGCGCCGCGGATCACCAGGATCGTGCGCTCGTCGATATTCAGGTCCGGATCGTTGATGCGTTTGTGATAATCCTCGGAGCCGTCGAACACCACCGCCTTGCCGTCGAACACGCCTTCCTTGCCGGGCTCGCTCAGATAACGCTCGCGGAAACCGGCCGAGACGACACTCATCTTCATGATCGCAAAATCGAACAGATTGCCCTTCAGCACCAGGAAGCCAGCGCGCTCTTTGAGCGGCGCGTCGAACGGCAGGATGACCTCGCGGTCGGTGGATTCCCGGCCTTCCAGGTTTTCCGCCATGGTCCGGCCGGTCACCGTCGGACAACCGCCGTCCAGTTTGCCAACCTGCAGCAATTCCCACATGATAGCGGGAACGCCGCCAGCCCGATGGAAGCGCTCGCCGAGATAGGCGCCGGCCGGCTGCACATTGGCCAGCAGCGGAATGTCGAAACCATGGGTCTGCCAGTCATCGGGATGCAGCTCGACGCCGGCATGCTTGGCCATGGCGGCCAGATGCGGCTGCGCATTGGTCGATCCGCCGATTGCCGAATTGACCCGGATGGCGTTCAGAAACGCCTCGCGAGTGAGAATATCCGACGGCTTGATGTTCTGCAGCACCAGCTCCACGGCCCGCCGCCCGGTGCGATAGGCCATCTGGCCCCGTTCGCGATAGGCAGCCGGAATAGCGGCGCAGCCGGTCAGCGACATGCCGAGCGCTTCCGCCATGGCATTCATCGTCGAGGCCGTGCCCATGGTGTTGCAATGGCCGATCGACGGTGCTGAATCGAGCGCCGACTGGAGAAACTCTTCGCGGGTGATCTCGCCGGCCGCATATTTGCGGCGCGACCGCCAGATGACCGTGCCGGAGCCGACCAGGTCGCCATCGTGCCAGCCATCGAGCATCGGTCCGCCGGAGAAAACGATCGCCGGGATATCGACGGTCGAGGCCGCCATCAGCGCCGAGGGCGTGGTCTTGTCGCAGCCGGTGGTCAGCACCACGCCGTCGAGCGGATAGCCGTAGAGGATCTCGACCAGGCCGAGATAGGCAAGGTTACGATCGAGTGCCGCGGTTGGCCGCTTGCAGTTTTCAAACAGCGGATGGGTCGGAAACTCGATCGGAATACCGCCGGCATCGCGGATGCCGTCGCGGATGCGCTTGGCAAGTTCGATATGGTGTCGGTTGCAGGGATTGATATCGCTGCCTGACTGGGCAATGCCGATGATCGGCTTGCCGGAGCGCAGTTCTTCCGGCGTGGTGCCGTAATTCATGAAGCGTTCGAGATAGAGCGCCGTCATGTCGAGATGATCGGGATTGTCGAACCAGTCCTGCGAGCGCAGGCGGCGCGGCGCCTTGTTGTCCTCAGCCATTATTTCCCCTCCCCGCCCTTGGCGGCATTCATTGCTTCCAGATGCAGCAGCAGGCCGCTGTGATCCGTGTCACCGCCGCCACCCGCCACGAAATCGGAAAACTCGCGGCGCACCTGCTCGGTCAAGGGCAGGTCCAGTGAAAACAGATCGGCCATGGCCTTCACCGCGTCGAGATCCTTCAGCTGGAACTTCGACGGTCCGCCGGGTGTGAAATTGCGGTCGACCATACGCGCACCGTGCAGCTCGAGAATTCGGCTCTCGGCAAAACCGCCGCGGATTGCCTCACGGAATTTTCCGCGGCTCGCCCCGCCGGCTTCGACGAGCATCATCGCTTCGGCAACAGCGCCGATGGTGATGGCGACGATCTGCTGGTTGGCGAGCTTGCAGATCTGCCCGGCGCCGGACGGCCCGACATGGGTCACCCGGCCAAGAGCTGCAAACACGTCCGCAAGCCCTTCGATGACCTCGGCCTCGCCTCCAGCCATGATCGCCAGCGTTCCGGCCTGCGCTCCGACCACGCCACCGGAGACCGGCGCATCGAGATGGGCGATGCCGAGCGCCTTCAGGCGGGCCGAATGATCCTTGGCGATCGGCGGCGAGATCGAGCTGCTGTCGACGACGACGGCGCCCCTGACCAGAGCCCCGGCCACGCCGCCGTCAAACAGCACGGCATCGACGGCCTTGCCGTCGCTGAGCATGGTGAAGACGATGTCGCACCCCTTGGCCGCCGCAGCAGCCGTCCCGGCCACGGCAGCACCGTCCGAAGCAAGAGCCTGCGCCTTGGCGGGATCGCGGTTCCAGACTGTGACCTGATGGCCGGCAGCCAGCAGCCGCCGCGCCATCGGCGCGCCCATCAGCCCTGTTCCGAGAAAGGCGATCCGGCGCGGCTGCTTTAGCTCCAGACCTGTTCCGCTCACAGCTTTCCTCCCAGTTCATCCTCGATATGCACGCGGATGATCTCATCAAAGGAGGTTTCGGCAGTAAAGCCAAGCGCTTTCGCGCGTGTCGCCTCGAAGCCCGGAGCCCAGCCGGCGACCATCTTCATGATCATCTCGTCCGGCTCACGGCGGATCAGCGCGACGGCCTTGTCGCCGGCCACGCGGCGCAGAGCCTCGATCTGTTCGCCCACCGTGGCGCTGAGGCCCGGCATGGAAAGCGCCCGGCGCGGTCCGACCGTGTCGAGATCGATGGTTGCCCCATGGATCAGGAAGCCGACGGCCGAGCGCGGCGAGGTGTGCCAATGGCGAACGTCGTCGGAGACGGGAAGGATCGCTTCTTTTCCGACCAGCGGCTCGCGCAGGATATTGGAGAAGAAGCCGGACGCTGCCTTGTTCGGCTTGCCCGGACGAATGCAGATCGTCGGCAGCCGAATGGCGATGCCGTCAAAGAAACCACGGCGGCTGTAGTCGGACAGCAGCAGTTCGCAGATCGCCTTCTGGGTGCCGTAGCTGGTCAGCGGCGTCGTGTGATACTCGTCCGGGATCGGATAGGGCAGCGGCGCGCCGACGACGGCGATCGATGACGTGAAGACGACGCGCGGCTTGTAGCCGTCCACGCCATGGGCCAGCCGAATGGCATCGAACAGATAGCGCGTGCCATCGAGATTGATCCGGTAGCCCTTCTCGAAATCGAGCTCGGCTTCGCCGGAGACGATCGCTGCCAGATGGAAGATCACGTCGGGCCGGGCCGCAACCAGCGATTCGGCTTCGCCGGGTGCCGACAGGTCGGCTTCCTTGGCATTGACCTTGCCGGTAAAGCCCACGGGCGCCTCCGGCGTCACGACATCCACCAATGTCATTTCGGTAATAGGCTTGCCGTCCAGCTGGCCGTCCGCGGTCAGCTTGGCTGCGAGTTTGCGGCCAACCATGCCGGCAGCACCAATGATCAGGATATGCATCAGGTCTCTCCTCCCTGGATTCGACCGCTCCGAAACGTCTTAGAAACACCTCAACGACAGGCGGACAAAATTTCTATTGTAAGGTTGTCTGATAACCTTATATGATCCGCTTGAAAACAGAATATTTGGAACGCCCACGAAAAATCTGATGCCCTTTTGCAAGAAGGCAGACGGTCTCGAAGCGGCAGTCCGGGAGGAAAGGCAAGACAATGGGGGCGGACGTCATGAGCACATCTACGGATCTGCAGGCATCCCTGCGCGCGGCACTGGGCGACGATATGGTGCTGACGGACGCGGGCGAAATGCTGCGCTTCTGTCGTGACTGGCATGGAGACGTGACCAGCAGCGCTGTTGCCGTGCTGCGCCCGCGCTCGACGCAGGATGTCGCCGCAGCTGTGCGCACCTGCCGGGACCTCGGACTGTCGATCGTCCCCCAAGGCGGCAATACCGGGCTGGTGCTCGGCGGCATCCCCGATCACCCGGAAAACCAGGTGGTTCTGAGCCTCGAGCGCATGAGCGCAATCCGCAATATCGACGCAGACGACTTTTCGGCCGTCGTGGAAGCCGGCTGCATCCTGTCGGAACTCAAAGACCGGATCGCCGAAAAGGACATGTATTTCCCGCTGGCGCTCGGTGCCCAGGGCTCCTGCCGCATCGGCGGCAATGTCTCGACCAATGCCGGCGGCATCAACGTGCTGCGCTATGGCATGACCCGCGAACTGGTGCTGGGCCTTGAAGTCGTGCTGCCGGACGGCACGATCTTCAATGGGCTGTCGACCCTGCGCAAGGACAATCGCGGCATAGACCTGAAACAACTGTTCATCGGCGCCGAAGGCACGCTCGGCATCATCACCGCCGTGTCGATCAAGCTGATGCCCTGCCCCGATCAGGTGGCGACCGCCCTACTCGGACTGAACTCTCTGGACGATGCTATCAAGCTCTATCGCCGCGCCCGGCGCGATTGCTGCGATCTGATGTCGGCCTTCGAATTCATGCCGCCGCTGGCTTTTGTCCTGGCGCGCGAAGCGATCCCGGATCTGCCCATGCCGATTGCCGGCGACTATCCGGCCTATGTGCTGATGGAGATCTCCGGCTCGGGCCTCGTCGATATCGCCGACCTGATGGAGCGCTTCCTCGGCGGCGTGATGGAGGACGGTCTTGTGGTCGACGGCGTGATCGCCGCATCCCAGGCCCAGGCCCGTAATCTCTGGCTGTTCCGCGAAGGCATGAACGAGGGACAGGCCAAGCGCGGCCCGCACATGCGCACCGACATTTCCGTGCCGCTCTCCCGCCTTGCCGATTTCGTGCGCGATGCCGAACAGGCAGTATCGGAGGCGCTTCCCGATTGCATCAGCGTGTCCTACGGCCATGTCGGCGACGGCAATGTGCATCTCAACGTCCTGCCGCCATCCGGCAGCCCGCCGGACGAAGCCGCCGCCAGGATCTACAAGGCAAAGACCGTGGTGAACCAGGTTCTGGACGGCTACAAGGGCAGCATCAGCGCCGAGCACGGCATTGGCCGGCTGAAGCGTGCCGATTTCGAAGAGCGGCTGGATCCTTCGCGGCGCGCCTTGCTGACCGCCCTGAAGCGGGCCATCGATCCGACCATGGTGATGAACCCGGGCTGCCAATTGAATTTCCCCATCATATCGTAGAATAGTCTGGCATCATCAGGGGCGGACAACAGCATGACGGCGGACTTCAGTCAGATTAGACGGATCGAACATCTCCCGGCGCGCATCGCCGGCCATATCGGCAAGGAAATCGCCGAGGGCCGCATCGCGCCCGGCGAGAAACTGCCGACCGAGCATATTCTGGCCAAGACATTCGGCGTCAGCCGCTCCGTGGTGCGCGAGGCGATCGCCCAGTTGCGCAACGAGGGACTTGTCGAGACCCGCCAGGGCGTCGGCGCCTTCGTCACGGAAAGCCTGGGGCGAGGTTCCATTCGCATCGAGCAAGCCGACCTCTACGACCGTGAGAGCTTCCGCAGCCTGTTCCAGCTGCGCATGCCGTTGGAGATCGAGGCAGCGGGCCTTGCCGCTGTTCACCACGACGATACCGACCTGAAAAAGCTGGATGACTCGCTGGCCCAGATGACCGGCGCCGAGAAATGGACCGACGAGGGCATCGTCGCGGACCTCGTCTTTCATCGCGCCCTGGCTGCTGCCACCCATAACGAGTATTTTCCGCTGTTCATCGGCTTCATCGCCGAGCGCATTAGCCTTGCCATCAATGCCGCCCGCGCCACTGCTATCCTTGAGGAAATCGTCGAGACCACGATCGCCGAACACGTCGCCATCCGAGACGCAGTCGCGACACGGGATCCGCTCAAGGCCCGCGCCGCGATGCGCACCCACATCATGGGGGCGGCAGCCCGGCTCGACCTGACGCTCGAAAAATTCTGAAAGTCCTATCCGGCTGATCGGCACGGGACCGATACCTGCAGGTTTTTATCGGCTTTGCGCCTTGGCCTCTGGACAGGCCGAATAAGTCATACTAGAAACGCAGCTGGAGCGTTGTCAGACATCCTGACAATAGGGCAAGCAGTGCTGGAGGGCAGGCTTTCCCGGATGATGTGGAGGACTACATTTGAATTCCGTACGTGTACTGCGCGCAGAGTCCATCTTGCCGGATGACGCCGCCGATGCTCTTCTGGTCGGACGCGTCTGGTCGAAGGCAAACGCTGGCCCCTGCCCGGTGATGATCTCGGGCGGTCGCGTTCTTGACCTTTCGGGCCTGGCCGCCACCATGTCGGCCCTTCTCGAAACGGACAACCTCGTCGACCTGCTGCGCAACGCATCGGGACTGACGGACCTCGGCGCCCTCGACGCGTTCCTATCCGGCGAGAATGGCACGGTACTGGCTCCAATCGATCTGCAGGCCATCAAGGCCGCCGGCGTGACCTTTGCCGACAGCATGCTGGAACGGGTCATCGAGGAGCAGGCCAAGGGCGATCCGCTGCGCGCCCAGGATATCCGCGCCAGGCTGGCGCCAGTTCTCGGTGACAGCCTTCGCGGCCTGGTTGCCGGCTCCGAGCAGGCAGCCAAGGTCAAGGGCCTGCTGCAGGACATGGGCCTCTGGTCGCAATATCTGGAAGTCGGCATCGGCCCCGATGCTGAGATCTTCACCAAATCCCAGCCGATGTCCTCCGTTGGTTGTGGCGACCTCGTTGGCATCCATCCGATTTCGCAATGGAACAATCCGGAACCCGAGATCGTGCTGGCGCTTCGCGCCGACGGCACGATCGTCGGCGCAACCCTTGGCAACGACGTCAACCTGCGCGATGTCGAAGGCCGTTCGGCGCTGCTGCTCGGCAAGGCCAAGGATAACAACGCCTCTTGCTCGATCGGCCCGTTCATCCGCCTGTTCGACGAAAAATTCACGATCGACGATCTTCGCCGCGTCAAGGTTCTGCTTCTGGTGCAGGGCGAAGACGGCTTCGAGATGGAAGGTGAAAGCCCGCTAGAGGCCATCAGCCGCTCGCCGGAAAACCTTGCCTCGCAGCTCAGAAACCGCAATCATCAATATCCGGATGGCGCCGTGCTGTTTCTCGGCACCATGTTCGCGCCTGTCAAAGACCGGCGCGGCGCGGGCCTCGGCTTTACCCATGAGGTCGGTGATCGCGTGGAAATATCGACAGCCAAGCTCGGCCGCCTAGTTAACTGGGTAGAGCGCAGCGATGCCTGTCCGGAATGGACATTCGGCGTCGGTGCTCTCATTCGCAACCTGGCCGGCCGCGGTCTTCTGGACAAGGCGTGAGGGACACCATGCAAAAGGCAATAGACCTCTTCTACCGCTTCCTGGAACTTCTGCTGATCGTCCTGCTGTCGGGCATGGCGATCATGGTCTTCATCAACGTGATCATGCGCTACGGTTTCAACTCCGGCCTGAACATCTCCGATGAACTGTCTCGCTACTTCTTCGTGTGGCTGACCTTCATCGGCGCCGTGGTCGCCTTTCGCGAACACGGTCATGTCGGGGTGGAAACCCTGGTCATGATGTTCGGCCGCAAGGGCCGCATCATCTGCATGATCCTGTCGAACATCATCATTATCGGCGTTTCGGCGATTTTCTTCTGGGGAACCTGGAAGCAATCTCCGATCAACGCCAGCATGGACGCGCCGGTCACCAAGATCTCGATGATCTGGGTTTATGGCATCGGCTTCTTCACCGGCGCAGGCGTCGTGATCATTGCGCTCGAACGGCTGATCAGATTGCTGACCGGACGGGTGACCGACGAAGAAATCGCTGCATTTGTCGGTGAAAATATGACTATAGAACAGATGGCGGAGCGCAGCCAATGACTTTGCTTGTCTTCATCGTCTCCCTCGTGGGAGCAATGGCCATCGGCGTTCCGGTCGCCTTCTCCCTGATGTTCTGCGGTGTCGTGCTCATGTGGTTCATGGGCATGTTCAACACTCAGATCATTGCGCAGAACATGATCGCCGGCGCTGATACCTTTACTCTGCTCGCCATCCCGTTCTTCATTCTCGCTGGCGAATTGATGAATGCCGGTGGCTTGTCCCGCCGCATCATCGATTTTGCCATCGCCTGCGTCGGCCATATTCGCGGCGGCCTTGGCATTGTTGCCATCATGGCCGCCATCATCATGGCCAGCATTTCCGGATCTGCGGCTGCCGACACGGCAGCACTTGCCGCTATTCTGATCCCGATGATGGCCAAGGCCGGCTACAACGTGCCGCGATCGGCAGGCCTGATTGCCGCCGGCGGCATCATCGCTCCGGTGATCCCGCCGTCGATGGCTTTCATCGTCTTTGGTGTCTCAGCCAACGTATCCATCACCCAGTTGTTCATGGCCGGCATCGTTCCCGGCCTGATGATGGGCATCGCTCTCATCGCCACCTGGCTGATCGTCGTTCGCAAGGATAAAGTCCAGGCGCTGCCACGCACGCCGATGAAGGAGCGCATGCGGGTAACCGGTCGCGCCCTCTGGGCACTCGGCATGCCGGTCATCATCCTCGGCGGCATCAAGGCGGGCGTCGTGACGCCGACGGAAGCAGCCGTGGTTGCCGCAGCCTATGCCCTGTTCGTCGGCGTGTTCATCTATCGTGAATTGAGCCTGCAGGAACTGCCCCGCGTCATCCTCCAGGCCGCCAAGACGACTGCAGTCGTCATGTTCCTGGTCTGCGCGGCGCTCGTATCCGCCTGGCTGATCACAGCTGCCAATATTCCGGCCGAAATCACCGGCTATATCGAGCCGCTGATCGATCGTCCGATCCTGCTGATGTTCGTCATCATGCTGCTGGTCCTCGTCGTGGGCACCGCCCTCGACCTGACACCGACCATCCTGATCCTGACGCCGGTTCTGATGCCGATTATCAAGCAAGCCGGCATCGATCCCGTCTATTTCGGCGTGCTGTTCATCATGAACACCTGCATCGGTCTTCTGACACCCCCCGTCGGCGTTGTTCTCAACGTCGTCAGTGGCGTCGGACGCGTGCCGCTCGGCAAGGTCACGATCGGCGTGATGCCGTTCCTGGCCGCACAGGTTTTCGTCCTTTTCGTCTTGGTCCTGTTTCCGGACCTCGTCATCGTGCCCGCTCGCTGGCTGCATTAGCAGTCGGCGCCACCACAGTCTCACTCAACCATCCAGGGAGGATATTATGAGAAAACTGCTTCTAGCCACCACCGCGATCGCCTTTGGCCTGTCGGCCGCCGCTCCGGCCTTCGCCGAGTTCAACGACCGCAACATCCGCATCTCGAACGGCATCAATGCCGACCATCCCGTCGGCAATGGCATCAAGGCCATGCAGTCCTGCCTCGACGAGAAGTCCGGCGGCAAGCTGAAGATCACCGCCTTCTGGGGCGGCGCGCTCGGCGGCGACCTTCAGGCAACCCAGGCCCTGCGCTCGGGCGTCCAGGAAGGCGTCGTCACCTCGTCCTCGCCGCTGGTCGGCATCATCCCGGCTCTCGGCGTCTTCGACTTGCCCTTCCTGTTTTCCACGCCCCAGGAAGCCTACAAGGTGCTGGACGGCAAGTTCGGCGACATGATGAACGAGAAGCTGGCTGCTGCCGGCCTCGTCAATCTCGCCTACTGGGAAAACGGCTTCCGTAACCTGTCGAACTCCGTTCGCCCGGTCACCAAGTGGGAAGACTTCTCGGGGATGAAGGTTCGCGTCATGCAGAACAACATCTTCCTCGACACCTTCCAGAACCTCGGTGCAAACGCCACGCCGATGGCCTTCGGTGAAGTGTTCTCGGCTCTGGAAACCAACGCGATCGACGCCCAGGAAAATCCTTACGTGACGATCGATACCTCGAAGTTCTACGAGGTCCAGAAATACGTCACCGAGACCAACCACGCCTACACGCCGTTCCTGCTGCTGTTCTCCAAGGCGATCTTCGACACCTACACGCCTGAAGAACAGGCGGCCCTGCGCGAATGCGCCGTGGTTGGCCGTGACGAAGAGCGCAAGGTCATCCAGGATCTGAACCAGAAGTCGCTGGCCAAGATCAAGGAAGCCGGCCTCGCCGTCAACACGCTGTCGCCGGAAGAACAGGTCCGTATCCGCGAGAAGTCGATGATCGTTTACGACAAGCACAAGGCCGAAATTGGCGCCGACGTCGTGGACGCGATCCTCGCGGAACTGGCCGAAATCCGCAAATAAGCTGAAGCGCTTTTAGACATCGAAAAGGGGACCGAGCCTAGCGCTTCGGTCCCCTTTTTATACACGGTTCAGATGGTGCGTGATCCGGTTCAACTCACTCGGGAACGGCCGGCAAGACCGTATCCCGCTTCTTCAACTGCCGCTCGCGGAAGAAGATGAACAGACCCGAGGCGACGATCAGTGCCGCGCCGACCACCATGCCGAGGCGAGGCACATCGCCGAAGAACATCCAGCCGAACACCACCGCCCACAGCAGCAGCGTATATTGCAGCGGTGCCACGGTGGCCGCATCGGAGATCTTGAGGGCGCGGTTGACCAGCATATGAGCGGCCATCGCGACAATCCCAAGCAGGCCGAGCAGCGCCAGATCGAGGCTGGACGAAATCGGCGCCCAGTCGAAAGGCGCGAAGGCGAGGCCGGCGAGGGCTGCGCCTCCCACCTGGAAGAATACCAGCGTCTTGTCCGGCGTATTGCGCAGGCCGCGGCCCGACAGCAGCATGAAGGCGAAGGCGCCGCTGCCGACGATCGAGATCAGCGCCGGCAGGGTAAACATCGCCCTGGACGGCTCCAGCGTGATGATGACGCCGACAAAGCCGGCAGCGATTGCACACCAGCGCCGCCATCCGACCTTTTCGCCGAGCAGCAGCGGAGACGCCGCCGCCACATAGATCGGTGCTGCCAGCCAATAGGTCATCACATCCGCCAGCGGCAGATACATCACCGCATAGTAGAAGCAGAAAACCTCCATGGTGGAAAACGCCACGCGGGCGAACTGCATCCAGGGCTGCTCGACCGAGGTGATCGACTTCAGGCCCGCCTGCCAGATGAATGGCGCCAGAATGATCAGCGCCGCAAGGCTGCGGATCAGGATGACCTGGCCGAGCCCGTAATTGGCCACCAGCCATTTGCCCATGGCATCGTTGAGCGCAAACATCAGCATGCCGAGCAGCATGATCAGCGGACCCGCCATCGCCGAAGCTCCCAATCCGGCGGTGCGGGTGTCTAAATTCGTCACGGAATGCCTCCCAATCTGTCTTTTCGTTGAAGCGTCAAAGGCTCGCCGCGTCTGACAGACGGCGGCTGACCGTAAAGGCACGATCCAGTTCCGGATTGAGCTCCATGCCAAGGCCCGGGCCTGGCGGAACGGTGATCATGCCGTTTTTCACTTCCGGCAAAGCCGTTACCAGATCCCGATACCAAGTGCGATAGAAAGCACGCACACTTTCCTGGACGAGCGCATTCGGCGCGTTGAGCGACAGATGGGTGGAGGCGCACAGCACCACCGGTCCCGTGCAGTCATGGGGCGCCACCGGCAGATGCCAGGCCTCGGCCATCGAGGCGATCTTGCGCGCCTCCGACAGGCCGCCGCACCAGGAAATGTCGAGCATCATCACGCCGGCCGCACCCGTTTCCAGGAGATCGCGGAACGCCCAGCGCGAGCCGAGCGTTTCGGACGCCGAAATCGGCGCCGGCGAAACGGCGGCATAACGGGCAAGACTCGACAGGCTGTCCATCTTGATCGGGTCTTCATGCCAGAAGGTCTCGTAAGGCGTCAGCGCCTTGGCGATCTGCATGGCCGGCAGGAGCTGCCACATGGAATGAAACTCGACCATGATGTCCATCTTGTCTCCGACGGCCGAGCGGATCTTTTCAAACGGCTGCAGCGCCTGCTTCAGGTCCGGCATCGAGATATACTGGCCGCGGGTCTTTTCGGCAGCCGCGTCGAAGGGCCAGATCTTCATCGCCGTGATGCCCTCTTCGAGCAGCGAATGGGCCAGTTCGTCGGCATTGTGCAGGAAGCCGTTGAGGTCGTCATAGTCGCGACCTTCCGACAGGCCGTAATTGGCGGTCGTCTGCCCGGTCGCCTTCTTGATGTATTCGGTGCCGGCGCAGGTATTGTAGGTGCGGATCTCACGACGGGTGAAGCCGCCCAGCAGCTGGGCGATCGGCATGCCCGTCGCCTTGCCGAAAATGTCCCAGAGGGCGATGTCGAAGGCCGAATTGCCGCGCACCTCGGCGCCCGACGAGCGGAAGCCGAGATAACCGACCAGGTCGGCGGCCAGCAGATCGATCTGCAGCGGATCGCGGCCGATTACCCGCGGCGCGATATATTCGTGCACATAGGCTTCGACGGTCTCAGCACCGAAAAACGTCTCGCCAAGGCCGGTGATCCCCTGGTCGGTATGAACCAGAAGCCAGAGAAGATTGGCGCGTTCCGCAACGCGCACGGTTTCAAGCCCGGTGATTTTCATGAATATATCCTCGTTGGATGGTCAGATAAGGCCTGCCGTCAGCAGGGCCTTGATGCTTTGATCGAAATGCCGGTTCATCAGCGCGGCTGCGGCCTGCGGATTGCCATCAACGATCGCCTGGGCAAGCTCCACATGCAGGGCATTCATCGCCCGGCGCTCGTCGTCACTGGTGCGGCTTTTCCAGCCGATCGGCCAGGTCTGGCGGGTGACGCCCTGAAAGGCACCGATGATCAGCGCGAAGACAGGATTGCGGGAGGCGCGGGCAATCGCGACATGAAAGGCCAGATCATGTTCCATGATATCGACCGGATCACCGAAAGCCTGTTCCATCGCGTGGGCGTGACCAAGGATCAGCAGCGCTTCCGCCTCGGTGCGCCGGAGCGCGGCCAGCGTTGCCGTGCGCGCCTCGATCGTGCGGCGCGCGTCGTAGATCTGTTGAATATCGATCTGGTCGGTCATCACCCCATGCTCGATCATCAGCGCCATCGAGGCATCATCGAGTTGGGCAACCGCCGGCCGCCGGCCGACACCGAGATCGACGAGACGAAGCGCGGCCAGCGAGCGCAGCGCCTCGCGGACCACCGTGCGCGACACCTGCAACTGCTCCGACAACGCCGCCTCGGCCGGCAGACGATCGCCCGGCTTGAGGTCCTTGTCGCGGATCAGCCGGGTGATCGAGGCAATCGCATTGGTGACGAAATCACCTGGGGGAAGCGATCCATCCGGAATCTGCTGCATGCGGACATCTCCTAGCTTTCAGAAAGCTATAATACAGGTTTCATGAAAGTGAAGCTGTCTTTTGTCGCACCATACAAAAAATTCGGATTTCCGAATGACGAAAGGCAAATCTGTATTGACTAAGTCATCCGATGACTTTATCAAAATCCAATGAAACCGCTGCACAAAGTCAATCTGGCCGATACCGCCGTGACGGCCATCAAGGCCGAAATCCTCGCCTGTCGCTGGCCGATCGGCGAACGCCTGCCCAACGAGGCGGACCTGTCGGCCATGCTCGGCGTCAGCCGCGGCACGGTGCGCGAGGCAGTGCGGGTTCTGGTATCACAAGGCTTCCTGGAAACCCGCCAAGGCTCCGGCACCTATGTCCTGACCACCACCGACGCGACGCTGCCGCTCGATAGGGCGCGCCAGGCAAGCCTGCGCGACCGGCTGGAGGCGCGCTGCGCCCTCGATGTGGAAGCCGCACGCCTCGCCGCCCTGCGCCAGACCCCGGCGGTGATTGCCAGATTGCGCGCCCTTCTCGACCAGCGCGGCAATTCCGATGCCGATGCGGATAAAGCCGGCTTCATTGCCCGCGACATCGCCTTCCACAAGGCGGTGATCGCCGCCTCTGGCAATCGCGCCATGGTCGAGATCTACGACTTCTTCTCCGCATCGATCATGCAGACCATCGAGGCGACCACCGGCGGCTCCCTGCCGGAGCCTGATATGGCCGCCCATGTCGCCATCGTCGACGCCATCGCCACCGGCGACCCTCAGATTGCCGACGCCGCGGTGCGCGCCTTCATGGCACCGGTGCTCGACCATCTCGACCGGATGCTGCAGCCATGAACCTGCAATCCCCGCCACCGACAGCCGGCTCCATCCACCCCATGGATCTCGCCGACGAGCTGTTGATCGACGCCGAAGACCCGGCACCCCAGCCGACCATCCTGCCGCAGGGGCCGATCGGCCGGATCGTTCTCGGCCTCAGCCTCGTGCTGATCGCCTTCAACCTGCGTCCGGTCTTTTCCAGCGCCTCAGCCTTGCTGCCCGAAATCCGCACCGAACTTGGATTGTCGTCCATCGGCGCCAGCCTGCTGACCACGCTGCCGGTGGTCTGTCTCGGCCTGTTTTCGCCATTGGCGCCGCGTATGGCAAACCGCATCGGGTCGGAGCGCACGCTTCTGGCAGTCATGCTGCTCCTGGCGCTCGGCACAAGCCTGCGCGGCCTGTCCTCCGTGCCGCTGCTGTTTTTCGGCACGGCGCTGGCCGGCGCCTGCATCGCGGTTGGCAATGTCCTGCTGCCGGGCCTGGTCAAGCGGGATTTTGCCGATCGCGCCGCCTTGATGACCGGCTTCTACACCATGGCACTGTGCGGGGGTGCGGCAGGGGCGGCCGGCCTGACCCTGCCGATCGAGGCTGCTCTTGGCGGCTCGTATGCGGCAGCTCTGGCCGCCTGGGCCCTGCCCGCCCTTGCCGTTGCCCTGATCTGGCTGCCGCAGACCTTCAGCGCCGGCGCCAGAACCAAACGCGGCGGTTTTCGCGTCGAAGGCCTGTGGCGCGATCCGCTCGCCTGGAAGGTGACGCTGTTCATGGGCCTGCAATCGGCGCTGGCCTATTGCGTCTTCGGCTGGCTGGTACCGATCCTGCGCGAACGCGGCCTCGACGGTGTGACGGCCGGCGGCATCGTCTCGCTTTCCGTCATGGTGCAGGCCGCCTCCTGCATCGTCGCACCGCAGATCGCCGTGCGCGGCAAGAGCCAGAGCCTTGTCAATGCTTCGATGGCCGGTATCGCAGTCATCGCTCTCCTTGGCCTGCTCTTCGCGCCGCTGTCGACCGTCTGGGTCTGGGCCGTATTGCAGGGCATCGGCCAGGGCAGCTTGATCGCGCTCGCCATGACGGCCATCGTGCTGCGCTCCGGCAATCCGCATGTCGCCGCCCACCTCTCCGGCATGGCGCAATGCGTCGGCTATTCGCTGGCCGCCATCGGCCCGCTGCTGGTCGGGCTGATCAAGAGCTGGACCGGCAGTTTCGCCATGAGTGCCGTGCTGTTTGTCGCTCTTGGCGTCGGTGCCGCCCTCAATGGCTGGGGTGCCGGACGACCGCTCCAGGTCAATGTCCGCACCATTGCCGACAACGCCCCATAAAGGCCGCGCGGAGCATAACGCGCCACGTTGACAAGCGGCCCCTAACGCAGAAGAGTGCGCCCCAGCACAAACGGACAGCGTTGGGGGAGACCAATGTCTAAGCGCAGGTCTATCGTTTTTTCCGCACTCGCATCGATCATGATCGCCTTCGCGCCGCCGGCAACGGCGGCCGACACGGAGCGCAGCATCGTCACCACGCAGGACGGCGACTATTTCGGCTTCGACCTGCGCACCGAGCAGAATGTCTCGCTGGAACAATGCGAAAAGAGTTGTATCGGCGACAAGTCCTGCAAGGCCTTCACCTATAATCCCAAGGTGAAATGGTGCTTCCTGAAATCGGATTTCAGCCAGCTCAACACCTTTGCGGGCGCCATCGCCGGCAAGATCGTCGAAACCACGACCAAGCCCGATATCGGCGCGCCGGCCCGGCTCGACTTCGTGTCCGACGACCTGCGCCAGCAGGCGCGCGAAGCCAAGGCCAATCTGACCATCACCGAAGAGCAGGAGGCAATCGGCCTCGAAGGTCTGGTCGCCCAGGCCTATTCCGAATTGGCCGTCGGCAATGTCGATGCCGCCTTCGTCACCTTCAAGGCGGCGCTCTCCATCGAACCGGACGACCAGGCGCTCTGGATCAAGGTCGCCCGCGCCGCCAATACCGTGACCGGCAACAGCGCCGTCGCATCCGATGGACTTCTCGCCGCCATCAACGGTTACGAGCTCAGCCGCACCAAGCAGTCCCGCGCCGACGCGCTGGCCGTGATGGCCAAGGCGTTCGAAAACGGTGAGAATTACCGCCCTGCCCTCAGCGCCTATAAAGCGAGCCTCGCCCTTGTTGCCACCAAATCCGTGAAAGTGGCCTATGACGACCTGCGCTCGCGTCGTGGCTTCCGCGTCGTCGAAAATACCATCGATTCCGACGGCGTCACACCGCGCGCCTGCGTTCAGTTCTCCGACCCGCTGGTCAAGAGCGGCGTGGACTACACTCCTTTTGTCCTGTTGAACGGCGCGGCCCCGAAAGCCGTTGAAGCCAAGGACAATCAGATCTGCGTCGAGGGTCTGGCGCATGGCGAGCGCTACAAGCTGTCGTTGCGCGCCGGCCTGCCGTCCTCCGTCGAGGAAAACCTGCTGGAGCAAGTCAACCTCGACATCTATGTCAAGGATCGCTCCGCCACGGTGCGCTTTACCGGGGACAGCTTCGTGCTGCCGTCCACGGCCCGTCGCGGCATTCCGCTGGTTTCGGTCAACGCCGCAAGCGCCGACCTGAAGCTCTACCGCATCGGCGACCGCAATATCGCGCCGCTGCTGACCTCCTCGCAATTCCTGACGCAACTGGACGGCTACAGCGCCGACCGCATCGAAGCCGAATCCGGCGAACTGATCTGGCAAGGTTCGATCGATATCGCCACCGATCTCAACAAGGATGTCGTCACCAGCTTCCCGGTCGATGAAGCTCTGCCGAAGCGCCGCCCCGGCGTCTATGTGCTGACGGCAGCGGTGTCGAACACCACCAATGACGACTGGAACCCGCGCGCCACGCAATGGTTCGTCGTCTCGGATATCGGCCTGTCGACCTATGCCGGCACCGATGGCCTGAATGTCTTTGCCCGGTCGCTCGCCACCGCCAAGCTGCTGTCCGGCGTCGAACTGCAATTGCTCGCCAAGAACAACGAGGTACTGGGCACCGCCACCACCGATGCCGATGGACGGGCGAGCTTTACCGCCGGCCTGATGCGCGCCAGCGCGGCGCTGGCCCCGGCCGTCATCACCGCCAAGAATGGCGACGAGGACTATGTCTTCCTCGACATGACCCGCGCCGGCTTCGATCTCTCCGACCGAGGCGTCACCGGCCGCCCCGCCCCCGGCGCCATCGATATTCTGGCCTGGACCGAGCGCGGCATCTACCGCCCCGGCGAAACCGTGCATGCCGCAGCGATGGCCCGCGACATCGAGGCCAAGGCGATCGAGACCCTGCCGCTGACCTTCATCTTCAACCGTCCGGATGGCGTCGAATATCGCCGAGTGGTCAGCAATGGCGAGGCGCTGGGCGGCCATGCGCTGGATCTGCCGCTGCTGGCCAATGCCATGCGCGGCACCTGGACCATGGCGATCTATACCGATCCGAAGAAGGCGGCGATCGGCGAGAAGCAGTTTCTGGTCGATGATTTCGCCCCCGACCGGATCGAATTCGACCTGAAAAGCGACGCCACCCATGCCGAAATCGGCGCATCGCTGCAGGTCAGTGTCGACGGGCGCTATCTCTATGGTGCGCCGGCCGCGGGTCTTTCGATCGAAGGCGAAATGAACATCAAGCCGACCCGCACTAGCGCCGATTTCGAGCGCTACCAGTTCGGCCTCGCCGATGAGGAAGCCGTCGACGACACGCGCATCGCGCTGGACGGCCTGCTGCCGCTCGACGATGACGGCAAGGCGACCGTCGACATTCTCGTCGACGAGGTACCCTCGACAACGCAGATGCTGGACGCTGAGGTGGTGATCCGCATGCGCGAGGGCGGCGGCCGTGCCGTCGAGCGCAAGCTGACCCTGCCGATCCGCTCCGAAACGCCGATGATCGGCATCAAGCCGGAATTCACCGGCGATCTCGCCGAAAACTCCGTCGGCAAATTCCATGTCATCGCCGTCGATCCGCAGGGCCAAAAACAACCCATGTCGGGCCTTGGCTGGAAGCTCGTCAGCCTGGAGCGCAATTACCAATGGTATCGCGAAGGCACGTCCTGGCGCTATGAGCCGATCATCTCCACCAAGCAGGTGGCCGATGGCACGCTTGATCTGACGCAGGACGGTGGCGAGATATCGGTTCCCGTCACCTGGGGCCGCTACCGGCTGGAAGTCGACACCGCCGAGGTCAACGGACCGACCAGCAGCGTCGAGTTCGATGCAGGCTGGTATGTCGAGGCGACATCGACCGAGACACCTGACGCGCTCGAAATCGCCCTCGACAAGGAGAGCTATGCGATCGGCGAAACGGCGAAGCTGAAGGTCTCGCCGCGCTTTTCCGGCGAACTTCTGCTGACCGTCGGCACCGAGGATCTGGTCACAACAAAGACCGCGACCATTGCCGCCGAGGGTGGCGAGGTCGATCTGCCGATCACCGCCGATTGGGGTGCGGGCGCCTATGTCACCGCGACGCTTTATCGTCCCGGCGAAGCCGCCGAAAGCCGCATGCCGATGCGCGCCATCGGCATCACCTGGCTGACGGTCGATCCGGGCGACAACAAACTGGCTGTCACTCTGACGCCGCCGGAAAAGACCCTGCCGCGCCAGCCGCTGACCATTCCGATCTCGGTGAGCGGTGCCGGTGTCGGCGATGAGGCCTATGTGACGCTGGCCGCCGTCGATGTCGGCATTCTCAACCTGACGCGTTACGAGGCGCCCGATCCGGATGGCTGGTATTTCGGCCAGCGCCGGCTGGGTCTCGAAATGCGCGATCTCTATGGTCGCCTGATCGACGGTTCGCTCGGCGCGACCGGCCGGCTGCGCACCGGCGGCGACGGATCGGAAATGCCCCTGCAGGGCAATCCGCCGAAGGAAAAGCTCGTCGCCTTCTTCTCCGGCCCGGTCAAGCTCGACGCCGATGGCAAGGCGGAGGTCAGCTTCGACATTCCGCAGTTCAACGGCACGGCGCGCATCATGGCGGTTGCCTGGTCGAAGACCGGCGTCGGCCATGCGGTCACGGACGTCATCATCCGCGATCCGGTTGTCGTCACCGCCAGCCTGCCGAAATTCCTCGCTCCCGGCGACACCTCGCAATTGCGCCTGGAACTCGCCGCGACGGACGCGCCGTCTGGCGACTACGAATTGCTGGTCACCAGCAATTCCATGGTGAATGTGGCGGAAGAGGCCGCCGCCCAGACGGTGGCGCTCACCCAAGGCAAGACGCTGGCCCTGACCCTGCCGCTGACGGCCGTCGAAGCCGGCGCCGGTACGATCTCCGTTACCCTGTCGGACAAGGCGGACATGTCGCTGGAACAGGGGCTCGACATCCCCGTCCGGCCGGCATCGCTGCCGGTCACCCAGCGCCGCGTTCTCGACCTTGCTAGCGGCAGCAGCCTGACGGTGGACGGCGAACTGCTGGCCGACAGCCTGTTGCAGGATGCCGCCGTCAGCCTCAACGTCACCCGTGCCGACGGCTTCGACATCCCGGCCCTGCTGATGAGCCTGGACCGCTACCCCTATGGCTGCGCCGAACAGACCACCAGCAAGGCGCTGCCGTTGCTCTATTTCAGCGAACTCTCGGCCGTCTCCGGCCTGCCGGAGCGCGATGAGGTCAAGAAGCGCGTGCAGGATGCGATCTACCGCGTCCTGTCCTTCCAGTCGTCCAGCGGCAGCTTCGGCCTCTGGGGCCCGGGCTACGGCAATATGTGGCTGGACGCTTACATTGGCGACTTCCTGACCAGGGCCCGCGAGCAGGGCTATCTCGTGCCGGATCAGGCGATGATCCAGACCCTGGACAACCTGCAGAACCAGGTCGGCTACGACACCAATGTGAGGGATCGCGGCAACGAGATCGCCTATGGTCTCTATGTCCTGGCCCGCAACAAGAAAGCCGCCATCAGCGATCTGCGCTACTATGCGGATACGATGCTGAACGACTTCCCGTCACCGTTGGCAAAAGCGCATCTCGCCGCCGCCCTGTCGCTCTATGGCGATGCCCAGCGCTCCAAGACGGTCTTCCTGGAAGCCGCCCAGATGTCGGAACAGGCCGTCCTGACACCCGTCAGCTTCTCACGCACGGATTACGGCTCGTCGTTGCGCGACGGTGCCGCCGTGCTGGCACTGGCCGCCGAAAGCCGTCCCGTTCCGCCCATCGTGCCGATGCTGACAAAAATCGTCGCGAAGGAATGGCAGCAGAAGGACTATACCAGCACCCAGGAACAGACCTGGGCGCTGCTGGCCGCCCGTGCCCTGGAAAAGGGTGACGACGGCATCAAGCTCGACGTCAACGGCGCCGACTACACCGGCAGCTACAGCGCCCGCATGACAGGGGAAAGCCTGTTGGCCAATCCGGTCGTTCTGACCAATCGCGGCCCGGATCCGGTGTCGGCGGCGGTGACCACGGTCGCGGCCCCCGCCATGCCGCTACCGGCTGGCGGCAACGGCTTCGATATCGTCCGGACCTATTACACGATGGACGGCGAGGAGGCGAATGTCAGCGAAGCGACACAGAACGAACGCTATGTCGTGGTCATCCAGGTGACGGAGACCGCCGACTGGTCGCAGCAATTGCTGATCACCGACCTGTTGCCGGCCGGATTCGAGATTGATAATCCGAGCCTCGTCGACAGCGCCCAGCTGACCAATTTCGACTGGATCGGCGAAACCGAGACCGCCCATCTGGAATTCCGCAACGACCGTTTCGTCGCCGCCATCGACCGACCGGCCGATGACAATAGCGAGATCACGCTGGCCTATGTGGTGCGCGCTGTGACACCCGGCGCTTACGATCACCCCGCCGCCCATGTCGAGGACATGTATCGCCCGCAATTCTATGCGCGCTCGGCAACGGGCCGCATGGAGGTTCAGGCGGCCGACTGATGCGGACCTGGTTGAAGATCGGCAGCGGTATCGCCGCTGCCCTCGCCCTGACAGTCGGCGGCCTCTTTGCACTTGAGGCCGCCGATCGGGCCTTTCCGCCGCCGCTCGATGGTGCCGGCACGGTCTCGACCGAGGTTCTGGACGCCGACGGGCAATTGCTGCGGGCCTTTGCCATGCCCGACGGGCGCTGGCGGCTGAAAACGGTTGCCGCCGATGTCGATCCGCAATTCCTCGCCATGCTGGTCGCCTACGAGGACCGCCGCTTTGAAAGCCATGCCGGCGTCGACCTGCTGGCGCTCGGCCGCGCCGCGTGGCAATTGCTTGGCAATGGCCGGATCGTCTCGGGTGCCTCGACGCTCACCATGCAGGTGGCGCGGCTGATCGAACCCGGCCGCGAGCGTTCGTTCTTGACGAAATTCATCCAGATCGCCCGCGCCATCCAGATCGAGCGGCGCCTGAGCAAGGCGGAGATCCTCGACCTTTACCTGACCCACGCGCCTTATGGCGGCAATCTGGAGGGTGTGCGGGCGGCGAGCCTTGCCTATTTCGGCAAGGAGCCGCGCCGGCTGTCGGTCGCCGAGGCGGCCCTGCTGGTGGCGCTGCCGCAACTGCCAGAACTGCGCCGGCCGGACCGCCACCCGCAAAATGCCACGCTTGCCCGCAGCCGCGTTCTGGAGCGCATGCGCTCCGTCGGCCTGATGGAGGAAAGCGAGATTGCCCGCGCCGAACGGACGGACATCCCTTCGCGTCGCCTGCAATTGCCCGCCCTGGCCGCCCATCTGGCCGAAGCAGCCCGGCGTATGGACAAAGCGGCGACCGTGCATCGCTCGACATTGCGCCGGAGCGTGCAGCAGGAGTTGGAGACGGTCGCCCGCCGGGCCGCCGAAAAGCTGGATCCGAAAGTGTCGCTGGCCATGGTGATGGCCGACGCGACAACCGGCGAGATCATCGCCGAAGTCGGCTCGGCCGACTATTTCGATGCCGCCCGGTCTGGCTGGATCGACATGACCCGCATCAACCGCTCGCCGGGCTCGACGCTGAAACCGTTCATCTACGGTCTCGCCTTCGAGGAAGGCATGGTGTCACAGGAAACCATCATCGAGGATCGGCCGGCCGATTTCTTCGGTTATCGGCCGAAGAATTTCGACATGACCTATCAGGGCGATGTCAGTGTTCGCCAGGCCCTGCAACTGTCGCTGAACGTGCCGGCCGTGCGGCTGCTCGACGCCGTTGGCCCGACAAAACTGATCGTGCGGCTGCGCCGTGCCGAGGTGGCGATGCAATTGCCGAAGAACGAGGCGCCGGGCCTGGCCATTGCGCTCGGCGGCGTCGGCATGACGCTGAAGGATCTGGTTCAGGGCTATGCGGCGCTCGCCAATCGCGGCAGGCCGGTGCGGCTCGGCGATGGCGTGCGCGACACGCCCGCCCCGATCGACGGCCCGCCTTTGATCGAGCCCGTTGCCGTCTGGACGGTGGCCGACGCGCTGGCCGGCGTCACGCCGCCGCTCGGCAGCCGGCCAATGGGCATCGCCTACAAGACCGGCACCAGCTACGGCTACCGCGATGCCTGGTCGGTCGGTTTCGATGGACGTTATGTGCTGGGCGTCTGGGTCGGCCGGCCGGACAATGCCGCCATCCCCGGCCTGACCGGCTATGCCACCGCCGCACCCATCCTGTTTGAGGCCTTTTCGAGATCGGGCGTTGCCGGAACCCCGTTGCCACCCGCACCGCCCGGCGCGTCGCGTATCGCCCTTGCCGAGCTGCCGATCAGCCAGCGCCGCTTCTCGATCGATCCGAACGGCCTGCTCAGTGCCTCGACCCGCGAGAAGCCGCCGCAGATCGTCTATCCGCCGGAAGGCGCCCATGTGGAACTGGGCCTCAGCCCCGATGGTTCGCCGTTGCCGCTGGTGCTGAAGCTCCAGGCCGGCCGGGCGCCGTTCCGCTGGCTTGCCAACGGCAAGCCGCTCGAGGGCTCGACCCGCACCCGGACCAGCCAATGGACGCCGGAAGGTGCGGGCTATTCGACCCTGACCGTCATCGACGCTGTCGGACGGGCGGCCAGCGTCGGAATCTTCGTGCAATAATCAGAGGCGCGGAGCGCCGGCCACCAGTCGCGCATAATCGATCGCCGACAGCATGTTGACGTGATTGGCCTTGCCGGTGCCGGCAATGTCGAAAGCCGTACCGTGATCGACCGAGACGCGATCGATCGGCAGGCCAAGCGACACGTTGACCGCGGTCTCGAACGCCACCAGCTTGATCGGGATATGGCCCTGGTCATGATATTGCGCGATCACCAGATCGAAGGCCCCGTTATAGGCGCGGGCAAAAACGGTATCGGCCGAGATCGGTCCGACCACGTCGATGCCCTTCTCCCGTGCGATCTCCACGGCCGGCGCCAGGAATGTCGTATCCTCATCGCCGAACAGGCCGTTCTCGCCGCAATGGGGATTGAGGCCCGCAACGGCGATGCGCGGCTTGCGGCCGAGACGCATGAAATGCTTGTGCCCGGCCTCGATCGTCGCCAGCACCCGCTCGGTCGTCGCCCGCTCGATGGCGCCGCGCAGCGACACATGGGTGGAGACATGAATGGTGTTCAGCCGCTCCGATGCCAGCAGCATGAAGGAACTCTTTGAGCCGGTCAAATGCGCCAGCAGCCCGGTATGACCGTCGAAATGATGGCCGGCAAGGTTCATGGCTTCCTTGTTGATCGGCGCTGTGACGATGCAATCCGCCTGTCCGCCCATCGCCATCTCGACGGCACGGCGGATATAGCGTACGGAGGCCTCGCCCGCGACAGCACTCACCTTGCCGATCTCCGGCAGCGGCGCATCCAGCGCCACTTCTTCGACCAGGACAGCGCCCGGTTCGGCCACGGTGACGAAACGCAGGTCGGTCGACGTCGCCGTCCGGGCGCGCTCGAGCGCCTCGAGATTGCCGACAACCACGAAATTGGCGAGATCGTCGCTCGGCAAGGACGCAAGCGCCTTGCAGATCACTTCCGGTCCGACGCCTGCCGGATCGCCAAGCGTGATTGCGACGCGGGTCTGTTTGCCCATGATGTCCTCCCTAACAACGAAGCTCTTCTATGGCCTTAGAAAGCCGCTTCGTAAATCGCCAGAATATCGGCGCGCGACAGATCGCGCGGATTGTTGTCGAGCAGGCGGCGAATGGCAAAGGCATCGTCGGCCATCGTCGCAAGATCGCTCTGCGGCACGCCGAGCGCCGCAAGCCTCATCTCGATGCCGAGTGCCGCGCAGAAACCATGCGTGCCTTCGAAGATCGTCTGGATATCGTCGGAAGGCGCCAGATCCAGCGCCTGCAGGATCGCCTTGGTCTTCTCCGGCACAGCCGGCGCATTGAAGGCCAGTACATGCGGGAAGATCAGTGCATTCGCCGCGCCATGCGGCACATGCCAGCGGGTGCCGAGCGGATAGGCCAGCGCATGACCACCGGCCGTGTTGACCGGCCCCAGGCAATAGCCGCCGTAAAGCGAGGCCAGCGACAGGCCAGCGCGCGCTTCCGCGTCCGATCCGTCCGCCACGGCGCGCGCCAGATAGCGCCCGACCAGACGGATGCCTTCAATGGCGTAGAGATCGATCGCCGGATGGGACTTGCGATTGGTATAGGCCTCGACGCAATGGGCCATGGCATCGACGCCCGTCGCGGCCGTCACCTGCGGCGGCACCGTGAAGGTCAGCGCCGGATCGATCACCGCGATATCGGCCAGCATATGGATGCTTTCGACGGCCATCTTCGCCTTGGTGACGGGATCGGTGACCAGCGCGCGAATGCCCGCTTCGCTGCCGGTGCCCGATGTCGTCGGCACCTGCGCCAGCGCAGACGCGCCGCGGGCCGCCACCCGACCGGCGCCGACGACATCAGAGAGACACTGCGAAGAGTCCGCGAGCACCGCAGCAAGCTTTGCCAGATCCATGGCGCTCCCGCCGCCGAAGCCAACAATCAGGTCCGCCCTGGCCTCGGCGGCGGCCTCCAGAACCTTGTCGAGATCGCCCGTATCGGGCTCCGCCTTGATCTCTCCAAATACGACCACGTCGCCCTTCAGGCCGAGCACATCGGTGCGCGTTGCATTGAAGGCGTCCGAGATGACCAGAATACGGCCATAGCCTTTTGCCTGCGCCCAGGCGCCAAGCCGCCCAGACGTGCCGACGCCGAACTCGATATGGCCCGGCCTCACCATGGAAATCGGCGTATCCAGTCTGTTCATCGGCTCAATCCTCCCAAGCATGCGACACCTTAATCTCCCGCAAAGCATCACAACATGTAAATTTGTTATAACCTAAGCCTGACGAAGGCAAGAGACGGTGGTCATTTTTGTTTTATTTCGACAGGTACCTTGATGACAAGACGAGGCAATTTTCAGAAAGAAACAATCTATCACATTGATATATAATGATTATAACAAGTGTAGAGCAGATCTGCACCTGTAGATGGAGATGCCCCGGACATCCACCAGGGCAGCAACGAACAAGTGCCGACGAGATGTCAAATCACAGCAACATCCGCTCAGAGTTTCGACAAATAGCCCGGCTCCAACCGCACATATTTGATCGCCCGCCGGAAATAGGTGTAGGCAATGTGCAGGACCCCATCCGGTCCCTCGACGATCGAGGGATAGGAGAACTCGCGGTTCAGGCTGTCCTTGGAATTGTTGCTGAGACAGTGGCCGTCGCCGGTATCCAGATCGACCCGAAGCGGAAACGTCCGGCCTCCATCCCGCGACAGAGCCAGGCTCAACGGCGCCCGGGGCACACCCCAGACCGCACCGCCGGACGATGGCGGTTGGGGGACAGCATCACCCTCGATCTCGTCATAGAGAGAATGGCGCCGCGCCTGCGACATGGAGGCATTGGCATGGTTGTAAACCATTGCAATAGTGCCGTTTTTCAAACCAACGGCCTGAATCGACGAATTGTTGTTGGGCAGGTCAAGCGGCCGCGGCGCGCTCCAGCTGTGCCCATCATTGCCAGATCGGCTGCACAGGATCTGCGTGGCGAAACGGTTGCGATAGAAGGCCACCATATCCGCCCCGCCCAGCGGCACGATGTTCATATGCACGGCGCCGAGACTGTCCGGCACATCCTGCAGAGCGAAGCTGACGCCGTTGTCGCGCGATACCAGCACGCCGGCCGTATCGACATTCCCGGTCCAGCGTCGGCCCGGCTCCGGAATGCACCGAAAAACCGGCAGCAGCCAATCGCCCGCACCATTCACGACGATGGGCTGCCGCACGAAGGTGCCCGGATTGTCGCACAGGATATCCGGTGCGCCGAAGCTCTTGCCGCCATCGTCAGAGACCCGCCGTTTGACAACTGCGCCGTCCTGGTTTCCGGAGGTCTGCGAGGTGAACAGCAGCCAGATGCGCCCGTCAGGGGCCCTGAATATCAAAGGATTCTGCTCGGATTTCTCCGGATCATCCGACATCTTTTCCGGCTCTGACCAGCGATCGGACTCCGGCGCCAGGCGTGACATGTAAACGGAAATGTCGCCCATGCCTTCCATCGTGCCGCCGAACCAGACGCAGGTCAGCGTGCCGTCCGGCAGAAAGGCGAGGTTCGCAGCATGATTCTGGACGCAAGGCGACGGCAGATAGGCGTCAAAACGACCGCTTTCGGCGGAATTTCGACGAACTTCTCCCGTCATCAGGGCCGGAACCAATGCCGGATCAAGGGCTGTGAAGTCCATGACAGCCTCCCTTAGTTCAGCGCGGTGAACTTGGTTGTCAATTCGGCCCGCTCGCTCGCGTTGAGACTGATCAGCGGCGCCCGCGTCCGGAACCAGGCATCCTCTCCCGTCTTCAGGGCAATCATGCCCTTGATGGTCGGGATCTGCACATAGGAATTGGAGAGCGTGCGATAGGCGTTGATGCGCGCCTGGGCCGCCTCGACCTCCGCCAGCTTGGCCGGATCGGCGACATGGTCGAACACCACCCGCAGGCTGTCGGCCACAAGATTGGACGTTGCCGTGATACAGCCCGCGCCACCTGCCTTCAAGAGCGGCAGCAGCAGCGGATCGGCACCGGCCAGCACCGAGAAATTCGGCAGCTCCGCCAGGATGGCCTGCATGTTGGCGAGTTCTCCGGCAGAATCTTTGATGCCAACCACGATCTCCGGAAACGCCTTGGCCAGACGGCTGATCAGGGGAATGGACAGCGGAATGCCGGAGACCTGCGGGATATGGTAGAGGATGATCCGCAGACGATTATCGGCAATCTTTTCAATAATTTGGGAATAGGCCGCAAACAGCCCCTCGTCGCTTACACCCTTGTAGTAGAAGGGCGGCAGCATGACCACGCGAGTGACGCCGACAGACAGGGCATGTCGGGTCAGCGCCACGGTATCGGGAATGGCAGCAAGGCCCGTGCCCGGCATCAGCCGGTCAGGCGAGATGTCTGCCGCAAGCGCGCTTTCGAGGACCGTCCGGCGCTCCCCTTGCGAGAAGGAATTGGCCTCGCCCGTGGTGCCGAGCAGTGCTACGCCGTGGCAACCCTCATCCAGCAAACGCCGGCAATGGCGGGTGAAGAGACCGAGATCCGGATCGCCACTTTCAGTCAGCGGCGTCGAGGCCGCACTATAGACGCCGGTCACCACCTGGTTGGGGTTCATGCCTGCTCCTCCTTCAGGAAATATCCTGGCAACCGCCACTCCCGAGCGGGCCACATGAGATGGCGTTTGTCCTCAACACAGGCCGAGTTGTCAATACAAAAAACAAATCCTGATTTTATCATTACACTTAAATTATTGATATCAAATAGTTTTTATAACGGCATTAAAATTCAACGGCGCAATATCGCATTTATAGTTGACATATTTACATTAACGGACGAGTGTTGGCGAAAGCGCCTGGACTGGTCCGAGGAGGGAGTGGCGGCGCTTGGTTTCACGCAAGGGGAGGATCGCATGAACAAGCAGAAAGACTACGCTTCCGCTGGGAAGACATCCATTTCGCGTCGCCAAGCCCTGAAGCTCGGTCTTGGCGCCACGATCGGCTTGACGATCGCCGGCATGAATGCCCGCATTGTCATGGCGGCTGATGGACAGGTTCTCAAGGTCGCCAACCCGGCCTTCAACCAGGATTGGTCGCCGCTTCGCGGCGGTGGCGTGCCCTATCGCTGGAATTCCATCTGGTGGGCCGCACCGATGTATTTCGATGCCGATGGCAAGATCAATCCTTATGTCTTCACCAGCTGGGAACCGTCGGACGGCGACAAGGTCTGGACCTTCAAGATCGATCCCAAGGCGACCTTCTCCGACGGCAGCAAGATCACCGCAGAAGACGTCAAGGGCTCGTGGAACGTATCGGCCATGCCGAACACCAAGAACCAGCGCGCCGACCAGGTCTTGAGCAAGATTGCCGGCTATTCCGAGGTCAGCAAGGGCAGCGCCACCGAAATTTCCGGCATCGCGACACCGGACGAAGACACGGTTGTCGTCACGCTCAGCGAAGCCGATCCGATCTATTTCATGCGCGTTGCCAATCATATCGCGCCGATCACCAAGGCGTCCCAGTCGCGCGGTGCCGATGGCCAGGAAGTGGCCGACTGGTACATGCCCGACAGCGAAGCCGTCTATTCCGGCCCCTTCAAGCTGACGGCGATCGATCTCGATGCCGGCACGCTGACCTTCGAGCCGAACGAGAACTTCTTTGGTCCGAAGCCGAAACTGGCGCGCATAGAAATCAGCTCGATCGAGGACAATGTCACGGCAACCTCGCTGCTGAAGTCAGGCGAATTCAACGCCCATACCGAATTGGTCACCTCGACCATCGTGCAGGACCTGGGTGCCGATTTCGCCTCCGGCCCGCTGATCCCGACCAGCCAGCATTTCTGGTTCAACACGGCGCGCGCGCCGATGGACGATCCGAAGGTGCGCGAAGCGCTGATCCGCGCGGTAGACCGGGACGGCCTGATCAAGGCCTCCTTCCCCGATGGACCGCACAAGAAGACCGACCAGGTCCTCAACTCGGTGCCGGGCGCCGAAAACAGTGGCTTCGAGCCCTTCCCCTACGATCCGGAAGGCGCCAAGAAACTTCTGGCCGAATCCAGCTATGGCGGGCCTGAACGCCTGCCCAAGCTGCTGTTCGTCGGCGTCTCCGGCCCGGCCATCGAAATGGCGGCGCAGTTCATTGCCGAGCAATGGCGCCAGAATCTCGGCATCACCGCCGTCGACATGAAGCCGCAGCAGGATGCCTATGCCGGCCCCGACCAGAACGCGGTGCAGATTTTCCGCGACGACGTCGGCACCCGCGTCCCCGACGCAGTGTCCTACCTGCAGGGATCGATCGCCTCGACTTCGTCCAATGCCCAGAACAAGATGGGCGGCTACAAGAACGACAAGGTCGACAGCCTCCTGGCCGAAGCCGCCACCAAGGCCGCCGACGATCCGCAGCGCGTGACGCTGGCGCAGGACGCCCAGAAGGCCTTCCGCGACGACTGGGCCTTCATCCCCTGGTACGCCCAGACCATGTCGCGCTGGGCAACGGCCGAAGTGAAGGGCATCGATAAGAACCTCGACTGGCAGGTCGCCCGGCCGTGGGAGATCACGGTCGGTTGATAGCCCTATCCACAGGACCTGCGCGAGCAAAATCGTCGCGCAGGTCTTCCTGCCGATAGCGTTGCCTTGATGTCTGAGGGAACGCCATCGGCAGATAAGATGGCCGTCGCATTATCCTTGGTGAACTTGCGGAAAACGGCTGAAACAGGTGCATAATGCGCCCCGCACCCGGCCCGGCCGGCACGGGACGCAAGGCGGGAGGAATTCGCGGCATGCTGCGCTATATCGCAACACGGTTCGCCATATGGGTGCCGTCGGTCATTCTGGTCATGATGGCGGTCTATGCGCTGGCCTATTACGGGGCGGGCGATCCGATCAAGCTGATATTCCTCCGGGCGCCCGGTGACGTCGCCTACAATCCCGAAAAGATCGAGGCGATCCGCGAAAGCGCCGGCCTCAACCGGCCCTTCTTCGAGCAGTTCGGCTCCTATGTGCTGAACATCGTCCAGGGCAAGTTTGGCAACTCGCTGACCTCCGGCCGCTCGGTCTGGGCCATGGTTTCAGCCGCCGCCCCGGTCTCCTTCAAGCTGGCGCTCTGTTCGATCGTGTTGACCGCCGTCGTCGCCATTCCGCTCGGCATGATCGCGGCCCTCAACCAGAACCGCCGCCTCGATTACATCATCCTCGGCTCGGCCCTTTTCCTCTGGGCCATTCCTGCCTATGTCGCCGGTCCTCTGCTGATGGTCGGGTTGATCGTGCTGCTGCCGGGTATCAACGTTCCCTATGGCTGGGGCGGCGTCTTCGACGCCCGCATCATCCTGCCGTTGATCGTCCTGTCCTTCCAGCCGATCGCCCTGATCATCCGCCAGACGCGCGCCGCGGTCATCGAAGTGCTGTCGGAGGATTTTGTCCGCACGGCCCGCGCCAAGGGCGTGCCGGAGGTGATCGTCGCCCTGCGCCACATCCTGCGCCCGGTCCTGACCCCGGTCGTCACCCAGCTCGGCCTGATCATGATCACCATCGTCAACGGCGCCATCTTCGTCGAACTGGTGTTCGGCCTGCCGGGTCTTGGCCGGCTCACCGTGCAGGCACTCATCAATTCCGATTTCCCGGTCATCCTCGCCATCACCCTGATCGGCTCCTTCCTGGTGATGATCTCCAACCTGCTGGTCGACGTGCTCTATCCGCTGCTCGACCCGCGTGCCAACGACACCAAGAGGAGCCGTTGACCATGTCCTCCATTCCTGTCCAGACAAATCCACTGCCGGAAGACGCCCCGGTCAGCCTGTGGCGCGATGCCTGGTTCCGGCTGAAGCGCAACAGGCTTGCCCTGTTCGGCCTGGTGGTGATCGTGCTGCTAGCCTTCATCGCGTTGTTCGGATCCTATCTGGCGCCTTACGATTTCCTCAGCCAGAATCTCGATGCCCGCAACCAGGGGCCGTCGCTGGCCCATCTGTTCGGCACCGACGATCTCGGCCGCGATGTCTTCAGCCGTGTCGTCTACGGCACGCGCACCGCCTTCATGGTGGCCGTCGTCGTTACTGCCATTGCGCTGTTCATCGGCACCATGCTCGGCGCCATCGCAGGCTTTTTCGGCGATCCCTTCGACCGGGTCATCATGTGGCTGACCGATATCACTATGTCCGTGCCCAACCTGCTGCTGGTCGTGGTCATCAACGCATCCCTGAAAACGCCGATCGCCCAATGGATGGAGGCGCGTTATCTGGCGACGCTCAACCCGTTCTACCGCGAGACCATCTGGATCGACTTCTTCCTCGTCTTCGGCTCCATGGCGCTGATTTCCTGGCCGCCATATGCTCGTCTGGTGCGTGCCCAGGTCCTGTCGATCCGCTCCCGAGCCTATATCACCGCCGCCCGCGCCCTCGGTCTGTCCAACGGCATCATCATGATGCGCTATGTCGTGCCCAACTCGCTGGGTCCGTTGATCGTCTCGGTCAGCGCCGGCCTCGGCACCGCCATGGTGCTGGAAAGCGCCTTTTCCTTCCTCGGCGTCGGCGTCAATCCGCCAACCCCCAGCTGGGGCAACATGATCTCCGACGGCCTGCGCGTCTGGCAGCATTATCCCCATCTTTTGGCCGCCCCTGCCGCCGTGCTGGGCCTGGCCTCCGTTGCCTTCAGCTTCCTCGGCGATGGCCTCAACGACGCCCTCAACCCGCGAGGCAACAAATGACCGGCGCGACCGACACCAGACGTCTGCTCGACGTCAAGGGCCTGACCATCGAGATCGACGGCCGCAACGGCCCGGCCGTGGTCGTCGACAATATCGACCTGCATGTCGACAGGGGCGAAACGCTCGGCGTCGTCGGCGAATCCGGCTGCGGCAAGAGCCTGACCATGCTGAGCCTGATGCGGCTTCTGCCCAACAAGATCCGCGTCACCCGGGGCGAGGCGAAATTCGACGGCCGCGATCTGCAGACCATGTCTAACAAGGAGTTGCGCAAGGTGCGCGGCGGCGATGTCGGTTTTGTCTTCCAGGACCCAATGACTTCGCTCAACCCGGTGATGCGCATCGGCGACCAGCTCATCGAGCCGCTGATCTACCATCGCGGCATGAAGAAGCCGGAGGCCCGCAAGCGGGCCGCCGACCTGTTGCGGCTGGTCGGCATTCCAGGGCCCGAGGAACGCCTGCAGGCCTATCCGCATGAGCTGTCCGGCGGCATGCGCCAGCGCGTGATGATCGCCATCGGCCTTGCCTGCGACCCCAAGCTTCTGATCGCCGACGAACCGACGACGGCCCTCGACGTAACCATCCAGGCGCAGATCGTCGACCTGGTCAAGGAACTGCGCCGGAAGCTCGGCATGTCGGTGGTCTGGATCACCCACGACCTGGCGCTGATCGCCGGTTTGGTCGATCGCGTCGCCGTGCTCTACGCCGGCACCGTCGTCGAGGATGCGCCGGTCGATGAGCTCTACGCCAATCCCCGTCATCCCT
This sequence comes from Agrobacterium sp. a22-2, assembly GCF_012276985.1. Taxonomy (GTDB): domain Bacteria; phylum Pseudomonadota; class Alphaproteobacteria; order Rhizobiales; family Rhizobiaceae; genus Allorhizobium. The sequence goes on along the minus strand of NZ_JAAXMM010000011.1, from coordinate 123,944 downwards.
ATACGCAGGGGCTGCTGGCCTCGATCCCGAAACTCTCCGATGCCCCGGCCGCCCGCCTGAGCTCGATCGGCGGAACCCCGCCGGAACCCCGCCGGCGTCCGCCCGGCTGTCCCTTCGCACCGCGCTGCCCGCTGGCCATGGAGATCTGCCGGACGACCGTTCCGCGGCTTGAACCAGTCTCGGCAAGCGGCGGTCACCGCGCCGCCTGCTTTGCCGTCGAACAGGCCAGGGAGGCCGCGTGATGAACCCCGAACCGCTTTTGAGGATCGAAAACCTCGTCAAGCATTTCCACGTCCGTCTTGGCGCCTTCGGCAACAAGACGGCCACCGTGCATGCGCTGGACGATTTCAATCTGGATATCATCGAGGGCGAGACCCTGAGCCTGGTCGGCGAATCCGGCTGCGGCAAGTCAACCACCGGCTTCACCATTCTCAATCTCCATCGCGCCAGCGGCGGCAAGGTGATCTACAAGGGCCAGGACCTGACGCTGCTGGATGAAAAGCACATGCGGCCGTTCCGTCGTGATCTGCAGATCGTCTTCCAGGACCCTTACTCAACGCTCAATCCCCGCATGACCGTGGGCGAGGCCGTGGGCGAGCCAATCCTGTTCCACAAGCTGGCGACCAAGGCGGAGCTACCGGGCAAGATCGCCACGCTGCTGGGCGATGTCGGCCTGCCGGCCCGCTTTGCCTCGCGCTATCCCCACGAACTGTCCGGCGGGCAGCGCCAGCGCGTCGTCATTGCCCGGGCGCTCGCCTGCCAGCCGAAATTCATCGTCTGCGACGAGGCGATCTCGGCGCTCGACGTGTCGATCCAGGCGCAGATCATCAACCTTCTGCTCGACCTGCAGGAAAAATACGCCCTCACCTATCTTTTCATCGCCCATGACCTGGCGGTCGTGCGCCATATCAGCACGCGCGTCGGCGTCATGTATCTGGGTCGGCTGGCCGAGCTTGCCACCCGCGACGCGCTGTTCAGCGAACCGCTGCATCCCTATACCAAGGCCCTGCTCTCCGCCGTGCCGGAAACCGATCCCGCCCATGAACGCACCCGCACCCGGCAGATCCTGCAGGGCGACGTGCCAAGCCCGCTCGACCCGCCATCCGGTTGCCGCTTTCATACGCGCTGCCCGGTCGCCATGGATATCTGCAAGGAGAAGGTGCCGGTCTGGAAAGAAGCCCGTCCCGGCCATAGGGTCGCCTGCCATGCGGTCAACGGACAGTAAGCCATGACCGTTCTCGTCGCCATCATCGCCGACGACCTGACGGGCGCCCTTGATACCGGGACACCCTTCGTGGAAGTCGGCTTGCGCGTGGTCGTGGCAGTCGATGTCGATGCGGCAGCAGAGGCGGTGGCGACGGGAGCACATGTCGTGGTCGTCAACACGGCTTCGCGCTCCCTGCCGGCCGCCGATGCCGCAGCTGAAGTTGAAAAAGCTGCCGCAGCGTTTCAATCGGTTACGCCCACTATCGTCTTCAAGAAGATCGATTCCCGCCTCAAGGGCAATGTCAGAGAAGAAACCGAAGCTCTGGCAACGACCTTTGGCCTCAGCCGCGCCATGATTGCCCCGGCCGTTCCCGACCAGCACCGCTTTACCCGCAACGGCATGGTCACCGGCCATGGTGTGCCGGAGCCGTTGCCCATCGCTCCGCTGTTTGCCGGATCCAGCCTGCCGATCGACATCGTCGACGCATCGAGCGACGCCGACCTTGACCGGGCGATCACAGCACTGGACGGAGCAACGACCATCGCAGTCGGCGCACGCGGTTTGGGCAGCGCCTTGGCACGGCGATTCGGCAGAAAAGACCGCGCCGGCCTATCACCGTTTCAACGCACGCAACGGACCCTGTTTGCGCTCGGCTCCCACGATCCGATCACCCTTGCGCAGATGGAAGCGCTGCTGCAAAGCGGCATGCTGGCCGGATCTCGCGATGCCCCTGCCGGAGCGCTGGCCGTTGACGCGTTGCCACACCCCCTTCCGCTGCTGCTGCGCTGTACCGGCGCCATCCAGCAGGACGCCACAAGCGTTGCGCAGATCTTTGCCGCCGGCGTGACCCGTCTCATCGAACAGACCCGCCCCGACATGCTGATGATGGGGGGCGGCGACACAGCCCATGCCATTCTCCGCCGCCTCGGCGTGCAATTGCTGGAGCCCAAGGGCGAGATCGAGGCGGGCATTCCCTGGTTCGAAGTCCGATGCGCCAATGGTCGACAAATCCGCTGCGCCGTTAAATCCGGGGGCTTTGGCAATGCACAATCTCTGATAAAGGTAATTGAGGCAAACCCGGCGAAGCGCGAGGCCGGGCAATGAAAAGAACGGTGAACGGAATGGCAGGCAATATCGCGGCAGGCGAGGTGATCGCCAGCGACGGAAAACCCGAGCGCGGCAAAGCGGTGAAGCTCGTCGACCGGGTGCTCGATCAATTGCAGGAGCGCATCCGCACCGGCAATTACGCGCCCGACTCGCGGCTGCCCGGCGAACACGAACTCGCCTCCATGCTTGGCGTGTCCCGGCCGGTGGTGCGCGATGCGCTGAGCCGGTTGCGCGAACAGGGCATGATCTATTCCCGCCAGGGGGCCGGCACCTTCGTGAGCGCGCAGGTCTCCGTCACGGCCCAGTTGGCCTATTCGCCGGTGAAATCGATTGCCGATATCCAGCGCTGCTACGAATTCCGCCTGACGATCGAGCCGGCCGCCGCCTTCTTTGCCGCCCAGCGCCGCGACGATGCAGCGATTGCCCGGATCGCTTCGGCCCTTGCCGAGCTACGCGAAGCCACCAGCCACCAGCTGCACCGCACCGATGCCGACTTCCTGTTCCACAAGGCTGTCACGGAGGCGGCCAACAATCACTATTACACCGCGTCGCTGGAGGCGCTGCGCGCCCATATCGCCGTCGGCATGCACCTGCACGGCCTGTCGCTGATGGGTCCCCGCGCCGGCCTCGAAAAGGTCTATGGCGAACATCAGCAGATCTATCAGGCGATCGTCGACGGCCGCGCCGAAGACGCCCGCGATTTCATGCACCGCCACCTCGAAGGTTCACGCGATCGCCTCTTCGAAGGCAAGGTTCTCGACCTGTCCTTTTGACCCGTGTCAGCCATGCTGCGCGGAGTGACCGTTGAACAGCCTGTCTTCCCTTGGCTCGCCTGATTGGACCGATTTTAACCTGACCTGCAGGGCGATGATCCGTCGCGACAGAGGGTCCGCGCAAGGAGAGACGTCGAAGATCTCCAAAGGTCGACCATGTGTGGCTGCTTGCTCGCGCACGTTCTTTGTGGAACCATGGCCAAGACTGCAAATGGAGGATCTAAAATGTTGGAAACACTCGTCTCTCAGCTCGTGGATCCGTTCCGCATAGGATTGATTCTGTTCCTGATGCTGACTGCATTGCGCACGCGTCCAACAATGGGTCTTGCAATACCATTGGGCGTTGGTGTCGTCTTCGTGGCGATCCTGTTGCCGCTGACAACTGCGGCAAGTGCCGCGACTGACAACGAAGCTCGCTTCATCGCAATTGCCTGCGGCATTGTCTCCAATGCCATTATTCTCGCCTGCTTTGTCTCTGCATGGGCGGTTTGGACAAAAGCCCGCTCCTGACCCGTGCTGCGAGAAATCGCGGTTGGGGCCAAGGAATGACCGCTGCGGCCTCGTTAGCCCTTCAGGAGCCGCTCATCATGGCTTAAAGAGATGGTCCTGCACCTGAATGATGAGAGGTCTGGATCGATCGGCCGAAGGGTTCTTGACGTGTGGTTTGCCAGCGACATTTCAGTGGCTGATTACCCCAAAAACGCAAAAACCGCCCCCTAGATGGGAGCGGTTATTGTTTTATGCTGTGGCGTGGTTGCGGAGGCTCACAACCAACGATTCCTGCGACTGGTTGAAAAGCCTCTCCCGGGGCTAGCGGCTTAGGCTCCCGACCTGTGCCAGGCGAATATCTCTTCGCTCGCCTGCCCCGCCTAATCTACGCTGTGGCGCGATAGTGCGAAGAATATTGTTGAAGCTTTGACATCCAGCCAAGAGGTATTTGTGCGGCTTGCAGCCGATGAACGCCGAAAGCCGCTATTCCAGCCTGTCTTCGAAACTTTGGCATTGCCGCCCGAAAAGCAATCGAGGTGCCGGTCGCACAAATGTCTGGCGACCATCCTTCCAGCCCGTCACCGCCGGTGAAAGCCTGGCCACGGCGTCAGCGCCGGAGATCCCATCGAACAGAACGAGCGTGGCGGGAGCTCCGATTTCAAGCCGGTATTGTTTCAGCCCCATAAGCCGGGCGGCGTTGATCGTTATCATATCGAACACCGATTCGAGGGCATCAGCGGTGCCAATCTGCGCAACATTGGCATAGAGATTAGCCATGCGGATGAGGCTGACATCGCCGAAAGGGGTGAAGGGGTTGAGGACGTTGTTGGTCGAAAGTGTCGTGACGACGCCGAGTTCCGCCAGCCGATGGGCCGGCGCGACGCCACGCGGAACGAGATGGGTTGCCGCACGCCCCGTCAGGAACAGATCCGTTGCCGGCAGCACCGTCACCGCAATGCCGGCTTGCGCCAGACTGCGACCAACGGTTTCGAATGCTTCGGGCGGCAGGGCAGAGAGCTTGGTCACATGGCCGACCGATACGCGCCCCTGGTAGCAACGCGCTAGAGTTTCGGCGATCACAAAGGGAAGGTTGGATCCTGCCGGATCGAGATCGAAGTCCAAATGGAAATCAATCGGCACGCCATAACGCTCACCAAGATCGAAGATCCTGCGGATATGATCGTCCGGCCTCGGATCGGTGTAGGGACAGCCGCCAACCAGATCCGCGCCGGAAGCCAGTGCCGCACCCAGCATCTCCTCCGTGCCAGGGTCATTGGTCAGCCCTTCCTGTGCAAAGGCGCAGATTTCGATATCGATGGCAGCGGCGTAGTCGGCACGTATCCGCTTTATGGCGTCGAAAGACCGGAACCCGGCGCGCCCGTCGATCTCCACGAATGTGCGCAACCGGTTCGTGCCATTGAGGATCGCCTGTTCGACGATCCCGGCAGCGCGCGTGTAAACATCCTCCTCGGTGAAGGCGGCCTTTGCCTTCGACGTCTCGCTGACGGCTTCAGCCAGCGTCCCCGTGCAAAGCGTGCATCGACCGATAATGCCGGCCTTATCGAGATGGATATGCGTTTCGATCAAGCCCCCGCTGATCAACTTGCCACCGGCATCGTATTCCGGCGCATCGCAAACGAAGCGGGGCGCCATTGCGGCAATCCGGCCATTCGCAAACGCAATATCCGTCAAGCCATCGGACTCCTGCAGAAATGCATTGCGGATCACGAGATCGATGGCCATGCTTGTCTCCTGGGCGCGTATTTGTGACAGGTTGAAACCGGTTTTGTCCAAATGACAAGCCTTGGGAGTAAGAACGCATGACACCGAACGAACCGTCGACCAATGGACCCGGATTTGCGCAGGGACAGGGCGGCATGGTCACGAGCCCGCATGCACTTGCCAGCGAATCCGGCGCCCGCATCCTGCGGGAGGGCGGTAATGCGCTCGATGCCGCGATCGCCATCGGCGCCACGATCGCGGTGGTCTATCCGCATTTCTGTGGTCTTGGCGGTGACGCTGTCTGGATGGTCGCAGATGAAGAGGGTCGAAAAGACTGCTTCCTCGGCATCGGCCAATCGGCCCGCATCCTGCCCGGCTTTGACGACGCCATCCCCTTGCGAGGGCCCCTGTCGACGCTCACATCCGCCTGCGCGGTGGATGCCTGGCGTCACGCCTTTGACTATTCCGTCCGGAATTGGGGCGGTGGCCACTCCTTTTCCAATCTGCTTGACGATGCGATCGGGCACGCAGCAGACGGTTTCCCTGTCACGAAATCCCAGAAGTTCTGGCTGGATTTCCGAAAGTCCGAAGTTATGAACTGGCCGGGCTTCAGCGAGATTTTCATGCCCGGCGGCATAGCCCCTCAGGTCGGAGCGCCTTTCCGCCAGAAAGGGCTGGCGAACTCATTGCACCTAATCGCCCGCGACGGCCCGCGCAGCTTCTACGAAGGGGAACTCGGGGCACGGATTGCAAAAGGGTTGATGGCTGCGGGATCTCCGCTCACGTCTGCCGATCTCGCCGCAACCCGGACACGCCAGGGCGAGCCGGCGAGCCTCCATTATCGCGGCGTGGAACTGCTCGCCCCGCCACCACCGACGCAAGGCATTTCAACACTGGCGATCATGGGCATTCTGTCTCATTTCGATTTGAAAGCATTGGCGCCCGGCGGCGTCGATCATATTCACCTGTGCGTCGAAGCGGTCAAAAGAGCCTTTCTGGATCGCGGGCTGATTGCCGATCCGGACTTCATGAATCAGCCTGTGGAGGACTGGCTGAGCCCGGCGCACCTGGCAAGATCGGCGCAGTCCATCGATCTTAAACGTGCCATGGACTGGCCGCAGCCCTTTCGCCCCGGTGACACCGTCTTCTTCGGTGCGACCGATCAGTCGGGGAGAAGCGTCAGCGTCCTGCAGAGCACCTATTTCGACTGGGGCAGCGGCGTGGTTGTCGGCGACACCGGGATACTCTGGCAGAATCGCGGCGCTGCCTTTTCCTCCGACCTCAAGCATCCCAATGCGATCGCTCCGGCAAAGCGACCTTTCTACACGCTCAATCCGGGGCTGGCGCTAAGAGACGGTAAACCTGCCCTGATCTACGGAACGCAGGGAGCCGATGGCCAGCCGCAGACGCTGTCGATGATCCTGACGCGCATGATCGATTTCGGCGAGGATCCGGTCACCGCGCTCACGGGATCGCGCTTCCTGCTGGGCAAGACATTTTCGGACAGCCGCGACAGCCTGAAGCTGGAAATCGACGCGGGCGACACAGTGTTTGCCGAACTTGCTGCACGCGGCCACATGCTTTCGTCCATCGACCGGCTAAGCCCTCTTGCAGGACAGGCCGGCCTCATTGTCCGGCGGGAAGATGGATCAACTGCGGGCGCCCACGATCCGCGTGGCGAGGGGGTGGCATTGCTCGTGGAATAGATTTGATGACTTACATAGGGGGTAGCGCCGGACATGGAAAGCAAGCGCAACTTCCCCGTGCGAAAATATTTCCAAATCGGGCGATCCTCTGCCCGACAACTTTCGACGCTCTTGACCGCGATAATTACAGGCATGACCAGCGAGCTCCCCGGCTGGCATGAAATATGCTTATCACAAAGTTTGTAGCACCGTCCGACTAGGGGAAGGCAGATCATGACGCGACAGGCGAATGGCATGATGGATGTGCGTCTGATGCGCACGCTCCTGACCCTGCTGACGGAATGCAGCGTTTCCAAAACCGCCGATATCCTGGGCCAGGCGCAGCCGACGGTGAGCCTGACGTTGAAACGGCTGCGGGAAATGCTGGACGATCCGCTTCTAGTTAGGTCCGGAGGCGCATTGGTACCAACGGAGCGAGGTCTCGTCCTGAAGGAGACGTTGCGCGACATCCTCGACCAGATCAATGCGCACCTCTCTCCCTATGCCACTTTCGACCCGAACAGTGCGACGCGAAACTTCCGCATTATCGCGGACAATTGCCTCGGAGCCGTGTTTCTGCCGCAGCTCGTCGGCAAAATTGCACAAAAGGCACCCAGTGTTCGCGTCGATGCGTCTCACATGCCGAGCTATGATGAACTTATCAGCCAACTTGCGGACGGATCTATCGATGCGGTCATAGGCAACTGGCCGCATCCGCCGGAGTACCTGCGGATGTCGCCCTTGCTGACCACCGATATCGTCTGTGTCGTCCGTCCAAGCCATCGGCTGGCAAGTCAATGCGAGCCAATCACGATGGGCGAGTTCCTGAAAGAGAAGCATCTTTCTCCGACCTCAGATAAGCGAGCCCAACTTAGTCCGATCGACGGGCGGCTGATCGAACTCGGCCTCAAGCGTAATATCGCCGTGTCGGTGCCCGAATATGCGATCACACCTTATGTGCTGACGCAATTGGACATCGTCTTCACGACGGGGCGGATTTTTGCCGAACAAATCGCTCAGGCCTTTCCACTCGTCGTCCTGGAGGCGCCGCGCGAACTTGGACAGATGCAGTTCTACATGCTCTGGCATGAATGCAAGCACCAGTCGCCTGACCATGTCTGGTTGCGACAGATGATCAAGTCTGTTGCGGCCGACGTTCGCGCCTGTGATGCGACAGCGCCTGTAGTGGTCAAATTTCTCCCGCCTCAGGCGTCAGCCTATAACTAAGGCCGTGGCGTCTGTTTAGTGACGTTGGCCCCGTGAAAAACTGACAAAACGCAATATAGTCTATTTGGGTTGCGTAATAGGCTTTCCCGATGAAACAGCCCACACTGGTGCCGGTATAACAGCAACCAGATGAGGGCACGATGGCAGGTTCAGGAATTACCCGACGTGAAGCGCTTGCAGGGATCGCGGCTGGCGCGGCAGCAGGGATGTTCGGTTCGCTAAGCAGCGCCAGGGCCGCCGTTTCCGAGATGGTCTGGGCGACCTGGGATTCCAATGGGCATCCTGAATATATCGCCGCCTTTGAGGCGCAGACCGGTGTCAAGGTAAAGCTGTCCTATCTTTCCAGCGAGGACGCGCAGTTCGCGGCGCTGAAGACCGGCACGGCCTCCGACTGGGACATGATCAACCCGTCGCTGAACGGAAGCTGGCGCTACATCAAGGCCGGGCTGCTCAAAGAAATCGACATGAGCAAGATCCCCAACGCCACCAAGATGTACGATGTTTTCAAGACCACGCCCAAGGTTCTCGATGCCTCGGGCAAGCAGTTCGCGGTTCCCTATCTCTGGGGTCTCAACCCGATCGTCTACCGCAAGGACAAGTTCGACAGCGAGCCCGACTACACGACGCTGTTCAACGAGAAATATAAGGGCCAGCTTGCCATGCGCGACTATGCGCTGGAATCCATCGCCATAGCCGGTCTGGTCGCCGGTGTGCCGCGCGACAAGGTCTTCGTCATGGAGACCAAGGAGCTGGCAGAAGCCAAGAAGCTGCTGGTCGCGCAGAAGCCGCTGTTGCGCACCTATTGGCAGACGATCGGCGATCTTATCAATCTGTTTGCGACCGGCGAGGTTTCCTGCGCATTTTCGTGGCGGGTTCCCTATGATGCGCTGAAGGACAAGCTGGCGATGGGAATGGCCAAGCCGAAAGCCGGGATCATGGGCTGGTGCGACTGCTTCGCCATGCCGGCGACGCTGTCTGCGGAAAAAACCGAAATCGGCTACAAGTTCATCGACTATCTGCTTGGTGCGGAATTCGCGAGCCAGATCGCCAAGATCGGCAACTATGCAACCACGTCCTCGATCATCCGCGACGACCTGTCGAAGGAGCAGCAGGAAGCGATCTTCATCGACGACATGGATGTCATGAAGTCATTCATGTGGCCGGTTGCGCCGGAGAATTACTCCGAGTGGCTTAAAATCTGGAATGAAGTCAAGGCTAGCTGATCATGGCGACGACGCCTGATGCGGTGGACGCTCCGTCAAGATCCGGGCTTTTGCTGTCGGCCCGCGGCCTGACCAAGAATTATGGCAGGGACCGCGCGGTCGACAGTGTCGATCTCGACATTCCGGAGAGGGCTTTCACCACGTTCCTCGGTCCTTCCGGCTGCGGCAAGACCACGATCTTGCGCATGATTGCCGGCTTCGAGACTCCCGACGCGGGATCGATCGTGCTTGACGGACGGTCACTTGCTGGCGTTCCACCGGAGCGACGTCCGGTCAACACTGTCTTCCAGAGCTACGCGTTGTTTCCGCACCTCACCGTGTTTGGAAACGTCGCGTTCTCGCTGACACTGCGGCGACATAGCAATGTCGATGTGGCAGCCCGCGTCAAACGGGCGCTGGATGCCGTGCATATGACGGAGTTCGGCGATCGGTATCCACACCAACTCTCGGGCGGCCAGCAGCAGCGGGTCGCGGTAGCGCGCGCGATCATCGCCGAACCGCATCTGCTTCTGCTCGACGAACCCCTGTCTGCACTGGACAAAAAGATGCGTGGACACCTGCAGATCGAACTGAAGGATTTGCAGCGGCGTCTCGGTATCGCCTTCGTCTACGTCACTCACGATCAGGAGGAGGCCTTTGCGCTCTCCGATATCGTCGTTGTCATGAACAAGGGGCGCGTGGTTCAAAAGGCGGCACCGCTGACGATCTACGCCCGTCCTGCCAATGCTTTCGTTGCTGACTTCATCGGCGCGGCAACACTCATCCCAGGCACAATCGTCGACAACGGCGTGGCCTCCGCAATCGACACGGCCATCGGTATCGTTCAATGCCCGGCTGTGGAGGGATTGGCGATAGGGGACAAGGCTGTGCTCGCCATTCGACCGGAACATGTCCGGATCGGCGTGGACGGCCTGAACGCGACGATCCGGCATGTGGTGTTCAAGGGGGATCGCTACCTTATCGAGGCCGAGGTTAACGGCATCGTCCTGCAGTTCATGGCGGATGACCCGCTGACGCCTGGCGCGAATGTCGGGCTTGTCGTTGATCAGGAACGCGCCTTCATTACGAGGATCGACTGATGGCTCCGGTGTTTCACCGTGCACAGCTTGCGCTACCCGTCGTCTGTATTCTGGTGCTCGGCTGCGTTCTGCCGATTGCCATACTCACGGTTTTCAGCGTCTTTGAGGTGGATCTTGATGCGTTCACGCTCGTTCCGGCCTTTTCCGGGCAGAGCTGGGTGCAGATGTTCACCAATCCGATCTTCGCCTTTCTGATCGGCAAGGCGGTCATCTCCGGCGCGGGGACGGCGGTTCTGGCGGCTTTTATCGGATACCCGATCGCCGTTTCCATGACGCGCCTTCCCATTCTGTGGAAAGGCATAGGCAGCATCGTCCTTTTGACGCCACTCTATACCGGTGAGGTCGTCCGGATTTACGCTTGGCGGGTTGTTCTTGGCTCAGAAGGGCTGATTAACGCCGCCCTGCAATGGTTTGGCCTGGTCGATGAGCCTTTGAAATTCCTACTGTTTTCGCCGTTCACAACCCATCTCGTGCTTCTCTACAACAATTTGCCCTTCATGGTGCTGGCAATCTGGATCTCAGCGGAATTGATCGACAGACGGTTGATCGAAGCCGCACGGGATCTCGGTGCCCGCCCGCTGGATGCGTTCTTCAAGGTCATTCTGCCTTTGACGACGCCCGGACTGGCTGTCGGCGTCTTTACGGTATTTGCGCTGGCCGCTGGTGACATGATGACGCCGAGCCTTTTGGGCGGGACGTCGGGCGCGACCCCGATGGCCATGATCGACAACCTGTTCGGGACAGCCTACGATTGGCCGCTGGCCTCCGCGCTGTCCCTGAGCCTTCTTGTCGTCCTGTTTGCCTTTGCCACAGGCTTCGTGACCATCCTCCTTCGGTTCGATGGCGCGCGGGCGGTATTTCGGCGGGGGGCACCATGAGCCGCCTGGTCATCCTCACGCTCGGTCTCGCCGTGTGTTTCTTCTATCTGCCGATCATCGTTCTCGGAATCTTCTCGTTCAACGCGGCCAGCACAATGGCCTTTCCGTTAAGCGGCTTTACCCTCTCCTGGTATGCCGATCTTTTCGGGAACGACGCGTTTCTGGGCGGCTTCGTCACCAGCTTTCTGATCGCGCAGCCGGTCGGTCTGCTGGGTGCGCTGATCGGACTGATGGCCGCTTTGGCCGTGACATCGCCACGCATGAAGTTCCGGGCCGCATTCGCCGTACTCGTACTCGTTCCCTTTCTGGTGCCGAAGACGGTCCTTTCCATTGCGCAGGCAATGCTCATGAGCTGGGTGGGACTGGGACGCGGGGCAACCGCGCTCATACTGGCGCAGACCCTGGTCGTCATTCCCTTCACCACGACCATCCTTGCAGCTGTGATGATCCGCCTCGATCCGCGGCTTGAGGAGGCGGCGCGGGATCTCGGCGCCACCCCATGGCAGAGTTTCCGGCGCGTTCTGATGCCACAGTTGAGCGTCGCCTTAAGTGCTGCCTACTCCATCGGGGTCATCCTGTCTTTGGCCGATCTCACCATATCCATGTTCCTGGCCGGCCGCACCCAGCCCCTGTCGCTGATCGTCGCATCGGAATTTCGACGCGAGCTCAAACCTGACCTCAATGCCATGCAGGTTTCCGTCCTCGTGCTGACGGCTCTGATTGTGGCGCTGACCGAAATCAATCGCCGACGTCGCCTGCGTGGACGTATGGCTCATGTGCGAGATGAATGATGATGATGACCACAATCGACACGTCGCGCATGGCGCTCGACGACCTGAAACAGGCAGCGCTTGCCGATCTTGCCCTGCTTGGCTATCCGAACGCACCATGGCTCAGCGAGCTTCCTCGACCCGACGCGGTTGATGTCGCCGATGTGATCATTGTCGGTGGTGGCCAGTCCGGTGTCACGATCGCAGCCGCCCTGAAATGGGACGGGCTCCAACATATCCGCGTTCTCGATAGCGGCGCACCGGGCGCCGAGGGCCCGTGGCTGACCTTTGCGCGCATGGAGGAGTTGCGGACCCCGAAGACCCAGGTCGGTAACGAGTTCAACGTCGCCAATCTGTCCGTGCGCCGCTGGTTCGAAACGCGTTACGGGCATCAGGCCTGGGCGGATCTGTCCCGCATTCCGCGAACGGACTGGAAGGCCTATCTCGATTGGTATGCGGACGTTTTCGAAATCGCCATCACCAATCATTGCGAGGTTCTGGACGTCGCCCCGCAGGGTGATCTCATTGCCGTCAAAACTCGTATTGGAGGCCGGATCGAAAATTCCTTGGCGCGGACCGTGGTGCTGGCCACCGGATACGATGGCGCCGGCGCATGGCGTGTGCCGCCCTTCGTATCCGAAGCACTTGCGCCCGAAAAGTTCGATCACACGAACGGTCCTGTTGATTTCAGCGCCTTGAAGGGATTGCGCGTCGGCGTGCTTGGCCATGGCGCATCAGCTTTCGACAATGCGATCAAGGCGCTGAACGCAGGTGCTGCCTCCGTCGATCTCTGCTTCCGGCGTCCACGACTGCCGCGCACCAATCCGCATCGGGCCATTGAGACGCCCGGTATGATGACGCATTACCCGGATCTTTCCGAGACCACGCGCTGGGATATCGCACGGTTCTTTCGCAGCGCCGATCAGCCCCCGCCGATGCGCAGTTTCGAAACCGCGATGAAAATTGAGAATTTCAGACTTCGCCCCGCCACGCCATGGTTGGAGGTCGTCCAACAGGCCGATGCCATCCATGTGACCACACCGGATGGCGTTCTGCAATTTGATCACCTGCTGCTTGCGACAGGCATGGATGTCGATCTGGCTGTCAGGCCTGAACTCAGCACCCTTCACGACAAGGTCGTGCTCTGGGGCGATCGCTACACGCCGCAAGATGGCAGCGCGGATGCGCGCCTCGCGCGGTTTCCCTATCTCGACGGTTTCTACGGATTTGTGCCGAAAGATCCGGAGGACGCGTGGGTCAGCCGGGTGTTTGCCTTCAACAGCAGCAGTTTCGTCAGTCACGGTCCGCACTCCACCTCGATCAGCGGGCATAAACATGCCGTTCCCCGGCTCGTACGCGGTGTCCTGCGCCGGCTGCTGCTTGATCGGGAGGCGGTTATCCTGCCGGAACTGGCATCCTATGCCTCGCCGGATCTGCCGATCCCGGACGATTTCGAAAGGGTGTTGGCCGAGGCAAATCGGCAAGCGACAAGGTCGCCAGAGACAGACAGCCAGGCTATCCGGAGTGGCTCATGAAACCTTCCTTTTTCTGGGCCGATCATTCGACCGCCGATTTTGCGTCGCGCGATCTAAGCGAGACCGTCGTCATTCTGCCGATCGCGGCTGTCGAGCAGCATGGACCTCATCTTCCCGTGCAGGTGGATGCCGCCATCAACGCGGCCATCCTCGATCGGATGATGCCATTGCTTGACACAAGCACAGACGTTTTGATCCTGCCCGCGCTCAGCGTCGGCAAGTCGGATGAACATCTGGCCTATCCGGGAACGCTGACCATCTCGGCACAAACCCTGCGGCTCGTCTGGCTCGATATTGCCAGAAGCGTGAAGCGGGCCGGTGCCCGCAAGATCATCCTGTTCAATTCGCATGGCGGGCAGATTTCGCTGATGGAGATGACCTGCCGCGATATCCGCGTCGAACTCGATATGCTCGCGGTCGCCTGCTCGTGGTTCAGGATCGCTGCGGTCGACGATCTGTTTTCGTCCGCGGAAATCGTTCACGGCATTCACGGCGGCGATATCGAAACCAGCATGATGCTTGCCATCGCGCCCGAACTGGTCGCCATGGACAAGGCCGAAGATTTCGTGCCCCTGACGGTTGCCATCGAGCAGTCCGGCAGTCCATTGACGGCAGAGGGTGCCGTCGGCTTCGGCTGGCAAGCGCAGGACCTTCATCCCGCTGGTGTCTGCGGCAATGCTGCCAATGCCGATGCCGCCAAAGGGGCGCTCGTGCTTGAGCGGGCAGCGACGGCGTTGGTTCGGCTGATCGAGGCGACGCGTGATTTCGACATGGGCAAGCTCACCTCTCAAACCCGTTTTCTGCGATGAGATAAACCATGCTGGCAATCCGCGAAATCGAAAGCCTTCCCATGCGCATGGCGGACGGTGTCCATCTGGTAGCCGATGTCTATCGACCCGTCGGCCCGGAGCGCTATCCGGTTCTGGTCATGCGCCTGCCCTACGGGCGAAAGGTTGCCTCGACGGTCGTACTCGCCCATCCCGCATGGTATGCGGCGCAGGGTTATGTCGTGCTGGTGCAGGACGTTCGCGGCCGGGGGGAATCCGAGGGCATTTTCAGGGTTCTTGAGGATGATGTTGCCGACGGCGCGCAGACGCTGGCCCTGGCGGCCGATCTTGCCGGCGGCAACGGCATGGTGGCGAGCTACGGCTTCAGCTACCACGGCATGAACCAGTTCATGGCCCTTGCCGGCGCAAAAAAGTCGGGCGGAAAAGTGCCCGACGCAATGGCGATCGCCATGGCCGCTTTCGATGTGCGCAATCACTGGGCATTCGAGGGCGACGGGTTCCGTCTGCAGTCCAATCAGATGTGGGCGTGTCAAATGGCCGTTGAAAATGCCCGGTTGGACGGCGACCTCGCCGTTGCTCATATGTTGCATGCCGCTTTGCCCTTTCTGCATTCCGGCGCGATTTCGGGACGGCCGGAGGTGCTTGAACTGGCATCGAAGTACACACATTACCAGGATTGGCTTGCCGATGATCCGTCCTATTGGCAGGCAAGGTCGCCGCAATCGCTGCTTGAGGGCGTGACGCTCGACGTTCCCGTCCTGCATGTGGGCGGCTGGAACGACATTATGCTTCAGGGCACATTTGCCGCTTTCGAGGCCTTTACCGCAGGCGATAGTCTGCAGCGGCTCTCGATCGGCCCCTGGTCGCATATCCCCTGGGGTCGAAGGGTTGGGGCACTGGATGCCGGGGCCGGTGCAGCAGACGGTATCGACCGAGAGATCGTCGCGTTTTTCGACGAGGTTCTTAAAAGCCGCGAAAACCCTTATCCGAAGATCCGGCTTTACGATGTCGGCAAAAAGGCCTGGACCGGTTTCGAAAACCTGCCGAAAACCGAGACGCTGGTGCTTCATCTCACATCGGGCGGCCGCGCAGCGACGACAAGCATCGATGGAACCCTCGCGGAGAAACCGGGGCTTCCGAGCGCCGACTATCTGGTGCACGATCCATGGCGGCCGGCGCCGAGCGTCGGGCTGCATCTCGGCACGCCGCCGGATTTTGCCGACCGGGCGGCCGTCGACGATAGGGCCGACGTGCTCGTCTACACCTCGGATCCGCTCGACCGGCCGCTCCTGCTAAGCGGCGCGACCGCAGTGGACCTATTTGTCACTGCCGACAGGCCGAGTTTCGATCTTGATTGTACGTTGAGCGCGCTCGCCCCGGATGGGTCGGCCATCAGCGTGACGTCGGGACACAGAACCGTAACGGCGGATGGCGACGGATCGGCAGTTTTCGTCTGCCTGCGACCGATCCACGTGACCGTTCTGGCGGGGCATTGCCTGCGCCTTTCCATACAGTCGGCTGCTTTTCCCGCCTTTCCCGTCAATCCGGGCACAGGCGCAAGATCCCAGGACGCGGCCGTGACGGATAGGCTGGTCACGACCCTCGTGCTCAGGTCAGGCGATGGCTATCCCTCCGCCCTGCGATTGCCTGTGATGCGGCAGCTTGATCCGAAAGACGGGCAGGCAATTACCGCAGAGGAGATCCGGACTAAGCCCTGATCCCCAAAGCCATCCCAGGGTGCTCGGCAACTGACGACGTGACGCAAGCTGGCATTCAACGAAGTCAATGCATGAGACCGCCCGGCTTCGCTGTCGGTTTCAAGAAGGAATTTATATCCATGGTTCCACAAGAAAAAGCTTCCGAAGGACTGGACACTTTGCTGGCCGGCATGCCGGAATGGGGCTCTGAATTTTCGCGCACCTTCGCCAATCACGCGCCCATGGTTCTCGTCGCACTGGACCGGATCGGCGGTGCGCCATCTCAGCTTCGGCGGTTCTTCAATCACTACAGAGATGCCAAGCAGCTTCTGCCCTTCGCTCAACCGCTGGAGCGCCTCAATGGCAAGAGCTGGAAAACCGCGATCGGGATCCGCGAGCGCGAGCCCGATCTACGCGTCTTCTTTGCCGGCGAAGTGACGAGGCTCGGAATACATGAGGTTCTGAAGCTCTATCTTCCAGACCTTGCCGACGGCATTGCCGCCAGCGCCTTTCATGCGCTGATGCGAACGGCCTATGGGGTGCTTCGTGCTGACGGGACCGATGTCGCGATTGCATTGGCCTATTGGGCTGCCACCTATCTGCGGCTTCCCGCAGCAGAGGGGACACCGCCGATCACACGGGATCCAGCCGAGGTATTGGCCCTGACTGCTGCGATCGAGCCATTGCATGGTATGACACTTCATGACCTTCTCTGGCAGAACATGCGCGATGCCGGTAACGTGCCCGCGTTTGCCCCCGTCGTCGATTGGCTCGATATCGGACCGGACACGATGGAAAAAATGGCGGCGACTGCCCTGTCCATATTTGCGGCAACCCAGCATTTCGCTGCATTGCACATCATCACAGGGCTGCACTGGATCCGTCTCCTCGCGCCGCATTGCAGTGAGGCTACGCTCCATCGGATGTTGCGGGTGTTCTGGCAGGGCATCGCAGCGCTGATGGGCGAGCTTGGCTTTCCCGAGATGCCCGACCGAGCGGCAATTGATCGCTGGCGTCATATCCAAGTGCCGGATTGGCCCGGGCTGCATGCGATCGCCGCGCAAAGCTACGACGAGCACGATATCAGCCTTGCCTTTTCCGCCAGCGAGGAAATGAAAGTCTATGGCGATCCGCTCTATCGTGTCGTGGTCGCACGCCGCCTCGGATTGATTGGAGACTACACGAAATGAGCTTGGAAGAGCCGATGACAAGCGACTGCATCATTGAAGCCGGGACCGTGCTGTGTGGCCTTTTGCCAGACGGCACCATGTCCATGCGCCACGATGTCGGCATCCGTGTCGCTGGCGGCATGATCGCGCAGATTGGGCCGCTTGCCGCTGTTGGCTATGGCAACGACCATCTTGCCCGCTTCGGATCCGCCGACATGATCGCCATGCCGGGGCTGGTCAACAGCCACCACCATTTCGGGATCACGCCCTTGATGCAAGGGGTGCCTTTCGCGCCGCTGGAATTATGGCTGCCGCAATTCCGGGCGATGCGCCAGATCGATGTCAGGCTGGATACGCTCTATTCCGCAATCGAGATGCTGGAAAGCGGAACGACGACGGTGCAGCATATCAATAGCGGACTTGCAGGCGCACCGGAGAACTGGATGGCGACGGCAAACGCCACGCTCAAGGCTTATACCGATATCGGCATGCGGGCCGGCTTTTCCTTCATGATCCGCGACCGCAACATTCTGACCTATGACGAAGACGCCAAGGTGCTGGCAGCCCTTCCCGAGGCCATTCGCAGCTGGATCGCTGCCAAACTCAACGCGTCGAACATCCCCATCGCAGACCTTATGGCATTTTACCGTGCGCTTAGGGAACGCTGGCTCAATGTACGGCCGGATCATGTGCGTATCAATCTCGCCCCCGCCAATCTGCATTGGTGCACGGACGAATGCCTCCAGACGATTTTCGAAACCGCTCGAGAAACTGGCGCGCAAATCCACATGCATCTTCTGGAAACCGAGCGGCAATCGCGCTTTGCTCACAACAAATTCGGCCATAGCGCCGTCCAGCATTTGAAGGCACTCGCGTGCCTTGGGCCAAACGTCACGCTCGGGCACGGCAACTGGATGAGCCGCAAGGATCTCGATATCGTGGCCGACTGCGGCTGCAGCATATGCCACAATGCCTCCTCAGGCCTGCGGCTCGGCAGCGGCATCGCTCCCGTCAACGAAATGCGGCAGCGCGGAATTCCAGTGGCGCTCGGCATAGACCAATCGAATATAGCTGACGACCGCGACATGACGCTCGAAATGAAGCTGGTCTGGGCGCTGCACCGTGAAACCGGACTGTGGAACGACCGTCCGGACGCCGGTGCCGTGCTGCAGATGGCGACGGAACATGGCGCAAGATCCGCCGGCTTCGGTGGCTTTACGGGTCGGCTCGAACCTGGTCTTCAGGCCGATATCGTGCTGATGGATCGTCGCAAGATTGGAAGACCCCATGTAAACGTGCGGACACCGGCCGTGGAGAGTGTCCTGCATCGCGGCGGACGGCATGCCATCACCCAGGTATTCGTCGGCGGTCGCCTGGTTGTCGATGACGGAAAGGTTGTGACGATCGACAGGGAAGCGGTCCTTGCGGAAATCGGCGAGCGGCTGGAACGGCCCGAAACGCGAGATGAAAGGGAAGCCTGGGATGCGATCGATACCCTCCTGCCCCATCTTGCGGCCTATCTCCGCAACTTCACCCCGGCAGCCGGATATCGCCCCTATCGATATAACGCAATGGCAGACAGCGAGTAGAAGCGACCTGCTTTAACACCGCCGAATGCCCTCTATGGCGCGATATTTTGCGCGGCAGCTACGAAAAGATCTCCGAATACCCCATGGGCTTACGAGAACGAAGGCCCGTCGGCCGCGCCGTCAAAAGGTGGTTCGTCGTTTGGCATGGACCCGCTTGACCACAATTCCGGCGCAGGCTAAAAGGTTGCATGATACAACTTTATATGCCTGTGCTCCCATGTCTCTGACGCGTTCCACCGTGGATCCTATCCGCGCCGCATCTCGGCAGCTTGTCCGAGAACTCGGCTTTATGGGCGGCACTTTCGCCGGAACCGACCTGCCGCCCTCCGCCGTCCACGCCCTGATCGAAATCGACGCCAGAGACGGGATCTCAGCTCGCGATCTCGGCGGGCTTCTCCGCCTGGAAAAGTCGAGTGTCAGCCGGATGCTGCGTAAGCTCGTTCTCTCAGGCGATGTCCTGGAGGAGCCGGACGCGGAGGATGCGCGCACCAAGAAGCTCTCCCTGAGCATGGCCGGACGCAAACGCGTCGCCGCAATCCATGCCTTCGCTCGCGCACAGGTCGCGGGCGCGCTGGAACGGCTTCCTTCCGAACATCACCGGACTGTCCTTAATGGCCTGCGCCTCTATGCCGATGCGCTGGCGACGAAGCTGGATGCCCCGAGCATTGTTCCGCAGGTCGAAATCGTCGCCGGCTACCGGCCCGGCCTCGTGGCCCGCGTCACCGAGATGCACGCGCTCTATTATGCGCGCGAGGCCGGCTTCGGCCAGCGCTTTGAAACCGTCGTCGCCGGTGGTCTCGCGGCCTTCTGTGACCATCTCGAAACGCCAGCGAACCAGATCTGGGCTGCCCTCAAGGACGAACGAATTGTTGGCGCGATCGCCATCAACGGTGAGGATTTGGGTCCGGGTATCTCGCACCTGCGCTGGCTCATTGTCGATGATGAGATGCGAGGGAAGGGCGTTGGACGACGGTTGCTTGAGACCGCGCTCGCCTTCTCGGACGCGCAACGCTTCACCGAGACCCATCTGTGGACCTTCGCCGGTCTTCATGCCGCACGTCATCTCTATGAAAAGAATGGCTTCGTACTGGCTGAAGAGCGTCTCGGCAGCCAGTGGGGCAAGGAAGTACTCGAACAGCGCTTTGTGAGGAGACGGCCATGACGGTCACAGAGACGACAGCGCCTTCCATCACCGAGCTGGCGGGGCCTGCTCCTTGCTACACGCCGGCAGGGCGGCTCGCCGGGAAGGTTTGTCTCGTCGTCGGCGCAACCAGCGGCATCGGTCGTGCAACGGCGCTGCGCATGGCCGCGGAAAGGGCGGCGGCCGTGGTCGTCTCGGGACGACGGCAGGCGCTCGGCGAGGAGGTCGCCGAGGCTCTGGGCCGCATAGGCACGACCGGCGTGTTCGTCACAGCCGACGTCACCTGCGAGGCGCATCTGGCCGGCCTCGTGGCGCAAACGATGACCCGCTTCGGCCGACTCGATGTCGCCTTCAACAACGCCGGGTTCCAGGAGCGCCGGGCGCCGCTGGCCATCCAAACGGATGACGTCTATGGGCAGGTCTTCGACACCAATGTGCGCGCGGTGTTTCATGCCATGCGTCATGAAATCCCCGCGCTGATCGCCTCGGGCGGCGGAGCGATCGTTAACAACACCAGCGTTAGTGGGATGCGCAACCCAAATCCCGGCCTGTCGCTCTATGGCGCCTCCAAGGCGGCAGCCATCGCCCTGACACGCTCGGCGGCGATGGAATATGCGCCGCAAGGCGTGCGGATCAACGCGATCGCCCCAGGGCGTGTCGTCACGGACATGATGCTGTCCTCCGGCATCGCCGACATGCGTACCGTCGCGGGCAGCTTGCCGCTCCGGCGCATGGGCCATCCGGACGAAGTGGCCGCGGCGGTCGTCTGGCTGCTGTCGGGCGAGGCAAGTTACATCGTCGGCCATGTGCTCGCCGCCGATGGCGGTTTCCTCGCTGCATAAGCCGGCGGGTGCACTCTACGCAAACGGAGCCACCTCACCTCACGCACGGCGGCGCTTGCTGGTCGCCGTCCGAGGACGGCGTTTGAGCGCTATGGCGTAAACGGAGTGCTCATCTTCATCGGGCGCTGCCCGCCACACCGTCGATTATGCGCTACGCGCGATATTCTGGGTGGAAACCAACAAGCCAAAGGCAGCGTAGATCACGCCATCAATGACCGAGTTCCGCCATCCTTCAGATCCGTGCACCAACGCTTCTTCTGGGCACCTTTTTCGATTGAGTTTGCTGATGCATGAAGTGTCCACCACGAATGAGGTATCAGAACAGTCCTGCCGCAATATTCTCCCATGAAGTCCGGCTCGGAGCCGTCAACAGATGACCTTTGGTCATTGTCGGCCGATAAGGTTCCCCGGTCAGGACGGCGGCATAACCTCCGGCTTCCGCGTGTATCAGAACGCCAGCCGCATGATCCCACGGTTTCAGGCTCTCGTTGAGGCAGAAGCTCATCGCGCCGGTCGCCAGCATGCGGTATTCCCAGGCCGAGCAGCGCCATGTCGTCGTACGCAGGAAGCGCAACACGCGCGGCGCCAGTTTTGCCTGCAGATCTGGTTCGAACATGTGCAGCGGAATAAAGCCATGCATCTCCTCGATCGGCGTCGGAGCGGCGACGGACAGACGCGTGCGCGTGCCGTCGACGGCCACATGCCAGGCGCCCCCGCCCCGGCGAGCCATCACGAAATCACCCAGGATCGGATAATGGATCAGTCCGGCGATGGTCTCGCCGCCGGACACAATGGCGAGGATGCTGCCGAACATCGGAACGCCATGGGCAAAATGCCAGGTACCGTCCACCGGATCAATGACAGCGGCCAGATCAGCCTCGGCGAGGCGGGAGAGGATGGAAGGATCGTCCGACACCGCCTCCTCGCCGACAATGGCAATACCGGGCAGACGCTCAGTCAGCCGCTCGCTGAGGAACCGCTCGGCGGCGATGTCGGCATCCGTCACGATATCGTCGGCTGCCGACTTGGCGCGGATGGCATCGGCCGTGATGGCGCGGAAGCGCGGCAGGATCTCGGCCTCGGCTGCCTGACGCATATCGCCCATCAGGGCAAGGAGCAGATCGTCGCTGACAGAGTTCATGCACGGCGCGCCTTGATATAGGCCTTCAATGCTTCCGGCTCGTCGGTCTGGAAAACGCTGATGCCCGCCTCCATCAGCCTGCCCCAGATACGATCAGGATCGGTGAGCGCTGTTTCATCCCGCCATTCGCCGCTTTCAGCCATGTTAAGCGTGTTCGTCCACAGAGCCATGTTGGCGTCGCGGAACAGCTGCCGGTTTTCGGTGATCGTCTCGATGCGGTCGAAGCGCATCTCGCACATGAACGGCTTGATCTGAGAGAGTAAAGCCATGGTTTCCTGTAGGTCTTCGGCGGTGAATTTTG
The DNA here is from genome assembly GCF_012276985.1 of Agrobacterium sp. a22-2. Taxonomy (GTDB): domain Bacteria; phylum Pseudomonadota; class Alphaproteobacteria; order Rhizobiales; family Rhizobiaceae; genus Allorhizobium. The sequence goes on along the minus strand of NZ_JAAXMM010000011.1, from coordinate 101,581 downwards.
CCATCGCCATGAAGGGCACGCCTTCGATGTTCTGTTCACGAACCCAGTCCAGCTCCTCGCGGGTCATGACGCGCGTCTTCAGATCGACATAGGGTGCTGCATTCATGTCGCGGGCGCAAGCGGCCACTTCGGAAAACAGGCCGCGATCCTTGAGGTCGAGATCTGCAAAGATGCGGCCGCGGATGATTTCGAGCGCCTGTCTCAACGTCGGAACGCGTTGGTCCGTCATAGCGCGGCCTTCACCGCCGTCGTCCTCGCGCAGCGCAATTGCCTGCAGCTCGGCGATCGTAAAGGTCTCAGCGTCGCGGTCGATGCCAGCCATGCGCAGCAGTGTGTCGTCGTGCATGATGAAGAGTTCACCATCAGCGCTCTTGCGCACGTCGAGCTCGACGATATCGGCGCCGACGGCGATGGCCCGTTCGATCGCCGCCAGGCTGTTTTCCGGCGCACCACGCCAGGCACCGCGATGGGCGACGATGGCGCAGTCGCGCAAGGGGTCAGCGATATAGTCCTTGTAATGGGTCATTTTGTTTTCCTTGAGGTTAGGTCAGGCGCGGCGTGCCGCGAGATAGGATTTGAGCGCCGCCGCTTCGTCGGTCTGGAAGACGGAAATGCCCGCATCGATCAGGCGCCCCCAGACGGCCTCGGGATCGACACCTGCTGCGGTGTCCGTGAAGCCCGCGCAGGCAACAGAATCGAGCGTGTTGACCCAAAGCGCCATGCGACTTTCGCGCAGAAGACCATCGAGGGCGGACAGCTCGTCCAGCCGATCGAAATAGATCTCACAGACCGAAGGCGAGAGCGCCGACAGGAGCGCCAGCTGGCTGGCAGCATCCGGCGCGTTCAGACGGGTCTTGGCCATGAAGAGGACGTCGTGCGGTTCGATCGTCTCGCGGATCCAGGCAAGGTCTTCTTCGCTCGTCAGCGAGGCCCATAGATCCACCTGGCCTTCGACACCCATCGCTTTGGCGCAGGCGATGACATCCGGAATGACCTCCCGCTCCTTGACATCGAGATGCAGGAAGATGCGGCCCCGGGTCAGTTCGAATACCTCCGCGAGACGTGGCAGCCTTTCCTCCTTCAACGCATTTTGCGCACCACCATCGCGATTGCGCAGACGAAGCGCGGAAAGGTGCTGCGACGAAAGATCCTCCAACGCCGCATCGAGACCCGCCATGCGCGTCAGTGTCTCGTCATGCAGCAGGAACAGCCCGCCGTCGCTGCTGGCACGGATATCGATTTCCACCACATCGCAACCGGCCGCCATTGCCCGCTCTATGGCAAGAAGACTGTTTTCCGGCGCGTCCCGCCAGATACCGCGATGGGCAACGATGGCGCAGGCGCGGGCCGGATCGGCGATAAACTCTCTGTAATTCACTGGTATACTCTCACCGACGCGGGAGTAACCTCGGTCTCGTCGAAGGTGTGGGACATGGCGCGGCCGGTCTCGCCGTCGAACAGATGCAGACGCGCGCGCGGGAAGGACAAGGAGAGCGTCGATGTCGTATCGATCTCGGCACCAAAGGGCGTGGCAATGCGTAGCTGCTCACCGGCGATGTTCGCCTCGAGGATCTCGTGAGAGCCGAGGTCTTCGCGGTAGCAGATCTGTGCATGAATCGGACCGCCAGAATTCACGACGATATCTTCCGGGCGAATACCGAGCTGGAAATTGCCCTTGCCGGCATAGTTTGCGATGACCTGTCCATCGGCCAGGCGCAGCGTCGAACCATCGCCGACGACGGCCAGAATATTCATCGGCGGCGCGCCGATGAACTTTGCGACAAAGACCGATGCCGGATGATGGTAGATCGCCTTTGGCGTGTCGAACTGCTCGATGCGCCCCTTGTTGAGGATGAGGATACGGTCGGCGAGCGTCATTGCCTCGACCTGGTCGTGGGTGACGAAGACGCTGGTGGCGCCGATCCGGTGGTGCAGGTCGGCGAGTTCGACGCGCATGTCGTGGCGCAATTGCGCATCGAGATTGGAAAGTGGCTCGTCGAACAACAGAACACCCGGCTCGCGGATGATGGCGCGCCCGATCGCGACGCGCTGGCGCTGGCCGCCGGAAAGCTGCCCTGGCTTGCGGCTGAGATAATCGGCAAGGCCGAGCATGGTGGCGACAGTGGCGACCCGCTCGGTACGTTCGACCTTGGAGACACCGGCGACCTTCAGGCTGTAGGCCATGTTTTCGGCGACCGTCATATGCGGATAGAGCGCGTAGTTTTGGAAGACCATGGCGCAGCCGCGGTGCTTGGGCTCAAGATCCTGCACTTCGCGGCCGCCAATGAGGATCTTGCCGCCGCTGACCCTTTCGAGGCCAGCGATCATCTGCAGAAGTGTGGACTTGCCGCAGCCTGATGGGCCGAGCACGACGGTGAACTCGCCGGGGCGAAGTGCCACGTTGAGCAGCGGGATAACGACGGTCTTGGCGTCATAAGCCTTGCTGACGCCGATGAGCTCGATATCGGCCGCGGCGGCGCGAATGGCTGTGTCGATGGCGGTCATGGGGTCATTTCTCCGAAAGAACGAGGCCCTGGACGAGATAGTGCTGCAAAAGGGCGATCATCGACAGGGGGATGAGGGAAACGAGCACGGCGCCGGCCATGATCATCGGGAAATCGGGTATCTGGCCGTCGGCGTCCGGCACCAGGCGGGCCAGCCCGACCACGGCCGTCTGCATGTCGGGCGTCGAGGCGCCGACAAGCGGCCAGAGATACTGCGTCCAGCCGTCGAGGAATGTCAGCACGAACAGCGACGCGACGCTGGAGCGAGCGAGCGGCAGCAGGATATCGAACAGGAAGCGGATCGGCCCGGCTCCGTCCATGCGCGCTGCTTTGAACAAGTCCTTGGGCATCGTCAGGAAGAACTGCCGGAACAGGAATGTGCCGGTGCCATGGGCTACAAGCGGCGCGACCAGGCCGAAATGCGTATTAAGCACGCTGAGTTCGAGATGGACAGGCGCACCGAAGACCTTGGCGATCAGCTCGTTGAGGCCGGTGACATCCAGCACCGCATTGAGCGGAGAGAAGATGTTGGAGGCGACCTGGTAGGTGGTGATCACACGGATTTCGAGCGGCAGCATGATGGTCGCAAGGATCAGCGCAAAGACCACGCCGGCCCACCGGATGCGGAAATAGACGATCGCATAGGCCGACAGGAAGGACAGAACGCAGGTGGCAAGCGCGTCCGACAAGGCCACGATCAGGCTGTTGAGCATCTGGATCGGGATGCGCGTGTCCGTAATGATCTTGCCAAAATTGGTGAACAGCTGGTCGCCGGGATACCAGGCGAGCCCGTTGCGCAGCATGAATTCGTAGGACTGCGAGGCGGTGGACAAGGTCAGGTAAAGCGGCCCGACGATGTAGGCGATGCCGATGATCAGCAGGATGCTGGCGACAATGTTGATGGAGCGTGCATTCTCGATCATGGCTCAGCGCTCGTAATTGATGCGCCGGCCGAGAAAGACAAACTGGCAGGCCGCGAAAAGAAGGACGAAGACCATCAAAATGGCCGTCTGGGTGGAGGCACCGGAAAGATCAAAACCGCTGAAGCCATCGACATAGATCTTGTAGACCAGCAGCGTGGTCGAACCGCCCGGACCGCCACGGGTGATGGTGTCGATCAGCGCAAAGACCTTGGTGATGCTCTCGGTGAATTCAAGCACGAAGGTCAGGAACAGTTGCGGCATGATCAGCGGCAGCTGCACGTCGAAGATGCGCCGCCAGGGTCCTGCCCCGTCCATCGCCGCGGCCTGGTACATGGTGGGCGGGATCGAACGCAGGCCGGCGAGCAGGATCACGAAATTAAACGGAATGCCGCTCCAGACATGCGCAGCAACCAGCGTCACAAAGGCATCGGTGCCGTCGATCCCGGGGTTCCACAGGCCGGGAAACATCCCGTTGAGCGGTGCCATGATGCCGACGAACGGGTTGAAGATGAAGGCGAAGACGACGCCGATCGATGCGCCGGCAACGCCCTTCGGCCAGACCAGAATGTTGCGGGCCGGAAAGGACAGCCCGATCTTGCGGTCGGCAGCGATGGCAAGCATCAGCGGCACGACGACTGCCAGCGAGGACGCCGTCAGCGTGAAGACGATGGTGCGCCAGCCGGCCATCCAGAATTCCGGATCGGCCAGGACGCGGGCGAAGTTCTGAAAGCCGACGAATTCGGACGTGCCGCCGAACGGCTGCTCCAGGAAGAAGGACCAGTAGAAAGCCTGGAACACCGGCACGTAGAAGAATAGGACGATCAGCAGCATGAACGGCGCCACCAGCAGAAGCGGTAGCCAGCGATGGCCGAACAGGGAGGATTGCGACGACATGGAAACAGCCCCTAAAGCAGGATGAGAGCGACGGGGCGGCGAACCGCCCCATGCCGAGGATGGGGGCTTGGATCAGGGGAGCTTCTTGCCCTTGTAGGTCTGCTCGAAGCGGCGCAGCAGCTGGTCGCCACGCGTCTTGGCGCTGTCGAGCGCCGCCTGCATGGTCTGCTGACCGGCAAAGGCCTTCTGGGTCTCTTCCATGAAAACTTCGCGGAACTGAACGTAGAAGCCGAGGCGGATGCCGCGCGTATCCGGAGTGGCCGGTTGGCTCATGGATTCGACGCCGATCTTGGCGGTCGCGTATTTCGGCGAGTTCGCCTCGTCGCTCTTGGCGATCGCATCCAGAACGTCGTTGGTGACCGGAACGTAGCCTGTGTTGGCGGTGAAGAACATCTGTTGTTCCGGCTTGCGCAGGAAGTCGAGGAAGGCCTTGGCACCTTCAATCTCGGCCACGTCATGGCCCTTCATGACATAGATCGATGCGCCGCCGACCAGCGTGTTGTGGCGCTCGTGCCCCTGATACATCGGCGCCATGCCGACGGTGAGTTCGTATTTGCCGTCGAATGCCTTGGTCGAGGCGGCATAGGAGCCGGAGGAGCCTTCCATCATGGCGCATTCGCCAGCGTTGAAAGCGGCGGCATAATTGCCGGCCTTGGTATCGATAGCAAGTCTCACCAGCCCTTCCTTGCGCCATTCGACAAGATTGGCGAGATGCTCGGCTGCAAATGTGGTGTTGAAAACATATTCGGCGTCGAGGCCGTCGTAACCATTGTGCTTTGAAGCGATCGGCAGGCCGTGACGGGCGGAAAACTGCTCCAGCACACGCCAGGTGTCGCCATCCGTGACGAAGGGGCAGGCATGGCCGGCGGCCTTCAGCTTGCGGGCGGCCTCGATCACCTCTTCCCAGGTGGTCGGCGTCTGCATGACACCGGCTTTTTCGAGCTCGGTCTTGTTGGTGTAGAACAAAAGCGTCGAGGAATTGTAGGGCTGGGCGAAAAGCTTGCCTTCCGACGTTTCGTAATAGGCGCGGGCACCGGTGATGTACTGGTCCCACTTGACCTCCGGCATCAGATCCTGGACCGGCTCGACGGCGTCCGAGAGCATCAGGTCGAGCGTACCGGCGTCGAAGAACTGAATGAGAACCGGATGGTTCTTGGCGCGGTAGGCGGCAATTGCCTTCTGCATCGAGACTTCGTAGCTGCCCTGGCCGACACAGGTGACCTTGTGCTCGCTTTGGGCGGCGTTGAAGGCATCGCACTGGGCCTTGATGGCGGTTTCGACCGGGCCGGTATTGCCATACCAGAATTCGATATCGGCAGCTTGCGCGGAACCCGCCCCTGCCATCAAGGCGGCCATGGCCGCCAGAGTGAACTTGTTCATCATTGCCTCGCCTGAATTGTTTGAATTGGCCGAGCACCGCTCGATCTCTGACTGCGGTTTACTACACTTAATGTGTAACAATTCAGTGACGGCTCAATCCGCTTGAAATGCAGGATATTCGCCGATAGGCATGACGATGTGGCATGAGACTGACGACGTCAGTACACTTTCACAGTAAGGAATTCAGGCGTGACGGATACTTATGTTCCTGAGGCACTGATTGCCGCCCGCTTCCTTCGGTCTGGCGAGACGGCTGTCGTCTCGTCCAACGAGCGAAAGATTTTGCGGCTCATCTGGCGCAATCCCGGTATTTCCCGATCAGAAATCACCGGTCATACCGACCTTACCCAACAATCGGTGCACCGTATTCTTGACCAATTGGCGGAGCGCGGCACGATCCTTCTGGGATCCGCAAAGCCCGGACTTGGGCGCGGCCAGCCGAGCCCCATGCTTCGACTGAACGGTTCCTTCGCCTATGCCTGCGGCATTTCCGTCAATACCGACGTGATCGGCATCTGCATCATGGACTTCGCCGGCAAAATCCTGGGCGAACGCGAGGTGCCGCTTCGCGAGCAAACCATGGCCCAGGCGCTTCAGCTGGTGAAACAACAGGTAACGGACCTGCAGGGGCTGAACGACCTGTCCGGCGATTGTTTCTTCGGCGTGGGCTTTGCGATTGCAGGTTTCCATATCGATGGCACACGACACAATGCTCCGCTTCCGCTTCATGAATGGTCGCTGATCGAGCTCGGGCCGCTGATCGCGGGGCTGTTCGACAGGCCGGCCTGGGTGATCAATGGCGGCAAGGCCGGCGCGGTTGCCGAATCCATGTTCGGCGCGGGGCGTTTCATCCGGCATTTTGCCTATCTGAGCTTCAACTACGGCTTTGGCGGCGGCATCGTCAGCGACGGCGAGCTGCTGCAGGGCGGCAATGGCAATGCCGGGGAATTCTCGGGTATGTTCGATGCCGAGGAGACAAAACGCCGGCCGGCTTTGCAGTATCTTATCGACCGATTGAATCGCAACGGCGTCAATGTACCCTCGATCCATTACATGCGCCGGCATTTCGATCGCGATTGGCCGGGCGTCGCCGAATGGCTCGATGAGGTGACACCCGCCTACAATCGTCTTGTCAACGCGATACGGGCCGTCGTGGATCCGCAGGCAATCGTGTTCGGCGGCCAGATCCCTCCGGATCTCGCCGAGATGCTTGCCGAGCGAACACGGATCTACGACCGGCCGCGCTATGGCGTCCATCGCCTCCACCCGAAGCTGATCATTTCAGAAATCTCGAGTGACGCCTCTGCGATGGGGGCAGCGGTGATGCCCTTCCGCCGGACATTCTATTGAGCCTCCTGCTCAACACGCTTCGAGAAAGCAGAACCCCACTCATAGAGATGAAGCTCTTGAAGGGATACGAACTGCCGACAACGGAAGACTTTGAAGACGTTCCAGACCTTATGGCCATTTGCGGCACATGTCCGGCAATGGCTCGTGGACAGATTTCACGGTGATGCCAAGGAGGCCTGCCTCCATTGGTGGTTACCAAACTTCTTTTTCGGGGAGCTCACCACTTGGTTGATGTTGCAGATATGCCGCATCTCAAAGCTTGATCGAAAATTTCGCCGGGTTTGACTTGGCCTGCGCGCCCACCCAATCTAGGATTGATAATCATCAACACGGTTCCAGGGAGTTTTCGATGGCTGTTTTTTCCAACTCCCCAGTGGCTTCCGCGAATATTGCCTGAAGCCGGCAGCGTTTTCCAACGCAGCAGAACCTGATCGACTCGCGCCAACCTTTCTGTCGATCGTTCCTCACCAAACCATTTCGCGCGGTTTTGCGCGGACATTCTTTTCCTTATGACGGAGCCGGCGAAAGCCGGATATATCAATGTCTCTTGGTTTCAAATCCCGCCGCGGCGGTGCTTTTCGCAGCGTTTTCCTCTATTGCTGGGCTCATTGGAAGCATCAGCCGGGCCGCGCTTCCTTCATGTTGTTCACAGCGATGCTGTCTACGCTTGCGGATGTGCTGACGCCCCTGTTCTCCGGCCGGCTTGTCGATGCCGTGGTATCCGGCCCCGCCAGCGACGCCGCAAACTGGAACAATGCCTTCAACGCCTTTTGCTGGCTGATGGCACTGTCGGTCGGCGCCGTCATCCTGCGGCATGCCACGTTCACCGTCATCATACGCTTCACGCTGAAGTCGATGTCGGAGATCGCTGCGAACTCCTTCTTCCACATCCAGCGCTTTTCGAGCGATTGGCATGCCAACAGCTTTGCCGGCTCCACTGTTCGCAAGGTGACGCGCGGCATGTGGGCGCTCGACCTGCTCAACGACACCGTCTTCGTCGCGCTTTTCCCATCGCTGGTGATGCTCATCGGTTCGACCATTCTGATGACCTGGTACTGGCCGATGATGGGATTGCTGGTCGGCGCCGGGTCCGTATTCTTCATCGCGTTCACCGCGACCATGGCTTTGCGCTATGTTGCGCCCATGGCCAGCATGGCCAATAGCTGGGATACACGCCTTGGCGGCGCGCTCGCCGATGCGGTGACCTGCAACGCCGTGGTCAAGGCCTTTGGTGCTGAAGACCGGGAGGACGCACGTCTTTCCTCGGTCACTCGCAAGTGGCAGGATCGCACAGGGCGAACCTGGACGCGGGGCACTCTGAACGGCACCTCGCAGAATGCGCTGCTCAGCCTGTTGCGCGGCTGCGTGCTGGGCCTTGCCCTTTGGCTCTGGGCAAACGGCAAGGCCAATGCGGGCGACATCACCTTCGTCCTGACCGCCTTTTTCATTCTTCAGGGCTATCTGCGTGAAATCGGCATGCATATCCGCAATCTGCAGCGCTCGGTCAACGACATGGAGGAACTCGTCACCATCCATGGGCAGCCTTTGGGCGTGGAGGACGTTCCCGGTGCGCCAGCCCTCCATGTGAAGGCCGGCCTGATCACGTTCGACCACGTCACCTTCCACTACGGCAACCACCATGCGCCGCTCTACAAGGATTTCTCGGTCACCATCAAACCGGGAGAGCGGGTTGGCCTCGTCGGCCATTCCGGCTCAGGAAAGACGACTTTCGTCAAGCTGATACAGCGCCTGCATGACGTCAACCACGGCACGGTCTCGATCGACGGACAGGATATTTCCAAGGTGGCGCAGACCTCTCTTCGCCGCCAGATCGCCATCGTGCAGCAGGAACCCATCCTGTTTCACCGCTCACTGGCGGAAAATATCGCCTATGCGAGGCCGACGGCCACGCTATCGGAGATCAAAACGGCGGCGCGGCTTGCCAGCGCCCATGATTTCATCGAAGCGCTGCCAAAGGGCTATGCGACGCTTGTCGGCGAACGCGGCATCAAACTTTCCGGCGGCGAAAGGCAACGCATCGCCATCGCCCGCGCATTCCTGGCCGATGCGCCGATCCTGATCCTCGACGAGGCGACCTCGAGCCTCGATTCGGAATCGGAGATGCTCATCCAGCAGGCAATGGAAAGGCTGATGGAGGGACGCACGACGCTCGTCGTCGCTCACAGACTGTCGACGGTGCGCGCACTCGATCGGCTGCTGGTTTTCGAGCACGGACAGATCGCCGAGGAAGGCACCCATGCCAGCCTTGTCAGGCGCAAAAGCGGGATCTATCGCGGGCTGTTCGAACGCCAGGCGCTGGAACTGACGAAGGGCATCGCGAGCGAAGGGCTGATCGGCTAACACGCATCGACCGGCAGTCCCCTCCCCGCAGAATCGTCTCGCCACGACAGGCGAGGCGACCAGATCGTGCCCGTGATAGCTCGGAGCCTCCTACGCAATGCTCCATCCTAACACGCGTGAGCGCGACAGAGGCGGTTGGATCGGCGTTTTTCGCTTAACGAGATCGCGCGGCTGTGAGGCAGATCCGGTTCGCCTTGAAGGGATGTGAACCGTCGACCGCGCTGTTTCAAAAGCCCGCTGCTCGAGATACGCAAGCTAACCAAGAGATTTGCCTTGTCGGAATGGCTGATTAGGGGTCGCGAGCAGACCGTCCGGTCCTGAAGGCCGAGGAGGAATAGCGGCCATAGAGCGCGTACGATCTCTATGGCCGCTTCCGACCCAATCGCGGTCATTCACGCCCTACTCAGGCCATGGCAGCTTCTGACCCTGAGTAGCCGGTCGACTTGGCTCGGGATGGCCGGGCGCAGTGTTATGTGGCGCGGCGATCCCGAGACCGGAGAGGAGCTCTCACGCCGCCGCCGTCACACCTCAAGCTGGGCTTCAATCGCTGCTTTGTCTACAATCGACCACACTTGGACGATGCGGGCCCGATCGAAACGATAGAAGACATTCTCGTAAAAGATCACGTGGCGACCATTGATCGGCAGGTCAAAGAACGACCCAATTGGCCTGCAATCAAACTTCAAACGGCTGCCGATCTGCGGCGGTTGAACGACCAGCAAGTCCGTTTCGAAGCGCAGATCGGGGATGTCTCGGACGTTCCGTTCGAGCATACCCCGGTAGCCGGCCAACCCAAGTTTAAGGCCATTGTGGACAACATCGCTGTCGACAAATTCGCCCAGCTTCGTCCAGTCGCGCTCGTTGAGGCAGGCGATATAGTCGCTGTAGATGAGGGTCAGTCTGGCTTGGTCCTCTAGGCTGTCCTCACATCATTCCTTCCTGCGCGGCCTGATAAACCGTCCTCACGGTCGGCCGGAAACCAAGGCTCCGCGCGAGCGACGCATCGACGTGGAGGTGCCAGGGATTTTGCATTGCCTCGGCCGAGGGTTCCATTTGCTGACCCACAAGTCCTACCAGTTCATAGACCGTCGTCGGCGCTTCATCGGAAATGTTGACGATGCGGCCATCGAAGCTGCCCGCCAGCGCCATTCTCATCGCTATCGCAATATCGCGATGGTGTATCGTGCTCATCCGATTGGCGGGATGGAAGCCGGAGGCGACCAGGTGCTTTGGCAGCATCTCCAGGTGACCGTCGCCGTCGCCATAAACGAACGGGAACCGTAAGATCGACCAGTTCAAGCCACTCTCGCGCAGCAGTTTCTCGGCTGCGACCTTGCTGGCGGGATAGGCCTGTTGCGGCTCGACACTATCGGTCTCCCGGCCGGGCTGGGTCGAATTCCTGTTATAGATATTCGACGTACTCGCCATAATGAAGCGAGCGTCAGGCGCATCAGTTTCCACGGCGCCAATCAGATTGCGGGTGCCCTCCAGGTTACTCCTCCAGATCAAATCGGTATCCGGGCTGCGAAAGACGGCGGCCAGGTGCACAATCGCCGAAACACCCCGAACAGCCTCCGACAGCGTCGAAGGGTCAAGAATATCGCCAGTCACGGCCGTTGCGCCCGGGGGACAGGTTTTCCCTGTCCGCAGCAGCAGCCGGCAATCAAGACCAGCTTCCACCAACCGCGGAACAAGCCGCTCGCCGACAAGACCTGTCGCTCCAGTTATCAGGATTGTCATTAGCTCATGCCTTTCGTGAGAGGGTCTGTAGCCGCTCGGTCGCCAATCGAAGGACGCGGATCGTCGTGGCCAGATCGGTCTCGGCGATGCCGTCAAAAGCAGCTTGGTGAATAAACGAGAGGTCTGGGAGTTCGCGCCACAGGGCCTCGCCCGAACTCGTTAGGGACAGAAGACGCTGGCGCTGGTCTTCTCCGTCGGAGGTCTGCTGGACCAAATCCTTGCGGACGAGCGTAGCGATGATCCCGCTTAATGTCGCACGTTCAAGCTCAAGCGCGCGTCCGAGATCGCGCTGCACTGTCGGACCAGAGTTTGCGAGATGCCAGAGAACGTACCACTGCGTCGAACCCAGATCGTATGGTCGCAGTGTCGCGTCCATCACGGCTCGCCCCGCAAAGTAGCATCGCTTTGTCCATGCCCCCACAGTCAGATGTTCGTCCTGCATGCCGCGAAGGCCCTTTCAGTTTGTTCGCTACCTTGCAAATATCGCAAGGTAGCGAACGAATGTCAAGGACCGGCTGACGCTACAATTTGTTTGCTCATGGGCTCGCGTAAACCATTGGCTTGGAGTTCGATCTCAGGACGCCTATCGAAGCCGGAGCATCATCGTTCTGAGCCTGCGAATTGCTTCCGTGGCGCTGTCCCCAACGGTGATCTAAAGCTTCTCCGATTTCCGCTCCTACAACCTGATGGCGATGGTTGTCGGGTCAAGAAGCGTCACCACCGAAGGTCGGCTTCCTGGCGCGAAGCGGATGGCACCTGTCGGTCCGAAACAAGCATCAGATATCTCGGAAAACACGGTCGTGAAAGGTTGCCAGACCGTCTGAAAACTCGGCTGTGGAAAGCTGCGTTAGAAACTGATCCTAACATTCGCCCATTATCGGGCGTCATTAGCGAAGGACTTGCATTAAAGGCGGCCCATTCCGGTCAGTACTCAGCGTATATTTCTATGATGTTGTCTTCCGGGTCGCGGAAGAACAGGGTGCGATGACGCCACTTGGGGAGATCGGTCGGTTCCCGCAGAATGGGCACACCCTTGGCAATGAGTTCTTGATGGCTGCAATCGACAGCTTCGAGTGGCACACGAAACGCCAGCTGGATCGCGGCCGAACCTTGTGGCCTCGGCCCATCATCGCAAACAGACCAAGATCCGCGAGGACGGAGCGTAAGCAAGGCCGTGCCAACCCGGAAACTCACCCAATTTTCCTGATCCTCAACAGTCTGGAAGCCCATGACATCGCGGTAGAAGGCTCGTGTTTCCTGCATCCTGCTGCAAAGGATGACAGTGTAGTCTAAGTTTCCGATCCCACCCAGGCTCATCATCGTCTCCGCTCTAGCCTCCCACTCTATCGAAGCTGGTGGCTGGGCGCTACCGGCCAATGCTTGCCATAGGTAGCGAGCCGAAACGGACATTGTCGCAAAGCCCATAGAGACCGTCCCAAAGCTTCCGTAGCGATTCCAGAAAATAACGGGCTGTGGTAATATTTTCCATGGCTCACCTTTCAGGAACAGATCGCGCGCAACTGCTGCTTCTGCCGGAAGCAGTGGATGATTACGTGGGGCCGGACAACCCGGTCCGCTTCGTCGAGGCTTTCGTGGATGGCCTCGATCTCGCTGCCGCAGGCTTTGTGCGGGTGGCTGCAAAGGAGACCGGTCGTCCGGGTTATGATCCGGCCGACCTTTTGAAGCTCTACGTGTACGGTTACATCAACCGGGTGCGATCCAGCCGGCGGCTGGAGGCCGAGGCCCATCGCAATATCGAGGTGATCTGGCTGCTGCGACACCTGAAGCCGGACTTCCGCACTATCGCCGATTTCCGCCGTGTGAACCGGTCGGCCTTCAAGCAGGTCTTCCGTGAGTTCGTCATCCTGTGCCGGCAGCTCGATCTGTTCGGGCGAGAGCTTCTGGCGGTCGATGGGACGCGCATCAAGGCAGTGAACAACAAGGATCGCAACTTCACACGGGGAGCGTTGACGAAGTTCATCCACGAAGCCGACGAGAAACTGGCTGATTACATGAAGCGGCTCGATGAGGGTGATGCGCAAGAGGAGAAAGCCAGCAGCAATGGCGGCCGTTGCGGCCTGGGCGACGGCAAACTCGCGGAAAAGATTGCGGCTATCAAAGGCAAGCGCGACCGTCACAAGGCGCTGCTGGATGAGTTAGACAAGACCGGCGAAGAGCAGATCTCGCTGACCGATCCGGATGCGCGGGCCATGGCGCGCATGACGAAGGTCGGCGTCGGCTACAACATCCAGCTCGCCGTTGATGTGAAGCACAAGCTGATCGCCGAGCAGGAGGTCTGCAATCAGGTGCTGGACATGGGGCTTCTTGCGCCGACGGCCAAGGCGGCGATGGACACGCTCGACGTCGACAGGATCGAGGCGGTGGCGGACCGGGGCTACTTCAAGATCGAGGATATCGAAGCCTGCGAGAAAGCCGGCATCACCGCCTATGTGCCCAAGCCGATCCGCGGTCCGGCCGTGGCCGAGGGTTTCTTCTCTAAGGAGGAATTCCGCTACGACCCGGACCAGAACATTTACCGTTGCCCAGCAGACCAGGTGCTGTCACCCCGTCACTTTGGCAAGTCACGCGACAATGTGAAGATCGACTACGTCAACCGTGACGCCTGCAAGGCGTGCAGCCTGCGCGAACGCTGCACCAAAAGCTTCCGTCGCGTGTCGCGTCTTGAGAACGAGGCAGTGCTTGACCGAATGGCGACACGTCTTACCGCCCGGTCCGACATTCTGGACCAACGGCGCGAAAGCGTCGAGCACCCGTTTGGAACGATCAAGCAGTGGATGTATCAGGGCGCATTCCTGATGCGCAGGCTGGAAAACGTCCGGGGGGAGTTCAGCCTGACGGCGCTCGCCTACAACATCAAAAGAGCTATCACCCTTGTCGGCGTTCCGGGTCTGATTGCCGCCCTGAGAGTATGACAGGTCGCCCTACGCACTTTTTTCGAACCATACAGGGGCGAACAGATGCCCAATCATGCCTTCTTGGGCTATTCAGGCGTCGGAATCAGACAAATCTCGATGTCCTCTCGGGTCCGGCACTGAACAGTGCAGGCCTTCATTTATCCAAAGAGTTTTTGGACGGTCTGTTGCATTTTCGCGACACGAAAATGCGTCATTTCCCTATTGACTTAGAGCGCACTCTAACCCGTAACTTTCTGGGCGTCGTGACGAAAGAATGGCGTTGATGAAGATTGGCGAGCTGGCGAAGCGTTCGGGACTGACTGCCTACACAATCCGTTACTATGAACGGATCGGTCTGCTTCCTCATGCCGACAGAGACCAATCGGGCCAACGTGACTACGACACATCAATCCTGACCTGGATAGAATTTATCGATCGCCTCAAAACGACCGGAATGCCTATCAGGGAAATGCTGCGTTACGCGGCCTTGCGGGAGCGCGGTGTCGATACGGAAGCGGAGCGCGGCGTGTTGCTCGAACAGCACCGTGAGCGTGTACGTGCGCATGTGGCCAAACTAAAAGCCTGCCTTGAAGTCCTCGACACCAAGATTGCCGGATATGCCGGCAAGGAAGAAAGGATGAAAGACAATGACGCACCAATCCACGAACGTCGGCGAAAGCCGGCTGGAACGCGGCAAGCGGGCACTCGCTGAAATCGACGGCGACGCCGGCCACAATGTCATTGCCGCTCTGGCTGATATTGCTCCCGACTTCGCCAACTACGTGTTCGAATTTTCGTTTGGCGACATTTACAGCCGCCCCGGCCTTGATCTACGCGCCCGTGAGATCGCGACCATCGCAGCACTGACGGCGATGGGAACTGCGACCCTACAATTGAAAGTCCATATTGAGGCGGGGCTGAATGTAGGGTTGACCAGAGACGAAATCACCGAAGTCATCATACAGATGGCGGTTTATGCCGGCTTTCCTGCGGCGCTCAACGGGCTGTTTGCAGCCAAAGAAGTCTTCGCTGCCCGTTTCCCCGTTCAGAAGGGCGAATCGGTATGATCGACCAGGTTTCCGGCAGCAGCAATGTCGCCTTATCGCGCACAGAGGGTGGTGACGTCGCTGCGAAGACCATATCTGCTTTTAGGCATGCCCGATAACTGCCTTCATGACCGAATCGAAGGCGCGAAGTGGAAGGCACCTCTTGGCCCATTGCCGCCGTTCGACCAGTTCCACACGCTGCCCAATCTTGCCATCCCTTTAACTCGCGACAGGTGGCTGGGTCGAGGCCATTTTTGCCTCACCCCTTTGTCGACTTGGTACGGCCAAGCATAACCTCGCGGCGAGCGCTCTTGAGTGATGGTGCGAAGCCGGAATCGGGATCCCGCAGCAAGCGCTCCGTTGCCTCAACGTGCTGACGGACCGCCGCGTCGCCGTGTTCTGCGGCAGCAGACAACACTGGTGCGATGACCTCCTCTCCCAATCCGACCAACGCCCGGCTCAAGCTGCGCTTTATGTCCTCATCGCCGCTCCCAAGGCTGGCAGCGAGCTTTTCGGCCAGCCAGTTGCGCTGATTTTCGGGCACCAGCGCCACTGCCGCATACCAAGCGGTGCGCACCACGTCCTGATCCTCGTCATCGAGGCGGCAGGCAACGGCAGGCCAAGCCGAGACATCCCTGAACTTGGAAAGCGTGTGGAGAGCCTGACGTCGGGTCTGAGGCTCTGGGCGCATTAATTCCAAAATGACCTTCGGCACGACTTCGCCCGCCGGTTGCCGGATCAGTGCCCATGTCAGTATTTCTCGGACCTGAAAATCTGGTTCAACCGCACATTGACGCAGCAGAATCTCGACGTCCCTCAGGGATGGGCTCATTCCTGCTTTGAGGGCCGCGTACAGACGCACTGAAGGATCGCGGTTGGCGAAAGCGGTTTCAAGAGGAGTCATTTGCTTACCGAGTAACCGTTTAAAGGAACGTTCGGTCGGCCCGCAGCCGATCTATAGAGGAGCACAACCGGCTCGCCACCCGCCGCCGGCCGCTTACCAGAACGAAGGTGTCGCCATGCCGCGTTGCACGACAGTTTCCTGCTTCGGGACGGGCTAGGTTTGTGGGGCGGGCCGGTATCGCTCCATAACCAATTTGCCCTCGGCAGTTTTTTAGATCACAATCATCGCTCCAGGCATACCCCAACAAGCTTGAGCAATGCTGCGGCGTCGGCCGGTGGCGCGATGACGATGACCTTGACGCTGTTTCGTTCGCGATCATGCGCAATGTCGACCGAGATGGACGTGTCGGATGGCTCCTTGCCTTTGGTGGCGCCCAAGAGAATTGCGGATAGGCGCTGCAGAAGCGCTTCATTGACATCAGCAATATCGACAACGCTGGTGGCCCTGGCGTCCCAATGATCGTTAGCGCTGCTCGACCCGGCGAATGCGTTTAAATCGGACCTCATAATACGGTATTGCTTGCCCACCTTGGTCGCTCGCAAGCGCCTTTCACGAATGAACCGCAGAACCGTCTTGGGATGCAGCTGCAAGAGATTTGCAGCAGTTTCCACCGTTAGAATATCCGTCGTCATTACCAATTGTCCTCTATTACGCCATATTATGGCTATCAATGTAACAATTGGGAGTCAATAGGCGCCATCTGCAGCCACACTCGCCGCGGGCGGGCATAGCCAGCGACCCCAACGACTGAAGCGAAGTTTGGCGGCATGTTTTATCAAGTGTCCTTCAGAGAGCGCCGTCATCGATCTCAAACTCGAACATCATCTGATCGAATGCTGGCTCGACCTAATTGGACGTCTCCGCCATCACGGTCGCGCAGTCGAGTGATACATGCATATTCAGGTACCCTGACCATCTTTGCACCTCGGAAATCCTCACATCATCTGAGCTCGTGCACAGAATGGGCCTACTGCAGCAGGAACAGCACGGCGCTCGTTACCAACATGCTGACCAGGAAATAGGGCGCGTTCACCATCGTGTAGTAGAACGGCCTGGGGAAATTGGGATTGATCGCGATGGTCATGCACATCGCCAGGAGATAACCGACGCCGATCACCAGCCCGAACGACAGGGCATCGGCAAGGGAGACAACGCCGGTCATGCGCATGATCGCGGCCGTCGTGACAATCATGACGATATTGCACACGAAGGGGCCAAGGATGGTCAGCATGTCCGGCTTGGCAGCCGGCATGGCCTCACGTCCCAGCGCTATTGCGTAATATTTGGGTACCAGGGCGCCAAAATAAACGCCCCCGAACACGAAGCCGAAGGCGGCGGCCGCAAGAACGCCCCAGAGGTTGATCTGGGCAAATGCGCTGAAAACCATGGTTCACTCTCTTTCTAAAATATCGTCGCGGGACGCTCAATGGCTATGGGCAATGGATGAAGCGGGTATAGATGTCCCCAACTGACACTTCACGGCAGTTGGACGATGAGCGGACCCGATAGATTGCTGCGCCTTCTTCAGCTTATGCGCGTCATGGCGCCGCCGATCACGGCGGCACGCCTGGCGGTCGAACGCGGCGTGTCTGTTCGATCGATCTACCGCGATATCGACCTGTTGCGGTTGTCGGGCGCCCGCATCGAGGGAGAACGTGGCTATGGCTATCGATTGATCGAGGACTATGCCCTGCCGCCGCAAACATTCGATCGCCTGGAAATCGAGGCGATTACCGTGGGACTGGGCGAAGTGCGCCAAATGGGCGACCCGGACCTGGCACGTGCCGCCGAGGCTGTGCTCGCCAAGGTCGCCGCAACCTTGCCGGACGACCGCGAGCAGCAATTGCTGCATTCCATATCCCACGTCTATCGGCCAAATGGTCGCTACGGCGCGCATCCGCATCTGCAAGCGATACGGCAGGCGTGCTGGGAGGAACAGGAGATCGAAATCGGCTATCGTGATCAAGCGGGCGCCGCCAGCCAGCGCATCATTCGCCCCCTTGCCATCATGTACAGCGATCACGTCCTGACGGTTCTAACCTGGTGTTGCCTGCGTGATGACTTCCGGATGTTCAGGGACGACCGGATCGAAAGCCTTTCAAGCAGCGGAGCCAGTTTTCGTCCGCGGCGGGTGAGTCTGTTGCGCGAGTATCTGGCAAAGCTCCGTGAGAAATAGAGCCAATAAACGGCGGCTTTCGGGATAGCCTCCGCTGGTATTTTTTGACAGCAATGGGCGCGCTACCGGTCGATGCGTAACTCGCGCCCATTATCGCCGTTCTTGTTGATCCTGCAAGCCGCCCTTCATTCTGGTACAGAGTCGTTTGACTTTCTTCCTGCCCAGAATCGACCCGGCCATCGTGGCGATGCCGCCGGCGACTACGTCGCCCGCCGCCCCTTCGGCTACCGTCGTAATCAAGCGCAATGCGCCGCTTTTAGTATGCTGCGTCATTCTTTCAAATCTTCGACATCCTCGTAGTGCGCTTCTAGCTCGTCGAGCACCGTGAGCTTGTGGCGATCAAACCTTAGCGCCGCAAGGTAAGCAGCAGGCCAATCCTCCATAGGCGCATAGGTGACCTCATTTTCAGAGCGCTTCGTCACTCTGGAAGAGCGGGGCGTGCAACGGATAGACCGGATACAGCCGCAGGGCCGCATCCGATCTATGGTTGGATCATCGTTCAGGCTTTCTCCGCCCGAACCGGATTGCGCAATATGCCGATCTCCGAGACTTCCACCTCGACGACATCCCCATCCTTGAGGAACAATTGCGGCGAGCGGCGAACGCCGACACCGCCCGGCGTTCCCGTCACGATCACGTCACCGGGTTGCAGCGGGATAAAGGTCGAACAATATTCGATGATCTCCGGGATCGAGAAAATCATCTGGCTGGCATCCGCACGCTGGACCTCCATGCCGTTGACGCGGGTGAGCAGATGGAGCGGCGCATTGTCGGGGATTTCGCCGCGCGTCGACATCCAGGGTCCGAAGCCGCCCGTCTGATACCAGTTCTTGCCCGGCAGCCATTGTGCGGTATGCCCCTGCCATTCGCGAATGCTGCCGTCATTGTAGGGGGCGTAGCCAGCGATATGGCTCCAGGAGTCCTCTTGCGAAATCCGGCGACCGGGCTTGCCGATGATCACCGCGATCTCGCCTTCGTAGTCGAAGGTGTGGGATTCCGGCGGCGCCAGCAAAGGCTGCATGTGGCCGATCTGAGTGGCGGCAAACCGTGCGAAAACCATAGGCTTCTTGCTGGGATCCCGGCCGATTTCGGAGCGGTGGGCCTCGTAATTCACGCCGATGCAGATGATTTTCGGCGGATTGGGGATGACCGGAAGGAACGTAATATCCGACAACATGTAGTCGGGCTTGGCGCCGACGCAGGCACTTTCGAGTTCGGGCAAGGCCTGCGCTTCAAGGACAGCCAGGAGATCTGCATAGCGCCCTTCGAACTTTCGGCCAAGATCGACAACGCCATCATCGACAACCGCGCCGAAGCTTTTGCGGTTCTGGATCTCAAAGGTAAGCAGTTTCATTGTAAGCACTCCTATTGAAGCCGCCTGTCATCAGGACGGCGCTGTTTTTTGCTGTCTGTTGCCGGGACGAAAGCGGCTGAGCGGGCCATCCGCTTTTGTCGGGGATAGAAGTCATCGGGTCTGAGGGAGCGGGAACTCCAGGAGACGCGGGACATATTCCGGCTCGAGATCGATCTCGATGGCCGCCATGACGCGGACGAGACCGATGTATTCGCCGATCGTCACGAGCAGATCCACGAGGTGTTCACTGCTGAGGGCCTCCGCGAGACGATCGAACCTCTCCTGTGAAAGCGTGATGTGGTCGGTCAGCTCTCTGGTCGCGGCCAGCACGGTTCGGGCGAGCGGCTCAAGATCTGAGGTGCCGCCGTCACTCTCCACTGCAATCGCCCGGATATCGTCGAGGCTCACCCCGAAGGACAGTGCCACATCCACGTGATGGGCCCATTCATAGGCAGAGCGCGTGGTATAGCCGACCTGCAGGATCGCCAGTTCCCGCAGGCGGGGATTCAGCCCGCTTTCATGGCGGAAATACATGCCCTTGGCCGCGACGAGTTTGGCAAGCACCGGGCTATGGGCGACCGCACGCGTAATATTCGACGTCATGCGTTGAATGTTGCGATGCTCCGGCGCGAGGTCTTCCGGCGAAAGATATTTTATGCGCCCCATGGGTTATCTCCCCACGCTGGCGGACAACTCACCACGGGCCTCGCCGACGATCGACGCCGGATCGTAGCCAGCCGTTGCGAACGCGATCAGGTCGGGCTGATAACCGGCCTGCGAGCAGATCAGGAAGGCATCCTGTTCGAGACCGTCGATCAGGACATTTGCCGCATACTCTGCCGGAACCCGCACCGTGCGGCGCTTGGGAACGCCGATGGCAAATTCTTCCGGGGCCGGCATCCCCGGTGGCGGCGTCGGCGGAACGCCTCCCGGCATCTCCGCCGTTGCGGTTATGCCGGGGCAGAAGACCGAAACACCCACGCCGGTTCCGCTCAAGGCATGGGCGAAGGCATAGCTCATCGACAGCTGCGCGCCTTTCGAGGCGATATACGGCCCCATGAAGCGGATCGGTGGATCGGGTAGCAGCGCCAGTGCGGAGGATGTGTTGACGATATGTCCCGCCTGGCGCTCCAGCATGCCGGGCAGGAAGGCCCGGATGGTGCGAAGATAACCGAGCACATTGATGTCGAAGGCCTCGCGCCATTGATCGAGTTCGGTATTCAAGATGGATCCGGTCACCGGAGGTTTGGCCGCATTGTTGATGAGGATGTCGACGGCACCGCACGTGCTCTCGACCTCCCGCCGCAGATCGGCGACCTCCCGGTCGTTTGCGACATTACAGCGAAACGCCAGCGCCTTGCCGCCCGGAACCGACTTGGCAGCCGCCTCAGCGCCCTCCCCGTTCAAGTCGACGATGACCACGCGAGCCCCCAGCTGGCCGAGGCGTCGTGCCGTCGCCCGACCGATACCGGTCGCCGCACCCGTTATGAGCACCAATTTTCCGTCGAATTTCATCAGCTGAATCCTATGTTCAAACGTGAGGGTCTTCGTCTGTTGCCGACACTCGAAGACGCCCTATCGATCTGTCTTTACAAGCGTCACGGCGTGACCCCGCCGGACGGATTTCCTGGACATGCTCTAAGCGGCCGGTGTTTGTCCCAGCAGCGAAATAAAGGCGCTCCACGAGCCGGCATCTGCCTTGGCGCTGTATCCGAAACCGGGACCGGCGCCGTGAAGATCGGGATCGGTGAAACCATGTCCCACGCCCCCGAACAGGCAGAGCTGGTAATCGACGCCGGCGCTGCTCATTTCCTCCTGGAAGCCACGGATCTGGTCCATCGGTGAAAAAGGGTCGGCGTCGCCGACACAGACCAGCACTGAGGATTTCAAGGCTGCCGCGCCGCGCTCGCTGGTGAGCCCGCCGTGAAAGACGGCGACGCTTCCGACTCCCACGCCTGTGCGGGCAAATTCCAGACCGCACCAACCCCCGAAGCAATAGCCGGCGACGGCGATGTGCTCGACATCCAACCGGCTGGCCTCCGCCAGGGCTCTGAGCCCGCCTTCGACCCGTGCCATCAGGAGATCGGGGTCGGCTTTCAGCGCGCCAACCAGGACACGGGCCTCGGCCGGCGTCTGGACCAACTGCCCTCCTCCATGCAAATCGGCAGCAAAGGCATGGTAACCCAGACCGGCCAGCATATCGGCGCGCCTTCGCATATGCGGCCCGAGGCCGGGCGCCTCATGCAGCAACAGAACGCCAACCTTGGCGGCGCTGTCCCCAGCCGCATAGTAACCCACACATTCGACACCCCCGGCGTCGTAACGCCGCTCCACGCCCTGCATGTCAAACACCTCCCTGTTTCAAGCCGTTGATGATCGGCAAGGCAAACACCATGGCGTGAATCCCCATGCTCGAGATCTGCCTGCAGACATCGAGAACCTCCTGCGGGCTTGCTCCATGCTCCAGTGCTGCCCGCACATGATGACGCACGCCTGTCCCATTGAGCTGCGTCACCTGGGCATGGACCGCCAGGGCGATCAGGTGTGCCTCCTTCAACGAAAGCGCCGCATTTGGGCCCCGTGTCGGGGCGGCCGCGAAATCCAGCCAGCAGGCATAGAAGCGTGGATCGAGCGCTATCCCAGCCTGGACCTCGTCAAGCACCGCGCCGAAGACGGCGAGATGGTCTTTGCGCACCTTTTCCACATGGCCTGCGTCAGAGACCACCTGACCCGGCGCGAACTCTTCCACCGCGGCAGCAACCAGCAGATAGGAGTGGATGCCGATCGCACTGACCGTCGCGACCACGGACAGAAGCTCGGCAGGGGTGGCACCCAGCTCCAAGGCCTGCCGGGCGTGATTCCTGAACCCCTTCTCGAACATGTGCGTCGGCGAACAATTCGTCGCCACATAGATGAGCTCGCGCAGTTTCGGCGGGATGGTGCCGTGGTCGCTGGAATAGGCGGAAAAATCGAGATAGGCGGCAACATAGGCCGGTGAGTAGGACAACATCGCTTCCCAGTCATCATGCCAATGTCCGCGTCGCCGTTTGAATTCCGCACGGACCCAATCTGGATCGAGCGGCGCCCCTGCTGATGTCAAGATCGTGTCCATCTCGATCAGAACGGCGTCAGCGGGGCGAGCCCGAAATGAAGGCGGGCCGCATTGACCGCCGTGCGCGACCGCTGCTCGACGAAATGCGTCTTCTGCACCGAGGCGTCTCGATAGATCCGCGCCAGCTGGGACTGTTTGGCGCCGGCACTGGTGCCGGCCGTGGTGAAGATGATTTCCAGCGCATCCCAGGCAAGCCGGCAGGCCTCCTGCGCGGCAGCAAACAGCCGCCGGTCGGTCTCCTCGCTGAAGCCCTGATTGGTCTCCTGGTGCGACTTGCAGGCTTCAAGATAGCCTTCGGTTACCTTTAACAGGAGCGCCTCGGCGGAATCGAGCTTGGTTTGCGCGTCCCCGTAATATTGCTGGAACTCGTGGCTCTCGAACAGGCGCTGCTTCGGGGAGAACCGCATGGACTTGCCGCGGCAGATTTCGTCATAGATGTCGAGCGCGCCCTTGGCCGCGCCGACGATGACAGCGCCAAGCTCGATGGCAAAATACGATGCCTTGCGACCGTTATACATCGGGTTTGGATGCACAGCCGCGCCACGCTCGCCGCGCCACATGACGATCGGGGCCGTCCGATAGTCCGGAATGAACAGATCCTTGACGACCACCCGGCGCGAACCGGTCCCCTGCATCCCGATCATCTGCCAATTGTCGATGATCTCGAAATCGCAACGGTCGACGAGCATCAGGCGCGGCGTCATGCTGCCATCGGGTTCGGGTGTGAGGCCACTGACCATCGCGTGGGTCGAGACATCGCAACCCGATGCATAGTCCCATGCCCCGCTGACACGGTAGCCACCTTTTTCCGGTTTCACCGGTACGGGCGAGCCCACGGATGGGCACCGATAATCGCCGTCATCGCCATAGGCTTCGATCTGCGCACGATCACTGAAGTCGGCCAGCATGATCGGATGCCCCGAGACGAGCGCCAGAACCCAACCGCTCGACGGACACCCGCGGGCAATTTCCATCATGACGCGGACGTAGGTAGTCAGGTCGAACTCGTAACCACCGAACCGCCGCGGCTGCACGATGCGATAGAATCCCGCCTGCATGAACTCCTCATGGGTGACCTCCAGCAGGCGACCGGCGGCTTCGGCATCCGCCTGGCGGGCGCGCAGCGTGCCGATCATCGACGTCGCGCGTGCGACCATCTCATCCGGTCGCAGGTTGGGCTCCGGCGGCACCAATCCCTCTGCTTCAAAACGTCGTTCAAGACTGACCATCGGCGCACCTCATCCTCCTCACCAGCACCCGCAATTGCGGCGAGTGCTCTCCTGGGATTGATTTGAGACCCGCAGTCCAGGATCGACAAGCTGCGACGATCCAACGTCCGGTATGTGTACGTTGATACATCTGCCGGACGCATGCATAAGCCAAGATGTGTGTCCCGTGGGAACGCTCTAGTGTTTGCGCTGCGCGGTTAAATGGTTAGTTGCGCCCGGCTCCGATATACGGAACATTTTCGACATCAAGAGGTCGACCAATGAGCTTATCTCCATTGAATTCCACCCATCCTCGGTATCACCGAGTGATCCTGGGCGCCTGCGCGCTCATCCTCTGCATGAATGCGGCTTTCCCCATCTATGGCGCAAGCGTGATCAACACCACCATGGTGACGACGCTCGGTTGGGACCGCAGCCTGCTGGGCCTGCTGGTGTCGGTCAACATGGCCGTCACCGGATTGACCGCGCCGCTGATCGGTTCGGCGGTCGACCGCTATGGACCACGCATCGTGCTGATCGCCGGCAGCTTCCTGCTGCTCGTGGGTGCGAGCGCCATGGCTTTCTGGGTGGAACAGCCGTGGCAGGTGATCTTCGCCTTCGGCATCCTGATGGGACTGGCCATGAGTGCCGGCGGCTTCATTGCCAATCAGGCCTGCGTCGCGGCGTGGTTCGACAAGAAGCAGGCCCGCGCGTTTGCGACCCTCTATGCGACGATGGGAGTGGGCGGTTTCATCGCCGCGCCGCTGATCAGCAGTGTCATTGCCCAGGGCGACTGGCGTGCCGGCTGGCTTGTCTTCATCGCCGTCGGAGCTTTTGCCTTGTGTTTTGCCATCTTCGTCGTACGCGATGCACCATCGGCCGCTCGGAATGAAGGCGTCGACAAGACTGCGCAGCCCGATTCCGCACCGGAGCCGAAAGGATCAATCTACAAATCGCCAGCGCTTTGGCTGGTAATTCTCTGCATTGTCAGTGCCGGGGCCGGAAGTTCGCTCTACATCGCCCATGGGCAGGCACTTCTCCATGATTCCGCCTTCTCCCCCTCTGCCGCCGCGGCATCGCTGTCGTTGATGGCCGCCTCCACGCTGCTGGGCAATTTCATGGTCGGCGCCTTGGGCGACCGTTTCGGCACCCGCAATATCCTGACCGGCGGCCTCCTCGTCTTCGCCATCGGTCTTCTGACACTCGGTTACGCCGAAAACACTTTCATGCTCTATGCTTACGCCGTGCTCCTGGGCGCCGGCTATGGCGCGGTCCAGGTCAGCTCGATGGCCCTGCTGGCCGAAACCTTTCCGGCCCGGCATTTTGCGTCGGTCTCGGGCTTTGCAATCTCCATGATGACGATTGCGAGCGCCGTCGCGCCCTTCGTGGTCGGCCAGTTGTTCGATCTCACCCAGACCTACATTCCGAGCATTCTGGCCATTGCCGGAATGAATGTCGCTGGGGCCTTGCTGATGATGAGCAATCGGCGGGTGTTCGTGTCGGCGGCAGCGCCCGCACCAACCCCATGATCGCAGCTGGGCCGCGACCAACGGCCCGGCCCCGCAAAGCACTGTTTTGCTCCCAAGCAAGGAGGTCGGCACTGGTGAAAACCAGGTCGGCCTCTTGCCGTTTCGGCAGATGGTTCAAAGATCCAACCGACCGAAACCACCCCGGAACCGGCGGCAGTGAAGTGCCCGGTGTTGCAGCCCCCGGGACTTCGGGGCCTCCCCGTCCGGATGGCCCTGGCCCGCGACGATGACGATCACCATCACCTTACCAGGGCTCCCCGCCTCGCCTGTGCTGGTGACCCGATTGCAACCTGTTTGGTTCAACACCGGTGCCGAACAATCCGCCAGGCTTAACCCGACCATCCATCAACCGCGCGGCGTCGGCCACGTTTGGTGCGCAGCGCTCAGTAGGAGGACCTGCGCAATGGCAAGTGCGCGGCTCGGCGCGCGGACAAACAAAAAACCGCCGCTCTTGCGAGCGGCGGCACAACGACTTCATACCAAAAGTCGTGGGGAGGAACCGTCAGACTGCCCCGAACTTGTCCTTGAGGCCCTGCAACGCGCCGGCGATGTCGCTGCCGATGCCCTTTTCAGCCATTTCCTGAATGGCACTCGGCACCTCGACAGCGATCGAATATTCGACCTCGGAGCCGGTACCGGCCTCGTTGACGACGAAGGTCGCGAGGAAGCCTTCGAGCTTCGGCGCACCCGGAGGCAGTTCCTGGTTCGGCACCATCTCGTAGGCCAGCGTGCGCTTTTCGTTGTCGAGCACGGCAATGCGATCGAGGATCGTGTTTCCCCGCTTCATCTTGACGATACGCTCACCGGACGCCGGTCCCCGAGCCGTCGACTCGATATGAGGCTGCCAAGTTTGAAAGTTGTAGAAGTCACTGACAAACGTCCAGACCTCCGAGGCAGGGGCCTTCAATTCAACGGACTGAGATAGTCTCATTTTAGTCTCCACTGTTATCTCCATGCCCGAACAACATGGATGGTTGAAAAAAACGTGATGCCGCCATCTCCCTAGCATCCGGCTGGCTGTCGGGCGGCACATTCGGCAGCGTCACATCGACCCGATCGAAGCGGCGAATGTGATATCGATCGGGGTCAATGCGCGGATTTCGTCCGGGCTGAAGCCCTCCGCAATCTCGGTGACTTCAAAGCCGTCTCCCTTGCGGATCAGCAGCGCCAGGTCGGTAATCACCATATCCACGCAGGCGGGCGCGGTGAGCGGATACGCACAGTCGCGCACCAGCTTCGGCTGGCCCTTGCCGTCGCAATGCTCCATCAGGACGATCACCTGGCTGCCGGAGGCCGCCAGGTCCATGGCACCGCCAATGCCGCCGCCGGACTGGCCCGGCACGGCCCAATTGGCAAGATCGCCCTTTTCGCTGACCTGGTAAGCGCCCAGAAGGACGGCCGAAAGCTTGCCGGAACGGGCGATTTCGAAGGAGCCGACGCTCTCGAACAGGGCCCCGCCGGGACGCATCTTGATGAAGTTCCCGGCCGCGTCGAAGAAGTCGACATCGAACTGCGCCGGGTCGTCCAGCAGATCGTAGCCAAGGGCGCCATTTTCCGCGTGAAGCAGGATGGATTTGTCTTTCGTATGGGCCGCCACCAGCGTCGGCAGACCCGAGCCGAGATTGACGTAACCGCCTTCCGGCAGGAGTGCAGCGGCGCGGCGCGCCATGTTGGAGCGGGTCAGAGCAGGCTTGCCGAAATATTCGCGCCCGCTGTCGGGTGCGCGGCGGCCCATGCGGCCGGTCGGCGGCGGGTATTTGGTGCTTGTGCGCACCACCCGTGACACGTAGATGCCGGGCAGCCCCACCCGCTCCGGTGCGATCTCTCCGGCCTCGACTATCTCTTCGACCTCGACAATGACAAGCTTGGCGGCCTTGGCGAAACTGGCATGGAAATGCGCACTGCTGCCGCGAAACTCGACATTGCCGAACCGATCGGCCCGGTGGCCGCGGATCAGGGCGACATCGACAGGCAGGGCGTGTTCGAGCACGTAGTCGCGGTCGCCAAACCGGCGCACTTCCTTGCCGTCCTGAAGAGGGGTTCCGACAGTGACTGGGCTGTAAAAGGCAGGCAAACCGGCGCCGGCCGCCCGCAACCGCTCGACGAGGATGCCCTGAGGCACCATCTCCAGCTCGATTTCACCGGCGGCGATCTTTTCCTCTTCCGGCGAAGGCATGCCCGGACGGACCGAGAAGGACAAGACGAGCCGGCGCACCTGGCCGTTCTGCACCAGGATCTGCGGGCGAAAGTCCCCGCCGGCCCCCAACGAGTTGGCGATGATCGAGAGGCGCCTGGCCCCTTGGGACTGCAGTGCCACGACCAGACTGTTGGGATAGGAATGGCCGACGCCAAAACCGGCAATCGCGATCGCCGCCCCGTCATTGATATCCGCCACCGCATCGGTAGCACTGTTGAAGACCTTATCCATGCCTTCTCCTTTCACTGAAAATGAATGCAATCGAGCCAGTCAAACCGGCTTGAATCGGGGGAGCGCCGTATCGTCGCTCCCGTTGTGGAACACCACCTGCACGCGCTGTCCTATGTGCAGCGGCTCGGCGCCATACTCGACAATGTTGCTGAGCATGCGCACGCCCTCGTCGAGATCGATCAGGGCAAGGATGTAGCTCGGCGTCTCCCGATAGGCCCCCTCACCCTTGAAGACTTCGGTGAAGCTGTAGATCTGGCCAAGCCCCGATGCCTCGCGCCAATCCAGCTCGGAGCTGCCACAGGCATTGCAGAATGCCTTCGGATACCAAACCGCCTTGGCGCAATGGCCACAGAACGGCAAAAGCAGGATGCCTTTCCGGGCGCTTTTCCAGAACGGCTCGGTTTCCGGAAAAACCACCGGCACGGGAATGGGAAGAGTGTCCGTGTGTTGACTGTCGCTCATCATGCGTCCTCCTGCCCCAGCACCAGCGTGACGCTGGCATGGCGCGACATGCCGCCGCCGGTGCCGTGCGCCAGCGCAATGCTGCAGTTTTTGACCTGTGTGTTCGGATTGGCTTCGCCGCGCAGCTGGCGCACCGCTTCGATTGTTCGCACCATGCCGCCCTGATAGCCGGGATGGTTGTTGCAGAGGCCGCCGCCATCGGTATTGATCGGCAGAATGCCATCCAGCCCCAGGGCGCCGCTGGCCACGAATGCGCCGCCTTCGCCTTTTGCGCAGAAGCCGAGATCCTCCAAAGTCATGATGACCGTAATCGTGAACGAATCGTAGATCGACGCGTATCGGATATCGCGAGGGCTCACACCGGCTTCCGCGAAAGCGCGCGGCCCGGAAAAGGCGGCAGCCGTGCTGGCGAAGTCGCTCGGGCCACTGCCGCCGTGCCGGATCGCCTCGCCATGGCCCAACAGCTTGACCCCCGGACGCTTCAAGCTTCGCGCCACGTCGGGCGCCGCCAGAACGAGAGCGCCGCCACCATCGGTGACCACACAGCAATCCAGCCGATGCAGCGGATCGGCGATCACGGGCGAATTCAAGACGTCGTCGATGGAAACGCTCTTGCGCAACAGCGCATTCGGATTGTGCTGGGCATAGCCAGCTGCCGCGACCTTGACGGCAGCCAACTGCGCGGCCGTCGTGCCGTATTCATGCATGTGCCGACGGGCCGCCAGCGCATAGACGGCGGCATTGGTTTCACCATAGACCGTCTCGAACGGGAATTCCGGCGTATCGGTCGTATGCTTGGCGCCTCGGACGACACCCCGCACCTTGGCGCCTTGCGTGATCAACGCGATCCTGCACTTTCCCGCGGCAATGGCGGCCGCAGCATGGCCGACATGTGCGAGATAGGAGGAGCCGCCGGTGAATGTGGAATCGATATAGCTAAGCTTCAGTCCGAGATATTCGGCCATCGAGATGCCGCCGAACCCGAGTTGGCCGTTGCTGAAATAACCATCCACGTCCTGGAGCAAGAGCCCGGCGTCTGTGAGCGCGCCGATCGCCGATTCGGCATGGATCTGCTGCACCGAATGATCTGGCAGATTGCGTCCGGGATGCTCGTATGCCCCCACAATGAAGGCCTTTCCTCGAATACTCATATCAAATGTCCTCAACGTCTTCAGACAGGCAGCCGCTTGGTGAACAGGCGACCAAATGCCTCGGGGCTGTCCTGCAATCCGGCATGGCGCAGGCACCACCAGAGCATTGCCTGATTGCTGGTAACCACAGGTGCGCCGAGGTCACGCTCGAGGTGGGGGATGATGTCGATGACGCGAATGGCGGTGCAGCTGAGGAAGTAGGCGTCGGCGGCGCAATCCGCATTGTCCATCGTCCAGCGATACCATTGACCAGGTTCCACGCTGGACATCGCCTTGCCTTCAATAAGATCCCGGCCGACAGAGCGCACCACCTCGAAACCGTGGTGTTGGAGAAATGCGATCTCGCGCTCCACGACGGCCGATATATAGGGTGTGATGAGCCCGATCCGCTTCGCGCCGAGAGCTTTGAGCGCGCCAATGACGGCGTCCGCCGTACTGGTCGCCGGCCGAGCCGCGACCTTTTCGATGCGCTCGCGAAGCACGTCCCCCATTGCCACGTCGAAGGTGGACACCGCGGTACAATTGAAGACGATCCGATCCGCGCCTGCGTCGCACAAAAGGCCGACGGCGCTTTCGACATCACGCGTCATCCCCAGCAGATCCTCCCGGGAGCTGCCCGCGAGCTTGAGCCGTGTCGTCAGGAGCGAAACGCCCTCCGGCAGCATGCGTGTCACTTCTGGTTCGGCCACCGGATTGCTCGACGGCAACAGCATGCCCAAACTCAGACGCCACCCATAGCCTTTGCCTCGACCGGAATTGGATTCCGTACCTGCCATTTTCACTCCACAAAGACATATGCACCAGCGGGTGCATCAACGCGTTCATCTCTGATCGTGAAGGTGCGAAGAGCCAACTCCGGACTGGCGGCCGTCCGCCTGGTGAATGGCCAAGGTGACACGCCAAGCCAACAATCGTCGGCCTTCAGCGCTCCGGCGCATCGAAATGCACCTCGATTGACAGAAGTTAAGCGAAGGCTCACTCTCTACATGGGAGGTGCAACATGACAGATAACATAAGGGCTTTGTCTCGTGGACTACGCCTGCTCGAGTTTCTGAGCGAAACCGGCGGCGCGACAAAACAGACGACGGTGGCGCATTTTGGGCTATCGCGACCAACGATCTATCGACTACTCGGGACGCTCGAAAAAAGCGGTCTCATCTCGCTTGGCAAGGACGGAGTGTATCGCCCGACCATCGCCACACGAGCCCTGAAAGAGGGGCTGACGGACGATGTGTGGGCGCTCTGGGCAGCCGAGCCCATTCTGCTGGAGTTGCAGAAGGAAGTGGTCTGGACCAGCGAAATCACCACCTTCGACACCTATAGCTGCGCAATGCTCCAGCGGGATACGACCCATTCGCTGAACCCGTTTCACATCAAGCTGCTGGATTTCGACGACAGCCAGCGCTCGATGCTGACGAGCGCCTGCGGCCTTGCCTACCTGGCCTTCTGCCCGGAGCAGCAGCGCGTGCAGATTCTCGAACATCTTGGGCGCTTTGGCGATCATGTCGATCGCAATAGCCATTGCGGCGCCCATACCCGGGACATGATCGCCAAGATCCGCAGCGACGGTTACGCCGTCGAGCGGCGGAGCTCTTATCCGCAGATCGCAGCGATCGCCGCTCCCATTCGTCATGAAGATCGTGTGCTGGCCTGTCTGAGCATCATCTGGATCCCGAGTGCGGTGAAGATGCAAGACGGCCTGGAGCGGTTCCTGCCGGCACTGCAGAGAGCGCAAGATGCCATTGAACAGAAGCTCAAGCGCGACGCCGCCCATAGGCACGGCTCGGAGCCTGCCTTCCGGCCGGCGCAGCGTGGTCCGCGGCACGAGCACGCTTGAAAGACGGATCCGACCGATATGGTGCACGCAACCGCGCTTGAGGAACGGGTTGCGTGCAACGATATGCTGCGACGGGTCGGCGCTCCGTGCGCCGACTGGCACATAGGCAGAGGAGTGTAAGCCACGAGCGACGGAATTTTGCATGTCATCGTCCATCGCAAAGGTCCCGGTACAGAATTGTACCGGTCACAGCGATGCGCAGCGGTGGTTGCAAAACGCCAGCATGGGTGCACGGGAGGGTGACATCCGATGCAGTTTCGAGCCGTTTTGGCAGCGTTTCGGCTGCAAATTGAGCTCCGTCCGCCTGGTGTACCCACTTGCGGCTTCCGACGCGTTATAAACCCCTCGTGAATGCATGGGTAACGGCACGTCAAAGCAGAGGCCTTAGCGGCTTTTGGGAGGTTTGACAGGGTGGGACCAGGAGGCATGCCTTCGCAAGAACGACGAAATGGGAGGAGGAACCATGACTTACAAGAACATCAGGGCTCTGGAGCGCGGTATCGAAGTGCTGCAGTACCTCAACACGGTCAAAGGGGCGACGCCGCCAGAGATTGCCGAACACGTCAATCTTCCGCGTCCGACCGTTCATCGCATTCTCGAGACATTGAGCGAACTCAACCTAGTCTATCACAGCCAGCTCGGAGACGAATATCGTCTGAGCTCCGGTGTGCAGCGGCTGGCTGGGAACCGGACCGATATCGGGCATGATTGGATCGACGAGATCGCCGTACCGGCCCTGCAGGAATTGACGTCGGAGGTCATCTGGCCGTCGGACATCGCCGTCTGCCAGCGGTCCACCATGGTCATCCAGCGGACCACGCATCGCATCAGCCCCATGTCGTGCGACGTGGGCATGGTCGGCCATCGGCGTTCCATGCTGCTGAGCCCACTGGGTCGTGCCTATCTGAGCCACTGCCCGGATGACGAACGCCAGGCGATTCTGTGCGCCCTCAGCAATTCCACCGACACCGAGGATCGTCGCGCCCGCGACCGGGTGTTCATCGACGACATCATCGAGGCTGGCCGCCGCGACGGCGTCAGCGCCTGTGCAGAACAACCGCATCCGCGATGTGCCAGTCTCGCGGCCCCTATTCGCCGCAACGGCAAGGTGCTCGCTTGCATGAATGTCATCTGGCGGGCCAACATGTTCACCATCGACGAAGCGATGCAGCACCTGCGTGCGCCATTGCTTGCGGCCAGAGACCGCATCGAACGCCAACTGTGTGAAAACACCGGCGTACCGGCGCCGGACTCCCCCGTCTATTCGACGTTATACACCATGCGGACAGGCGGCTATGATCGCTTGCCCCGCCGCCTGGCCCTTGCTTGATTGGTCCAATTATGGCGCGCTTTCGAGGTTCTTGCCTCGGCGGCGTCGCCTATTGGCTGACAGGAAGGACACAGCATGACCAAAACACTCGGATTTCTGGGCGCAGGCCGCCTTGCCCAAATGCTCGCACCAAAGGCGATCAACGGTGGCTGGCGGGTGATCCTGACGAATTCCCGTGGACCCGAAACATTGACCGATCTGGTTTCGGCGCTTGGCCCGAATGCCAGCGCCGCCCGCCCTCGCGACATGGTCCTGGCCGCCGACGTGATTATCCTGGCGACACGCTGGCCGCAGACCGCCGATGCCACGGCGGGCCTGCCCTGGGAAGGAAAAACCGTGGTCGACGCCACCAACAACCGGCTCGGCCCGAAGCCTGAAGACGTCATCAATATCGGTGGTGCGATCGCAAGTGAGATCGTTGCCGGCTATGTGCCCGGCGCAAACCTGGTGAAGGCCTTCAATCACGAACCGATCCCGGTCTTCGACAAGGCGCTTCCTCCAGCCGACGATGCAAGCGTGCTTTTCCTCGCCGGTTCGGATGCGAAAGCCAAGGACGACGTCGCGCAGTTGATCCGTGATCTGCACGCTACGCCGGTGGATCTCGGCGCGATCGACGAAGGTGGGTTGCTGTTCGCCATGGGCGGCCCGCTGGCAAACAAGTTCAAGCTCTATACGCCAACCGAAGCCGAAGCTGCGATCAAGGCAGCGCGAGACTGATACCAAGTCTCGCCTTGTTCAGAGGCGAACCGCCCCCGGCTGGGCGGGAGGAAACCCCCTCTCGGGATTGTATGCGACTCGGATCGCATACAATCGACGGCCCAAGACTCGTCGCCGGCTGTGCTCCATTCTGATCTCCAGATCTCCTGTCAATCCTGTCGCATACCTGATTCATCCGAACGGAAGCACCGCGCGAACGCTGTGCGCAATCATTCGATCGCCTGCTGCCCGGCATGCAAATTCTCGTTGATGGCAGAGGCCCCACGCCAATCTTGATCAAGCTCCCGGCATTCCACTGACGTGCCAATGTTATGCAGCATGTCGTGCCGGATTGCCGTGCCCGCTCCCCGGCATAACATACTGTTTTTTCGTACATATTGAGAGCTTTAGCCAATTGCCGTACGCACGACGGACGCACTTTGCTTGATCCTTGTTCGTCTCAGACGGCGCTGACACCATGCAGGAATAGTTCAAGCAAAGGAGCATCTACGTGGTCGCTACCAAGAAACTGAACGTGGTATCAGCCACGAAGACAAATCCAAATCGGATCGCCCCCCTGGCGAAGCCGGAACCGGATCTGACACCGGCACAGATCATCCAGCGCGCTATCGACCTGCGCCCGCTCCTTTTGCAAGACCAGGCGGCGGCCGAAGAGCGGGGCACCTATTCTCCTGAGATGCACGAGCGGTTTCGCGAGGCCGGTTTCTATCGAATCCTGCAGCCCGCAATGTACGGTGGCTATGAATTCGATCTGACCGTCTTTTCGCGTGTCATCGTCGAGGTGGCGCGCGGCTGCCCCGGGACGGGCTGGTGTCTGTGCCTTGCGTCCGGCCACGCCCTCAACGCCGCCGCCCTGTTCGACAAGGACGGCCAGGACATCATCTTCGGCGATGACGGGGAATTTGCAGCCCCTGCCCGCGGCATCCCCGGCGGACTGGCCACGGAAACCGACGACGGCTGGATCATCAATGGAACCTGGGACTATTGCTCCGGCTCACCCTATAGCACCCATGCCATCGTCGGGGTTCGCATCGCCGGTCCTGCGACCGGCGGGCCGCCCGAACTGGGGATCGCCATCGTGCCGAGGTCGGGCTGGGAGCTGATCGACAACTGGCGGGATTTCATCGGCATGCGCGCCAGCGGCTCGAACAGCATCCGCATCGAAAACCAATGGATTCCAAAGCCCCTGCTGGTTCGCCAGAACTTCTTCGCCATCAACATCGACGGCGGCACCGAAGGTTACAAGCTGCACGGCAATTCGATGTATTCCGGCCGCATGTTCGGCTTCTTCCAGACGGAAATCACCTCGATCCTGGTCGGTGCCGGATTTGCGGCTCTGGACGAGTTCGAGCGGGTGATGGGCCTCAGGGCATCGGCCCCGAAACTCGGGCCTCCGATGTCCGGTGCGGCCGACTTCCACCGCCCCTACGGCATTGCGCTCGGCATGCTCGAGGCGGCTTCGAATGCGCTGGCCGCCGGTGCGCGATCCTATCTCGATTATTGCGAGCGCGGCGTGAACGAGCCGGCTTCCTATACGGAATTCGACGACCTTCGTATCCAGGCGGGTCTGCAGCATGCAGCGCACCTGGCCGAAGACGCGGTCCAGATCCTCTATAGCGCAGCGGGCACCAGCACTTCGGCAAAGAACGGCTCACGGCTTCAGCGCTACTACCGGGACATCTCCATGGCACGCACGAACCCAGGCCTGCAGTTCGACCGGACGGCAATGCAGATGGCCGCGCGGAAGTTTCCAGAACGACCATAGCGGCATGCGGCGTGCCTGGGAGGGCGATGACGCCGGACGCATACCGCATGAGACACTCATTGGGAGAGGAACATGAACCACCAAGTTCGCACGCAGGGCGATGCGGGTACCGGGACCGACCCGGGCCCGTCTCCGGCACAGACCGGAGCATCAAGGCAACCGCCGCAGGATTGCGCAACGTCGGGCGCTCCCTGTACCGGAGCATGCGAGGATGAAGCAGCATGCGCTGCCGCCTCCCCAGTTTCCCTGGCGACCAGCACCTCCGGCCCTCCAAACCTCGTTCCGCCGGTCGTATCGAGCCCAGGAGGGGCCATCGTGATCGATAACAAGGCGGCCTTGAAATCGCAATTCCTCTCGGGCATGGGCCGGGTCGCGGCCCCCGTCTGCATCGTGGCAACCGACGGCCCCGCGGGCCGCGCCGGAATCACAATCACCGCGATGAGCTCCGTCTCAGCCGATGGGGACAGACCAACCTTGCTGATCTGCCTCAACCAGGCGTCCCGCACGTGCCAGGCTCTCCAGGAAAACCGGCGTTTCACGCTGAACGTGCTCAATGCGCACAAGCACATCGCCACCGCAGACGCTTTTGCCGGCCGTTTCGGGACGTTCTTGCCGGATAAGTTCGAGATGGGCGACTGGATGACAAACCGCTTCGGCATCCCCGAGCTGAAAGAGGCGACGGCGGTGTTCCATTGTGAGGTCGCCTTCGCGCAGCCTGTTGGCACCCATATGGTCATCATCGCTGAAGTGGACGAGGCCACTGAAGCCGAAGGCGCGCGGGCACTCGTCTACTGTTGCCGTGAATATCGCTGCCCTTGACCTGCTTGCCGGCTATCGCAAGTGGCACAGTTCCGGGGTTGTGATCGAGCTGTTGCTGATCACTCAGACGATCCGAAAACCACCGGTGATCAGGGGCTCGGTCCCTGACAGGTCCCTCGTTGACGGATGAATGTCCGTGCCGAGACGGGCCAACGACGACCGATCTTCCAAAACAGAAACGCGCACACACAACGTCGGGAGGACGCTCAATGCGCTTATGGACTGACTTACCCCTTGCCGCAGCAGCCTGCAGCCTCGTCACTCTGGTGATGGCCGGCACGGCCGCATACGCACAGGAAACGCCGGATAAAGAGGCAGAAACCAGCCAAATTCCGCCCAACGTCGATCTGACGCAAACTTGTGGTGCCGCAGGGCCAACACCCCGCCGTGGCCCCCCGACAACCGAAGACTGTCCAATCCCCGAACGGGTTGACAAAAGCGCACATCCGGGAGGTCCAAGAGGGCTCCCGCCGCCGCCCTTGAGCATGATCGTCCCAAGCCAGTCCTTCAATCTCGGTCCACCGCTCGGTGGGCCTGCGGCCATCGGCAATATCGACCCTATTTTTGTCATGCCGCCAGGCATGGTCGGCGATCTGAAGCCTTCCCGGACGCTCCTCGGCTTCGGCGATCTGGCCGAGCCACGGCCGGCTCCGGACGGTTTCAATCATGACGGGACAGAAATCCACAGCATGGCAGGGTCCTACGGACGCTATCGTGCCACCGTCCAGACCGGCCAGTCCAACGAGAACTATTCCGCCTATTTTGCCGGAAGCACCATCAAGGATCCGAGCTGGCGCGACGATACCGACGGCGAACTGTCGGAACTCTATGGCGACCTGGGCTGGCGAAACGAAACGTCGAATCTGCACCTCACGTTAAGCGGCCTCGACGGCAGTTCATCGGGCGCAGGTCTGACACCTGTCGAAATGCTTGCAGACGATCGCTCGAGCTCCTTTATGTCGCCAAGTGGCGACACCGACCAACGGTGGAAGTTGCAGCTGTCGGGCGAACACGAGATGGACAGCGGTTGGACCCTGAGCGGCAAAGCCTATGTCGGACACTCGTCACGGCAAAAGAGCTGGGCGGATGGGGAAACCCCGCAAGCCTGTGCAGACGATGCGACCACGCTCTGTGACATGATGGGCTCGCCGTATAGGGACATGAGCGGAAATCGCTTCCCATTATATTCCACGTCGGGTCATTACGCCTCTCTCACCGAATACAGCGAGGAAACCGACACATATGGCGGGTCCTTCGAGGCGCGAACCAGCGAACCCCTGATGGGACGTCCCAACGACTTCGTCATGGGGATCGCCCTCGATGGATCGTCAACCTCCAGTTTGGTGACGGAAAGCCTGGGCGAATACACGACCAGTCTCGACTATACAAACGACCAGGGGATCTATCAGTCGACATCCGCGGATCTGGATGCCCTTTATTTCTCGCTCTACGCCGCAGACCAGTACTCGGTGACCGATCGGTTGACGATTGGCGGCGCCCTGAGGTTCAACGTTTCCGACCTCGATCGCTACAACGCATCGATGACGAATGTGACCTACGACTATGACCTCAACGAACATAAGACATTCTACAGCCTCGATCCCTCGATCGGCTTTACCTACAAGTTGATGGACGATTTGGTGGGTTACGCCGGCTACAACCGCGAAAGCCGGGCCCCGACGCCATTTGGAACGATGTGCGGCAGCATGGCCTCAACCTGTGCGTTCGCCAACTTTCCTGCCGCGGACGAACCGCTTGATCAGACTCACTCGGACAACTTCGAAGTCGGCGTCCGCGCCCAGAACACCGTATTCGGCGACACAACCTTGTCCTGGAACTTCCGGCTGTTTTCCCAGCAGACGGAGGACACCTATTGGCTCGTCTTGCGGGAAACGCGACCGATGTTCAGCAATGTCGGAGATTCCTGGCGTCGGGGAATGCGTTTCAACGCTGCCCTGGCGTCCGGCCCCTGGACCTTCGGCCTCGATTATATCCTGCAGAAATCGACGTTCGAAGAGACATTCTCCGTCTTCAGTTCGGATAATCCCTCTGCCGATGCCACGGGCCACATCACCGTTCCGGAAGGCTCGGAAATGCCAAACATCCCCAACCAGATCTTGAGCCTGACTGCCGACTACGCCGTCAATGACCGGCTGAATGTGGGCGGCACGGTCACGGCGGTCAGCGGAAGCTATGCCCAGTTCGACGAGAACAATACTCTCGATAAATCCGATCCTTTTGCCCTTCTCTCGCTCAGCGCGCGCTACAAGCTCAGTGAAAACGCCGAAATCTTCGGTCTCGTCACCAACGTATTCGACACGGACTACGAAGTGATGGGAGCATTGATGAAGGTCAACTCCGTTCCGGACTTAAGCCTCACCAATCCCTTGGGCTATATTCCCGGCGACCGTCGTGCCTTTTATGCCGGATTGCGGGTCACGTTCTGATGGCTTCGCCAACGCTGTCTGGAAAGGGAAGAAAGGCAACACTCAATGACGGTGTCATGGGTGTCTCCACCCCGAAATCGACGTTTCACCAATCCTCCTGCCCGGAAAGACGCATCCATGACCGTTTCCAAGATTGAAGACGCCATCCTCGCCATCGCACGCGGTGACATGGTCATCGTCGTTGACGATCAGGACCGCGAAAATGAAGGCGATCTCATCTTCGCATCGCAAGACGTGACGGCAGAAAAGATCGCCTTCATGATGAACAAGGCCCGGGGCCTGATCTGCGTGCCGATGGAGGGCAACCGCCTGGACGCCCTGGAAATCCCGTTGATGGTGCCGAAAAACACCGATTCTCTCGGGACGGCCTTCACCGTCTCGGTGGACTATCTGCCCGGCACGACGACGGGGATCTCGGCCGCCGATCGTGCCGCAACCATCAAGGCGCTGATTGATCCGACGGCCGAGCCGGAAGACTTCTCGCGCCCCGGCCATATCTTTCCGCTGCGCGCCAACCCGTCCGGCATCCTGGGGCGGCCGGGGCATACGGAGGCTGCGATCGAGCTTTGTCGCCTGGCCGGAAAGGCGCCGTCCGGCGTGATCTGTGAAATCGCCAACGATGACGGCACCATGGCGCGCCTACCGGATTTGGAAGTGTTTGCCCGAAAGCATCACCTACATCTCGTCACCATCGAGGATCTCATCGTCTATCTCCGTCGGGCTAATGCTTTCATCACAAGTGCAGCCTAGCAGCCTGCTGCAACTCTCTGCATTGATTTCCGGGGAATGAATGGATGGCGCGGACAGCCAGGCGACTGGGGCCACTGGCACCGACGCTCCACCCCGAGACGGTTGCGCTACAGCAGGCCAAACCACAGGGGCCACCGGCGCCACGGTCGTGGGGCGTAGAGCTGGCTGAGGCTCGCTCACTCCAGGTCTGCGGAACCCTGTTCTACGCCGATTTCAAAGGCATTCAGTGTCATCGCTACGAAAGAATAATAACCAACGATACCGACGAGCTCCGCTAAACCAGACTCACCGATTGCGTTTAATGCCTCACGGTGAAGTGCGTCTGGGACAAAGCGGGTTTCCAACAAGACCTTCACGTAGCGATAGACAATGGAGGCTTTATCGCTTTGGAAGAGGGGATCTGATCGTGTTCGTATTGCCTCGATGACGTGGGGTTCGACACCGGCTTTCAAAGCTTCCCGTTTGTGAACATCCCATTCGTAAATCGCCCCCCAGTCGCGTGCGACCAGAAGAATTGCAAGCTCTGACAGAGCCGCACCAAGTTCTGTATTGTAGCGGACGAATTCGCCGAGACGTTGCGCTCTTGCGCCCAGTTCCGGACTGTGGATCCACGCCCGCAACGGTGCCGGGACATGACCGCGTCGACCGGATGATGCTTCCTCCAAGACGCTGCGCTGAAGTGGAGACATGTCCTCTGGTTGTAGATCGGTCAGACGCATGCAAGGACCTCCTGGTGTCGAACAAAGTGTCGGGCGCAAACCGTGATGGCGCGTCCGACAATCGGAAAAATCTGGAATTCGGAACGAACGCCCCGCACATCTTCGATTGCCTGCCTCAAGAGGCCAGCCACCGACGGTAGACACTCTCACTCAACCACGAACAAGCAGATCGATCAGAGCGTCTCTGCTCGGTCGTCGAAGTGCGGCTGGCCCCGTGTGATCGGGTCACGCTGCCCGCGCATGGACGTTTCGATCTGCCGGGCGGCATTCGTGGCGATATCGATCAGCAGTGCTTTCTCCATGAGATTGAAGCGCGTCCGGGTGGTGACCATCACGAGGGCAGCGGGATCGAGCGCATCGTCGACCGGAACCGGAACGGCGACGCCTGCGGCATTGGGGTCGAGTTCGCCGATCGAGATCACATGGCCGTCATTGCGGTATTGTAGCAACTGCTTGCGGAATTCCGACCATGTGGCGCCAAGGCCCGCCTCCGCTATGTCTGCGCTGTGCTGCCCATAAAGCTTCCTGAGTTGAGGCACTGTCATCGACGCAAGCAGGATCTTCGAGCCGCCACCGCGAAACAGCGGCATCGGGCGGCCTCGGCCGAAGGCGATCTGACCGGTTTCGTGCGCCAGTTCCTGGTGTACGGCCATGATTTTCGAGCCATACATGCTGGCCAGCAGCATGTCGCAGCCCGTTTCCTGGGCGATGCGGACCATGATCGGCCGACAGGCATTGAGCAGTGGGTCGCACTGACGGATATAATAATCCATTTCGATCACGCGCGGGCCGAGAGAATAGCCCCCCACTGCGCGTCGCAACAGTC
This sequence comes from Agrobacterium sp. a22-2, assembly GCF_012276985.1. Lineage (GTDB taxonomy): Bacteria > Pseudomonadota > Alphaproteobacteria > Rhizobiales > Rhizobiaceae > Allorhizobium. The sequence goes on along the minus strand of NZ_JAAXMM010000011.1, from coordinate 60,934 downwards.
CGGCGTCGCACAACTCCTTGACATAGCGGTAGCCTGTGGGGCGTGAATGCCCACAATGCTGAATGATCTCTTCTGCGGACCAGATCGGTTTCTCGACCGAAAAGAGGTCAAGAATGAGTAACATTTTCGTTAGACTGGACATACGTGCTCGCGTGTAGATCTATTGCGCCGATCGGTAAGAGCCATCGCAAGGACCCGAACTTCAAACAACCAAGCTAGGCGTGGATGAGAAGGCGTGCAAGTTGCAGCGCCTCCACTCCCTCGGGCTGTCACGGATTGACGGGGGCATATTTCCCAGTCAGCTGGATCGCCGGTCCCTTGACCCCTTTGGCCATAAGGTCGACGCGCGTATCGCGCGGCCAGGTTCTCTTCAGGTCATCGCGCACGCCGATCTTCAGGCGCCCCAGCCCTTCGACTTCCAGCTCGACCGCATCCCCGTCCTGAAAGGCATTCAGTCCGCGGTGATTGGTGCCGGTCGCCACGACGTCTCCGGGTTCCAGAGCCTGAATATGGCTCAGCCATTCGATACAACGCGGAATCTTGTGCGCCATGTCGCTGGTGTTGAAATCCTGCTTGAGTTCGCCATTGACCCAAAGCCGGACCTGCAGAGACTGCGGATCCGGAATTTCGTCGGCCGTCACGATCCACGGGCCGATCGGCGCAAAGGTATCACGCGACTTCATCTGGAAATAATTGTTCTTGTCCGGGACGGTGCCACGTGCCGAACCGTCGATGAAGTTCACGTAACCAAAAACATGGTCGCGCCAGTTTTCGGCCGGAACCTGATGCGCCCGCTTGCCGATCACCAGAGCAAGCTCGGCTTCCCCTTCGAATGTCTTGGCCGGCATGTCCGGCAGGACCATGGTGCCGCCAGGCCCGATCACGCCGGATGGCGCCTTGTGGAAGGCGTTGATCGCCGGCGCTTCGGCAAGCGTCCCGTCCTCCATGTAGTTGACCGCCATGCACACGATATTGCCCGGTTTCGGCAACGGCGCCTGAAGTTGCACGGACGACAGGTCGATCGGCACGCCACCATCGGCCGCAGCCTCCAGCCTGCCGCGATACGCGTCAAACCGCTCGATCAATCCGCGCATCAGGTCATGCGGCCCCACATGGGGAATGTCCTGGACCACGGAAGAGACGTCGAAAATGGTGTCGCCCCGGACCACGCCGAGCCGGTAGGAATCGAAAAATGCGAGTTTCATGGATTAGGATCTCTCAGCTGGCGCCGTGCTGAACGCGCTAGGGAATGGAAAGCCAATAGCGGCCCGCGAACGAGCCGAGACTGTGCGCCGAAGCGCTGGACGGTGACTGATGCAATGAAGCGTCAGAGCGACTCCGCCATCTTTTGCTTCAGCTTCTCATTGAAGCGATCGCGCCACTGCTGCAGGGGCTGAAAGTCCTCATGCTCGCGATTGCGCGCCTCGGAAAGCCGATAGATTTCATCCGCCGGAAGGGTGAAGTCGACCGGATCGGCGCAAGGCTGCTTGACGTACCATTCCGTGTCGGTGAAATATTCCAGGCGGTTGCCCTCCGGATCCGGGAAATAGATCGACCAGGCAATGCCGTGACTGACGCATTTCATGTCCTTGGTTCCGCCTTCGACCAGCCGGCGATGCACTTCGCGCACCTCTTCAAGCGTATCCAGCCGGAACGAAAGTTGCTGCACCTGCGGCGTATCCGCCGTGCGGCCGGTGAAAAGCGCCACCTGATGGTGTTCCTCGAGGTTTCGGCTCAAGAAGCACATCCGTCCCGGGACCTCGTCCGTGACGATGAACCCGAGGACCTTGGTGTAATAGTCCAGCATGAGCGCCAGATCGTGGACGAATAGCCCGACATGGCTGATGGAGACCTGCTGCATATGTACCTCCCGATAAATCAATTTTTGACAAAGATCCGACACTCCCGAGGTCGGATTACATTTCCATCTCATAGTATGAGATTTTGGTCAACTTAGTTATTCGCCTCGATCGTTCTGTCCGCCAGGGGAACCGGTGTGTCCGACAGCAAGGCATCCAAGGCTGCCTGGGCGATAAGCTCGTCCTGATGGGACTGGACGCCGGACACGCCAATCCCGCCCAGGCACCACGTGTCGACCAGTACAGGCAGTCCGCCCTGAATCGGCAAGCCATATGAAAGCTTGAGAAAAACCGGCCTTTCCCCGATGCGCTCCTCCATATCTTTGGATTTTCGCCGAGAAATTGCGGCCATTTTCGCTTTTCCCGTGGCAATGTCACTGCTCGCCGCTCCAGTGCCGTCCATTCGCTCAAGACGAAGGAGCGCACCGCCCTCGTCTACCACGGCGATTGTCACGTTCCAGCCATTTGCTGCAGCGCACCCGCGCGCGGCCTCGCACATCAGGATTACATCGGCCTCGTTAAGGTGTGGTCTCATATGCATTCTCGCGTCCTCCAAAAAACGAATGGATCTAAAATTTATCCAAATCTCACATTACTAGATTGATTGACATTCCGGAATAGCCGTGGCAATCCTTTTTCGTCCCCGGTTCTCGGCGACATCGCTCTGGGAGGAGTTCATGTTTAAACGCATTCTGACAGTCGGCCTGGCTTCGGTGCTGGGCCTGGCCGCTTCCGCTGCAATGGCGGAACCCGTTCAATTGAAACTGGCGTTCTTCAACGCCGACACCGACTCGACGTGGACCGGCGTGCTCCGTCCGTTCATGGACGCCGTCAATGCTGACGGTAAGGGTATCGTCGAGATTCAGGGCTACCCGAACGGCGCTTTGAGCCGCAACGCCGGCCAGCAGCCTCAGGTCGTATTGGACGGTGTTGCGGACATCGCTTTCGCGACGCTGGGACAATCTGCAGGTCGGTTTCCAAACAATGGCGTGCTGGAACTGCCCGGCATCTTCAGCAATATCACCGAGTCGAGCTATACCTTCACGCGCCTCGTCGCTGCCGGCAAACTGAAGGGCTACAGCGACTTCGTCGTGCTCGGCGCATTCGGCGGCGACCCATCCGGCATTCACATGAACGTGCCGATTTCATCCTACAAGGATATTGCGGGCAAGAAAATCCGGGCGACCAACCCGACGGAAGCGCTCACGCTGCGCCGCCTGGGCGCTGCACCCGTCGTTCTCCCCACGCCTGAAACGGTCGAGGCGATTGCGCGCGGAACGGTCGAAGGAACCGCCATGCAATCGGCGCCGGTCGTCGACTACGGCATCAATCGCGTCGTCAGCCACCACTATTACGGCCGGTTCAGCAATGCCCCCCTGGCCGTGCTGATGAACAAGGAAAAGTTCGAGTCCCTGCCAGCCCCGGCGCAAGAGATCCTGCGCAAATACGGCGGTGAATGGATGGCGGATCGCTGGATCGAGGCGACAGGCGGCGCCAACGACCGGGCCGTCGCAAAATTCAAAGCCGATCCGAAGCAGACCGTCGTCTACCCGTCAGAGACCGAGATGGCGGAACTGAAAACGATCTATAAGGACGTGATCGATGAGTTCACCGCCAAGGACCCCCATAACAAGGAACTTCTGGCCGACCTCCAGAAGACCTTGGAAGAGGTTCGCGCAGACCGGCCGGTGAGATGAGTGTGTTGAACTCGGTCCCTGCCCGGTTCATCCGGCACCTCGCGAATGGTTTGGCGGGTGCCGGCGTGGTCCTCCTCATGGGCTTTGCGGTTGCGACTCTCCTGGATGGCTCCAGCCGATCCCTCTTCAACAACCCGATTGATATCGTCCGCGATCTTGGCGGGATGATTGTCGGGGTGTCGCTGGCGAGTTTCATACCGCTGGCCTTTCTGGAGCGCGCCAATATCGAGGTGACGTTCATCGACGGGATCGTGCCGCCGCAAGTCGGACGCCTGCTCGCATTGTTCGCCGCCTTCGTGACCCTGGCGTTCATGACCGTCTTTGCCTGGCAGTTTCTGCAAAACGCCCGCAACTTTCAGGCAGCAGGCGAAGTGACACCCATGCTCGGCTATCCCCGCGCACCCTTCTGGTTCGTTATCGACGGCTTGTTGTGGATTGCAGTCGTGGTCCAGTTCGTCGTCGTCCTGGAACTGCTGGGAGACACCCGGAGAGAGCGGCGGCCATCGCCGCTCCCAGATCACACGGCGGATTGAACCGCCCGATACGAAAACCCTGCACGCCACCGATCTCGGTGATACGCGCTGCGGAAAGGCAATCATGGATCCCTTATACATCGGCGCCCTCGGCTTTCTTGTGCTGTTCGTGCTCATCATCCTCAAAATCCCGATCGCCATTGCGATGATGCTCGTCGGCGTCACGGCGTTCGCGCTGCAGACGTCCTGGACATCGGCGCTGACGCTGCTGGTGGGCGATCCGGCGGCATCCATGACCAGTGTCGACATGGCGGTCGTCCCCCTGTTTCTGCTGATGGGCATCTGTGCCACATCGGCGGGATTGTCCCGGGACATCTATCTCGTCGCGGCGTCCTTTCTGGGCCATCGCCGCGGCGGGCTTGCCTATGCGACGATCGCGGGTTGCGCGGCATTCGGCGCCGTCTGCGGCTCCTCGACCGCGACCACGGCGACTTTTACCAAGATCGCCCTGCCCGAGATGCTGGGCCGCAACTATTCGCCGCAACTGGCGACAGGGTCGATCGCCGCAGGTGGCGCTCTCAAGGCGCTCATTCCTCCGTCGCTCGTCATGATCCTCTACAGCATTGCCACGAACACCTTCATTCTCGACCTCTTCCTCGCTGCGATCGTTCCCGTCTGTCTGGTCATCCTGCTCAATCTCGGAGCGATCTGGGTGACCACCCGGCGCCACCCGGAAATGGCACCCATCCTGGAGCCGGTGGCGTGGGCCGAACGGAAAATTCTCCTGCGCAAGGCCGCGCCAGCCCTCACCCTGATCGTCTGCGTCTTCGGCGGTCTTTATAGCGGCATCTTCACCGTCAACGAGGCCGCATCGGTTGCCGCCGTCCTGACGGTCGCCTTTGCCCTTGTCAGGTCGCGGTTCAACCTCAAGGCGACCTTCTCCGGCATGTTCGACGCCACCAATGTGGCGGTGATGGTCTACATGGTGATCGCCGGGGCATCGGTGTTCAGCTACTTCATGACCTTGGCGCGCGTGCCGGAAAGCCTTGTCGACGCCATCGGCCTGGTGCATGCGCCGCCGATCCTGATCGTCTTCGGATTGCTGGCGGCCTATCTGGTCCTCGGTGCCGTCTTCGACGAGATTTCGGCGATGATCATCACGCTGCCCTTCGTGCTGCCCGTAATCGTCGAGCTTGGCTACGACCCCATCTGGTGGGGCATCATGAATGTGCTGATTGTCGAACTCGGCCTGATCATCCCGCCGATCGGTCTTGGCGTGTTCATCATTCACGGGCTCGCTCCGCAGATCAGGCTGTCTGAAATCTACCGAGGCGTTGTCCCCTTCATCGTCGCCGACCTCATCCTTCTGGTCCTGCTTGCTCTGTTCCCGCAAATCGTCCTTGCGCCCCTCACATGGCTACGGAGCTAGGTTCGCCAAGAACCTCACAGGGAACCCATAGATGAACATTTTGATCGACGACATTTCAAAACGGATTTCTGCAGGAGCGCCCTATTCTCGCGACGCTCTTGCAGTGGACGGCCTCGCCATCCACGTTCTCGATACTGTGGGCGCCTGGATTGCCGGACGGGCGACACGGGAAGGCCAGCATCTGTCGCGGCTTCGCAAAGGCGCAAGAGAGGCGGCCGCCCCGCTGACCTCGTCAACGCTGGACACCATTGCGCTCCGGGTCGCCACGGCGCGACTGAGCGAGGTCGATGATGTGCATATGCCCTCCTGCACGACGCCCGGCGCCGTTGTCGTCATGACGGCATTGTCCCTGGCGGCCGATCTGGAGCAACGTTCGGACGCCGCCCTGTTGGTCGATGCACTCCACGCCGGCTACGAAGTCATGACCCGTCTTGGCGAAGCGGTGTCCGGGCCCGAGATCCTGCACAAGGGGATCTGGCCCACCTACCTGCTGGCGCCGGTGACGGCAGCGGCGGTCACGGCCAAGCTTTTGAACCTGGATTGGGAGCGGACCGCACATGCCTTGGCAATTGCGCTCTCCACGGCCAGCGGCAGACCCGGCGGCAGCGTCAGCGGCGGAGTGGTCGGCAGTGTCGGCACCTCGGCGCGATGGTTGCTCGCCGGCCTTGCCGCAAAGGCCGGCTGCTTTGCCGCCCTCAGTGCCGCGCAGGATTTCAACGGCGACAGGAGCCTTCTTAACGGTGAATGGCCGGGCAGAAGCCACGGTATCCAGCTGTCGCCAGCACCGCTCTTGGATTTCTTTGCCGGCCGGCCGGCTGTGCTCGGCACGAGCATCAAGCCCTATTGCGCAGCCAAGCACGCCATCGCGGCGATTGACGGCTTTCAGACGCTTCTTCGTCAGGGAATTCCGCTCGATGCGTTGACGAAGGTCGTGGTCAGGGTTCCCCCTGCCCATGCCGGCATGATCGGCCACCGTGATGTCGGTTTGAGTCGCCTCTCCCGCATCACCAGCTGCGGCTACAATCTTGCGCTGGCAGCATTCCGGCCCGATGATCTGCTCGACATCGAGCGGGCGGAGGCGGTAACCGCTGCAGCCGTTATCGAGTTTGTCCAAAAGGTGGAGGTCGTGGCTGACGCCGCGCTGGCGCTCCAGTGTCCCCATCATTACCCCGCGACCCTCGATCTGTTCGTCAACGACACGATGATTGCCTCGATCGCCGTATCGAACGCCTTCGGAGATCCCGACAAGCCGTTCGATCTTGTTTCGGCGCGGAAAAAGTTCCGTCGGCTCGTGCGCGGCATCATTACCGACAGCCAAGCCGACCGAATTGAGCAATGCTGCCTGGACCTGAACAATCCGACCACCGGGCCGGAACTGGCGCGCATGATGACCGCCATCGACGCGACGCTGACATCAGGAACGGTGCCGGACATGTGTCTGGATGAAGAACACGGCGCCGGAACCATACCGGCTGCATAACGGGAGAGGAAAGAACATGTCAGATTCAGTTGATGTTATCATTGCCGGACTAGGTCCAACAGGCGCCACATTGGCAAATCTCCTGTGCGCCATGGATCTGTCCGTCTGCGTTATCGAGGCGGACGAGACGATGTACACTCTGCCGCGCGCGACCCATTTCGACGGCGAGGTGATGCGTGTCTTTCAATCCATCGGGCTGGCGGACAAGATCAAACCCGATACACACGTCAATCCCGGCATGACCTTCATCAACCCGCAGCACGACGTCATCCTCAGATGGCCGCGTCCGGCGGACGTTGGTCCCCAGAACTGGCATGGAAGCTACCGGTTTCACCAACCGGCACTCGAAATCGCCTTGCGGCAAGGCCTCAACCGTTTTCCGGGCGCGCGGGTGCTGATCGGCTGTGAGGTCATTGCACTCGAACAGGACGAAGATGGCGTTGTCGCGCAATACCGGACGCGCAAGACGGGCGAGACCGACACCGTCAGGGGCCGCTATCTTGTCGGCTGCGACGGTGGACGGTCGCCCGTTCGCGGCATGATCGGCAGCGAACTCGAAGATCTCGGCAGCCACGAGCAATGGATCGTCGTCGATCTGCTGATAAAGCGGAATGTCGAAGGCTTGACCGATGGCACGGTGCAGTTCTGCAACCCTGAACGCCCGACGACCTTCATGCGCTGTGTCGGAAACCGGCGCCGCTGGGAATTCATGGTCATGCCGGGCGACGATGTGCGCGAGCTTGTGACACCGGCCGGAACCTGGGCTCTTTTGAGCCCCTGGCTGACGCCGCACGATGCCGACATCGAACGTTCGGTCGCCTATTTCTTCCATGCCATGATGGCCGCGCCCTGGCGTAAAGGTCGCGTGCTCCTTGCCGGCGATGCCGCACACCAGACGCCCCCCTTCCTGGGTCAGGGTCTCTGCGCCGGTATCAGGGATAGCTCCAATCTTGCCTGGAAACTCGCAAGCGTCGTCAAGGGCAAGGCGCCGACCACGCTTCTCGATAGTTATGAGGTGGAACGTTCGCCCCATGTTCGGCGGTTCATCGAAAATGCCATGCAGATCGGCAGCATCATCCAGACGACCGATCCTGAACAGGCGCGCAAGAGGGATGAGGATCTGGCCAAGAGCGAGCGGCTGATTACCTCGATCGATCCAAGGCTCGGGCCCGGATTGCACGGGACAGCACCGGCGCCGGCCGGGGCAATCTCCCATCAGCCGATCCTTTCCGATGGACGTGCGCTGGACGACGTGGTCGGCCATCGCTTCGTTGTGCTCGGCCACCATGATCTGCTCGACAAAGTATCGAATGCGACACGCAGGCGCTGGGACGAAGCCGACCTGCTCTGCCTTCCCGGCGAGGGTCTCGACTACCTGGATAAGATCGGTGCGCGCAGCGTCATCATCCGGCCCGACCGTTACATCCTTGGCACCGCGAACACGACCGAAGACCTGGAGCGTCTCTGCGAACTGCTGCCGATATTCGAGCGGAAAATGGAACCGAGTTGAAGGGATTGCCTGGTGAATGCCTATCACCAGGACTTTGATCACATGAAATTCACGAATGGAGCAAATGATGTCGATTGTTGATACACGAGCCTTGAGGGGCGAAACGCGCGATGCCGGCGGCAAACCGCTGCGCATTGGGATGCTGTTGCCGTCGAGCAATCCGATGGCGGAGCCCGAGCTATCCGCGATGCTGCCGTCGGGGATATCCGTCCTCACCACACGGCTGAAGCTTGCGGGATCGACGCGCGAAGAATTGCTGGGGATGACCGACAAGATCGAGGAAGCGTCGGCATTGTTGTCCGATGCCCGTGTCGATCTGATCGTCTTCAATTGCACGGCCGTATCCACCTTCGATCCCGTCATGGGCTCGAAAATCTCGCAGCGCATCACCGACGCCTGCGGACGGCCGGCAACCACCACGGCCGATGCGCTGCTGGCTGCGTTCAAAGCCATGAACGTGAAACGCGTCGTCCTGATCACGCCCTATGTGAAGGCGGTAAACCTGCGGGAAGTCGAATTCCTCAAGCACTACGGCATTGAAGTCCTAAGCGAGACGGGACTCGATCTGAAGGAAGGAAACGGCATGGCGTCGGTTTCGCCCGACGAATGGGTGGAACTTGCCCGCGCGCATCGGGATGATACCGCCGACGCCTATTTCCTCAGTTGCACCGCAATCCACGTGACACCGATCATCGATCGTCTCGAACAGGAACTGGGATGTCCGGTTGTGACCAGCAACCAGGCCATGCTCTGGCATTGTTTGCGTGAGCTCGGCTACAACCAGCCCGTCGAAGGTTTCGGCAAGCTTCTGCGCGATGGCCTGCTGCCGGTATTTCGGCCACCGAGTTAGGCTAATCCCACCTTGTTTTCAAATTCCATCGGGCTGAGATAGCCCAGTGTCGAATGCCGACGCTTCGGATTGTAGAAGCGTTCGATGTAATCGAACACGTCCGCCTTGGCATCGTCCCTGGTTCTGTAGACCTTACGAGCTGTCCTTTCGGTTTTGAGTGATGAGAAGAAGCTTTCCATCGCGGCATTGTCCCAGACATTGCCGGATCGGCTCATCGAGCATGTGATGCCGTGATCGGCCACGAGACGCTGGAACTGCTCGCTGGTGTATTGGCTACCCTGGTCCGAATGGTGGAGGAGCGCATCCGGCTTGCCTCTGCGCCAGATGGCCATGATCAGCGCGTCAGTCACGGGTTGGGAGGTCATACTGGCATTCATCGACCAGCCGACGACATGGCGAGAGAACAGGTCGATGACGGCGGCCACATAAAGCCAGCCCTCAGCCGTCCATAGATAGGTAAAGTCGTCTACCCATTTCTGGTTCGGCCTGGCTGCCGCGAACTGATGATCCAGAATATTCGGCATGATGCCCGGGCGCTCGCCGCCGTCTTTCGGCAAGCCACGCCTTCTCGGTCTTGCTCTCAATGCATTGTCGCGCATCAGACGCTCGACACGATGCAGACCACAGGAAAAGCCTTCGCCGAGAAGGTCATGCCAGACACGCCGCGCGCCGTAGGTGCGGTCGCTGCTCTTGATCTTCTCGAGCAGAGCCTCGTCATACCGGGCATGCTGGCTCGGAGAACGATGTAACCAGGCGTGAAAGCCGGAACGCGATACACCCAGCGCTTCGCACAGCCATGCCACCCTCTGCCCGGCAGTCGTTGCAAAGCAACGACGAAAGGGGCCAGATCGAACGGTGCTTTGCAATGAACGCGAACTTCATATCACGTCCTTCGCAAAGTAGGCGGCGGCCTTTTTTAGGATGTCACGCTCCGCCTTCAGCTTGGCGACTTCTTTACGCAGCCTCTCGAGCTCAAGCTGCTCGGGCTTCATCTGTCCGTGACCGGGAAACGCCTGCGCCGGGTCCGAACCGTATTCCCCGACCCACTTGCGCAAAACGTTCTCATGAACATCCAGATCGCGGGCTGCCTGCGCAACGCCGACCCCGCGCTCTCGCACCAACTTCACTGCCTCAAGCTTGTACTCGCGGCTGAACTTCCTTCGTTGCATTCATGCGCTCCAGTTTCATTGGAAACACCTTTACTCGGTGTCCACGAAACCGGCAGCAGGCCAAAGCTTTCCGGCAATGATTTACAGAAGAGTGCGATTGGAGTGAGCTAAACATCTTCTCGTACAGTCCAAAGCGCCCTTGATCGAAATCGCTCTTGAGGTCGGGTTCGAGAACGTATCGCACTTCGCCAGGGCCTTTGTACAGACATTTGGTCAGTCGCCGACTAAGTTAAGGACAGCAATCCGAGCCTCGTCTGATTTGCCGAACTTGTTGACTAGGTCAATTATCAGCGGGACCGCGACATAATTGCCGACCATGTTGGCTGCGAAGCGATCAGATGCAGGAACTCTTCCGCATCTGATCGAGGGAATTGGTCACTCCTTGAAGGGATTTGAACCGGCGACACATAGATTCACACAGGAGCGCGTGCCCTTCAATCCCGAACCGCGCTAGGTTTCGGCGATGAAGATGGCTGAAGGACCCGTTACGTTCATGTTTTGGCCACAGACAGACCCGGGTCAGCGAGGCCCTATAGCGTACGGCCATGCTACCGGCGCATTCAAACCAGTCGTCGATTTGCACCCGGCATCGCCAAAACAATGCCAGGTGCTTTAACAATCAGAGATCCGGCGAGATCTTCCAGTCCCTCAGTTTGTAGACAGTACCGGGCCGGGGATAGGGCGTCTCGGTCTTTTCCCGCAAGCGACGCTTGAACGAATGGATCGGCGTCGCGCGGTCGTCAATACGGACCTCCACGACAGACGGTCCGTCATGGGCAAAGGCACGATCCAGGGCGGGGCCGATCTCGTCGGGCTTCTCGACATAGATGCCGAGCAAACCAAGCGCCTGCGCCGCTCCGGCATAGCCGGGCTTAACGCTTTGCGTCTCGAGCACCGCGGATTGGACGTTGTTGAAATAAAGCTCCTGCCAGAGCTGGATCCAGCCAAGCTTGCCGTTGTTGATCACGATGTTGACGATGCGCTGGTTATATTGGGCCTGGGTGGCCAGTTCGCCGATCGTGTATGAAAACGCACCGTCTCCGGCCACCGTGACAATCCGGGCGTCGGGACGCACCGCGGCGGCTCCAATGGCACCCGGCACCGAATAGCCAAGCCCGCCCTGGCCGCGCGCGAACAGAAACTGACGTCCGGCACGCTTCGCGGGGATGTAGCCGGAAATCCATCCGGCCGCGAAGGAGGCGTCGGAGACGATGATGTCGTCATCGCCAAGGCGGCTGGCGATCTCGCTCATCAAACGGGGCGGCTGGATCGGCAATAGCTCCGAGGTGGTTTCCACCAGCTTCTCGGCCTCTGACTTCGCTTTGACCTCGGCAATCCTGGCCGCCCATTCCGGGTTGGCTCCAAGGGTCGGCAAGGCTGCATCGAGCGCGACGATGGTCTCGCGCACGTCGCCCATCAGCGCGACGGTCGGGCGGAAGGTCCGACCGTGTTCGAGCGGATCGAAGTCGATGGTGATCGTCGCCTGTTCGGCCAGTGGCAGGGTCCAGTTCATGCCGGTGTTCTGGCTGACCTTGGAGCCGCACCAGATCAAGAGATCGGCCTCCTTGATCAGATCGATGGCGGCCTTGGCACCCAGGGGATTGAGCACACCTGCCGCATAGTCGCGCGTTTCGGGAACCGAGCCCTTGCCAGAGAGACTGGTGACGACAAGGCCTTGCAGACGATCGGCAAAGGCAGTGACCACCTCGACTGCATCCGATCCATGCACGCCGCCGCCGCAGACCAGCGCCGGGCGTTTTGCCTTGGCGATCAGCGCCGCGGCCTTGTCGATCTCGCTGGTCGGCGCGCAACTGCGCAGATAGGGCATCTGGCGGGCCCGATCATCCACGGCGATTTTCAGGAGGTCTTCGTCCCATTCCGCATCGAAGATGTCATGCGGTATGATCAGCGCGACCGGGCCTGGCCGCGGCGCGGTGGCGACGCGAAACGCCGTGCGGATCAGTTCCGGCAGCGCGGCGACGGACGGCACGAGATAGGCCTCCTTGCTGCAGGTCTTGAAGAAGCTGAGCTGGTCGAAACCCTGGCTGGCGATACCTTTTTCTTTCAACGTCAACCAGTCGAGCGGCAGTTCGCCGATGATGCCGATCATCGGAATGGAGGCGTTCAGCGCTTCAAGAAAGCCGGCCGGCAGCAGGTTTGCGCCGGGGCCGACCGTGACATCGCAGATCCCCGGCTTGCCCGTCAGCCGTGCGTAAGCATCGGCAGCGTAGGCTGCATTTCGCTCGTCGCGCATGAGGATGTGGCGGATGCGGTCCGTTCGGCGCGAAATGCCGTCATGAAGAGCCGTCGTCTGCCCCCCCGGCATGCCGAACACGTAGTCGACGCCGTATTGCGCCAGCATTTCCGCGATGAGATCTCCAATATGTGCCATGTCATTTCCTTTCAAATGGCAAAACCTATCCATTCCGCGAGTCACCCCGCGGCCGGGAGGCATGTTTTCGTTCAACCGGAACGGATCGGGTGGTGGGCTAAGCAGGCATGGGTTGGGGGCTTGAGCGGTTGCGTTGCGCCATGCGGTGCATGAGAGGCTGAAGAGCGGAATAGGTGTCCAGATAGAGTTCCATCAGCACCCTGTATTCGGCGTGGCGTTCGGGATCCGGGCTGATCTCGTCCTTGATCCACACCATTCTGTCCGCCGCTGCCTGCAACGAACCGTAGGCGCCGACGCCGACGGCTGCGGCGATCGCCGCCCCGAAAGCCGTCGCTTCCCCAACTTCCGGAATGCGCAACTTCACCCCAGCAGTATCGGCATGCATCTGCAACCAGAAGGGCGAGCGAAGGGCTGCACCCGCCGCCGTCATGGAGCGAACGGCCACGCCGTGGCGTTCCATGCAGCCGAGGATATTGGCCGTGCCCATGCAGACGGATTCCAGCAGGGCGCGCGTGATATCGGCGCGGGAATGCTTGAGCGTCATGCCCCAGATCGCGCCCTGCAGGTCGTAATCCGTGTAAGGGTTGCGGTTCCCCTGCCAGAAGTCGAGCGCCATCAAGCCGTTTGCGCCGAGCGGTACGGTCTGCGCGGCGCGGATCATGTCCTCGATGCGGCCGGGGCTGGCATCCTGAAACAGGTCGTGCCACCAGCGAAGAACGGCACCCGACGACACCTGCCCGCCTTCCATGACGAAGCAGCCGGGCGCCACGCAATCGGGGTGCGGTCCAAACAGCCCGGCGATTTCCACATCGTCGTCGACGGTCGGCAGGACCAGATGCGACGTGCCGGTGATCAGCGCCGTTTCTCCGGGCCGCAGTGTGTTAAGCCCGACCGTCGCCACATAGGCGTCGGTCCCGCCGCAGACGACCAGCGTCTCGGTGGTCAACCCCAAAGCCGCCGCAGCCTCCGCTGACAAGAGTCCGATCGGCGCGCCGAGGATCGGCATGTGATCGGGGAACCGGGTCGTGATGCCCGCAAGCCCGATCGCCTCGAAGAAATCCTCCGGCCAGCCACCGCGACGCGGATCGAAAAACCAGCGGTTAATGGTGTGGTTCTGGCCCAGTGTCAGCCGGTTCGACAGACGCAGCGCGATGTAATCCGCAAGCTCCATGAACCAGCGCGTCTGTCGGAAAAGATCCGGATCGTTGTCCCGGAGCCAAAGGATCTTGGGAATAGCCGTTTCGGCACTCACGCCGGCCCGGCTGCGCCGCAGCGCCGGATGTCCGCTCTGTTCGATCCGGCGGGCCTGGGGTGAAGCACGATTGTCCATCCACAGGATCGCATCGGCAAGTGGCTCGCCGTTTTCGCCGAGCATCACCAGCGTGCTGGAGGTGCCGTCGGCGCAGATCGCTGCGACCTGCCCGATCGACACGCCGCTGCGTTCCACGGCCTCGCGGACCGCCCCGCAGGCCGCCTGCCACCATTCGGCGGGCGACTGCGTTGCCCAGCCCGGCCGAGGAAAGGTCGTGGCATAGTCTCGCGACGCTGTTGCCAGGACGCGGCCGTCAAGGTCGCAAACCATGGCGCGGGCACCGCCTGTGCCGCAGTCCAGCCCGATCGTGACGGTGGGTGACGAGTTTGCCATGTCAGTGCTCCTGCCTGCGGCTGCGGTGATGGCGTGCGGCAATCGTGGCAACGGCCAGGCCCAGCACCAGCAGCAGGCCTTGAATGATCTGTCGCTGGTAGTCCGGCAGGCCGAGCAGGGCGGCGCCGCTGAAGAGCACGCCGATGAACATTGTTGCGGTCAGCGTTCCCAGGATATTGGGCTTGCCGACACGCACCATCATGCCGCCAAGCAGCACGACGGTCAGGCCGTTGATCAGATAAGGACCGCCGATCATCGGCTGCCCGGAAGAAAGGCTCGCCGCCAGCATGACGCCTGCCATGGATGCGCTGAGCCCGGAAAGACCGAAGAGCAGGATGGTAAGACGTGTCACCGGCACCCCCACGGCTCGCACGGCGGCCTCGTTTTGCGCCATGGCATAGATGTAACGGCCAAGCGTCAAGCGCTCCTGAACATACCAGGCGAGCGCTGCGACCAGCAGCACCGGAACGAAGACGAACGGTACGGCGTCCCACAGAAGCGTGTTGAGCAACCAACTGATCGGACCGGGATCTGCGATGCGGATCACTGTGCCCTTGCCAAGCGCCGACGCCGCCGATGCGCAGATCCCAGCCATGGAGATGGTGACGATCAGGGCTGGCAGGCGCATGACGGCGACGAGCCAGCCGTTGACGAGCCCAGCCAGAAGCCCAACGCTTAAAGCCGCGACGATCGCCCAGCCCCAGCCGTAACCGACGGTGGCCGCGCAGATCATATTGGACAGCGCGGCGATCTGCATGAAACTGACATCGATCTTGCCGGCCGCAATCACCCAGGTCAGTCCGAGAACCATGGTGACCATGATCGAGAAAGTCTTGAGCAGAGCAGCAAGGCTTCCTCCCTCGAGCAACTGTGGCTTGATGCTTCCGACGATCGCGGTCAGCATGACCAAGGCAAGCACCAGCCAGAGATCGGTGGTCAATCTCGCCAGCCTGTTGGATGAGCGACTTGTCATCGGTGTGTTTTCTGAAATTGTCATGGTCATACCTGCCGCTCCCGTGAGTTTGACGAGGGATTTCGAAGCGGAAACAGAACGCGCAGGCTGCTCGCCCATCCGCGTGCGCTGTCGGAAAAGGCGATGACGCCCATCAGCAGGATCAGGCTGACGACACCGTCGCTGTAGTAGTAGGGGACGCCCATCAGCGAGAAACCGTCGAGCAGCATGGTGATCAACAGAATGCCCGCAAAGGTCGATAGAACGGAGGTCCCGCCCATGATCGCCGCCCCCAGGAAGACGCCGGCATAGGCCGGCATCATCAGGTTGGCACCTTTGTTCGTCTCGGCATTGCCCGATTCGGCCAGGATCAGCAGAACGGCCAGAACGGTCGCGATCGCGCACAGGATATAGGCAAGGGCGACGAAGCGACTGGTGGCGATGCCGGAGAAATGCGCGGCCCGCGGATTTTCTCCCGTCGCATAGAATGCGTGTCCGGTGCGTGTCCGATGCATGACCAGCCAGGCGAGGCCATAGGCGATCAGCAGGAACCACAACGAGACGCCCAGGCCCAGCACCCGGGCATCGTTCAGGTCGGTGATTCCGCTCTGGAAGAAGTTTTCGAAGATCGAACGCCCCCCGGTATACAGGAAGGCGAGACCGGCACACACCGAACCGACGGCGATGGTCGTGACGATATCGGGAAAGCCGAAGCGGCTGATCGCGATCCCTGAAATTGCGCCCAGCGCCGCCCCCAGCGCGATCCCGACCAGGACCGCGACCCAGAGCGGCATGCCCGCGGCAATCACCGCTCCCATGGACATCGCGGAAAAGGCCGCGACGCCGCCGATCGACAGGTCGAACTTGCGCACGATGACAACGAATGTCAGTCCGAGCGCAGCAAGGCCGTTTGCCGCCATGTGGCGCGCTATCCCCGCAAGGCTTGCCTGCGTCAGGAAGCGCGGTTCGGCAAGCGTGAATGCTGCCCCGACCAGGGCCACGAGCAGGGCGAAAGCCAGGGCCCGCCCCGCACCTTTTGGAAGGTTCATCAACTGTCTCATGATTTGCTTTCTCCCATGATGCCGGCCATCAACAGCGCATCGCGGGAAAAGACACCCGAACGCGGCGCGACCTGGCGGCCCTTGTGCATGGCGATGGTGCGGTCGGCGACACCGTGCACTTCGTCGCAATCGCTCGAAATGACGATCACTGCCGCATTGGCGGCTAGCTCGCGCATCAGAGTGTAGATCTTTGCCCGTGCGCCGATGTCGACGCCGACGGTGGGTTCGACGAAGATGTAGACGTCGGCCTCGCTATAGAGGCCCTTGGCCAGCACGATCTTCTGCTGGTTACCGCCCGAAAAGCCGCTGGCCGGCGTCGTGAGGCTTGGTGGATGGAGCGCCACCCGTTCCGTCAACCTCTTGGTGTCGGACCGAATCCGTCGACCGCGCAGGCCCCAGCCGCCGCCCGCCGCCCGTCGCAGGTTGGCCATCGGCACGTTGAACAGAGCAGAACGCTCAAGTGCCAATCCCTCGGTGCGGCGGTCGCCGGGCACCAGGAAAATCCCGGCATCCAGCGCCTCGCGCGGCGATTTCGCACAGATAGGATGCCCGTGAATCGTCACGTCGCCGCAATCCTTCTGCGTCACGCCGAATATCGTCTTGGCCAGTTCCTCGCAGCCCGACCCGACCAGGCCGAAAATGCCGACGATCTCGCCCTTGCAGGCATCGAAGTTGATATTGGAAAATTCGGTCCTGCGGCCGAGATCGCGGACGCTGAGCACGATATCGCCGGCACTGTCCGGCAATGCCCGCTGAGGAAAGATGTCACCCATCGCCTCGCCGAGCATGAGTGTCGCCAGTGACACATCCGTCTCCCGCGCCTCCTCGACGCTCATCCGCGCGATGCATGTGCCGCCCCGAAACACCGAGAAGCTGTCGGCGATGGCGAAGACTTCTTCGAGCTGATGGGTGATGTAGATGATCGCGATACCTTGCGCTTTCAGCTGGTTCATCAGCCGAAACAGATCTTCGCGCTCGACCTCGGTCAGGGTCGAGGTCGGTTCGTCGAGGATCAGGACCTTGATGTCTTCGCCGACGAGTGCCTGCAGGATGGCGACGGCCTCCCGTTCCACGGCTGGCATCTGGCCGACCTCGCGCGACAGGTCGAGCGGTACCGAAAAGCGGGCGAGCAGCGCCTTGGCGCGTGCCGTCATGGCCTTGCGATCGATGCGCCGGAACAGGCCCCTCTCCCGGCTTTCGCGGCCGAGGAAAATATTCTCAAGCCCGCTCATGTCGAGAACCAGTTCCGGATGCTGCTGAACCGTGGCGATGCCGGCGCGGATCGCGTCTTCAGGCGACCGGAAATGCACGTCCTTGCCCCCGATACAAATCGAGCCGGCATCCTTCTGGATGATCCCGGACAGGATCTTGATGAAGGTGGACTTCCCCGCGCCGTTGATCCCGAGCAGCGCATGGATCTCTCCCGGCTGGAGGTGGAATTCCACGTCCTGCAGGGCCATCACCGGGCCAAATCGCTTGCAGATGCCGGATGCGGTCAAAACCGGAGCTTGCATTGTCTCTTTTCCTTCCCAAGCAGGCGAGTTCACGGGACCACTTGGCCCCGTGCCCCTCGGCCGTGTTAGACCGCCCGCAGCCAACCCAGTTCCGCAGCACGGCCGGGAACGTCGAAGTCATCGGGAATGCCGGCCTGCAGCATCTCTTTGGTGACACCATAGGTAGGCGTGACGATCAGGCGCGGAGCGTTGCGGCCGGCCAGATGTTCCTGGGCATAGAAGACGCAGGAATAGGCCATCTCGTAGAAGCTCTGCGCCATCGAGAGCTTCAACGGTGTATCACCGCCGATATAGTTGAAGGCCTGCGAGCCGCCGTCGATACCCGTCAGGATGAGGTCGTTGCGGTTGGCGGCCCGTGCCGCCAGTGTCCCCTCAACGGCCGCGCCGTCCCAGGCACACCAGATCGCGTCGACATCCGGATTGGACGTCAGGATATTATCGACCGTCTGGCGCGGTGTGACATTGCCGGCCAGCGCGAAGGCCCATTCGGAGACGATCTTGACGTCGGGATAGCGGCGTAGTGCCCATTCCATACCCAATGTGCGCTGATCCCAGCTTTCATTCTGCGGCAGCATCACGCGGGCAATCTTGCCCTTGCCTTCCAGCATCTTGCAGATGAACTCGCAGGAATACTGGCCCATGCCGAAATTGTTGGACATCGCGGTGGTCGTCACCGGGGTGCCAGGCACTGCGCTGTCGGCGCAGAAGACCGGGATTCCGGCGGCGATGGCGCGCTGCACGGCCGGAGCGATCGCCACCGCATCGGCCGGGGTGATAAACAGGGCGTCGGGCTTGGAGGCCACCAGGGAGTCGATCTGGTCCGATTGAACACGGGCATCGAAGCCGGCATCGGTCGTCGTCAGATTGCCGCCCAACTCGGCCACGGCAGCCTTGAAGCCGTCTTGCAGATGGCGGCCGGAATCGTAGGTGGTCCAGCCGAGCGCCGCCGCAAAATTGCGATTGGCCGCCTGCGCACGCATCTCCTTCGGCCAAAAGGCAGCCGCGCCGGCCAGGGCAACCGTTCCGGCCATGAAGGCACGGCGGCCAAGCTCAGCTTTCGTGATTTCGTTTGTCATTTTTTCCTCCTCCAGAGTTGATCCGGCCCGGCTCCCGGGTCGGTTTGGTCTGCGCCGTCCACCTCCCGGACGGCGCGGATGCTCAGCACACCTCGGCAAACGCCTTCCAGGTCTGAAATCGCTCGGCATAGCTGTCGGCAAAGGCCGTTGCGGGAAGGACGACGTCGCCTATCTCAGGGCGCCTCAATACCGTTGCGGGCTCGGCCGCTGTCGCGGCGACCATGGCCAACCGGGCCGCGCCGAACGCGGCGCCAAGCGCACTTGCGTCAGGCACTTCCAGCTCGATCCCGAGCGACGTTGCCAGGATGGACAACCAGAGTTTCGACCGCGAACCACCGCCAATCGCCATAAGACGACGCAGGTCTGTGCCGCTGGCCCGGAATGCCTCGGCACATTCGAGGATGGCGAAAGCCACCCCTTGCATGACCGCCTGTGCCATGGCTTCGTCGTCGTGCTGATGGGCGAGCCCCAGAAACCCGCCGCGGATCTTGGCGTCGTTGCGCGGCGACCAGCAGCCGTCGAGAAACGGCACGAAGATCAGATCGGTTGCCGGACGCGGCGCTACGCCGAGGCTCAGCACAAGCTCGTCCGGGCTGCGCTTCAGCCTCTGGCAGAGCCAGGTGAGACAGGAGGTCGCCGACAGGACGACCGACATCTGATGCCATCTCTCCGGCACGGCATGGCAAAGCGTTTCGATGGCCGCAGCTCCGGCCGGTCGGGGACTGGAATTGGCAACGAACAACACGCCTGATGTGCCGAGTGATACCGTTCCCTCGCCCTCTTCGATCACACCGGTGCCGCACGCACCACAGGCATTGTCACCACCACCACCGGCAATGATCGGCGGGACGGTCATGCCCCAGCGCCGGGCAAGTTCAGGCCGCAACCGGCCCGTGACCTCCGTGCCTTCGCAAAGCCGCGGCATCTGCGTCTGATCGAGCCCGGTTGCCTCCAGCATCCGGTCCGACCAGGTCCGAGTATTGAGGTCCACCCACATGGTGCCGCTGGAATCGGCGAGATCGGAGACCTTCTCACCGGACAATCTGAGGCGAACGTAGTCCTTCGGGAGGAGCACGCTGCGGATCTTTGCAAAGGTCTCCGGCTCATGCCGGCGCAACCATAGAAGCTTGCTTGCCGTCACGCCCGGCGATGGACGTCGGCCAACCAAGGTTACCAGATCGGGAACGGCGCGCTCGAGCTCTTCGCATTCAGCGCCGCTGCGCGTATCGTTCCAGAGAATGGCGGTCCGCAACGGTTCGTCATGCACATCAAGCACGGTGGCGCCGTACATCTGTCCCGACAATCCGATGCCCTTGATGGCCGAAAGCTTGGCGGGATGGGCGGCCTGCAGAGCGTCCAGCGTTTCGCAGACCGCGTCCCACCAGAGATCCGGATGCTGTTCCGACCAGCCTGCCCGCTCCCGCGTCACCACAAGCGGTCTCGACGAGGCTTCCGCCACCAGCCGCTGCGCCTCGTCGATGATGACGGCCTTCACCCCGGACGTGCCGAGATCGATTCCCAGATACATCTTTCCCCTCCCATTTCCGCCTTCTCCCTCGGCGGTCGTTCATGTCGGCGTGCGGGCTCCTCTTCCCGCTCGTCGTCATGTAAAAGTCATGTCATGCGGTGCGCCGTTCCTTGTGATCACCCTGGAGATATCGGTCGAGCTCCAGGATTTCCGCCTGGCTCATCAAAAGGCCGAGTTTGCTGCGCCGGAACACGATATCATCCGCCGTCCGGGCCCACTCATTGCGGCAGAGGTAATCGACCTCGGACTGTGTCAATCCTGCGCCGAATTGCCGGCCCAGATCCGCCAGCGTTGTGGCTCCGTCAAGAAGCCGCAACGCCCGCGTGCCGTATTGGCGCACAAGGCGCGTGGAGAGTGCTTCCGACAGATATTCATGGGACGCCCTCAGCCTGGCGACCTGGCGATCGAAGTCCAGCGGCGCAAATTCGCCGCCCGGCAATGATGCCTTTCCGGTCCATCCTTGCGACAGGCCTGTCCGGCGCGGGGCCGGTCCGAGACGCGCCTCGACATGTTCCATCGCGGCTTCGGCAAGGCGCCGATAGGTGGTGATCTTGCCGCCGAAAATGGATAAGATCGGCGCGTCGTCGCGATCATCCAGCTCCAGGGTGTAGTCGCGCGTGGCGGCCTGCGCGTCAGAACTGCCATCATCGTAGAGCGGACGCACGCCGCTATAGGTCCACACCACGTCAGCGGGTGTCACGGGCTTGTCGAAATAGGTGCTGACCAGGGTGCAGAGATAGGCGACCTCCTCGTCTGAAGCCGTGACAACGGCGGGATCACCGGGATAGTCCCGGTCGGTGGTTCCGATCAGCGTGAAACGGCCCTCGTAGGGAATGGTGAAGACGATGCGGCCATCGCCGTTCTGGAAGATGAAGCATCGGTCGTGCTCATAGAGCCTCGGCACGACGATATGCGAACCTTGCACCTGTCGGACACGGCCACGCGGGGCGCGGTGGGCGATATCGCGGGCAATGCCATTTGCCCATGGGCCGCCAGCATTGATCACCATGCGCGCCCGAACCGTCTCCTCGCGTCCGGTCTCGGTGTCTCGGCTGACGATACGCCAGCCACCGTCGGCCAGCGGCTGCGCTGCGGTGCAGCGGGTGCGGACGCGGATCGTGGCGCCGCGCTCCTGTGCGTCGATGGCGTTCAGGATGACAAGCCGGTTATCCTCCACCCAGCAGTCGGAATATTCGAAACCGAGCTTGAGCCCGTCGCTCAGTCCTTCGCCGATCGGACCGTTCGCCAGGTCCACGTGCGACGTCCCAGGCAGCAGCTTGCGGCCGCCGAGATGGTCGTAGATGAAGAGGCCGAGCCGCAGCAACCATGCTGGCCGCATGCCGCGGCTGACCGGCAGCACGAACCGCAGCGGCCGCACGATATGCGGCGCAATGGCCCAGAGCGTCTCCCGCTCCAACAACGCTTCGCGGACAAGCCGAAACTCGTAGTGCTCGAGATAGCGCAGGCCGCCATGCAGCAGTTTGGTGGAAGCCGAGGAAGTCGCACCACCGAGATCACCCTGCTCGCAAAGATACACAGAATATCCCCGGCCGATCGCATCGCGCGCGATGCCGCAGCCGTTGATGCCACCGCCGATGATGGCGATATCGTATGAGGCCTCAGCCATCGACGGTCTCCTTCTGCCTGCGCGACGAAAGGATCCGCTCGGCAATCTCGACAAAGCCGGCGCCGCCCTCGGAGTCCGTCACGAAGGCCGGGGCCTCGAAACTTCCCACGGCGAAAGCGCGGACATTGGCCACGCCGCAGGCATTGGGAAAGAAGCCGAACATCGGTCCGTCATTGGGACTGTCACCTACGAAAACCACCCGTTCACGCTCCCGGTCGATATCGAGGTCCAGGATCTCGCGCGCAAAAATTCGCGTCATGGACAGCTTGTCATAGGCACCGAACCAGCCGTTGACGTGGATCGACGACACTTTCGCAATGGCACCGGCCTCGGTGAAAATATCGAGAATGCGCTGGACCTGATCCGGCCCCAGAGGCTCCACGTCCTCGCAGAAATCAATCGCCAGGTCGGCTTCGCGATAAAGCTGGTCGGAGGCGACGCCGGCTCCCGGCACCTCTCGCAGGATACGCTCGCAAAGGTCTTCCAGACGGCGCCGATTGATCCGACGCTCCTCGTCGCTGGCGAAGAACTTCTGCCGCATGATCCGCGCGTCACGGTCATAGGAAAAGTAGAAGGCTCCGTTTTCCCCGACGACTCCGGCGACCGGCCAGAAGCGGGCAATCATGTCACACCAGCCGGCCGGCCGACCGGTAATCGGGACCACCTTCAGGCCGGCCTGAGCCAGTTGCTCCAGCGCGGCATAGGCTGCGGCCGGCAATTGGCCATCGGTCGTCAATGTATCGTCGATGTCGGTCAGCACTGCCACGCAATCGGCGAGCGTCTCCCACCCAAGGTCTTGTAAAGGGCGCATCAGACGGCCTCCTCGATGAAGTCTTCCAGAATTCCCATGTCGGCAGCCAGATCGAGCATGGAGTAACGATCCCGCATTTCGCGGCAGCGGATCAGCGCCTCCACATAGAGATCCCGTTCCATGCCGATCTCCTCGTAGGTCGCACCACCGCCCGCCGCGCGCAGGTGAACCGCCATGTCGTCGGGGTTCAGCGCCATGGGGCTAAGTGCGCTGCGAAGCTCGGGCCAGAGCCTCTCCAGTTTGTCGTTGAACCGGGCAGTTGCGTCGGTATCCATGGCTTTGGCGCGGCATGCTGCAAGGCAGTCCTCGACGGCTGGCGCGGGATAGCTGGCGCGGATGTCCGCTTCGTCAGGAATATAGGGCTTGACCCTGGGGGCGCTCTCCATCGACAGAACGCGAGCCTGCAAACGGGCCATCGTCACTGACGCCACGCCCACCTGCTGGCCATGCACGGTACCCGGATGACGCTTGCCGGCGAAACTGTCGATCCAGTGCGATATCTGATGCTCGCCCATGGAGCCGGGATGGCTCATGCCGACGACGGCAATGCCGAGACCGGCAAGGGTCATGAGACGCTGCAAGTAGCCGATGGCGTCATGGTCGCGCCGGCCAAGACCGGCCGTGCGGGTCAGCAGTTCGGCTTCGTCGGCCTCCTGCAAGACATAAGGCGAGGTCGCGTAGCGGGTGGAAAACATCCGGTGCGAGAAATACCAGTCGATCTGGGCCGTCGGGCGGCACAGGCTGTCGCCCAGTCCCGCGCCGATCAGATATTGAGGTGCAGCGGCCGAAACACCAATATCTATGAAAACGCCCTTGGCAGCATGCGCCTTCTGCGTGGTCTTGAGCCCTGAATGCAGAGTGATCGACGCTGTCGACGAGGTGTAGCCGTTCATCGACGGCGCCGTGGCGAAGACGCTGTAGGCGCGACCATCGAGATAGGTCGCGTATTTGCACAAGTCATTGATCGTGCCCGAACCGACGGCCACCAGGCTTTCAACTCCGGCGGTTAGCGCCTGAAGCGCGGCGACCTGCCCTTCATCGGCATGTGGGTGGTCGAGGATGAAAAGCCGCGCCTTGCTACCCAGCACCTTGGCGATCCGGTCGCCCATGGCTGCAGCCGTCGCCGCGTCGCAAACGACGCCGTAATTGGAGGCCGGCATGACCGCATCAAGCAGATCGCTGGCCTGGTCCGCCAGACCGTCCCCGATCAGGATATTGCGGAACGGAACGTCAACGGCGCGCCCGGTATCGGGGTCCAGCCAGCGTCCGGAGGTGACCTCATCAATGAGATCATTCCAGCCGTTCGACATGCCAATTGGCACTGATTGCGACACGCTCACTTCATTCCTCCCAGGCAGTCCTCATCCTCGGGATGAAATATGCCAACAAGTAATGGCATATGTCAATGGCAATTTTCAACACGACATGACGTACGCCACATTCGCCGCGAATGGCGCATATTTCGGTGGACCCGAATGCCTAAATTTGCGATTGAACGAGAAAAGAGGGCGACAATTGAAATGAAGAAAGCAGACGCTCCCGAGACAAAAAACGCCTCCGGGCGGCGCGAAATTCCCGCACAGTTCGCCATGGACGAAGTGCTTTGGGCTGCCTGGCTTTACTATGAGCAGGGGCTGAAGCAGGACGAGGTCGCCGAGCAGCTCGGCATTTCCCGCGCAACGGTGTTCAATCTTTTGCAGAAGGCGCGTGATGAAGGCGTCGTCAGCATCGCCATCGACCCGACCCGGATCGCACGGATCGACCTTTCGCTCGAGATTTGCGCGCTGACGGGATTGTCCGAGTGTTTTGTCCTGCCCAACCTGCGGGACCGTGCCGGGCTTCACGAACAGATTGGCCACCTCGGCGCGCGAGTGCTGGAACGGCGCTTGCGCAGCCACGACACGATCGGCGTGGCCTGGGGCCGCACCGTGCTCGCGCTGTCCAAGTCTTTGTCCTGGATCAGCTTTCCCCATATCACGGTCGCCCAGACCACCGGCAGCTCCGCCGCGACCTTCGATTTTTCGCCGGTGCTTTGCACTTCAAACATTGCCGAGCGACTGAGCGCACGCGCCGTCAACCTTCATGCGCCGGGTGTTGTCTCGTCGCCACATGTGAAGGATATCCTGATGGCGGAGCCGACGATCCGCGATCATTTTTCCCTTCTGCGCCAGTGCACAAAATCGATCTTCGGCGTCACACAGCTGGTCGGCGAAACACTGCTCGTGCAGGGCGGTTTCATGACCGAGGCTGAAATCGCGACCTATCGCGACCTTGGCGCTATCGGTTTTGCGTCGGGATTTTTCTTCGACGCAGACGGCCGGATCGTGACCAGTGAATTCGACGAACGCCACATCACCATGCCGCTCGAGGATCTGATCAACGTGCCGGAGCGGATTTGCGTCGGCGGAGGGCCGGAAAAAGTAGGGGCCGTCATTGGGATGTTGCGGGCGAGGCTGGCGAACGTGATGATTATGGACGAGACAACCGCAAACAGGGTGCGGGACGCGTTCCGCGGTTAGTCGCACCCTTTGGCCGTAGTTTGATCTGAATTGAAACTCGAAACGCAGCGGCACTCAACCAGCAGCCAAGAGTTCCGCAAGTTTGGCATCAGTGACGAGATGATCAACAAAACCGCCGCGCAAGGCGGCTCTCGTCGCATCGTGCTTGAAGGTGCCGCTGACAACGAGCAGGCCTTCCATTGTTTTGAGAAGATCATGATCGGCACCAATGATGCGCTCGTCCAGTTCACCCAGGACCGCCCTACCCTCTGTGTCGATGAACCGCCCGGCGATGATGCCGACAGCACCGCGGGCGCGGTAGCTGTCGATATCCTCCACGGTGGCAATCTTGAACTGGACGACGTGTGTATCTGGAGTACACGGGCTTAGGGAAAAGATCGACTTGTTGCATTTTTGCAGGTTATCGAGCTGTTCGCGGATGATCGGCTCCGCCTTGAGCGCCGACGCGAGCGAGGCGCTGGAACAGACGGCCGGAGCGTTGAAATTGATGCAATAGGCGCCCAGCCGGCGTGCAATTTCGGTGCTGCAGCTCTCCGACGTACTGAGCAACGGATTGGCAATGGAGCCGAGCAGCTGGCGAACGGTCAAATCCTCTATCGGCCAGTGGGGCACGTATTCGGAAACAAACGACACGGTCTGCCCCCAGGAAACCCCGAGAACATCACCCTTTTCAAGAAAATTGGGAAGGTGATACGCCGCCACTTCGCACACGGCGCGCGACAGAACCTCGCCCTGCGCGCCCTCATCAGGTACGACATGGACACTCTTCAGTCCGAACTTGTCCTTCAAACTGTCTGCAAGGGAGTTGATGCGAAAATGTTCCGGCGCAACCTGTATGCAGACGATGTTGCGTTCCTTGGCGAGCTTCAGATAGCTGATGACCGTCGGCTTGGAGAGGGACAGCTTATCCGCAATTTCTCCCTGTGTCAGGTTTCGAACATAGTACATCCACGCGACCTCGGCGATGATCTTGCTGGATGGATGCTGCTGGCGATACATGCGTTTGTCCGGTGTTTGCTGTGACCACAGGTTGCGGAGCCTTGCTACCGGTCTGCGCCGGCCAGAAGGACCTCTTCGGTTATAAGCAGGTCGTCGTCAATCGAACGATCGGGAGAAAGCCCGGACCTGGCAAGATCGGCATGGTAACCGCGGACCGCATCGGAAGGCGAAACCTCAACGTCAGCCACCAGCCGCATCCACGACAGGAACGTCGTCTGGTGTTCCGCCATATTGATCTTGCGGCCGAACAGGGCAAGGCGCGCACCGCACTTTTCGGCTTGTCGCACCAGCTCGAATGTATCGCGGTGTGTCCCCGTTCCGCCTCCAAGCACGCCGATGATCACCGACGGGTCGTGCGCGACCAACTCTTCCAGAGCTGCCGGTCCATTATAGGCGACCTTGAGAAACTCCGGGCGCTCCTCAAGCGTCAAACCGGCCAGTGCGCGCGCGATACAATCGTTGACATACATGCCGGTTTCCTCCGCTGTGAAACCCGTTGGCACGTTGGGATTGAACACTTCCAGGAAGTGCCGTTTTCCTGCAGCGCGCGCGTCCGGCCGGAATATGCGGTAGGCGTCGAGTGTTACAGCATCCGTGGCTGCGCAGTTGTTGAAAGTCATCGAATATAAACAGAGATCCGCTTTCGCTCTTGAAAGGTCCGTGCTGCGAAACGGAATTGAAGGAGTCTCTCGGTATTTGCCACCGCGCACGACGCCCCATACATCGGTCGTATCATTGGCACGGAATGCCGGCATGACGCGCGAGCCGGCAAAAATCCCGCTGGTATGGAGCGCCTCGATGTTCGATGTCGAAGCAAGCATAATATCGACTGCATCTTCGCGGACGATCGCCTCGATTTCCGCCAGAAACTCCGCGCGGGTACGGTTTCCCGTCACCTGCCCCCTGGCATCCCGGCGGCGGCCGGTGGTGAGGATACCACCTGAGAGATCGGCATCTTTCGCATCGGCGAGGATAAAATCTCCCTTGCGGTAATTACCATCGCGAATGCGCTCTATTTTTTCGTCGTAGCGGGTCATTGGCATGTTTATTTCCATTACAGGTCTTGAACATTCAGGCAGCGGCGCGCAACAGCGATCGGCCGGTATCCTTAGAAAAAATATGAATGCTGGCCGGCTCGATCGAGAAGTCGACTTTCTGGCCGGGTTCCAGCGTACGAAAAGCTTTGGTCACAAAGGACATGTCCCGGCCGTCGACATCGACGATGACCTGTCCGTCACTGCCCATGTTCTCGACCAGAACGACCGTACCGGTGATGACATTGGCATCCCCTGGGGAGGCGATATCCATTTTCGAGGGGCGCAGGCCGACCTCGACCGCTCCACCATCTGCAAAGCCCTGGTAGTCGGCAACGGGCACCCGCAGTTTGATGGATCCCGATGACAGCTCGGCTTCCTGACCGTCGAGACGAACTTGGCAGTCGCGGAAATTCATGGCGGGGGAGCCGATGAAATCGGCGACAAAGCGTGTGGCCGGGCGGTCGAATATCTCCGAAGGCGTGCCCTGTTGCTCAATGACACCCGCACGCATCAGCACGATTCGGTCGGCTATGGTCATGGCCTCCAGCTGGTCGTGGGTCACGAAAATCGTTGTCGTCTTGAGCTCCAGATGCATCCGGCGGATTTCCGTCCGCAGGCGCTCGCGCAGCTTGGCGTCGAGGTTCGACAGCGGCTCGTCAAACAGGAAGAGCTTGGGTGTCTTGATCATCGCCCTGGCCATCGCAACGCGCTGCTGCTGGCCACCCGACAGGTTTTTCGGCTTCCGCTCCAAAAACTGGTCGAGCCCGAGCAGAGAGGAGACATGGGCCACGCGCCGAGAAATGTCTGCGGCCGGCACCTTCTGGCGACGAAGACCGAAAGCGATGTTCTCGAAGACACTCATGTGCGGGTACAGCGCATAGGACTGGAACACCATTGCCACGCCGCGTTCGCCGGGCGGCAAGTTGGTCACATTCTGGTCGCCGATGCTGACTGTGCCGCCGGAGATTTCCTCAAGGCCGGCGATCATGCGCAGCATCGTGGACTTGCCGCAGCCGGAGGGGCCAAGGAAGACGACGAATTCATGGTCCGCGATATCGAGGTTCAGACCATCGATGACCGTAAGGCCGCCATAGGACTTGCGGATGTTCAAGCATTTGATGTTTGCCATTGTGATATTCCTATTTCCGGGCCGTACTGACCATTCGGTTGATGAAGCTCATCAGCAGACCGATGAAAACCAGCGGCGGCAGCACGAGAATGACGGTGGAAGCGTTGATCACGCCCCATGGAACTTCCTTGCCGAGCGAGGTGATGGAAGCTGCGACAACAGGCAGGGTGCTATTTTGCGCCGCAAGCGTCAGGGCCAGCAGAAGCTCGTTCCAGACGAGGACGAAGGTGAAGACCAGAGCCCCGAACAAGGATGGTGCTGCGATGGGCAGGGCGAACTTTACAAAGATCTCCGTCTGCGTGCAGCCTTCCATGGCCGCCGCCTCTTCGATCTCCCTTGGCACTCTTTCGAATGCCGGAATGGAGAGCCAGATGACCGTCGAGATCGTCGAGATGAGATAGACGAGGATCAGCCCCGCCGGCGTGTCGTACAGCCCGAGATCGAGATAGATAATGATGAACGGGATGGCGATGGCGACCGGCGGCATGAACCGCAGCGACAGCACGAAGAACTGCATGTCGTCCTTCAACCGGTTGACATGCCGGGCAAGCGTGTAGGCTGCCGGAATGCCAAGCAAGGCACCCAGCAGGACAGAGACACCGACGACGATGACGGAGTTCGCAAGTCCGTCCCTGATCGACGGATTTTGCAGGATCGTCGTGAAATTCTCGAGCGTTGGCGTGAAGATCAGCGTGGGAACGGGTGTGACGATATCCTTCAGCTTCTTGAACGAGCCAAGCACGGTCCACAGGATCGGCGTCAGGGCGACAAGGACCAGAAGGGTAAGGATCACCCCTGAAAAACTGCGGCGGATCAGGCTGACCATTTGCGGATACCTCTCCAGACAAGGGTGAAGACGACGGTGGTAATGAGAAGCAACAGGATGGACATGGCAGACGCGTAAGACACCCGACCGCCCAAGTTGATCCCGGCCTGATAGGCATAGAGATCCAGTGTTTCGGTGGCCGTCCCCGGCCCGCCACCGGTCATCACGTAGATCAGGTCGAAGGACCGCAACGATTCCACCGCCTTGACCAAGGCCAGGCTGATAATCGGCGCCTTGAGCATCGGCAGGGTCACGTAAGCATGGATCTCCCATGTTTTCGCATTGTCCAGCTGCGCCGCCTCGATCGGATCTTTTGGCAAGGTCTCCAGCAGTTTCAGCATGATGACCGTGAAGAATAGGCCCCATTGCCAAATGTCGACCGCGGCCACCGAAAAAAGGGCGAGCGACGGATTGGCGAGAAACTCGATGGGGCCGAGGCCGAACAGACTGGCGATATAGTTGATCAGGCCGAGGGACGGCGAGTAGAGGAAACGCCAGATGAAGGCGGCAGCGACACGCGGCAGCAGCACCGGCGCGAGAAACGCCAGGCAAATCATATTGCGGGTCCGGGCCGATCGTGTCGTCTCGAAAATGTAAATCGACAGCAACGTTGCAACCAGCAGCGAGCCGGCAACCGTGATGATTTCCCACAGCGCGGAAATCTTCAGCGCGTTCAGAAATCGTCTGTCACCCAGTAGCCGCTGATAATTGTAGAGGCCGACGAAATCATAATCCGAATAGCGCAGCGACCTGTCCATCACCGAAAAATACAGGGCGCCCGCGATGGAGACGAAAGCCAGAATACCCAGAATGGTGAAAGCCGGTGCCAGCGTCCAGAATACGAAGCGTTGTTTATGCATTCCGTTGCTCTTTGAAAACTGAGGGAACCGGGCGGACCAGCCGCCCGGTCTTGGGCCGCAAAGTTATTTTGCGTGGCGGAGCGTATCTTCTGCCGAGAATGCCGCCTCATCGAGCGTGGCCTGGATGTCCGTCTTTGTGCCGGTGAAGATCTCTTCCAGCGCGAGGCCGAGATTGTCCCCGATTTCCGGCCATACGGGGCTTGCCATGATGAGCAGCTTCGTACGCGAACCCGTCGCAAGGAGCGCCTCGATGTATTCGGCGGGAACAGCCTTCTGGAATGCCTCGCTCTTCAAGGTAGACTGACGGCCGATGTCGGAGGCAATGCCGTCTGCAAGCCGCCGGGCTTCCATGTCCTTCGACGTTGCCCAGCCGACGAAATCGCCTGCGACCTTCTTGGTGCATTCGTCCTTGGCACCAACCGCCGAAACCGCAAAACCATGAGCCCAGCCGGCCGAGCCGAGCGGCTCCGGAGGCGGTGCATAGCCGACCTTGCCCTTGACGGTCGATTTATCCGGGTCTTCCATCCACGGGCCGAACACGTCGGACTCGATGAGGTAGGCTACCTGACCGCCACGAAACGCCTCGACGGAGTCCGACCAGTTGAAGGTACCGACACCAGGCGGCGCATATTTCATCAGGTCGACATAAAGCTCGGTCGCCTTGACGCCGATGTCCGAATTGAAGGCAGGCTTGTCGCCGTCCATCCACTCGCCGCCCATGCCGCGGAAGAAGGGGGTCCAGCGCCAGACGTTCATGCCGGAGCCGCGTTGCCCGCGGGCCGCCCATCCATAAAGCTTGTTGGCGGGATCATTGACCGCCTTGATGCCCGCGACCATCTCGTCGAGCGTCTTCGGAACCGTCAAACCGGCCTTTTCCAAAACGTCCTTACGATAGATGAGAATATCGCCGCCGCCGACAAAAGGCGCGAAATACTGTGTTCCTTCGTAGGTCGCGACGTTGGCCAGATCGACACGGAAATCCTTGATGTCGTATTCGGCAGGCAGGACGTCTGCCAGCGGATAAAGCCATCCAGCCGTTGCATATTCCGGCGTATTGGCTTCATCGACATAAAGAACCTGATAGGCTCCGGCGCCAGTGGAAGCATCCAGACGCGCCTTGGCGCGGCGTTCGTTTTCGCCCAGCAGGTTGATCTTGACGGTTGTCTGCCATTTCGCATTGAACTCGCCGACATATTTGTCGAGTTCGGTGACCGATGGCATGCCCTGCGCAATCACGTTGAGCGTGGGAACCTTGCCAATGCAGGCATCGGCTTGCGCAAAGGCCATCACAGGTGCGGCGAGCATGGCGACCGAGCAAAGTAGGGCTGTTTTCAGATTCATCGTTATTCCTCCTCCAAAGAAACGTTAGATTGTCTGCGTTTCCGATCCTTCGAACAGATCGGCTAGTTTCTGATCAAGCATCAGAAATTGGTGATAGCGGTCCTGGTACCAGGCGCGCAGACCGGCATTCGGCAGCGCCGTTCGCGTGACACGGCACATGGCGCCAATGGCGGTTGGCAGATCGCGGTAATGTCCGGTGGCAACCGCGGCGCAGATCGCAGCGCCGAGGGCGCCAAGCTCCTCACCTTCCGAAACCTCCACTGGAACCCCGCAGACATCCGCAAAGATCTGGGACCAGACCTCGCTTTTCGATGCCCCGCCGGCAAGGCGGATGATGCCGGGGCGATGCGGCGCGACGTATTGCGCGATACCCTCCCCGTGCCGCCGGTGCTGGAAGGCCACGCCTTCGTAGAGCGCGCGTAGCATAGAGCCGGTGTCATCCGAATTGACCAACCCGACGAAAGAGCCACGTCGCGGGGCCGGCCCATTGACGAAGGGCATGAAATGGCAGCGGCGCGCCATGACAGGGCTCTCCTGCACGAGGGCATTCGCACGTTGGAAATCGATCTGGTCGCCGGCGACGCGTGAAAGATACCAGTTGAGATTGCCCGCAGACGTTGGGCTTCCATCCGCCAGCAGACGGCAGGCGCGATCCCTGTGGATCATGTTGAGGATCGGCGGACGCCCCTCGACCGGGCCGTTGGTCTCAATCGCATTGATCGACCAGGTTCCGGCGATCATCGTCAGCGCATCATTACCCACCACCCCGGATCCCGTGACGCAGGCACTGACATCCATCATGGCAGTGACGACGGGTATTCCCTCGCGCAAACCGGTTTCGGCCGCTGCTGCAGCGCAAACATGCCCGGCGACCGATGAATTTTCGGCAAGCGGCGGCATGCGACTGAAGAATTCCGGAATCCCTGCCCGCTCGTAGAGCGCCGCATCATAATCACCAAGCTCAAGGTTCAGCAGGCCGCCCCCGCTTGCATCCGTCGGGTCGGTGGCGGCAGTTCCCGTCAGCCGCATGCGGATAAAATCCTTGCACGGCAGAGCCCAGCGCGTCTTTGCGACAACATCGGGCTCGTTTCGCGACAGCCAGACAAGCTGCATGATGGTCTGGCCGCCCCAGACACGATGGCCGTTCATCGCCTCGATTGCGTCTGCCGTTCCGTCACGGAGAAATTCGTCGACGATCGATTGGGCGCGGTGATCGACGGACACGATGCCCGCGCGGGTTCCTCGACCGTTCTCATCGACGAGAAAGACGCCGTTCCCAAAGCCGGTGCAGGCAATGGCGGCGATCCGGCCGGCATCGATCTCGGATGCCGTCAAGGCACGGATCGCCTGAGCCGTCCGATCCCAGAACGCTTCGGGTTCGCGCTCCACCCAGCCGTTTTCCCGGTGGACGGTGACGACATCGATGGCGCGGACGGCCACGAGTCGGCCCTCAGCATCGAACACGGCTGCCTTGACGGCCGTGCCGCCAGCATCTATTGCCAGAAAAAGATCACCCATGCCACGCCTCCTGGGAGAGAGACGCCGTTGACCGAATGATCAATGCCGGAATTTCCAGGCAGCGAGCGACTTCCGCCCTTGCCCACTCGCTGTCCAGTCCGCGCGCCTCGGCCAGAATGGTCGCGAATTCGCGGATGACCGCCTCGTTGCAGCGCCCGTCCAGGACGATCTGCGTGCGACGAAGAAGGAGATCGTCCAGCATCAATGCCGCCCGCCGTACGACGAGCCAGCCGATTTCACGCTTCGAATAATCGGGAAGGCTCGCCACCGGCCGGTCATTCTCTTCGGCGCAGTGGGCAGCAACATCAGCGGCAATGGCTCCGTATCGCTTGACCAGGTCATGCGCCCGCTTTGGCGACAGCCCGAAGGTGCTGGCGATCTGCAAGGCGATCCGTTCTGCCCCATCCTCGCCGACCCCAAATCCGGCAGCCCCAGGATAAGGCCTGCGGCGGGTGTCGGCTTTCCGGGTAACCTTCAGCAGCCCGAATATGCGATCGCCGGCCTGCTCTCCGAAGGCACGAAAGGTCGTCCATTTTCCGCCGACCAAGGACAGCAGCGGAACCGAGCCGACAATTAGACGGTCCTCGGCAATCATGTGATCGCGATTCGCCTGGTTGGCGCTTGCACCTCCACCGCTCTGCAGCGGACGTATGCCTGTGGTCACCGTGGCAATGTGGTCCGCGGTGATCTTGATATCGTCGAACAGGCTTGATAGTGCCGAGAGTAGATAGTCGACCTCGGCCGGGGCGATCGAGGCGTCGTTCGGATCCTCAACCTGGATTTCGGTGGTCCCGAGCAGGATCGTCCGATCGAGCGGATAGCAGATCACCATCCGGCCCTTTCCGTCATCGAAATAGAAGGCACGGCCCGCCATGCGCTGAAACAGTTCGTCATGACGGATGAGCAGATGCGCGCCTTTGACTGGCCTGATGTAGTGCGTCTGCAGGCCAAACTTCTGGTTGACGCGGTCAACCCAGGCCCCCGATGCATTGACGATCACTTTCGGCCGGAGGGCGAATTCCTGGCCACCAAGACTGTCCAGAACGGTAATGTCACCGTTTTCAGACATGCTCCATTCGGCGTGATTGAGGCAGGCAACGTCCTGGCTGGCCGAAAGCGCATCCTCGATCATCTCCAGGACAAGCGCCTCGGGATTGCGGATGCGCGCATCGAAATAGCTGATAACGGCCTTGTAACGTGCTGCCAACCGTTCCGGAAACACACCTCTCGACAGCAGCATCCGGTGCAAGGGAAGCACCTTTTCCACCCGGCCAAGGAATTCGTACAGATACAGCGCACCTTTAAGCCCCGCGGCGCTGAGTGTATTGTCCCGTGTGCTCACGCCCATAAAGCGCAGGATCGAGCCCGGCAAACCTTTAATGTAACTGGTCAAGGGCACCACGACCTCAAGCGGACGGGTGAAATGCGGTGCATATTTGAGCAACAGATTGCGCTCGCAGGTCGATTCCGCAACGAGCTTGAATTCGCGGTTTTCCAGATAGCGCAAACCGCCATGTGCCATGCGCGAGGACGCACCGCTTGCGCCCATGCAGAAGTCGGAACGCTCGACGAGTAACGCGGAAACACCGTTCAACGCCAGTTCCCTCAGGACGGCAACACCATTGACGCCACCGCCAATGATCAGGACATCAAACGACGCTCCGGACGCGATGCGCGCCAGGCTTTGCTCCCGGATTCTCATGTATTCTCCAACCCTTCAACAGTGCGAGGCAGATTTATCGTTCACACTGGATGAGAAGAAACTCGCAGATTATTTATTTTTGTCAATAAGGCTTTATTTTTATAAAGCTTACTGTGCGCCATAGAGCAACTTATTGTATTTATTCGAAATTTATGTCGTATTCGTCGACTTGAGGCGCGATTGAAAGTCATTATTTCCGAAATCCGTCGCACGAATGATACAATTCGAACGACAGACGACATGGATCACTGAGAAGTTTTCTGCAACTTCTCGATCAGGGCGATGCGAAGCGCTCGCGAGACACGAGGAAAGTGGGCCGATGGCAAAAGCGCGCCCACCGGCGCCTTGATGGGGATCTGAACCGGCGACCTTTCACCAATCCCTAAAATGCTGAAGTTATTGTAGGCTATGCAGAAATTCTTACACTCTTAGTTGCGCACGACGAGAATGGGAACGTTGACCATACTTACTCGCGATCTCAACGGGACTGGTCTAATGTTGCGAGAGCCAAGGCGCTTGGTCCTCAATTCCAGGTCCGAATCGTTTGAACTGAATTTAGGATCATTACCGCCGCGCCAGCCCTTCCAGGTTATTGAATGCTGGAGAACTTGTCCTCTTAAAGTGTCGACACATTGGTAGACAGATAGGCTTCTCCTGATCTATAATGTCTCCTATCAGACGAGGGGATCGGCATGGATGAATTTGATGTCATCGTTATCGGAACAGGATCGGCAGCATGTTCGGCGGCGCTCCGGGCTGCCAAAGGCGGTCTTCGCGTCCTTGCGATCGAAAAAAGTGCCAAGCTCGGCGGCACCTCGGCAATGTCCGGATCCGGCGTGTGGATTCCGGCAAACCATATCGCGGCAGCGGAGGGGGTGTCCGACAGCAAGCAGGAAGCACTCGACTACCTGAGGGCCGTGCAGCCGCCGGATTGGGCCGACAAGGAAGGCGCCCGTCATCGTGCCTTTGTCCAGAACGCGCCGACGATGCTGAAATTCTTGTCCGACAACACGCCAATCGATTTTCGACTGATTGACGAGCCGGATCCGTATGTCGAAGCATCCGGAGGCAAGAAATACGGTCGCATGCTGTCGCCCATGCCGCTGAGCCGTCGGCTGATCGGCAAATATGCCGGCAAGATGCGGCGCTCCACCCTTCCGCATCTCTTCACCTATCAGGAAAACGTCAATCTCGACCTCTATCATCGTCCGTTTCACGCCATATTCAAGACGTGGCCGAAGCTGGTCTGGCGCTGGCTGAACAATGCGGGCGCGCAGGGCACGGCGCTGATGACCGGCCTGATCAAGG
This sequence comes from Agrobacterium sp. a22-2, assembly GCF_012276985.1. GTDB lineage: Bacteria > Pseudomonadota > Alphaproteobacteria > Rhizobiales > Rhizobiaceae > Allorhizobium. The sequence goes on along the minus strand of NZ_JAAXMM010000011.1, from coordinate 24,622 downwards.
GTTGCCTGGATGCCGGCGTAACGTTTCGTCTCGAGACCAGGGCTGTGGGCCTGGTGCAGGACAACAGCGGCCGCATTGTCGCCGTCGAGGTCGAAAGCAAGGCGCGCCGTGAGACCATTACCGCACTTCGGGGCGTGGTGATCGCCTCCGGCGGGTTCGAATGGAACAAGGAAATGCGGGAACGCCATTTCCCTGGGCCACTCGACCGAATCGGCACACCGATGAGCAATGAGGGCGATGGCCAGAAAATGGCGGAAGCCGTGGGCGCCCATCTCGACAATATGGATCAGGCCAATGTGTATGTCTGCCTTCCGACTCGCTACGAGGGCAAGCGCTATGGCCTGCCGATCAACTTCCTCTATGAGCCGCATTCCATCGTCGTGAACCGTGCCGCCAGGCGTTTCGTCAGCGAGGCCCATTTCAATATCGGCGAGGCGCTCGATGCCCGCGACGAGACCGGCGCGCCGGTCAATCTTCCCTGCTATCTGGTCGGCGACCATCGCTTCCTGCAATCCTCCTTCCCCTTCCGCTGGTATGCCTCATACGAACCGGACTGGGTCAAGAAGGCCAATACGATCGACGAACTTGCCGCCAAACTCGGGCTGCCGGCCGCGGCGCTCAAGGAATCGGTCGACCGCTGGAACACCTTTTGCGCCAAAGGCAAGGACGAGGATTTCCATCGCGGCGAACCGGCCTGGGAGCGCAAGAAGGACGGCGGCAATATCCGTCTCTACCCGATCGACAAACCGCCTTATGTCGGCCTTTCGGTCAACCGCTCGATCATCGGCACCAAGGGCGGCGCGCGCACCAACGAATTTGCCCAGGTGCTGCGTCCGGACGGGTCCATCATCCCAGGCCTTTACGCCGCGGGTCTGGCAATGGCCAATCCGATCGGCACCCGGGCCGTCGGCGCCGGCACGACGCTTGGTCCGAACCTGACCTGGGGGTTCATCTCGGCCGAAACGATCCTCAGGCAGAACCTTTAGAACGACCAACCAAACATTTAGAATTGCCGCAGGCTGCTGCCGCGCAGATACGAGAGGGAACGACAATGGAAGACGCCATCAAATCCGCAATCCCCGCCGGCGTTCACGTCTCCGGTCCGGACGAGCGGGAGAGTTACTGGCAGCCGGTACCCGCCAACGGCCACGTGGATGTGGCGCTGGCGCCGCACATCGTGCCCATGGAATCCCCATTCGGCATGGGAACCCAGTCCGTGGCGCCCGGCGGTTACGTGCGCGAACACACCCATGACCGCAACGAAGAGGCCGTCTACATTATCGAGGGTCATGGCCGGGCGGTGATCGACGGCAAGGAATTTCCGCTCGTGCCGGATACGGCGATCTTCCTCCCCAAGAATGTCCGCCACATGTTCATCAATGACGGCGACACCCGGTTGCGCTGGGTCTGGCTGATCGTGCCGAATGGCCTTGAGGACTTCTTCCGTCAGATCGGCAAGCCGCGCAAGCCGGGCGATCGCGTTCCGTCCAATTTCCCTCGTCCGGAAAACGTGCTTGAAATCGAGCGTCAGACGGTTTTCGGCGCGGACCTGAAAGACAAGTTCGATCCCCTGAAGAACTGACCGCCATGGCGTCCGAAGAACCTGTAACCGTAGGAATAATCGGCTTCGGAGCCCTGGCCAGTCAGGTCATGACAGCACTCGATACGCCGGCGATCCGGTGGGTCGTTCTGCTTCGCGAAGGGTCTTGCGCAACGCCGCCGGCCCCAGCAAAGATCGTGACTGCCGTCGACCGTCTGATCGCCGAGCGCCCGCAACTCGTCATCGAGGCGGCCGGTCAGGCGAGCGTCGGCGCCTTCGTGCCGACCATCTTGCGTGCCGGTATCCCCGTCGTCGTCGCATCCGTCGGGGCGCTGGCCGCCGAGGAGACGGCGCGTGCCATTCACGATGCGCGAAAGCTGTCCGGAGCACGGCTTGTCATCCCCTCCGGCGCGATCGGCGGCCTCGATTATCTCGCGGCAGTGTCAGCTCTTCCCGACGCGAAGATCAGCTACAGACTGCGAAAACCGTTGGCCGCCTGGCGGGATGAACTGGCAGCGCTCGGCTTGTCCGATACGGCAGAGCCGGTCGTCCTGTTCGAGGGCAGCCCGGCGGAAGCGGCGAAGCTCTACCCCAAGAACACGAATGCCGCCTTTACCGCGGGGATCGTCGCTTATCCGGCGGAGGTTTCGGTGGCGGTCATTGCCGATCCCGGCCTTGCGTCCAACGTCCATGAGATCGAGGTCAGCAGCGCTGCCGGGCAGGCCCTGTTCCGGTTCGCCAATGCGCCCTCGCCGGGTAACCCCAAGACATCCGCCGTCACCGCCCTCAGTCTGGCCGCAGTTGCACGGGACCTTTTAGAGAAGGGACGGAAGCCCTAGTGCCCTATTTCGTCGCTCCGGATGGCTGCCGCATCTATTCCGAGACGTTCGGGGACCGCGGTCCGCGACTGTTGCTCATTCCCGGCCTGGGTGGCGATGGCCGCTTCTGGAACGGGGTGGTCGACGAACTTCGAGGCGCTTTCCGGCTGACCGTCGTCGATCACCGGGGTGCCGGCCGCAGCGACCGACCGGACGGACCCTATTCCATCGGCCGGATTTCGGCAGATTGCGCCGCGATCGCGGCGCTGCACGGCGAACCCCTTCACGTCGTCGGGCATTCGACCGGCGGCACGATCGCGCAGACCCTTGCGCTCGACTATCCGGATATCGGCCTGAGTTACACGATCAGCAGTTCATGGGCGCGCGCCGACGCGCGCTTCCACACACTGTTTCGCGCCCGAGCGGACCTTCTGGAGGCAGGCCTTGCTGAGGCCTACCAGCGTCTGACCGATGTCTTCGGTCACGAAGCCGCCTTTCTGGATGAGCATGCGGAACGCCTCGAGGCTGCCGCGAAGGCAGCGCGTGCCGCCTTGGCCCCCCTCGCCGTCACGGCGGCACGCGTGCGCATGCTGCTGGACCACGACCGGCTGGATGACCTTGGACGGATAGAGCGTCCCGTTCACGTCATTGCGGGTGACGCCGACATATTGACCCCACTCTACCTGTCTCAGGCCATCGCGGCGGTCGTGCCCGGCTCTGTCATGACCCTGCTTGCCGGTGCGCACTTCCATCCGAAAGACCGGCCCCGGCAATTTGCCACATCCATCCGCCATTTCATCGAAGAAGTCTCGATATGACAGCATCCGCCCGCGCATTGACCGATCCACGGCTCACAGCCGGTCGCGACCTGTTACAGGCCGGCCGCGACATGGCGCGCCTCTGGCGCCTCGGGTCATGCCTGTTTCTGTCCGAGAAGGGCGTCGGTTCGGAAGCGGCGTGGAAGACACGCTGCGCTGCCGAAGGGCGGGTGATGCAGCACGCCCATATCGGCTTTCGCGACGTCAACCGGACGATCGATGCCATCCGGTCCGTCCATGCGGCCTGCGCGAAGTCCGGCTTTGCCGTCGATCGCTTCGGCATCACGCTGGACTGGTCGATGGGGTATCCGGAAGCCATGCGGGCAAAGGCTTCGCGCGGAACGGGGATCGTGCTGAGCGGCCCGGAGGATTTCGCCCGCATCACCAATGCCGCGCCGGCCGCCGCGCATTTTGGCGATTTCATGCTCGGCCTTCCCGGAGCGGTCGAGAACACACGCGCGGCGATTGCCGCAGGCGCGACGGCGATCGGCAATCTTGGTCAATATTTCACCTTCCGTCTGCCCTATTGGGATGACGACGTCGCGACCACGAAGGCGACCGTCACCGCGCTTGGCCTGATTGCGGCACAGGACGAGACGATCCTCGTGCATTCCAATCTCGACGACGGATTCGCCGGCCTGTTCATCGACATGGCCTGCGCGCTTGGCATGGTCGTCATCGAGAAATACATCGTCGAAGACCTGATCGGCGCCCGCGTCTCCCATTGTTATGGTCACCATTTCAGCGACCCGCTGTCACGCGCCGCCTTCCATGCGGGCCTCGTGCAGATCAATGACACGCCCGGCACGATGATTTTCGGCAATACCGTGGCCTACCAATCGACGCCGGCCGGAAATTATGCCAGCCTGTCGAGCTATCTGACGGCCGATATCCTGGCACTGGGGCGGTGGCCGTCGGGCCATGCCGTAAACCCCGTGCCAGTCACCGAAAACCAGCGCATCCCCGATGTCGACGAGATCATCGACGCGCAGACCTTCGCCCATCGCCTTGCCTACCATGCTCCCTTCTACGCGCTGATCATGGACTGGCCGAAGATCGAAGCGATGGCGGATACGCTCGTCGAAGGGGGCCGCCGCTTTGCGGCAGCGGTGCTGGCTGGGCTTTCGGATCGCGATGTCGACACGAAAGACCCGGCCGCGCTGCTGCTCGCCATCCGCCGAATGGGACCGAAACGCATGGAAACGCTGTTTGGGCCGGGCGCCGAAACGTCGCGGGGGCGTCAGCCGCTGATCCATGCCGAATGGGCACGCGAGCTCAACCACAAGGCTGCTGACTGGGTCGGACGCCAGCTCCCCCTGAATACACCCAGGAGGCCGCTGATTTGTATCGGCACGACAGATGTCCATGAGCATGGCAAATATCTGGTGGAACAGGCGCTGGAGGGACTGGGTGCCGCCATCATCGACGCCGGCGTCGCCGTCGATCCGGAAACGCTGGTGCAGCATGCGATGAAGGCCGGCGCGGACGTCATCGCCATCAGCACCTATAACGGCGTTGCGCTGTCCTATGCGAAGGCCATCAAGGCGGTCATGGCGTCTCACGGCTTTGAGCTACCAATCCTGGTGGGCGGCCGCCTGAACGAAATACCGACGGATTCCAATTCCGGTTTGCCGGTCGATGTAAGGTCCGATCTCGCCGCCGCCGGATGCTTTCCCTGTGCGGACCTGGACGAGATGCTGGCCGCCTTGCGGACCACTCTCCCGTCGGCCTGAAGACCTACCAGGCGGTCATTCCGCCATCCACGGTGAGAATGGAGCCCGTTGCGTAGGAGGATTCGTCGCTGGCCATCCACAGGATCGCCTGGGCGATCTCGCTGGGCTGCGCCACCCGGTTCATCGGCGCTCGTGCATTCAGGGCCGCAACGAAGCCCTCCGGATCGCTGTGGGTCTCCAGGATCTTGTCGAAATAGCTCGACCATGTGGTTCCGGGTGCGACGGCATTGACCCGAATGTTCTGGCCGGCGTGGTCAAGGGCCATCGCGCGCGTCAATGCGGCGACGGCACCCTTCGACGCGACATAGGCCGCCCTGTCGGCGAGCCCGACATTGGCGACATTGGAAGCCGTGTTGACGATCGCCCCGCCGCCTTCCATCAGCGGGATGACATGTTTCGAGCAAAGAAACACGCCTTTGACGTTGACGGCCATCAGGGCATCCCAATCCGCCGCCTGCGTTGTCAGCACGGAGCCACGGATGCCGTAACCGGCATTGTTGACGAGGATGTCGACGCGCCGGAACAGGCCGGCTGCACATTGCGCCATCAATCGCACCGCATCCTCGTCGGACACGTCGATCTCAATCGCCGTCCCGCCAATGGCCGCGGCCACCCGTTCGGCCGCAGCACCATCCCGATCGACGACAAGAACCCGGGCACCTTCGCGCCCGAACAGCTCCGCCGTCGCGGCTCCGATGCCGGCGCCTGCACCCGTCACGATGGCTGTCTTCCCCTGCAAACGCATTATCCACGCTCCTTTTCAGATTGTCCGGACTCTATTTTGCAGAAAGGCTTGCAAAGTGTCGACACTTTTGTATTAAATTTCTGAACGCATTTGGAGGCCACTCTGTGAAGAACACGCCCTCGACGGAAGACCATCTCGAAATCTATCGGAAGATGCTGCTGGTGCGGCATCTGGAAGAGGGCCTGGGTGCCCTTCACAAGGAAGGCCGAACCCGCGGCCCCATTCACCGCTGCGACGGCCAGGAGGCGGTCGGCGTTGCGGCGACCGCCATGCTGGAAACGGAAGACAAGGTTGCAACGACCCATCGCGGGCACGCCGTCTATATCGGCAAAGGCATGGCCATGCGGCCTGTTATCGCCGAGATCTTCGGGCGCCAGACCGGCGCCTGCGGCGGTCGGGCCGGTCACATGCTGATCGCCGATGCCAGCAAGGGCGTGGTCGGCGGCAATGCGATTGTCGGTGCCGGCATTCCGGCGGCGACCGGCATGGCGCTGTCTATGCAGATCATGGGTCGCAAGAATGTCGCCATGTGCATCTTCGGCGACGGGGCGGCCCAGACCGGCATCTGCCACGAAGCGATGAACATGGCCGCGCTGTGGAAGCTCCCCGTCGTTTTCGTGCTGGAACACAATCAGTTCGGTCTGACGGTGCACTCGGATGTCCAGTCCTCGGTCAAGGACATTTCGGTGCGTGCCGCCGGCTATGGCATGCCGTCCAAGATTGTCGACGGCAACGATGCGATTGCCGTTTATCGCGCCGTCTCCGGCATGGTCGATCGCGCCAGGCGTGGCGAAGGTCCGGGCATGATCGAGTGCAAGACCTATCGCCTGGAAGGGTTTTCCACCTCCGACATGGGCGGCTACCAGGCGCCCGAGGACATTGCGGCCTGGAAAGAACGCGACCCGCTGACGGTGTCGAGACAAGCGCTTCTTGCCCAAGTGGGCGAAGCGAAACTCGCCGAGACAGAGGCACAGGCGAAGGCCGAGGTCGATGCAGCTTTCGAAGCCGCGTTGTCGGATCCGATGCCGCAATTTGCAATCGACGAAGCATGCAACCCCTACAGCGAGGCATACTGATATGGCCCTCATGCGATATGGCGAAGCCCTGAATGCCGCACTGCGCGAGGAAATGGCCGCCGACCCCTCCGTCTTCCTGTTCGGCGAGGACATCGGCCGCTACGGTGGCGTCTTCAAGGTGACCAAGGGGCTGATGGAGGAATTCGGCGAGAGCCGGGTGCGCGACACGCCGATTTCCGAACAGGCGATGACGGCGATGGCCGTCACGGCCGCCATGACCGGCACGCGGCCGGTGCTGGAAATCATGTATGCCGACTTCATTCCGCTGACGCTCGATGCGCTGGTCAACCAGGCATCCATCTACAATTACATCTGGGATGGACAGGTCAAGATGCCCTTCGTCCTGAGAACCCAGGGCGGCGGCGGCGCGGGTGCCGGCGCCCAACATTCCAAGGCGCTCGATTCCATGCTGGCGCATATCCCCGGCATCAAGGTCGTCGCGCCCTCCACCCCCGCCGACGCCAAGGGCATGCTGAAGGCCGCGATCCGCGACGACCAGCCGGTCGTCTTCCTGGAGCACAAGCTGCTCTACAACATCCGCGGCGAGGTGCCGGATGGCGATTTCATCGTTCCGCTTGGCAAGGCGGCGACGATGCGGGAAGGATCGGACGTTTCCATCTTCGCCACATCGAAAATGGTGATCGAGGCCGTTAAGGCTGCGGACCTCCTGGCGGCAGACGGGATTTCGGCGGAGGTGATCGACCTGCGCTCTCTGCGCCCGCTCGACGTCAATGCCATTGTCCGCTCGATCGCCAAGACCCACCATGCCGTGGTGGTCAATGAGGGCTGGCGCTTCTGCGGCTATGCGGCAGAGCTTTCCGCCACGATCATGGATCACGCCTTCGATGAACTCGATGCTCCGGTCGCTCGGGTGACCCTGCCCGACATGCCGATCCCCTATTCAGAACCATTGGAGACGGCGATGCTGCCCAATGCCGACAAGATCCGCGCCGCTGCCCTTGCGACGCTGAAGTGAGGGATAGCCGATGACAACGCATCCCATCAGCATCGAAAGTGCCGGCGGCGAGTACATGGAATCCGTCCTGGTGATCGCCTGGTCGGCCAAGGTTGGAGACAAGGTCAAGGCTGGCGATCTGCTGGTCACCGTCGAAACGGCCAAGGCCGCCACGGAAATCGAAGCGGACAGGGACGGCTGGCTGGCAGACATCCACTACCCCGAGGGGCAAGAGGCGCCGATCGGCGCTGTGCTGGGAACGATTTCGGACACCGAGCCTCCGGCACATGTCGGAACGAGCAGCATGCCGACCGCGACAGGGCCGGTGCAGACGGTGTTGGCGGATGCTGAAAGCCCTGAGACAGACGCCCGAATCTCCCCGGCAAGCGGCATGCGGATTATCGCCAGCCCGCTGGCCCGGCGCCTGGCAAAGCAATCCGGGCTCGACCTCTCCTCCATAGCCGGGTCGGGACCTAACGGCCGGATCAAGCAGCGGGACATTGTAAACGCGATCAACCAAAGCAAGGTTGTGGCAACCGGGCCGGCCCTCGAGCGGGTTTCCGCGGCGGTACCGCTGGCAGCGCCGCCGGTCGTCGTCAGGCAGAGCCTGCCCATCGTGTTCCTGCACGGCTTCGGCGCCGACCGGTCTGCATGGCGGCAGGTCTTACCGCTACTCGGCACCGACATCCGCGCGGTTGCCATCGACCTGCCGGGCCATGGCTCGAATGCCGAGCAAGGCGCCGAAAGCGTCGAGGACCTGGCCACTTTCGTGTCCGACGCGCTAGAAGGCCAAGGCATAGAGCAGGCCCATGTCGTCGGCCATTCGCTGGGCGGGGCAACCGCACTCGGCCTGACCTCCGTCGGTCGGGTTGCCGTTCGATCGCTGACCCTGCTGGCGCCGGGCGGCCTTGGCCCCGAAATCGCCGGCGGCTTCATCGGCGGGCTCATCCAATCGACCACAGCCGCCGCCCTGGAGCGCTGGCTAACATTCATGCTGGCAGAAGCGGCGACGCTTCCATCAGGCTATGCCAATGCCGTTCTGCGGCAGATGGAGAAAATCGGCAACCGGGCGGCACTCGAAACGCTCGCCGGCCATCTGTTTTCGGGCGATACCCAGCTCTTCGACGGCTTGCCTGCACTCTCCCGGCTCGATGTGCCGACCCGGATCATCTGGGGCCGGTCCGACCGTGTCATTCCCTCAAGCCATGCCTTGCGGGCGCCGGGTTTTGCAGCGGTCCATCTTCTGCCGGGTGTCGGGCACGTGCCGCACCTGGAAGCGCCGGCTCTGACGGCTCGGCTGATCATGGAGACGATCAAAAGCGCGGACGCATAAATCCAGCCGACCGACCATACGCACGGCCGGCCATCGCGAGCAGACATCAAGGAGCACAAAATGATCTTCGACCATCGCACCTATACTGCCAAGCCCAACATGCTGCCGAGCTTCTTGAAGCTCTACGAGGATATGGGCCTGCCGATGCAGCGCCATTATCTCGGAGAACCCTTCGGTTTCTTCCAGACCCATATCGGCGACCTGTCGCGCACCGTGCATCTCTGGAAATACGACAGCCTTGCCGATCGCGAAGCCCGCCGTGACCAGATGGAAGCCGATCCCGAATGGCAGGCCTATCGCCGTAAAGTGATCGAGACCGACTACCTGGCCGATATGCGCAACCAGATTCTGAAGCCCGTATCCTTCTTCATTCCCGGAAAGTAATATGCACATTCATTTCTCGGCCGAAGGCCAGACCTGGCCGATCAAGCTGACGGGCAATGCCGAGAGGACGCGCAAGGCCATGTTGCGCGCCCTTCCGATGAACCTGCAACTGCATACGCCGAAGATCGCCGGCAGCCACATCTACTGGCATGCTCCCTTCGTCGAGGATGTCGAGGGTGCCACCCATGTCCTCGATGCGCCGGCCGGTGCCTTCCTCTACTGGCCGGTTCGCCAGTTCCTGGAAATCACCTTCGCACCGCTTCAGGCCGAAACGGCCCACGTGACCTTGCTTGGCGTTCTCGATGCGCCGATCGAGGGCATCACCGCGCTTGCCGCCACGGTCAAGCGTGATCAGGGGCGGCGCATCATTACGGGTAGGTTGACGGCCGGCGAAGGTGGAATGACGGCCTCGCCTTCCGCCTCTCCACTGCCTGCCGAAATGATCTCGGCGCGCCAGCGGCTCTGGGCGGACATGCCGGCCGACATTGCCCAGGTGACCAGGTCCCGCGCCATCATGCATCCGGCGGGCCCGGTTTTTGCCGCCGAAGGCGAAGCGCGTGTTTTGCACGAATTTCTGTGGTGGACGCGTGCCGAAATCGGCAAGCGGGATGAACCCGCCCTGCGCCAGGCGGCAGCACTTGCGCTGAACAAGACGGCGACGCGGCTACGCGACTTCTGTCACATGAACGAGACCCCGGCGCTTCTGTTTGCTCTCGAATCCATCATGGATGGCCCCTTGCCGTTCCGCGTGCTGATCGACGAAGCGATCATCGTGGCGGGACGCATCGGCGCATGGCTCGATCTCCTCATTCCGTGGAACGACATCAACACCGCTTTCAGAAACGCGCTCGATGGACGAGGAGACACATGATGAAGAAAACGATCGGAATCATCGGGTTCGGGGTCATTGGCCAGCGTTGGGCAGCAGCATTCCTGCATGCCGGTCATGATGTCCGCGCCTATGATCGCGGCTCGTGTCAGGAGGACGATTTCCGAAAGCTGCTGCCAAGCCTTCTGGCAGACCTTGATGCCGTCGGTGCCCACAAGACGACCGAGCCCGGCGAATTCCGGCTGTTCTCATCCATGGCCGACGCGATGGCCGGCGTCGATTTCGTCCAGGAAAGCGCCCCTGAAATCCTGGAGATCAAGCGCAAGCTTCTTCCGGAGATCGAAAGCTGCGTGGCGGACCATGTCGTCATAGCATCGTCGTCGTCTGCCCTGCTGGTCTCCGACATGCAGCGCGACTGCCGGCTTCCCGGACGGATCGTGCTTGGCCACCCGTTCAACCCGGCGCATCTCATGCCGCTGGTCGAGATTGTCGGTGGAGCCCTGACCGATCCGGCATCCGTGCAGGTGGCAAAGGCGATCTATGAAGACATCGGCAAAAAGCCCGTTGTCATGAACCGCGAGATTACCGGCCACCTGGCGCTCCGCCTCATGGGTGCCATGTGGCGCGAGGCGATTGCCCTGGTGCGCGACGGCGTGGCCTCGGTCGAAGATGTGGACCGCGCCTTCGTCTACGGCCCTGGCCCCAAATGGACCCTGCAGGGTTCGTTTATCTCCAACCAGCTCAATGCGGCGGGCATGGAGGATTTTCTGCGCAAATACGGGCCGACCTATCAGGCCATCTGGGACACACTGCTGGACGCCGAGCTCGACGAGGCAACCATCGCTGCCGTGACGAAGTCGACCGCTGCGGCCGTGGGCGGGCGAAGCCAGGAGCAGTTGAAGTCGGAACGGGAGGCCGGACTGGTTTCCATTTTAAAGGGCGTCGCCGAGCACGGCGCGCTGTAAGCTATCGGCCAAGGAGAACCGGCATGGACTATCGCTGCGCACTGGTGACGGGCGCCTCCAAGGGCATTGGGGCCGCCATTGCGTCGAGGCTCGTGGGCGAGGGCCTGACGGTCTACGCTCTCGGTCGCAGCGAAGCGTCGCTCACCGAACTCGCCTCCCAACTGGGCGATCGACTGCGGCCGCTGGTGGCCGATGTGCGCGACCACGCCGCCATCGCAGAGAGGCTTGCCGGCGTTGAGATCGACGTGCTGGTCAACAATGCCGGCGGCATTTCCACCGTCCGGCCGCTTCATGAGCAGACGGCCGAGGAGACGGAAGAGGTCATTGCCCTCAATCTCACCGCTCCCCTGCAGCTCATTCGCATGATGTTGCCGGGCATGATTGCCAGACAGCGCGGGCATATCTTCAACCTGACCAGCACGGCGGCCTCGGCTGCGTTTCCCGGAACGACAAGCTATGGCGCGGCAAAGGCCGGACTGTCGCAGGCCGGCCGGATCCTGCGCTATGATCTTGCCGGAACCGGCGTAAGGCTCACCGAGATCGCACCCGGCAGGGTGGAGACGCAGTTTTATCTTCAGGCCTTCGGTGGCGATGCAGCCACCCTGCAGGAGCGGATGTATACGCAGCAGCGCCCGCTCAGACCGGAGGATATCGCCGCAGTGCTTGTCTGCGCCCTGACCCTTCCGCCCCATGCCGATGTGGCGGAGTTGACGATTTCTCCGACCGACCAGGCAACCGGAGGTCACGTCTACCCCCTTGGTTCAAGCTCGTTGAGGTAATCCGTTAGCGTCTTTCCGCAGATGTTGTCAGACGTGCGAGAACGGCATCGCAAGCCGCCTGCCAGGCCGCCGGTTGGCCTTGCTGGTCGAGGACAGCAAGGCCGAGTTCGGTGATCCCTCCAGGGGTCACCAAATCCTTGAGCATCGCCTCCATGGGCTCGGCGGTCTCGGCAATCATGCGGCCGGCGGCCACGAAGGTTTGAGCCACGAGCTGGCGCATCATTTGACGATCGGCACCATGATCTCCGCCCCAGTGCACGCTCTGCCGGATCAGGTCCTGGGCCCAGCCGTAGATCGCTGCATTCACGGTTGCGATCTCGAACTCGTCCTCGCTTCGAAGCGCGATCGCCGGCCCGAGCCGTGCGAGCAATTGGCGTGCCTCGGCCACATCGGGATAAAAGACGGTCGGGCTGGCGTTGATTTCGGTCGCCGTCAGCGGCATGGCGCGCACGATCCGTGCGGGGATCGCCGGGAACTTTGAGAGTGCAACGCCGGCGCAAACGGACAGCACGACCTGATCCTCTCTCCACGGCAGCCCCTCCAAGGCCGCCGGCGCATCTGCCGGGCGAACCGCGAGAATGACGATGTCGGAACGCTCCACCAGCTCCCGGTTGTCTGCGCAGATGACCAACCCATATCTGGCGCCAAGCTCCTTCGATTTGCCGCGTGGCGAAAGCAATATAGTTTCCGGGCCACCCGATTTTATCAGGCCTGCAATCATCGCTGCCGCAAGATGGCCTACGCCAAGAACTCCGATCATCGTATTATCCCATCCGCTCGATCTTGAGGTTGCATCGATCACCCTCTAGAAAGATCCAACTGCATATATAACTGTCGACAAGAACATTCGACGATGGACCATTTTCAAGATGAAGACTCCCCTTGTAACGAACCCTACCGTTGCTCTTGTCGAGACAGCGGAGCCGGAAACCCGCAGATCTGCCGATAGCAGCGAGCGGGCCTACAATGCCATTCGAAAGCTCCTGGTCGAGTTTCACCTGAAGCCGGAGGAGCGGATCAATGAAATGCGGCTCGCCAAGAGCCTGTCCATTTCCCGCACACCCATCAGAGAGGCGCTGAACCGTCTGGCATCGGAAGGGTTCGTGTCTCTCACCCCCAATCGCGGCTTCTTCGTGCGAAGCCTCAGTACCGAGGGCCTGATCGACCTCTACGAACTGCGGTCGATCATCGAATGCGCAGCCTTTCGTCTGATGTGCGAACGGGCCTCCGACGATGACATTGGCAGGCTTCGCACCTACTGGGCCAATATTGTCGAAGGCTACCGCGATCAACCGCCGGACGACATTCTGGCGGAAGACGAAGGCTTTCATATTCTGATCGCCGAACTTTCCGGAAATCCGGAAATCGTCAATCAACTGCACGCGATCAATGCCCGCATCCGGTTCATCCGTCGCATCCAGATAGAGCATCGCAGCCACGACAACAATCTGGTCGCATCCCACTCGGCAATCGTCGACGCTGCCACCAAACGGGACGCGGAGGAAGGCACGGAATTGTTGCGCAAGCATATCGAACTCACGGTTTCTGCCACACAGGAAGCCCTCAAGGATGCCCTGCTCCGGGTATATTCGCGCGCTGATACGACCACCCGGCCACGCCGCAGCCGCGTCGGATCCGTCGCATGAATAAAACGGAATAAAATTGAACGCAATAGTGTCGACACTTTCTTGACGTACCCATAAATGTCTGCTTCCATAGCGTCCAACAGCAAGAAGACCGGAACTGGCCTGCTGACGCGATCGGACCGCAACAAGGGGAACAACAATGAAGTTAATTGCCGCTCTTTCTCTTTCGACTGCCATCTTCGCTACGCCCGTCCTCGCCGAGGAGGTGACGATTGGCCTGGCTGGCCCCACCACAGGCCCTCAGGCCTATTTCGGAACCACCTGGCATGACGGCTTCAAGCTCTATATCGACAAGCTCAATGCAGCTGGCGGCGTGAACGGCGTGACCGTGAAGATCGACCAGCAGGACGACCAGGCCGACCCGCGTCAAGGCACTCTGGTTGCGCAGAAATTCTGCGATGAGGAAGATGTCATCCTTGGACTGGTCAACTTCAACTCCGGCGTCGCACAGTCCACGTTGCCGATCTATGAAGATTGCTCGTTGCCGACGATGACCTTCGGCTCGAACCCTTCGTTGACCCAACAGGGCTACAAATTCATGGTCCGCCCCGTTGCCAACGACTTTGCCGGCGCGCTGCTTCCAGCGGAATATGCGCTTCAGAAGCTCGGCGCCAAAACCGCGCTGATCGTCAACGACAAGCAGGTCTTCGGACAGGGCATTTCCGAAATCTTCGGCACGAACTTCACCACCGGTGGCGGCAAGGTGCTCGACACGCTGTCAATCGCGCCGACGGACGTCGACTTCAGCGCCATTCTCGCGCAGATCAAGGCGAAAAATCCGGATGTCATCTATCTTGGCGCCGTCATGCCGCAGCTGGCGCTGTTTGCCAAGCAGATGCACGAGCAGGGTGTCACCGCGACACTCATGGTTCCTGATGGTGGCTACACGCCGGAATTCATCTCTCAGGCGGGTGAAGCCAACGTCCAAGGTGCCACGGTTGCCGTACAGGCTCCGCCGCTTGATGCAACGCCGGCGATCGCCGACTTCGCGGCGGAATATAAGGCAAAGTTTGGCCAGGATGCCGGCCCCTATTCGATCTACGGCTACGCACAGGGGCAGATCCTGGAAGCCGTTCTGAAGAGCACCAAGGGGCTGACCCGCGAGGACATGAACGAGGCCCTGCACAACGTGAAAGCCATGACGGCTATCGGCGAGCTTGAGTTTGACGAAAAAGGCGACCTAAAGGTCGCGCCGTCCTATCTCTACAAGGTCGAAGGTGACAAGTTCACCTTGGTCGGTACGAAATAACCGACCATATGATCGGGCCAGGTCTTTGGTCCGCGATTTTTCACCGCGACTGCCAACTCTTCAACCAGCTGGCAGTCGCGCCTCCTATCCCGCCTTCATGGCGTCAGCGGACAGGACACCCATGCTCGGAATCTTCATTCAACAAACATTCAACGCTCTGACGATCGGTGCGATCTACGCCCTTATCGCGCTCGGCTACACCATGGTCTACGGTGTCCTGCGCATGATCAATTTCGCTCACGGCGAGATGTTCATGCTGGGGGCCTATGCTGCATTTCTCGCTCTCGCCCTCTTCGTGGGCGACATAGGAGAAGTAGGCGCCCTCGCTCTCGCAGTGGTCTTTGCGGTAGCGGTGATTGGCGTCGGATTGGTGGGTGTCGGCATCGAACGGCTCGCCTACAAGCCGCTGCGAAACTCCAATCGCCTGGCACCGATGCTGTCTTCCCTCGGGGTGTCGTTGTCTCTGATAACCGGCGTGCAGATCATGGCCGGTCCGCAGCCGGTCGGTTTTCCGAGCTTCTTTCCAGGAACCCGCATTGAGGTTCTCGGCGGCACGGTAACCCTCGTGCAGATCGGCATTCTGATCGCCTCCTTCGTTTTGATGACGGCGCTCCACTTGCTGGTCAACCGAAGTCGGGCTGGTATCATCGTTCGCGCCGTATCCGAAAACCGTCCGACCGCGCAATTGCTCGGCATCAACGTCAACCTCGCCATCTCGCTGGTCTTCTTCGCCGGCCCGGTCCTGGGCGCGGCTGGTGGGATCCTTTATGCGAGCTACTACGGAATCATGTCTCCCACAATGGGCGCCGTCGTCGGATTGAAGGCCTTCACGGCAGCGATCCTCGGCGGGATAGGCTCCATCCCGGGCGCAATGCTCGGCGCATTTATCCTTGCCTTCGTCGAAGTGGCCGGCACCGCTCTCCTGCCAGTTCTCTCCGGTGGTTTGCTCGGGACAGAATATCGCGACGTGCTGGCATTCGTCATTCTCATTCTCGTCCTGCTGGTTCGGCCAGCGGGTATCCTCGGTGAGCCAGTCTCCGAGGAGAGCATGGTCTACAAGAGGGAGTTTTGATGTCCGCCGTCGATACATCCCGTCAACCGCAGACGAAAAGCGGCAGGTTTCTCCCTCTGCTCATTCTGCTGATCGCCGTGGCACTGATCGTCGTCACGCCGTTCCTGCCCAATTATTATGTGCGCGTCGCCAACGGCCTGTTGATCTACATTTTGCTCGGCATCGGCCTCAATATCGTGATTGGCTATGCGGGGCTGCTCGATCTCGGCTTTGTCGCCTTTTATGCCGTCGGGGCCTATACCTATGCTCTCTTGGCAAGCCCTCAGTTTGGCCTGCATCTGCCATTCCTCCTGATCCTGTTGATCGCAGCCAGCCTCGGGGCGATCTCCGGCATTCTTCTCGGCCTTCCGGTCCTGAAACTGAGAGGCGACTATCTGGCGATCGTGACCCTCGGCTTTGGGGAAATCATCCGCATCCTGATCAACAATCTGGATTGGCTGACAGGCGGTCCCAAAGGGATCGCGCGCCTCGACAAGGCGTCGATCGCGGGTATCGAGCTGGCGAAACCGACCGAAATCTACTGGCTGCTGATCGTTCTGGTGCTGGCTGTCGCGACATTCGTGTGGCGGATGGAGAAGTCCATCCTTGGAAAAGCCTGGGCGGCCATCCGCGAGGACCAGGATGCCGCGCGCGGCATCGGAATCAACACCACCAATGCCAAGCTTGCAGCCTTCGCAACATCCGCAACCATCGGCTCGATTGCCGGTGTGATCTTCGCAGCCTCGCAACGTTTCGTCAGCCCGGACAGCTTTGCACTGCAGGAATCGGTCCTGATCGTGCTGATGATCGTCATCGGCGGCATCGGCAACATTCTGGGCATCGTCATCGGTGCAGCCATCCTCATCCTGCTTCCAGAAGTCTTGCGCGAATTCGCCGAGTGGCGAATTCTGTTCCTCGGCCTGCTGATGATCATCCTCATCATCGTCCGGCCCGCCGGGATCGTGCCGCGCACATTCGGGCCGGAAAAACTCATTCGAGGGCTTTTCGGAAAATGACTCTCGTCTTTGAAAACCTGCGCAAGCAGTATGGCCACCACGTTGCGATCGAGGGTGTCTCGACGCAATTTCAGCCGGGACTGATCCATGGGATCATCGGCCCGAACGGTGCCGGCAAGTCGACCCTGATCAACATGACCGCCGGCTCCTATCTGGTCTCCGGCGGCAAGATCATCCTGGACGGGCGGACGCTGAGCGGCCTGAAAAAATACCAGATCGCCAATTCCGGCGTCGCGCGCACCTACCAGAATATCCGGCTCTTCGACCAGATGACGGTGCTCGAGAACCTGGAGGTTTGTTTCTACCCCACCCAGGTCGGACAGGTCTGGCGGGAAATTCTCTGGCCGCCCTTTGCCACGAAGCGGCGGCTGAAGCGGCGCGACGCATGCATGGAACTGCTCTCCTTTTTCAATCTGCAGCACCATGCCGATCACGAAGCCGGGAGCCTGCCTTATGGACGGCAGCGCATGCTGGAAATCGCCCGGGCGCTGGTGACCAATCCCCGCCTGCTGCTGCTCGATGAGCCCGCCGCCGGCCTCAATCATCACGAGACCGCCGAGTTGACGGCCAAGCTTGCGGAACTGAGATCGCCGGACCGCATCATGATCGTCGTCGAACACGACATGGATCTGGTGATGTCCGTCTGTGACCGCATCGTGGTGATGCATCACGGAAAACTGCTTTTTCAGGGGACACCTGAGGAAGTTCAGGAAAGCTCCGACGTACAACTCGCCTATCTGGGAACAGCCAATGACATCGACGACATCAAGGCCGCTGCTGAAGATCGCCGGATTAAGCTCGGGATACGGGCGCGTCGGCGTTCTTGACGCTATCGACCTGGAGGTAGACGAACGGGAAATCGTCGTGATCCTCGGACCGAACGGTGCCGGCAAGACGACGCTTTTGAACTCGATCTCCGGCGTCGCCCGCGCGACAGCGGGATCGGTCGAGTTCGACGGCAAGGATATTACCGGCGCAAGGCCGGAACAGGTAGTGCGCATGGGGCTGACCCATTGCCCGGAAGGCCGGCAGATATTCCAGCGCTTGACGATCGAGGAAAATCTCGTTGCGGCCCATATCGGCCGCGGCGGCAAGAGCTTCGAAGCCCTTCGAAATGATGTGTTCGAGCTTTTTCCGATTCTCAAGGAACGGCGCAACGGCATGGCAAGCAGAATGTCCGGCGGCCAGCAGCAAATGCTCGCCATCGGTCGGGCGCTGATGGCCGAACCCAAGCTGCTCATGCTGGACGAACCTTCGCTCGGCCTGGCGCCGAAAATCATACAGCAGATCTTTCACATCATTCTTGATCTGTCCAAATCCGGGATTTCAATCCTGCTCGTGGAGCAGAACGTGCAACTGGCGCTGCAATGCGGCGACTATGCCTATCTGCTGAACACCGGTCGGGTCCGTGTCCACGGCCCGGCGCAGGAACTCGCCGAACATTCCGCAATCAGCGAACATTATCTCGGCGGTGCGACCGAGGAGACGATCCATGTTTGATGTCGACTGGCAGACCCCGCATCTCTGGAGAAAGACGTCTCAGAACAGGACGACAGCGCCGAAATTGTCCGGCGACCACCAAACCGATCTTCTCGTGGTCGGCGGAGGGTTCACCGGCATGGCGGCCGCTCTCGGCGCCCGAGACAGCGGCATGAACGTCGTGCTGCTGGAGGGCAACGAGATCGGATCGGCGGCGTCGGGTCGCAATAACGGTCTCGTCATATCCCACCATTCCAAGGCGTCGCCTTCCGAGTTCGAGATGGTTTACGGCAAGCCGTTAGGCGAACGTTACAACCGGATGGTGGCAGATGCGGCAGGTGTCGCCTTTGGCCTGATGCAGCGCTTCAATATCGATGCCCATCAGGTCCAGGAGGGCTGGCTGCAGCCGGCCCATACGGAAAAGACGCTGGCGCGTGCCCGCCAGTTCCACGATGAATGGAAGGCGTTTGGCGCCAACGTCTCCTGGCTCGACCGTGGCGAGGTGTCTGCCTGTATCGGCAGCCCCTATCTCGGCGGTTGGATGGTGCACAATTCGGGCCATATCAACCCGTTCGCGATGACGCTCGGACTTGCGGCGGCCATCGAGCGCGAAGGCGTGACAATTTTCGAAAACTCACGCGCTACCCGTATCGAGCGCGTCGAAAAGGGTTGGCGGGTTTTCACCGCGTCGGGAAGCGTTACCGCGCCGGAGGTCATTCTTGCCACCAACGCATTGACGGGGGACATCTGGCCCGGCCTGAAGCGGACGCTTATCCCACTCAAGGTGTTCCAGGCGGCCACCCCGCCGCTGTCGGAAGAACTGCGGGGCCAAATCCTGGTTGGCAACCCGGCCGTTTCCGACATGCGCAACGATCTTCGCTACTTTCATTATGACCGCGACAATCGGCTTGTCAGCGGCGCCACACACACTTTCTGGTTCGACGAGGCAGAGCGCGGACGCACAAAAGTCTCCCAGATCCTTGGAAAGGCGTTCAAGGCCTTCGGTGGCCCTCCCAAGATTGATGAATATTG
The DNA here is from genome assembly GCF_012276985.1 of Agrobacterium sp. a22-2. GTDB lineage: Bacteria > Pseudomonadota > Alphaproteobacteria > Rhizobiales > Rhizobiaceae > Allorhizobium. Next base: position 5,174 of record NZ_JAAXMM010000011.1, on the reverse strand, counting down.
GCACGGTACGTTCGCGGTCGTTCCTGACCGGCAACCCCGGCTCTATCGGCTCGCTCCTGGCCTTGTTTTCGGCGGAGTCTATTCCGGACGAGGCGTTGCGCTCTCGATGGCCCTTGGACAGGAACTTGGCCGATGGGCGGCGGGCAGACGCTCGGACGAGCAGATGCCCCTTCCTGTCACATCCATGAAACCCATTCCCATGCATGCCATTGCGGTCCAGGCGGCAAACAGGATGCATCACTGGAACCGATTGCGGGACAAGGCCGACGAACGCTCGGAGCAATAGCCCGAGAAACCATGGTGGGTTCGACGGTGCGGAAAACCGTCGCCTCCGAACCGCGCCTCTCAGCGCTAAGCCTTTGTCGCAAGCAACCAGCCGCCAGCATGAACGGAGCGACTTCTCCTAACGAAATGTCGGTCTATGTGTGATGTGACAGGTCCACTGTGCTCGATGAGGGAACAAGAACGTGCAAGTCCACGCTCGGCTCCCTTCTGGGAGATCATTGAACAAGCGGCGCACCTGAGCATTCGAGCCCGGCGCGCCATATCGTTCCTTCAGCGCTGCTTGATTGCGAACTCATAGCCATTAACGTTTTCGCTCAATGAGCTCACACGCGGCCACGGGGCCTCTCGATGGAAATCGGTGGCCCGTATCGCCGCTGAAGCGAAACGATGTCGCCGCCACGCACTTTGCTCTCCATAGTGGTGGTGGCACGAATTGCGCCTTCGCATAATTTTTGGTTTGCTAATTAAGAGCTCCTAAATTTTCAAAGGGTATGCTCTCTCCGAAGGTTGGAGGATTCTGTGTCCGGTTTCAGGAAATTTGGCGGCTCGGCGGTCGCTGTGCAAGAGCCTGGCCTTGGTTTGCGGCAGCAATCGCAGCAGCCGGAAATCGGGCTAACCGGCACGAAATTCGATGCTCCATTCGGCGCAATGGAGTTCCTGCGAGCGGGTTCGCGGATACCGAACGTTTCCGATTCTGGAGCCGAAAGCGACACTCGGGCCACCGCTCTGGCGATGGTCTACATGTCTCCCGTGTCGATTTTACCGCCGGCCGCGACCGCACCCGGCGAGGTTGCGGTAACGTGCGGCTCTCAACCATGAAGATGGCCCAATTAGACGCACAGGAAGCATCGCCTCGAACCGGGGCTGTTCTCAATGGCCACTCATTGGCTTCGGATCCAACAACGGCGATCACCGAGCTCGGCGATGCGCTGCAGCGGGAAGACACCGCCCTCGTTCTAATCTTCTGTTCGCCAGGCTATGACCGCGCTGCGCTTGAACAGGCAATTGCGGCACGTTTCGCCGGCATTCCGGTAGTCGGCTGCACAACGGCCGGAGAGATCGGCAGCCAGGGTTGCTCCGACGGAAGCATGGTCGGCCTCAGTTTTTCAAGGCACGATTTCGACATAACCATCGGCTTTCTTGACAGTCTGTCCGAGTTCAAGATGGCGCGCGGCCAAGAACTTGGCAAAGCACTCCAGTCCGAACTGCTCGCTCAGGCTCCTGGCGCGAACCGCCACAATTCCTTCGGTCTGCTGTTTATTGACGGTTTGTCGATCCGCGAGGAGCAGGTAACGCGGGCGCTACAAACGGGTCTTGGCGAAATTCCGCTGATCGGCGGTTCGGCTGGCGACGACCTTGCTCTGGAGCAAACCTTCGTTTTCCATGATGGAATTTTCCATACTGACAGCGCCGTGTGCGTGGTGATGCACACGGCGCTACCTTTCCGCATCTTCAAGACACAGCATTTCATGGCGATGGACGAGCGGCTCGTCGTCACCGAAGCAGACAGCGGCCATCGCGTGGTCAAGGAAATCAACGGGCGACCCGCCGCCCAGGAATATGCTCGCATCCTCAACACCGGCGGCTTTGAACTAGACCCGTAACATTTTGCCGCCTCTCCTGTCGTGGTCATGCTGGACGGAACCAACTATGTGCGCTCGATCCAGCGCGCCAATCCGGACGGCAGCCTGACTTTCTACTGCGCGATTGAGGAGGGATTGGTCTTCCGCGTCGCCAAAGGCGTCGACCTGATGGCAAACCTGGTTCATGCGTTGGAGGCCATCACCTCGGCGATCGGCCCGCCACAGGCCATGCTGGTTTTCGATTGCATACTGCGCAAACTGGAGATCTCCCAATTGAAACTGCGCTCCGACGTCGGCGCGCTCCTGCGTGGGCACGGCGCTGTCGGCTTCAATACCTATGGCGAACAGTATCAGGGCGTCCACGTCAACCAGACCCTCGTCGGTATCGCCTTCGGGAAGGCCGCTGCATGACCAGCCAAGCGATTGCCGCTGAACCCCACGGCCCGGAGCAAAATGATTTCGACCACCTGCAAGACGAAATCATTAGGCTGAACAAGATCGTCAAGGTCTTGATGGATCGCGCCGAACGGAGCGCAACGATGCAGGGCTCCGATTTCAGCATCTTCCAGACAACCGTACTGCTGGAGGAACAGGTAAGACAACGCACGGCAGCGCTTGAAGAGGCGTTGCGCGAGAATGAAACGATAACGCGGGCATTGAGTGAATCCGAGCTCCGTTTTCGCGGCTTGGTAAGCCAGTCGCTGGTCGGGATCACGATTGTCGAAGACGATAGCGTAACCTATGCCAACGAGACTTTTGCCATGATGTTCGGCTGCGCGGCCGAGGAGGTGGTCGGCAGCGATCCGATGGCTTATTTTCATCCAGAGGACCGGCATATCGTTGAGGAGAGCATTCGCCGCCGGTTGTCGGGCCAAGCGAAAAGCATTCGCCATACGGTGCGCGGCATGCGCAAGGACGGGAATATCATCGACGTCGAAATCCATGGCAATGTGATGGAAGTTGGCGACAAGAAAGCTCTGATCAGTCTTTTGATGGATGTGACCGATCGCGTTCGCGCCGAGCGGGAAGTCGAGGCCCTGCAGCAAAAGCTTCTTGACCAGTCGATCCGCGACCCGCTGACCGGCCTCTACAACCGTCGCCATTTTGACCAAGTGGTGATTTGCGAACTGGCGCGCGCCGCAAGGTCCGGCAAGCCACTCACCCTATTGATGGCCGACATCGACCACTTCAAGGCAATCAACGACACTTATGGTCACCAGGCAGGCGATGTCGTCCTACAAAACTTTGCCACGAGCTTGCGCGATGCGGTTCGCCTCAGCGACGTTGTCTGCCGTTACGGCGGCGAGGAGTTTGTTGTTCTGATGCCGGAGGTCGACCTCGATACGGCGCGTGCTAACGCCGAGCGGATCCGCACCACACTGCGTAACGCGATGCCTAAGGGTTCTGGCTTACCATCCGCGGTAACCGCATCCTTCGGTATTTCGACCTACCCGGCCCACGGACAAGACCGCGACACTCTGCTACGCCAAGCTGACAACGCACTCTATCTGGCCAAAGCCTCAGGCAGAGACCGGGTCGAATGCGCAACTGTCTGAACTGAGCAGCCAGACTTCGGCGACGGCCGTCCGGCTGCACTCAAGTCACGGATACAGCGAAAAGCCGGCACCCTGCTCGGCCTGCTCAATGACCGCTTCGTCATCATCTCCAACGACTCGGAATACACGCCTCGGCAACTGGAGCGGAAGTTTCGGCAATGGAACCGAAACTCCACGCAAATTGACCTTGCCCCCAAGTTTTATCCAGTTTTGAGTTCGCTCCAGCGGTTTTGGGTTGCTGTATTTGGGGCGGTAGCGGCGGGTTGCGGTGCGGAGCCATTCCGGTTGCGCAGCACCGCATCGCGTCGCGGGTTGATGGTCTGAGCGAACTCGGCCGGCGTCAGCCAGCCGAGACCGGAATGTGGTCGGTGATCATTGTAGTCACTACGCCAGCTTGAAAGTGCTGACCGGGCATGGGTCAGTGATGAGAAGAGCGTTTCATTCAAGAGCTCATCCCGCAGCCGCCCGTTGAAGCTTTCGATGAAGGCGTTTTGGATCGGTTTACCCGGCGCAATATAGTGCCAATCCACCTTGGCGCGGTCCGTCCATTGCAGGATCGCATTGCTGGTGAACTCGCTGCCGTTGTCGCTGACGATCATTCTTGGCTTGCCACGCTTCTCGATGACCTGATCCAACTCAAGGGCAACCCGCAGGCCGGAGAGCGACGTATCGGCGACGAGGCCCAGGCATTCTCTGGTGCAATCATCGACGATCGTGAGGACACGGAACCTGCGGCCATCGGTGAGTTGATCCGACACGAAGTCCAGCGACCAGCGATCATTGGCCGCCATCGGGACCAGCATCGGCGCTCGCGTGCCAATCGCTCGCTTGCGGCCGCCGCGCTTGCGCACGGTCAGCTTCTCCTCCCGATAGAGCCGGAAGAGCTTCTTGTGGTTCACACGGTGCCCTTCGCGTTTGAGCAGCACGTGGATGCGTCGCCTGACGGTGATTGCGTGGCAATCACCTGACGGCCAAGGGATAACCGAAGCGACGGCGTTCATGCGCCAATGCTTTCATCCGCTCGCGAAGACGATCATCGTCGCTGCGTCTGGTTTCGTAACGGATCGTCATTCGGCAAAAGCCGCTGGCTTTACACGCCCGCCCCTCTCAGCGGTGTAAACACCGCCTGCCGGGCAGTGGTTCACTCATCTGGTGGTGATCCATCAGATGAGTGACAGCGTTCCGCCTTGCTGCGGGCGTCACCACTTCTTTCCCAAGAGGTCTTTCAAAGCAGCATTGTCGAGCATCGCATCCGCCAGAAGCCGCTTCAGCTTCGCGTTCTCGTCCTCAAGAGTCTTCAGCCGCTTGGCTTCGGATACGTCCATACCGCCCAATTTGGCCTTCCATTTGTAGATGCTCGCATCGCTGACGCCGTGCTTGCGGCAAAGCTCCGAGACCGGCGTGCCTGCCTCGTGCTCCTTCAGTATGCCGATAATCTGTTCGTCCGTGAAACGGCTGCGCTTCATTCCCTGGTCCTCTCGTTGGGCCAGAGCTTACTTCAAAATGGATTATCTCAACGGGGCAAGGTCAGGCTGGACCGAATGCTTCCAGAATGTCAGGTCCCCCGGCCCCAGAAACGCAAAAAGCCCCATGATGGGGCTTTGTCGTTATCGCAGGAATGGTTGGTTGCGGGGGCAGGATTTGAACCTGCGGCCTTCAGGTTATGAGCCTGACGAGCTACCGGGCTGCTCCACCCCGCGTTAACTGTTATGGGCTTCGTTGTTTTAGCAACGCAAAAGGACCGCTTTAG
>NZ_JAAXMM010000119.1 GCF_012276985.1 Agrobacterium sp. a22-2 | reverse complement strand
TATATAAGCTGGGCCTGAAAGGCATATATCCCGCAAAGCGGGCTTCAATATAATGGACCGCGCAATACCGGCTATGTCTTGAGAAAGATGCAGCGGAACGCATAATCATGAGGTTAATTTTTCTGTCATGAGAAAATCTACGACACTTTTGATCGGTTTCCTCACCACTGCCGCTATTATCCCGAATAATTGCGCGCTGGCTGCGAGCAAGGCGAATGATGGCGACTTGCGCCGTATTGTCGATGAAACGGTGCGCCCGCTCATGGCCGAGCAGAAAATCCCCGGCATGGCCGTCGCTATAACCATCGACGGCAAGAGCCACTTCTTCGGTTATGGTGTGGCATCGAAAGAAAGCGGGCAAAAAGTCACTGAAGACACGATTTTCGAG
>NZ_JAAXMM010000118.1 GCF_012276985.1 Agrobacterium sp. a22-2 | reverse complement strand
GCATGACGGAGCTGGAAAGACATTTGCTGAACGCCTTAGAGCAACTGCAACAGGACTATATGCAGCGGCTGAACGAATGGGAGAGCGCCTTCGTGGAATTGCAGAAGATGTTTTCGCTTACGCAACGGGACAACGCGATGCTGAACGAACGGGTCATGCAGTTGAGTCAGCAGGTGCAGCACTTGAGCGAGCGGACAGAACATTTGAGTCAGTTATACAGCGAGAACAGGAAATAAGGGACGAACGGCTGATACAGGAACGCGAATATGAGTTATCCCTGGAGCGTGAGCGCCAGCTGGAAATACAGGAACGGACACAGGATGGCCCTTCGCTGGGATGGTAACTCGACACAGAGTTGAAGGAAGGGTAAAACGTTGTCAGTGCGTTTC
>NZ_JAAXMM010000117.1 GCF_012276985.1 Agrobacterium sp. a22-2 | reverse complement strand
GCTGGCGTCCAGCGGCATGTTGCAGAACGAGACCGACTCGATCAACAGTTCGCTGACTTCGCTTGCCAGCCAGATCACCGCCATGCAGACGCGCCTGGATAACAAGCAGGCGCTGTACTACACGCAATTCAATGCGTTGTCCTCCGCGGTGGCCAGCATGACGAACACCAGCAATTACCTGACGACGCAGCTTGCGGCCATTACAAAGCAAACTTCGAGCAACAACTAAGCCGGGTTTAGGCTTAGAGCACAACCCAAAACAAACAGACCACAGCGAGGACCATTTCCATGTACGCTGCACGCCGTGCCATCGGTGCCTATGCGCAAGTCGGCATCGAGACGTCCGTGGTAGACGCCAATCCGCACCGCCTGATCGCCATGCTGTTTGAA
>NZ_JAAXMM010000116.1 GCF_012276985.1 Agrobacterium sp. a22-2 | reverse complement strand
AAACGGTTCAATGCCGTTTCAGCGACAACCCTACGCCTCAGAAAGTGGAGGACTACACCCTTGATGGAGTGAAGGATCCAGATAGGGCTTACCGTATAGGAATGCGCAGGCTGATGAAATATCGATATCAGCGGCTAACGCATACAACCAGCACAGAAATGGATGCTCTTTGCTATAACTACGGCGATCGCAACGTTCTTACCGATGATATTCCCGGAAGCAAAACGATTAGTTGCCTTGTGGTAGATGAACAGCATGATGCTAACACGGTAAGGATCCAAGTTAGTGAACCCCTGGATTGGTCATTTGAAAACCCACGATGCTTAATCCGGTTTCAAGATGGTTCGGCATCGCCATTGCTGGTTCCAACTCGCATTGATGACTACACGTT
>NZ_JAAXMM010000115.1 GCF_012276985.1 Agrobacterium sp. a22-2 | reverse complement strand
CTATGGAGTAAGCCATTTCTAACGAAAGCGGTTATCAGAATCAGGCTACATGTTGAATGTGTTGCATAGGAGTATCACTATTCAATACCACTTTTACCGTTAATGATTATAAAGCCAATAGTGCTATGTGGCATAGCTTTGCGATCAAACTGGTGATGAAAACTGAACTATCTATGCCAGCCATATCCCATCAGGCCTGGCTGGAAAAGCACTCACATGGATAATCATTCGACCAGGGATTAACCTTCAAATAACAGCGTGTGTCCATAGAACATTTAAATAATGGTGGTACGGGATGCCAATACTAGGACTGATGGCGGTATATACAGTCTTATCTCAATGGCGCTAACAGCCACAGACAGAGGAAGCGGACTTGATACCTGTACCATAAAC
>NZ_JAAXMM010000114.1 GCF_012276985.1 Agrobacterium sp. a22-2 | reverse complement strand
CTAATAAACTGCGCCAGCGGCCCCGCGCGCCAGGTGGGCAGCACATTGATGGTCGGGATGCCCTTCTGCGGATACAGGCCGCAGCGCAGGGACCCGGCGCAGTTAATCACCACGCACAGGATGTCGTTATCAGGCGGGATATCGGAGAAGCCGTTCACCACTTCCGATTCAGTGAGCGCACCGATTTCTATCGCCACCGGATGACTCTCGCGCCCGGTCAGTGACAGCACCTTTTTGCCGCTGGCAACGGGCAGCCAAAGCCCTTTACCGTAGCCGCCGGGACCGGGAGGAATAAGTACCGTGTTCATGGCCGTCCCTCCTCAATCACCAGATTGCCGTGCAGGTCATGGAGTTTCGGCACCGGGCCGGAGAGATGAATCGCCCCGGTGTGGCA
>NZ_JAAXMM010000113.1 GCF_012276985.1 Agrobacterium sp. a22-2 | reverse complement strand
GTGTATATCTTTCATGAACTCATTAGGCTCAGTTGTTATGATGGTGCAGGTATAAAGAGGGTATCCTTGATGTGTGCTCCACTTTTCATATAAGCCAGCAAACGCAAAAAGAGCAGATGATTTCAATTTGATCCGCATTGGGATTTTGGTTTTGGAATCAAGCCGTTTCCATTCATAAAAACTGTCTGCTGGTATGATGCAGCGTTTGCTGACAAGCGGTCTTCGAAAGGCCGGTTTCTCGTTAATTGTTTCGGCTCGAGCATTGATCATTTTATAACCGATCTTTTCATCTTTTGCCCAAGGTGGAATAAGTCCCCATCTAAGCTTGCCTAAGCGATTATTTGATCCATCATTGATGATTGCAAGGATGTTTTGTGATGGTGCGACATTATAG
>NZ_JAAXMM010000112.1 GCF_012276985.1 Agrobacterium sp. a22-2 | reverse complement strand
CCGTCGTAGACCGCGCGACCCGTCGCATCGTATTCATGGCGTCTACCGAAGGCGGCGTGGAAATCGAGAAAGTGGCGGAAGAAACCCCTGAACTGATCCACAAAATGACCATCGATCCGCTGGCGGGTCCACAGCCTTATCAGGGCCGTGAGCTGGCCTTCAAACTGGGCCTGACCGGCAAGCAAGTCAGCCAGTTCGCCAAGATCTTCATGGGCCTGGCGACGCTGGTCCTGGAGCGCGACCTGGCGATGGTTGAGATCAACCCGCTGGTGATCACCAAGCAGGGCGATCTGGTGTGCCTGGACGGCAAACTGGGCGCCGACGGCAACGCCCTGTTCCGTCAGCCTGAACTGCGTGAAATGCGTGACCCTTCTCAGGAAGATGAGCGTGAATCC
>NZ_JAAXMM010000111.1 GCF_012276985.1 Agrobacterium sp. a22-2 | reverse complement strand
GCATAGAGCACGTCAGAGCCGATTCGCGATCCGCCGGCGATCAGCAGTGGACGCATGTGCTGCGTGAAGACTTCGCGGATCGGCGACTGCGTAACATCTTTCGACGCCTCCAGTTGTAAAAATGCCGGCGTCTCACCCACACCCCGGCGCAGCCACAAACCGAAGATGACCAGCACCAGACTCAGCAGGAACGGGATCCGCCAGCCCCATTGCTGGAAATCGTCCGCCGACATCGCCAACGTCACCAGCGTAATGAGGCCTGTGCCGATCAACGAACCGCAGGACGGCCCTACCTGAGCAAAGGACGCGTTGCGCCCGCGCTGATGCGGCTTGCCGTGTTCCATCGACAACAGTACCGCACCCGCCCATTCTCCGCCCAGCGCAATGCCCTGAAT
>NZ_JAAXMM010000110.1 GCF_012276985.1 Agrobacterium sp. a22-2 | reverse complement strand
GCCGGAAGCCGCGCTGAAGGACGCCCGGTTACATGCCGTGCTGGCGCTGTTCGATGCGATCCGCAGCGGCCAGGTCCGCGAACGCGACGCCGCGCAAAAGTTGCTGGAGCCTTATTTCCAATGAGGCGAGAGCATCCGAACCTGGCGAAGATTGAACTGATTGCGGATGTATTGGGGGAGCTGCGGGATCAGTTGGTGTTCGTTGGCGGCTGCGCGGTGGATTTGCTGCTCACCGACCCGGCGGCCGCACCGGCGCGGGTGACTTACGATGTCGACTTGGTGGCGCGGGTGGAGGCGCTGGTCGGGTATCACGCACTGGAAAAAGAGTTCTCCCGGCTCGGCTTCAAGCGTGACATGGCGCGGGATGCGCCGATCTGCCGCTGGCGCTTCAACAA
>NZ_JAAXMM010000010.1 GCF_012276985.1 Agrobacterium sp. a22-2 | reverse complement strand
CTCCCCCAGCCCCAGCCGACGCCCCAGCATGCGCAGCGCCAGTCGCGCGGGCAGTTTGATGGCGATCCAGAGGAGCGTCAGCGCCAGAGAGGCGAGTGCCGCGGCAAAGGCATAGAGCCCGTAGCCGAGCTTCAGCACCGTCTTGCCGAGAAATTTCAGGACAGTGGACGATTCGCTGCCGAAATGGCGGGTGACGCGTTGCAGTTTGCGCAGGTCTTTTGGACCGTCGGCAATCGACAGGGCCGCCACGGACGCCCTTGCGCCGCCGCGCTTGCCGATATCGCCGAGCACCTCGGCATCGTCCAGCAGGGTGCGGGCGGCGGTCTTGTCCAGCGACTTGGCCGCTGCATTGCGCACCTTGCCGAGCCCGGTCACCCCTTCGTCCGCCACGGCGGTCAGTTCACGGCGCAGCACCTTCATGTCAACGACGCGGGTCGCGGTTTTGGTCAGATAGGTGGTCAGCGGCCGCGACAGCTTGCGGGCCCGATAAGCGTTCTTCAACAGCGACAGGCCGGCATCCGGCAGGGCACCGGCACCGGCCGAGCCATAGGTGGCCGCCGTCAGCCCGAGGCCGGCGGCCGACAGGCCGAGCAGCAACGGATCGTAGTCGCGCCCGGCCATGTAGGCGACGCCCTGAACGGAAAAATCCCGGAGATCGCCGACGCCAACCAGATCGCTGGCGACCGAGCCGGCAATCTCCTCGCCGCTATCGAAGGAACCGAAGACAAAGCCGCGCGCCGCGCGGCTGCTCGACACGAAGGCGCGGGTGGCAAAACCGGGCACGGCCCGTTCCCGCAGATCAGGCGGCAGGTCATGGCCGTAGCGGGTGGCAAGCGTGCAGAGATCCTCGGCATAGCCATAGTCCTCCGCCGCGATCGCCGCTTCGATTTCCGCGACAAATCGATCGGAGCCGGCCATATAGAGCCGGTATTCGGCCAGTCGCACCGGATCAACCAGGCCGAAGGTTATGCCGGTGCGATAAAGTGCCAGGCCCTGCTCACCGAGCAGCCAGACGGCCGCCAGCAGCGACAGCCACCGTGCCATGCGCCACAGTCTCCACAGGGTCGCTTTCAGCAACACCACTGGCAACTCCCGGGTCGGATGGAGAAGATCTGATGCAAAGGCGCTCGCACGGTTGGCCTGTTTCAACGTCATGCCCTGGATATCAGGGCTTCCGGGCTTTTCGATGACCTTTCCGGCCCGCCGCCCTTGACCTTGCCGCTTGCGACCGCAGTTGTTACCAGCAAGCGCAAAGAATGACGCAAGGAGACAACAGATGCGACAGCATGGTTTTGGAAAGACAGGATTCACCGTCAGCGAAATCGGCTTCGGCGCCTGGCAGATCGGCGGCTCGTGGGGAGATGTCAAGGAAGCCGACGGCCGCGCCGCACTCAATGCGGCGCTGGATGCCGGCATGACCTTCATCGACACGGCCGATGTCTATGGCGACGGCCGCTCGGAAAAGATCGTCGCCGACGTGCTGAAATCGCGCACCGGTCCCCGGCCGATGGTCGCCACCAAGGCCGGTCGGCGGCTGAGCCCGCATGTGGCGGATGGCTATACCAAGGCCAATCTCGAAGGTTTCATCGACCGCAGCCTTAGCAATCTCGGCGTCGAGACGCTGGACCTCGTGCAACTGCATTGCCCACCGACCGAGGTGTATTATCGCCCTGACGTGTTCGGCGCGCTGGACGATCTCACCAAGGCCGGCAAGATCCGCCATTACGGCGTCAGCGTCGAAAAGGTCGAGGAAGCGCTGAAAGCGATCGAATATCCCGGCGTGGTCAGCATCCAGATCATCTTCAACCTGTTCCGCCAGCGCCCGGCCAATCTGTTTTTCCAGGAAGCCAAACGCAAAAATGTCGCCGTGATTGCCCGCGTGCCGCTGGCGAGCGGCCTTCTGTCCGGCAAGATCAGCCGCGAAACGGTGTTTGCCACGGACGATCACCGCAGCTTCAACCGCCATGGCGAGGCCTTCGATGTCGGCGAGACCTTTGCCGGCGTGCCGTTCGAAGCCGGCCTTGAGGCCGTCGAGGAGATCCGCAGGCTGGTGCCGCAGGGCGGCTCCATGGCGGCGTTGGCGCTGCGCTGGATCCTGATGAACGATACTGTGACCGTGGTCATCCCCGGCGCCCGCAATGCCGCCCAGGCCAAGGCCAATGCCGAAGCCTCCGATCTGGCCGCGCTCTCGGCCGAGGTGATGGCGGCAGCCCGCGACACCTACGAGCGGCTGATCGCACCGCATGTGCATCAGCGCTGGTAGGGTTTGGCGGGTTTAGTTGCCGCGCGTTTGCAGGCGGCACCTGCTGCGATCCCCATTCCCTACATGCCGGCGCATGGAACACTTCGGGCGCGCTTCGATATGCGACCCCCCCTCTGCCCTGCCGGGCATCTCCCCCACACGGGGGGAGATCGACAAGCGGTCAACTCTCTGCCTCCCGTCAACCTCAGAATTCGCGGACATATTTCTTGGCCTTTCTTGCTCCAACATGAGCGAGAGGCGTGGGCCGGCGCTCCATCCGATCTCCCCCCGTGTGGGGGAGATGGCTGGCAAGCCAGAGGGGGTGCGCTGGCTCTGTCCCCATGTTCAAGGGGGATTCGGCCGAACGTGTACCGCGTTCAGCGTTCACCATATGCCCAATCCATAAGCACATCGCGAAAGCACCCAAAATTTGATCATTGCCCCCGTTGCGACTGCGCCCCGGCTGGACTAGCCTCGCTGAAACGCCCCCGCCAGCCAGGAGCCAGACAAGTCCATGAGCGCCCTCTTGCAAGCCCGTTCCGTCGAGACGGCCGCCCTGCCGGTGATCGACATTTCAGGCCTATCCTCGTCCAAGCCTGAGACACGCGCCGAGGTGGGAGCGGCCTTGCGACAGGCATGCCTCGAAAAGGGGTTTTTCTACTGCGCAGGGCATGGCATTCCACAGGGATTGATCGATGCGGCCTTTGCCGAGACCAGGGCCTTTTTCGACCGGCCGATCGACGACAAGCTCGCCGTCGACAAGGCGCAGTCCTTCTGCAACCGCGGCTACGAGCATCTGCGCGGCCAGACGCTGGAGCCGGGCGCGCCGGCGGATCTCAAGGAGGGTTATTATATCGGGCCGGAGCTTGGACCCGACGACCCGCGCGTGGTGGCGCGCCGCTTCAACCGTGGCCCCAACCAGTGGCCCACGGATCAGCCGGGCTTCCGGCCCACCATGATGGCCTATTTCGCCGCACTCACCGATCTCGGCGAGCGGCTGATGCGCGGCATGGCCCTGTCGCTCGGCCTGCCGGAGAACCATTTCGATGCCTATTGCCGCGAACCGCTCGGCACGCTCCGGCTTTTGCATTACCCGCCGCAGCCGCAGGACGCCGCGCCCAACGAAAAAGGCGCCGGTGCACACACGGATTTCGGCGGCCTGACGCTGCTGATGCAGGACGACGTCGGCGGCTTGCAGGTGTTCGATGCCGATGACGGCAGCTGGATCCATGCCGAGCCGATCCCCGGCACCTTCATCGTCAATCTCGGCGACATGATCGCCCGCTGGACCAACGAGCGCTACCGCTCGACGCTGCACCGGGTCGTCAACGAGAGCGGACGGGAGCGCTATTCGATCCCGTTCTTCTATGTCGGCAATCCCGACCATGTGGTCGAATGCCTGCCGAACTGCCTTGCCCCCGGCGAACAGCCGAAATTTCCGCCGATCACCGTCGAGGATCATCTGAAGGCCATGTACCAGCGCTCCTACGCGCCGGCCGCCAAGGGATGAGCGGAACACCCCTGCCCGTGTTGCTGATCCATGGCGCCTGGCAGGGCGCCTGGGTCTGGGAGGATTTTTCGCCGCTGCTGGCCGAAGCCGGCTTTCGGCCTGTTGCCATCGACCTGCCCGGCAATGGCACCGACGATACGCCGGCAGAGAAGGTCACGCTCGAGCTTTATGTCGATCATCTGAGAACAATCATCGAGGCGGTCGGTCGGCCGGTCGCGGTGATCGCCCATTCCGGCGGCGGGGTTGCGGCCTCTGCCCTGGCCGAGGCCGTGCCGCAATCGATCCGCGGCCTTGTCTATGTCGCCGGCATGATGCTGCCGTCGGGCATGGGGTTTGGCCAGCTGGTGCGCGAGGCGCTGGCCGAGCACCCGGAGGCGGCCGGCATCTCCCCGCATCTGATCTGGTCTGCCGACCGGCTAACCAGCACCGTGCCGCCCGAGGCGGCCATCCGGCATTTCCTGAACGACCTGCCATTGGACATGGCAGAGCGCGCCGCAGCCCGCCTCACACCGCAGCCGGAACGTGGACGGGCAACGGCACCTCATCTGACGCTACCCCGTTTCGGCAGCGTCCCCAGGCTCTATGTCGAGGCAACCGAAGACCAGTCGGTGTTTCTCTACCTGCAACGCCGCATGCAGCAGTTGGTGCCCGGTGCTGCGGTCGCCACGCTTGCCACCGGCCACGCGCCGCATGTCTCGGCGCCCGAGGCCCTGGCCGAACCGGTGATCGCCTTCCTGCAAGGGCTTTGATCCGCAGCCCCCGAAACGCCAGAAGGCCGGGCGATCGCTCGCTCGGCCTTCTGCTTGCTGTCGTCTTGGGAGGACGAAGACTTAGTTGGTGCCCTTCAGGTCGACCGGGAAGAACAGCGTCTCGCCGGAGGAGTCGTCCACGCCGTCATTGTCGGTCACGGCAAAGGCCTTGCCGCTCGCGTCGAAGGTGAAGCCTTCCAGCTTGTCGACGACGTAGCCGTTGGTCACTTTCAGGTCCGGGATGAAGTCATGGACTTCTTCCTTGGCCACCAGCGGCAGCTTTTCGCCCAGCTTGGCCGGCTTCAGGTCGGCAATGGCGACGCGGTAGAGCTTCTTCAGCTTGGCATTGTCGCCAACCTGGTTGTCGCGCTCGACGATATAGACGTGATCACCGTGGGCGGTGATTTCCGACAGGCCGACCCAGCCGGCTTCGGTCTTGTCGAGCGGGTAGCTGACAGCGCCCCATTCCTTGGCCTTGATGTTGTAGGAGACGAGCTTGACGGTGCCCTTGTCGTCATCCTTCCATTCGCGCTGCATGGCCATCCACAGCGTCGCGTCGTCGCCCTTGCCGATCAGCGTCACGCCTTCGAAGCCGAAGCGGGTCTGGCCGGCCAGCAGCTCGACCGGAAGACCGATCTCGGCCTTGATCTCGCCCTTGGCGTCGACATTGTAGAGGCCGTGGCCGACGAGCTTGGCAGAATCGCCTTCGGAGGCCAGCCAAAAGCCGCCCTTGCCATCCAGCGTCACGCCTTCGATGTCGAGCTTCTGCGCTGCCTGGCCACCGCGGGTGACCGGCAGAGCCGCCGTGATGACGGCCGGTGTCTGGTTGGCGTCGATGGTGAAGATGGTCGGCTGCATGCTGTAGAAGCTGTCGTTGACGGCATAGAGCTGGCCTGCCTTTTCGGCATCGCCGACCAGACCGGACAGGGCACCCCAGCCGATCGGCGCGCCATCGACGAGTGCGGACTGGATCATCGGATAGGCCGCTTTGCCTTCGCCAAGCTCATAGAGCATGACATGCGAGCGCGGGCCGCCGTCTTCGCCGAGATCGACTTCGTTGGCGGTGACCAGCAGGTTGCGGGCCGGAATGGCCACGGCACCTTCCGGCGAAACGCCCGACGGCAGGATCTGCACGAGTTCCGGCTCGGCACCGGTGTCCTTGTAGACGCCGACGACCGAAGCGCGCTCGGAGAGCACGAAGAAATACTTCTGGCCGCCGAAGGTTGCCGCCTCCAGGCCTTCGAGCTCGACGCCCTTGGACTTGGCGCGCTTGTCGGGGAAATGGCCGATCTGGGCGATGGCCAGTTCCAGCGAGGGGCCGGATTCGTAGGCAACCTTGCCGGTTTTGTCGAAGATGGTGAAGCTGCGCGAACCGCCTTCGTAATCGCCTTCATTGGCCACCACGAAGCGGTTGTCGTCCAACCACTTCAGGGCGTCGGGCTCGCGAAGCACGCCGTCCTTCTTGCCGGTGAACTTCAGCGCGCCGTCCGACTTGGTGTCGATGCCGGCGAGATCCACGGTGCCGGCCGGGAAATGGGTCGTGACCGTGCCGGTCTTGCCGTCGACGATGACGATTTCGTTGTTTTCCTGCAGCGTCACGGCGATTTCGCCGAGGCTGTTGATCGAGACGAATTCCGGCTCCGGATCGTCACCGGCAATGCCGGCCAGGCCGGTCATGGCGACATGCTTCACGGAAGCGCAATCGACGGTACCGTCCTTCAGGCCGACGATCACCAGATCGCCCGCCGGCATCTGCGGCAGCTTGCCTTCGTTCAGCTCTTCGTCGCGCTCGTTCTCGATGGCGATGACGGCAAAGCTCTTGTCCGGCGAGATTGCAACCGAATCCGGCTGGCCGCCAAGATCGCAGGTCGAGTCGATCTTTTTGGAGGCGATATCAACGACAGCCAGGCGGCCAGACGGCTTGGCCTTGCTTTCGGACGTGTTGACGGCGACCAGGACCTTGTTGCCGATGGCGGCAACCGAGGTCGGCTCGCCATCCATCATCACCGCGCCGCCGGCCTTCGGGGCCTTGGCGTCTTTAATGTCGACGAAACCGATCGCGCCGAGCGGGCTGTCGGAATAGACCAGCGTCATGCCGTCTTCGGATGCGGTGACGATTTCCGCCGAGGTCGTGGAGAGCTTGTCCTTGTCGGCCGGCAGATTGGTGGCGACCGGGAAGGATGCGATGCGGTTAAAGACCTGCTCGGCGCTGGCCGGTACGGCGACCGAAGCCAGCAGGGCAGCCGTGAATGCGGCGCGGGAAAGATTAAAAGCCATGGGGAAACCTCCTGTTTCCATGAGAAACCAACAGGAGGCTTTTGCGTCATGCGGATGACAGGCACATGACAGTTGTTCCGTTTTGTCGAGATCGGGGCACGGGCCGCCAATCAGGTGGTTTTCGTCTCCCGCTCCTTGCGCAATTCGCTGCTCATCGGGAACGAATGCCGGCTCGGCTGGAACAGTTCAATCGCTACCGCCGGACAAGCGAGCGGGCCATAAAAAACCCGGCACGGTGGCCGGGTCTTCTACATCGTCGTCCCGTCCGAGCGGCAATCCTTGAATTGCCGTTCGGACGGAAAATCGATTAGCTGTTGCAAGCGTCCTTGAGACCCTTGCCAGCCGAGAACTTCGGAACGTTGCGAGCCGGAATGTCGACTTCCGCGCCGGTCGAAGGGTTACGGCCCTTGGAAGCTTCGCGACGCGAAACCGTGAAGGCGCCGAAGCCTGCGAGACGAATGTCGCCGCCGGCCTTCAACTCGGACTGAACCGTTTCGAAAACGGCGTCCACAGCGGAAGCGGCGTCAGCCTTGGTGAGGCCGGCCTTCTCGGCGACTGCCGATACGAGTTCATTCTTATTCATGTTTCCACCCTTTCTGATTGGCATGAAACGACTCAAAATTTACAAGTCGGGCGGACAATACGCATGCTTGTGCCCGTCGCAACCCAAAAGCATCGCAATGACCTGAAAAACAAGGAGGTTTGACGAGTTTACACAAAAAAGGCTGGCAAATTTGCCAGCCTTTTTGTCGTGAGTGTGCCAATTTGGCAAGATTGTGGCAAATAAAGCCTAATGCGCCAAGGTTTGGCCGAATTCATCGACCCCCTCAACGGTCCCGACCGCCGGGGTTTCAACGGTTCCGTCCCACTCGATCGGCTCGGGAATCCGCAACAGGGCATGGGCGATAACCTCACCCATACGCGACACCGGAACGATCTCCAGATTGTTCTTCACATTGTCCGGAATGTCCGCCAGATCTTTGGCGTTTTCTTCCGGAATGAGAACCTTCTTGATACCGCCGCGAAGCGCTGCCAGCAGCTTTTCCTTCAGGCCGCCGATCGGCAGAACCCGGCCGCGCAGCGTGATTTCGCCGGTCATGGCCACGTCCTTGTTGACCGGAATGCCGGTCATGATCGAGACGATGGCCGTTGCCATGGCAACGCCTGCCGACGGACCATCCTTGGGCGTCGCACCTTCCGGTACGTGCACATGGATGTCGGACTTGTCGAAGCGTGGCGGTTCGATGCCGAAATCGACAGCCCTGCTGCGGACGTAGGAGGCAGCAGCCGAGATCGATTCCTTCATGACCTCCTTCAGATTGCCCGTCACCGTCATACGGCCCTTGCCGGGCATCATGACGCCTTCGATGGTCAGAAGCTCACCGCCGACTTCGGTCCAGGCAAGGCCTGTCACGATGCCGACCTGGTCATGGCCTTCCGCCTCGCCGTGGCGATAGCGCGGCACGCCCAGGTAATCATGGATGTTCTCGCCGGTGATTGCCACCGACTTCGACTTGCCCTTGATGATCTCGGTCACGGCCTTGCGGGCGAGCTTCATCAGCTCGCGTTCAAAGCTGCGCACGCCCGCCTCGCGGGTGTACTGCTGGATGATCGCGACGATGGCGCTGTCGGAAACCGAGAACTCCTCGGGCCGCAGGGCATGCTCCTTGATCGACTTCGGCAGCAGATGCCGCTTGGCGATCTCGAGCTTCTCGTCTTCGGTATAGCCGGCGATCCGGATGATCTCCATGCGGTCCATCAGCGGCGCCGGGATGTTCAGCGTGTTGGCCGTGGTGATGAACATCACGTCGGATAGATCGTATTCGACCTCCAGGTAGTGGTCCATGAACGTCGAGTTCTGTTCCGGATCCAGCACCTCCAGCAGAGCCGACGACGGATCGCCACGATAATCCTGGCCGAGCTTGTCGATTTCATCGAGCAGGAACAGCGGATTGGACTTCTTGCCCTTCTTCATCGACTGGATGACCTTGCCGGGCATCGAACCGATATAGGTACGGCGGTGACCGCGGATCTCGGCCTCGTCGCGCACGCCGCCCAGCGCCATGCGGATATATTCGCGGCCGGTCGCCTTAGCGATCGACTTGGCGAGCGAGGTCTTGCCGACACCCGGAGGGCCGACCAGGCACAGGATCGGGCCTTTCAGCTTGGTCGCACGGGCCTGCACGGCGAGATATTCGACGATGCGTTCCTTGACCTTGTCGAGGCCGAAATGATCCTCGTCGAGGACCTTCTCGGCAGCGTTGAGATCGACCTTGATCTTCGACTTCTTGTTCCAGGGCAGACCCAGCAGCACGTCGAGATAATTGCGCACGACGGTGGCTTCGGCCGACATCGGGCTCATGTGGCGCAGCTTCTTCAGCTCGCTCTCGGCTTTTTCCTTGGCTTCCTTGGTCAGCTTGGTCTTGGCGATGCGCTCTTCCAGTTCGGCCATCTCGTCGCGGCCGTCCTCGCCGTCGCCGAGCTCCTTCTGGATCGCCTTCATCTGCTCGTTCAGGTAATATTCGCGCTGGGTCTTTTCCATCTGGCGCTTGACGCGCGAGCGGATGCGCTTTTCGACCTGAAGAACGGAAATCTCGCCTTCCATGAAGCCGAGCGCCTTTTCAAGACGCAGCTTGACGCTGACCGTCTCCAGCATTTCCTGCTTCTCGGTGATCTTGATCGACAGGTGGGAGGCGACCGTATCGGCGAGCTTGGAATAATCCTCGATCTGGCTGGCAGCACCAACCACTTCGGGGGAGATCTTCTTGTTGAGCTTGACGTAGTTCTCGAACTCCGAGACGACGGAGCGCGACAGCGCCTCGATCTCGACCGGATCCTCGTCAGGTTCGCCCAGAACATGAGCCTGGGCTTCATAGAACTCTTCGCGGCCGGTATAGGAATCGATCTTGGCGCGGGCGCGCCCTTCGATCAGCACCTTGACCGTGCCGTCCGGCAGTTTCAGCAGCTGCAGAACATTGGCGATCGTGCCGACCTCGTAGATCGCCGAGGGCATCGGATCGTCGTCGCCGGCATTGATCTGGGTGGCGAGCATGATCTGCTTGTCCGAACCCATGACTTCTTCGAGGGCGCGAATGGATTTTTCGCGTCCCACGAACAGCGGCACGATCATGTGCGGGAACACCACAATGTCGCGCAGGGGCAATACCGGATAGGTATTCGCCTCGGTTGCGGCAGACGTTACATTCGTCATTCTATTTCCTTTCCATCGTCCCGTTGCCGGGCACAGAACCCACGGGCAAATACCGCGGGGCAGGTCTTTCTCTCGCACTGAAAGTGGAGTTCCATGACAGTGAATTCAAGCCTGCCGGCTGCGGCCACCGGCAAATTATGACAGTCATGTCACAGACAAAACGCAACAAAACAAATAATCCGCCCAGCTATCGCGTGGCTTGCGCGCCGTCGCGGCATCTCTGCCCCGGGCATGGACGCTTTGAGCAGGCCCAGTGACACCTATGAAAGCGAACATGGATTCTGTTCTAAACCAATAGAAACAGACTGGAAACCGGCCAGGAACACAATTCTGCAGGCCCTGCCCGCCCCTTGCATCACTGTTGACGCACAAGCATGTCTGAAAATGCAAAGAGCCCGCCGAAGCGGGCTCTCCAACTCTTGCAAATCGCCCAAGGTCAAGCCGAAGCGTTGGCTTTTTCTTCCTGGCGATCCGCGTAGATGTAAAGCGGCCTCGACGAACCACGCACGACATCCTCCGAGATGACGACTTCGCGAACCCCTTCGAGTTCCGGCAGTTCGAACATGGTGTCGAGCAGGATCTTCTCCATGATCGACCGCAGTCCACGGGCGCCGGTCTTGCGGGTGATGGCCTTGAGGGCGATTTCGCGCAGGGCGTCCTCGTGGAAGGTCAGCTCGACATCTTCCATCTCGAACAGGCGCTGATACTGCTTGACCAGTGCGTTCTTCGGCTCCGACAGGATCTGGATCAGCGCGTCGGCGTCGAGATCCTCAAGCGTTGCCAGAACAGGCAGACGACCGATGAATTCCGGAATGAGACCGAATTTCACCAGATCTTCCGGCTCCAGCTCGCGCAGGACTTCGCCGACACGGCGGTCTTCCGGTGAGGTGACCGTCGCACCGAAGCCGATCGAGGTCTTTTCACCCCGGGCCGAGATGATCTTGTCGAGACCGGCAAAGGCGCCGCCGCAGATGAACAGGATGTTCGTCGTGTCGACCTGCAGGAACTCCTGCTGCGGATGCTTGCGGCCGCCCTGCGGCGGAACCGAGGCAACCGTGCCTTCCATGATCTTCAGAAGCGCCTGCTGCACGCCTTCGCCCGAAACGTCACGGGTGATCGACGGGTTGTCGGACTTCCTGGAGATCTTGTCGACTTCGTCGATATAGACGATGCCGCGCTGGGCACGCTCGACATTGTAGTCCGCCGACTGGAGCAGCTTCAGGATGATGTTCTCGACATCCTCGCCGACATAACCGGCTTCCGTCAGCGTCGTGGCGTCCGCCATGGTGAACGGCACGTCGATGATGCGGGCCAGCGTCTGGGCAAGATAGGTCTTGCCGCAACCGGTCGGCCCGACCAGCAGAATGTTCGACTTGGCCAGTTCCACGTCGCCGCCCTTGGAGGCATGCGACAGGCGCTTGTAATGATTGTGCACCGCCACCGAGAGAATCTTCTTGGCCTGTTTCTGGCCGATCACATACTCGTCGAGGATCTTGATGATGTCCTGCGGCGTGGGAACGCCGTCGCGGGATTTCACCATCGAAGACTTGTTCTCTTCGCGGATGATGTCCATGCACAGTTCGACGCATTCATCGCAGATGAACACCGTCGGCCCAGCAATCAGCTTGCGGACCTCGTGCTGGCTCTTGCCGCAGAACGAACAATACAGGGTATTCTTGGAGTCACCGCCGTTGCTTCCGCTGACTTTGCTCATAACTTTTTCCTTCCGGCACGCCGCACATCCGCCTTGACGGAGTGCAGTCCACTTACACCGCCCCGCGGGCCGCTCCATTGCGGAGCCGGGGCTGCCTCACTCTCCAAGGTACTATCCGGTTCTCAGAGTTCACATTCGAGAACCGGCGGCAACGAAAACCTCTTCGAATCGTCAGACTATGTCACAAAAACTCAACATAGCCTTAATAGTTACTATTAGCGCGTTCGCAGCCAGTTTAAACCCCCTCTTTCATACAAGCCGCCACGATCCGTTCACACGGACGTGAATGGCCGGGATGACATCAGGCCGGCACTGCGCCTTCCATTTCCAGACGCGAGGTCAGGATCTTGTCGATCAGGCCCCATTCCTTGGCTTCGCTGGATTCCAGGAAATGGTCGCGGTCGAGCGTGTTTTCCACTTCCTCATAGGTCCGGCCGGTATGCTTGACATAGACCTCGTTGAGGCGGCGCTTCATCTTGATGATGTCGCGGGCGTGACGCTCGATGTCCGATGCCTGACCCTGGAAGCCGCCCGAAGGCTGGTGCACCATGATGCGGGCGTTCGGGGTCGCAAAGCGCATGCCCTTTTCGCCGGCGGCCAGCAGAAGCGAGCCCATGGATGCCGCCTGGCCGACGCAAAGCGTTGAAACGGCAGGACGAATGAACTGCATCGTATCGTAGATCGCCATGCCGGCGGTAACCACGCCGCCCGGAGAATTGATATAGAGCGCAATTTCCTTCTTCGGGTTTTCCGCTTCGAGGAACAGCAGCTGGGCGCAGACCAGCGAAGCCATGTGGTCTTCGACAGGCCCGGTCAGGAAAATGATGCGCTCTTTCAAAAGACGCGAATAGATATCGTAGGAGCGCTCGCCGCGGTTGGTCTGCTCCACGACCATCGGCACGAGTGCCATGGCGGTATCAACTGGATTTCTCATGTCCGTCCTTTATAGCCCATATCCCAAACACAGTAGACGCGGCGGGAATCAAATTTTAATCCTGTCAATCCCTACATAGAGTGTCCGGACCCCCGACTTCAAGACGTGAGCATCGGATATCCTTAATGTGCCGACGCCTGCCTGCCTTAGTCGGCATTTAAGCCCGTGACCATCGCGGCAGCCGCGGTATGGGCCGCACCCACAGAAATGCCGCAGTCTATGGTGAACAATTGGTAGTCACCCAAAGAAGTCGCAATACCCTGTGCGTAAGCCAGAACCCGGCAGGCAGCGTTAAGGACTCCTTTCCAAGTTTGCGCCAACGTCGTGGCATTCAAAATGCTGAGGCCCTTTTTCCGTGCTCGATATCAAGACAGGATTCATTCTCTGGTCGGCTCAAGCCCTGACCGTTGCAGGATTGCTTGCGGCTGTCTGGCTGCACGACCGCTCCCAGCGGCATTACGCTGGCTGGAGCGCGGGATTCGCCGCGCACGGACTGGGCGTCGCATTGGTGGCTCTGCGCGGTCACATCCCCAATTTCATCTCGATCGAATTCGCCAACACCCTGGCGCTCAGCTGCTTTTTCTTCTGGGCATACGGGCTGCGGCAATTCGATGGGCGATCCGTACCGCCCTATGCCGCCATCCCTGCACTGCTGTGGATTGCCGGGATGCTGTTGCCGCCGATCCACGACAATCTCGGCTATCGCGTTGCCCTCTACAATTTCGGAGCCGCCACCGGCTTTTTCATCCTGGCCTTGACCGCCTATACGGGTCAGTTCAGTTCGCACAAAAGGCGGCGATTGATATCCGCAATATGGTGCGTGCAGGCGACCAGTTGCCTGGCGGGCGCCATCGCCAATACCATTTCACCGCCGCAGACGCTGCAGGGCGCCCAGATCTTCGGGTTCACGGGGATCGTTGCCATCTTCTGCTTCGTGACCTCGCTGCTGATCGGCGCACGCATCATGATGGATCGCTCGGAGCAGAAGCTTCAGCAACTCGTCCGCACCGACCCCCTGACCGGCGTCCTCAACCGGCGCGGCATTATCGATGCCTTCGGCGAGATACGCGGCACGGCGTCCGCCGCTCAGCCGCCGATGATTGCGCAATTGCTGTTCGATCTCGACCATTTCAAGCAGATCAATGATCTGCATGGCCATCAGGCCGGCGATTGCGTGCTGATCGCCTTCTCGGCGATCGGCCAGAAAATCATCGGCGCACTGGGCGTTTTCGGGCGCTCCGGCGGCGAAGAATTCAGCGCCATCCTGCGGACAGGCACTGTCCGGGAGGCGGCCCGACTGGCCGAGGCGATCCGGCAACAGCTCGCACAGACCAATATCGACACGCCGAAGGGGCCCGTGCAGGTCACAGTCAGCATCGGCATCTCGGTCATGCCGGCCCGCACCGCCGATCTCGACCAGTTGATGAGCGGCGCCGACCGCGCCCTCTACAAGGCGAAGGCGATGGGGCGAAACCGCACGGCCGTGCTGCGGGGCGACGCGATCGTCTGCATTCCGGCCGCCGACCGGGCCGGCACCGCCGATGAGATCGATCTCGACGCCGACCGCCAGGTGACCGCCCTTAGGCGCGTCGTCGGCATGACCACCGGCGACCGGGACACGGCCGCCACCTGATCGGGCTCCGCTCCCTTTTCCGCTTTCAAGGATTGCGATAAAACGCCCGCATGACAATGCCTTCCTTTCTCACGATCGACAGCGCCACCCGCCGCGTCAGCCTCGATGGGCGCGACCCGGCCTTCTTCAGCAATCCGAACCGGGTTTATGCCGCGCTCCATGCGCAGTGTCCGACCTTTTACTGGGAGGAGCAGAAACAGTGGTTCTTCACCGGCTACGACCATGTCAACGCGCTGCTGCGTGATCGCCGTTTCGGCCGGCAGATCCTGCATATCGCCAGCCGGGAAGAGCTTGATATGGCCGAGCCGGCGGCCCATACCCGCCATTTCGATGCGGCGGAGGCCCATTCGCTGCTGGAAATCGAACCGCCCGAGCATACCCGGCTGCGCACCCTGATCAACCGCGCCTTCGTGTCCCGCCATGTCGAGAAGATGAAGCCGGAAATCGCCGACCTCACGCATCGGCTGATCGACCGCTTCGAGACGGACGGCGAGACGGAGCTGCTCTCCTCGTTTGCCGAGATCATCCCGGTCACGATGATCGCGCGGATGATCGGCATTCCGGAAGAGATGGGGCCGCAACTGTTGAAATGGTCGCATGCCTATGTCGGCATGTATATGTTCAAGCGCAGCCATGCCGACGAGATCGCCGCCGACCAGGCGGCGCTGGAATTTGCCGCCTATGTCAGGGACATGATCGCCAAGCGCCGCGCCGAGCCGCGCGACGATCTGCTGACCCATATGATCCACACCGAACACAAGGGCCAGTTTCTGACGGAAGACGAGCTGGTCTCGACGACCATCGTGCTGCTCAATGCCGGGCATGAAGCGACCGTGCACCAGATCGGCAATTCGGTGCGGATCATTCTCGAAAGCGGCCTGTCTCCCGTCGAGATGTTCCGCGACCCGCAGGCGACCGAGCGCACCGTCGAGGAGGCGCTGCGCATTTGCGCGCCCGTGCACATCTTCCAGCGCTATTGCCTGGAGCCGGCGGAGATCGACGGTGTGTCGTTCAAGCGCGGCGACAAGGTGAGCCTGATCCTTGCCGCCGCCAATCTCGATCCGCAGAAGTTCACCGATCCCTTGACCTTCCAGCCGGGCCGCGCGCAAGCGGCCAACCTGTCCTTCGGCGCCGGCATCCATTTCTGCATCGGCGCGCCGCTCGCCCGCCTGGAACTGAACCTTGCCCTGCCGATCCTGTTCGAACGACTGCCGGGTCTCAGGCTCGCGGCGGAGCCGAAGGTCAAGGACATCTACCATTTCCACGGTCTGGAGCGGCTTGATCTCAAGTGGGACCGGGCCTAAGCCGCCGACCTGACACCGTATCGCGGTGCCGGCTTGTTCAGGGAGAGGTGCGGCGCCATGGCGCCTCGGGCCGTCTCGTAGGCGTCGTACAGGGCCTTGTCCGCCAGCGACGGGATGGTGATCAGTTCTCCCTGGTCGAAACCTGCCAGCGCCGCATCGACCAAGTCGCCGGCGTCCATGACCATGTTCTGGTCGAGATTGTCGATCGAGCCGCCGACGCGGTCGAAGATTTCCGTGCGGGTCAGGCCGGGCAGCACCGCCTGGATCCGCACACTCGTTCCGGCGAGTTCTGTCGCCAGCGATTCGGTCAGCGTCAGGACGAAAGACTTGGTGGCGCTGTAGGTGCCGTTGAAGATCTGGGGTACAAGGGCGACCACCGAGGCCGTGTTGATGATGGCACCGGATCCGCGCTGCACGAAGGCCTGTGCTGCGGCGATGGCGAGCCGGTTCGTCGCGACCACGTTCAGCTCGACCATCTGGTCGAGGTAGTCGATATCAGTCTTCAGAAGCGGGCCTTTCGGGCCGATGCCGGCATTGTTGATAAACAGCGTGATGCCGGCATCCTGCCGCAGGCGTTCCTCCACCTTGCGCACATCGGCCCGATCGCCGAGGTCTGCCTGGAGAACCTGTGCCTTGACCCCGTAATCGCCGGCAAGCCTCTCGCCGAGCTTTTCCAGCCGCGCGACATCGCGGGCAACGAGGATGAGGTCATAGCCGCGCCTTGCAAGGCGGTCGGCATAGACGGCGCCGATGCCGGATGAGGCGCCGGTAACAAGGGCAGTTCCGAGGGTCGAGGTCATGATTTTCTCCTGGGTTTGATTTTACTGGTATATACCACTATATTTATGCGGGGAATTTCAGAGCGCAAGAGCCGCCTCGACATTTTTGTTGGCGATGCCGCCGATGGTCGACTAAGCCGGTGGTGACCGGCGCCGGGCGGCGAGAAAAAAGGTGAAAGACATGGACGACACAGACAATGCCATCTGGCTTCACTGCACCAGCAGCGCGGTCCGGCGCGCGGCCCGCCAGCTTGGCCAGCTCTACGACGATGCGATGGGAGAGACGGGGCTGAGGGGCACGCAGTTTTCGCTGCTGTCGCAGATCGCCCATGCGGGCGAGCCGACGCAGAAGGCGCTGGCCGAGGCGATGGTGATGGATCTCTCGGCGCTCGGGCACACGCTGAAACCGTTGATCCGCGACGGACTGGTGGAACTGGTGCCGGACCTGAAGGATCGCCGCGCCAAGCGCGTGCGGCTGACGGCGGCCGGGGCCAAGCGCCAGAGCGACATGGTTGCGAACTGGAGGGTGGCGCAGACGCGCTTCGACGCAGTCTTCGGCAAGGAGGAATCCGAAGAGCTGCGCCGCACCCTGGCGCTCATCGCCTCACCGGATTTCGCCAAGGCCTTTTCGGACCTCGAAGATCAGGCGTGATCGTCAAAGCCGGATCACGTAATCCTTGCGAGTCGTTTCAACCACTTCCCATGTTCCCTTGAAGCCGGGCCTGAGGATCATGCGGTCGCCGGCTTTCAGATGCACGGGCTCGCCGCCCTCTTCCGTCACGATGGAATGACCTTCGAGAATGGAGAAATATTCCCACTCGTCATAGGCGATCCTCCACTTGCCGGGCGTTGCCTGCCAGACGCCGGCATAAAGGCCGCCCGCGGCTTCTTCCAGGTTCCAGGTGGTGAAGCGCGGATTGCCGGAGATCAGCCGGTCGGCGGCAGGCGCGCCCTCCTCCGGCTCGACGCTCGACAGATCAAAGACGAGGCTATTGCTCATGCTTAACTCCTTCGCGCCGCATCCCGGTCAGGACACGGCGCGGTTGGGTTTGGGTCAGATCCGGGCCAGTGACTGTTCCAGATCGCCGATGATGTCTTCCGGATCCTCGATGCCGATCGACAGGCGAACGACATCGGGGCCGGCGCCGGCGGCGATCTGCTGTTCCTCGGTCAGTTGCGCATGGGTGGTGGAGGCCGGGTGGATGATCAGCGAGCGGGTGTCGCCGATATTGGCCAGATGGGAGAACAGCGTCAGTCCGCCAACCAGGGCCTTGCCGGCCTCAAGCCCGCCCTTGATGCCGAAGGTGAAGACGGAACCCGCCCCCTTGGGCGAATAGCGGGTCTGCAGGGCATGGTTCGGATCGCTGTCGAGGCCGGCATAATTGACCCAGGCGATCTTGTCGTGCTTCGACAGCCAGGTCGCCACCTTCATGGCGTTGTCGCAATGGCGCTGCATGCGCAGCGGCAGCGTCTCGATGCCGGTCAGGATCAGGAAGGCGTTCATCGGCGCGATGGCCGGCCCCAGATCGCGCAGGCCGAGCACCCGGCAGGCGATGGCGAAGGCGAAATTGCCGAAGGTCTGGTGCAGCACGACGCCGCCATATTCCGGCCGCGGCGAAGACAGCATCGGATAGTTGCCGGATTTGGACCAGTCGAACGTGCCGCCATCGACGATGATGCCGCCCATGGAATTGCCGTGGCCGCCAAGGAACTTGGTCAGCGAATGCACGACGATATCGGCGCCATGCTCGAGCGGACGGATCAGGTAGGGGCTGGCCATGGTGTTGTCGACGATCAGCGGCAGGCCATGCTTGCGGGCAACGGCCGCAATGGCGGCGATATCGACGAAGGTGCCGCCCGGATTGGCAAGGCTCTCGATGAAGATGCCGCGGGTTTTGTCGTCGATCTCAGCGGCGAAGCTTTCGGGATCGGCGGGATCCGCCCAGCGCACCTGCCAGCCGAAATTCTTGAAGGCGTGGCCGAACTGGTTGATCGAGCCGCCATAGAGCTTGCGGGCCGCGACGAAATTGTCGCCCGGCTGCATGATGGTATGAAACACCAGCATCTGGGCGGCATGGCCCGAGGCGACGGCAAGCGCTGCCGTGCCGCCTTCAAGGGCTGCCACCCGTTCTTCCAGAACCGCCTGGGTGGGATTCATGATGCGCGTGTAGATATTGCCGAACTGCTTCAGCCCGAACAGGGCGGCGGCATGGTCTGAATCCTGGAAGACATAGGCCGTCGTCTGGTAGATCGGCGTGATGCGTGCGCCCGTGGTCGGATCGGGCTGCGCGCCGGCATGCACGGCAAGCGTGGCAAAGCCCGGATTGTTGCTGGACATGGAAACCTCCCTATTGCTGCTTTTACGGCGCGATCATAGCGAGCGGCGGGGCGATTTAAATCGCAAAGTTTGGCCGGCAGCCAAAATGGTGTTTCGTCACATTTGATCGAAATCAATGCGTTCACGCCATGCCGGGCGGACACTGTCTGCCATTGACGGAGGGTCGGCTATGAATATCGCAACCAATGACGCGGCACGCAGTGCCGTTTTCCGCATTTTCGACTGGGTGGCCAAGGGCTGGGAGCGCGCCAGCGAAGCGGACATGATCGCGTCGCTCGACGACGAGACCATCCGCGAGATCGCCCATGATTGCGGCATTCAGCCCGACCAGTTGATCGCCCTTGCCAAGGCTGGCCCGCATGCCGCCGACGAAATGCCGGCCATGATGCGGGCGCTCGGTATCGATCCGATGGAAGTCGAGACGCATTATCGCGAGCAGTTCCGCGCCATGCAGATCGACTGTTCCAACTGCACGTCGAAGGACGAATGCCGCCGGGACCTCAAGGCCGGCACTGCCGCCCAGCATTTCAACGACTACTGCGCCAATGCCGATGACCTCAGCAGCTTTCGCGCCTCGCCCGACATGCTGGCGGACTGACCGTCAGCAGATCAAGCCGATTGGTCAACCAATGATCAGTCTGGGATATTCGATGGCCGGGCAACGGTCCATGACCACTTTCAGCCCGGCCGCTTCGGCTTTGGCTGCGGCATCATCGTCGCGCACCGACAATTGGCCCCAGATCACCTTGGGCCGCGGCTGCATGGCGAGCGCCTCCTCCACCACGTCGTCGAGATATTCGGCAGCCCTGAACACATCGACCATATCCACCGGCTCGGGAATGTCGGCAAGCCGTGCATAGACCTTCTGGCCGAGGATGTCCTTGCCGGCCTGGCCGGGATTGACCGGAATGACCCGGTACCCCTTGGACAGCAGGAAGCGCATGACCCCGAAGCTCGGCCGGGCCGGATTGGGCGATGCGCCCGTCAGCGCAATGGTCTTCGTCTGGTGCAGGATATCGGTTATATAAGCATTGTCGTAACTATCGTGGTTCACGGTCGCCTCGTTCAGCTTCACTTCAGTCCCGGTCCGCGGAGATGTTCTCCGCATGCTCCGCTGGGCCCGTGGAAATCAGGCCATTAGACAAGAACAATAAAGCCAAAAGAAGGGAATGCACCCCAGAAAAAGGCGTGCGAGGCCAGTCTGATCGCATCACTGCTGGCGCCAGCCGCAGCTTTGCAGACATACAATCCGCTGTTGATCAATCCGCTGTTGATATGTCCCCCGAACAACCAGCCTGTCCTACGCATACAATAACAACGATCAACGGTCTTGCACACGGCTTGACGCCTCGACAAAGCCATTGTGGGACACGATACTGGGCGCATTCCGCCAAATTGCACCGAGGAGACATGCCATGAAGGTCGCTGCAACCGCTTGCCTCAGCATTCTGCTGCTGTCGGTTCCTGCCCACGCCATCAGCCGCTACAATGTGACCGGCATGACATGCGAAGGTGCACGCCAGACGATCCGCAGCGAAGGCGCAGTGATCCTGCGCTATCCCTCGAAGAACGTGGCGGGCATGACGCTCTACGATCGCTATGTCAGGAACAGCCGGCATTGCGATCCCGGCGAATATGCCGAGTGGAACTACGTTCCGACCAAGAACAATCCTCGCTGTCCGGTGTTGGCGTGCGAACCAATATCGAATCTCAACAATCGGCTTTTCATTCCGAACCATTCGCTCTGACTGGCGGGCTCAAGCCGTGCCGGCCCGCTTGGTAGCTGGATGGCTGGCCCGGTAGACCAGCGGATAGTCCGAAACCAGCGCGCGGTTCATCACCACCTTGATGCCGGCGCTTTCGGCACGGGACGCCGCTTCGTCATCACGAACGCCCAGTTGTCCCCAGATCGCGGCGGGCTTTGTCTTCAGGGCAAGCACTTCGTCGATGACACCGGCAAAAGCCTCGCTGCGGCGAAAGACGTCGACGAGATCGATCGGATCCGGAATGTCGCTCAGATGGGCGTAGACGGTCTGGCCTTCGATCTTGTCGCCGGCATGGGCCGGGTTCACCGGATAGACATGATATCCCTTGCCGAGCAGGAAGCCGATCACCCAATGACTGGGCCTGTCGTCGCGTGCCGAAGCGCCGACAACGGCGATGGTTTTCGCCGAGGCCAGGATATCGCGAATGTAGTCGGTAGAGTAGTTGTCGTGGTCCATGGAAACCTCCCCGGCCATTGCCGGTCCTCAGTATTTCCCGCTCCTCGAAATCCCCAAGGTCAACTCTATTCCGAATATCTTAATCAATTGCTTCGGCGCCACGGCCGAAAGGCCCGATCAGTCCGGCAAGACGATATGGCCATACTCGTCCATCGGGAAGAACGGATTGTGGGCGACTTCCCAGAGATGGCCATCCGGATCGGCGAAATAGCCGGAATAACCGCCCCAGAACACTTTTTCCGGCTTCTTGACCAATGTCGCGCCACAGGACACGGCAAACTTGATCACCGCATCGACCCCGGTCGGACTCGACACGTTGTGCGCCAGCGTCACGCCGGAGAAGCCCGGCGGCGTGTTCTCCACACCGGCATCTTGAGCCAGCGCCTCGCGTCCGAAAAGCGCCAGCACGGTGCCCTTCAACTGGATGAATGTGACGCCGTCCTGCGAGGCCGACGATTTGCGAAAACCCAGCCTTTCGTAAAAGGCTGTGGCAAGTGCAACATCAGCAACGCCAAGGGTAATCAACGAAATGCGGCGGTCCAGGGACATGCAGGCCTCCAAAAGCCAATAAATCGTAATGCGTTCTCTTTTTATTCTATTTATGTTCTTAACACATTAGATGCGTCTCAAGGTTGCAATTGTTGACGACAACAATCATATAAAGGCAGATGCCGGTAGGCGAACCGATCGCCGATATGCATTCGCTCGCTCACTCGCCCGACCATTCCGGCATGCGCTTTTCCAGAAAGGCGCCGATGCCCTCCTGTGCGTCGCGCGCCAGCATGTTCTCGACCATGACGCCCGCCGCATAGCGATAGGCCTCCTCGAGCGACATATCGATCTGGCGGTAGAACGCTTCCTTGCCGATCTTGAGGGTGAGCGGCGACTTGGAGGCGATGACGGCGGCATATTTGTTGACCACCTGTGCCAGATACTGTTTCGGCACAATGCGGTTGACGAGGCCGAAATCCTTGGCGGTGGAGGCGTCGATCGTCTCGCCCGTCAGGAGCATTTCCATCGCCTGCTTGCGATGGGCCGCACGGCTGACGGCGACCATCGGCGTCGAGCAGAACAGGCCGATATTGACACCCGGCGTGCAGAAGGTTGCCGTGTCGGTGCAGATCGCCAGATCGCAGGAGGCCACCAACTGGCAGCCGGCAGCCGTCGCCAATCCGTCGATCTCGGCGATGACGGGCTTGGTCAGATGGGTGATCTTCAACATCAGATCGGCGCAGAGCCGCATGGTCATCTCGAAGAACTGACGGCCGCGGTCCGCATCGGCACGATGGGCGGTCAGTTCCTTGAGGTCGTGGCCGGCGGAAAACAGCTTGCCGGACGCCGCCAGAATGATGACCCGCACCTCGGCATTGGCTGCCGCCCGGTCGAGCGCTGCATCCAGCGCGGTCATCATTGCCACCGACAGGGCGTTGGCCGGCGGATTGTCGAGCGTCAGCCGCAACACACCGCCGGTCTGCTCTTCGCGCACCAATGGCGCTGCAGGCGTTTCCTTGTGAAACGATACGACTTCGGCCATGGTCTATCTCCTCTCTCGATGATTTTGCTGTATCTGTGCCACGAAAGGCGCGTCCAGCGCCAGTGCGGACACGGATGGAAGGGATATCGGCATGCCGGACAGCAGGGCACTGAGGATGACGGCCGAGGATATTCACCGCTTCCTGGAGACCGAATTTCCCCAGCTTCACACCGATGGCCGGCAGTTCACGGTCAGCAGAATCGGTCCGGATTGCGCAACCATGCGGCTTGAACCGGACGAGCGGCACTTGCGTCCCGGCGGCACGATTTCGGGACCGGCGATGTTCACGCTGGCCGACGTTGCCTGCTGGGTAACGATCTTGGCCCAGATCGGCCCGGTTTCCATGGTGGTGACCACCAATCTCGCCATCAACTTCCTGCGCCTGCCGAAACAGTCCGCCATCGACTGCGATTGCCGGATTCTGAAGCTCGGCAAGCGGCTCGCCGTCGTCGATGCGCTGCTGCACCAGGGTGATCCGGCCAAGGCCGTGGCGCAGGTCACCGCCACCTATTCCATTCCGCCCATGTGACTCGTGAGCCCTGCAAACATCCGCTGCCCCGATGATTTTTGCGGTATTATTTTACCACACAATCAAGCCGTTGTTTTTGCTTTATTATTTTAACGTCCTCACAAAACACGTCTCTTGACCGTTTTCCGCGACGAAACTATAAAGCCCGGAGTTGGCGGCCCTTTCGGACCGCTTTCTTTTTTGGCGTCGCGAGACAGGCCAAAAACAAGCAACAAGAAACGCCCCATGCGGCTCTTTCGCAATCGGGGACATAAGGAAAGAAACTGATATGTCTACCTTCGTTCAGAAGCCTGCTGAGGTGGAGAAGAAGTGGATCATCATCGACGCCGAAGGGCTCGTTGTCGGTCGCCTCGCCACCCTCGTTGCAAACCGCCTGCGCGGCAAGCACAAAGCAACCTATACCCCCCACGTTGACGATGGCGACAATGTCATCATCATCAATGCCGAGAAGGTCGTTCTGACCGGCAAGAAGTACTCCGACAAGAAGTACTACTGGCACACCGGTTATCCGGGTGGCATCAAGGAGCGCACCGCTCGCCAGATCATCGAAGGCCGTTTCCCGGAACGCGTCGTTGAAAAGGCTATCGAGCGCATGATCCCGCGTGGTCCTCTCGGCCGTCGTCAGATGAAGAACCTGCGCGTATACGCCGGCTCGAACCATCCCCATGAAGCACAGCAGCCGGTCGCTCTCGACGTGGCATCGCTGAACAGCAAGAACGTAAGGAGCGCCTGATCATGGCTGATCTCTCTTCCCTGAAGGACCTCGGCACGACCCAGGAAACGCCTTCCGCTCCGGTGCACGTCCGCAAGGTCGATGCCCAGGGTCGCTCCTATGCGACCGGCAAGCGCAAGAACGCCGTTGCCCGCGTCTGGGTCAAGCCCGGCACCGGCAAGATCACGGTCAATGGCCGCGAATTCCCGGTCTACTTCGCACGCCCGGTTCTGCAGATGATCCTGAAGCAGCCGATCGTTGCCGCTGCCCGCGAAGGCCAGTTCGACGTGGTCGCAACCGTCACCGGTGGCGGTCTTTCCGGCCAGGCCGGTGCCGTTCGTCACGGCATCTCCAAGGCGCTGACCTATTTCGAGCCCGGCCTGCGTGGCGTGCTCAAGAAGGGTGGCTTCCTGACCCGCGACAGCCGCGTTGTCGAACGTAAGAAGTACGGCAAGGCCAAGGCCCGTCGTTCGTTCCAGTTCTCGAAGCGTTAATCGCTTCCGGTACACGGACTTGGAAAAGGCGGGGCTTCGGCTCCGCCTTTTTTCGTTGTGGCGCCTTCCGCATAGCCGGGGAACTATCTGCCGCAACGCAGCAAAAAAGCGCTGGCAATTGTCGGATCGGCTCGTAATATCCGCCGCGACCTGAAAATGCGGGCTGCCTTCCGCCGAAAGGAGATATTCATCCCATGGCCAAGAAGACCATCGACCACGCTTTTACCGCAACGGACCTCACCTCTGCCGCCACCGACCCGACCTATGCCGGCACGCTGTCCTTCATGCGGCGCAAATATACCAAGGTGCTGAAAGGCGTCGACGCCGCCGTCTGGGGCATCCCCTTCGACGCCGCCACGTCCAACCGTCCCGGCGCCCGTTTCGGGCCGCAGGCGATCCGCCGCGCTTCCGCCATTTTCGACAACGACCCGCAATATCCCTTCCACCGAGATCTCTTTGCCGGCATGGCGACGATCGACTACGGCGACTGCCTGCTCGACTACGGCAATCACTGGAAGACGCCGGCCACCATCGAAAAGGAAGCCGCCAAGATCCTGAAGAGCGTCGACTTCCTGCTGACGCTCGGCGGCGACCATTTCATCACCTGGCCGCTCCTGAAGGCGCATGCCGCCAAGCATGGCCCGCTGGCGCTGGTGCAGTTCGATGCGCATCAGGATACCTGGTTCGATGACGCCAAGCGCATCGACCACGGCTCGTTCGTCGGTCGCGCCGTGCGCGACGGGCTGATCGATCCTGACCGTTCGATCCAGATCGGCATCCGCACCCATGCGCCGGAAGATTGCGGCATCCGCCTCGTCTACGGCCATGAGGTCGAGGACATGCGCGCCGGCGATATCGCCTCGCTGATCGTCAGCCATACCGGCGGCCTGCCGACCTATGTCACCTTCGACATCGATTGCCTCGACCCGGCCTTTGCGCCGGGCACCGGCACGCCGGTTGCCGGCGGTCCGTCGAGCGCCAAGATCCTGTCGGTGCTGCGCGGCTTGCACCAGCTCGACATTCGCGGCGCCGATGTGGTGGAAGTGGCGCCGGCCTATGACCATGCCGATATCACCGCCATTGCCGGAGCGACGGTGGCAATGTATATGCTGGGCCTGCACGCCGAGCGGCTGGCCCGCTTGGCGCTCAGAGATTGATTCAAGCCTTTACCGACCTGATTCCACAAATGGAACCAACCAACTGATATCCGAGGATAAAATGACAGCGAAGATCTTCATCGACGGCGAACACGGCACCACGGGACTGCAGATCCGCACCCGCATGGCCGGCCGTCGCGATGTCGAATTGCTGTCGATCCCGGAAGCGGAACGGCGCAACGCAGCGCTTCGCGAAGACATGCTGAATGGCGCCGATATCGCCATTCTCTGCCTGCCGGACGAGGCGTCGCGCGAGGCCGTGACCATGGTTGCCGGCAACAACAATGTGCGGATCATCGATACGTCGACCGCCTATCGCGTCGATCCGAACTGGGCCTATGGCTTTGCCGAGATGGACGCGGCGCAGGCCGACAAGATCCGCGCCGCGCGGTTCGTTGCCAATCCGGGCTGCTACCCGACCGGCGCCATCGGCCTGATCCGGCCGCTGCGTGCAGCAGGCCTTCTTCCCGACGGCTATCCGGTCACCGTCAATGCGGTCTCCGGCTATACCGGCGGCGGCAAGCAGATGATCGCGCAGATGGAGGATGCAAACCATCCCGACGCCATCAAGGCCAACAATTTCCTCTACGGCCTGCCGCTCAAGCACAAGCATGTGCCGGAGATGACGGTGCACGGCCTGCTCGACCGCGCGCCGCTGTTTTCGCCGTCGGTCGGCCGCTTCGCCCAGGGCATGATCGTGCAACTGCCGCTGTTCCTCGACGACCTGAATGAGGGAGCGACGATCGACGCCATTCATGCCGCCCTCGTCGCCCATTATGCCGGCCAGGACATCGTCACGGTCGTGCAGCTCGAGGAGAGCCGCGCGCTCAGTCGCATCGATGCCGAGGAACTGGTGGGCCAGGACACGATGGAGCTCCATGTGTTCGGCACGCCGGGCGGCGCTCATGTCAATCTGGTGGCCGTACTCGACAATCTCGGCAAGGGTGCCTCCGGTGCTGCGGTCCAGAACATGGATCTGATGCTGTCGGCCTGATGCATCGCCGCCGGGGCGCCCTGCCCCGGCCTCCTATCCCCGACATTGCCGATCGGCAGGGCTCCGGTCTCCGCTTGTCGAACACTTCGTTTCCTGAACCACGGATCGTCATGGCCTCATTGGGTTGCTATATCGAAGGCAACAACCAATGAGGCATTCCGATGAGCGACCGCAGCCGTTTTCCCGTCATCTTCATTCCGCACGGCGGTGGCCCATGGCCGTTCATGGATTTTCCGAAGTCGGACGAGGGAAAGGGTCCGTGGGACGATCTCGGCGCGTTTCTGAAAGGACTGGATGGCGAGATCGGCCGCCGGCCGAAGGCCGTGCTGGTCGTCTCCGGCCATTGGGAAAAGGAACCGGTGCCAACGCTGAGCACGGCGGAGCAGCCCGGCATGCTCTACGATTACTACAATTTTCCGCCGCACACCTATGAGCTGTCCTATCCGGCCAAGGGCGATCCTGATGTCGCCGCCCGTGCCCGGGCGTTGCTGGCGGCAGCCGGCATCGAGAGCGCACAGGATGCGACCCGCGGCTTCGACCACGGCGTGTTCATTCCCTTCATGTTGATCTATCCCGATGCGGATGTGCCGATCGTCATGATGTCGCTGAAGAGTACGCTGGATGCCGAAAGCCATCTGGCGATCGGCCGGGCGCTGGAGCCGCTGCGCGACGAGGACGTGCTGATCGTCGCCTCCGGCATGACCTATCACAACATGCCGATGTTCCGTAAAGCCGATGCCGGGCATGCCGCTGAGGCCGTTCGTTTCGACGACTGGCTGGCGGGTGCCGTCGAGGCACCGGATGCGGATGAACGTGCGGCGCTGCTGTCATCCTGGGACAAGAACCCCGATGCGCTTGCCTGCCATGTGCCGGACCACGATCACCTCGTGCCGCTGTTCGTGGCGGCGGGTGCTGCCGGTGCCGATCAGGGCCGGCGGATCTTCACCACCGATTATCTTGGCAAGCCCTATTCCGGCTACCGGTTCGGCTGAACGTCAGCTCTGGACCTCAATGGCGGTTTCGGGCGGATATTCGCCGATGAAGCCGCGCCAATGGGCAATGGCAAAACCAAGCACGATCAGCGCCATGCCCTGATGCGCCAGCGCGACGTGCAGATGCACCTGCGTCAGCAGCGTGGTGATACCGAGGATCGCCTGCACGGTGATCAGGGCAAACAGCACCACGGTGCGGCGGGCATGGGTCGAGTGCGGCGCGGCTTTGAGCGATGCCAGCATATGCCAGATCGCGGTCGCGAAAAGCATATAGGCGCCGAGGCGGTGCACAAACTGCACTGTCTTCGGGTTCTCGAACAGGTTGATCCAGCCGGGGCTCTGCACGAAGAGATCGCCCGGCACCAGCGCGCCATCCATCAGCGGCCAGGTATTGTAGGACAGGCCGGCATCAAGGCCTGCCACCAGGGCACCCAGATAAATCTGGAACAGCACCATCAAGGCCAACACCATGGCCCAGGTCTTCGAGCTCGCCGTCGGTGCGGGGTCGCCACTGTGTTGGGAAAGGCCGCGCATTACCCATGTGCAGGCGGCAAAGATCAGACAGGCAATGACCAGATGGGTGGCAAGGCGGTACTGGCTAACATCGACGCGCGCCGAAAGGCCCGAGGACACCATCCACCAGCCGATGAAACCCTGAAAGCCGCCCAGCGCCAGAATGCCCAACAGTGGCAGCTTCAACCGTCTTTCGATGCGGCCGGTGGCCCAGAAGAAGGCAAGCGGCAGCGCAAAGACCAGGCCGATGCTGCGCGCCAGCAGGCGATGGGCCCATTCCCACCAGAAGATGGTCTTGAATTCGTCGACCGTCATGCCCTTGTTGATCTGCTCGTATTCGGGAATGCGCTGGTAGAGCTTGAACTCTTCGTCCCATTCCGAAGCAGACAGCGGCGGCACGACACCGTGGATAGGCTTCCATTCGGTGATCGACAGGCCGGAATCGGTCAGCCGCGTCGCGCCGCCGACCAGGACCAGACAGAAGAGCACGGCCAGCACCACGCCCAGCCAGATGCGGATGGCCCGGCGGTTGTTCGTCTGGCGCTCGATCCGCCTCAGGACCGATATTTCAACAGCAGCATCTACGGTCGTCATGGACATTCCCTTTTCATGGCTGTTGATTTGCTACACTTGCCGGTGCAAAACAAGCCCCGGCCGTTTGCGGCATGGGGTCGCGTTGCTCCATGGCTGAAGACGGCATGCACGAAACGAAAGACCTGCTATGCCCGTCAGACTGCGCAAATTCATCGGCACGATCCTGATCATTTGCCTCGTGATCCTCTACGCGCTTCTGGCGACGACGATCGCTGCAGCCACGCTTGCGACGTCGCCATGGTGGGTGCACTTCCTCTACTTCCTGCTGTCCGGCCTAATCTGGATCCTGCCGGCCATGCTGATCATCAAATGGATGGCCGGCCCGGTTCGGAAATAGACGATCGTCAAGCCTGGCCGGCAAGTCTTGCGACACGGTAATCCGGCTTTACGAACTGATAACCGAACTTGGCGGAAAAACTGCGTCCGCCGGTCGCTATAAACCCTATTTACGAAAAACACTTCTATTGTGACTGCATAGGCTGCCGACCGGAGACACCCCTGTGCAGATGCAGACGACGATTTCGGATGTTCACATGATGCCGGCCGCTTCGGCGGTCGAGCGCCTCGACGTGGCCGCGCCGACGGCAAGACAGGCGGTGGCCCCCATGCAGTTAGAACTGTTTCGCCAGATGGAGCCTCTGGAGAGCGAATGGCGGCGGCTCGACGCCGACAATCTCAATTCGCTGCACCAAAGCTATGACTGGTGTGCGGCCTGGGTGAAGACCCATGGCCATCCGCTGGCGATCCTTCGCGGTCGCCAGGACGGGGAAACCTGCTTCATCCTGCCCATGGAAGTCGTCCGCACCAACATGATCCGCGTCGCGCAGTTCATCGGCGCGCGCTTCGCCAATATCAATACCGGCCTGTTCAGCGAGAAATTCCGGGCGCAGGGCCTGCAACCCTCGCCGCAGGATTTCGTCGAACGGGTGACAAAAGCCCTTCAAGGCCAGGCCGATCTCGTCAGCCTGCAGAATATTCCCCTGGAATGGCGGGGCGACAAGCACCCGTTCTCGGCGCTGCCAGTACTCGAACACCAGAACCATGCCTTTCAGCTGCCGCTCTATCCGGATTTCAATCGCACCATTGCCCAGCTGAACGCCAAACGGCGGCGCAAGAAGTTTCGCAACCAGCAGCGCAAGCTGGAAGCGGTCGGCGGCTATGAGCATATCGTGGCCAGCACCGACAAGGAAAAGTCGACTCTGATCGAACGGTTCTTCTATCAAAAGGCGGTCCGCTTCAAGGCTCTTGGTCTGCCGAACGTCTTTCATCCGCCGGAAACCCAGGCCTTCTTCCGCCTGCTCCTTGAGCGCGACAGCGGTGGCGTCGACGTGCCCCTGCAACTGCATGCGCTGCGCCTGAAGGGTGAGCATGAGGGCAAGATTGCCGCGATCGCCGGCCTGTCGCGCAAGGGCGACCATGTGATCTGCCAGTTCGGCTCGATCGACGAGGAGTTGGTGCCCGAAGCCAGCCCCGGCGAATTCCTGTTCTGGCTGGTGATCGAGCAGGCCAGCCTGGACGGTGCTGCCATCTTCGATTTCGGGGTTGGCGATCAGGATTACAAGCGCCGCTGGTGCACGGTTGAAACCGTCCAGCACGACGTTCTCCTGCCGATCAGCGCTCCGGGCCGGCTGGCCGCCATTGCCCAGCGCGGCGTGACCCGCACCAAGGCGGTCATCAAGGGCAATCCGCAGCTCTATGCGCTGATCCAGCGGCTGCGCGCCCATGCCGACGAAGACCCGACCCTTGCGACGGGAACCGACGACTAGCCTTCGTTCAAGCGGCGCTGCGGCCCTTGCGGGCGGCACGCGGCTCAGGCGGACGTTCCGACATCAAAACGAGATCGGCATACCCCACGCTCTCGAAGGTCGCCATGATCTCGGCAAGCTGCGCCTTGTCCGGGTTCGGCGCCGAGAGAATGATCTCGTGGGCACCGTTGCGGCTGAGGCGCGACACGCTCTCGGCATTGGCCGGACCACATTCGATCAGCACCAGATCATAGGCATCCGACAGGGCATCGGCGATCATCGACAGACGGTCGACGCCGCGCATGGCGGCGCGGATATCGCAATTGCCCTGCGGGATGACATGCGCATCCGACAGCCGGTCGGGATGGATGGTATCCGAGAATGCCGCCTCGCCGCATAAGAGATCGGTAATGCCGGGAAGATCGCGATGGGCGGCCATCAGCCGCGTCGGGCAGGCCGAGCCGGTCATGTCGATCAGCACGACCGTACGGCCGGATTCAGCAATCTCGCGGGCCAGCATGACGGTCGCCGTCGAGCCATCATCGCCGGACGGCGAGATGCTGATGGCGATGGCGACGTTGGCCTCGGCCAGATAGGACGCAACCGATGCGACGGAGAACTCGTCGTGCGGTGCGTTGGTCTCCTGCACATCGGCAGTTGTGTCCATATCCGGCATGGGTGCCGGATCGGCCGCCGCGGTCAGCAGGCTTGCCGGAAGGGCGCCGGTTGCCGGGCGCGGCGCTAAGGGTTTCTGAACATGTGCATCGGCGACCGGCGTGGTCACAGCGTATTCCGGTTCGTCATCGACCGGGTTGCCGATGGCTGAAGCGTTGACCGGGCGCAAGGCACGGCCGCTGAACAGTTCGGCAAGCATGATCGCCACGGCACAGAGAATGAAGGCGGCGACGGCCGCAACGATGGTGATCGGCAGGACCTTGGGGAAGCTCGGCTCGGACGGCTCGGATGCCTGGGAAATGATGCGGGCATCGGCCGGGCTGGAGCCCTTGTCGAGGCGGGTGCTGGCTTCCCGGTAGCGGGCAAGATAGGTCTCCAGCAGCTGGCGCTGGGCGACGGCCTCACGTTCCAGCGCCTTCAGGCCGACCTCGTCCTCGCCGGCACGGGCCGAGTCGGCCTTGACGGCATTCAGCTGCTGAACGAGCTGGCGTTCGCGGATGCGCGAGACATTGGCTTCGCTTTCGAGGCTTGCGACGATCTTGCGGGTTTCGCCGGCGATCTGTTCGCGGATGCCGCTCAGCTGCGAGCGCAGGGCTTTGAGCCGCGGATGGCCGTCGAGTAGGCTGGTGGACAGATCGGAGATCTGCGAGCGGATAGCCGATTCCGATTGCTTGAGCTGCTGGATCGCCTGTGAAGATATGACGGCGTCCAGCGTATCGGTCGGCTTGCCGGCTTCAAGCGCTGCCTTGACATTCTCGGCCTTGGCCTCGGCATTGGCCCGCTCGCCGCGCACACGGGCCAGTTCGACCGAAATGTCGTTCAGCTGCTGATTGGCGAAGGTGGACGTTTCGCTGGTGCGCAGCAGATCGGACGAGGATCGGTAATCGGCGATCTTCTGCTCGGCCTCCCTCACCTTCTCGCGCAGATTGGCGATTTCCGGCTCCAGCCAGCGGGCCGCTTCGGAATTGCTGTCGAGCTTGGCGCCGCTCTGCAGCGACAGGTAGACCTTGACCATGGCATTGGGGATGGCCGCGGCCAGTTTCGGGTCCTTGGAGGTAAACTCGATGCCGATGACGCGCGACTTTTCGACCTGGTAGACCTGCAGCTTTTCCTGGAAGGCCTTCAACACCCGCTCTTCGGGCGCCAGATCGAGCGGGCTTTTCTTCAGGCCGAGCAGGACCATGATGTCGGACAGCGCCGAGGGATTGGTATCGGGGTCGAACTCTTCCAGATCATAGAGTTTCAGATCGCGGGCGACCTGTTTGATAAGATCGACCGAGCGCAGCAATTGCACCTGGCTGACGATGTTCAGCTCGTCGAGCACCGGCTCGGAACCGGTCAGCCGCGTCTGCTCGGCGGCGTAACTGGCGGCGCGAGCTTCGATCAGGATGCGGGTTTCGCTCTTGTAGCTCGGCGAAATCATGCTGGCGCCGGCAAAGGCGAGCCCGGCAGCCACGGCAGTCACCACGAGGATACGGCCCTTGCGCTGCCAGATGGCACGCATGAGTTGGCTAAGATCGATATCCACGTCCTGTTGATTGCTGCTGCCTGAACCCGACATGACCGTTACTCCTGGTACTTATTGGCCCAGAAAGTAAAGCAACATGGTAACCCAAGCGTTAAGGCGCATTGACATGTTGTTCGGAAGATCCGTGGGAAACGACCAATGGGTCTTCCGTCAAGCAAGCACAGAGCTGCCGGATGTTCGCCTATGGCAACCGTATCCAGCTTCAGTCCGCGGTCCATCCAGCGATCAACGACTGTCAACTGGCCTCATTCGACAGCCAGGTGCGCCGGCTCCAGCCCATTCTTGGCACGCTCATGGATCATCTGAAATGCTCTCTCCAGGTTGCGCGTGTATCGCCTGCTGTCGAACAGCGCGGCGGTCGTCCTGCCGGATTCAATGCGCGTTTTGAGTGCGCGCAGCCTTTCGGCATCGGACGCGAGTTCAACGCAGAGATCCACATAGCGATCCCCATTTTCGGCAACCAACTCCGGCAGTTGCATGGCCCGCAACAGGCTTTCCGAAACTCTCGACGAAAAATTGCTGCCCTTCTTGGTCACGACAGGCAGGCCGGCCCAGAGCTTGTCAGACGTCGTGGTATGGCCGTTGCAGGGGAACGTATCGAGCCCGATGTCCGCTGCCCGCAAACGTGCGATGTGGGCCGGATAGCCTGCGGAGTTCGCGTAGATGATGCGTTCCGGAGCGATGCCGGCATTTGCAACAGCCCTGCTGAAATTGCCTCTGGCCACGGGATCGTTGCATACCATCCACAGGACGGTACGGGGTGCGCGGGCAAGGACTGCCATCCAGAGACGGAAGGTTTCCGGCGAGATCTTGCGTACATTGTTGGCGGAGACGAGTACGGTCGCCTCGTCCGGCAGACCGAGTTGGCTTCTGCTCGGTGCAGGGGGCAAAGCACGGTTGCTGTCGTCGTTCGGCTGATAGCTATCTGGTAGCCAGCAGAACTTTTCATGGAAAAAGGGCGCCCTTGTCTCCGGGCAAACGATACGGTCGCAGGTAATGTAGTCGCAGTCGATGCCGACACCCGATCCGGGATAGCCCAAATACGCCACCTGCACGGGCGCAGGGCCGGCATTGACAAGATCGATCCACGACTTGTTGGTATGCCCCTTCAAATCGACAAGGATGTCGATACTGCGCGCTTTGATCAATTGCGCCGCGTCTTCCGTCGGCAGATGGCCGATCCTGACGATTTTGTCGCCAAATCGCTCCCTGAACACCCGATCGGTGGCAACCAAATTGTCCTCGGTGTAGCAGAACAAAGTGATCTCGAATGTGTTTTCGTCATGAAGCTCCAGCACACGCTGCAGGAGCTTCAGGGTTGCATGCTCGTCCGACCAATCGTTCGACAGATAGCCAACCCGAATCTTGTCGGCGAAAGGATGCGGCCGGCTGCGGCGCCGTGCCCGCGCCTCCGGACTGAAGGTCTTGCCGTTCTGGGTCTGGATCAAAGCATTTAATGCTTCGTCGCCGCACCAGGCGATGTGATCGAGCAGCAGCTCGGTCCGGATCTGAAACGCATCGCCGGCCCGGATTTTCTCCAGGGCTTCCCCATCCGAGCGCTCAAGCTCCTCCATATCGAGCCGATAGTGAACGTGATGGCGGAAGTAACGCGCAGCGCCCTCATGGCCAGGATTGTATTCGAGGACGTCGCGTGCCGCGCCAAATGCCAGTTCTTTGTGCTTGGCTTGCCGGAAGAGCGTGAACGCGAGTTCCAGCAGTTGTTGGCGAGGCGCACCGGCCATGCCTGCTGCCCGGTGATAGTACGAGGCAGCATCCTGTACGTGGCCAATACGGTAGCAGCTCTGCGCCAGCCGTACCAAAGCGGCTGCATCAAGGCCGTCGCCCTCGTCGGCGAGAGGCTTCAGGAGTTTGACCACCCCCAGGAAGTCACCGG
Organism: Agrobacterium sp. a22-2; assembly: GCF_012276985.1. Taxonomy (GTDB): domain Bacteria; phylum Pseudomonadota; class Alphaproteobacteria; order Rhizobiales; family Rhizobiaceae; genus Allorhizobium. The sequence goes on along the minus strand of NZ_JAAXMM010000010.1, from coordinate 218,222 downwards.
ATTTCTGCTTCTCCATAACCAATGCGGAAACGCTCATCATTAGTTATCCCTAAATCAATAGTACCTATCATTGCGTGCATTAAAATGGCAGTATGAAACAACAAGGATGCACGTGGCTTGCGTCACGGCTCTACAGCGCCGATGTGATCCGCCTCTTAGGCTTTGTGTCAAAGATCAGGAAAAACCGCACGCTGCTAATAAAGCGCGACGCTTTGTTTACCGGCCATTAACCCTAACCGTTTGATAACAGACCCAAGTTGAATCCGTCCTGGGAGCGCGTTGGCGCATGATATTGGCTCGAGCAAGACAGGTTATCATCGCGATCGCCGCCGTCACTATGGCCGTGCTGTCCGGCTGTTCGTCCTACAAGCCGGCGCCCAAGGTATTTCATGAGGCGACCATCCAGCCCTACCGGCTGGACAGCGGCGACCGCCTGCGCGTCACGGTCTTCGAACAGGCCAGCCTCAGCAATTCCTATACCGTCGACCAGGCCGGCTATATCGCCTTCCCGTTGATCGGCCAGGTGGCTGCCCGCGGCCAGACCCTTCCCCAGCTGGAAGGTGCGATTGCCCAGAAGCTCCGCCAGGGCTATCTGCGCGATCCCGACGTCACCATCGAGATCGACCGTTACCGCTCGATCTTCGTGATGGGCGAAGTCGGCCAGCCGGGGCAGTATTCCTACGTTGCCGGTATGACCGTTCTGAACGCCGTTGCGGTTGCCGGCGGCTTCTCGAACCGCGCCAACCAGCGCGATGTCGACGTGACCCGCAAGATCAACGGCGAGATCGTCACGGGCCGCGTGCCGATCACGGATCCCATTCTGGCCGGAGACACGATCTACATCCGTGAACGGCTGTTCTGATCGATGCCGCAGACCGAACCGCTTCGCATCATTCATTGCTTTCGCTCGCCTGTCGGCGGAATTTTCCGGCATGTGCGCGATCTCGCCGAGCATCACAGCAATGCGGGCCACAAGGTCGGCATCGTCTGCGACAGCACGACCGGTGGAGAGCACGAGGACAGGCTCTTCGACCAGATCCGCCCCTATCTTTCGCTTGGCCTGACGCGCCTGCCGATCCACCGTACGGTCGGCTATGGCGACGCGCGTGCCCTGTGGAGCAGCTACAACGAAATCAAAAGTTTGCAACCGGATGTTTTGCACGGTCACGGCGCCAAGGGCGGCGCGCTGGCACGCATCATCGGTTCAGTGTTGCGGGTCAAAAGGTATCGCGTTGCCCGCGTCTATTCCCCCCATGGCGGCAGTCTGCACTACGATCCGGCAAGCCTTGCCGGCCGGGCGATCTTCACCATGGAGCGCCTGCTGGAATCGATGACGGACGCCATCGTCTTCGTCTGCGATTTCGAGCGAAAGACCTACGAAGCCAAGGTGGGTATCCCCCGCTGCAGCGCGCGGATGATCTATAACGGCATCAGCGATGCGGATATCGGCGCCATCCCGACCCGCTCCGACGGCGTGCATTTTCTCTATGTCGGCATGCTGCGGGACTTGAAAGGCCCTGATGTGTTCATCGACGCCTTTGCCCGAACGGAGCGCATGGTCAAGCATCCGCTTTCGGCGCTGGTGGTCGGCGACGGCCCCGACCGGGACAAATACGATGCGATGATGACCCAGCGCGGTCTCGGCCGGCGGATCGGCCTGCTGCCCGCCATGCCGGTCCAGGACGCCTTTTCCATGTCCAATATCGTGGTCGTTCCATCGCGCGCCGAATCCATGCCCTATATCGTTCTGGAAGCGCTCGGTGCGGCCAAGACGGTGATTGCCACCCGGGTCGGCGGCATTCCGGAAATGCTCGGTGCCGACAGCGAAGCGCTGGTCAATCCCGACGATCCCGACGACCTCGCCCGCGTCATGGCCAAGGCCGTGACGACGCCCGGCTGGCACGCCAGCACGATGCCGAGCCTGGACGATTTCAAGGCGAAATTCTCCGCCTCTGTCATGGCCGACGGCATCCTGGCACTTTACCGCGAACGGCTGACGGCAATCGGCGCCGCCTGATCAAGCCGGCCCAGGCGCGCGCCGAAGCGGCGCGAAGTCGGCCGGGGTGATCGGTCGTCCAGTCGTGGCAGCGAAGAGACCATAGTCCCTCGGCTCCGGCATGATGTCTGTAAACCTTTGGAGAGCGTCCATCGATACTTGCCACCCGTTGTCCCGAACGGGAACATTATCTGGCCGTTTCGACTCGTGCCCCCTTCAAATCCTTGGGCCTACATAAACGTTTCTTAGGACCTTTCTGTTAGGACCAAAGCAATGAAGAGGCGGGTCGATGTCATGAACCAGCAGGAAAAATCCGAGCCATTCGATGTGGATGCCCTGCGCCGCAAGGTCCGGGAGACGGCCGGCGGCGACAAGGCGCCGGCACCGCCGAACACCGTCCTCGAGACGGGCGAGATCAACGCATTTGCCCGCCAGATCGCCGGCCAGTTCCAGGACAGCAATTATTCGCCGAACATCATCATCGGCCAGCTCCGGCTGCTGGAATTCAGCTCGCTGTTTGCGACGGGTCTCGCCACCCATCATTTCCTTGCCAAGGAGCATTTCTCGCCGTTCATCATGTATCTGGCGGTGGCCTTTCTCGGCTCGGCGCTCAGCATCCTGCTGCTGCAGCTGGCCGATTGTTACCAAGTGCCGGCCCTGCGCCGACCCTTGCGGTCGATGCCGCGCATCGTCGGGGCCTGGACGATCGCCTTCTCGCTGGTGGCACTTGCCTTGTTCCTGCTGAAATCGGGCGATCTTTATTCCCGTGGCTGGGTGATCTCGTGGTATGCGGCCGGTGCGCTCTTCCTTCTGGTCGAACGCTATCTGCTGGCCTTCGGCATCCGGCGTTGGGCACGAAACGGCATCATGGAACGGCGCGCCGTCATCGTCGGCGGCGGCCAGCCCGCCAAAGACCTGATCCGCGCCATCGAACAGCAGCAGGACAACGACATCCGCATCTGCGGCATCTTCGACGATCGCGGCTCGGACCGCTCGCCGACCATCGTCGCCGGCTATCCCAAGCTCGGGACGGTGCAGGAACTGGTCGAATTCGCCCGCCAGGCCCATATCGACATGCTGATCATCTCGCTGCCGCTCAGCGCCGAGGCCCGCATTCTGGAACTCCTGAGAATGCTGTGGGTGCTGCCGGTCGACATCCGGCTCGCCGCCCATTCCAACAGCCTGCGCTTCCGGCCGCGCTCCTATTCCCATATCGGCGCCGTGCCGATGCTCGACATTCTCGACCGGCCGATCCGCGACTGGGATTCGGTGGCCAAACGGATTTTCGACGTGTTCTTCAGCATCGTCGCCCTGCTTTTGCTCTGGCCGGTGTTCATCGGCGCGGCGATCGCCGTCAAGCTGAGTTCCAAGGGGCCGGTGCTGTTCGTCCAGAAGCGGCATGGCTTCAACAACGAAGTCATCAATGTCCTGAAATTCCGCTCGATGTATACCGACATGAGCGATCCGACCGCCAAGCGTGCCGTCACCAAGGGCGATCCCCGTGTTACGCCGATCGGGCGCTTTCTTCGCAAATCCTCGATCGACGAACTGCCGCAGATCTTCAACGTGCTGCGCGGCGACCTGTCGCTGGTCGGGCCGCGACCGCATGCGGTTCTCGCCCAGACCCACGACCGGCTCTATGGCGAAGTCGTCGAAGGCTATTTTGCCCGTCACCGGGTCAAGCCGGGTGTCACCGGCTGGGCGCAGATCAATGGCTGGCGCGGCGAGATCGACAATGACGAGAAGATCAAGTTCCGCACGGCCTACGATCTCTACTATATCGAGAACTGGTCGCTGCTGTTCGACCTGAAGATCCTGTTCCTGACGCCGATCCGGCTCCTGAATACGGAAAACGCCTATTGAGCGCGATCGAAGCCCATCACGCAGCGCCGTTCAGGCCGCATGCCGCGGCCCTGACGCTGTTCGGCTCGGCCATGGTCGGCTTCGGCGTCTTCCTGTCGGGCTTCGTGATCTCCGAGCCGGCGCCTTACGAATTGCTGATGGTCGGCCAGATCGCGGTCTGGTTTCTGCTGGGCCTGAAAATCTCGCGCCATGTCGCACCGTTGCTGGCTTTGCTGCTGGTCTTCAATGTCGGCGGCATGCTGTCGCTGACCGTGATGAGCGATCTTGGCGACGGGCCGATGTATATCGCCGTCTCATTGTTCCTGGCGCTGACCTCGGTCTTCTACGCCGCCATCATCGAGGATGGACAGCAGCGGCTGCGGCTGATTTTTCGGGCCTGGGTGGCAGCCGCCGTCATCACGTCGATGCTCGGAATCCTCGGCTATTTCCATGCCTTTCCGGGCTCCGAGGTCTTCACCCTCTATGACCGGGCCAAGGGGGCCTTTCAGGACCCCAACGTCTTCGGCCCCTTCCTGATCGCGCCGTCGCTCTACCTGATGCACGGGCTCCTGACCGGCAGGCTGATCGAAGCGCCGTTCAAGGTCGCGGGCCTGCTCATCATTGCGCTCGGCGTTTTCCTGTCGTTTTCCCGCGCCGCCTGGGCGCTCTTCCTGTTTTCCGCCGTCGCCATGGTCTTCATCCTGCTGCTCAAGGAAAGAACCGGCGCCTTCCGGATGAAGATCCTGTTCCTGTCGCTGACGGCCATGGTGCTGATGGTCGTGGTGCTGGTGATCGCGCTGCAGTTCGAGCAGGTCAACAGCCTGTTCTTCAACCGCACCCAGCTCGTGCAGGACTATGACGGCGGGCATCTCGGCCGCTTCGATCGCCACCGCATCGGCTTCCTGATGTCCATGGAACATCCGCTCGGCATCGGGCCGATGACCTTCAGCCGGATCTTTCCGGAGGACGAGCACAATATCTGGCTGAAATCTCTGACCACCTACGGCTGGCTCGGCTTCGTCACCTATATCACCATGCTACTCTGGACGCTGTGGATCGGCTTCAAGCTCCTGCTGCGCGACCGGCCGTGGCAGCCCTACCTGATGATCGCCTGGATCGTCATCATCGGCCATTCGGCGATCGGCAATGTCATCGACACCGACCACTGGCGGCATTTCTACCTGCTTCTCGGTATCGTCTGGGGCTGCGGCGCCCTGGAAAACCGCTGGCAGAAAGACAGATCACGCGGAGGGCTCGCCGCATGAGCGAACCGACAAAGCCGGATACGTCACGGCTGAAGCTGCTGCAGGTTCTGGAGCCAAGCGGCGGCGGTTCGGGCCGGCATTTCCTCGACCTGTGCAAGGCGCTGCAGGAGCGCGGCCACGACGTGACCGCTGTCTATTCGCCGCTGCGCGCCGAGGCACGGTTCGTCGAGGAACTGCAGGGCCTGGGGCTGAGCGAAGTGCTGAGCGTCGATATGCGGCGGGCCGTCGGCCCATGGGATGCCAAGGCGCTGCTGGCGATCCGCCGGATCATCAAGTGCCACGGCCCATTCGACATCGTGCATGGTCACAGCTCCAAGGCCGGCGCGCTGACGCGGCTGAGGTTTCCCGGACCGCATGTGCCGAGGGTCTATACGCCGCATGCCTTCCGTACCATGGACCCGACGCTCGGCCCCAAGGGTCGGCTGGTCTATGGCATGGTCGAAGGCCTGCTTGGCCGTACCTTCAGCGACCGCATCATCTGCGTGTCCGGCAACGAATACGACCACGGCCTGTCGCTTGGCATTCCAGCCGAGACGCTGCGCGTCGTCGTCAACGGCGTTGCCACGCCGCCCGAAAACCGAGTGCACGAGATGCGCGCCAGGCTTGGCGTGTCGGACGATGCCTTCGTGTTCGGCTTCATCGGACGCCTGTCGCCGCAAAAGGCGCCGGAACGGCTGATCGCCGCCTTCGAGCGCATCGCGCCACGGTTTCCTCTCTCCCATCTCGTCATCATCGGCTTCGGCGAACTCGAAGCGACGATCCGGGCGATGATCACATCTGCCGGTCTGTCTGATCGCGTGACACTCAGCGCCGATGTCGCCGGCAGCGAGGCGATCCAGGCCTTCGATGCCCTGGTGACGCCCAGCCGCTACGAGGCGATGTCCTATGTCATGCTGGAAGCGGCTGCGGCCGGCAAGCCGCTGATCCTTTCCGATGTCGGCGGGGCCGGAACCGTGCTCGAACACGGCATCAACGGCTGTCTCATTCCCAATACCGACAACCCGGCGCCGCTGGCCGAAGCCATGCTGTCCTTTGCCAATCTTGAGACTCGCAGGCGGCTTGAAGCCGGCGCCCTCTCGCGGCGGGGCCGATACGGGCTCGATAAAATGGTCGAGGAAACCTTGCAGGTCTACCAAGACCTGCTGAGCGAGCGACCGCTTGCGATTGCAAGCCAGAAGGACGCCCGCACCGATGTGGCCGATGGACTGGCCTTCCGTTAAAGCGCCTGGGGGCCTGGCCGAGCATTGACCTTCTGCCAGGCAGGCCTATATTTCTACTATGTATACAGCTGCACAATATCGCGCCGCGCGGGCGCTTCTGGGTCTGACGCTGGAGGAGAGTTCCAAGGCCAGCGGCCTGCCGGTATCCGTCATCTCGGATTGCGAGAGCGACAGGCTGGCTCAGGTCGAAGACATTGCCGTACGAACCCTTCGCCGCGCCTATGAGGCCAAGGGTATCGTCTTCGTCAACGATGGCGATGGCTCGAGCGGCGGTGCCGGTGTGCGATTTGCCGCCCGTGATCTCGTCGAACAGACCATCCGGCCAGAGAATCTCAACGCCGCAAACGACGACTGAAGGTAGAATTGTTCCATGCCGATGGAACAATTTTCGCTCTGCGACATTCTCCGCCTGCCCTTACGCACAGGAGATAACTATATGAACCGGAACAACGGTCTTTATTTCGTCATCGGCGCCCTCGTCATCGCCGTGATCGGCCTTGGCGTCTACGTCTACCAGGAGGAAAGCAAGCCGGACGGCGTCCAGCTTTCCATCGGCCGCGACGGCATCGCCATCGAAGAAAAATGAGGCTTTGCCTCCGGGGCGGTCAGGCGTATCCCTCACGCCTTTCAGCCCCGTTCGAGCACTCGCCCGACAGGCCGGCTTATAGCCCGGCGCGCCCCACACCATTCCTCTTCCTGATCACCCTCCCCTGAGCGAGGCCCCATGATGCGGCCAGCTCCGTCGGTGTGCAAATCCCCTGCTCCAGCATGAAGGGTACCGATTCGCGGTGGGGCTGCCGACCGGCAAGCGGTGATACGGCAAGGCCGTGGTCCATGCCATGCACCAGATGCAGTTCGATGGCGACATCGCCATCCGGGGCCAGCCATGTGCGCGTCAGGCGCGATCCATCCATCTCCTCTCTCGCCGCCTCCTCGGGTAACCCGTGGAGATCCAGCCATTGATGCAGACTGGCATGGGCATTGGTGACGTTGACGACCCGATCCGCCATGCCGTGCCAGATCGAGATCTTCGGCAGGCTACGGATGTCCGGCGTGGCGCTGCGCACCAGGTCACCCCATTCACGGGCCGAACGATTGGCACCCGACTTCATCACAGACATGGCCGACATGGCATCGCGGGCAGCACCGTACGGCAGGCCGGCGATGATCGCACCGCCGGCAAACAGATCGGGATAGACTGCAAGGAGGGCCGAAGTCATGGCGCCGCCGGCCGACAGGCCCATCACGAAGATGCGATCCGGCGAGATCTTATGGCGCTGGCTCAGGTTGTCGATCATCTGGCGGATCGACATCAACTCGCCGCGATCGCGCGCCACCGAACTCGGGCGGAACCAGTTGAAGCACAGGTTGGAATTGTTATTGGGCCGCTGTTCGGGGTAGAGCAGCGCAAATCCCATCTCCTTGGCCAGCCGCGACCAGCCGCTGCCGCGGTCGAAATCGACGGCGTTCTGCAGGCAACCATGCAGGACGACGACCAGGGGGGCACCGGCCTTCAACTGCGGCGGAACATATTCCAGCATGCGCAGGCCGCCGGGATTGGCGCCGAAGGCCACGACTTCATGCAGACGTGCACCGGACGGCCGGGTTTGACGCGGTCGGGCCTTTGCCGGCGCAGTCGTCGGCTCCATGATCTTGGAGAGCGCCTTCTGCCACTTCTTCTGTTGTCGCATCACGGAGGAAAACGGCATAGGGAATTTCAGACGCATGGACAGATCGCTTTCTCTGGGTTCGGAAGGGATAAGCGTTGCCCGGCCCTTCTGTTCCGAATTTTATCACCATGGCCGGCGCGGACATGCAAACGTCCTGTGCGCTAGCCGGCCGCAACGAACCCTGGCAAGAACTGTCATGTTGCATTGCAACATATATAAGGCAAAGTCAGGATATCCCAACCCTTTCGCCGCAAATCAAATTAAGATCCAGCCAGGCTTGGCACTAAATGGTTGATATATTCCGAGTCTCAGGTATGGCTCAGGTTGTGGCTTTCAACCGCATGCATTCGGCTTAGGTTTCATTGACGGAATGAAAGATAAAATTCTTGAAAGGAATGCTGATCCAATCCTTAATGGCGTCGAACGAGGAGGCCACAAGATTCGCTGCCCCCCATGCCATTTCACGGCATTGATAATTCTAACTGATATTTAGGACTACAAATGAGGCGCGACATGACCAAAGGCTGGAAAAGACTTTGTTGCTGGCTGGCTCTGATTATTTTGACAACATTGTTCTTTGCTGTGTTTTTCTTCGCTTACAGCAACCCAATCTTAACTGAAGCGTTCTTCTGCAAGGGAGACTCATCATGTTTTCGCGAGTGGGTAGGGGCCGGCAGCGGATGGGTAACTGCACTTTTTGCGTTGTGGACTATTCGCGAGATGAAGAGAATCCAACAAGAGAGCGCAAATATTCAATTACAGGGAAACAAAGCTTTAGCGAGACGCATTAATCATCTAAGCAAGGTTCACTTTTATAGGATAACCCGGCTAAGAAGATTATTTCGTAACAAAGAAACTGTTGAAGTTATATTTTCACATAAAAATCTAAAAGATATAGAGCAGCTTACATATACATTTATGAGTAACATATTCGAAGAATTTGATAAAATCGCTTTTGTTCCCTCTGCCTATATTGATGTAATAAGAACGAATATGGAACTATTTAAAGATAAAGTTGAATATAATAAAACAGACCAGGAAGATCAGAGGTGCGCAACTCTAAAAGGCGCCGAAAATTGCGCCCTATTTTCTGAGACTTTAAAGATTGCCGCCCAACATAATCGCCGAATAAAAAAGGCCAGCGACCGGTTCATAACGCGTTGGGCGCACACGGAAAGTTAGATGCCGCACCGGGCTAGCCGAGCCTAGCAAACCGTTTGACTTAGACGCATGGGCCTTCGCTTGCGAAAGCCTCCTACAGAACGATAATCAACCCCGTAAATTATTTATTCGCACTCTGGATCTCATTTTTCGCTTGCACGATGATGGGCTAGTCTCTAATGGGAACGAGCCGTTTAGGCAGGTCGGGGCGTAGCGCAGCCCGGTAGCGCACTTGACTGGGGGTCAAGGGGTCGTCGGTTCAAATCCGGCCGCCCCGACCAATTAAATCAATCACTTAGCCCCCATGCAGTGATTGAGTGGTTCAGAAAAGAACCGCATGCCTTTATGGCAGATCCTCCCTTTGACGGACGTGGACCGATATTTCGCCCGAAACCCGGTCTTTCCACGCTCCCCCGTTTGTGATTTCGCGATGCAGCGGCCATCTGCTACATTGCTAATGCAAACCGAGGAGTACGACGATGAAAGCAGTTATGACAATTGCCGCAGTTCTCAGCCTCTCGACTGGTGCGGCATGGGCCGACTGCGCCGGCCATATCAAGACGACGGCATCCGCCGATGTCGACACGACAATCCAGACGGCCAGCGTCTTAAGCGTTTCGACCGAAAAGCAATCCACTGCTGATCAAACGCTGATGCTGAAATCCCAACAAACGCCGACCGAGACCACGGTCACGGAATAGAGCGACAGCCTCCAGACCGTTTCACAGGCCGGATCGTCAGGTTCGGCCATCTTTTTGCCTTGGAGACGCCCGCAATCAGCGGACCTGATCGAGCAGCCGCTTGCATTCCAGGAGGTCGTAAAGCGCCTCCTGCAACAGGGCCCTGTCTTCCTTGCCGACCGCGACCTTGCCGACGGAGACTTCGGGAATATCGTCGTCGCTGCCGCCGAAGCCGAAGAAGCGGCCGCTGACCTTGACCTTGGGCTGGCCGACGATCTGGTCATCGTCCGCGTGGCTCAGCTTCGGCTCGTTGGCGCCGGCATTGGCCGCGACCAGCGATTCCATCGTAGCCAGGTCGCCGTTTGCCACGGCCATGACGAAACGGTTGCCGTTGGTTTTCAGGAGCTTCTGGACGCCCTTGATGGTGTAGCCGTGATCATAGAGCAGATGGCGGATGCCCTTCAGCAGTTCCACGTCGTCGGGCCGGTAATAGCGCCGCCCGCCGCCGCGCTTCATCGGCTTGATCTGCAGAAAGCGCGTTTCCCAGAACCGCAGGACGTGCTGGGGCAAATCAAGGTCGTCTGCGACTTCGCTGATGGTGCGAAAGGCGTCCGGGCTCTTGTCCAACTTGTTAGTCCCCACACGATATCAGGCAAAGCATGCCGCGCTGCGAATCGTAGATATTCGAGCGGTTTACGACAAAGAATTCAAGTGATCCGATGAACCGGTGGATAAATTCCGCCGGGAGCCGGCCTCTAGACAGCCGGGTTCTGCGGCTTTTGCTTGGCGCGCCGCGCGATGTGCGACCGCAAGATCCGCTGCTTCAGCACGTTGGAGGCCTTGAAGGTCATCACCCGGCGCGGCGAGATCGGCACTTCCTCGCCGGTCTTGGGATTGCGGCCGATGCGCTCGTTCTTGCTGCGCACCTGGAAGGTGGCGAAGGACGACAGCTTGACGACTTCGCCCCGAACGATCGCATTGCAGATCTCGTCGATGACGGTCTCGACCAGTTCGGCCGATTCGGTTCGCGACAATCCAACCTTTCGAAAGACTGATTCCGCCAAGTCTGCCCGCGTCACTGTCTTTCCGGTCATCGTATCCCGCCCGATCACTAAACCATATTTCAAAGCCGCTTGAGACTATTGCCCTTGGGCGTGTCGGTCAAGCACCTGTTATGAGTCGCATTTTTCGAATTGAACTACCATCTTAGCAGCACCGCGCCCCAGGTAAAGCCGCCGCCCATTGCCTCCAGCAGAACCAGATCGCCCTGCTTGATGCGGCCATCCGCAGCAGCGGTCTCCAGCGCCAGTGGAATGGAGGCGGCAGAGGTGTTGCCATGCAGGTCCACCGTCACCACGACCTTCTCCAACGGGATACCGAGCTTTTTGGCAGAAGCGTCGATGATGCGCCGGTTGGCCTGATGGGGTACCAGCCAGTCGATATCATCGGCCGTCGTGCCGGTCGCTTCGAACGTCGCCTCGATCACGTCGGTGATCATGCCAACCGCATGCTTGAAGACCTCGCGGCCCTCCATGCGCAAATGCCCGACCGTGCCGGTGGTCGACGGCCCGCCGTCGACATAGAGCTTTTCGCGATGGGCGCCGTCGGAGCGCAGTTTGGACGCCAAAATGCCGCGGTCCGCAATCGCACCGGTCCCTTCCTGGCCCTCCAGCACCAGCGCGCCGGCGCCGTCGCCGAACAGCACGCAGGTCGTGCGGTCGGTCCAGTCGAGAATGCGCGAAAAGGTTTCGGCGCCAATGACCAGCACGCGCCGGGCCATGCCGCCGCGGATATAGAGATCGGCTGTGGTCATGGCGTAGACGAAGCCGGAACAGACAGCCTGCACGTCGAAGGCAAAGCCATGGCTCATACCGAGCCGGTGCTGGATGTTGACGGCAGCTGCCGGAAAGGTGTTGTCGGGTGTCGAGGTGGCGACGATGATCAGGTCGATATCGGCAACGGTCAGACCGGCCCTGTCGAGCGCCTGGCGTGCTGCCGCCTCGCCGAGTGACGCGGTCGTTTCGCCTTCGCCGGCGATATAGCGCTGGCGAATGCCGGTGCGCTGCACGATCCACTCGTCCGTCGTGTCGACGCGGCTTTCGAGCTCGCGATTGGACATCACTCGCTTCGGAAGCGCCGCTCCGAAACCGCGAACCACTGAACGAATCATTACTTCCCTACCCTGTCGATCACGCTGCTTCCGGTCCCGCACTGGACGGATGGCGGGCATGATATTTCTTCAAATCATTTTCTATCTTCTGTGTCAGGCCGTTGCGGGCCATGTCGTAGCCGACGTCGATGGCCGCTGCAAAGCCCTCGGCGTCCGTACCGCCATGGCTCTTGATGACAATGCCGTTGAGGCCCAGGAACACGCCGCCATTGACCTTGCGGGGATCCATCTTCTCGCGCAACCGATCGAAGGCGCCCTTGGCCAGGATGTAACCGATCTTGGCCATCAATGTGCGCGACATGGCAGCCCGCAGGTATTCGGCGATCTGGCGGGCGGTGCCCTCGGCGGTCTTGAGCGCGATATTGCCGGTGAAGCCTTCGGTCACGACGACATCCACCGTGCCCTTGCCCAGATCGTCGCCTTCGACGAAACCGTAATAGTCCATGGTGTCGAGCCCGGCTTCGCGGATCAGGCGACCGGCTTCCTTCACCTCTTCCTGACCCTTGATCTCCTCGACGCCGACGTTCAGAAGGCCGACCATCGGCCGCTCCACCTCGAACAGGGCGCGCGCCATGGCTCCGCCCATCAGCGCAAAATCCAGAAGCTGCTGCGCATCGGCGCCGATCGTCGCGCCGACGTCGAGAACGATGCTCTCGCCGTTCAGGGTCGGCCAGATCGCCGCAATGGCCGGCCGCTCGACATTGGCCATGGTGCGCAGGCAGAATTTCGCCATGGCCATCAGGGCGCCGGTATTGCCGGCCGAGACCACGACATCGGCCTGCCCCGTCTTGACCGCCTCAATCGACCGCCACATGCTGGACACGTAGCGGCCGCGGCGCAACGCCTGGCTCGGCTTCTCATCCATGCCGACGGCGATTTCGCAATCGTGCAGGACGGAGCGTTCCTTGAGCTTGGGGTATTTGTTCAGGATCGGTTCGCACCGGGCCTGCTGCCCGAACAGCAAAAACGTCACCTCGGGATGGCGTTCGAGCGCCTTGGCAGCGCCTGGGATGACAACTTCCGGACCAAAGTCGCCGCCCATCACATCAAGAGAAATTCTGATCACGCGTCCCTGATCCTTGCTTTTCGCCGTCCTGGCGAAATTTCGGCCAAAATACCGTTTTTGCTGTCGCGCACAACTGGTTTGTACCGCCTTGCGACATCAACACATTGCTACTGGTCCTTTTTCCAGTCCTTTAGCACGGCAAAGGGAGACGGACGGCGCACCTCTTCGGCAGGTGTGTCGGAATGGCCGGCAAACTCGACGCCGTCCTTCTTGGGATAGGGGTCGATGGCCAGCGCTGCGAACTCGCTCACCAGCACGCCGGCATCGATCGTATCGCCGACAAAGGTCTCCGGCGCGTCGGGGCCATCGGGGTCGAGCACCATTTCGGCGACACCGTCGACGACGATCCGGGCGAGCTTCGAGCCTTCCGGCACGTACATCTGCTCGATCTCCTCGCTGAAGCGCGACACGACCGGCTCCAGCGTCACGACGCAGGCCTGGACCAGTTCGCCCTTGACCCGGCCCTTGATGCGAATGCCGTCCTTCTTCCAGCGGCCGATCTGCAGTTCGGCGCGCAATTCGTTGACGGCGCTGACCTGCCAGAGCTTTGCGAGGCCCTGGCGCTCGCGCTCGTCGGCTTCCAGGCGGACCTGAACGGGATTGGCGGAAATATGGCCCACCTTGACCAGGTAGGAGAATGGCGCATCGCCGGCGCCTGCATCGTGTGTGGTCATCTCAGTCGCGCCCTCCAGGCACAGTCATTTGAACCGTTCCGGTCGCAACGGTCTCGTCGGACACACCGTCCAGGTGCTTGTCGGCGGCCAGCATCCATTCGGCCAGCCCTGCCATATCAGGAGCATCGGCCTGCTCCGGATGGATATTGCGCTGCAGGGCGGCGGACAATGCCGACACATCCTTTAGATCGAGTGCCGCGGAATAGGATTCAAGCCGGCCGTAGAACCTGCCGGCCAATTTTTTCATGCGTTTGGGAACCGTCTGGTCGCCGATGCCCAGTTCGCGAATCGAATAATCGATATCCTGGAAAAACGCGTCGATGATCTCCTGCGCCACTTCCCGGCCGCTCTGGCCGGCCGACCGGGTGCGACGGAAATACAGAATCATCGCAACGGACAGCATTTCCAGCCGGCCCATCACGGTGTCGGGAACATCGAGATCGGTGTAAAAGAAAGGATCGCGCCCGAGCGCGGTCAGCGCCGCATATTGCCGGTCGACGATGATCCGATTGTGTTTCTTCTGACGGAACAGCCCGAATAGCATTTATATGTCCAATTTCTCAGCACGGAGCGGTCTGACTGGCCAAGGCCATGTTGCATGATCGCGAAAGCTGGTTTACCGAAGCAGTCGTGAATTGCAATGCCGTTTCGACCAGAGCCACTTTCCGTCATGGGGTCTTTTGTGCCCGCATTGCCAGGTTCGTGTGGCCGGCAAGGCGGCTACATCTCTAGGGCCAGATCCTGTTCCGGTGTCCCCGGAAAGGCCATAATGATGTGCGCAACAGGACATCTGAAGTGCCGGCAAGGCCAGCAGTTTGAGTATATGGGAGACGCGTCGTTGAAGAGACGGTATTTCGGTTCGGACAGAACATTTATTAGCGGAGCCGCCATTGCCGCCCTGTTGGTCGTCGGCGGCCTGTCCGGCTGCCAGACCGGTGAAGTCTTTCACAACGGTTATATCGTCGACCAGGAAGCGCTGGCGCTTGTTCCTGTCGGCTCCAGCCGCGAACAGGTCATTCTCTCGCTCGGCACGCCGTCCACCACGGCGACCTTCGACGGCGAAGTATTCTACTATATCTCCCAGAAGCGCACCCGCTCGGTTGCCTTCATGAAGCAGAAGCTGGTCGACCAGCAGGTCCTGGCGATCTACTTCGACAAGGACGGCGTCGTCGCGCAGCGTTCGAACTACACGCTTCAGGACGGCAAGGTGTTCGACACGATCTCGCGCACCACACCGACCGGCGGCAAGGACCTCACCTTCCTGCAGCAGATCCTGTCGGGCGGCGGCGGTGCTGCCAACAGCGTCAAGAACCTGTTCGGCGGGCTCTGAGCTTCAGCAGACATATTCGGAAACAGATAACCCGCGGCTTCACCGGAAGCCGCGGGTTATTTTTTGTCGTTCGGCAGATCCCGGATCAGCCGGCCAGCACGGCCAGCAGAAGCAGGGCGACGATGTTGGTGATCTTGATTGCCGGATTGACGGCAGGGCCTGCCGTATCCTTGTAGGGATCGCCGACCGTATCACCGGTGACGGATGCCTTGTGGGCGTCCGATCCCTTCAGATGGGTGGTGCCATCCTTATCGACGAAACCGTCCTCGAAGCTCTTCTTGGCATTGTCCCAGGCGCCGCCGCCGGACGTCATGGAAATGGCAACGAACAGGCCGTTGACGATGACACCGAGCAGCGATGCGCCAAGAGCGGCGAAGGCCGAGGCCTTGGATCCTGAAACCAGCAGTACGCCGAAATAGACGACCAGCGGCGCCAGAACCGGCAGTAGCGAGGGGATGATCATTTCCCGGATCGCGGCCTTGGTCAAAAGGTCGACTGCCCGGCCGTAGTCCGGCTTGACGGTTCCCAGCATGATGCCAGGATTTTCGCGGAACTGCCGGCGGACTTCCTCGACGATGGAGCCTGCCGCCCGACCAACCGCGGTCATGGCAATGCCGCCGAACAGGTAGGGAATGAGACCGCCGAAGATCAGGCCAGCGACGACGTATGGGTTGGAAAGGCTGAAAGAGATATCGCCCATGTCAGCGAAATACGGATATTTGTCGCTGTTGGCGGCAAAGAACTGCAGGTCGTTGGAATAGGCGGCAAACAGCACGAGCGCGCCGAGGCCGGCAGACCCGATGGCATAACCCTTGGTGACGGCCTTGGTGGTGTTGCCGACGGCGTCGAGCGCGTCGGTGGACTTGCGTACTTCCGGCGGCAGATGGGCCATTTCGGCAATGCCGCCGGCATTGTCGGTGACCGGGCCGAAGGCATCGAGCGCGACGATCATGCCGGCAAGGCCGAGCATGGTGGTGACGGCGATCGCCGTGCCGAACAGGCCGGCGAACTGGTAGGTCGTGATGATGCCGCCAACGATGACGATGGCCGGCAATGCCGTGGATTCCAGGGAAACCGCCAGGCCCTGGATGACGTTGGTGCCATGGCCGGTGACCGATGCCTGGGCGATGGAATTGACCGGACGCTTGTTGGTGCCGGTATAATATTCGGTGATCACCACGATCAGCGCCGTCACGACCAGGCCGAGGATGCCGCAGATAAACAGGTTGGTGCCGGTGATGTCCATGCCGGCGACGGTGCCGATCGAGCCCCAGCCGACGGTGGACGAGGTGGCACCGGCAAGGCCGAGAATGGACAGGAGGCCGGTGACGATCAGCCCCTTGTAGAGGGCGCCCATGATCGAGCCATTGGTGCCCAGCTTGACGAAGAACGTACCGATGATCGAGGTGATGATGCAGGCCCCGCAGATCGCCAGCGGATAGATCATCACGGTTTCAAGCAGAGGGCTTGCGGCAAAGAAGATCGCGGCAAGCACCATGGTGGCGACGACAGACACGGCATAGGTCTCGAACAGGTCGGCTGCCATGCCGGCGCAATCGCCGACATTGTCGCCGACATTGTCGGCGATGGTGGCCGGGTTGCGCGGGTCGTCCTCCGGAATGCCGGCTTCGACCTTGCCGACGAGATCGCCGCCGACATCGGCACCCTTGGTGAAGATGCCGCCGCCCAGACGGGCGAAAATGGAGATCAGCGATGCGCCGAAGCCCAGCGCCACAAGCGCGTCGATAACCTCGCGCGAGCCGCTTTCATGGCCTAGCAATGCCGTCAGGACATAGAAATAGACTGCGACGCCGAGCAGGGCGAGGCCCGCCACCAGCATGCCGGTGATGGCGCCGGACTTGAAGGCGATGTCGAGGCCGGCAGCCAGGCTCTGGGATGCGGCCTGGGCCGTACGCACATTGGCACGAACGGACACATGCATGCCGATAAAGCCGGCAGCGCCGGACAGGACGGCGCCGATCAGGAAGCCGATCGCAGCCGCGCCCGAGAGAAGAAACCAGGCAAGCACAAAGACGACTGCGCCCACCATGGCAATGGTGATATACTGGCGCATCAGATAGGCCTGTGCGCCTTCACGGATATAACCGGCGATCTCCTGCATGCGTGCATTGCCTTGATCGGCGGCAAGTACGGATTTGGTAGCCCAGACCGCATAGGCGATCGAAAGCAAGCCGCATAAGATCACGCCCAATAAAACTGTCATTCGCAATACCCTCCAGCATCGACCACGCCATGCTCCTCCGCGAGGTCGTAATTGCGCGCCTGGTCTCGGCCGCTCCTCAGAGGCCTACCGGCACGGGGCGAGATTGCGTTGAGGAAGGGATTGCGTCAAGTGCTGCTTTTTCGCTCCGACGACCGAGCGAACCGGCGAATTGTCGCGCCGGTTCTTGACAGACCACAAGTTGTGAAAAGCAATGAGATCCGGTTTCAAGCCGACTTGGCGCGGGCAGTAGTGCGCATCTGCAGGATGACCAGAACGAGGCAGGTGATGGTCACCGGCCAGATGACCAGGTTCATGATCGACCAGCCATAGGCGGAAAACACCTTGCCCGAGGAAAAGGACGACAGCGCCACGATGCCGAACAGCACGATGTCGTGGAAGCCCTGCACCTTGTCGGCCTCATGCGGCCGATAGCTCGACGCGACGATGGCGGTCGCGCCGATGAAGCCGAAGTTCCAGCCGATACCGAGCAGGACAAGCGCGCTCCAGAAATTCCAGAGTTCGACACCCAGATGGGCGACGATGGCGCAGGCCATCAGAATGACGAGGCCGGCCGCGACGACCTTCTCGGTTCCGAAACGGGTGATCAGCATGCCGGTGAAAAAGCTCGGGGCGAACATGGCAATGACATGCCACTGGATGCCAAGGGTCGCCAGATCGGACGAAAATCCGCAGCCGACGACCATGGCCAGCGGCGCCCCGGTCATCATGAAGGTCATCAGCGCGTAGGAGCTGATGCCACAGATCAGGCCGGTGACGAAGCGCTGCGTCATGACGATTTCGCGTAAGGGTCGGGCAGCCTCGCCGTTCAGGCCGACCTTGCCGACGGGTTCTGGCAGCTTCAGAAAGGACAGCACGACGATGGCGGCCAGCATGAGCGGGATCAGGCCGATGAAGGCGCCGGCAAACAGCACGGGTTCAAAGGCGTCCTTGGCCCAGATGGCCAGTTGCGGCCCGACAATGGCCGAAATGATGCCGCCGGCGAGGATCCACGAGATCGCCTTGCCCTTGTAGAAGGACGGCGAGGCATCCGCGGCGGCAAAGCGGATCTTCTGGGTGAAACCGCCGGACAGGCCGATCAGCAGCAGGCCGAAAGCAAAAAGCCAGAATTCGGAGCGGAACAGAGCAAGGGCTGCGACAGCGCCGCCGATGGCGGCCATGGCGGCGCCGAGCATGAAGCTCGCCTTGCGCCCGAGAAAGCGCGACAGCGTGGCAACGACAATGGCACCAATGGCCACGCCGATATTGAAACCGGTCAGGGGAGCGGTCGCCAGAGACTTGTCGGCGCCGAGCAACTGATAGCCGGCAAGGCCGCCGACCGCGAAGCTTAGAGGCGCCGCCGAACCCAGGATCGACTGAGCGGCGGCGAGAATCATCACGTTGCGCTTGGCGGCGCGCAGTTGACCTTCGATCCCCTGCCCGTCGCCAGCACTCATGACCTGCTCTCCGATGTCGTCGTTCTGTTTACTTGGCCGCTTGAACCCGAACCTGCTTGGCGATGCGATCGAGAACCGCATTGACCAGCTTCGGTTCCTCGTCCTCGAAAAACGCATGGGCGATTTCGACATATTCCGTGACGATCACCGCAATCGGAACGTCCTTGCGTTCCAGCAGTTCGAAGGCGCCGGCGCGCAGAATGGCGCGGACCGTGCTGTCCATGCGCGATAGGGACCAGTCGTCCTGCAGCGCCTGACGGATCAGTGGGTCGATGACGGTCTGGTCGCGCACGACGCCGGCAACGATGGAGCGGAACCACGAGGCATCGGCCTTCAGATAGGTGTCGCCATCGAGCTCCTGGCCAAGGCGATGCGTCTCGTATTCGGCGACGACTTCGAGTACGCCGGTACCGCCGATATCCATCTGGTAGAGGGCCTGGACGGCGGCAAGGCGGGCGGCGCCGCGCTGGTTGGCGGTCTTGATCACCGGCTTGTTGTCTTCGGTCGTCATGGCTCAGCCGCCCAGTTTCGTCTTCAGTTCGATCATCGTCAAAGCCGCACGGGCCGCGAAGCCGCCCTTGTCCTTTTCCGACTTGCGAACGCGGGCCCAGGCCTGTGCCTCGTTCTCGACGGTCATGATACCGTTGCCGATCGGCAGCGATTCCGACACGGCAAGATCCATCAGGGCACGGGAGGATTCGGTCGCGACGATGTCGAAATGGAAGGTTTCGCCGCGGATGACCATGCCGAGCGCGACAAAGCCGTCATAGTCCGTGCCGCCCTGGTCGGCGCCATCGAGCGCCATGGAAATGGCTGCGGGAATTTCGAGGGCACCGGGAACGGTGATGATGTCATAGCTGGCGCCGGCTTCGTCCAGTGCGGATTTCGCACCGTCGAGCAGGGCATCGGCCATGTCGTCGTAAAAGCGCGCTTCAACGATCAAAAGATGCGGCGCGGATGTGTTGTCTGGCATGATCTTCACCCTAAATCGGACGGAAAATACGGCGAGCGCCGAGCAGAGGGCGGTCAAACCACGGCGGACCGCCAATGGCAAGTGTTTTTAGAAAGGCCTGTCGGAAATGCCGCTTTTCTTGCATTGTGCGGCTTTCCATACCACTCCCAGGGCGCCTCGTCGCCAAATCAGGATGATCCGATGTCCGACACTGCCAAAGCCATCGTCACTTTGCGCGACCTCATCCTCGAGCCGTTTTCGCAAGGCACGTTCTATGCCGGTGCCGATGCCACCATCGGGGCCGCCCTTGGTCTCAAGGGCCTCGGCATCAGCTACAGCGAGGTCCCGCCCGGCAAGGCCTCCTGTCCGTTCCACAATCACCATGTGGAAGACGAGCTCTTCATCATCCTGTCGGGACGGGGAACCTACCGGCTAGGCAGCGCGCGGCTGGAATGCAAGGCGGGCGATGTGCTGGGGGCGCCGGCCGGCGGGCCGGATACGGCGCACCAGATCATCAACACGGGCGACGAGCTACTGACTTATCTGGCGGTCTCGACCAAGGCGAAGACCGAAGTGGTGGAATATCCCGACTCAGGCAAGGTGCTGACCAAGACCAACGATGCCAAGGGCCGGCCGGTGTTCCGGCAGATGGTCCGCTCGACGGGGTCGCTCGATTACTGGGATGGCGAGCCCGGCAGCTGAACGGCTCGGCCATCACAAAATAGTTATGTTACATAATTTTAATAATTTATAATCGGATCAATTCCATTGGTGACGCGTTCTCGCTGCATCGATGAAAGGAATTGATATGAATAAAATGATCGTCGCCCTGATAAGCGCTTCTTTTTTCCTCGCGCCCGCCGCCTTTGCGCAGGACCACAAAAAGCCGCCGGCAAGCCAGCAGCAGCCCATCATTCTCAAGAAGGGCAAGATGCTGCCGCCGGAGCATCGCGGCCACCGTGTATCAGATCAGGATTTCAAGCAGCGCAAGCTGCGCAGTCCCGGCCATGGCGAACGCTGGGTTGAGGTCGACGGCACCTATGTGCTGATCAACGTCGCCACCGGCTTGATCGTCAGCGCCATGGGTCGATAAGCCATATTTCAAAGACGCCAACGGCAAACGCGGTCTTCGGGCCGCGTTTTTTGTTTGGCGGCCGCAGAAGGCTATCCGTCAAGGACGGCAGATAGCCTTCTGCGGCCGCCTCGAATCGGGCAAATTGATGACTGTCAAAATGAATTATTCTTAATGTAATTCAAAGGCTTAATTCCAGAAAAAGCCGCAATCAGATCCAATATCTCTCCTTGCACGGCCACCGGGAATAGTCCCGACCGCAGGTTTCATTGAAAGGAGAAAAACAATGAATCCCTTTGCGAAAATTGCCAGCGCCACCCTTATGTCCGCCATCGCCTTCGGCAGCTACAGCTATGCGTCCGATGCCAGCAAGATGGTGAAGACGCCGCAACAGATCGACGCCATCGTGAAAAACGACAAGGCGCCTCGCTTCAATGTCGTGGCGCTCGATTCGCTCGACAGGTCCGATCCGGTCTTTGCCCGCTACCATGAGCGAAACCCGGCCAAATCGAAAGAGAGCCTGGAATTGCAGGCCTCCATCAAGGCCAACAAGGTACTCTCGAATGATCTGAAGACCCAGAAGGTCGAGCTCAGCAACATCATTGCGGCCGAACAGGCCGCCGATGGCGGCCTGACGATCTACGTCCGCTAAGACCTGTCTCTGCCAAGAATATAAGATCCGGAACGGCCCCTGCGCGATCATGGCGCGGGGGCCGAATGCATTTTCGGGCCCCTTGTCCTTGAGGAACAAAACCGCGCCTCCACGGTTATCGGGTCAGCGAAAGCGGCTTTGTCGCTCTCGCAGTCTCACAAAACAAAACTCAGCATTGCTGACAGGAGGACATCATGGGTCGTGGTATTTTGCTTTGGTTTCTGGGGGTTCCGATCCCGCTGATCATCCTTATCATGCTCTTCTGGCGCTAGGGGGTGGAGATGGCCATACCAGTCTCCTCCTCCACCAACGTCATGCCGGTCGAATCGTCGAAATCCGCCGTATCCTGGGGTGCGATCATCGCAGGTGCCGTGGCCGCATCGGCCATTACCGTGGTCCTGCTGCTGGTCGGCTCGGGCCTCGGCCTGGCGATGGTGTCGCCGTTTTCCGGCGAGAGCAGCTCGCTCGTCACCATCGGAGCTGCCACAGCCGTCTGGCTGATCATCGTGCAATGGCTGTCGGCCGGGCTCGGCGGTTATCTGACCGGCCGTCTGCGGACGAAATGGGTGGGTATCCATACGGATGAGGTCTTCTTCCGCGATACCGCCCACGGCTTTCTCGGTTGGGCACTCGGCACCCTTCTGGTGGCCGGCGTTCTGAGTTCGGCCGTCTCGTCGGCCATCGGTGTCGGTGTGCAGGCAACTGCCACTGCGGCAGGTGCAACCGGTGCGGCCGGTATTGTCGCCGCATCGCAGGCCGATCCGAGCGGCAACGGCTTCTCGGTCGACTATTTCACCGATTCGCTGCTGCGCCCGGCAAACCCGGCGGCCGTTCCGGCCGGCCAGGCCGACGAACAGATTACGGCTCAGGTCTCACGGATCCTGGTCAATGGCGCCGTCGACGGTACCATGCCGGACGCTGACAAGGCCTATCTGTCGCAGGTTGTCGCCACCCGCACGGGACTGACCGAGGCCGATGCCCGGACCCGGGTCGATGCAACCCTTGCCACGATCGAGGAAACCAAGGTTGCCGCGCAGGAAGCTGCCGACACCGCCAAGAAGACGGCAACCACCGTCTCTCTGATCGGGGCCCTGTCGCTGCTGGTCGGCGCCTTCATCGCCAGCGTTGCCGCAGCCCTCGGCGGTCGCCAACGCGATGAAGAAGAAGACCTGATGGTCGTTCGCTAAGCTGACGACGTCACACAAAACAGACAAGGCCCGGGCATCTCTGCCTGGGCCTTTTACATATCTGAAGCAGGTTGCCCCTTATTCCGGCCGCGCGGCCGGGAATTCCGCAAGCCTGGCGGCATAGCGCGCCATGGTATCGACCTCGAAATTGACGAAGTCGCCTACCTTTCGCTCACCCCATGTCGTGACTTCCAGCGTATGACGGATCAGCAGCACATCGAAATCGCAGTGATCGACCTTGTTGACGGTCAGCGATGTGCCGTCGAGGGCCACCGAGCCCTTCGGCGCCACGAAGCGCGCCAGTGGCTCCGGCACCCGCAGGGTGTAGCGCGTCGCGTCGCCTTCAGCGGTGACGGCGATTATCTCCGCCTTGCCGTCGACATGGCCAGAGACGATATGGCCGCCCAGTTCGTCGCCGATCTTCAGCGAGCGCTCCAGGTTGATATGGGTGCCCTTGGCCCAGGACGCGATCGTCGTCAGGCGCAGCGCCTCTTCCCAGGCCTCGACCTCGAACCAGCGGGCATTGCTGCCCTCTTCCGGCAAGCCGGTCACGGTCAGGCAGGTGCCGGAATGGGCGATCGAGGCGCCCATGTCGATGGTGGCGGGGTCGTAATTGGTGGCGATCCGCAGCTTCACACCCTCTTTCAAGGGAGTAACGCTCTCAACGGTGCCGATATCGGTGACAATGCCGGTAAACATCAAAAGGCTCTTTCAAAACAATCGCAGAGATCCGCACCGAACCGCTTTTGGCGGTGATGGGAGAATTCATCGGGTATATTGGCTGTTGTCAGCGGCGATGCAATGCCGTCCGTGCCGATTTTGCCCGGCCCCTGGAACAGCAGGATACGATCGACGAGACCTGCGTCAAGAAAGGCGCTCGCCACGCCTGCCCCGCCTTCGACCAGCAGGGACGAGACGCCGCGCAAGGCGAGCGTCATTAGCAGGTCAGTGAGCGATCCGACCTCTATCACCTCGACGCCCTCAGATTGAAGGGCGGTACGGCGTTCATCGTAATGAGTGCCACGGGCAAGACGAGCGGAGGACGTCGCGATCACGACCGGCACATCCCGCGCAGTCCGCACCAGCCTTGAGGTTAGAGAAAGCTCCAGACTGCGATCAAGAACGATGCGGACGGGCGACCGCGATTCGAGGCCCGGAATGCGCACCGTCAGTTCCGGATCGTCGGCCAGCGCCGTGCCGATGCCGACCAGGATCGCATCCGTCTCGGCCCGCAGGGACTGAACGGCAGCGCGCGACTGATCGCCGGTGATACGGACCTGGCCGGCGCCTGCCCGGCCGATCATGCCGTCAGCCGATACGGCAAGCTTCAGAATCACATAGGGGCGTTTTTTCGTCTGGCGGGAGAGGTAGTAGGCGAGCGCCCGGCGGGCCGGCTGCTCCAAGACGCCCGTCGTCACCTCTATGCCCGAATCCTCGAGGATCTTCAGGCCCCGGCCCGACACGCGGGGATCGGGATCGGTGACGGCCACGACGACGCGGGTTATGCCGGCCTCCACCAGCGCATTGGCGCAGGGCGGCGTGCGGCCGTGATGGGAACAGGGTTCGAGCGTGACATAGGCTGTCGCCCCCCTCGCCTGTTCGCCGGCATCGGCAAGCGCCTGCGTTTCGGCATGGGGCCGACCGCTCAAGGCCGTCACACCGCGGCCGACTATCCTGCCGTCCTTGACGATGATGCAGCCGACGGAGGGATTGGTGGAGGTCTGTCCCAGATGGGTCAGCGACAGGCGGATTGCGGCCGCCATGTAGCGCCGGTCATGGGAGGAGCCGGACAAGGCTCACTCCCCACCGCTGTCGCGGGAGATTTTTGCGTTGATTTCGGCGATGACGTTTTCGAAATCCTCGGCATGGGAGAAGTCGCGATAGACCGAGGCATAGCGCACGAAACCGACATCATCGAGGCTCTTCAGGGCTTCCAGCACCTGCAGGCCGATTTCCTCGGACGAGATTTCGGTTTCGCCGGAGCTTTCCAGCCGGCGCACGATGCCCGACACCGCCCGCTCGATGCGGTCGCGGTCGACCGGGCGCTTGCGCAGTGCGATCTCGAAGGACCGCACCAGCTTGTCGCGCGCGAACGGCACCTTGCGGCCGGTCTTTTTCAAGACCATCAGTTCACGCAGTTGCACCCGTTCGAAGGTCGTGAAGCGGCCACCACAATCAGGACAGATGCGACGCCGGCGGATGGAGGTATTATCCTCCGCCGGGCGCGAGTCCTTGACCTGGGTATCGTCAGATCCGCAGAAGGGGCAGCGCATCGGCTCTCCTTTAAAGGTACGGATACATCGGGAAGCGGTTGGTCAGGCCTATGACCTTTTCGCGCACCGATGCTTCCGCCGCCGCATTGCCCTCGTCCGAATTGGCGACCTTCAGGCCGTCGAGAACCTCGACGATCAGGTTGCCGATCTCGCGGAACTCGGCTTCCTTGAAGCCGCGGGTCGTGCCGGCCGGCGTGCCGAGACGGACGCCGGAGGTGACGAAGGGCTTTTCCGGGTCAAACGGGATGCCGTTCTTGTTGCAGGTGACGTAAGCGCGGCCAAGAGCTGCCTCGGCGCGCTTGCCGGTGGCGTTCTTCTTGCGCAGGTCGACCAGCATCAGGTGGTTGTCGGTGCCGCCCGAGACGATGTCGAGACCGCCGGCCACCAGTGTTTCGGACAGCGCCTTGGCGTTCTTGACGATCTGGGCGGCATAATCCTGGAATTCCGGCTGCAGCGCCTCGCCCAAGGCAACGGCCTTGGCGGCAATGACATGCATCAGCGGGCCACCCTGCAGGCCGGGGAAGACGGCGGAGTTGAACTTCTTGGCCAGATCCTCGTCATTGGTGAGGATCATGCCGCCGCGCGGTCCACGCAGCGACTTGTGGGTCGTGGTGGTGGCGACATGGCAGTGCGGGAACGGCGACGGATGCTGGTTGCCGGCGACGAGGCCTGCAATATGCGCCATGTCGACCATCAGCCAAGCGCCGACTTCGTCGGCGATCTCGCGGAAACGCTTCCAGTCCCAGATGCGGGAATAGGCGGTGCCGCCGGCAATGATCAGCTTCGGCTTGTGCTTGCGGGCACTCTCGGCAACGGCGTCCATGTCGAGCAGGTTGTCGCCTTCGCGCACGCCGTAGGACACGACGTTGAACCACTTGCCGGACATGTTAACCGGCGAACCGTGCGTCAGGTGACCGCCCGAGTTGAGGTCGAGGCCCATGAAGGTGTCGCCCGGCTGCAGCAGAGCCAAGAACACGGCCTGGTTCATCTGGCTGCCAGAATTGGGCTGCACGTTGGCGAAATTGACGCCGAACAGCTTCTTGGCGCGCTCGATGGCCAGTTCTTCGGCGATATCGACGAACTGGCAGCCACCGTAGTAGCGCTTGCCCGGATAACCCTCGGCATATTTGTTGGTCATGATCGAGCCCTGGGCTTCGAGCACGGCGCGCGACACGATGTTTTCAGAGGCGATCAGCTCGATCTCGTGGCGTTGCCGACCGAGCTCCTTTTCAATCGCGCCAAAAATGTCCGGATCGGCTTCGGCCAGCGGGCGGGAGAAGAAGGCATCGGTGTTCGACATGATTGCAGGCTCCTGAACGGGTTGATGCCAAGGGGTCTTAACGTTCCGCACGGCTTAGAGCAATACGGGGAACGACATTTGCGCATCAAAGAGCGATGGACGGTCGAAAGGCCGCAGATTGCCGTTTTGGCCGACGGCTCAGCCGCCCAGATCAAGGCAACCGTTGCGCAGCGCCGGCAGCACCAGCCAGGCACCGGAGGCATAGAGGCTGCGCACGAAATGCGGCGCCTCGCCCGTCACGATCACGCGGCGCGGACCGCCGCCAAGCATGCCGGCCCCCTCGGGCAGATGCGAGGCGGCTGTCGGGCCGATGACGATCACTGCCGGCACCAGCGGCCCGGCCAATGCCGTCACAATTGCCATGGCGGCAATCCAGCCGGCCAAAAGGGCGATGAGCACGGCAAGGCTGCGGGCAAGCCTAGGGCCGAAGGCGCGACCGATCGAGCCTGCGCCGGCCTCAATAGTCATAGACATGTTCAAGCGTCGCCTGCCCGGCCTTCACTTCGGCAAACAGCGCCGCCAGATCAGCCACCTTGGTCTTCAACAGCAAGCGGTCACCGGCAAACCCATCGCGGTGGATGCGCGAAATCACCTCGGCTCTGTCGAAGACAGGCTCGGCGTCGACGCTGTCGGTTACCACCGATACCATGATGTCGTCATTGCCGGCGATTTCGCTGACCATGCCGCCCCGGTCGGCGATCTGCCGCAGGATGTCGGTGAAGGCCCGGTAGCGCGGCGTCTCGATGACCAGATAGGCCGGTGTCTCCTGGATGATCGTTACATCGGGGATCGCCGAGAGTTCGGCCACCGGCAGACCCCTGACGACCGAGCGGATCGAAAGCTTCGCCTCGCCGGTTGCCATCACGGCCTGCTCGATCGCGCTGGCATAGGCGACCTTCGCCTTCCATTCGCCGCCCAGCGCCAGCCGGCGCTCCCAGCCGCGCACGCTGTCGGCCGGCTCGGCCCAGAGGCCGTCGATGGCTCTCTGGAAATCGTACTTGTACCAGGGCGTCTGATGCAGGAAGCGGCCGTAGTCTTCGGCCATGCGCGCCGCATAAAGATCCTGCGGCGTCTTGTCCGGGCCGCGGACCAGCGCGAAGAGATGGCCGAGCGTTTCCTCATAGGCCGCCTTCATCGCCATTTCGAGCGTGAAGCTGACGCCGATCACATGGATCGTGCTGCGGGTCGCCCCGTCAGCCCCGCCATGGCGGCCGGCTTGCTGATTGAGCGCGCAGAACGACGACCAGAAGCTGGTAACGCTGCGCAGATAGCCGAAGGCATGCTCGTCATTGGTCGCAAGCACATGGGCGAGCCCTTCATAGGCATAGACGATATGCCATTCGGGATAGGTCAGGTAGCTGTTGGCCTCGGCGCGCTGAAACTCCGGCTCGGTGATCAGCGGCCGAAAACTCTGCTCCTCAGGGTTGGCCTTGCAGAAGGTCTCTACATAACCGACCGGCAGCAGGAGAAGCACGATACCGAGGACCGCCAGGCCGACCAGCCATTTCAAGGCACGCAACAGAAAATCCATGCCTCAGGCCTCCCGGCGAAACAGATAGGCCGACAGCACCGCCCCGCCGCCCAGCGCGATATGCGGCAGGTTGGCCAGGATCTTGAAGCCGAAGGGCAGGTCCTGGATTCCATAGTTGAGAATTCCAAGATCGAGATACCCTGATCCGGTCGCCAGCCCCAGCAACCCGTCGCCGAGATAGAGAATGCCGAAATAGAGCAGGAAACTGCGGGCCGCACGGCTGGAGAGATAGGCGGCAATGCCCGCCCAGAGGGCCGAGACCAGATGCAGCAGATCATCGAAGATATCGAGCGCGAAAATACCGAAGGCGCGGCCCTCGGCGTCCGTCAGGCCGGGTATATAGTTGAGGCTAGCCGCCACCAGCAGGGCCACCATATAGAACAGAGCAATCCAGCGCAGCTTGGTCATCGTCTTCTCCCGGCCTCACAGGGCCGCAATATAGTTGTCCCAGAGCCCGTTGCGAAACAGCAGATCGGGATCGAGCCGGCGTTTGGCCGCGGCAAATTCCGCGGCCCGGCCGTAGCCGCGCACGAACTGGTCCGGCCGCGCATGCGGCCGATAGGGCAGATAATAGGTTCCGCCGATCTCCAGCACCCGTTCGATCAGCGCCGCGGTCATGCGCGCCATGTCGCCTTCGCCGCGCACCGTCATTTCCTGCGAAAACAGCATGACGGCCGCGATGCGCGGCTCGGTCGCATAGGCCAGCACGCTGTCACGATCGGTATCGACGAAACGCAGGGTGACGTTCAGCAGTTCCTGGTAGGACGACGGGATGATGTCCCGGCAGGCGGCCACGAAATCGGCGAACCGATCCGGCGAGACGAAATATTCGTGCAGGATATCGGTGCGCGTCGCATCGCCGTCGTCCAGCGTCACCGCCGGCTCGTTCATCAGGCTGTTGCGGGTGGCAAGGCCCGAGGCCATGCTCGGGCCGATGGTGGTCTCCATCGCCCAACGCAGGGTCTTGATGCGGTCCGATTGAAGCTGCGCCCGGAAAATCTTTGCCGCGACATGGCTGACGATGCCCGAACCGCTGGCGGCCGGCAGTTGCGACTGGTCCTCGGCCGGCCGATAGGTGATCAGCAGCGCCTCGTCGAAAAAGGAGCCGATCGTCACGTCGAGCCGGCCATAGGCCATCTCGATGGTCGGATCGGATTTCAGCACCTCGACGAATCGCTTGCCGAACTGGTCGCCCGGCATACGCTCGAAAGTCGGCTCCAGATTACGGTTCGGCACGATCTCCATTTCCAGCTCGACAATGGCGCCGACCAGACCGTAACCGCCCATGGCGAGGTTGAGCAGTTCGGTATTTTCCGTGCGCGAGCAGGTCGCCAGTTCGCCGGAGGCCAACATCAGCAGGATCGAACGCACCGTGCTGCCAAAGGCGCTCCACGGCACCGGCCAGCCATGGGCATTGACCGAAAAGGTGCTGGCCACGCCGAAATCATTGTTGGACTGCATGACTTTTGGCGAGAAGCCGATGGCGTCGAGCCTTGCGATCACCTCGCTCCAGCGCATGCCGGCCGAAACGCGGCAGGTCTTGTTCTGGGTGTCCGCCTCCAGCCAGCCCTTGTCGAGCGTGACGACGGAGCCGTTCGCCACGAGGCTCTGGCCGCCCATGGAGTGGCGGGCGGCGCTGACGACAACCGGCCGGCCCGCGCTGCGCGCCTGCGCAAGTTCGGCCTGCAGGCTCGTAACCAGCGCTTCGCGCCGATCGTTCGCAAGGGTCACGTGCGCTGCCACCCGCGTCGGGCTCAACAGGCCGGCATCGTTGAGAATTTCCCCCTCACCCGGCATCGGTTCGGCTGGAAAGACGGAGCCTGCCGGTCGGTCGTTCCGCATCACGGTTCGGGTCACCAGACCACCGGCCAATGCTCCCGCCCCGATCAGCACCGTCCTGCGCGCAATTGGCCCCACCGGCATGTCCCCCGCTTGATCAGATCGTCCCGCGGCCTGTCCGGCCGCGGCGATATCTGCCTTGTACGAAGTTCGTTCATCGGCAGCAAGCCGGCACAAAAAAGCCGCGCTCCTTGGCGGGCGCGGCCTTTGTCTTAAAAAAACGTCAAAAGCGACTATTGCGGCAGGATGTCGTCTTCGACCGAGCCGGAGATCTGTTCCTGGCCGATATTGGTCTGCAACGCCAACTGCTGGTCGCCGTCCTTCTCATAGATGTCATCGCGGAACTGCACGACGCGGTCCTTGGCCGACCAGGCGGTGATGTAGACCCAGTGCACGCCGATCTCGTCGGAGACCTGGATGGGAGTATTGACGCGGCTTGCGATCACCCGCTCGATTTGCTGGCGGTTCCAGCCAGGGGTGTTCTTCAGCACCCAGACGATCAGGTCGCGGACGTTCTGCACGCGCACGCAGCCGGAGGATTCGAAGCGCATCAGCTTGTTGAACAACCCTTGAGTGGGCGTGTCATGCATGTAGACGGCGTCGGGGCTCGGGAAGTTGATCTTCGTCGAGGACATGGCGTTGATCTTGCCCGGGTCCTGGCGGAACATCAGGTTCGGCGCCTTCGGCGCGAACCAGTCGACGCTTTCCGGCGCCACTTCGTTGCCGTTGCCGTCGATCAGGCGGATGCTGTTGCGCGCCAGATAGGTCGGATCCTTCTGCATCAGCGGCACGATGTCCTTTTCGACGATCGAGCGCGGCGCGGTCCAGTAAGGATTGAGGATGATGTCGGAGACCTTGGAGCTGACCAGCGGCGATGGGCGGCTGATACGACCGACGATCGCGGAATTGCGCAACGCGACCTGGTCGTTCTCAACGGCCTCGACATAGGCAGCCGGAATGTTGACGACGATGTAGCGGGCCTCCAGCGGCTTGGCGAGCGTATCCTGCAGGCGCTGGAAGTTGACGTTGAGCTGGTTGAGGCGAACGTCTGCCGAGATGTTGAGGGCCTTCAGCGAGAACTCGCCGAGCACACCGTCTTCCGGCAGGCCGTGACGCGACTGGAAGCGCTTGACGGCGCCGTCGACATAGCTGTCGAAGGAATTGGAAAGGCCGGCCGAGCGCGGCAGATCGCCCGAGATCATCAGGCGCTGGCGCAGCACCTGGACCGAGGGATCGACGGCGCCAAGGCGCAGCTTGATGCTCGGATTGACCTGCGGCCAGCCGCCATTGGCAACGATCGTCTGGTAATCGGTGATCGCCTGCTGCATGTTGATGAAATTGTTGGGGCTCAGCATCGGATTGTTCGAAACGACGCCGGCAACCGTGCGAGAGGCCTTGGCGTCGAACTGGTCGTCCCAGTTGCCGCGCCGCGGCGCATTGATCAATTCGTCAATCGCCGTCTGGGCCATTGCCTGGCCAGCCAGAACCGTTGCACCGGCTGCTGCCACACCACGCAACAAAGCGCGACGCGAGACGGCAACCATTCCTGTCTTTTTCGACATTTTTCCTACCGCTTCCTATTCCGCCATCATCCCACGGGCTTACACGCACATGGTTAAGAAAAAGCGACGAACACTCGCCGCCGACCAGCAAGCCTGGAGCTTACATCGCCCATTGAGCGATGCTCCGACCCTTAATACTTAACCTCAGCGGCTCCCATATCAATATGGCCAAAGCGTGTCAGGTGGATTGTGCTCACAAGAGTGTGTTGCGGTTGTGCCGGGTGGTGGATGTCGGAAACGACGAGCGGCCGGATACGCGTCATGCGTACCCGGACCGAGCTCCAATCGGAGGAAGAGGTAACGCCTTACAGGCGATACATGATCGAGTCGTTCCAGAAACGGTCGAGGCGCTGCAGCAGCTTGTTCATGTTGGTGAACTCGTCCGTGCCGATGCCGCCGACCTTCTGGATCGAGCCGATATGGCGGTCGTAAAGCTTGGCGACGGTCTCGGCCACGTCCTGGCCCTGTTCCGTCAGGCTGATGCGAACCGAGCGACGGTCGACACGCGAACGGGAGTGGTTGATGAAGCCGAGGTCGACCAGCTTCTTGACGTTGTAGGAGACGTTGGAGCCGAGATAGTAGCCGCGCGAGCGCAGTTCGCCGGCGGTCAGTTCCGAGTTGCCGATGTTGAACAGCAGCAGGGCCTGGACGGCATTGACGTCGTTGCGGCCCTGGCGGTCGAACTCGTCCTTGATGACGTCGAGAAGGCGGCGGTGAAGACGTTCCACCAGGTGCAGGGATTCCATGTAGAGAGAACGGATCGTCTGTTCTTCAGGATCGATGGCGATCGGCTGTGGCTTGATTTTCGTGTTCATTGTGTCTGCCTCACTGTTTTAGCGGCGGCTCTTGTTGTTTTGCCCGCCTTGAGAGACACACTATCCAATGCGAATAAAATTCTACTTAAAACGCAGGCTTAACAGGAACTTACCGTCAACCGACCTCCCATCAGGGTAAATCAACTCTTATTTCCTGCGCCTTGTGTCGCTTTTCAAGCCAGAGCGCGGCACGAAAGACCATATAGACCACCGCCACCAAGAGATGCATCGGGACGATCAGCGCGTTGTGTCCGAAGATCTCCGGCCAGACGCCGTGCATCAGGACCTGGCCGCCGGCCGTGACAACCCAGATCACGGGGCCCCAGGATACGGCCATCCACAGGCCAAGCGCGGCGACGGGAAAGCCGACAGCCAGGCTGGAGGCCGCCACCTTCCACGGCAGGCTGAGCAGATCGAAGCGGGCGTGCCCCTGCAGAGAATAGCCGACCAGCATGGACCAGTATTGAATGCCCAGCCACAGGCACGAGATCGCCACGATGCGCAGGAATGCGACAAACAGCGTCTCGGTCAGGCTTCGTTTTGGCACATGTGCAGAATCATCTTCCATATCTGCGAAGATAGGCGCAGCGACGATCTGCCGCCAGTCTCCAGCCCGGCACGGCGGGCCTTGGAGTGTGCAAAACTTTTCCGCCATGATATGCAGCCCGCATATCCGATCACATTCGGCCGATTTCGGGCTTTCAAGACAGCGGGGCGCAAATCCATGCAGGACAAGATACATCTGGTCGACGAGATCACCGGCCACCGCCGCATGCGGCGCAACCGCAAGGCCGACTGGACGCGCCGTCTGGTGCAGGAAAACCGGCTGACCGTCGACGATCTGATCTGGCCGATCTTCGTCATTCCCGGCACCGGTATCAGCGAGCCGATCGCCGCCATGCCGGGCGTCAACCGCATGACGGTCGACAAAGCAGTGGAAGCGGCCAAGGCTGCCGCCGATCTCGGCATTCCGGCGCTCGCCACCTTTCCCAATATCGAGATGGAGTTGCGCGACGAGACTGGTTCCCACATCCTGGAAGCCAATAACCTGATCAACCGGACGACGGCCGCCATCAAGAAGGCGGTGCCCAATATCGGTGTCATCACCGACGTCGCGCTCGACCCTTTCACCAGCCACGGCCATGACGGCATCCTGCGCGGCGACGATATCGTCAACGACGAGACGGTCGAGCAGATCGTCAAGGCGGCCATTCTCCAGGCCGATGCCGGCGCCGATATCATCGCGCCCTCCGACATGATGGACGGTCGCATCGGGGCGATCCGCCGCGGGCTGGATGCAAACGGACACCAGTCGGTCGGCATCATGTCCTATGCGACAAAATTCTCCTCCGGCTTCTACGGTCCCTACCGCGAGGCGATCAGCACCGGCGGCCTGCTGAAGGGCGACAAGAAGGCCTATTACATCGACCCGGCCAACGGCACCGAGGCGATCCGCGATGCGGCGCTGGACGTCGAAGAAGGCGCCGACATGCTGATGGTCAAACCCGGCCTGCCCTATCTCGACATCTGTTGGCGCCTGAAGGAAAGTTTTGGCCTGCCGGTCTTCGCCTATCAGGTGTCGGGCGAATATACCCAGATCAAGGCCGCCGCCATGAATGGCTGGATCGACGGCGAAAGGGTGATGATGGAAACGCTGTTGTGCTTCAAGCGGGCCGGTTGCGACGGCATCCTCAGCTATTTCGCCATGGACGTGGCAAAGCTGCTCGACAAACGCGGCGGCTGACCGGCGCTCACGGATTGTAATGTCGACGGCTCTTCCCCATATTTCATTGGAATAACGCGAAAGGAAGCCGTCCCATGAGCCTCGACCCGAACCCGTCCTATGCCGCGCCGGAAGACTGGCGAGCCTATAGCGGCGTGCTGTCGCGCCGCGTGTTCGCCTTCCTGATCGACTATCTGCTGGTGGCGGCCCTCTGGGTGCCGGCGGCCGTGCTGGTGTTCTTTCTCGGCATCCTGACGCTGGGGCTCGGTTTCCTGCTTTATCCGATCCTGTTCTTCGTCGTCGCCGGGCTCTATTTCGGCCTGTCACTGGCCGGTCCCTCGCAGGCGACGCCGGGCATGCGGGCCATGGGCATCGCGATGATCCGGCTCGACGGCCAGAAGATCGACTTCATCACCGCGATCGCTCATCTGGCGCTGTTCTGGATCCTCAATTCGGTGCTGACGCCGCTGATCCTCTTGGCCGGCCTCTTCACCGAACGCTCGCGTCTCGTGCACGACCTGCTGATCGGCACCGCCTCGATCCGCACCAACTGATCCACCGCCCCCTGACGGAGCGGTGCTTACGTGCCGCTTGTTCCGATCGCCTCCGCTGGCGAATCGGTCGACTACAAAACCCTGATGGTCTGATCCGATTGCAGTTTGTGCCCTTTCTCCCCCGACAGATCCGGCCGTTACTGCGCCAGACCGGACCTTTTGCGCGCGGGACCCCCATCGCCGCCATCATCCGGTTGACGTTTTTCATTCTTTCGCCATGCTAATGGAATCTGGCGTCCAGCACGGCCCACGGCACAGGTGAGATGAACACACAGACACCGACCT
Organism: Agrobacterium sp. a22-2; assembly: GCF_012276985.1. Classification (GTDB taxonomy): domain Bacteria; phylum Pseudomonadota; class Alphaproteobacteria; order Rhizobiales; family Rhizobiaceae; genus Allorhizobium. Next base: position 183,725 of record NZ_JAAXMM010000010.1, on the reverse strand, counting down.
CTCCGCAATTCTATCTCACGGCGCCGGCTGTCTGCCCGTACTTGCCCGGAGAAATGGAGCGCAAGGTCTTTACCCACCTCGTCGGCCCGCGCGCCACCGACATGAACGACCTGCTGACCCAGGGCGGCTTTCGACGGTCGCAGAACATCGCCTACCGGCCGGCCTGCGAATCCTGCCGGGCCTGTATTTCCGTGCGCATCCTCGCCAAGGAATTCACGCCGACGCGCTCGATGCGCCGCGTGCTTGCCGACAACCGGGATATCGTCGCCACCGCCTTTCCCGCCCAGCCCTCCACCGAACAGTTCTCGATCTTCCGCCGCTATCTCGACCATCGCCATCAGAATGGCGGCATGTCCGACATGTCGGCGCTCGATTTCGCCATCATGGTGGAAGACACCCACGTCCGGACGCGCATCATCGAATATCGGCTGCGTCCGACCGGCCCGCACCAGGACAAGGGCGAACTGATCGGCGTGGCCCTGTCCGACATGATGAGTGACGGGCTGTCGATGGTCTATTCGTTCTTCGATCCGGCCCATGCCAAGCGCTCGCTCGGCACTTTCATGGTACTCGATCATATCACCCGGGCGCAGACCCTCGGCCTGCCGCATGTCTATCTCGGCTACTGGGTCAAGGGCTCACGCAAGATGGACTACAAGATCCGCTTCCTGCCGCAGGAACACCTGATGAACCAGGGCTGGGAACGAGTGGACAGCGCGCCCGGGACCGACAGCGAGTGACGGTGACGCCTGGCACCTTGAAGCGGCATCGAAGAAGCAGCGCACTGCCGGCACAAATCCTGCCAACTGCATGGTTCAGGCGACCAGCACCGCCTCGACCGGACGGCGGGCCGAGAATGGCAGGACCTGGCTGGTCCGGCCGAACCGCAGGACGATATCCGGGCGACGGGCGCCAAGCCCTGATATCGCGGCCAATTGCGGGCGCAGGCCGGCCACCTCAACGGGCTGGTTGACGAAGGCGGTCTTGAGGCCAAGGGCGGTCGCCATCAGGCAGAAGCGCTGGCAGGCGCGGCCGACCGCCATCCAACCGGCGGGACCTTCGCTGACGGCCGAAAACACGGCGACGCCGGCCGAACTGTCCATCTGCCGGGCATATTTCTCGTTTTCAGCCGGCGCCTTGAACACCAGGTCGAAGGCCGTCCGGCCCAGCCATTCCGGCAAGGCGGGATTGCCGCTGGCCGCTGCATAGAGGCCATCTCCGGTCTCGCGGGCGGTTTTCGGGCTGAAGCGCAGCCAGTCCTTCAATTCCCGCAGGAAGGCCGGGTCGGCCATCTGGGCATCGTTGCCGGCGATCACGAGATCGCGCACGGCATCGATCTGCGGGCGATCGGTCAGCAGCACCAGATCGACGCCGGGTACCAGCGACGCCGTCTTCAGATGCGCCAAGTCTTCCGCGGCGACGGGCTTACCGTCATAGAGCGCGCGGCAGGATTGGCGGCGGGGAATGGCTTCGAACATTGCCGTATCGTCGGCGCCCGGCGCAAATGTGCCGGACAGCCTGACCGAGGCACCGGTCTGCCCGTCTTCGCCGATCACCACATTCGTCCCCTGCCCGCTGGCGCCGGCCGCCAGCACCAGATTTTCAAGCGCGCAGCCGAGGCTGACATAGAGATGGTGATCGTCAGGATCGACCACCGGCGTGCGGCGGGCGATATCCGGAGAGATGGCAATTTCGTCCGGGCCGATCCGGAAGCGCCAGGGCTGGGTATTGTGGCCATTGGCGGCAAGCGTCGCATAGCGCACCAGCGCATGGGCGTCCGCCGGGCCGGACAGTGCTGCCCGCTGATCTTCCACATAGCGCCGGTAAGCCTCGGCGGAAGTGCGAAAATCAAGCACGGACGCCCCGACGCCCAGCGCCAGCACACCGCCTGCCCCGGTCAAAACCGCTCGCCTGCTGATCGATATGGACATCGGCCGTCACTCCTGTCGTCAAACGGACACTACCCGCTGCGATAGGCGCGACCTTGATCCCGGTCAAGCCGAGAGGCTACCGTCCGCTAAGGCTTGCCGCCGATCAGCCGGAGAACTTGCCGCTGCGCGGGAAGCCCTTGGGCACGGCGCGGCCGGCCGTGGCGCGGTCGCCCTGCCATTCGACCAGTTCGGCCATGGTCTTGGTGAAGGTGCGACCGGCGCTGTCGGCCCAGGTCAGGCCGTCGGCCATCACGAAGCAGCGGATGTCGGAGACGCCGCCATCCTTGTAGCGCTGCAGGCGGACGCCCTTGCCGCGGGTCATTTCCGGGATCTGCGCCAGCGGGAAGACCAGCAGCTTGCGGTTTTCGCCGACGATCGCCACATGATCGCCGCTGACGGTGACAACAAGCTTGGCCTCGTCCGGCATGGCAACGTTCATGATCTGCTTGCCCTTGCGGGTATTGGCGATCATTTCGTTCTCGGCGATCACGAAGCCGTTGCCAGCGGTGGAGGCCAAGAGCAGCTTGCGATGCGGATCGTGCACGAAGGCGGTCAGGATGTCCTGATCGTTTTCCATGTCAACCATGATGCGGATCGGCTCGCCATGGCCTCGGCCGCCCGGCAGCTTGTCGGCGCCGAGCGTATAGGCCTTGCCGCCGGTGGTCAGCAGCAGGATCTTGTCGGTGGTCTGGGCCGGGAAGGCTACCCGCAGGCCGTCGCCTTCCTTGAAGGTCAAAGTGGAGGTATCGGAGATATGGCCCTTCAGCGCCCTGATCCAGCCCTTTTCCGAGACGACGACGGTGATCGGTTCCTTCTCGATCATCGCGTGCTGGATGGCTTCGAGATCGGCCTCCGGTGCATTGGCGAATTGCGAGCGGCGGCGGCCGAGTTCGGTCGCCTTGGCATATTTCTTCTTCACCTCGCCGATTTCCCAGGCGATGGTCTGCCACTGCTTGTCGTCGGAGGCGAGCAGCGTCTCGATCTCGGCCTTTTCAGCCGACAGTTCGTCGAATTCCTTGCGGATCTCGAATTCTTCCAGCTTGCGCAAATTGCGCAGCCGCATGTTGAGGATCGATTCCGCCTGCAGATCAGTGAGCGTGAACCGCTCGATCAGCACGGGCTTGGGCTCGTCCTCCTCGCGGATGATGCGGATCACCTCGTCGAGGTTGAGATAGGCGATCAGCAGGCCGCCGAGGATCTCCAGCCGCTTGTCGATGGCCGCCAGCCGGAATTTCGAACGGCGGATCAGCACGTCCTTGCGATGCGCCAGCCACTCGCTCAAAACCTCGTTCAGCGCCATGACCCGCGGTACGCGGCCCATCGAAAGCACGTTCATGTTGAGCGGGAAGCGGCTTTCGAGCTCGGTCAGCTTGAACAGCGATTCCATCAGGATGGTCGGATCGACCGTGCGGCTCTTCGGGATCAGCACGACGCGGACGTCTTCGGCCGATTCGTCGCGAATGTCTTCGAGCAGTGGCAGGCGGCGGGCGATCAACAGCTCGGCGATCTTCTCGATCAGACGCGACTTCTGCACCTGGAACGGGATCTGGGTGATGATGATCTGATAACCACCCCGGCCCAGATCCTCCGTTTCCCACTTGGCCCGCACGCGGAAACCGCCGCGGCCGGTGCGGTAGGTTTCCAGCATGCTCTCGCGGCTCTCGACGATGACGCCACCGGTCGGGAAGTCGGGACCTTCGATGCCGCCCTTCTGCGGATGGGCCGGATCATACATCAACTCCTCGACGCTCGCGCCGGGATTCTTGATCAGATACAGCGCGGCGTCGCAGAGTTCGTGGGCATTGTGCGGCGGGATGGAGGTCGCCATGCCGACCGCAATGCCGGACGAGCCGTTGGCGAGCAGGTTCGGGAAGGCGCCCGGCAGCACGACAGGCTCGTCGTCTTCCTCGTTATAGGTCGGGCGGAAATCGACGGCATCCTGCTCGATGCCTTCGAGCAGCAGCGCCGCGACATCGGTCATGCGCGCTTCGGTGTAACGATAGGCCGCCGCGCTGTCGCCGTCGATATTGCCGAAATTGCCCTGGCCGTCGACCACGGGATAGCGCTGCGAGAAATCCTGCGCGAGGCGGACCAGCGCGTCATAGACCGACTGGTCGCCATGCGGGTGGAACTTACCGATCACGTCGCCAACGATACGGGCGCATTTCTTAAAGGCCGAATTCGGCCGGATGCCCATTTCGCTCATCGCATGGATGATGCGGCGATGCACCGGCTTCAGTCCGTCGCGGACATCGGGAAGCGCCCGGTGCATGATGGTCGACAAGGCATAGGCCAGATAGCGCTCTTCGAGCGCAGCCTTCAAATCGACCGGCGTAACGTTATCCCCACCATCCGGCGGGGGCACAAGATCTTTTCCCATGGTTTCTGACTAACCGAGAAGCCCTGTTCCGGCAAGGCAAGCAAGGGTGCGCGGCTGTGGATTACCAGGGCTTATGACCACAGTCACAGCAAGTTCTGACAAATTGATCGACAAGTGCAAAAGCGGTGGAACTTTTGCGGGCCGATCCTATAAAAGACATGCTCTTCATGCCGATAACGGATTTTCGGACATTCACCATTCAAGAGGACCCTTGATGACCTACTTCAGCACCACCAGACTTTTCCTCGCGGGCGCTGCTCTCGTCATGCTTCCCGGCCCGGTCTGGGCGCTGGACGGACAGGATCTGCTCGCCAAGATCAATGCCGCCTATGCGGCCGGCAGCGGCAAGATCTCCGCCAGTGCCGTGGAGGTCGATGGCGACGACGTGTTGCTCAAGGGGGTCACGCTGACGGTCAACACGCCGGATGCCAAGCCTCTGCCGGTCGGCGACCTGACCCTCAAAGGGGTCAGCGAAGAAGACGGCGGCGCCTATTATATCGAGCGGCTGGATTTTCCGGCCATCAACTTCATCCAAGACAAGGCCAGTTTCTCGGTGGCCGATCTCTACCTTGCCGGCATTCATGTACCGGCCAGCACGACCAGCGGCGACATCGATTCGCTGATGCTCTACGAGGAAGCCCATAGCGGCCCGATTTCCGTCACGGTCGACGGCAAGCCGGTGTTCTCGATTGCCGAATCCAGTGCCGAAATGGGCGTCGACGATGAAGGTACGACGCTCAGCTTCGAAGGCGAGGTCACCGGCATCAAGGGCGACCTCAGCATGGTCGAGGATGCAAAGTCCAAGGAGGCGATCGAGAAGCTCGGCCTGACGTCGCTCGACGGCAAGGTGACGATGAAGGGCAGCTGGGAGCTGCCGAGCGGTACGATCGACGTCGAGGAATATGCCTTCGATTTCGCCAGCATCGGCCGCCTGAACCTCGCCTTCACCCTGTCCGGCTACACGATGGAACTGGTCAAGCAGTTGCAGGAAACGGCCCGCACCATGCAGACCGATCCGAACAACCAGCAAGCCCAGCAGGCCGCCGGCCTTGCCATGCTCGGCCTTGCCCAGCAGATGAACTTCGTCGGCGCCGAGATCCGCTTCGAGGACGACGGCATCACCAAGCGCGGCCTGGATTACGCCGGCGCCCAGCAGGGCGGCATGTCGGGCGAGGATATCGGCCAGATGGTCAAGGGCATGGTTCCCCTGCTTTTGGCCCAGGCCAAGCTCGGCGACATCCAGAACACCGTCTCGGCCGCCGTCAACGCCTATATCGACAAGCCGGAAAGCTTCACCATCACGGCTGCTCCGGAAAACCCGGTGCCGTTCCCGATGATCATGGGAGCCAGCATGGGTGCGCCGGAAACGCTGCCGAAGGTGCTCGGCATCGACGTGACGGCCAACGACTGATGCCGGCAGCATCCCTTTGAACCTGCCGCTGCCGGTCCGCCGGCAGCGCGCATTCGTCACAGGTGCGCCGGCCTTGCCGATATTCTGCCGGCATCAAATTCGGGCTAATCTGGCGCCGATGGGTTGACGCCTCGCCACGGGCCGCTAAACCCGAACGGCACCTGCAGGCAATGATCGGATCCTTCATGCTCTCCTGGCTACAGCGCCCTGTCGAATTCAAGGAACAGCTTTCCGGCGAGGTCTTCGAGCCGGCCCATGCCAAGTATTATTCAGGAGCGCCGGGCAAGCCGCTGCAACTGCTGTTGCAGGCGCGCGCCGACTTCCTGTCGATCTGGCGGGCCAGCGACTACATCGAGAAGGTTTCCCAGATCAAGCTGCTCGGGCGGCAGATCGTCGTGGTCAATTCGCCCGACATGATCCGCCAGGTCGTGGTCAAGCGCCACGAGAATTTCGAGCGCAAGAGCCCGCAGATGCGCCGGGCGCTGGAATATCTGCTGGGCGACGGCCTGTTCATTTCCGATGGCGAGACCTGGAAGCAGCGCCGCTCGCTGGTCTCCGATATCGTGCACATGAACCGCGTGCCGACCTTCGGCCCGGTGATGGAGAAGACGGCAACCGAACTGGTGCATCGCTGGGACGGCATGCCGGAAGGTGCGACCGTCAACGCCCTGCACGAGATGGCGGGCCTGACCGCCGAGATCATTTCCAGAAGCGTGTTCGGCAACCAGCTCGGCAAGGACAGCGCCGATGCGGTGACCGACAGCTTCACCAGCTACCAGTCGCTGATCGACAGTATCAATATCGGCTATTTCCTCGGTTTCGACGAAGGCCTGCCGGTGCTGCGCACGCCGTCGCTGCGCCGCTCGGTGAAGCGCATCCACGGCATCATCGACAAGGTGGTGGAGGATCACCTGGCCGGGCGCGGCGACCACAATTCCATGGTCGAACTGCTGATCCGCCGGCAGCAGCGCAATCCGGAGCTCAAACTCGACCAGGTGGCGCTACGCAACGAGGCAGCGACCATTTTCATGGCCGGCCACGAGACCACGGCGGCGACGCTGACTTGGTCGTGGTATCTGCTGTCGCGCGCCGAATGGGTCGAAAAGGCGCTGCATGCGGAAATCGCAAAGGTCTGCGGCGACCGCACGCCGACGATCGACGACGTGCCGAAGCTGGAACTCTGCAAGGCGATCATCGAGGAGACCCTGCGGCTCTATCCGCCGGTGCCGATCCTTGCCCGCCAGGCCAAGCAGGCCGACAAGATCGGCGATATCGACGTGGCGCCGGGCGCGCTGGTGCTGATCGTGCCGTGGATCCTGCACCGCACCGCCGGCCTGTTCGAAGACCCGCATCTGTTCAAGCCCGAGCGCTTCATGAATGGCAAGCGTCCGACGCCCTACAGCTACATTCCCTTTGCCAGCGGACCGCGGGTCTGCCCCGGCCTGCATTTCGGCCTGACGGAATCGATCCTGTGTCTCGCGATCATTGCCCAGAAATACAAGGTTCGCGTCGCCGAAGATCACAAGGTCGAGCCGATCTGCCGCCTGACCCTGCGGCCGAAAGGCGGATTGCCGGTGACCCTGCACCGCCGCCAGGACCACGCGGCATGAGCGCGCCAAAGGAACCGACCAGGGACGGCATCGCCAAGCGCAAGGCCTGGATCTTCCGCCGGGCGGAGCGGCCGGGCCTTGCCGACCTGATGGCCGGCGGCGAGCGGCGGGCGGCATTTACGCGCTACTGGATCAGCGACAATATCTGGAACGGCCTGCATCTTCTCGGCCATTTCGGCCTGAAGCTCTTGCCGATGGATGCCTGTTCGAATTTCGGCGCGCGTCTCGGCGTCTTCGCCATCCCCCGCTTTCACAAGGCGGCCGAAAAGCGCGCCCGCGCCACGATCGCAAAACTGTGCCCGCATCTGAGCTCTGCCGAGCAGGAAGCGCTGTTCCTTGAGAACTGTCGCACCCAGGGGCGGTTGATGACCGAGTTTTCGGTGATCAACCGGCTGGCAAATCACCCCGAACGCATCGAGGTGCACAATATCGAATGGGTCGCGGACGCCGCCAAGCGCGGGCCGGTGATCTTCGTCGGCATGCATCTCGGCAATTGGGAGATCGGCCCGATCGTGCTGAAGCGCGCCGGCCTGGTGCCTTATGTCAATTACACGCCGCCGCCGGGCCGCGCCAAGGCATGGATTTCGGAGCGTGTGCGCCGCAAGAACGGCCTCAACTTCCTGCCACCGGGCCTTGAAGGCATTCGCCCGGCCGTGCGGGTGCTGAAAAGCGGCGGCATCGTCTCGGCCTTCTGCGACGAAGGTGTCGGCGGCAAGATCCGCGGCCCGCTGTTCGGCCGCAAGCCGCATCTGGAAGGCAATCTGGCGATGACCATCCGGCTCGCCCGCATGACCGGGGCGACGATCTGCCCGTGGTACAATCTGCGCAAAGACGGCTTCACCTTCGTCTGCCAGGCGCTGCCGCCGATCACCCTGCCGCCGGAGGCCAAGAACGGCGAACGGATCATCGAGGATATCGCTTTGCTCAATTCGGTGATCGAACCGATGATCCGGGCCCATCTCGACCAATGGTTCTTCCTCGACAATGCGATTGTCGCGGACTGAGGATGCGACGGCATCGGTTATCGACCTTGCCCCTCACCCTAGCCCTCTCCCCGCAAGCGGGGAGAGGGGACGTGCCCCCACTCAACGCCTGAGATCAGCGTTGACCTATGCGGCGCTCGTCCTTCTCCCCGTCAAAACGGGGAGAAGGTGCCGGCAGGCGGATGAGGGGCTAGCACGTTGAGGCAGACAAGCCGCCCTCACATCAAGCTCAGTCCTTCTTCGGCGTCGGCACGACGCGCAGCGCCAGTTCGCGCAGCTGGGTCGGTGTGGCCGGTGCCGGGGCGTTCATCAGCAAGTCCTGGGCCTGCTGGTTCATCGGGAACAGCGTGACTTCGCGCAGGTTCTTCGCACCGACCAGCAGCATGACGACACGGTCGATGCCGAAGGCGGCGCCGCCATGGGGAGGCGCCCCGTACTGGAAGGCACGATACATGCCGCCAAAACGCTCCTCGACATCGGCCTGGCTGAGGCCGACCTTTTCGAAGGCCTTGACCATCAGTTCCGGCGACTGGTTACGGATCGAACCGGAGGCGATTTCAAAGCCGTTGCAGACGGCGTCATACTGGTAGGCCTTGATCGTCAGCGGGTCCTGGTTCTCCAGCGCATCGATGCCGCCCTGCGGCATGGAGAACGGATTGTGGGCGAAATCGACCTTCTTCTCGTCCTCGTTCCATTCGTAGAACGGGAAGTCGATGATCCAGCACAGCTCGAACCGGTCGCGGTCGACAAGGTTCAGTTCCTCGCCGGCGCGGGTGCGGGCTTCGCCGGCAAACTTGTAGAACTTCGCCGGATCGCCGGCCACGAAGAAGCAGGCGTCACCGGCCTCAAGGCCGAGCTGCGTGCGGATCGCGTCAGTGCGCTCCTCGCCGATATTCTTGGCGAGCGGACCGGAGCCGGCAATCTTGCCGTCCTCTTCCTTCCAGAAGATGTAGCCGAGGCCCGGCTGGCCGGCGCCTTGCGCCCAGGCATTCATGCGGTCGCAGAAGGCGCGCGAACCACCTGTCTTGGCGGGAATGGCCCAGATCTCGACCTTCGGGTTGGACGCGATCATGCCGGCGAAGACCTTGAAGCCGGAGTCGCGGAAATGGTCGGTCACCCCTTCCATCACGATCGGGTTGCGCAGATCCGGCTTGTCGGTGCCGTATTTGCGGATCGCCACGTCATAAGGAATGCGCGGCCAGTCCTTGGTCACCGGCTTGCCTTCGGCAAACTGCTCGAACACGCCGGTCATCACGGGACCCATGGTGTCCCAGACGTCTTCCTGGGTGACGAAGCTCATTTCCAGGTCGAGCTGGTAGAATTCGCCCGGCAGGCGGTCGGCGCGCGGGTCTTCGTCGCGGAAGCACGGGGCGATCTGGAAGTAGCGGTCGAAGCCGGCCACCATCAGCAGCTGCTTGTACTGCTGCGGCGCCTGCGGCAGGGCGAAGAATTTTCCTTCATGGATACGCGACGGAACGAGGAAGTCGCGTGCACCTTCCGGCGAAGAGGCGGTCAGGATCGGCGTCGAATATTCGGCAAAGCCGATCTCGCCCATGCGGCGGCGCATGTCGGAGATGATCTGCGTGCGCTTGACGATGTTCTTGTGCAGCGTGTCGCGGCGCAGGTCGAGGAAGCGGTACTTCAGGCGCACGTCTTCGGGATAATCCGGCTCGCCGAACACCGGCAGCGGCAGTTCCTTGGCAGCCGCCAGGACCTCGATCTCCTGGGCATAGAGTTCGACCTCGCCGGTCGCCATGGTCTTGTTGATGGTCTCTTCCGAGCGGGCCTTGACCAGGCCGTCGATGCGGATCACCCATTCGCCGCGCACGGTCTCGGCCAGCTTGAAGGCGGGGCTGTCCGGGTCGGCCACCACCTGGGTGATGCCGTAATGGTCGCGCAGATCGATGAACAGCAGGCCGCCATGGTCGCGGACGCGATGGACCCAGCCGGACAGGCGGACGGTGGCGCCGACATCGGACTTGCGGAGAGCGGCACAGGTGTGGCTGCGATAACGGTGCATTTCAAAGGTTCCTGGACATTTTTGGCGTCAGCACAGGCGCGACAGACACAGCCCGGCTGGCATGAGGAAAATCGGGCGGAAAAGCGCATGAGTGGGGTGATTTGTCAAGGCTTGGCGCGCCTGGACGATCCGAGACGGCCGCACGCCATGACATCGATTCGCCTGACATACCAGCACACTCGTCCCAATTCGACGGTCGAAGGCAAGCGCCCGAACCCGCCTCCCGTCCAGCGGGCCAACGGCGCAGCCGGGCATCAACGGAGACGTCCGGGCCGCAGATTGTGCTGAAATGGCCGGAACCGTAGCATAAAGCAGCTTTTGCGCATTTTGCGCGATTCTGCCTGTCAAAGCGTCGCTTTCCTGCCTAATGTGTGCTCTAGCGCTGGTGATTCATCCCGCAATCGCCCTCTTTTTCAGCAGAATTTCCCCGATGTCGCAGATTCGTGCCCTGATTCCCCTTCTGATTACCGCCGGCATCCTGATTGGCGGCAACGGTTTGCAAGGCACCTTCATTTCGCTGCGCGCCCTGCAGGAGGGGTTTTCGCCGTCGATGATCGGCATGATCGGCACCGGTTACAATATCGGCTTTGCGATCGGCTGCATCTATGTGACGCGGATCATCCGCTCGATCGGCCATATCCGTGCCTTCTCGGCGCTGGCGGCGATCGCCTCGGCCGCCTCGATCTGCATGGTTCTGTTCATCGACCCGACCAGCTGGTTCCTGATGCGGCTCGTCCAGGGCCTGTGTTTCGCCGGCCTGTTTGCGGTGGTGGAAAGCTGGCTGAACGCCCGCGTCACCAATGACACCAGGGCGCGCACCCTGTCGGTCTACCGTTTCGTCGATCTCGGCGCCGTGACGCTGGCGCAGTACATGATCCCCGCCGTCGGGCTCGACGGCTTCCAGCTGTTTGCCATCATCTCCATGGCGCTGACCCTGTCGCTGGTGCCGATCTCGTTTGCCGACCGCTCGAGCCCGGAGGCGCCGGCCCATGTGCGGTTCGATGTGCGCACGCTGTGGCGCGTCTCGCCGCTGGCCACCATCGGCTGCGTCGTCGTCGGCCTGACCAATTCCAGCTTCCGCTCGCTCGGGCCGATCTATGCCGATGGCATCGGCATGTCGGTCACCTCGATCGCCACCTTCATGAGCGTCGGCATCTTTGCCGGCGTCGTGCTGCAATATCCGCTCGGCCATTATTCCGACAAGCTCGACCGCCGGCAGATCATTCTCGTGGCGACGCTCGGGTCGCTGGCCGCCAGCCTGTTCATCGCGCTGTTTGCTGATAGCAGCCCGTGGCTCAACTATGCCGGCATCTTCCTGTTCGGCGCCTTTGCCATGCCGCTCTATTCGCTCTGTTCGGCCCATGCCAACGACCACGCCGCTCCCGGCCAGCATGCGCTGGTCTCGGCCGGCACGCTGTTCTTCTGGTCGCTCGGCGCCGTCATCGGGCCGCTGTTTGCCTCGTTCATGATCGACCTGTTCGGGCCGCATGCCCTGTTCTACTACACCGCCGTCGTGCTCACCTGTTTCCTGGCCTACACGCTGCAGCGCATGACGGTGCGCGAGGGTGTGCCGACGACGGAACGCCGCATGGGCTTTCGCAATCTGCTGCGCACATCGACCTTCTTCAGCAAGCTGGCCGGCGCGCCGCCCGCCGAGCCATCACAGGACAAGACCGACCGGACATGATCCGGTTGGGCCTGCGGCAAGATGGCCATCGTTTCCTGATTGCTGATTTCGAAACTCAACTTTAAAAAGACACAGAGAACACCCCATCCGGAGAGTGCCATGTTGCCCCTGTCGCGCCGCACCTTGCTGAAAGGGTCCGCCATTGCCGGCGCCTATGGCCTGGGTCTCGGGCTGGCGGGCAAGGTCTCCGGCGCCTTTGCCTCGAGCGACCCTTATCAGCTGGAGGCCGCCATCACCGACGCGCTGATTGACGGCAAGGCGACGACCCGCGGCATGATGACCTATCGCCAGCCGGGCGGCATCGACGGCGCCATGCCGCCGACCTTGCGCATGAGACGCGGCGAGGCCTTCGCGCTCAAATTCACCAATCGCCTCGAGGAACCGACCACGGTGCACTGGCACGGCCTACGCATCGCCAACGGCATGGACGGCGTGCCGTTCCTGACGCAGCCCTATATCTATGCCGGCGACAGCTTCGACTATGCCTTCACGCCGCCGGATGCCGGCACCTTCTGGTATCACCCCCATTGCAATACGCTGGAGCAGATCGGCCGCGGCCTGACCGGCCTGTTGATCGTCGAGGATCCCAACGATCCGGTGTTCGACGCCGAGATCGCGCTCAACCTGCGCGACTGGCGGCTCGGCGGCAACAGCCAGTTCATCGAACAGTTCAAGCCGCGCGACGCGGCCAAGACCGGCACGTTCGGCACGGTGCGGACCGCCAACTGGCAGATCGAACCGCAGCAGGACCTGCCCACCGGCGGTCTCGTGCGGCTGCGCATTGCCGCGACCGACGTGACGCGGATCTACAATCTGAAGCTCGACGGCGCGGACGCGCTGATTGCCGCCATCGACGGCCAGCCGGTGCCGGCGCCCATGCCGCTCGACATGGCCATCGTGGCGCCCGGCCAGCGGCTCGACCTGATCCTGCGCATGCCCGACGACGAAGGCCAGATCGTGACGCTCTGCGATGTCAGGCCGAGCGCGCCCAAGACCGTCGCCGCGTTCCGTGCGGTCGGCACGTCCCTGAAGCGCGATCTTGGCGACGTACCGGCGCTTGAGCCCAATCCGGCGCCGGCGCCCGACCTGTCAAACGCTCAGCAGATTCCGCTGCTTTTGAGCGCCACGGCCGAAAACGCGGCCCGCGATTCGATCTGCGGCACGCTCGGCTATTCGTTCTGGGCAATCAACAAGGTGCCGTGGCCGGGCGACAGCGCCGATCCGATGGCGCCGCTTGCCGAGCTGAAGCGTGGCCAGACCTATATCCTCAACCTCGAAAACGTCACGCCGCACGCCCATCCGATCCATATCCACGGCATGAATTTCCATGTGCTGTCGTCCTCGACCCGGCCGGTGCTGCCGCTGGTCTCGGATACCTATCTGATCCTGCCGGACGAGAAGGTGCAGTTGGCGGTGGTGGCCGACAATCCCGGCGACTGGGTGTTCCACTGCCACGTCATCGAGCACCAGAAGACCGGCATGACCAGCTATATCCGCATCGTCTGATCCGGCGGTCCCGACGGTCTTGACAGACGGCGTTCTATACCGCGTCTTTGGCTGCTGAAACCTCGATGCCCAAGGACGCCTGCCGTGCCCGACCTTTCCGCGACACTTTCCATTCTCACGCCCTATCCCGGCATCTTTGCCTATTATGACGGACGGATTGCCGGCAAGCGGCTGCATTCTCAGGACGAAAACTGGCTGGACGATGGTGCCTATGCGCTGGGTGTGGCGACCTATGCGATCGTCGAAGGTCCAGAGGCCGTGGTCTACGACACCCATATCTCGCTCGATCACGCCCGCGCCATCCGCCGCCATCTGGAGAGCCTCGGGGTGACGGGCATTCGCGTCGTGCTCAGCCATTGGCACACCGATCATGTGGCCGGCAACGAAGTCTTTGCCGATTGCGAGATCATCGCCAATCATCTGACCGCCGAGACGCTCGAGGCCAATCGTGCCAAACTGGAGGAGAGCGACCCGCCGATCAAGCCGCTGGTCATGCCCAACCGGCTTTTTCGCGAGCGGCTGGTGCTGACGCTCGGGCCCCGCACCGTCGAACTACTGCAATTCGACATTCACAGCGCCGATGGCACCGTGATGTGGCTGCCGGACGAAGGCCTGCTGTTTGCCGGCGACACGGTGGAGGATACCGTCACCTATATCTCCGAGCCGGAGCACACGGCGACCCATATCCGCGAACTGAACCGCCTGCTCACCCTGCCGACCCGCCGCATCCTGCCCAATCACGGCGATCCGGCGGTGATCGAGGCCGGCGGCTACGGAACAGGCCTGATCGAGGCCAATCGCGATTATCTGCAGCGGCTGCTGGATGATGTGTCTCACGCCGATCTCGACACGCTGACGCTGGCGCAATTCGTGGCGGAGGATGTGGCGGCGGGGCGGATCGGCTATTTCGAACCCTATGAGGCCGTCCACCGCCAGAACATCGCAGCAATGCGTGGCGTGGCGCTTGCGAAATAACGGTTGACCCGGCCCGTGAACGGCACCGCAAGCCGGCCCTTCGCCTTGACATCCCCGGTCTAAAGGGGAAGGAAGATTGACAACGCAATTTTCGATGACCGAGCTGAAATGATTGAAACCACTGCTGCGCTTGAGGAGGCTTGCCGCCAACTCGCCCAATCGGAATTCGTAACGATCGATACCGAGTTTCTGCGCGAAACCACCTTCTGGCCCGAACTCTGCCTGATCCAGATGGCAAGCCCCGATCTCGAGGTGATCGTCGATCCTCTCGCCAAGGGCATCGACCTGGCGCCGTTCTTCGCGCTGATGGCCGACACCAATGTGGTCAAGGTGTTCCATGCCGCCCGCCAGGACATCGAAATCGTCTTCCATCTCGGCAATCTCATTCCGCATCCGATCTTCGACACGCAAGTGGCGGCCATGGTCTGCGGCTTCGGCGACAGCGTGTCTTATGACCAGCTGGTGCAGAAGGTCAAAGGCGTGGCGCTCGACAAGTCGTCGCGATTCACCGACTGGAGCCGCCGGCCGCTGTCGGAAAAGCAGCTCGACTATGCGCTGGCCGATGTCACCCATCTGCGCGACGTCTATCTGAAGCTGAAGGCCGAGCTGGAGCGCGAAGGCCGCGCCGGCTGGCTGACGGAAGAGATGGCGGTTCTGGAATCCCGCGAGACCTATGACCTGCATCCTGACGATGCCTGGCAGCGGCTGAAGATGCGGCTGAAGAAGCCGCAGGAACTGGCCGTGATGCGTTCGGTCACCGCCTGGCGCGAACGCGAGGCCCGCAACCGCAACGTGCCGCGCTCGCGGGTTCTGAAGGACGATGCGATCTACGAGATCGCCCAGCAGCAGCCGAAGGATTCCGAAGCGCTCGGCCGGCTTCGCACCGTGCCGAAAGGCTGGGAACGCTCCTCGTCGGGCACAGCGATCATCGACGCCGTCAACGCCGCGCTCGCCCTGCCGAAATCGGAATGGCCGCAGGCGCATCGTCACAGCCATGCGCCCGAGGGTGCGGCGGCAGCCGTCGAACTGCTTAAAGTTCTGCTGCGGCTGACGTCGGAAAAACATGGCGTGGCCGCCAAGATGATCGCCAACAGCGAGGATCTCGACAAGATCGCCGCCGATGGCGAGGCTGCCGACGTGCCGGCCATGCATGGCTGGAGGCGCGAGCTGTTCGGCGATGCCGCGCTGAAGCTGATCGAGGGTCATGTGGCGCTGCGCTTCGTCGGCAAGAAGGTCGAGGCCGTGGAGCTCTGAGCCATGGCCGACATCCGCCTGCGCCGCGCAACCGCCGATGACATCGGCTTCATCATGGACGTCGAACGCCAGCCGGGCTACGAGCAGTTCATCGGCCGGTTTTCGCAGGAACAGCATGTCGCGCATTTCGCCGATCCGACCTGCGCCTATCTGATCGGCGTAGATGGCAAGGGCAACGATTTCGGCTTCGTCTTCCTGCGGGATTTCGACGATCCGTCCGGCAATCTCTTCATCAAGCGGCTGGCCGTTCGCGACACCGGCAAGGGCAGCGGCAGTCGGATGGTGCAGCTTTGTATCGACTGGGTGTTCGAGCAGACCCCGACCCATCGGCTGTGGCTCAACGTGATCGCCAACAATGACCGTGCCCGGCATGTCTATGGCAAGCTCGGTTATGTCGAGGAAGGCATCAAGCGCGAAGCAATCCTCGCTCCGGACGGCAATCGCCTTGACAGCGTGATGATGTCGATCCTCCGGCCGGAATGGGAAGCGCGGCGCTAGAGTAGCCGCGCACGACTTTGCGTCTCGTCAAACCGGCGCACTTGCTCTAATCCTCCATCAACGCACCGACTGACCGGATACCGCCCCCGTGGAATTGCCAGCCGCCCTGAAGAGCGCCGTCGAGCGCCTGCTCGAACACCAGCCTCTCGACCCCCTGATGAAGGCTGCCGAGCGGTTGTCCAACCGCTATCGCCGCGAGGTGCGCGACGGGCAGCTGCACCTGAGCGACGAGCTTGCCGCCAAGGCCTATCTCGCCGCCCGCCTGCCCGCCACCTTTGCTGCGGTGCGCGCCGCCCTGGATGCGGTGGCCGAAGTGCATGATACATTTTCGCCGAAACGCCAGATCGATGTCGGCGCCGGTCCCGGCACGGCGCTGTGGGCCGCGGCCGACTGTTGGCCCGGCCTGCAATCGGCAACGATGCTGGAGGCAAGCCCCGCCATCCGCAAGGTCGGAGAAACCCTGTCCGGCGCGCTTTCCCTCACCTGCGACTGGCGGGCCGGAGATATTCTCGGCGATCTGCCGCAGATGGAAAAGGCGGATCTGGTGACGCTTGCCTATGTGCTGGACGAACTGGCCGAAAACCGCATCGCCGAGGTGACGCGAAAGCTGTTCGAGTTGACCACGGACACGATCGTCATCATTGAACCCGGCACGCCGGCCGGCTGGAAGCGCATCCTCACCGCTCGCCAGACACTGCTTGAGGTCGGGGCCTTTCTGATCGCCCCCTGCCCGCACCAGGCCGCCTGCCCGATCGTGTCGCCCGACTGGTGCCATTTTTCCCGCCGGGTGGCGCGGTCGCGCATCCACCGCCAGGTCAAGCAGGCCGATGTGCCGTGGGAAGACGAGAAATACATCTTTGTCGCCGCCGCAAGGCAGCCGATCACGCGCTCCGGCGCCCGTGTCCTCTCGCCGCCGCGCGTGTCGGGCGGCGTCGGCCGGTTGAAGCTCTGTCTGAGCGACGGCACGGCGCAGGAGACCGTCATCAGCCGTCGCGACGGCGAGGCCTTTCGCCAGGCACGGCGCGCCGACTGGGGCGACCTGCTCCACCTTTCACAGGATTGACCGGAGACTGCGCCATGAGCCGTAAGTTGGATGCCGAGACCGCCGAACGCTTTGCGCAGATCGCCCTTGGCCATGTGCGGCGCGAGTTTCCGAACCACATCCTCCACGGCATGGAAGGTGCAGAGGATGTCGCGGCACCCAGCATGCTGCATCCGATCTTCTACGGCAGCTATGACTGGCATTCCTGCGTGCATGGCTACTGGCTGCTGGCCACCCTGTTGCGCCGCTTTCCCGACATGCCGGCAGCGTCCGCCATCCAGGCCCTGTTCGACGCAATGTTCGTGGCCGACAAGGTGGCCGGCGAATGCGCCTATTTCGAGCGTCCTTCGGCGCGCGGCTATGAGCGGCCCTATGGCTGGGGCTGGCTGCTGAAGCTTGCCGCAGAGCTGCACGCAGCGGACAATCCGGCCTGGGGGAACACGTTGGCGCCGCTGACGGACCGCATCGTCCGCAACTTCCATACCTTCCTGCCGCTTGCCACCTATCCGGTGCGGGTCGGCACCCATTTCAACACGGCCTTCGCCCTGCGGCTTGCCGCAGACTATGCCGAAGCGGCCGGCGACCAAGCGTTCCTAACCCTGCTGCACACCACGGCTTTGCGCTGGTACGGCAGCGATAGTGCCTGCCCTGCCTGGGGCGAGCCGTCCGGCGACGATTTTCTGTCGTCCACCCTGATCGAAGCGGAATGCCTGCACCGGCTGATGCCGGCCTCCGACTTCCTGCCATGGTTCGAGTGTTTCCTGCCTGAGATTGCGCTGCGCCGGCCGGCAACCCTGTTCAGCCCGGCCGCGGTATCGGACCGCTCCGACGGCAAGATCGCCCATCTCGACGGCCTGAACCTCAGCCGCGCCTGGTGCTGGCGGTCGCTCGCCAGGGCCTTGCCGGCAGATGATCCACGTCGAGCAATCATGGAGACCGCTGCCCTGCATCATCTCGATGCCGCCCTGCCGCATGTGGCGGGCGACTATATGGGCGAACACTGGCTGGCGAGCTTTGCCGTTCTGGCGCTGGAGGCCTGATTGCTGGACGTGATCCCATCGAAAAGGCTGATTGCCCTCGCGCTCATCATTGCAGCCTTTGCACTCGCGCTCAGGAGTGTTTCCAAGGCTGGCTTGATAGAACCGGGCGCTGCCAACGTGCTTGTGATCTCCTTTGCCCTGGCCAATCTGGCCGTCGGCGTCGCCGGGTTACGCACGCCGCAGCGCATCGCCTGGGGCGCCTATCTTCTGGTCAGCGTCGCCGTGTTCTTTCTCCTGGGCTTTGCCACGCCCGTCGGCGCCGTCGTGATCCTCGCCCCGATCGCGATCGAGCTTGGTATCGACTTTATCCGTGCAGCTTAGCGCCCTTGGTGATCTTGTCGGCGATCTTCTTGTCGGTGCGCAGGGCAATGCCGACCACTTTGGCATCATCCGGTCCATATTCGGCAAAGACGGCCCGGTTGGCGGCATCGTGGCCGGTTGCAAACATTTCCTCGATATAGAGTGATGTCGTGACCTCGCGTTCCAGCGCGCGACGGTGGATGGTGCGCAGGGTTTCCTGGTCGGCGCCCAGCACGACGATCGGCTGGATGCTGAGCGGATTGTAGAGATTGCCGCTCGCGTCGCGATAGGCCTCGCCGATGATCGACGGCGTGGCCGCGACTATGCCGCTGGTCAGAAAGGCGGTAACGTTGAGCTTCTGCCACGGCGCGAGATCGTCGCGCAGCACGATGACGAATTTGGTATCGAACATGTCTTACTCCAGTCAGGGTCACCAGGGCCGCCTGGCGGTTTCGCCCGAGGTAGCAGGCCCGGCAACCGATGGTCTTGAACGTTCGTGCAGGATCCTTGCCGACGGCATCCGCACCGGCCCGACGGCGCTCGGCATCGAGCGCATCGAGGCCTCGTTCCGCGGCAACGGCTTTGCGCCGCACCGCCACGACACCTATGCGCTGGGGCTAACGCTTTCCGGCGTGCAGACCTTCCACTATCGCGGCGAAAGCCGTTTCAGCCAGCCGGGCAATATCATCGTGCTGCATCCCGATGAACTGCATGACGGGGCGGCCGGCACCGAGGATGGCCTGCGCTACCGTATGCTCTATGTTGCGCCCGAACTGATCCGCCAGGCGGGCGGCGAGACGGATGTGAGCTTGCCTTTCGTCGCCACTCCGGTGTTCAGCGACCCTGACTTCGCCCGGGCGCTCAGCGAAGCGCTGACGGATATCGAGGCGAACCCCGATGTGCTGGCCTTCGATGATGTGCTGGCCCGCATTGCCGCCGGCCTGCAGCGCCATGCCGGCATGCCGGCACAGAGGTCGGAGGCATCGGCCAGAACCGCAGTCGACCGGGCGACCGCCTATCTGCGGGAACATAGCGAGCAGACGGTCACCTCGCAGGACCTCGAGGCGCTGACGGGGCTCGACCGCTATACGCTGGCGCGCCAGTTCCGGCGCCTGACCGGCACCAGCCCGCATCGCTATCTGGTCATGCGACGGCTGGAGAGCGCCCGCCGCGCCATGCTGTCCGGCGCGCCGCTGGCGGAGGCCGCCATGGAGGCCGGCTTTGCCGACCAGAGCCATTTCACCCGGCATTTCAAGAAGAGCTACGGCCTGACGCCCGGACGCTGGCAGGAACTGATCCGGGTATAACCCCACCTGTCACCAAAATTTCATGGCGCCGCAATCGGGCGGACATCGACACCGCCTATGGCTGCGGCGTCAACTCCCGCTCATCATTGGTGATCTTATGAAAAAAGCTCTTTTCGCCTCCGTCTCGCTTTGCCTCTTCATCGCAGCCCCTGTGCTTGCCGAGGAGAAGGCCTTCCCGGCCAAGCTCGTCTCCCATGCGATCCTGCCGGCCAACAGCATCATCAAGGCCCCGGCCGATGCGCCGGCCCATCTCCAGACCTCGGGCAAGTTCACCACGGCCGACCGCAAGCGCACCGACGCGCTCGGCACCGTGCCCGGCAAGGACGGCGTCCGCCCGACCGGTCTCTCCATGCCCTTCGACGGCCAGGCCATGCAGGGCTTTTCCGGCATCAAGACCATGGAAGACGGCACGTTCTGGAGCCTGTCCGACAACGGCTTCGGCTCCAAGGCCAATTCCAGCGATTCCATGCTGATGCTGCATCACATCAAGTTCGACTGGGACAATGGCAAGGTCGAGCCGATCGAAACCGTGTTCCTGTCCGACCCGGACAGACGAGCCCCCTTCCCGATCGTCATGGAAGGTGCCGAACAGCGCTACCTGACCGGTGCGGATTTCGACGTCGAATCGATCCAGCCGGTTGCCGACGGTTTCTGGGTGGGCGAGGAGTTCGGCCCCTATCTCTTGAAGTTTAGCAAGGACGGCAAGCTCACCGACGTAATCGCCACGAAGGCCGGCGAGACCGATGTCAAGTCGCCGGACAATGCCACCCTGGTCGTTCCAGCCAATCCGACGGCCAAGCTGCCAGCCTTCAACCTGAAGCGCTCGGGCGGTTATGAAGGTCTTGCCATGTCGAAGGACGGCGCCAAACTCTACGGCCTGCTGGAAGGCCCGCTCTATCTCGAGGACGGTTCGGTCGAGAAGGCCGACGGCCTGACGGCGCTCCGCATCATCGAGCTGGACGTTGCCTCGAAGGCCTGGACCGGCCGCTCCTGGCTCTATCCGCTGTCGGAAGGCGGCGAGGCGATCGGCGACTTCAACATGATCGACGCCACCACGGCTCTGGTCATCGAGCGCGACAACGGTGCCGGCACGGCTGAAAAGGCCTGCGCCGATCCGAAGAAGCCCGAGCCGACCTGCTTTGCGGTTCCCGCTAAGCACAAGCGCATCTACAAGATCGAGATGACCGACGAGAACGCCGGCAAGGCCGCTCGCAAGATCGGCTATATCGACCTGATGAAGATCGCCGATCCGGACAACAAGAAGCGCCAGGGCGGCGGCGAAGGCTTCTACGACATGCCCTTCGTCACCATCGAGGACGTCGACGTCATCGACCCGACCCATATCGTCGTCGGCAATGACAACAACCTGCCGTTCTCGGCCGGCCGGGCGCTCGACAAGGCGGACGACAACGAGTTCGTGCTGCTCGAAGTCGGCGATTTCCTCGCCGCCAAGTAAGCGTAGCTTCCATGTCGACGGGGTGCCGGCCCGCAAGCGGCCGGCACCTCTTTTCCATGCACAGTCTCCTTGCTGGCGGCCGTCGGCGGGACAGGACACGGTACGGTGATGAGAATTGCCTGCCTTTCTCTTGCCCGGTCTCGTAAAGCGGCTATTGTCCGACAGACGTACCGAAGCGAGTTCCGTGTAACTAGCAATGATTGATCAATGCCGCAGGGGCATACTGGATATTCTGAGACTGTCGCACCTGCGCTGGGCGTTGATGATTGCCCTGATTTCGCTGTGCGGCGTGCTTTACACATTCGTTTTCGACATGCGCAACGGCCATGTTGTCGCGATGGTGTTTGCAAATTTCTGCACAATGCCGCTGATTGTCTTTGAACGGGGTTTCATTTTGCGTGGCCTTCATGCCCGCATCAGGCGCCTGCCGACACCCACCTATTTCCTCTCGACAATCCTGATCTATTTCGTTCTGGCCGGCCTGGGCTTTGCTGCGGCTGGGGTGCTGCTGAAGGGAACCGGGCAAATCACCGGTTCGTGGGAAGATGTATTGATCATCCCGCCGAAGACGCTCGCCTACACACTGATCCTGTTCTTCCTGGGTATCTCGGTCATGCGGATCCGCCAATTGCTTGGGCGCGACGTCTTCCTCAGCCTGTTGACCGGTCGGTATCGACGTCCGATCCAGGAGGAGCGAATCTTCCTGTTCATCGATCTCGCCGGCTCGACGAGTTACGCCGAGACGTTTGGTGACCTCAAGGCGCAGGAGTTCATCGGCGCGATCTTCGGCGGCATTTGCGAGCCCGTCATCCGCCATGGCGGCACGATCGACGACTATGTGGGGGATGCGGCCATCATCAGCTGGCCGTTGCATCCCAGTCGGAACTCGGGCCGATGCGACAATGCCGGCCGCAGCGTCGCCTGCGTCTTCGACATCCTCGCGCAAATCGAAGCGGATGCGGCGCGCTGGCAGGAAAAATACGGGCGTGTGCCACAATTGCGGGCGGCCCTGCATGGGGGAAGCGTGGTCACGGCCGAAATTGGCGTCGACCACCACAAGATCACGTATTTCGGCGATGTCGTGAACACCACCGCGCGGCTTGAGGCCCTCTGCAAGTCGGTAGATCGCCCGGTGCTGATGTCGAGCGATTTGTTCGACTTCACCGTCCTACCCACCGGAATCAGGGCCGAGCCGCTCGGCACCTATATGCTGAAGGGACGCGACCAGCCGCTCGGCGTCGTAGCTCTCGAAAAAATCTAAAGCGATTCCCGGTATTCCCGCAAACGACAGGCTACTGGAACCGAAACGCCAGGCGCTTGCCGGTCAGCTTGGCCAATTGCTGCAGCCGGCCATCAAGCCGTTCGCCGGCAAAATCGCGATAGGCGGACGGTACGATGAATTCGAGGTCGAGATCCGGGCGCGAGGCACGGGCGAAGGTCAGGTTGTGGACGATGCCCGGCATCGAGGCCGAGAACAGGTAGACGACACGCAGCAGTCCGCCAAGCAGCTTGGCGCGCTCCAGCAGCCGTTCCGTGGCAATGGCGGCAAGCGGTCCCGTCCGACCGTCGTCATAAAGGCCTTCGAACCTGTAGTAGTTGGTGAGCGCAATGAAGGCACGGCCCGGATGGGTGATGCCGACAAAGGACGAATGGGCAATGACGTTGAGCGCCTGCAGGCCGCGATAGTCCGGATGGGCTCGCCAGCTGATATCCGCCAGCAGGCAAGCGGCCCGGCGATAGCGGACCTCCTCGCCGGTCTCTGCCGCATCGAAGAAATGCATCATCCGGCCGGTCCAGTCGGCCAGTTCCCTGGCATGTTCGGGCGACCTTGCCCGAAGGATCGCCAGTTCGTCGGCGGCGGCCAGCAGAGGATCGACCGTGCGCTCCTCTTCCGACAGCAGCGAATAGAGATAACCTTCGCGCACCCCCTGCGCCGAGAAGCAGACGCTGGACGGCTTCATCGCCTCGATGACTTCGCGCATTGCGATGGCACCGAACGGCAGCAGGGCGCGACGGCTCTTGGAAATGGTCGCCCAGGCCGGATCGCGGGCGTTAGCGCCCGATATGATCTCGTCGAGGAAGCGGGTAATTTCCTCGACGGACAATTCATAGCCCTGCATCATGTGCAACGGGTATTTGCCCATTTCCATGTGCAGCTTGGCAATGTTGCGCCAGGTGCCGCCGACTGCATAGAAAGTCCGTCCGACGCCTTTTCCCATCATGGACACGGCACCGATGTGCTTGCGGGCCAGCGCTCTGGCCTTCGGCAGGGAGCCGCCGGCGGTTTCCGACAGGCGCAGGCCGCCGAGCGGCAGGGTCATGCCCTGGCTGATGCTGTTGCCCGAGATGTCGACCAGTTCCAGCGAGCCGCCGCCGAGATCACCGGCAATGCCGTCCGGCTCATGAAAGCCGCTGATCACGCCGAGGGCCGAATAATGGGCTTCCTCCTCGCCCGTCAACACTTCGATCTTGTGATCGAGAATGCTCTCGGCCTTGGCGATGAAATCCGGTCCGTTACTCGCCTCGCGGGCAGCAGCGGTCGCCAGGACATACATGGCGGTTGCCTGGGCCTGACGCGACAAAGCGCCGAAGCGCCGGAGCGACGCCAAGGCCCGCTGCACGCCGTCCTCGTCCATGCGGCCGGTGGTTGCCAGGCCCTTGCCCAGGCCGCACAGCACTTTTTCATTGAAAAGAACCGTCGGCGCCCGCGACAGACCCTCATAGATGACAAGACGGATCGAATTGGAGCCAATATCGATGACGGAGACAGGGGCGATGCCAGGCAAACGCCCCTGAGCTTCAGATCGGGTCATAAAGTTCCAGCTTAGTTTTTCCGGCCGGAAATCACTCCGGCAATCAGTTTCGGCGCGCTCGATTTCAGGGATTCACCGCGTCCCGAAAGACTTGGATTGGTCATGAAATAGTGCTGCGCGTTGAACGGCTCTTCCCCGGCGCGCACTTCCATGCGCCGCGAAGTTCCGTCGGCCAATATCTCGTAGCTTTGCTGGTTGTCAATGAGATTGCCCAGCATAATCTGCGAAAGCACCTGCTCATGCACGGTCGGGTTAATGAGTGGTACCAGCGTCTCGACGCGGCGGTCGAGATTGCGCGGCATCATGTCGGCCGAACCGATATAGACCAGCGCATGTTCCGACGGCAGGCGATGACCGTTGCCGAAGCAGAAGATGCGGCTGTGCTCCAGGAAGCGCCCGACGATCGACTTGACGCGGATATTGTCCGACAGCCCAGGCACTTTCGGGCGCAGGCAGCAGATGCCGCGGATGACCAGATCGACCTCGACGCCGGCCTGGCTGGCCCGATAGAGCGCGTCGATGATTTCCGGATCGACCAGCGAGTTCATCTTCATCCAGATGGCGGACGGGCGGCCGGCCTTGGCATTGACCGTCTCTTCCTCGATATGCCTCAGGATGCGCGGCCGCAGCGTATAGGGCGAGACCGCCAGCTTCATGCTCTCTTCCGGTTCGCCGTAGCCGGTGATGAAGTTGAAGATGTTCGCCATGTCATGGGCGATCTTCGGATTGCAGGTGAAGAAGGACAGGTCGGTGTAGATCTTGGCGGTGACCGGGTGATAATTGCCGGTGCCGAGATGGCAATAGGTCCGGAGCTTGCCGTCTTCGCGGCGCACCACCATCGACATCTTGGCATGGGTCTTCAGCTCGATGAAGCCGAACACGACCTGCACGCCGGCGCGCTCCAGGTCGCGCGCCCAGCGGATATTGGCCTCTTCGTCGAAACGGGCCTTCAGCTCGACCAGGGCGGTCACGGATTTGCCCGCCTCCGCCGCGTCGATCAGGGCGCGGACGATCGGGCTGTCGTTCGAGGTGCGATAGAGGGTCTGCTTGATGGCGAGAACGTCCGGATCACGGGCGGCCTGCAGTAGGAACTGCACGACCACGTCGAAGCTCTCATAGGGATGGTGGACGATCATGTCC
Organism: Agrobacterium sp. a22-2; assembly: GCF_012276985.1. Taxonomy (GTDB): domain Bacteria; phylum Pseudomonadota; class Alphaproteobacteria; order Rhizobiales; family Rhizobiaceae; genus Allorhizobium. The sequence continues at coordinate 158,372 of NZ_JAAXMM010000010.1, read as the reverse complement.
TTTTCGCGGATCGCCGCCAGGCAGTCGCCGGCATGCTCTCTCACCCGTTCGGGAAATCGGGCATTGTACGGCTCGAAGCGCAGGTCATCGCGCGGCGCCTTGGCGATTTCGGAAATGGTGTTGAGGGCCAGAAGGCCCGGCAGGACGGCGACGCGATTGTCGGGCACACCCAGTTCGTGCACGACGAACTGGCGCAGAGCGACCGGCATTTCGCTGTCGGTCTCGATCCGGATCACCGAGCCGCGACGGCGGCGCTTCAGGGCCGTCTCGAAGAAGCGCACCAGATCCTCGGCCTCTTCCTCGACTTCGATATCGCTGTCCCGGATGATGCGGAACGTGCCGAAGCCCTTGACCTCGTAGCCCGGATAGAGCCGGTGGATGAACATGCCGACCGCATCTTCAAGGGTGATGTAGCGGATGGTGTTCTTGTCGTCCGGCAGGCGGATGAAACGATCAAGCGCCGGCGGCAGGCGCAACAGCGCCGTCATCGGCTCGCGACCGCGCAGGCTTTCGAGCTGCAGGCCCATCGAGAAGCCGAGATTGGGAATGAACGGGAACGGATGGGCCGGGTCGATCGACAGGGGCGTCAGAACCGGGAAGATGGCCTCCTCGAAGGCTGTCTCCAGCCAGGTGCGATCGTCCTGCGACAACGCGCCCGGCCGTACGATCAGAATGTCTTCCTTGGCGAGATATTGCTGCAGCACCGCGAGCGAAGCCTGCTGCTCCATCTGCAGATTGTCGATTTCCTTGAGGATGTCTTCCAGCTGCTCGGCCGGCGTCTTGCCGTCAGGGCTGCGCACGGTGATGTTCTGGCGGACCTGGCCTTCAAGACCGGCAACGCGCACCATGAAGAATTCATCGAGGTTGGCGGCGGAGATCGACAGGAAGCGAATGCGCTCGAGCAGCGGATGCGCGGTGTTCAAGGTCTCTTCCAGAACGCGGCGGTTGAACTGCAGCCAGGAAAATTCCCGATTGATGAACCGGGAAGGACTGGACAGGAGATCGTCCGGCACCTTGTTTTCCTCGATTTCGCCGGAGTTCGTCTCAGTGACAACCGAATCCATTTTTCCGCCCTTCGTTAGCCTTCATCGGCCAATTATAACAATATGACGACGGCACTGTGACACTCAGTCGTGCTCGTCCTGCCGGTAGAGCCGGTTCAACACTTCCGCCGCAAGAGACCGCGTGATCTTCGTCCGCCGCGACAGCGCCAGACGGTCGATCCGATCGACGATGTCCTGGGCGGCGGCCAGTGACCGCTCCATCCGCTGAACGATATAACCGGCAATCTTGTCATCGATATTAAGCTGGCGATCGGAAAACAGTTTAACGATCACCTGGGACAATAATTCTTCATCCGGCTCGCCGATCTCGACCATGGTCGCCGCCTTGAGGCGGGAGCGCAGGTCCGGCAGGGCGACCGGCCAGGACAGCGGCCAGCTGCGCGAGGTGATCAGCAGGCTTCGGCCGTTTTCCCGCACACTGTTGATGACGTGGAAAAGCTCGACCTCGTCGAAACCGTCGCGATCCGCATCCTCGAACAGGACCGGGCCACGGGCCGCCTCAAGGGCTGCCTGCCCTCCCTCGACCGGGCGGATGTCGCGCGCTCCGCTCAACTGCCGCCAGATTTCCGCCAGATGGGATTTGCCCGAACCGGCAGGTCCCGTCAGGATGACGACGGGCGACGGCCAGTGCGGCCAGCTGTCGATAATGGCAACGGCTGCGGCCAGCCGGTCGGAGACCAGCAGATCGTCGCGGCCCGACGCCGCGGCATGGCTGAACACCAGCGGCAATTGCTCGCCGGTCTCCCGTTCCGCCACGACCTTCTTGATGTCACTCATTCACTTCTCGGTAATGCGGGGAGGCTGGTCGTCATTGTCGATGACCGTTACCTGCCCGTAATAAAGATCGCTCTCAAGATACCGTGCCAGGGCGAAGCGGACAAGAACGCCAACGGCGGCAGCGGCCGGAACGGCCACGAGAACGCCGATGAAGCCGAACAGGGCGCCGAAGGCAAACAGCGCGAACATCAGCCAGACCGGATGCAGGCCGACGCTCTGACCGACGAGCTTGGGTTGCAGGATATTGCCCTCGATGAACTGGCCGGAGAAGAAGAACACGACCACGATGATCAGGTGGACATAGTCGGGCCAGAACTGCACCAGCGCCACGCCGGCGGCCAGGATCAGGCCGACCGTCGAGCCGATATAAGGAATGAAGCTGATCATGCCGGTGAAGAAGCCGATCAGCAGGCCGAAATTCAGGCCGATCAGCGACAGGCCGACGGCATAATAGATGCCGAGAATCAGGCACAGCGAGCCCTGCCCGCGCACGAAACCGGCAATGGTGCGGTCCATCTCGCCGGCGATTTCGCGCACCGCCGCAACCTGGGTGCGCGGAATCCAGCTGTCGACCTTGGCGATCATGCGGTCCCAGTCGAGCAGCAGGTAGAAGGCGACCACCGGTGTGACCACCAGCAGCGAGGCGATATCGACCAGCGCCTTGCCGGAATTCCAGATCTGCGCGAACAGCGTTCCGACAAAGCCGGCGCCTTCGGCCAGAAGTTTTGAGAAATTCTCCTTCATGGTGCCAACCTGGCCGTTCAGCCATTCCGGAAGCCAGGCGGCATTGGATGTGGCGATGAACGTCTGCAGGTCGGTGATATAGCCCGGAATATGCTGGATAAACTCGTTCAACTGGCTGACGAGGACCGGGATGATGATCATCAGCGCGAGTACGAACACGACGATGAACGTCACCAGAATGACGACCGTTGCCATCAGACGGCTCAAGCCGATGCGTTCCAGCCGGTCGGCGACGGGATCGAGGAAATAGGCCAGCGCCATGCCGCAGATGAACGGCAGCAGGATGGTGCGGAACATCAGAAGGAAGACGGCAAGGATGGCAAGTGCCGCGACCCAGAACATAAGCTGACGGCGCAAACCCGAGGCGCTGATATGATGGACCATTTCGCTCTTTCCTTCTTCTCCCGCGCAAAGCCCGTTGACGGGCACTGCGCTGCACCCATAGCAGCAAATCGGGCTGGGCGGAAAGCAGGTTGAAAGACATGGCATGGGGAAATCCGCCGGCGGCGCATGGCCGCAGCATGGCACAAAACGCCGGAAAAGCGCCAAACCGATGCCATCCTGCTTGCATATCGGCCGCTCTCATGCAATTGCCAGCCGATATTCGGAAAGCCAGCGGAGACACGGATGAGCCAGTCTGGAAGGAACGGTCTGACCTATAGCGATGCGGGGGTCGACATCGACGCCGGCAACCTGATGGTCGAGAAGATCAAGCCTGCCGTCAAATCGACGCGGCGGCCCGGCGCCGACGGCGAGATCGGCGGCTTCGGCGGCCTGTTCGATCTGAAGGCCGCCGGCTTTACCGATCCGGTCCTGGTGGCCGCCAATGACGGCGTCGGCACCAAGCTGAAGATCGCCATCGACGCCGGCATCCACGACACGGTCGGCATCGATCTTGTCGCCATGTGCGTCAACGACCTCGTGGTGCAGGGCGCCGAACCGCTGTTCTTCCTCGACTATTTCGCCACCGGCAAGCTCGATCCCGACCAGGGCGCGGCGATCGTCGGCGGCATTGCGGCCGGCTGCCTTGAGGCGGGCTGCGCGCTGATCGGCGGCGAAACGGCCGAAATGCCAGGCATGTACAAGGGCGGCGACTACGACCTGGCCGGCTTTGCGGTCGGGGCTGCCGAACGCGGGCAACTTCTGCCGGCCGGCGACATTGCCGAAGGCGACGTGATCCTCGGCCTTGCCTCGTCCGGCGTGCATTCCAACGGGTTTTCGCTGGTGCGCAAGATCGTCACGCTGTCCGGGCTCGACTGGGACGCGCCGGCACCCTTTGCCAGCGAGATGACGCTGGGTGCGGCCCTGCTCACCCCGACCCGTATCTATGTGAAGCCGCTGTTGAAGGCGATCCGCGAGACGGGCGCCCTGAAGGCGCTGGCGCATATTACCGGCGGCGGTTTTCCGGAGAACATCCCGCGGGTCCTGCCAAAGCATCTGGCCGCCGAGATCGATCTCGACAGCATCACGGTTCCGGCCGTGTTCTCCTGGCTTGCTGCCACCGGCGGCGTGGCCCAGAACGAAATGCTGCGCACCTTCAACTGCGGCGTCGGTATGATCGTCGTGGTTTCGGCTGAAAACGCCGATGTCGTGACGGCTGCCCTTGAAGCCGAAGGCGAGACCGTGGCCCGCCTCGGCCGCATGGTGGCGCGCGAAGACGGCGCTGCCGGCACGATCTACAAGGGCAAGCTCGGCCTATGACGTCAGCCCGCAAGCGCGTCGTCGTCTTCATATCCGGCGGCGGATCGAACATGATGGCCCTGCTGGCAGCCTCGAAAGCCGCCGATTTTCCGGCGGAGATCGTCGCGGTGATCTCCGACAAGGCTTCGGCCGGCGGTCTGGCCAAGGCATCGACTGAGGGCATTGCCACCTTTGCCTTCGAGCGCAAATCCTATGCTGGCAAGGCCGAGCATGAAGCCGCCGTGCTGGCCGCACTTGCCGACCTGAAGCCGGATGTCATTTGCCTTGCCGGCTATATGCGGCTGCTCTCGGCGGATTTCATCCGCACTTACGAAGGCCGGATCATCAATATCCATCCGTCGCTGCTGCCGCTCTTTCCGGGGCTTCATACCCATGACCGCGCCATCGCAGCCGGCATGCGGGTCGCCGGCTGCACGGTGCATTTCGTGACCGAAGGCATGGATGAAGGGCCGATCATCGCCCAGGCCGTCGTGCCGGTCCTGCCGGGCGACACGTCAGACAGCCTGGCGGCGCGGGTGCTGACCGTCGAACACCGGATCTATCCAAAGGCGCTGCAACTGGTGTCGGACGGCACGGTCGCCATGGCGGCAGACGGCACGGTCACCCGCAGCGGATCCGACAGCGATCCCTTAGCGACGCTCATTTCGGCCTGAACCCGCCGATCACTTGCGGTTGCCCATGAAATAACCGGCGCCCATCACCAGCCATGCGGTTGGCAAAAGCCGCGTCGAGAATGCGGTCAGCCGGTTCATCAGACCCGCCACGACATCCCGTTTGCCGGCATAGAGCGCCTTCAGCCCGATGTCGGCGACCGGTTCCGGCTGCATGATGGCGGCGGCCGTAAGGGCGTTGATGCGGTGGCCGGCCGCGATGAAAAATCCGGTCGCGGTCGGCCCCGGGCACAGGACCGTGACGGTGACCTTGCGGCGGCGCAATTCCTGATGCAGCGCCCGCCCGAAGGACAAAACATAGGCCTTGGACGCAGCATAGACCGCATAACCGGGGATCGGCTGGAAGGCGCCGGTGCTGGCGACCAGCAGGATATGTCCACCGCCGCGCGACGCCATGTCGCCGGCATAGAGATGGGTCAATTCCGTCAGCGCCCGGATGTTCACGTCCACCATGCCGGTCACCCGATCCGCGACCTGATCGGCAAAGCGGCCATGCACGGCGAAGCCGGCATTGTTGATCAAGGTTTCGATGGCGATGCCACTGCTATCGATGGCGGATTTCAGCGTCTGCGCGGCGCCGGGCTCGCCGAGATCGGCGGTTTGCGTCACCACCTCGACCCCATGGGCAGACCTGATCTCACCGGCCAAAACCTCCAGCGCGTCGGCGCCACGAGCGCTCAGCACCAGGCTGTAGCCACGGCGGGCGAGCCCTTGCGCAAAGGCGCGGCCGAGACCGCCGGTCGCGCCTGTCACCAAGGCCCATTTGCGCTGCTGATCCGCCATGCCGTTCTCCCCTACCCTTGATGCATCATAGATAGCCGATCTGGCTCAGGCGGCAAGGCGGAAGCCGTTTGCTCGGCGGCGACCAAACGCCTCGCCGGCCGGATTGGCGATACCCCCAGTTTTGGCCCGCAACACGCCCAGATGTGGCCGAGGCCGGGCCTTGTGCCAAGCCCGGCAAGCCTTAGGTTCGCGCCCGATCAACACCTTCCAGATTCTTCGAGTGGGGCACACCAAAATGACCAAGATACATATCGTTTCCCTAGCGGCCATCGGACTGCTCTCCGGCCTGCCGCTGCAGGCTCTGGCCGACGACACGCTGTTTACCGCATCGAACGACATGTTCACGATTTCCGGCAGCGTCGGCCTCGCCAATATCAGCGGCGGCGAATACGTCTATTCCGGCAGCCACAAGATGAGCCAGCTCGACTGGGAGAGCACCGGCGTCACGCTCTACACGGCCGAAATCGGCGCCGATGTCGACAAGAACTGGAGCGTCAAGGCAAAATTCTCCGCCGGCTTCGGCGGCGATGGCCATATGGTCGACTATGACTGGATGAGCGAAACCCACGACGAATGGAGCGACCGCTCCGTCCATCCGGATACGGAATTGGCCCATTATTTCACCGGCTCGATCGAAATCGACCGCGACGTCTATTCCAATGAAACCACGACATTGGCGCTCGGCGCCGGCTTTCGCTACAGCGACGTGAAATGGGATGCCTATGGCGGCTCCTATATCTACAGCAGCGGCGACCCGGATTTTCGTGACCTGGTCGGGGAATTTCCCGATGGCGAACAGGGGATCAGCTACCAGCAGAAGATCCCGGTCGGCTTCCTGGCCGCCAATGTCGAGCATACGGCCGGCCGGTTCAGCTTCACCGGCGGACTGCAGGGCGGCTTGAGCTTCGGCATCGACGATATCGACGATCACTGGATGCGTAGCGCGCGCTTCTACGACTACATGGATGCCGCCCCGACGATCGCGCTCAACCTGGGGGCCAATTATGCCCTGACGCCGTCGGCCGCCGTCTACGTGTCGGGCTCGTTCGAGCGCGTCTTCCACGCCAAGGGGTCGATGGACATGTATGACACGACGACCGGCGATCTGATCGCTTCCGAAGACAATGCCGCCGGCGCGACCTTCCAGGCCATGTCGATCTCGGTCGGCCTCAAAGGCACGTTCTGATCCATCCCCGGGCGGCGGCCAAAACCGCCGTCCCACCTCACAAACCGCGGCACGCTTGGTCCGTGCTCGCGGTTTTTTTCGTCAGGGCCGGCGGTCGAGGCTGGCGCGGTTGAGGGCCGCCCATTGCAGCAGCATGATGGTCTTGCCGTCACAAATCTCGCCGGTTGCGATCATCTGAAGGGCTGCATCCAGATCGAGGTCCAGCAATTCCAGGTCCTCATGCTCGTCCTCGAGCCCGCCGCCGTCTTCGACCTTCTGCGCGGCACTGACGGCAGCAAAGTAGAAATGCACCTTCTCGGTCACCGATCCCGGCGACATATAGGCGCTGAACAGGTGGCGCGGCGCATCAATCCGATAGCCGGTCTCCTCCAGCACCTCGCGGCAGGCCGCCGCCAGGGGATCGCCGCCTTCGGTGGCACCGGCCGGCACTTCCAGCAGGAAGGCGGGATCGCCGTTGACATAGGCCGGAATGCGGAACTGGCGCACCATGACCACGGTCTGCCGGGACGGATCAAACAGCAGCACGGCAACCGCCTCGCCACGGTCGAAAACCTCCCAGGTCAGTCGATGGGTCTTGGCCGCATCATTGGTATAGTCGAAGGTCACCTTGCGCAGGTGGCTCCAGCCCTTGGACAGGGTCTCGTCGGAAACGATCTCGATGGTCGTCTTGTCGAACTTGCTCACGCCAGATCTTTCGTCAGCCAGACCTTGTTGTCGTGGAAGGCGGCACCGCCATGCGGGGCGACCGGATCGGCGCCGGTCAGCACATTGATGCCCTCCCCGTCGACATGCGCCTTGTTGGGCCACAGGCCTTCGGCCACCAGCACGCCTGGCTTGACGGCATCGGTGACGCGGGCGTGGATGCGGATTTCGCCGCGGCCATTGCCCATGCGCACCAGATCGTCGCTTTCGATGCCAAGCGCCAGCGCATCGGCGGGGCTGACCATTACCTCGGGGCGCCCCTCCTTCTGCACCGAACTGCGGGTTTCGGCAAAGGTCGAGTTGAGGAAGTTGCGAGCCGGCGAAGTGGCCAGCCGGAACGGATGCTGCTCGTCGGCAAGCTCGATGACATCCACCTGATCGGGAAAGGCTGGAAACTGCGCGACCGGGCCGAGGATGCCGACCGAGGCCGGCGGGCGATTGGGGGCGGGTCCGCCGGCCCAGTCCGGCTTGAAGTGGAACTTGCCATCGGGATGGGCAAAGCCGTTGAGGTAATGAGCCTCGTCGAAATCCGGCTGGCAATCGATCCATTTGTCGTTGAGCAGCGCGTCGAAGCCGATGCGGCCGCTGGCGGTCAGGATATGGTCGATATGCTCGCGGGCGGACAGGCCGAAGCCCGGATAGTCCGCGACGCCGAGGCGCTTGGCCAGTTCCTCGATGACGAAGAGATTGGTGCGCACCGTTTCCGGCGGCTCGACCAGTTTGGGGCCAAGCTGGATATGGTTCTGGCCGCCGCCGCGATAGAGATCGTCATGCTCGACAAACATGGTGGCCGGCAGGACGATATCGGCCAGTTCCGCCGTCTCGGTCATGAACTGCTCGTGCACGGCGACAAACAGGTCGTCGCGCAGGAAACCCTGTTTCACCAGCCGCTGCTCGGGCGCGACATTGACTGGGTTGGTGTTCTGGATCAGCATGGCCGTCACCGGTCCGCCATGGCGCAGAGCGACGGCATCGCCGGTCAGCACGCGGCCGACCTGCGACTGGTCGAGCATGCGGATCGACGGATCCATGTAGCCGGTGCCCATCAACTCCGACTTGTTGAGCCGGAAGATATCGCTGTTGGAATGAAAGGCGCCGCCGCCTTCGTATTGCCAGGAGCCGAGCACGGTTGCGACCGACAGGGCCGCATGCATCGACGCAGCACCATTGCGGCTGCGGGTAAAGCCATAGCCGAGGCGGAAGAAGGTCTTTCTCGTCGTGCCGACCAGGCGTGCAAAGGCCTCGATCTCCTCGACCGACAGGCCCGTGATCGCGGCGGCCCACTCCGGTGTGCGGGTCGCCAGATGCGCTTCGAGGCCCGCCGGATCGTCGGCATATTTTTCCATATAGGCGCGGTCGGCGTAACCGTCGCGGAAGGCGATGTGCATGACCGCGCAGGCCAGCGCCGCATCGGTGCCGGGCTTGAGCGTCAGCGCCATGTCGGCCTGCTTCATGGTCGGATTGTCGTAGATGTCGATAACGACGATCTTGGCGCCGCGTTCCTTGCGGGCCTTGATGGCATGGGTCATCACATTGACCTGGGTGGCGACCGCATTGGTGCCCCAGATGACCACGCAGTCGGTCCTGGCCATTTCACGCGGGTCCGGGCCACGTAGCATGCCGGTGCCCATGACATAGCCGGTCCAGGCCATGTTGGTGCAGATCGTGCCCATGAAACCGGAATAGCGCTTGGCATGGCGCAGGCGCTCGATCGAATCGCGCTGCACCTGGCCCATGGTGCCAGCGTAGAAATAGGGCCAGATCGCTTCCGTGCCATGTTTCTGCTCGGCGGCGACAAAGGCATTGGCGATCTCATCCAGCGCCGCGTCCCAGGAAATCTCCTGCCAGAGGCCCGCACCCTTGGCACCCTTGGCACCCTTGGCGCCCTTGCGGCGCTGCGGCACCATCAGCCGGTCGGGGTGATAGAGGCGCTCGGCATAGCGCGCCACCTTGGCGCAGATCACGCCGGCCGTGTAGCTGTTGTCGGCAGCACCGCGCACCCGGCCGATGCGGCCGTCCTCGGTGAGGTCGACCTCCAGCGCGCAGGTGGATGGACAGTCATGCGGACAGGTCGTATGACCGGGGCTCAGGGTCTTGATGGGTGTCGCTATGTTCATGGCTTTTGTATAGGACAAGCTGACAAAGCTCAAAAGCCCCATTCCAACAAATCATCACAGCCATCGGAATTCGACATGAACTACCGCCATATCTACCACGCGGGCAATTTCGCCGATGTGCTGAAGCATGCCGTGCTGGCGCGGCTCGTTGTCTACATGCAGCAGAAGGATAAGGCGTTCCGGGTGCTCGATACCCATGCCGGCATCGGTCTTTACGACCTGTCCTCCGACGAGGCGCAGAAAACCGGCGAATGGCTGACGGGCATCGGCAAGCTGATGGAAGCCGACCTGCCGGCCAATGTGGCGCCGTTGCTGGCGCCCTATCTGGACGCGGTGCGCGAGTTGAACCCCGATGGGCCGATCACGCTCTATCCCGGCTCGCCAAAGCTTGCCCGTATGCTGTTTCGCCCGCAGGATCGCCTGTCGGCCATGGAACTGCACCCGGACGATTGCCGGACGCTCTCCCGCCTGTTCGAAGGCGATTACCAGGTGCGCATCACCGAGCTCGACGGCTGGCTGTCGCTGGGCGCCCATCTGCCGCCCAAGGAAAAGCGCGGCATCGTGCTGGTCGATCCGCCTTTCGAGGTCGAGAACGAATACGAGCGGATGGTGGACGGGCTGGCAAAGGCCTGCCGGCGGTTTGCGACCGGCACCTACTGCCTGTGGTATCCGATCAAGAAGGGCGCGCCGCTTGCCGAATTCCACGAGGCGCTGAAGGCGCTCGACATCCCGAAAATGCTGTGCGCCGAACTCAATGTGCGCAGCGACCGCGAGGGCGGCCTGTCCGGCTCGGGGCTGATCATCGTCAATCCGCCCTTCACCCTGAAAGACGAGATGCATCTGATGCTGCCGGTGCTGAAACAGGCCATGGCCCAGGATCGCTATGCCTCGCATCGCTGCTTCTGGCTGCGCGGCGAAGATTGAGACTTGGTATAAGACCTGCCGCCGCCGCCTCCACACTTGACCGCGTCCGCCTTTGCCAACATCCTCCCCCAAAACCAGGGAGACTCATGAACCTGCCATGTCCGCCAGATCTGTTGTCAACGCCGGCGTGATTGCCGCAACCATGATTGTCGCAACCGCACCGGTCCATGCCGGCGACTGGACGCCGAAATGCAACGATTCCTGGGTCCTCTGGACCGTCAAGGCCCGGTTTGCGGCCAGCCACGGCCCCTTTCTCGCCCCAAGGCTGACGATTGCCGATTTCGGCACCCCTCGCCAAGACCAGTTGATGCCCGGCGACAAGACCCATTCGGTCGAGCGGCGCCATTGCAGCGCTAAAATCGTCACCAGCGACGGCGTTGCTCGCCAGCTCTATTATCTGATCGAGAGCAATATGGCCCAGGCGGGCTTCGGATCCGGCGTCGAATTCTGCGCCAGCGGCCTTGATCCCTCGCATATCTACGGCGCGGCCTGCGCATCTTTGCGGTGAATGTCCTGCCTCGCTATGGCGGCCTGATCGCGCTTGCGGCGCTTGCCATTGCTGCTGCGGTCTATGGACTGCGGGACGGAATGGAAACGCACGGCGACATGGGTGTTTCGCGCGAAACTGCGATACCGACCGAGCCGATCGCAGGCGAAACTGCGGCATCGCCAGCGCCTCGCCCGGTCGCCGTTCCCCGCGGCAAGGGATTCGATTTCTACGTGCTGTCGCTGTCGTGGTCGCCGACCTATTGCGGATCGGACGAGGGTCGCGGCAATCGCCAGCAATGCGGCACCGATGCCGATTACGGGCTGATCGTGCACGGCCTGTGGCCACAGAACGAAACCGGTTACCCGGAATTCTGCAACAGTGGCGAAGCGGAGCGCGTGCCCGACAGCCTCGGCCAGTCGCTGTTCGACATCATGCCCGGCATGGGCCTGATCGGCCATGAATGGCGCAAGCACGGCACCTGCTCGGGCCTCAGCCAGCAGGACTATTTCCGCGTCACCCGGCAGGCCTATGAGCGGATAAAAATCCCGGAGGTACTCAAGAACGCCAAAGCCTTGGCCAGCCTCCGGCTCGGCACCGAGCGGATCGAAGACATGTTCACGGACAAGAACCCCGACCTCGGCAAGCGCGGCATCGCGGTCACCTGCGACGATGGCAAACTCGACGAGGTCCGCATCTGCCTGACCAAGGAACTGGCCTTTCGCGATTGCCCGGAAGTCGACCGCAATGCCTGCCGGCTGAAATCCGTAGACCTTCCGGCCATCAACTGAACAAACCACAGGACAAACCATGAAACTGCTCCACTCCCCGACCTCCCCCTACTCCTCCAAGGTCCGTATGGCCGCCCGCTATCTCGGCGTTAGCGTTGAGGAGATCAAGGTCGCAGCCATGGATGACCCGGTCGAACTGGTCGAGTGCAATCCGCTCGGCAAGATCCCGACGCTGGTCAGCGACGAGGGTCAGGCGATCTTCGACAGCCGCGCCATCATGCATTATCTGCACCGCGTGTCCGGCAAGACGCTGTATCCGAAAAAGCACGCCAAGCGCACCGAGGTCGAGGTGTTCGAAGCGCTGTGCGACGGCATTACCGATTGCCTGGTCGCCATCGTCTACGAAAAACGCTTCCATCCGCCGGAAAAGGTCCACCAGCCCTATATCGACCGGCAATGGAGCAAGGTGGTGCGCGGGCTCGATCACCTCAACGCCCATCTGCCGAAGACCGGTAAAAAGCTGAATGGCGGGCATTTCGCCATGGCCGCCATGATCGGCTATCTGATGCTGCGCTTTCCCGGAGAGTGGGAAGACGGCCGCACCGAACTGACCGCCTGGCCACAGAAATTCGCCAAGCGTTTCGAGGATTATTCCGCGCTCAAGCCGCAGGGCTGACAGTTCCTCCCCGTTTCCAAACGCAAAAAAGCCGGGCAATGCCCGGCTTTCCTGTGTTCGATCAGAGGCTGATCAGAACTTGACGCCCATACCGACCTTGACGCTGTGGTTGTCGAAACCGCGCGAGTAGGTCGTGCCGCCGACATCGAAATCCTTCTTCTGGTAATCGCTGTAGCGATATTCCACGCGGGCGGTGATGTTGTCGGTGACGAGAGCTTCGACACCGGCGCCGACCGTGTAACCCAGAGCCGTCTTGTCATCCGAGCCTGCCGCACTGGACAGTTCGTGATTGGCAGCAGCAACACCAGCCGTACCATAGATCAGGAAGGGGTTCATGTCGTAGCCGACGCGGCCACGGATAGAACCGTTGATGCCTTCCTTGCCGGTGACGCCGGCAGCAGCGCGGCCGTCCTGGCCGGTGTAACCGATATCGGCTTCCGCACCATAGACGATCTGGCCGTTCTGCATGTTGTAACCGCCATAGAGCTGACCGCCGACGGCGTTGGCATTGTAGTCGTCACCGCGGAAGCGGCCGTTGTCATAGGTGGCGGCGCCACCGACATAGGCACCGGCCCAGCCGCCAGCCGGAGCGACGATGTTCTCGGTGACCGCCGGAGCTTCCGGGATCTGGTCGATCGCATCAGCGGCACCCGCCGAGGTGACAAAAGAAAGACCTGCAGACGAGGCCATAAGAATCATAACGAGAGTACGCATACTTTATCTCCTTTTCGTTTCCGGGCCTGCGTAAGATTGTCTATCTATCGCGGCTCGGACATACAGACGGATGTCCCTGCCCGTTCCGATAGTTAAAATGATATCCAATTGAGGAATTGAAAGAGCCGAATTGTGAATTCTTTGAGGCACACGAAAGGCAAAAATGGGACGTTGCTTATCCGCCACAGGGTATTCATTAACCATAACAAATTGTAAACAGGACGTTACTGAACTATATTCGAACTAATATTGCAGAAAATCCAAATGCCCGAACTCACTCCCTGCCATACGATACGCGAACCGATCTTCTATAATAAGAAACGCGCTCTATATGCGCAGCATCGCAAATCCACTGCCGGATAGAAAACCCTTGGAAAACAAGATCGAAAAGACAGCCCTTGTCACCGGAGCCGCTAAAAGACTTGGGCGAGCCATTGCACAAGATCTCGCAGCTCACGGATTCGCCGTGGCACTTCACGCCAACCAGTCCATCGCCGAGGCCGAGGCGCTTGCCGCCGATCTGCGGCGGCTTGGCGGGCGGGCTGTCGCGGTCAAAGCCGATCTGAGGCAGATCGACGAGACCGCAGGGCTGATCGAGGCCGCGGCCAGCGAGCTCGGGCCGATCGGCCTCCTGGTCAACAATGCTTCGGTTTTTCAGGAGGACAGCGCCGAGCGGTTCGATGCGGCGGTGTTCGCCGCGCATTTCGACCTGCATCTGCGGGCGCCCTCGATTCTGGCGGCGGCCTTTGCGGCACAGGTGCCGGCTGATCGGGAAGGCATGATCGTCAACATCATCGACCAGCGCGTGCTGGCGCTGAGGCCGACCTTCTATTCCTATACCCTGTCGAAGGCCGCCCTGTGGACCGCCACCCAAACGATGGCGCAGAGCTTTGCGCCGCGCATAAGGGTCAACGGCATCGGTCCCGGTCCGACGCTGATCAGCGAGCGTCAGACCCTTGAGGATTTTCAAGCGCAGATCGACAGCCTGCCTTTGAAGCGTGGGCCGGAACTTGGGGAATTCGGCCGCACGATCCGCTTTCTTTTTGACACGCCTTCGATCACCGGCCAAATGATTGCGCTCGACGGCGGCCAGCATCATATATGGCACATACCGGGCACAGCGGAGATTCGTGAATGACGGGAGGAAAGCTGCCGGACGGCGGCATTCTCTATGACGGCAGTGAAGACGACGACGACATCGCGATCGACAGCGTTGCCGAGGCGCCCGTCCTTGCCGTCGACTGGACGGAAGGCAATCGCAACGAGAACGGCCTGACCGGCGCCGAGCTGATCGGCGAATTCGTCAAGCAATTGCCCAACAGTCCCGGCGTCTATCGCATGTTCAATGCCGATGGCGACGTGCTCTATGTCGGCAAGGCCCGCAGCCTGAAGAAGCGCGTCAGCAATTATGCGCAAGGGCGCGGTCATTCGAACCGCATCGTTCGCATGGTGCGCGAAACCGCCAATATGGAATTCGTCACGACGCGCACCGAGGTCGAGGCGCTGCTGCTCGAAGCCAATCTGATCAAGCGCTTGCGGCCGCGGTTCAACGTGCTGCTGCGCGATGACAAGAGCTTTCCCTATATCCTGATCACCGGCGACAGCAAGGCACCGGCGATCTACAAGCATCGCGGCGCGCGCGCCAAGAAGGGCGATTATTTCGGCCCCTTCGCCTCGGCCAGCGCCGTCGGGCGCACCATCAATTCGCTGCAGCGCGCCTTCCTGCTGCGCACCTGCACCGACAGCGTGTTCGAGACCCGCACCCGCCCCTGCCTGCTCTACCAGATCAAGCGCTGTTCGGGGCCGTGCACCGGCGAAGTCAGCGAGGCCGGCTATGCCGAGCTGGTGAGCGAGGCCAAGGATTTCCTGTCCGGCAAGAGCCAGAACGTCAAATCCTCGATCGCGGCTGCGATGAACGAAGCGGCCGAAGATCTCGATTTCGAGCGCGCCGCCGTCTATCGCGACCGGTTGGCGGCGCTCAGCCATGTGCAGAGCCATCAGGGCATCAACCCGGCCAGCATCGAGGAAGCCGACATCTTCGCCATCCATCACGAGGGCGGGCTGACCTGCATCCAGGTGTTCTTTTTCCGCACCGGCCAGAACTGGGGCAACCGCGCCTATTTCCCGAAGGCCGATCCGCAGATGTCCAGCGCCGAAGTGCTCAGCGCCTTCCTGGCGCAGTTCTACGACGACAAACCCTGTCCCCGGCAGGTGCTGCTGTCCGAGACGATCGAGGAGCAGGACCTTCTGGCCGCCGCCCTGTCGGAGCGGGCCGGTTACCGGGTGACCGTGCTGGTGCCGCAACGCGGCGACAAAAAGGACGTGGTCGACCATGTCACCGCCAATGCGCGCGAGGCCCATGGCCGCAAGCTCGCCGAGACCGCCTCGCAATCGCGCCTGCTGCAGGGCTTTGCCGAGACCTTTGCACTGCCTTACGTGCCGCGCCGCATCGAGATCTACGACAACTCCCACATCATGGGCACCAATGCGGTGGGCGGCATGGTGGTGGCGGGACCGGAAGGCTTCGTCAAAGGCCAGTATCGCAAGTTCAACATCAAATCGACGGACATCACGCCGGGCGACGACTTCGGCATGATGCGCGAAGTGATGACACGGCGCTTCTCGCGGCTTTTGAAGGAAGAAGGCAAGCCGGACCGCAGCCAGCCGCCGACGGACGAAACGGCAGACACCGCCTTCCCCGCCTGGCCCGACGTGATCCTGATCGACGGCGGCCAGGGGCAGATGACGGCGGTGCGCACCATTCTCGAAGAACTCGGCATTACCGACAGCGTGATCGCCATCGGCGTCGCCAAGGGTGTCGACCGCGACGCAGGGCGCGAGCGGTTCTTTGCGGCCGGCAAGGCGGATTTCACGCTGCCGCCCCGCGATCCCGTCCTCTATTTCGTGCAGCGCCTGCGCGACGAGGCGCATCGTTTCGCCATCGGCTCGCATCGGGCGCGGCGCAAGAAGGAGATGGTCAGCAATCCGCTCGACGAGATCGCCGGCATCGGCCCGACGCGCAAGCGGGCGCTGCTTCAGCATTTCGGCACCGCCAAGGCGGTATCGCGGGCGGGCCTCACGGACCTGACCGCCGTCGACGGCATTTCGGAGACGGTAGCGCGGCTGGTCTACAATCATTTCCATGAAAAAGCCGCGGATTGAGATTGAGAAGAACAGCCTAAGCCACCACCTGTGTTGAAACATTCAGACAGAGGGTGTTGACGGTCGGGGGCGAAAACCGTCATCTACGACTGAAATCGTGCAAAAGACAGGACACCATGGCTTCGCGGACCTATAATATTCCCAATCTCCTGACCTACGGCCGCATTTTGGCCGTGCCGTTCATCGTCCTGTGCTTCTTTATCGAGGGACAGCTGGCCAGCTCCGACTTTGCCCGCTGGACCGCCCTGACGCTATTCGTCATTGCCTCGATCACCGATTTTCTCGACGGCTATCTGGCGCGCATCTGGAACCAGACGTCCAATATCGGCCGGATGCTCGATCCGATCGCCGACAAGCTGTTGGTCGCCTCGGTACTGCTGCTGATGGCCGCGGACGGTACCATTGCCGGCTGGTCGCTCTGGGCCGCAATCACCATCCTGTGCCGCGAGATCCTGGTCTCGGGCCTGCGCGAATATCTGGCGGCGCTGAAGGTCAGCGTGCCGGTGACGCGCATCGCCAAATGGAAGACGACGCTGCAGATGGTGGCCATCGCCTTCCTGCTGGCCGGCCCGGCCGGCGACAAGGTGCTGCCCTATACGACGGAACTCGGCATCACCCTGCTCTGGGTCGCCGCGATCCTGACCATCTACACCGGCTACGACTATTTCCGTGCCGGCGCCAAACACATCGTGGACGCCGAATGATGGTCAAGCTCGTCTATTTCGCCTGGGTGCGCGAACGGATCGGCAAGGGTGAGGAAGACCTGGAGCTTCCGGCAGGTGTCGTGACCGTTGCCGACCTGATCGAGCATCTGCGCGGCCTTGGCGAGGAATATGAATCCGCGCTGCAGTTTCCCGAGGCCATTCGCGTGGCGATCAACCAGGAACATGTCGAACATGACGAGCCGATTGCTGGCGCGCGCGAGATCGGCCTGTTCCCGCCGATGACGGGCGGCTAGGGCCATGCCAGTGTCCCCTCCCTCCCCGGTTATCCGCGTCCAGGCCGAGGATTTCGACCTGACGGCGGAGAACCGCGCCATCAGCGCCGGGCGGACGGATATCGGAGCAGTGGTTTCCTTCGTCGGACTCTGCCGCGATGAAGGCGGCACATTGTCGGCGCTGGAGCTTGAGCATTATCCCGGCATGGCAGAAGCGGAGATGCGGCGGATCGGCGAGACGGCGATCGAGCGCTTCAACCTGCTGGCGCTGACCGCCATCCACCGTTACGGCCGGATCGCTCCCAGCCAGAACATCGTGCTGGTGATTGCGGCCGCCAGCCACCGGCAGGCTGCCTTCGACGGCGCCAACCTGATGATGGACTTTCTCAAGACCTCCGCCCCGTTCTGGAAGAAGGAACACGGCAAGGACGGATCGACGGGCGACTGGGTTGTCGCGCGCGACGCCGACGACCGGGCCCGCGACCGCTGGCGGTGACGGCTGGCAGCACCGATCACGGTATTGCCCGCTCGCGGCGACTGAGGACGAGCACGGCCACCAACCCCGATACGATCACCAGGTCTCGCAACATGATCGGTCCGAAGCCGCTCCACAGGGTTTCGGCCACCCCGACGGCAGCGGCCCCCAGTGCCGAGCGGGTCGGCGAAGACGTGCCGCCGGCCGCGGCGATCAGCACCACTTTCAGCCCGAAGACCAGACCCGCGCCGAAATCCATAGCGCCGTAATAGGATGTCGAGAGGATGCCGCAGACGGCAGCGATCATGGTTGCCGTCAGGTAGGACGCCACAAAGGCAAAGCCGGAGTCGACGCCACACAACTCGGCGGCCCTGGCATCATCGCAAACCGCCCGCCACAGGCGGCCGATGCGGCCGTGGCGCAGGATGCCATGGCCAATGATGACGATCGCCGCCATCAGCGCCGTGTTGACCATCTGGATGACCGTCAGTGTCACCCTGAACCCGCCATCCTCCAGAAACACCACGGGCGCGTTCAGGAAAGGCGGCAGCCAGAGGACGCGGCTGTCGGCCGCCAGCCGCGCACTTTCCGAAAGAATGATCAGGACGGCCAGCGAGGCGACGATCACGATGTTGGGAGACAGGCGATAGAGCGGGCGCATGACATGGCGGCCGATCAGGGCGCCGGCCGCCAGCGCATAGAGTTCCGCTGCAACGGCGCCCAGCGCCAAGGCCGCCGGCAGCACCAGATAAAGATCGTTCCAGGCGAATTCGGCAAACAGCACATAGATCTGACCGGAAAAGGCAAACAGGGCTCCATAGGTGATGTCGGCCCGGCGCGTCATGCCGAAAATCAGCGCGTAGCCGAAGGCCAGGGCCGCATAAAGCGCAGCCAGCGGCAGGGCATTGGCAAATTGTTGCAACAGATAGGCCATTCGAAATCTCCGCTCGAATTTATAACTATCAAAATTCATTTTACCAGTTATAATTTTGAGCATGACCTTCACCTGGACCCCTCACCGCTTTTCCGGCGGAGCGCTCGCGCTCGATGTTGCCAACACGATTATCCTGCGCATGGATCCCCTGGAGCGCCGCGACCGCTTTGAGGATCCGGTAAAGCTCGCGACCTTCGTCCCGGCCGCGCAGGTCTTCTGCGCCGAGCGGGACCTGGCGGTGCGGCTTGCGCCGGTGCGGCCGGACAACGGCAGGCGTTTCCTTCAGTTGCGCGAGGCGATCGACGCCTATTTCCGCAATCGGACGCTCGGCCACGACAGTCGCGACGATCTCGCCACCTTGCTGGAGGCGATCGCCGACAATCTGCGCCATGGCAACGATCAGGCGGGGCTGGAAACGGCCACCGCCCTTTCAGCCCTGAGGTTATGCGGCGAGCCGGCACCGGAGCGCATGAAGATCTGCGCCAAGTGCGGCTGGCTGTTTCTCGACCGCAGCAAGAACAGGAGCCGGATGTGGTGCGACATGGCGGTCTGCGGCAACCGCGTCAAAGCCAGCCGGCATTATCAGCGAAAGCGAAAGGAGACCGATCCATGACGATCAGGTCGATTGCTGTATGGGCGTCTTGCGCAGCGATGCTGCTTGCCGGCTGCCAGAGAGAGGACAAGGACGCGCCGCTTGCCGTGGCGGGCCGGCTGGTCGTGTTCAACTATCGGGTCGCCAAGGCCAGCTATCTGGTAACGCTCAGACGCCAGGGCGATTTGCCCGAAGGCAGCATGGTGGAAACACGCTTTGAAAATCCGGCCGGCGGCGCGCCGCTGGTAACGCGGTCGAAGATCTTTCCATCTGAGCACAACGTGGTGCTGGAGAGCCCGGCGCTGCATTGCGTCGTCAAGGATCGGCCCTATACGGTCGACATCCGCGTCAGCGATGCCAAGGGCAACCTGATCCAGACGTTGCAGACAACCGTCAAATCGAGCGAGGACCAAAGCATCCTGCCGGCAAAGCCGCTGGTTCTGGGGGCCGTCTACACCAAAAACCCGGAGGTCTTCAAAGCCGATGGCAGCACCGACTTCTCCCCCGAAGCCGGCTGCCGCCCATAAAAAAACCGGAGCATGCCGCCCCGGTTTTTTTCAAATCTCGTCAAGTGAATGAGGCCGATGCCTCAGGGCTTGGTTCAGCCGACGATTTCGGTGTCGGAGAACCAGTACTTGATTTCCTGGGCAGCGGTTTCCGGAGCATCCGAACCGTGAACCGAATTTTCGCCGATCGACAAAGCGTGGGTCTTGCGGATCGTGCCTTCGTCGGCATTGGCCGGGTTGGTGGCGCCCATGATTTCGCGGTTCTTGAGGATGGCGTTCTCGCCTTCCAGGACCTGGACGACGGTCGGGCCGGAGGTCATGCCTTCGACCAGTTCGCCGAAGAAGGGGCGTTCCTTGTGGACGGCGTAGAAGCCTTCGGCTTCGCGGGTGCTCATCCAGACGCGCTTGGAGGCAACGACGCGCAGGCCGGCGTCTTCGAGCATCTTGGTGATGGCGCCCGTCAGGTTACGCTTGGTGGCATCCGGCTTGATCATCGAAAACGTGCGTTCAATCGCCATGTCTATCGTCCTTTGTCTTATAGGGAAAGTGGGCGGTATCTAACCGCCTCAAGGCCTGAAAACAAGGGGGATGGGCGAAGTTTCATGGCGCCGTCACAGTGCCGCGCCAAACCGTGACGCCTTGCTTGCGCCGCGCGTTTCTCGATGCTCAACGCTCCCGCCGCTCCAAAAGGTCGATCTGGATCTGCTGCAGTTCGGCCAGCCGTTCCCATTGATGGGCCATCTGGTGGTCGATCTTTTCGTGCAGGTTTCTAATCTCGAGTTCGGCCCGCAGATTGATCATGTAATCATTCTCGGCGCGCTGCCTGTCCTTCTGTTCCTGCCGCCGCTGGCTCATCATGATCACCGGCGCCTGCAGGGCCGCGACACAGGACAGGAGCAGGTTGAGGAGGATGAAGGGATAGGGATCGAATGCCGCGGCGCGCAACAACCAGATATTCGTCATGATCCATAATGCGAGAAAAAGACAGAACGAGAGGATAAAGACCCAGGACCCGCCGAATGACGCCACGGCATCGGCGGCTTTCTCTCCAAATGTCGGGCTTGGCTCCGTCGAGGGCCGCCCGATCTCCTGGACCGTCGACGCCCCTGCCTCCAGGCTGTCGAGCACGCGCTGGTCGAGTTCGGACAGTTCGCCCCGCTCGTCCTCCAGCAGCGTTTCGACATAGCGCCGTCGGTAGCGCGCCATGTCTCCATCGCAGATAAAGCTGTCTGCCGACCACCCCTCGACTTCGCCCTGCACGAGTTCGAAGAGATGCGGGCGCATCAAGGCTGCCGAGCGCAGTTGCGACCGCGGGAAAGCTTGGCCGCAGACCGCACAGCAGCGCTGCTTCTCCGTGTTTCGAAGGTCATGTACCATCGGATATACGCTCTTCCGTTGCCCGCTCCCGATCCGAGCTTATACCTATGGCAGCGCCCGCCAATGAGAATTCGCAAAGGCCAGGACGAACGCCCGCCTCACGCCACCTGTCGCGCTTCGGCGCCGTGCAGATCGAGGCAACGTTCGAACCACAGGGCTGCCGGATCGTCGGCCGGCAAATGAATGCTGCCGGAGGTGATCCTCAGCCATTGCAGAGCTCCGAACAGGATATAGTCGGCAAACAGCGGGCCGTCGCCGCCGATGAAGGGCTGGAACTTCAGCATATGCCGGAGCGGCTCGAGCTTGGCCGGGAATGCGGCGATCTCCGCATCACGGCCGGCGGCAATCGCTTCGAGAGGCTTGCCGAGCCGCTTTTCGCGACTGTCGCGGAAATAGGCCTGGTCGGGCGTATCCAGCATATCGTGGATATCCATCAGCGCGATACGGGTCGCTGCGGTATGAATGACCGTCTGCGAAAAACCTTCGATGAAGCGCGCCATGGCTTCGCCGCCCTCGCCGCCAAACAGCGACGGGCGATCGGAATAGGTTTCGTCGAGATAGAGCGCGATGTCGAAACTGTCGGACACCAGCCGCTCGCCGTCGCGCAGCAGAGGCACGGTCTTGCTGGCGCCCTGCTCGACCGTGGGAATGGCCGTAAACGGCAAGGGCCGTTCCTCGAAGGCCAGTCCCTTGTGATGCAGGGCCATGACGATCTTCCAGCAATGGGGCGAGAACGGACGGGACGCATCGGCGCCGCAGAGCGAATAAAGGATGAGGGTCATGGGCTGGTCTCCTTTCGAAGGTCTCGGGCAATCCCGTCTTATAGGACGCCAGCGGGCGCCAACAATCAAATCAGGAAAATTCATGGAACCGATCAGGTCCAAAAATCCGAAACTGGTTTAGTCTGCTGGCAACATCCCGCGATACCTGGAGAAAAGCCCATGCTGTCTCATTTCCAAATGTTCGCCGCCTACAATGCCTGGGCCAACCGGCTGGTCTACCAGGCAGCCGCAGACCTGACCGACGACGAGCTGCACGCCGACAAGGGCGCATTTTTCGGCTCGGTGTTTGCGACGCTCACCCATATTCTCGTGGCCGACCGGATCTGGCTGCACCGCATGACCGGCCATGGCGAAACCTACGCCGCACTGAATGCCCGGCCGTTTGAAGACCTGGCGAGCCTCGATGCCGCGCGGACCTTGCTGGATCGGCGCATCATCGATTTTACCGCAGGCCTGACGGAGGAGAGGCTTGCCGCTGATTTTACCTATGTGCCGGTGACCAACCCGGTCGCTGTCAGCCACAAACTGCGGACAGCGCTCTCGCACATCTTCAACCACCAGACCCACCATCGCGGCCAGGTGCATGGCATCCTGACCGCGCTCGGCAAGCCGAGCCTGTCGCTGGACATGATCTATTTCGTCCGCACCGAGGGCAAGGCCTGGGCGTGAAACGCCCGGTTCGTCGTCAAAGACCATTGCCTTACTTAACGGATGTCAGGATTACTTAAGAGTCTCGGCGATATAGTGCCCGCGAACCCGACAATCCCGAGACGCCCTCCTTGGACGGTCCGCCGGCCCCTTCGACCAGGAACCCCGATGACCCAATTGATTTCCGGCAAGACATCCGCCGCGGCGCAATCCCGTCCAAACACCGCCGCTGACAGCCTGCAGAAAGTCGTGGCCACCATGGTCAAGCTGCAGGTGCTCGGCCTTCCGCGCAATTACGAACTGTTCTACGAGGCGCTGTACGGGCACAACGCTGACCTGACGCGCGACGTTCTGTCGTTGAACGGCCAGCCGGCGCAGGTGGTGCTGGACCAGATCGGGCTCAAGCATCGGCTGGTCGGCCATTGTGGCGCCGCCGAGCAAAGCCTGCAGGATGATGCCACCGATCTGCTGAACGACCTCCTACAGCAATTGTCGGCGGGGATCGACCGCAAGCAAGCGTTTTCGCGGGCGTTGGAAAAGACCATTCGCGGTGCCCGCGACGACGAGAACCGCGGCCTGTCCGAGGTGATGGACGATCTCGATTTCCTGGCGGCGGCGGCCGGCGATATCGTGCGCTCGGAAACGGCGCTGAGCCAGGCACTGCAGGCCGGCCTCACGCAGATGGAAGCCACCCGAAAGGCGGCCAAGGCCGCCAGGCAAGCAAGCCTGCGCGATCGGTTGACCCATCTGCCGAACCGCCAGGCCTTCTCGAGCCGGGTCACCAGCCTCTACAGCGGCGATACCAACCCGGCCGAGACGACGCTGATCGTCGTCGAGATCGATCACTTCAAATCCCTTGTCGACCGGTATGGCGAAGCGGCGACCGGCCGCATCCTGAAGCGGCTGGCGACCATTTTCCGCAAGTCGATCAAGAAGAACGATTTCGTGGCGCGCACCGGCATCGATGAGTTTTCCTTCCTGTTCGACGGCGTCTCCAGCGAGGCGGCGCGCAGCATCGCCGAACGGCTGCACTCGTCCGTGGTCGACAATCTCGTCTTCGCCACGGAAGACGGCAACACGACGGGCAATCTCGGCCTGATGATGGGCTATGCCATGGCGCAAGACGCCGTGTCCGCCACACAGCTGATCGGCCAGGCCGAGACTGCGCTTGCTGCCGCGCGCCATGACCGCCGCTCGCCGATCGTCGGCTATTCCCCGGCCGTCGCCCGGACGATCGGACGCAACGCCGCCTGATTTCGGCAATATCGCCCGAACACGTTGCATATCGGCATCGGCCGCGGGCCGGCCGGCGTCATTGTGCAGTGCAAGAGCCTGCCGCATATTGCCTTTGTTCCCCACATCGGCCAAAAGCGCGGGCATGATTACAATCAACGATATTTCGGCCCGCATCGCCGGCCGCCTCCTGATCGACCATGCCAGCGTCTCGCTGCCGAGCGGCACCAAGGCCGGCCTTGTCGGCCGCAACGGCGCCGGCAAGTCGACGCTGTTCAAGATC
This sequence comes from Agrobacterium sp. a22-2, assembly GCF_012276985.1. Lineage (GTDB taxonomy): Bacteria > Pseudomonadota > Alphaproteobacteria > Rhizobiales > Rhizobiaceae > Allorhizobium. Next base: position 134,166 of record NZ_JAAXMM010000010.1, on the reverse strand, counting down.
ATCACCGGCGATCTCTCGGCCGAAAGCGGTTCGGTGTCGATCCCGAAGAACGCCCGCATCGGCCAGGTGGCCCAGGAGGCGCCGGGCACCGAGGATTCGCTGATCGAGATCGTGCTGGCCGCCGACAAGGAACGCGCCAGCCTGCTGGTGGAGGCAGAGACCGCCACCGATCCGCACCGCATTGCCGAGATCCAGATGCGGCTTGCCGATATCGATGCCCATTCGGCAGAGGCGCGTGCGGCGACGATCCTTGCCGGCCTCGGCTTCAATGCAGAGGCGCAGTTGCGCCCGGCCTCGTCCTTTTCCGGCGGCTGGCGCATGCGCGTGGCGCTGGCAGCAGTCCTCTTTTCCGAGCCGGACCTGCTGCTGCTCGACGAGCCCACCAACTATCTCGATCTGGAAGGCACGCTGTGGCTGGAAGATTACGTGCGGCGTTATCCGCACACCGTCATCGTCATCAGCCATGACCGCGACCTGCTCAACACAGCCGTCAACTCGATCATCCATCTCAGCGAGCAGAAGCTGACCTTCTACCGCGGCGGCTACGACCAGTTCGAACGGCAGAAGGCAGAGGCCGACGAATTGCAGACCAAGGCCAAGGTCAAGAACGAAGCGGCGCGCAAGCATCTGCAGACCTTCATCGACCGGTTCAAGGCCAAGGCCTCCAAGGCCAAGCAGGCGCAAAGCCGCGTCAAGGCGCTGGAACGCATGGGCACCGTCGCCTCTGTCATCGAGGACCATGTCCAGCCGATCACCTTTCCAGAGCCGGAAAAGCAGCCTGCCTCGCCGATTATCGCCATCAATGGCGGTGCCGTCGGCTATGAGCCGGGCAAGCCGATCCTGAAGAATATCAACCTGCGCATCGACAATGACGACCGGATCGCGCTGCTCGGCTCGAACGGCAACGGCAAGTCGACCTTCGCCAAGTTCATTTCCGGCCGCCTGCAGGCCGAGAGCGGCGAAATCAAGATAGCGCCCGCCCTGAAAATCGGCTTTTTCGCCCAGCACCAGTTGGACGACCTGGTCCCCGGCGATACGCCGGTCGAGCATGTGCGCCGGCTGATGCCGGGCGTGCCGGAAGCCAAGGTGCGCGCCCGCGTCGCGCAAATGGGTCTGGAAACCGCCAAGATGGCGACGCCCGCCAAGGATCTGTCGGGTGGCGAAAAGGCCCGCCTGCTCATGGGCCTTGCCGCCTTCCATGCGCCGAACCTGTTGATCCTTGACGAGCCGACCAACCATCTCGACATCGACAGCCGCCGCGCCCTGATTGCAGCCCTCAACGATTACGAAGGCGCCGTGATCCTGATCAGCCATGATCGCCATCTGATCGAGGCCACCGTCGACCGGTTCTGGCTGGTCAACGACGGCACGGTTTCGAGCTTCGATGGCGATATGGAAGAGTACCGCAGCCTGATCGTCTCTTCGGGTAAAAAAAAAGACGAAAAGGATAGACCCGAACCCGTAGCCGACCAGGCGAGCAAGGCCGACCAGCGCAAGCTCGCGGCCGAGCGTCGGGCTTCGCTGGCACCGCTGCGCAAGAAGATCAACGATATCGAGGCCGAGACCAAGAAGCTCGAAAAGCTGATTGCGGCGCTCGATGCCGAACTCGGCGATGTCTCGCTCTATGAAAAGAGCCCGGCCAAGGCCGCCGAAAAGGTCAAGCAGCGCGGCGAAGCGGCTGCAAGACTTGCGGCTGCCGAAGAACAATGGCTGGAGCTTTCCGCCGACTATGACGATGCAATGGCCGGCTGAGCGGACGCTCGCCAACTGCCACAAAGTTCCGATTCGCGCCACACCAGTTAACGGAAGTGTAACGCCGACATACTAAAGATAAGGACACGATTACTGTCCCACGCCTGGCGCGTCTCTTTAACGGTATTGCGCATGAACCAGAAAATTCGGAAACTGCTTGCCCACCGCGGCGGCAACATTGCCCTCTCCTTCGCTCTTTTGCTGGTGCCGCTGATTACGGCCGTCGGCATGAGCCTGGACTATGTGCGGGCCTACAATATCCGAACCAAGATGCAGTCCAACCTGGATACCGCGCTGCTGGCTGCCGTGAAGAGCGTCGGCACACTCGATGACGACGCCATCGAGGAGCAGATCAACAACTGGTTTGCGGCCCAGACGGATGAGTCAGAGGCCGGTTATGCGCTCGGCGACATCGATATCGATACGAGCAATCAGGAGATTACCGCGACGGCCACCCTCACGGTGCCGACGACGCTGCTGAAGGTGGCCAATATCGACAGCATCGACGTCGGCGTGTCCACCTCGGTGGCCGGCCCCGGCGAGAGCTACCTGAACGTCTACATCGTGCTGGATAAATCGGCCTCCATGCTGCTGGCCGCCACCACTGCGGGCCAGACGACAATGCTGGCGTCGGCCGCCGGATGCGCCTTCGCCTGCCATACAAGCGAGGGCGCCACATACACTTACAAGAAGAAGAAATACACAACGGTCTACGGGCTCGCGAAAGCCATGGGCGTGCAGCTTCGCACCGACGTCTCGCTCGCGGCCGTCGAAGAAGTACTCGACATGATCGACACCTATGACACGACTCACCAGCGCATCAAGGTCGGCCTTTACACCGTGGGGCAGACGGCAACGCAGGTACTCGCACCGACCTTTTCCACCAGCGACGCCCGCAAGAAGCTGAGCGACGACACCAGCGGACTGACCAGCGCCACATCGGAGCCTGCAACCTATTTCGACTATTCGATGACGGCTCTGAAGAAGCTTGTCGGGACCGCGGGCGACGGATCGTCTTCGGGTTCTCCAATGAAGCTGGTCCTGATGCTGACAGATGGCGTGCAGTCGGAGCGCAACTGGGTCCTGCAAACCAGCTCCGGCATTCGTTTTCCGACCTCGTCCGGCAGCCTGCAGAAGGCAGATACGCCGCTCAACCCCAATTGGTGTAAGGATATCAAGGATCTCAATGCCAGCTTCGGTGTGCTCTATACCGAATACCTGCCGATGACCTGGGATTGGGGTTATGAGGCGACCGTCGGCTCGACGATGTCCTCGAGCGTCTATGCGTCGGTCTGGGGCGGCACGATCAAATCGGGTTACGGCAGCAAGACCCGCCTGGCGTATATTCCGGTCGCCCTGTCGGACTGCGCGTCCAGCAGCGACCTGTTCATTCAGGCCAATTCTTCCGATGAGATCGAGGCGGGCCTTTCGACGCTGTTTCATCAGTATCTCAACAAAGTCCGGCTGACGAACTAGGAGCCCGCCCATGCGTCTGCACCGGTCTTTGGTCCGGGACGAAAATGGGGCGACGGCCATCGAATTTGCGCTGTTGGCCATGCCGTTCTTTGTCCTTCTCTTCGCCATCCTCGAAGTGGCATTGATGTTTTTCGTCGACAGCACGCTGGACGCAGCGCTGCAGCGCACCGCCCGCGAGGTCAGAACCGGGATTGCCGCATCGGAAGGCTGGGATCTCGACGACTTCAAGACAGAGATGTGCGCCAACATGGTCCTCTCCTTCGAATGCACGGAAAATCTGCTGGTCAGGACCGTCGTCATGACCGATTTCTCGTCGGCGACCTATGTCTCGGGCGTCAGCGGCGGGGTTCTTTCGGTCACGGAAAGCTTCTCGGCCGGCGCCTCCAGCGACTATATGCTGATCCAGGCCTTCCTGCCGTGGTACAGCGTGCTCGGCTTTGCCGGTGTGGACGCCCATACCCTGGACGACGGAACCTATGTCCTGGCCGCCGCGTCCCTGTTTAGAAACGAGCCCTTCTGATGCCCCGCCCCGCTCTTCCCGACCGTCGATCCGGCCCGAAGGACTGCAATGGCGGCACGCGGCTGCTCACCCGTCTGGCGGCCGACCGCCGCGGCATTTCAGGCATTGAGTTCGCGCTCATCCTGCCGCTGATCATCGTGTTGTTTGCCGCCACGCTGGATCTCGGCGAGGGATTGATGGTCAGCCGCCGCCTCGATCAGATCTCCGCCACCACAAGCGACATCATGACCCAGGAATCGAGCTGGAGCACGTCCGGGGTGGAAACCCTGGTGGAGGGCGCGGTCAGCATTCTGGAACCCTTCGATACCGCAGCGCTCAAGGTCACTGTGTCGGTGCTCAATGTCAGTTCGACCGGCACGGCCACCGTCGCCTGGTCCTACGGCTATCAGACAGCAGCATTGGCCAAGGGTGCCAATTCGCCCGTCGATATTCCGGCAAACATCGCCGAAAGCGGCGTGCAACTGGTCGTCACGACCGTCGAGCACGATATCACCACGATCTTCACGGCGCTGCTGTCCGAGATCACCGGGCTGGACAGCTACCATCTGACCAGCAGCGCGATTTCAAGACCGCGCGTCGGCAACACCGTGTCGCAAGAGTAGAAAGTCCTGCCGGCAGAGATAGCGGTTGCGGCGCTGGGCTTTTCGAAGAGACATGGGCCGGACGTGACATCCTGCCCAGAAAACTCACGCCTTCTTTTCCCAGCGTCCCTCATTGTTCTGCTGCCAGTAGGTGAGCGTATGGCCCTGCGCCTTCAGGGCCTTCCACTGGCCCCGCGCCCCTTCCAGCTGTTCCTGGTCATGGCCGTCGAAGACGAAGACCACGCGGTCATAGGGCAACCCCTCGCCCGGCACGGCACCATCGATGAAGAAACGCACCGTGGCCTGGTTGAGATTGTCGGCCGACAGCGTCAGAAGGACCGGCTGTTCGCCGGCCGTTTCCGAAACATCCGTGCCATGCGGCAGGAAGCTCTCGTCGCGATAGGTCCACAGATGCTGGTCCAGCCGGTCGCGGCGTTCCGCGTCGCGCATTTCCACCGCCACCCGCCAGCCGCGCTCGACGCTTTTTTCCAAAAGCGGCGGCAGCGCGTCCTCGATCCTGGTTTCGGTCAGGTGGTAGAAAAGGACGTCGGTCACAAGGGTGGCTCCGCGAATGCTCACGCCTCGTAGTGGGCGCGCACCAGTTCGTCGAGCAGGCGCACGCCGAAGCCCGATCCCCAGGACTGGTTGATCTCGTCGGAGGGCGAAGACATGGCCGTGCCGGCGATATCGAGATGGGCCCACGGCGTCTCGCCGACGAAGCGCTTGAGGAACTGAGCGGCGGTGATCGAGCCGGCATGGCGGCCGCTTGAGTTCTTCATGTCGGCAAACTTGCTGTCGATCAGCTTGTCGTAGTCCTTGCCAAGCGGCAGGCGCCACAGGCGCTCGTTGGAGGCGAGACCTGCCTTCAGGAGATTGTCGGCGAGCGTATCGTTGTTGGAAAACAATCCGGCATGCTGGGTGCCGAGCGCCACCAGGACGGCGCCGGTCAGGGTCGCCAGGTTGATCATGAACTCCGGCTTGAAGCGGTCGTTGCAGTACCACAGCGCATCGGCCAGTACGAGACGGCCCTCGGCATCGGTATTGATGACCTCGATGGTCTGGCCGGACATGGAGGTGACGATGTCGCCCGGACGCTGTGCATTGCCGTCCGGCATGTTTTCGACCAGACCGATGATGCCGACGACATTGACCTTGGCTTCGCGGGCGGCCAGGACATGCATCAGCCCGGTGACGGCCGCCGCACCGCCCATGTCGCCCTTCATGTCTTCCATGCCGCCGGCCGGCTTGATCGAGATGCCGCCGGTGTCGAACACGACACCCTTGCCGACGAACGCGATCGGCTTATCCTTGGCCTTACCGCCCTTCCACTGCATGACGGCAAGGCGCGGCGAGCGGACGGAGCCCTGCGCCACGCCGAGCAGTGCGCCCATGCCGAGCTTCTTCATGTCCTTTTCAGTGAGGATTTCCACCTCGACGCCGAGCTTTTCAAGCTCCTTGGCCTTGGCGGCAAATTCGAGAGGCCCGAGAATATTGGCCGGCTCGTTGACGAGATCGCGTGCGAGGATCACGCCCTCGGCCACGGCCTGCGCATCGGCAAAGGCCTTCTTGGCGGCGGAAGCGTCCGCCGTGACGATGGTCACCTTGACCTGCTTGGCCGGGCCGTTTTCCTCATCGTCCTTCTTGCGGGTCTTGTAGGTATCGAAGCTGTAATTGCGCAGCAGCATGCCGAGCGCGAAGTCGGCGGCGGCCTTGGGGCTGACCTCGACGCCGGGCGCGTCGATGAAGATCGTCACCTTGTCCACCGATTTCAGGACGGAGGCTGCCGTGCCGCCGGCCTTCAGCCAGTCATGCGCGATCACCGCCTCCGCCTTGCCCAGGCCGATGACGACGATTCGGTCGACCGGCGAGCCGTGCGGCGCAACGATATCGAGCTTGCCCATCGCCTTGCCGGTGAATTTCGCGATATCGGCGGCCTTGCCGAAGACACCCGACGGATCGGCCTCGGCGGCGCCGGCCGGCAGCTCGGCGTCGGAGGCTTTCAGGAGAATGGCGAGATCGCCAGACAGGCGGGGAGACTTGGCGAAGCCGATTTCGATCTTGGCGGACATGGGCAGGACCTTACAAAACATGCTGAAAACACAATGAGCGCCGATCATGTCGGTTTCGGGCCTGAAAGCAAGGGCCAGTTCCCTGGCTCCCCGATTTTGGTTGGCGACAGCCGTCGTGCGGCTTTCATGTTGACCTGCTAGGCAACACACCGCTCCGATCAATGCCGACCTGGAAAGCATGCCGCCATGTCTCTCGTCGTGACAACCATCAACGGCCGCGCCACCTGGGCATTGCCTATATCCGAAAGGCCGGCGCAACAATGGGCGCTCGGGTTTGCGGCGCTGTGGTTTCTGCTGCTGGCAGGTTTTCATGCCTTTCCACAGGTGGACATTGCCGCGGCACGCTTCTTTTTCCAGCCCCTCGACTGTCTCGAGCCGCAGGCAACCTCGCTTGCCTGCGGAAGCTTTCCGAATGCTGCTGAGCGGGTCCTGGTCAAACTGCGCAAGGTGTTGTTCTACCTGCCGTCGCTGGCCGCCCTGTTCATGCTCTGGCTGCTGATCGGCTGCCTGCAGCATCACGGCGCCACCTATCAGCGGGCAAAGACCCGGACGATTTCGCTCGCCCTGCTCTCCTTCGTCATCGGCCCCTACATCCTGGTCAATCTCATCCTGAAAAGCCTTTCCGGCCGGCCACGGCCCAATGAGACCGATCTGTTTGGCGGCGACCTCGATTTTACCGCCGCTGGCTCCTTCGGCGGGTTGTGCGACAGCAATTGCTCCTTCGTCTCCGGCGAGGCGGCAGGAGCCGGCTGGCTGGCCTGCCTGGTCATTCTGCTGCCGGTCCGCCTGAGACCGGTGCTCGGGCCGCCGATCCTCGTCCTGTCGGTGACCATGGCGGCGATGCGCGTCAGTTTCGGCGGGCACTACCTGTCCGACGTCGTGCTTGGCTGGCTGCTATCCGTCACTGTCTTCGCGTCGACTTTTGCCACATTTGATCTCGTGAAAGCCCGCACTAACGCCCAAGTGTGATGCCATAGCCCGAAAAGGAAACGCCTCCGTTCACAAACCAAACGAAACGGGGCTTGTCTTTTGACGCGGCCATAGGCAAATAGGGGCGCTCACAGGGTCCGGCATGAAGCTTCTTGAACTTTACATATTGCGGCGCGTCGCGCAGATGTTCCTCACCGCCCTGTTGCCGGTGCTGGCCATCATATGGACGACGCAGGTGCTGGCGCGCATCAACCTGGTCACCGACAGCGGCCAGTCGATCGGCTCGTTTGCAACGCTTGCCACGCTGATTCTGCCGACGATCATCCCGATCGTCATGCCCTTCGCCCTGGTCATCGGCATCACCCAGACCCTGACGGCGATGAACAACGATTCCGAACTGGCCGTCATCGATGCGGCAGGCGCCTCCCGCTCGATCATCACCCGGCCGATCATCGCCTTTGCCGTGGGCCTGAGCCTGCTGTCCTTCCTGATCGCCAATCTGATCGAGCCGCAGGTCCGCGTTGCTGCCCGCCACATGATCGCGGCGGCCTATGCCGACCTGTTGTCCTCCGTCATCGAGGAGAAGAGCTTCCGGCGGGTCGAGGAAGGTCTCTACGTGCAGATTTCGGAACGCCAGTCGGGCCGGGTGCTGAAGGGGCTGTTCGTCGCGGATTCGCGCGATCCGGCCTTCGAACTCATCTATTATGCGCGCGAAGGTGCGGTTGATGAGACCGGCACCGCGCTGATCATGCGCGACGGCGAGGTGCACCGCAAGGCGCCCGACGGCAATGTCTCGGTAGTCCGCTTCGATTCCTATTCCTTCGATCTTTCGGACCTGACGCAGACGCGTGGCCAGGCGCGGCTGCGCGCCTCCGACCGCGGCCTGCCGTTCCTGCTCAATCCGGACCCGACCGACCCCGACGTCAAGGCCCATCCCGGCGAATACCGTTCCGAACTGCACCGACGCCTGGCCGACTGGAGCTTCCCGCTGTCGCTGGCCCTGATCTCCCTGGTGGTTGCAGGAGACGCCCGCTCGCATCGCGAAGCCCGCCTGCATCCGATGGTCGCTGCCTTGACGTTGGCGCTTCTGTTGCGCTGGCTGTCCTTCTACAGCGCCAACCAGGCCGAGAACAACGCCGCCTTCGTGCCGGCGATCTATGCGACGCCCATGCTGAGCGGTGCGCTTGCGGCGCTGGCGCTGCTGAGCAACAAGAAGACCCATCTGCCCCGCCCGTTGCGCAACCTGATCAGCCGGGCGCAGACGGCGATCGAGAAACGCCTGCCGGGCAGCGACCGCCAGCCGAACGGAGGCGGTTCCTGATGTTTACCACCCTCGGTCGCTATTTTCTCAAACGCTATGCGATGACCATCTTCTGGTTCTTCATCGGCGTAACCTCGATCATCTACCTGATCGATTTCAGCGAAATCACCGGCCGTCTGGCCGGCCTCACCGGCTATTCGCTGTCGGGCGTGCTGTATATCACGGCGATGCGCCTGCCGCTCCTGCTGCAGCAGACCGTGCCCTTCATCACGCTGTTTGCCGGCATGACGACGCTGATCGCCCTCAACCGGAAATCGGAACTGGTGGTGGCGCGGGCTGCCGGCATTTCCGTCTGGCAGTTCATGACACCTTTCATCGCCGGCGCCTTCATGGTCGGCCTGCTGACCATGCTGGTGATCAATCCGCTTGCCGCCTGGGGGCAGAGCCAGGCGCTGAAGATCGAATCCTCCTGGCGCGATGCCAGCAGCACGTCGAGCGGATCGGCCAATATTCCATGGCTGCGCCAGATCAGCGGCAATGACGATACCATCATCGGCGCCAATACCGTGCTCGAGAACGGAACGCTGCTCGTCGATGCCGTTCTCGTTCACTTCGACAGCGGCGGACGCATCATCTTGCGGCAGGATGCCGAATCGGCAAAGTTGAAAGATGGTTACTGGCTGCTTAACGATGTGACGGAAACCCGGCCCGGCGAAATCGCCGTAAGGCTCGCCACAGCGGAAGTCCGTACCAACCTGAAACAGGAATTCATTCAAGAGCGTCTTGCTCAGCCGGAAACCGTTGCATTTTATGAGCTTTCTAAGAAAATTTCCGTCGCAAAATCATTCGGCGTCTCCACCAAGGCGCTCGAGACCCAATTCCATTCCATGCTCTCGCTCCCCTTTCTTCTGGTTGCGATGACCCTGATTGCAGCAACCGTGTCCCTAAAATTTAGCCGGTTCAACCAGTCGCGGTCGGTGATTCTGGGTGGAATCATTTCGGGCTTCGTGCTTTATGTCGTAACAGTGCTCGTGAAGGCATTCGGTAGCAGCGGTGTAGTACCTCCGTTCGTTGCAGCTTGGGTTCCGGTCGTCGTTGCGACGGCCCTAGGCGCAACGATTTTGCTTCACCAGGAGGATGGTTAGTGGCGGCAAGTGACCGCAAGAATATCAGAAGGCTTGTCACGGCCCTGCTGACTGGCGCCTCATTGTGCGCATACCTCGCTTCTGCTGCGGACATCCGCGCACAAGGGGCCGAGGCCGTGCGTTCGCTTGAGCCCAATATTCCCGCCGATTCCAAGCTTCTGCTGGCGGCAAACGAGCTGACATACGACAAGGACGCCGAGAAGGTCACAGCCGTCGGCGGCGTACAGATCAACTATGCCGGCTACCAGATGGTGGCCCAGCGCGTCGAATATAACCAGCAGACCGGCCGGATGATGGCCTATGGCAATATCGAACTGGTCGAGCCGGGCGGCAATCGCCTCTATGCCGATTCGCTCGATGTCACCGACAATTTCGCCGACGGTTTCGTCAATGCTCTGCGAATCGAGACCAGCGACAATACCCGTCTGGCGGCCGAGCGCGGCGAGCGGATCGGCGGCCGCGACATGGTGCTCTATAACGGCGTCTACACCGCCTGCCTGCCCTGCGCCGAGCGGCCCGAACGTCCGCCGCTGTGGCAGATCAAGGCCGAGCGCGTCATTCAGAACGGCGAGAAGCATACGGTACGGCTCGAAAAGGCACGCTTCGAACTGTTCGGCCGCCCGATCGCCTTCGTGCCGGCCATCGAAGTTCCCGACCACACGGTGAAGCGCAAGTCCGGCTTCCTGTTTCCGGAAATGAGCACCTCCGAGAATCTCGGATTCGGGTTGACGATCCCTTATTACTACGCGATCTCCAACCAGATGGACGCGACCGTCAAGGCGACCGGCTTCTCCAGCCAGGGCGTTCTGCTGGACGCCGAAATCCGCCAGCGGTTCGAAGCCGGAACTGTGACGTCGCGCATCGCCGGCATCAGCCAGATGAATTCAGACGACTTCGATTCCGGCACCAGCGACTACGAGAACGACAATCGCGGCATGGTGGCCTCCAAGGGCGAGTTCAAGGTCAATCCTCGCTGGTCGTTCGGCTGGGACGTCATGCTGCAGAGCGACAACAACTTTGCACGAACCTACGAACTCGACGGGCTCGACGACACGACCCACACCAACCAAGTCTACCTGACCGGCCTTGGCGAGCGGAACTCGTTCGACATGCGCGGCTATTATTTCGACGTGCAGGATGCCGATCCGGACGACTCCGCCGAGAAGCGCCAGCCCACCGTGCTGCCGTCTCTCGACTACAGCTATTATGCGCCCGAGCCGGTGGCGGGTGGACAACTGTCCGCGAACCTCAACTTCACCGTGCTGTCGCGCTTCGACGACGATGCGGTCGACAGCGATGGCGACGGCATCAATGACCGTTTCCGCGGCCTGAAGGGCACCATGTCCCGCCTGACGGCGGAAGCCGAGTGGAAGCGTACCTATACGGCGCCCGGCGGCCTGCTGCTGACGCCGCTTCTTGCGGCCCGCGGCGATGCCTACGGTCTCGATATGGATTCGCCGGCCGGCTATACCGGCGACTACACCAATGACGCCTCGGCGACCCGCTACATGGTCACCGCCGGGCTGGAGGCCCGCTATCCGTGGCTTGTCACCACGGACAACAGCAGCCATGTCTTCGAGCCGATCGCCCAGCTCTATGTCCGTCCGGACGAACAGATGGCCGGTGAACTGCCGAACGAAGACGCGCAGAGCTTCGTATTCGACGCGACTACCCTGTTCGAGCGCGACAAGTTCTCCGGCTACGACCGGGTCGAGGGCGGCACCCGCGCCAATGTCGGCATCCGCTATACCGGATCGTTCGACAATGGCTTTGCGCTACGCGGCATTTTCGGCCAGTCCTATCAGGTGGCAGGCCTCAATTCGTTCGCCACGGACGATCTGGTCAATGCCGGCGCCAATTCCGGGCTTGAAAGCGACGTCTCCGACTTTGTCGGCATGATCGGCCTCGAGGCACCGAACGGCATATCGCTGAGCACCAATGCGCGCTTCGACGAGAAGACCTTCGACGTGCGCCGCACCGACGCCACGGTCGGCTTCCACAATGACAAGTTCCAGACGAACCTGACCTATACGCAGATTGCCGCGCAGCCGGAATACGGCTTCGACGAATCCAACGACGAGGTGCAGAGCGCCACTTCCGTCAAGGTCGGCGACTACTGGTCGATCTTCGGATCGCTGACCTGGGACGTCAACAGCAGCGAGATCAACCGGCATGGCGTCGGCGTTTCCTATGCCGACGAATGCACCGTGTTCTCACTGGTCTACACAGAGAAGCGCGACCCTGACAGCGAATCCGCCAATGACTGGTCGATCGGCGCCCGCCTGACGTTCCGAACGCTTGGCGATGTCAAGGTCGGTGACACGGACATTGATGGCTTCAACTGATCGCCAGCCGACGTAGCTGGTGGCCGCCTGGGCCGCCAGACTATCGACACCGTGCGTGGAGGTCGGCCGAAATCACTTGAAATGCGGCGCCGATGTCATTGTTTTGCCGCAAGGATTGTGCAATCCCTGCCGCCTATTATACTGAGACAGACACAAGGGACGTACCTGCGGCAGCGATCGTTTCGGCGCAGGGGGAAGGTTTGGGATGATCATGGGCAGGAAAGCGATACGAACACTGGCGCTCGGCACGGCCATGCTGGCCTTGTTCGCATTCATCGAACCAGGTGCTGCCCCGGTCTTTGCGGCCAGCGAAATCAAGGCTGTGGTCAACAAGACGGCAATCACCAGCGGTGACATTGCCAAGCGCGCGGCCTTCATGCGGCTGCGCCGCCAGAAGGGCGATATCGGCAAGCTTGCCAAGGAAGAAATGGTCGATGAAGTCCTGAAGCGTCAGGAAATCGCCCGTCTCGGCATGTCGGTCAGCACGGCCGATGTCGACAAGGCGTTCGAGCGGTTTGCCGCTTCCAACAAGCTGTCGGCCGCGCAGATGACCAGCATTCTGAACCAGTCGGGCGTCGGCGCCGAACACTTCAAGGCGTATCTCGCCGTGCAGATGAGCTGGCCGCGGCTGGTCAATGCGCGTTACGGCGCCAAGTCCAAGCTGTCAAACCAGGACATCGTGACCCGCCTGCTGGAAAACAAGCAGAAGCCGGTGACGACGGAGTATTTCCTCAAGCAGGTCATCTTCGTCGTCCCGGAATCCAAACGCAACGCCATCACCGGCAAGCGCAAATCGGAAGCCGAGGCGTCCCGTTCGAAGTTTCCCGGCTGCGACGGCGCCATGGAATTTGCCAAGAACTACCTCGACGTATCGATCCGCAATCTCGGCCGCGTGATGGCGCCGGAACTGCCGCCGGAGTGGAAGCCGCTGATCGAAAAGGCGAGCGGCGGCACGACGGGGACACGCGTCACGGAAAAGGGCGTCGAATACCTGGCGATCTGCAACCAGCGCGAAGTCTCCGACGACGTGGCTGCCGAGGTGGTGTTCCGGGCCGAGGATGTCGGCAAGGCAGAAAATCAGGACGACCCGAATTCCAAGAAATTTCTCGATGAACTGCGCTCCAAGGCGCAGATCGTCTATCGCTGACAACCGGATTCATCCATGCCCGCACATGATCTCGCCCCGCTAGCCCTCAGCCAGGGCGACCCTGCGGGCATAGGACCGGATATCGCGCTTGCGGCATGGATCGACCGCGACCGTCACGCCCTGCCGCCTTTCGTCTTCATCGGCGATCTCGCCAATCTGGCGGTCAGGGCACGGCTGCTGGAGCTCGACGTGCCACTGCGCGAAGTCACAGCCGACGAGGCCGTGACCTGCTTCCCGCAGGCCCTGCCGGTCATCTCCATCTCGACCGGCGTCGATGTGATTGCCGGCGAACCGCATGTCTCCACGGCACGCGGCACGATCGCGGCTATCGAGACCGCCGTCTCGCTGTGCATGAGCGGCAAGGTGCGCGGCATCGTCACCAATCCGATTGCCAAATCCGTCCTTTACGAGGCGGGCTTCGGTTTCCCCGGCCATACGGAATTTCTGGCCGATCTGGCCGGCAAGGCGACCGGCGTACCTGTCAGGCCGGTGATGATGCTGGTCGGCCCGAAACTGCGCGCCGTGCCTGTCACCATCCATATTCCGCTCAAGGACGTGCCCTCGACGCTGACCGAAGACCTGATCGTCGAGACATGCCGGATTACCGCACACGATCTGAAGAGCCGTTTCGGCATCGCCGCGCCGCGTCTGGCGGTTGCCGGGCTCAACCCTCATGCCGGCGAAGGCGGGGCGCTTGGCCACGAGGACGAGGATATCATTCACGAGGCCATCATGCGGCTGCGCGACGAGGGCATCGATGCCTTCGGACCCTTGCCGGCCGACACGATGTTCCATGAGGATGCGCGCCGCCGCTACGACGTGGCGATCTGCATGTATCACGACCAGGCGCTGATCCCCGTCAAGGCGCTCGATTTCGACGAATCCGTCAATGTGACGCTCGGCCTGCCCTTCGTGCGCACCTCGCCCGACCATGGCACCGCCTTCGGCATCGCCGGCAAAGGCATCGCCCGCGAAAACAGCCTCGTCGCCGCCATCAAGCTCGCCGACAAGATCAGCCGGGACGCCGGTCGTTGATGGCAACCCTTGACGGACTGCCGCCGCTGCGCGACGTGATCCAGCGCCACGGGCTCGATGCCCGCAAGGCATTGGGCCAGAATTTTCTGCTCGACCTCAACATCACCCAGAAGATCGCCCGCACGGCCGGCCCGCTGGAAGGCATGACCGTCATCGAGGTCGGCCCCGGACCCGGCGGACTGACGCGGGCCATTCTGGCGCTCGGTGCCGAGAAGCTTGTTGTCATCGAGCGGGATGCCCGCTGCCTGCCGGCCCTGGCCGAGATCGGCGAACACTATCCCGGCCGGCTCGAGGTGATCGAAGGCGATGCGCTGAAGATCGATTTCGAGACGCTGGCGGCCCCCGGAACGCCGGTCAGGATCATCGCCAATCTGCCTTATAACGTCGGCACGCAATTGCTGGTCAACTGGCTGCTGCCGAAGAGCTGGCCGCCGTTCTGGCAGTCGATGACGCTGATGTTCCAGCGGGAAGTCGGCCTTAGAATCGTCTCGACGGAAGAAGACGACCATTATGGCCGGCTCGGCGTGCTGTGTGGCTGGCGCACGCAGGCCTATATGGCCTTCGACCTGCCGCCGCAGGCCTTTTCGCCGCCGCCGAAAGTCACCTCCACGGTGGTGCAGTTCGAGCCTCGCCTTCAGCCCCTGCCCTGCGACGTCGCCAGGCTGGAGAAGGTCACCCAGGCCGCCTTCGGCCAGCGCCGCAAGATGCTGCGCCAGAGCCTCAAGCCGGTCGGCGGCGAAGCGCTGCTGGCGCGCGCCGGCATCGACCCGCAGCGCCGCGCCGAAACGCTCAGCGTCGAAGAATTCGTGACACTGGCGAATAATCTCTAAAACTGGACGATTGCAGGCGTGGGCGCATGATCATGCGCCCGGCAATGATGCGGGCTTTTCGCCTTGCCTGTTAGCGGACCGGCGTTTCCGTCAACAACTCACTGACAAAATTGAACAGACCGTGGCGGCGGTCGCGGCGCAGGCGTTCGGCGCGGACGATCGACTGGACGGCGTTGAAGGCCGTGTCGAGGTCGTCATTGACGATGACATAGTCGTATTCGCGCCAGTGCTCGATTTCGGAGCGCGAATTGGCCAGCCGTGTCTGGATCACCTCTTCGGTATCCTCGGCGCGGCGATGCAGGCGCGACTGCAGCTCGGTCATGGTCGGCGGCAGAATGAAGATCGACACGACATCGGCCGACATCTTGTCCTGCAGCTGCTGGGCGCCTTGCCAATCGATATCGAACAGCATGTCGCGGCCTTCCGACATGGCGGTTTCGACGGCCTCGCGCGGCGTACCATAGTAATTGCCGTGCACCTGCGCCCATTCCAGCAATGAATCGGAATCGCGCAGCCGCTCGAATTCGCGCTGCGAGACGAAGTGGTAGTGAATGCCCTCGATCTCGCTTTGGCGGCGCTGCCGGGTGGTGACGCTGACCGACAGGCTGATCTGCTTGTCGCTGTCGAGCAGGGTGCGGGCAATGGTCGATTTCCCGGCACCCGACGGTGACGAAATCACCAGCATCAGGCCGCGCCGTTCTATCTTGATAACTGACGATACCGCCGGATTCATAAGGCTACTCCAGATTCTGGACCTGTTCACGAAACTGGTCGATGACGACCTTCAACTCGATGCCAGCGGCGGTCACGGCGACGGCATTGGATTTGGAACAGATAGTATTCGATTCGCGATTGAATTCCTGTGCCATAAAGTCGAGCTTGCGGCCAATCGGGCCGCCGGCGGCGAGCAAAGAGCGGGCAGCAGCGACATGGGCCTTCAGCCGGTCGAGTTCTTCGCGAAGATCGGCCTTGGTGGCAATCAGGGCGGCCTCGGCATAAAGCCGTTCGCGGTCGAGCGAGGGGGCGGCCTCCATCAAGGCCGCCATCTGGCCTTCGAGCTTGCGGGCGATCTCCTCCGTCGTGCGCGACGGATCGTTCTCGACCTGCAGGGTCAATTCCTCGATCCGGTTGATCTGCGCCGACAGAACGTCGCCCAGCGCCTCGCCTTCGCTTTCGCGCATGCTCCGCAGGCCGGCAATGGCTGCGGCAAAGCCCTCGACGATGGCCGCATCGCGAGCAGCGATTGCGTCGGAATCATCCTCCGCCTCGCGAAAATCGACAAGGCCGCGGATCGACAGAAGCGCATCAAGGCGCATCGGTGCGGGATCGACGATCTCCGCTCCAAGCCGCGATCTGAGGCCAAGCACGGCAGCCAGCGCATCTTCGTTGAGCACGGCCTCGATGCGGTTTTCGCTGACCGAGACGGTCAGCTGGATCTGCAGATTGCCGCGCGAGAATGCTGCCCCGGCCAAGCGCCGGCACTCCGTTTCAAGCAGTTCGAGGCCAGGCGGCAGGCGCAGACGCAGGTCCAGCCCCTTGCCGTTGACAGAGCGGAACTCCCAGGACCAGCGATGGCGCCCGACAGTGCCCTCGCTGCGGGCAAAGCCGGTCATCGATTGCAGTGCCATGCCTTGGTCTCCGACGGTTCGATCGTTGCAGTTTCCTGTGGCGGCTCAGTCCGCGACAGCGGGATCGGTGGCCGGCTTTCCGTCGGCGGCAGCGCCCTTGGCGGCAGCCTGTTCGGCCTCCACCTTGCGCCAGCGCTTGACGTTGGCATTGTGCTCGTCGAGCGTGGCTGCGAAGGCATGGCCGCCGGAGCCATCGGCCACGAAATAGAGATCCTTGGTGCGCCAGGGATTGGCGACCGCTTCCAGGGCAGCGCGGCCGGGATTGGAAATCGGCCCCGGCGGCAGGCCCTTGATCACATAGGTGTTGTAGGGCGTTTCCTTCTGCAGGTCCGACTGGTAGATCGGCCGATCCGCCGGCTTGCCCTCGCCGCCGAACAGGCCGTAGACGATGGTCGGGTCGGACTGCAGCCGCATGCCCTTGGCCAGCCGGTTGATGAAGACCGAGGCGACGTGGGCGCGCTCGTCGTCCTTGCCGGTTTCCTTCTCGACGATCGACGCAAGTGTGAGGAATTCGTCGCGGGTCTTGATCGGCAGGTCGGCGTCGCGCTTTTCCCAGATCTGTTCCACAAGCTGCTCCTGGGCGGCAACCATCTGGTTGATGATTTCGACGCGCTTGGTGCCGCGGGAGAATTTGTAGGTATCGGGACGCAGCATGCCTTCCTTCGGCAGGTCGGGCGGCATGTCGCCCTCGAGCACAGGATCGTCGGCCAGCCGCTTGAACATCTGCGACACCGTCAGGCCTTCAGGGAAGGAGACCGCATAGAGGATCGACTTGCCCGATTTCAGCAGGTCCATGACGTCCTTCATTGAGGCGCCAGCCTTGATTTCGTATTCGCCGGCCTTCAGCGTGTCGCCGTCGTCGAGATAGGTGGCCGTGACATAGCGGAAGACGCGCGCGTCGGAGACCACGCCGTTGCGCTCCAGGCTGGTGGAGATCTCGGCCAGGCCGGCACCGGCGCGCACCACGAAATTGGCGTTGTTGGCCAGCGGCCCGGGGTTCTGGTAGACCGACATCACATAGTAGAAGGCGGCAACGGCAATGATGCAGACCGCGACCGTCAGGGTCATGATGAAATTCAGGAAAATGACCAGCTGGCTGCGGGCACGCCGCGAGCGCTTGGGCGGCTGCGGCACGCGCTCGGGACGCAGGGCTTCACTTGGCGACTTGGGAATGATGGGACCCTTGGCCGCGCTGTCGCCATCGCGGCCGAACGGGGCCCCTTCGTTCTGATGGTTGTCGCTCACGGGCAATCCTCTTCGTTTCGATAATGCCGCTGTTTGGCCAAGCATTGCGGCAAAAGCAGGTTCAGGGGACCATCCGTCTGGATGGTCGTCCGTTCGCCACGACGGGATTGCGCCGGGTCTGGCTTCAATCCTCGAGGCGACGAAGCACCAGCGACGCATTCGTCCCGCCAAACCCGAAGGAATTGGACAGGGCAACGCGAACATCCCGTTCCCGGGCCTTGTGCGGCACGAGATCGATCGCCGTCTCGACATCGGGATTGTCGAGGTTCAGCGTCGGCGGCACCTTGCCGTCGCGGATGGCCAGCACAGAGAAAATCGCCTCGATCGCACCGGCGGCGCCCAGCAGATGGCCGGTCGCCGACTTGGTGGACGACATGGAAATCCGGGACGCGGCATCGCCGACCAGCCGCTCGACGGCGCCCAGTTCGATCGTGTCGGCCATGGTCGAGGTGCCATGGGCATTGATGTAATCGATGTCGGCCGGTGTCAGGCCGGCGCGCTTCAGCGCCATGGTCATGCAACGGAAAGCGCCATCGCCGTCTTCCGACGGTGCGGTGATGTGGAAGGCGTCGCCGGAGAGGCCGTAGCCGACCACTTCGGCATAGATCTTGGCGCCGCGGGCGCGGGCATGTTCCAGTTCTTCCAGCACGACGATGCCGGAGCCTTCGCCCATGACGAAACCGTCGCGGTCGCGGTCGTAGGGCCGCGAGGCGCGCTGCGGATCGTCGTTATACTGGGTCGACAGCGCCTTGCAGGCGGCAAAGCCGGCCAGCGAAATACGGCTGATCGGCGATTCCGTGCCGCCGGCCACCATGACGTCGGCATCGCCGAGCGCGATCAGGCGGCTTGCGTCACCGATCGCATGGGCGCCGGTCGAACAGGCCGTGACGACGGAATGGTTAGGGCCGCGCAGCTTGTGGCGGATCGAGACCTGGCCGGAGGCAAGGTTGATCAGGCGGCCGGGAATGAAAAACGGCGAGATGCGGCGGGGACCTTTGTCGCGCAGCGTGTAGCCCGCTTCGACAATGCCCTCGATGCCGCCGATGCCGGAGCCGATCAGCACGCCGGTGGCGATCTGGTCCTCATCGGTGGCCGGATGCCAGTCGGCATCCTTCAGTGCCATCTCGGCGGCGGCGACTGCATAAATGATGAAGGGATCGACCTTGCGCTGTTCCTTCGGCTCCATCCAGTCGTCGGCATTGAAGGTTCCATCGGAACCGTCGCCGACGGGAATGCGGCAGGCAATCTTCGCAGGAAGGTCTTCGACCTCGAATTCGGTGACGCGGCGGGCGCCGCTCTGGCCGGCCAGGAGCCTTGACCACGTAATCTCTGTTCCACAGCCCAGAGGAGATACCATGCCGGTACCGGTGATAACGACACGTCTCATCGCCCGTAACCCACCCCACTCATTCAGCAACTGCTGAGTATACAAAAAAAGGACCGCCTAAGCGGGCCTTGACGGAGCGGGCGATGAGCCCGCTCCACGATATGCTCAAGCGATCAGGGCTGGGCCTTTTCGATGAACTTCACGGCATCGCCAACCGTCAGAATGGAATCGGCAGCATCGTCAGGAATTTCAACGCCGAATTCTTCTTCGAAGGCCATGACCAATTCGACCGTGTCGAGCGAGTCCGCACCCAGATCGTCGATAAAGCTGGCGCCTTCGACGACTTTTTCAGCGTCAACGCCGAGATGGTCAATAACAATTTTCTTTACGCGTTCTGCGATATCGCTCATGTCGGTTTCCTCGACCTTTTCAATATAAGGGTGCCTCGATGGCGCCCTACCCTGTCTTAAGCCGGCGATCCGCATGTCATCGGTTCCGCCGGCAATCCCGTTCAACCCGGTCTACATAGTTACGTCGTGTGCACAAGCACAACCGTCGCCTGTCATTTTCGGGACGACTGTTCACAGTCAAGGCCCGATTAACATGGTTTAGGCCCGCCGGAAAGCCTGAAAATCGCCACCCTCCCCTTGCTCCGCATTCAATTGCGGGGGCGGATGGCGGGTAAATCAGATCATCGCCATGCCGCCGTTGACGTGCAATGTCTGTCCGGTCATGTAGCCCGCCTCGGAGGAGGCGAGATAAAGAACAGCCGACGCGACTTCAGCACCGGTGCCCATGCGCTTCATCGGGATGGCACCCATAATGCCCTCCTTCTGCTTGTCGTTGAGCTTTCCGGTCATCGCACTTTCGATGAAACCCGGTGCCACGCAATTGACGGTGACGTTGCGGGTGGCGATCTCCTGGGCCAGCGACTTGGAAAAGCCGATCATGCCGGCCTTGGAGGCGCAATAGTTCGCCTGGCCCGGATTGCCGGTGACGCCGACGATCGAGGTGATGTTGATGATGCGGCCATAGCGGCGGCGCATCATCGGATGGGTCAGCTCGCGGGTCAGCCTGAAGGTCGCGGTGAGATTGACTTCGAGGACCGCGTCCCAGTCGGCATCGCTCATGCGGACGAACAGGCCGTCCTTGGTGATGCCGGCATTGTTGACCAGGATATCGACGCCCTGAAGATCGGCCTCGGCCTTTTCGCCCAGCGCCTTGACCTCGTCGCGATCGGCCAGATTGGCCGGGAAGATCTGCGTGCGGTCACCGAGTTCGGCGGCCAGCGCCTCCAGCTTCTCGACCCGCGTTCCATGCAGGCCGACGGTGGCACCGCGAGCGTGCAGCATGCGGGCGATCTCTTCGCCGATGCCGCCGGTTGCCCCGGTGACGAGCGCCTTGCGGCCGGTTAAATCGAACATGAACTCATTCCCTGTTTTCAAATCTTGAGGTTTGGATCAGCCCAGCAGGGCGGCAAGCGCTGCATCGATATCGGCCGGCGAGTTGACGGCGACACCCGTGATCGTCTTGTCGATCCGCCGGGCGAGCCCAGTCAGCACCTTGCCAGCGCCCACTTCATATACCGTCGAAACGCCGTTGGCGGCAAACCATTCCACCGTTTCGCGCCAACGCACCTGGCCGGTGACCTGCTCGACCAGCAGGGCGGCAATCTCGTCGGCATCGCTGACGGGGGCTGCACGGACATTGGCGATGACTGGCACGACCGGATTGCTTTTCGCCACATCGGCCAGCGCGTCGCGCATGGCATCGGCGGCCGGCGCCATCAGCGCCGAATGGAAGGGGGCCGAGACCGGCAGCATGATGGCGCGCTTGGCGCCGCGCTCGGTGGCAAGTGCGGCTGCCTTTTCGACAGCCTCCCTGCCGCCGGAGATGACGATCTGGCCGCCGCCATTGTCATTGGCGATCTGGCAGGGGCCGATCGCAGCGGCCTCAGAACAGACGGCCTGAACATCGGCCTGTTCCAGCCCGATGATCGCGGCCATGGCGCCGGCACCGACCGGCACTGCGGCCTGCATGGCATTGCCGCGAATGCGCAGAAGACGGGCCGTGTCGGCGAGCGAAAACATGCCGGCAGCACACAGCGCCGAATATTCGCCGAGCGAATGACCGGCGACATAGGAGACCTTGGCGGAGAGATTGAGGCCGCGGGCCTGCATGACGCGGATGGCAGCAATCGAGACAGTCATCAGCGCCGGCTGGGCATTGGCGGTCAGCGTCAGGGTCTCTTCCGGGCCATTCCACATGATGTCGGACAGCGTCTGACCAAGCGCCTCATCGACTTCGTCGAATACGGCACGGGCTTCCGGATAGGCATCCGCGAGGTCCTTGCCCATACCGACGGCCTGGCTGCCCTGACCCGGAAATGTAAACGCCACACTCATGGAGGTATCCTTCCTAACGCTTTTTCTTGTTCCAATTCACATTCTTTATGTGGGAGTCAAGTCTGGCGCGGTTATGGCTGCCGCTGCTCCACGGCTAATGTTCCTGGCCGTTCCATCTTGCAGTGCGTCAAAATCGCTCTACATTGACGCCTTCCCTTTCAGCTCGTTCGAGCATTCCAGAAGCACCGGGGTCACCACGACATGAAATACAACACACTGGGCCGCACCGACATTTCCGTGTCGGAAATCTGCCTTGGCACCATGACATGGGGCTCGCAGAACAGCGAGGCAGAGGCTTTCGAGCAGATGGACTATGCGCTGGACAACGGCGTCAACTTCTTCGACACCGCCGAACTCTACCCGACCACGCCTTTGTCGCCCGAGACCTATGCCGATACCGAGCGGATGATCGGCAACTGGTTTGCCAAATCAGGCAAGCGCGACCAGGTGGTGCTTGCCACAAAGGTGGCCGGTGCCGGCCGACCCTATATTCGCGGCGGCGCGCCGATTACCGCTGCCGCCGTGCGCGAGGCGGTCGATTCCAGCCTGCAGCGGCTCAAGACCGATTATATCGACCTCTACCAGATCCACTGGCCGAACCGCGGCCATTATCATTTCCGCCAGGTCTGGAACTACGACCCCTCGACGCAGGACCGCGCCCAGGCGCTGGCCGACATTACCGAAAAGCTGGAAGCGCTTGGCGACTGCGTCAAGGCCGGCAAGATCCGCGCCATCGGGCTCTCCAACGAGACTGCCTGGGGTACGCAGAAATACCTGTCGATCGCCGAGGCGAAGGGCCTGCCGCGCGTCGCCACCGTGCAGAACGAATATAACCTGCTCTACCGCGCGTACGATCTCGACATGGCCGAGCTGTCGCACCACGAGACTATCGGGCTTTTGGCCTATTCGCCGCTGGCCGGCGGCATCCTGAGCGGCAAATATCAGGGCGGTGCCCGGCCGGTCGGTTCGCGCGGCTCGATCAACAGTGATATCGGCGGACGGCTGCAGCCGCTGCAGGAACCGGCCACCAAGGCCTATCTCGACATGGCCGCCAAGCATGGCTTCGATCCCTCGGCGCTGGCGATCGCCTTCTGCCTGACCCGGCCGTTCATGGCCTCGGTGATCATCGGCGCCACCAGCATGGCGCAGCTGAAAACCGACATCGCGGCCGCCGACATCACGCTGACGCCCGACATGCTGAAAGAGATCGCCAAGATCCATCGCACCTACCCGATGCCGATCTGATCCTTGACACACCCATCGCCCGGAGCCTCTGCCCCGGGTGATCTTGACGCGCTTCCGTTTACTGTTTGCTTACCGAGGATCGGGTTATCGCTCGCGTTGACCCGCGGCCCGTGTTTAAGCATGAGGTAATCAATCTCCGGTATGATGGCGGAGACAAGAGCCAGGGGTGGCGATCAGCGCCCTGCCCCGGCACATGGAAAGCTCAGCGTCTCATGGCCGCCATCAACGCATTCTATCGCAGCGCCAATGCCGTTTCCTATGCGACGCAGCTGTTTTCCGGAAACACTGCCACGAACAACGCCGGCAATTCGGGCAGCCTGAACGGCTTTCGCCCCCTCTCCGGCGCTTCCGACGAACGCTCCTGGAACGATGGCGCTGCCGAGCGCGCCCTGTCGCGCATCATCGAAATCCTGGCGCTTGGCGACAGTGGTGACGCAAATACGGCCAGCGTCGAGGAAAATCTCGGCTACATCACCGGCGCCACCGGCACCGAGGGTGACGATACGCTGACGCTGACCGGCCGCGCCGTCTACAATGTCTCGACGGCGGCCGGCGACGATACGCTGACCGTGAAGACGGCGGCGGTGGCCGGCATCGACAGCGGCGACGGCAATGATACGCTCAACATCGCCTCGGGTTTTGTGTCCGACATTACAGCGGGTGCCGGCGACGACACGGTGCAGATGTCCGGCAAGCTCGCCATGAACATCTCCGGCGGCGACGGAAAGGACACGATCAAGATCTCGGCTGACGCCATTCTCGGCGTCGATGGCGGCGACGGCGACGACACGCTCTACCTCGAGGGATCCCGGATCTTTGCCGCCGGCGGCACCGGCAATGACACGGTGACTTTCAACAATACTGGTAACCAGACCGACGGCGGTGAGGCCGAATATGCCTTTGCCCGCGGCGACGGCATGGACACGGTCAACACCAATGGTCCCCTGTCGATCCGCTTTGCCGGCACTGAGGGCTACAGCCCCGACGACATGACGATCGCCGTCTCCGGCAACAGCCTGTCGATCCTGATCAACGGGTCGGACGACAAGATCACCGTCAATTTCGACGAGGGCACCCTTGACGGCGACACGCCGGCCTATGAATTCACCATGGATCAGGGCGCCTACGCGCTGTCGATCCGCTGATTGCGAGTGGCAGGGCGATAACGTCAGGCCCGATCGGGCATCAATCCGCCGATTGCCCAAGGGATTACACCCCTGCCCCTTGCCATCCCGTCAAAAATGCGTATAAGCGCGGCTGTTCACAACACCCGGTCTTATGGCTGGTGGCTGAACGGAGGGCCGGCTCTCGTAAGGGAGCCGCAGGAACCGCAGGGTTTTCCGGCCTCCCGTGTCTCCGCTCTCGACCGTCTCGATCATACGCTTTTCTTGCCTTGGGTTTTCCCATTCAGGAGCAGTCGTTGAGGCTTAGCGCCTTGTCCGGGTGATGACAACCGCAAGAAAGGCAAAGCTTACAATGGCTCTTTACGAACATGTATTCCTTGCCCGGCAGGATATGTCCGCACAGCAGGTTGATGCCCTCGTCGAACAGTACAAGGGTGTTATCGAAGCGAATGGCGGCAAGGTCGGGCGCGTAGAAAACTGGGGCTTGAAGTCCCTGACCTATCGCATCAAGAAGAACCGCAAGGCACACTACGCCCTGATGGACATCGAAGCTCCGGGTGCAGCGATCCACGAAATGGAACGCCAGATGCGCATCAACGAAGACATTCTTCGTTACATGACCATCGCCGTGGAAGCCCACGAAGAAGGCCCGTCTGCCATGATGCAGAAGCGCGACCGCGACGACCGTCCGCGCCGCGATGGCGACGACCGTGGCCCGCGCCGCGAAGGTGGCTTCGGCGACCGTGGTCCGCGTCCGGACCGTGCACCCCGCGAAGGTGGCTTTGAAGACCGTCCGCGCCGTCCGCGCGAAGACCGCGTGTAAGGAGAACTGACCATGGCTGATGCATCTTCCTCCCAGGCACGTCGTCCGTTCCACCGTCGTCGCAAGACCTGCCCCTTCTCCGGCGCCAACGCTCCGAAGATCGACTACAAGGACGTTCGTCTTCTGCAGCGCTACATTTCCGAGCGCGGCAAGATCGTTCCGTCCCGCATCACGGCTGTAAGCCAGAAGAAGCAGCGCGAACTGGCCCAGGCCATCAAGCGCGCCCGCTTCCTCGGCCTGCTGCCCTACGTGCTGGCCTAAACTTCTGACACTCCCTGTCCCGCAGGCTTTCTAAGCCCACGGGACAGATCTTCCTTCCGCGTTGGGCGTGGATCGGAGTTTTTGGAAAATCCCATGTTGGGGAGTGGTTCCACCAAGGGCAGATGCCCGGAACATCCTCTAACTGCTTGATTGGCAGGACAGCGACGCCGTGAAATCTTTGGATACAAAATTGCTGCTGACCGGCATGCTTGCCGGCATTACCGCCGCACTTCTGGTGCTCGGCGCGAGCGCGCAGCCGTCTTTTTCGTCCATTCTCTATGCGGCATCCGCCCTGCCCGTTCTGATCGTCGGCCTGCGCTGGGGTAACCTGGCAGCGATTGCGGCGATCGTCACCGCGGCGGTGATCGGCACCCTAGCGGTGTCGCCGATGTTTGCCTTCGCCATGGCGATCTTCACCCTGATACCGGCCGGCTGGCTGAGCCATCTCGCCAATCTGGCGCGCCCGGCTTCCGAACTCGGCGGGCCGGATCATCTGGTCGCCTGGTATCCGCTGTCCGATATCCTGCTGCATCTGTGCGGCCTGGTCAGCGTTTCGGTGATCGTACTGGGTGTGACGATTGGCTACGGCCCGGAACTCACCGGCCAGATGGTCGATCTTCTGGCCGCCTCGCTCAGTACCCAGGATCCGACGCTTGCGCCGACACCGGCCGATCTCGACCGTATCAAGAGCCTGATGGTGCTGACCCTGCCGATCGTGCAGGGCGGCATGTGGGTGCTGATGCTGTTTGCCGCCTATTATATCGCGACCCGCGTCGTCAACATGTCGGGCCATGCGCTCAGGCCGCGCGAGGATATTCCCTCGGCACTGCGCATGAACCGTAATGCCCCCTTCGTCTTTCTCGCCGGCATTCTCGCCTGCTTCGTCGGCGGCGTGCCGGCCATGCTGGGTGCTACGATCTGCGGCACGTTCGGTGCCGGTTTTCTGCTGGCCGGCTTCGCGTCGCTGCATCTGCGTACCCGCGGCAAGGACTGGCGTCTGCCGGTCCTGATCCTTTGCTACCTGGCAGCGCTGATGCTGCTGCCGGTCATCTTCATCCTGGTTCTCGGGCTCATCGACACCCGCCGGGCCGTGGCACTGACACCGGCCCACAAGGCCGAAACGACTGACAAGACCAACACACCTGACTAAGACTCAAGAAAGGAATCCAAGATCATGAACGTCATTCTTCTCGAACGCATCTCCAAGCTCGGCCAGATGGGCGAAACCGTCAAGGTTCGCGACGGCTTTGCCCGTAACTACCTGCTGCCGCTCGGCAAGGCGCTGCGCGCCAACGCCGCCAACAAGGCCCGTTTTGAGGCCGAGCGCTCCACCCTGGAAGCCCGCAACCTGGAGCGCAAGAGCGAAGCCCAGACCGTTGCCGACGTGCTGGACGGCAAGTCCTTCATCGTCGTGCGTTCGGCCGGCGAAACCGGCCAGCTCTACGGTTCCGTTGCTGCCCGCGACATCGTCGAAATCCTCGGCGCCGAAGGCTTCACCATCGGCCGCAACCAGGTCGACCTCAACACCCCGATCAAGACCATCGGCCTGCACAAGGTCGTTCTGCACCTGCATGCAGAAGTCGAAATCTCGGTGGAACTGAACGTTGCCCGTTCGGCTGAAGAAGCGGAACGCCAGACCAAGGGCGAAAGCCTGACCTCGGCCGACGCCATCTACGGCATCGACGAAGACGCGCTGCGTCCGGAAGACTTCTTCGATCCGGAAGCCGACCGCGACGGCGACGACGAATAAGCCTTATCGCCACACGGCTGGAATACGAAACGCCCGGAGCAATCCGGGCGTTTTCGTTTGTGGCGGGGTATAATGGAAAAGGCCGATTCGCCAGTTGTCACTGTCAATCGAATTCCTTGAGAAATGCCCGATTTTTGCGTTATGGCCGGGACAGCCTGTGAATCACTGTGGGTATGCCACGAAGCGACGCAAGGACCGCGCAATGGCCGATCGTCTGGGCTATGGTGGCGGTTCAAGCCCAAAAAAGAATGACGGATAGAACCAGATGAACGACGCTGCGCGCAAGATCGCCCCCATCCAGCCGGCCGAGCCGCATTATCGCGAAGCCCCGAACAATATCGAGGCGGAACAGGCCCTGCTCGGCGCCATCCTGGTCAATAACGACGCCTATTACCGGGTGTCCGACTTCCTGAAGCCCGTTCATCTCTACGAGCCGCTGCATCGCAAGATCTTCGAAGTGGCGTCGGAAATCATCCGCATGGGCAAGACGGCCAATCCGGTGACGATCAAGACCTTCCTTGCCGCCGACGACAAGGTCGGCGACCTGACCGTGGCCCAGTATCTGGCGCGATTGGCTTCCGAAGCGGTCTCGATCATCAATGCCGAGGACTACGGCCGGGCGATCTACGACCTGGCGCTGCGCCGCGCGCTGATCACCATCGGTGAGGACGTCGTCAACATCGCCTATGACGCGCCACTCGACATGCCGCCGCAGACGCAGATCGAAGATACCGAACGCCGCCTGTTCGAACTGGCCGAAAACGGCCGCTATGACGGCGGCTTCCAGTCGTTCAACGATGCCGTGGCGCTGGCGATCGACATGGCGGGCGCTGCCTTCGAGCGCGACGGCCATCTCTCCGGCATTTCGACCGGCATCATGTCGCTCGACAGCAAGATGGGCGGCTTGCAGCGCTCCGACTTGATCGTACTGGCCGGACGTCCCGGCATGGGCAAGACCTCGCTTGCCACGAATATCGCCTATAACATCGCTGCATCCTACGAGCCGGAGGTGCAGCCGGACGGCTCGTTCAAGGCCAAGAACGGCGGCGTCGTCGGCTTCTATTCGCTCGAAATGTCGTCCGAACAGCTGGCCACCCGTATCATTTCCGAGCAGACCGAAGTCTCTTCGTCGAAAATCCGCCGCGGCGACATCACCGAGGCCGATTTCGAAAAACTGGTGGCCTGCAGCCAGATGATGCAGAAAGTGCCGCTGTTCATCGACCAGACCGGTGGTATCTCGATCGCCCAGCTGTCGGCGCGGGCCCGTCGCCTGAAGCGCCAGCGCGGCCTCGATTGCCTCGTCGTCGACTATATCCAGCTGATGACTGGTTCCGGCAAGTCGGGCGAAAACCGCGTGCAGGAAATCACCCAGATCACCACGGGCCTGAAGGCGCTCGGCAAGGAACTGAACGTGCCGATCATCGCGCTGTCGCAGCTGTCGCGTCAGGTGGAAAGCCGCGACGACAAGCGCCCGCAGCTCTCCGACCTTCGCGAATCCGGCTCGATCGAGCAGGACGCCGACGTGGTGCTGTTCGTGTTCCGCGAGGAATACTATGTGAAGAACGCCGAGCCGCGCGATCTCTCCGATCCGAAATATCCGGAATGGGAAGCGCTGATGGACAAGGTGAAGGGCACCGCCGACGTGATCATCGCCAAGCAGCGCCACGGGCCGACCGGCACGGTCAAGCTCGCCTTCCAGTCCGAGTTCACCCGCTTTGCCGATCTGGCCGATCCGAGCTTCACGGCCTACGAGGAGCACTGAGCAAATAGGGGCCTCTCAGAGGCCTGCTTGGCGAAACAACGCGACACAGCAGACACCGACGGCGGCCGCCGGCAACATCGGCAATCGCAGCGCCGCCAGAGCGGTCGCCAGACAGGCGATCGTTTCGGCGAGGCCCGTCGAAAGTGCGGTCGGCGTCACCACGGCGGCCAGCACGGCCGGCGGAATGGCGTCCAGCGCCCGGCGGGTTCGCGGCTGAAGGGCGACAAAGCGCAGCACCAGCAGTCCACCCAGCCGCGTCAGCGCGGTGGCGCCGGCCATGGCAAGGATGGCGGCGAGCGTGGCAAGATCAAACGTCATGGCCCTTCCTCCTTGGAACCACTAATCGCAGCGGCGGCAAGCCCGCCAAGCGCGCCGGCCGCAATGTACCAGACGCCCGGAACAAAATGATGGACGGTAAGAGCGCAGGCGGCACTGGCGACAAGAACGACGCCGGTTTCCCGGCCTTTCCAGAAGCCCATGATCAGCACGATGAAGACGGCGGGAAAGGCGAAATCCAGGCCGATCAGCGCCGGGTCGCCGATCAAGGTGCCGAGCAGTCCACCGGCCAGTCCCGACAGGACCCAGGCCAGGTAGAAGGGGATGACCAGGCCGGCATAAAAACTTGGCGTCAGCACCGCCTCGCGGGCCCGGAATTCCGCCATGGCCCAGATCTCGTCGGCGAGAAACAGCAGGCCGGCGCCCTTCTGCACGGCACTGAAACCGTCCATCTTGCTGGCGATCGACGCGCTCATCAGGACATGGCGCACGTTGACCAGCAGGGCGGCAAAGCCGACGCCGACCCAACTGGCCGGATGGGTCCAGATGTCCATGGCGACGAATTGCGAGCCGCCGGCAAAGACCAGCGCACTCATCAGGGTGATTTCAAGCGGCGACAGGCCCTTGGTGGCCGCAACGGCACCGAAGACGAGGCCGACCGGCAGGACCGCGACGATCAGCGGCAACATGCGCCGCAGGCCGGCCTGGAACTGTGAGGAGGCGGATGCCGTGGCCGTGGTCATTCAGGTCTTCCAGTCCTTTGTCGATGGACTGTCTGGGTAGTGCTGTCGCCCGACCGGGTCTTGAAGGAAAGTGATCAGCGCTGGCGATACTGACCGGGCGTCAGCCCGACACGCGCCTTGAACTGCCGCGTCAGATGGGCCTGATCGGCAAAGCCGCAGGCCAGCGCCGTCTCGGAAGGTGCGGCACCGGCGCTGAGCAATTGGCGGGCATGGCGGACGCGCAGATCGGTCTGATAGGCATGCGGCGTGATGAAATAGTGTTTGCGGAAGGCGCGGATCAGATGGGCGCGGCTGAGGCCCGCCTGGCATGCCAACCGCTCCAGGCTGATTTCCCGGTCGAAATGCGCCTCGATATAGTCGCGGGCGCGCCGCACGGCCTTGGGCTCGCAAAAGTCCTGCGACGCGATGATCGCACTGCCATGGCGCGCGAACATGGCCGAGAGCACGGAATACATGCTCTCCTCGCCTTCAAGTGCGCTCGAGCCATCCTCCAGCCGGCGATGGGCCTGATTGAAGGCCTGGGCCAGTTGCGGGTCGGTCAACAATTGCCGGGAAAAGCTCGGCGTTCCTTCAAAAGACCGGCCGGTGGCCTCCTCGAGGATTTCCACGAACAGGTCCTTGTCCGGATAGACCATGCGATAACGATAGCCGCTGTCGCCGCCCGGCTGGCCGTCATGGGTCTCGCCGGGATTGATCAGATAAAGCGCGCCGGGGCCGGTATGCTCTCGTTCGCCGCGGATCATCGCCACCTGGCACCCCGCCTCGATCGCGCCGATCGAGAAGGTGTCATGGGAATGCGGCGCGAATTCGTGGGTGATGAAGGTCGCCGTCATGCATTCCATGGCGCGGAATCGACCGTCGCGCCAAAACCGCGTCTGCTCGGTGCGGACGGTCGGCATGCTCTTCGTGGCCTGTTCCTGCGAAACGTTGTGCATTGCGGAATTATACGCCGGCCGGGCATTCCAGTCTTGAACAAAAGTGATAGGGTTTTGCCATTGGCCGTGCCGATGCCCGTGTTCCCTGTTCTGGCAATGATATCCGATGACATTTGACGTTGATCCCGACTTCCTGACCGACGAATTCCTGGCCGCGCCCTTGCGGCTGACGGTCGATCTCCAGGCGCTGGCCGACAATTGGCGCGACATGGCCAGGCGCTCCGGTTCGGCCCGCACGGCGGCCGTCGTCAAGGCGGATGCCTATGGGCTCGGCATCGAGGATGCCGGTGCGACGCTCTACCGGGCCGGCGCCCGCGATTTCTTCGTCGCCGTCCCTTCCGAAGGCGCCACATTGCGCGGCTATGCGCCGGAAGCGCGCATCTTCGTGCTCTCGGGCCTCTGGCCCGGCGTCGAACACCTGTTCTTCGAGCACGACCTGGTGCCGGTCATCGCCTCGGAAGAGCAACTCGCCTTCTGGATGTCAGTGGTTGCCGAGCGCGGCGACCACCCTTGCGCCCTGCATGTCGATACCGGCTTCAACCGCCTCGGCCTGCTGATCGACGA
This sequence comes from Agrobacterium sp. a22-2, assembly GCF_012276985.1. Classification (GTDB taxonomy): domain Bacteria; phylum Pseudomonadota; class Alphaproteobacteria; order Rhizobiales; family Rhizobiaceae; genus Allorhizobium. The sequence continues at coordinate 102,987 of NZ_JAAXMM010000010.1, read as the reverse complement.
TGCGCTGGCTTTGGCCGACGACGTGTCGCGGCCGGCCAGTTTTTCTCCCGTGCTGGTGCTCAGCCATCTGGCCTGTGGCGACGACCCGACATCGCCGATGAATGCGCAGCAGCTTCAGGCCTTCCGCCAGGTCGCCGAGGCCTTCGAGGGGATCGAATCCAGCCTTGCGGCGTCTGCCGGAACCTTTCTCGGGCCGGATTTCCATTTCGACCTGACCCGGCCCGGCATCGCCGTCTATGGGGGGGAAGCGGTCCATGGCGTGGCCAATCCGATGCGGCCGGTGGTCAAGGCGGAAGCACGGATCCTGCAGGTGCGCGAGGCCAGGGCGGGCGAGACCGTCAGCTATGGCGCAACGCATGTTCTGACGCGCGACAGCCGGCTGGCCATTGCCTCGGTCGGTTATGCCGACGGCTATCTGCGCAACCTGTCGGGCGCCGGCGTGCCGCTGCGCGGCACCGGCATTGCCGGCGCGTACGGCTTCATCGCCGGGCACCTTGTACCGATCGTCGGGCGCGTCACCATGGACCTCACCATCTTCGACGTGACAGACCTGCCCGCCAACGCAGTTTCGGCCGGCGACTATGTCGAGCTTTTCGGCGCCAATCTGCCCGTCGACGAGGTCGCCCGCTCGGCCGGCACGATCGGCTACGAAATGCTGACCGGCCTCGGCCTGCGCTACGAGCGGCACTATATCGACAGCATCGATTGATCACCGCAGGGGCTGCATTTTCCGGGTGACAAACGCGGCTTTGTTCTGCTATTGTTCCATTCTGTTGACCTGTGAGACCCCGCCGATCCGGAGGACGCCATGTCGAATGTGCGACTGAACAAAAAAGATGGCCTGTTTGTAGAGCACCTTCTTGAAGCAGGAACCTATGAGACCGCTGAGGACATGGTCAGCGCTGGCCTCGATCTGCTCAGGGAGCAGGAAAACGACACGCTGCGGATGCTGATCCAGGAAGGCATCGATGACATAGAGGCTGGCCGTTATCACGTTTACGACAGTGCTGAAGAGATGTTGGCCGACATCCGCAAGTCGGAGAAAGAGGATTAAACGCCGACGGGTCATCTGGTCCACCAAAGCGCGCCGAGACCTGCGGCGGATGTACCGGCATATAGCGCAATATAGCCCCAAGTCGGCCGATGATTTTGTTGGGGACCTTTACCGAAAAATGAACTCGCTCGCCGAACTCGGCCTGACTGGCACGAGCAAAGAGGAGTTGGGCGTGGGCATCCGTCTCCTGGTCTATCGCGATCGTCGTTTCTACATCCGCGTTACGGATGACACCCTTTCGGTTTTGAAGGTCGCGCACGGCCATCAGAACATCACATCCGACGATTTTACCGAAAGCAGTTCCTGAATGGCCAAGGCCAAGACCCAATTCATCTGCCAGAACTGTGGCGCCGTCCACAATCGCTGGGCCGGCAAGTGTGACGGCTGCGGCGAGTGGAACACCATCGTCGAGGAAGACCCGATGGGCGGCATCGGGTCCGGTCCCGGCAAGGTGCCGAAGAAGGGCCGCGCCGTGGCGCTGACGGCGCTATCGGGCGAGATCGAGGAGGCGCCGCGCATTCCGACCGGCATGGACGAGCTGGACCGGGCGACCGGCGGCGGTTTCGTGCGCGGCTCGGCCGTGCTGATCGGCGGCGACCCCGGCATCGGCAAGTCGACGCTGCTGATGCAGGCCGCCGCCGCCCTGTCGCGCAAGGGCCACCGCGTCATCTATGTCTCGGGCGAAGAAGCGGTCGCCCAGGTGCGGCTGCGCGCCCAGCGGCTGAATGCGGCCGAGACCGATGTGCTGCTGGCCGCCGAAACCAATGTCGAGGATATCCTGGCGACGATTTCCGAGGGCAAGCGTCCGGATCTGGTCATCATCGATTCGATCCAGACGCTGTGGAGCGACACGGCCGATTCGGCGCCGGGCACGGTCACGCAGGTCAGGACCGGCGTGCAGGCGATGATCCGCTTTGCCAAGCAGACCGGCGCCACCATGGTTCTGGTCGGCCATGTCACCAAGGACGGGCAGATCGCCGGACCGCGCGTCGTCGAGCACATGGTCGATGCCGTTCTCTATTTCGAGGGCGATCGCGGCCATCACTACCGCATCCTGCGCACCGTCAAGAACCGCTTCGGCCCGACCGACGAGATCGGCGTGTTCGAAATGTCGGACAAGGGATTGCGCGAGGTGGCCAATCCGTCCGAGCTGTTTCTGGGCGAACGCAACGAGAAAGCGCCGGGTGCTGCGGTTTTTGCGGGCATGGAAGGCACGCGTCCCATCCTGGTCGAGGTGCAGGCGCTGGTGGCGCAGACCTCTCTCGGCACGCCGCGCCGCGCCGTGGTCGGCTGGGATTCCAGCCGGCTGGCGATGATCCTCGCGGTGCTGGAGGCCCATTGCGGGGTGCGGCTCGGGCAGCACGATGTCTACCTCAATATTGCCGGCGGCTACCGGATCAGCGAACCGGCGGCCGATATCGCCATTGTATCCGCCCTTGTTTCCTCGCTTGCCGGTATTGCCCTTCCGGCCGATTGCGTCTATTTCGGCGAAGTCAGCCTGTCAGGCGCCGTCCGGCCGGTTGCGCACACGGCCCAGCGGCTCAAGGAAGCCGAGAAGCTGGGCTTTTCGTCAGCGGTTCTGCCCGCTTCCTCCGTCGACTTGCCGAAAGGCGCATCGGGTCGCTGGAACGAAGTGGGAAGCCTGCCGGATCTCGTGGCGCGCATCGCCGGCTCGAAGCTGAAGGCCGGACAGGAAATCGACGGGGATTGAACCTTTCACCGCCTTGGCCGGTGGTGTATGAGGGTGACGCCGTCGCACATGCAGATATCGGGCGTTTGCCGGGAAGTCTTGGAGTTGAACTAGATGCCCATTACGATTTTCGACGGTATTGTTATCGGCGTCGTGCTGTTTTCCGCCGTGCTTGCCATGATCCGCGGCTTTTCCCGCGAGGTCCTGTCGATCGCCAGCTGGGTCGGCGCCGTTGCCGCCGCCTATTACCTGCATCCGCTGGTTCTGCCCTACGTGAAGAATTACACGGCCGATGACCGCATCGCGCTGGCCGGTGCGGCCGGCGCCGTGTTCCTTCTCGCGCTGATCGTGATTTCCTTCATCACCACGCGCATTGCCGATTTCATCATCGACAGCCGGATCGGCGCGCTCGACCGCACGCTCGGCTTCCTGTTCGGGGCGGCCCGCGGCATTCTGTTGCTGGTGGTGGCCGTCGCCTTCTGGAACTGGCTGATCGATGTTCGCCAGCGTCCGGACTGGGTCAACAATGCCAAGTCGAAGCCGTTCCTCGATGCGCTGGTGCTGAAGCTCGAAGCCGTGCTTCCCGACGATATCGAGCCGCAGCTGCGTGCCCGCATCCTCGGCAAGGAAGAGCCCGCCGCGGAAACGCCTGGCGAACAGGCCCCCGCCGAAGAAGCACCGGCCCCGACGGCACCTGTCACGCCGCCCGTCAACAATTGATGAAACGGGGCCCTGCGCCCCGTTTTGCGATCTTGCAGATCCCTGTGTCCATCACCACCTGTGCGGCAAAGGCCGGGCGGTGAACCTGAAATGCATTTCTCGCCCTTATCCCGTTCCGAGCAAAGGCTTGTTGCAATGAACCAGTCACTCCTTTCCCGTTTCGACAATGGCCTCGACGATGACACGCTGCATGAGGAATGCGGCGTGTTCGGCATTCTGGGCCATCCCGATGCGGCGACGCTGACGGCGCTTGGCCTGCATGCGCTCCAGCATCGCGGCCAGGAAGCGGCTGGTATCGTCTCGTTCGACGGCACGCAGTTCCATACCGAGAAACACATGGGCCTGGTCGGTGATCACTATACCAATCCGGTGACGCTCGCCAAACTGCCCGGCACGGCGACGATCGGCCATACGCGCTACTCGACGACAGGCGAAGTGGCGCTGCGCAACGTGCAGCCGCTGTTTGCCGAACTCGAAGAAGGCGGCATTGCCATTGCCCATAACGGCAATTTCACCAACGGCCTGACGCTGCGCCGCCAGATCATCGCCACCGGCGCCATCTGTCAATCGACGTCAGATTCGGAAGTGGTGCTGCATCTCATCGCCCGTTCGCGCCATTCGTCGACCGCCGACCGTTTCATCGACGCCATGCGGCAGATGGAAGGTGGCTACGCGATGGTCGCCCTGACCCGCACCAAGCTGATCGCCGCCCGCGATCCGATCGGCATCCGCCCGCTTGTCATGGGCGATCTCGATGGCAAGCCGATCTTCTGCTCGGAGACCTGCGCGCTCGATATCATCGGCGCGAAGTTCGTCCGGGATGTGGAAAACGGCGAAGTGATCATCTGCGAAATCCAGCCGGATGGCTCGATCACCATCGACAGCCGCCGCCCGGCCCGCCCGCAGCCCGAGCGCCCCTGCCTGTTCGAATATGTCTATTTCGCCCGCCCCGATTCGGTCGTCAGCGGTCGCAATGTCTACCAGACCCGCAAGGCCATGGGGCACAATCTGGCGATCGAGGCGCCTTGCGACGGCGACGTCGTGGTGCCGGTGCCCGACGGCGGCACGCCGGCGGCCCTCGGTTATGCCCAGGCCAGCGGCATTCCGTTCGAATACGGCATCATCCGCAACCACTATGTCGGACGCACCTTCATCGAGCCGACCCAGCAGATCCGCGCCTTCGGCGTCAAGCTCAAGCATTCGGCCAACCGGGCGATGATCGAGGGCAAGCGCGTCGTGCTGGTCGACGATTCGATCGTGCGCGGCACGACCTCGCTGAAGATCGTGCAGATGATCCGCGATGCCGGAGCCCGGGAAGTGCATGTGCGCGTCGCCAGCCCGATGATCTACCATCCGGATTTCTACGGCATCGACACGCCGGATGCCGACAAGCTGCTCGCCAACCAGTTCGCCAATCTGGACGCCATGGCCAAATTCATCGGCGCGGATTCGCTGGCGTTCCTCACCATCGACGGGCTTTACCAGGCGGTCGGCGGCGAGAAGCGCAACAATGACAAGCCGCAATTCACCGATCATTATTTTACCGGCGACTATCCGACCCGGCTTCTCGACAAGGAAGGCGAAAAGGTCGGGCGCAAGGTGTCGATGCTGGCCACCAACGGCTGAGCCGGCGATGCGGCAATCTGCGGGCTGGTTGAAGGCCTGCGGACCGCGCTAGGACATTTCAACGGCCGCAATCCCAAGCGACCGACCGCACACTCTGCAGCAGGACGTTTTCATGACCATCGACCTTAAGGGCCGTATCGCTCTCGTCACCGGCGCCTCGCGCGGCATCGGCTATTTCACGGCCCTCGAACTGGCAAAGGCCGGCGCGCATGTGATTGCCTGCGCCCGCACCGTCGGCGGACTTGAAGAGCTGGACGACGCAATCCAGGCGGCCGGCGGTTCGGCGACGCTGGTGCCTTTCGACCTCACCGACATGAAGGCGATCGATGCGCTCGGCGGCTCGATCAACGAGCGCTGGGGCAAGCTCGACATCCTGGTCGCCAATGCCGGCATTCTCGGCGTCATCTCGCCGATCGGCCATATCGAGGCCAAGGTGTTCGAAAAGGTCATGACCACCAATGTCGTAGCCACCTGGCGGCTGATCCGCTCGGTCGAGCCGCTGCTGATCAAATCCGATGCCGGCCGGGCGCTGATCCTGTCGTCGGGTGCCGCCCACAAATGCCGGCCGTTCTGGGGCGCCTATTCGGCCTCCAAGGCCGCCGTCGAGGCGCTGGCCCGCACCTGGGCCGCCGAAACCCAGCGCCTGCCGCTGCGCATCCTGTCGGTCGATCCCGGCGCCACCCGCACCGCCATGCGTGCCCAGGCGATGCCCGGCGAGGACCCAGCAACGCTGCCGCATCCGTCCGAAGTCGCCGCCACGCTGCTCTCGCTGGTCGGGCCGGATCAGACCGAGACCGGCAAGCTCTATGTCGTGCGGGATAGCAAGATCGTCGATTACCGGATGCCGGAATAGCGACCATCCTGTTTATTGTGACAGGAAAATCGGCTTAGGGCCGACCGCCAATAGGACGGATCCAGTTCAGCATGCGCGCCAGAGATATCGCTTCCTACATTTTCCTGGCGTTTGCCTGGGGCCTGTCCTTCCTGCTCCTGCTGCATGTGGTCGAGGCCTTCGGCTGGATCGGCGCGGTGACCTTTCGGGCGCTGATCGCCGGCAGTCTGCTGTTCGTGGTGGCGCGCGCCTCCGGCCGAAAGCTGGTCTTCGACACCGGCATCGGGCCGCTGGCCGTGGTGGGCGCGACCACCGTTGCCGGGCAGTTGATCGGCCTGTCCTTTGCCACGCCGCGGATCGGAACGGCCATGGCCGCGATCTTCGTTGCCACCATTCCGCTGTTTTCCATGATCATCGCCCAGGTCTGGGGGATAGAGAGGATTACCCCGGCGCGTATCCTCGGCCTGGTCTTGGGAACGATCGGCATCGTCATGCTGGTCGGCTTTCCGGCCGTGCCGGTCACCGGCACTTTTGTGCTCGGCTGCGTCGCCATGGTTCTGTCGACCTTTTCCGCGGCCTTCGGCAGCAATTATGCCAGCCGTTATCTGAAAGGTACCGGCCCTTGGGAGGTGACCATCGGCTCCTTCGTCGCGGGCGGTGTCCTGTCCTTTCCGCTGCTCGTTTTCGTCCCCGTACCGGGCATTCCCGGCCCGATGGACTATGTCTATCTCGTCGCTCTCGCGGCCTTGATGAGCTCGCTCACCTATCTGCTCTATTTCGGGCTTGTGAAAAGCATCGGCGCGACGCCGGCCATCAGCGTCGAATTTGCCGTGACCGTGGTGGCCGTTCTGGTTGGCGCGCTGGTGCTGGATGAACCCTTGACGGCGATGCAGCTGGTCGGCGGCGCGGTGATCATTGCCGGCTGCGCGCTGGTGCTGGGTCTTTTTCCCCTGCGATCGGCCCGGCGCCTGCCGACCCCTTGACCTCGCCTGCGACCCGCGCCATAACACGCCCCATGAAAACGACCGTCTGCATCATTTGCGGGAAGATTATTCGCTAGCGTCAGCGCTGGCCCGGCCGTTTTCGTCTCCTGAACAGTCCCAGATGACAAACGACCCGGCCCAGCCGGCGTTTACCATTTCGGGAGACATTCGATGGCGGCAAGCCTCAAGCTTTACAATACACTGACGCGCGACAAGGTCGATTTCACGCCGATCGACCCGGAAAACGTGCGCCTGTATGTGTGCGGCCCGACCGTCTATGATTTCGCCCATATCGGCAATGCCAGGCCCGTCATCGTCTTCGACGTGCTGTTCCGGCTGCTGCGCCATGTCTATGGCGAAAACCATGTCACCTATGCGCGCAACATCACCGACGTCGACGACAAGATCAACGCGCGGGCGCTGCGCGATTTTCCCGATCTGCCGCTCAACGAAGCGATTGCCCGCGTCACGCAGAAAACCGCCGACCAGTTCCATGCCGACGTCAAGGCGCTCGGCTGCCTGGAGCCGACCGTGGAGCCGCGCGCCACCGACAATATCGCCCAGATGATCACGATCATCGAAGCGCTGATTGCCAAGGGCCATGCCTATCAGGCTGCCGGCGAAGTGCTGTTCGACACCCGCTCAATGGCCGATTACGGACAATTGTCGAAGCGCAATCTCGACGAGCAGCAGGCCGGCGCCCGCGTCGCCGTCGATGCCCACAAGAAGAACCCGCAGGATTTCGTGCTGTGGAAGCTGTCCTCCCATAACGAACCCGGCTGGGACAGCCCCTGGGGCCGCGGCCGGCCGGGCTGGCATATCGAGTGCTCGGCCATGTCGAGCCGCTATCTCGGCGAGGTCTTCGATATCCACGGTGGCGGGCTCGACCTGATCTTCCCGCACCACGAAAACGAGATCGCCCAGTCGCGCTGCGCCCATGGCACCGAGGTCATGGCCAATGTCTGGATGCACAACGGTTTCGTGCAGGTCGAAGGCAAAAAGATGTCGAAGTCGGACGGGAATTTCGTGACGATCCACGAGTTGCTCTCTGGAGTAGGTCGTCGCCCTTATGCCGGTGAAGTCATTCGACTAACAATGTTAGCGACACACTATCGTCAACCCATCGATTTCAGCGAGTCCAAACTTCTTTATTGGACACAAAAGCTATCGGATTGGGTGAAGGTATTCACCAATTATGCCGGGGAAGATTTCAAACTCTCCCTTCTGATGGGGCAGGCCAACGTAACTCCGTCTCCGGAAATCGTTGATGCGTTGTCTGATGACCTCAACGGCCAGATGATTTTGGTTCACCTCGACAGTCTGGCCCAGCGTGCACTTCACGACACGAAAGCGGCAGATGAACTAGGCTGCAATCTGATTTGGCTTGGATTGTTTCGCAGCTATCTTGCTCTCGCATATTTCGATTCAACGATGCACTCTGCTCACCCTCGTCTTCTGAGCAAATATGCCTCGGAGCTCGATAGCGCGCGGGCGCTTACCCTGAATTACTATAACTGGTCGCAAGATGCGACGGAGCGAACTGCTTCTAGGCAGAGTTTGAACAGGCGTTTCAAGGACCTCAATATCGAAATGATCGACGATCAGGTCGAAATTAGACTTCACGGACACGGCTCCGTCACACTTGAGGCTGTTACCGAAGACAGCAAGCTAGATACGTCAGGCGTCGAAAAACAAATCGCCTCCCGCCTCGCCCTCCTCGCTGCCAAGAACTTCGCCGAAGCCGACAAGATCCGCGACGAGCTTCTCACCAAGGGTATCCAGTTGAAGGATGGCAAGGATCCGGCGACGGGCGAGCGGGTGACGACCTGGGAGGTGAAGCGGTGAATTGCGCAACGGGGAAGGAAGGCATATGTTAAGGCATATGCCAATCCACCCGAGGAGAGTTGCATGGATAACGAAAGACAGGTTCGCGTTTTCAAGAACGGCAGAAACCGCGCCGTTCGCATCCCCGTGGAATTCGAATTTCCCGGGGACGCGGTGATGATGCGCAAGGAAGGCGACAGGATCATCATGGAACCGGTCAAGAAGACAGGCAATCTGATCGAATGGCTGCGGACACAAGAGCCGCTCGCCGAGGACTTCGATTTCGATATAGCGGAACCGCCGCCGAGAGATGTCGATCTATGACCTCCTTGCGGTTCATGCTCGACACCAACATCATTTCCGACGCGATCCGGCACCCATATGGCCGCGCGGCGAACAAGATGGACGGGCTGGGCGACCAGCAGATATCCGTCAGCGCCATTGTTGCCTCCGAAATGCGCTTCGGTGCGATGAAGAAGGGATCGGAGCGCCTCAGCTTCCTGGTGGAGAACATCTTGCGGCGCATCGCCGTTCTGCCTTACGAGGAGAGCGAGGCGCATCATTTCGCGCAGATCCGCTTTGAACTGGAAAAGACCGGAAAGCCGATCGGCGCCACCGACCTGTTCATCGCCGCCCATGCCCGCTCGCTGGATCTGACGCTGGTGACCAACAACACCCGCGAGTTTGCCCGCGTGCCGGGCTTGAAGGTCGAAAACTGGCTGGAGGAGAGCGCAAATGACTGAGCCAACCCATACCGGCGGATGCCAATGCGGCGCGGTGCGGTTTCGCGTCACGGGCGTGCTGACGGACAGCTCGATCTGCCATTGCCGCATGTGCCAGAAGGCGTTCGGCGCCTATTATGCGCCGCTGGTGTCGACGCGCGGCGCCGACCTCGTCTGGACGCGCGGGGCCAGAAAAACGTTTCGGTCCTCCAATTTTGCCAACCGCGGCTTCTGCGAGACCTGCGGCACGCCGCTGACCTATGAGGCTCCGGACGGGATCGCGATTGCCGCCGGCGCCTTCGACGATCCCTCAGCGCTGCCGCCGACCGTGCAGTTCGGCACCGAGGGCAAGATCGATTTCGTCGACCGGCTGCACCTGCTGCCCGGCCACACGACAGAGGAAGATGCCGAAGAGGCGCCCTTCGTGCTGGAGGTGGTGTCCTACCAGCATCCGGACCATGATACCGATGGCGACTGGCCGAAGGAGCAGACCCCATGAGCCAAGGCAACCCGAACACGCAGATGCCGAAATGGCTGCTCTACGGACTGATCGCCAAGGGGGCGATTGTCGCGGCGGTCATCATTGGCGTGATGCTTTACATCTATCTCTGACAGGAGGCGTAGCATGAAAGAAGGTCTATTCACCGGCGGTTGCCAATGCGGGGCCGTGCGGTTTCGTGCCGAAAAACTTGGGCGCCCGTCGATCTGCCATTGCCGGATGTGCCAGAAGCAGTTTGGCGGCTTTTTCAGCGCGCTGGTCACGGTCGAGCCGGAGCATTTTTCCTGGACCCGGGGAGAACCGGCCTATTTCCAGTCGTCGATCAATATCGATCGCGGCTTCTGCGCCAAATGCGGCACGCCGATGACCTATCGCCATCCCGGCGGGCTGGAAATGGCGATCGGCGCCTTCGACGACCGCACGGAGCTTGCGCCGGAAATCCAGGTGAACCATGCCTCGCGCCTGCCCTGGGTCGAGACGATCTTCGACCAGCCGGTCCTGACCGATCCGGATTTCTACAGCCGGCAGGAGCAGATCATCTCCTTCCAGCACCCCGATCACGACACCGACGTCTGGCCGGCGATGGAGCCCTGGAAATGACGGCAAGCCCGTCATTGTCCTCCAAATGCAGGCTACTGTAAGGATTTTTCCATGACCACTGAACTGCGCGGCTACTATCCCGAGATCGAACCATTCGAGACCGGTTTTCTCGATGTCGGCGACGGCCATACGATCTATTGGGAACGGGTCGGCACCAAGGGCGCCAAACCGGCCGTCTTCCTGCATGGCGGGCCGGGCGGCACCATCAATCCCAACCAGCGCCGGCTGTTCGACCCTGATCTCTACGACGTCGTGCTGTTCGACCAGCGCGGCTGCGGCAAGTCGACGCCGCATGCGGGGCTGGAGGCCAATACCACCTGGCATCTGGTCGCCGATATCGAGCGGCTGCGGGTGCTGGTGGGTGTCGAAAAATGGCTGGTGTTCGGCGGTTCCTGGGGTTCCACCCTCGGCCTTGCCTATGCCGAGACCCATCCGGAGCGGGTGAGCGAGCTGTTGCTGCGCGGCATCTACACGGTCACCCGGCCGGAGCTCGACTGGTATTACCAGTTCGGCGTCTCGGAAATGCATCCGGAAAAGTGGGAGCGTTTTATCGCGCCGATCCCGCAAGACGAGCGCCACGAGATGATGCTGGCCTATCACCGCCGCCTGACCGGCAGCGACAAGGCTGTCCAACTCGAATGCGCCAAGGCCTGGAGCACCTGGGAGGGCGAAACGATCACCCTTCTGCCGGACCCGGTCTATAGCGCCCATTTCGGCGAGGACGATTTCGCCATCGCCTTTGCCCGGCTGGAAAACCACTATTTCGTCCATGCCGGCTGGCTGGAGGACGGACAGTTGCTGCGTGACGCCTATAAGCTCAAGGATATTCCCGGCGTCATCGTGCACGGCCGCTACGACATGCCCTGCCCGCTGAAATACGCCTATCAGCTGGCAAAGGCCTGGCCGAAGGCCGATTTCCACATCATCGAGGGCGCCGGCCATTCGCTGGGCGAACCCGGCATCCTCGACCAGCTGATCCGCGCGACCGATCGGTTTGCGGGGAAGAACTGAGGTTCTTCGAGGGAACAAATGCCCCTCACCTCACCCTCTCCCCGCAAGCGGGGCGAGGGAGTGCAAGCGCTGCGGCGTATGCCTTCTCCCCGCAAGCGGGGAGAAGGTGCCGGCAGGCAGATGAGGGGCACACCACAGTCCTCCGCATCTGCGGATAAGGGGCTGCGACGCCGAAAAGTATAAAGACGCCCCGGGAGGGCACACTGACCATGACACGCGAAAAGATCACGCTGTTCGACACCACCCTGCGCGACGGCCAGCAGACGCCCGGGATCGATTTTTCGGTCGAGGACAAGATTGCCATCGCCGCCATGCTGGACGGGTTCGGGCTTGATTATGTCGAGGGCGGCTATCCCGGTGCCAATCCGACCGACACGGCCTTCTTCTCGCAAAAGCGGACGCAGCACGCCTCCTTCGTCGCCTTCGGCATGACCAAACGCGCCGGCATTTCGGCGTCAAACGATCCGGGCCTGTCACAACTGCTGCAGGCCAAGAGCGACGCGATCTGTTTTGTCGCCAAGAGCTGGGACTATCATGTCGCCGTGGCGCTGGGCTGCAGCAACGAGGAAAACCTCGACAGCATCCGCGACAGCGTCGAGGCGGCGGTTGCCGCGAACAAGGAAGCGCTGGTCGATTGCGAGCATTTCTTCGATGGCTACAAGGCCAATCCGGCCTATGCGCTGGCCTGTGCCAAGGCGGCCTATGAGGCCGGCGCCCGCTGGGTGGTGCTGTGCGACACCAATGGCGGCACGCAGCCGCCGGAGATCCGCGATATCGTGGCTGCGGTGATCGCCAGCGGCGTTCCGGGTTCGGCCCTCGGTATCCATGCCCATAACGACACCGGCCAGGCGGTCGCCAATTCGCTGGCCGCCGTGGAGGCCGGGGTGCGGCAGATCCAGGGCACACTGAACGGCATCGGCGAGCGCTGCGGCAATGCCAACCTGATCACGCTGATTGCCACGCTCTGTCTGAAGGACACCTATACGTCGCGGTTCGTCACCGCGATCGACCCGGACAGACTGGTCGACCTGACCCGCCTGTCGCATGCCTTCGACGAGCTTTTGAACCGCTCGCCCGATCACCAGAGCCCCTATGTCGGCGCTTCGGCGTTCGCCACCAAGGCCGGCATCCATGCCTCGGCGCTGCTGAAAGATCCGCGCACCTACGAGCATGTCGTGCCGGAAAGCGTCGGCAATTTCCGCAAGGTCATGGTGTCGGACCAGGGCGGCAAGGCCAATTTCATCAACGAGCTGAAGCGCCGCGGCATCGTGGTCGACCGCAATGATGGCAAGCTCGACGCGCTGATCTCGATCGTCAAGGAGCGCGAGGCGAGCGGCTATGCCTATGAGGGCGCCGATGCCAGTTTCGAGCTTCTGGCGCACCGCACACTCGGCAGCGTGCCGGAGTTTTTCGCGGTGGAAAGTTTCCGCGTCATGGTGGAGCGGCGCTTTGACAGCCATGGCCGGCTGAAGACCGTCTCGGAGGCGGTGGTCAAGATCGTCATCGACGGTAACGAGGTGATGTCGGTGGCCGAAGGCGACGGGCCGGTCAATGCGCTGGATCTGGCGCTGCGCAAGGATATCGGCAAATACCAGGCGGAGATCGCCGATCTGGAACTGGCCGACTACAAGGTGCGCATCCTGAACGGCGGCACCGAGGCCATCACCCGCGTGCTGATCGAATCGACGGATGCCAGCGGCGCCCGCTGGTGGACGGTCGGCGTTTCGGAAAACATCATCGACGCCTCGTTCCAGGCCTTGATGGACAGTATCGTCTACAAGCTGATGAAGAACCGCCAGCTGGCCGGCAAGATCGCCGCGGAATAACCGGCCGGCCCGGACATGGTCCCGCCCTCGATGCTGAGTGGGATCATGCCCGTCAGTGGCGGATGTCGTGCGGCTCTTCGATGGACAGGCCCCAATCGGCCTCGCTATACCATTCGTCATGTTCGGCGGGTGTCTTCCAGCGCAGGCTGCGCACGGCGCGCCAATTGCCGTGGAAGGCGGTGCGCAGGCGGGCATGGCTCGACCAGTCGGACAGGGCGACACCCTCGCCCCACACGAAGGACACCCGCTCGATGAAGCGCGCGGCGTAGCCATTGGTCTCGCGCCGCACCAGCAGGTAGCCGGCCATGGCGGTATAATCCGGTCCCTCGCCCCGGCCTTCGAAGACCGGCACGCCGAGCGGAAAGAGCAGGCGCCCACCGGGCTTCAGCCGTTCGATCCACGGATCTGCCGGCCGATCGACCGCGAAATTGACATAGACGATATCGACCGGCTCCTGCGGCCAGTCCGCGCCATTGCCGCAGACCACCGTGACATTGGTCCGCCCCACCAGACACTGTTGCGCACGGATGGTCAGCAGCGCGTCATATTCGATGGCCGTCACGTGGCCGCCAGCGCCCAGCAACTCGGCGAGGATCGCCGTGTAGTAACCGCTGCCGGCGCCGATATGCACCGCCGTCTCGCCGGGCTGCGGCGCCAGGGCATGGATGCCGAGCGCATGCAAAGAGGGGCTGCCATTGTTCACGCCGCGGGCGGCATCGAGGGCGACCAGCACGTCGTCGTAGAGAAACTTGACATCCTCGGATGGCGGGCGGCGATAGCTGCCGCGGCTTGACAGCAGCCAGGGCGGCGGCCCGACAAAATCCTCGCGGCGCACCCGGGTAAAGGCGCTCAAAAGCGCTTCATCCGCCTGAACACCGGCCTTTTCCAGCATCTTCATCGAAAACAGACGACGCTGCTCCTCGCTCGAGACACCGTGCATGGTTGTTCTCCGTCGGCCCGCCCTCCGGCGCGAAGTGTGCCGCGCCGACCCTTCAATTGCAATCAGCCATTGTTCACCCGAATGAATTTGTCCATTCGCCCGCCATGGGGTAACGCCTCATTCAAAAGACAACAAAGGCGGAAACACCATGGCTGATCAGAATGCAGCGACTCCGGTCGCGAAGAACGAAGACAGCGCACGCGGTTTTGCCTTTGCGCTGACCGCCTATTTCCTCTGGGGCTTCCTGCCGATCTACATGAAGATGGTCGCGCATATCCCGCCGCTGGAGGTGCTGTCGCACCGGGTGATCTGGTCCGTGCCGATCGCCGCTGCTGTCCTGCTGATCCTGAAGCGCACCGACGACCTGAAGGCCGCGCTGCGCTCGCCGCGCACGCTTTTGATGGCGCTTCTGACCGCCGGCCTGATCAGCGTCAACTGGGGCATCTATGTCTGGGCGATCGGTGCCGGCCGCGCACTGGACACGGCGCTCGGCTATTTCATCAATCCGCTATTCTCGATCTTCCTCGGCGCAGTGCTGCTCAAGGAAAAACTGAAGCCGACGCAGATCGGCGCCATCGCGCTGGTGGCGGTTGCCGTCGGTATCCTGACCTATGACGCCGGGCAATTGCCCTGGGTTTCGCTGGCCCTGACGCTTACCTGGGGTTTTTACGCCTTCTTCCGCAAGACGCTGCCGGTCGGGCCCAACCAGGGCTTCTTCCTGGAAGTGCTGCTGCTGAGTGTCCCCGCGATGCTGTATATTCTCTATGCCGAGACAACCGGCCAGGGCCATTTCCTGCAAACCGGCATGAGCGACACGCTGCTCTTGCTCGGCAGCGGCGTAATCACCGCCGGCCCGCTGATGATCTATGCCAATGGCGCCAAGTTGCTGCGGCTGTCCACCATCGGCATCATGCAGTATATCGCACCGACGATGATCTTCCTGATTGCCGTCTTCATCTTCAAGGAGCCGTTCGGCACGGCGAAGATGATCGCCTTTCCGCTGATCTGGGCTGCACTTGCCATTTACACCTGGTCGATGCTGCGCGACTACCGGAACCGCTGAGTTTCATTCAGGAGACATTTCGATGCAGATGAGCGGCATTCCGTTCGGCACCACGGATTGGGCCACCATCCCGAAAACCGAACATACCGGCGAAACCGGCTCGGCCACATGGCGCACGCAGAAATTCGGCGATGTCCGGGTGCGCATGGTGGAGTATACGCCGGGCTATCTGGCCGACCACTGGTGCGTCAAAGGCCATATCCTCTTGTGTCTTGAAGGGGAACTGACCACCGAGCTTGCCGACGGCCGGACCTTTGTCCTGAAGCCCGGCATGAGCTATCAGGTGGCCGACAATGCCGAACCGCACCGCTCGTCGACGACAGGCGGCGCAAAGCTCTTTATCGTCGACTGAAGCCGACCGCCGCGTCGTGATCAGAGCTTGGCGATCAGGTCCTCTTCGCCGTCGAGATTGTCCGTACTGTCCCAGCGCTTGAGGATGGCCGGCACGATCTCGTCGATCGACGAGATCACCATCGGCTGAACGCGGTGGCCGGTATGGACGAAACCTTCCTCGCGCATGTGCTGGATCAGTTCCAGCATCGGATCCCAGAAGCCGTTGACATTGGCAAAGACCATCGGCTTTTCATGCTGCCCGAGCTGCGCCCAGGTCATGATCTCGACGATCTCCTCCAGCGTGCCAATGCCGCCCGGCAAGGTGACAAAGGCATCGGCGCGTTCGAACATGCCATGTTTGCGCGCATGCATGTCAGGGGTTATGATCAACTCGTCGAGCTGTCCCAGCGAATGGCGCGTCGCTTCCATGTCGACCAGGAATTCCGGGATGATGCCGGTGACCCTGCCGCCGTTCGACAGCACACCGCTGGCGACAGCTCCCATGATGCCCTTGGTGCCGCCGCCATAGACGAGGCGAAGGCCGTGGTCGGCGATAGATTTGCCGAGCGCCCGGCCAGCGGCCATGTAGTCGGGATCACGTCCGGGCCGTGAGCCGCAATAGACGCAGATGGATCGAATCGTGTCTGTGTTTTCCGTCATGCGCCAAAAAGACAATGCAGCGGCAGCAAGGTCAACAATTTTGACGAAAAGGCGGGGACGCAGCTGCCGAACAGCGCCGACAAAGCTTGTGAAACAGCGGAGAAAACGCTAGCAATTCCAAGGGATACAGCGGTATGGCCGCGCGGAGACGAATGATGATGAAAAACCGTGCCGGCTGGCTGGCTTTGGTAGTGCTTGGCATTGCAACTGTACTGATGATCTTTTTCGTGCTGCCACGGGTGACGGGCGACAGACAAGCGGCCGAACAGGCGGCAAGCGATCCGCAACAACCTGCCAAGGATACCGCAGCAAAGGCACCGGACGCAGCGCCGACCGCCACGGATACGGCGGCAAAGGCCGTGAACGAGGTTTCGGCCAAGATGGCGCGGCTGGCGGCCGAGGCCGAAAAGGCCGTCACCGACCTGTCCACCCTGTTTGCCGACGGCAAGACACCGACCGCCGAAGCCTATGCCGGCGCACGGGCGCTGGCGACCAGCGCCGTTTCGGCCCTGTCGGCACTGGAGATTCCAGAAGGCCTCGACGCCGCCGTGATGGAAGCCGCCCGCAAGACGCGCGAGGCGGCCACCCGGACGCTCACGCTGCTGCAATCGTTGCCCGACAGCCCCCAGGAGGCCGCCGCGGCGATCTCGACCATCCTCAAAGCCCTGAAGGGCGAAACGATAACGGCCGATGTTCCGGCGGCACCTGCGTCGCAGCCGTCGGCCGATGTACCGGCTGCAGCCGATGACGCCGCCCTGCCGCGCTTCGACGTGCTTCGCGTCGAGCCGGACGGTTCCACCGTGATTGCCGGCAGTGCGGCCCCCGGTTCCAAACTTGAAATTATCGATGGCGACAAACCGATCTCCACGATCGAAGTCGGCCCCAGCGGCGATTTCGCAGCCGTGATCGACCAGCCGCTGGCGCCGGGCGACCATACGCTGGAACTGAAGGCCACCGCCAAGGATGGCAAGACGGTGACATCGGAAGAGGTCGCCACCGTGTCGATCCCGGAAAAATCGGGCGGCGAACTGCTCGCCATGGTGACCAAGCCCGGCGAGGCAAGCCGTCTGATCTCCGTGCCCGAGACCGTCAACACGGCCGACAAGACGACCCGCGTCGCGGCCGATCAGCCGGCCGACGCGGCCGCCATCACCCCGGCCCTGCCGGCCGCATCCAGCGTTCTGGCCACCGCACCGCCGGCTACCGGCACCGAGCCGGCAAATGCGCCGACCACCCTGCCCGCCGATGCATCGCAGAAGCCGGAAATCCAGGTGACCGCCGTGGAACTGGAAGGCGACCGGATCTTCGTGGCCGGGACCGCTGCCGCCGGCCGCTCCGTCAAGGCCTATGCCGACGACCAGATGATCGGGCAAACCATTGTCGACCAGAGCGGCCATTTCGTCGTCGATGGCAAGATGGCGCTGACGGTCGGCCAGCACGTCATCCGCGTCGACCTTCTCGGCGCGGACGGAAAGGTGGCGCTGCGCGCCTCCGTGCCGTTCGACCGGCCGGCCGGCGATCAGGTCGCCGTCATCGCACAGCCGAACGATACGACAGCCGATGCCGCTGGAACAATGATTCCGCTGGAGCAAGGGGCGTTCGCCAAGCAGCGGGATGCGCTTGCAAAAGCTTTCTCCATCCTGAAATCGCTTTATGCCGACGGCAAGCAGCCGGCGCTGGAAAGTCTGGCGGCCGCCCGTTCGGCCACCGAAATCGCCCTGAAGTCGCTGGCCGAGTTCCGGCTCGGCAATGATGCCGATCAGGCCCAGGAAGATTTCGTCATGCGGATTGCCGGCAAGGCCGCAACGGCCCTGACGACGTTGCAGGCCCTGCCGCGCGACATCGCCGCCGTTGGCGCTGCCCTCGACAAACTCTCCAGCCTGATCGACGCCGTCCTCGAACCGCTGCCCCAGCCGGCAGCCCCAGCCGACCAGACGGCCCAGGCTGGTACTCCGGCTGCCCCGCCGAGTGCTCCGGCACCGGTTGTGGCCGGTGCGCCGAAGACGATCGAGCAGGCGCCGCTGACCGAAAGCCGCAACACGGTGATCATCCGCCGCGGCGATACGCTGTGGCAGATCTCCCGCCGCGTCTACGGCCAGGGCGTGCGCTACACGACGATCTATCTGGCCAATGAGGACCAGATCGCCAATCCCGATCTGATCGAGCCCGGCCAGACCTTCAAGGTTCCGAACGAGGCCCTGCCGAATGCCGAGGAGCTGCATCGCAAGCGGCTGCAGGAGCGACGGTCGAACTGAGGCGCTTGCGCCACAAGTCACTGAAGTTTCACACTCCGGCCATTGCAAAAGCCGATTGCCGGACCTATCTCGCGCCCATGCGGCGGTTCCTTCGGGAGCCGCCGCTTTTTAATCCCGGCGCCATCGAACGGCCGCCGGGGTCTCACAGCACTCATTGACTATCCAGGGGCGCTTATCGCGGGTTCGTTGCAACTCGGTGGTGCTCCTTCGGGGGACGGACAGCATGGCGGACAATAAGAAGACCGTATCGGCGGACAGCAGCAATCCCATGCAGACGCTGATCAACCTCTGGCCCTATATGTGGCCGGCCGAACGCTTCGACCTGAAAATGCGCGTCGTCTGGGCCTCGGTCTTCCTGGTGCTGTCGAAACTCATCCTGATCATGGTGCCCTATTTCTTCAAATGGGCGACCGACGCGCTCGATGGCACCACCGACATGGCCGGCCTGCTGCCGGCTTTCCTGCTTTCGGCGGTCATGCTGGTGGCGGCCTATAATGTGGCCCGCATCGTGCAATGGGGCCTCAACCAGCTGCGCGACGCGCTGTTTGCCAGCGTCGGCCAATATGCGGTGCGGCGGCTTGCCCATCTGACCTTCGTACACATGCACCAGCTGTCGCTGCGCTTCCACCTGGAGCGCAAGACCGGCGGCCTGTCGCGCATCATCGAACGCGGCACCAAGGGCATCGAAACCATCGTCCGCTTCACGATTCTGAACTCGGTGCCGACGGTTCTGGAATTCCTGCTGACGGCACTGGTGTTCTGGTGGGGCTACGGCTTCTCCTATCTGGCCATCACCGCCTTCACGGTCTGGGCCTATATCTGGTTCACCATCCGCGCCTCGGACTGGCGCATCGGCATTCGCCGGTCGATGAACGACAGCGATACCGACGCCAATACCAAGGCGATCGATTCGCTGCTGAACTTCGAGACGGTCAAATATTTCGGCAACGAGGACATGGAGGCGCGCCGCTACGATGCCTCGATGGAGCGCTACGAGAAGGCCGCGACCCAGGTCTGGACCTCGCTCGGCTGGCTGAACTTCGGCCAGGGCGTGATCTTCTCGCTCGGCATGATGGTGATGCTGATCCTATCGGCTCTGGCCGTGCAGCGCGGCGAGCAGACGATCGGCGACTTCGTCTTCGTCAATGCCATGCTTTTGCAGCTCTCGGTTCCGCTCAATTTCATCGGCTTCGTCTATCGCGAAATCCGCCAGGGGCTGACCGATATCGAGCAGATGTTCGACCTCCTGAACGTCGATGCCGAAATCAAGGATGCGCCGAATGCCAAGGAACTGGCGATCGAACAGGGCGCCATCGTCTTCGACAACGTGCATTTTTCCTATGATCCCGAGCGGCCGATCCTCAAGGGCGTGTCGTTTACGGTGCCGGCCGGCAAGACGGTCGCCGTCGTCGGTCCGTCGGGCGCCGGAAAGTCGACGATCTCGCGGCTGCTCTACCGCTTCTACGACGTGCAGAAGGGTTCGATCACCATCGACGGCCAGGATGTGCGGGCCATTACCCAGAAGAGCCTGCGCTCGGCGATCGGCATGGTGCCGCAGGATACGGTACTGTTCAACGACACCATCGCCTACAATATCCGCTACGGACGGATCGGCGCCACCGATGCGGAAGTGGATGCGGCCGCCGAGGTGGCGCAGATCAGCCGCTTCATCCGCGAATTGCCGCACGGTTTCAAGACCATGGTGGGCGAGCGCGGCCTGAAGCTTTCGGGCGGCGAGAAGCAGCGCGTCGCCATTGCCCGCACGGTGCTGAAGGCGCCACCGATCCTGATCCTCGACGAGGCGACCTCGGCGCTGGACACCACGACGGAACAGGAGATCCAGGCCGCCCTCGACATCGTCTCGAAAAACCGCACGACGCTGGTCATTGCCCATCGGCTGTCGACCGTGGTCGGGGCCGACGAGATCATCGTGCTGAAGGGCGGCGAGATTGCCGAGCGCGGTACCCATGCCGGCCTTCTGGAGCAGAACGGGCTCTATGCCTCGATGTGGAACCGCCAGCGTGAAGCGACCCAGGCTGAGGAACATCTGCGCCAGGTGCGCGAAAGCGACGATCTCGGCGTGGTGGTCCGCCAGCCGCCGGCCAGCTGATTGTTTTTGGCCTTTAAAGCGTGTCGCGATCTTTCAGATTCGCTCGTCACGCTTCATCTCTTTGTTTTATCGCATGTCGTTGCCCCGAAACCGGTGCCCACTTTCGGGCGACATGCTTTGACCCTCAGGCTGCGATGACGATGCGGTTGCGTCCGGCATTCTTGGCGCTGTAGAGCGCCCGGTCGGCCTTCTTCAGAACATCCCAGATGGTCTCGGACGGGCCTTCGTAGAGGGCAAGGCCGAGGCTGATCGTCACCGGGATCGTCGCATTCTCGCATTCGATTTCATAGGCGGCGATATTCTGGCGCGCCGCGTCGAGGATATCGCCGGCTGAGCTGATCGTATGTCCCGGCAACAGGACGAAAAACTCCTCGCCGCCGGCCCGCGCCATGACATTGCCCTCACCGATCTGGCGCTCCAGGTGCCGCGCCACCCGGCACAGGACCTGATCGCCGATATGATGGCCGAAGCGATCGTTGACCGATTTGAAATGATCGATGTCGATGACCGCGACGGAGACCGGCCGGCCAGCCGCATGGGCCTCGGCGGACAGATCCACGGCCAGTTCGAAGAATTTCCGCCGGTTGTAGGAATCCGTCAGCGGGTCGCGCTCGGCGGCGCGGATCAGCTTGGCCTCGAGCGCCTTGCGCTCGGTAATATCCAGCATGGCGCCGGCGATGCCGAGTGGCCTGCCCTGACGATCGGTCATGACCGCCTTCTGGTAGCTGACGACGCGGGACGAGCCGTCGGCGAAGCGACAATGCGCCTCATAAATCTGCACGCCGCCGCTATGGAGCAATGACCGATCCGCCTGGTCGTAGGTCTGCGCCAGATGCGGCGGCGCCACGTCGTAGACCGTGCCACCGATGATCTGTTCGGCGGACAGACCGATATAGGCCTCGAACGCCTTGTTGCAGCCGAGGTAAACGCCATCGGCACCCTTGAAGAAGACCGGGGCGGGAAGATTGTCGATACAATATTGGAGATAGTCACGCTGCTCGGCCAGATCATGAAGGCTGGCTGAGGTCCGGGCGCGCCCACTGACGACCCTGCGGGCGCGCGCAAGGCTCAAGAGGATCGCCGGGCGTTCGGATAGCAAGACCACGTCGTCGGCCCCCAGTTCGATCACCCGCTCCAGCCAGACGGCGCTGAGATGGTCCCCGAGGACGGCGATCAGGTAGGTCTCCTCGCCAATTGCGGCCCGTATGGCGCGCAGGTCCTCCCCGATGCGGCTGGCGGCAAGCGGCGCGAGCACGATCCCCGAACCACCGGGCAGGCATTTCGCATCATCGAACACAGCAACATCTTGAAAATCTGCCGGCGCGGAAGCGCCGTCCAGGGCATACCAGAAAACGTCGAGGTCGCCGTGAGGCATTGCTGCTGCCCGGTCGTTTCGCTTGATGTTCATGATCGGCCGAATTCCAGATGTGTGACGACCTCAAAATCGCTCGATTTCCTTACGATAATCATAATTTAGAACGCCTCGAATGAAGTAATACCAAGTCTCGATATAGGAACCTATAGATGGCTTATGACAGGTCTCCGGCTAGGCGCGGCGCGCAGGGCGATGCTGCCAACCGCCGCGCCATTGCCCCGGGACCGGTTTCGCTGTAGTCACCTGTTCTGTCCGTTTCCAAGGAGAATGATGGTCCATGTCTTTGTTCGATACGATCCGCAACACCATCGTGCCGATCCATAAGGAAGGTTATCCTTTCGTTGCCGCCTTCTTCGTTGGATCGCTGGTTCTCGGCTGGATCTGGGAACCGTTGTTCTGGATCGGCATGGTGCTGACCCTGTGGTGCGCCTATTTCTTCCGGGATCCCGAACGCGTTACGCCACAGGACGACGACCTGGTGATCAGCCCGGCCGATGGCCGCATTTCGTCCATCCAGATGGTCAAGCCGCCGGAAGAACTGCATCTGTCCGACGAGCCGATGCTGCGCATCTCGGTGTTCATGAATGTCTTCGATGCCCATATCAACCGCTCGCCGATGCGTGGCCGCATCGTCAACATCGTCTATCGCGAGGGTTCCTTCCTCAATGCGGAACTCGACAAGGCGAGCCACGACAACGAGCGCAACGGCCTCGTCATCGACAGCCCGCATGGCCAGATCGGCGTCGTGCAGATCGCCGGCCTGGTGGCGCGGCGCATCGTGTGCTGGGCCAATCCTAGCGAACCGCTGGATGCCGGCGAACGTTTCGGCTTGATCCGTTTCGGTTCGCGCCTGGATGTCTTCCTGCCGGCCGGTGCCGAGCCTCGTGTCGCGCTGGGCCAGAAGGCCGTCGGCGGCGAAACGGTTCTGGCGGAATATGGCTCTTCCAAGGGACCGGTGATCAGCCGCCGGAGCTGACATTGGCGGCACGCAGGACGGGACGGGATTTCGACCATGAGTAAGGCTGAACCGACGATCGAACAGAAAGAGGCGAACGGGCAGAGCGACGCTGCCCGCGGGCCGCGGCTGCGCGAAATCCCGCTGCGGCTGATCGTCCCCAACCTCATCACGGTCCTGGCGATCTGCGCCGGCCTGACCGGCATTCGCCTGGCCTTCGAGAACCGCTATGAACTGGCGGTCGGCATGGTTCTGGTCGCCGCCTTTCTCGACGGCATAGACGGGCGGATTGCCCGGCTGATGAAAGCCACGTCAAAATTCGGCGCGCAGATGGATTCGCTTGCCGACATCATCAACTTCGGCGTAGCCCCGGCCCTCGTGCTCTATGTCTTCCTGCTGGACGGCGCCCGCTCATTGGGCTGGATCGCCTGCCTGATCTTCGCCATTGCCGCCGGGCTGCGGCTGGCGCGCTTCAATGTCATGGACGAGCGCGAAAACAAGGCTCCCTGGCAGTCGGAATATTTCGTCGGCGTACCGGCGCCGGCGGGTGCGATGATCGTGCTTCTGCCGGTCTATCTCGGCTTCCTCGGCGTCGAGCCCTCGCCGACCTTTGCCTATGTCGCTGCGGGCTATACCGTGCTGATCGCCTATCTGCTGGTCAGCCGCCTGCCGGTCTGGTCGGGCAAGTCGGCCACCAGCCGCATCCGCCGGGACCTCGTTCTTCCCCTGATGCTCGGCGTGGTGCTTTATGTGGCGCTGCTGATGAGCTTCACCTGGGAAGTCCTGTCGCTGACGGTGATTCTCTACCTGCTCACCCTGCCCTTCGGTGCACGGGCCTGGAAGCGTCGCTATGGCACGCTGACGGTGGAGGAGGACAGCGGCGAAGACGACGGACCGGCCATGGACCGCGGCCTCTGATCGGTGTTGAAGCCGATCTTTTTCCCTAAATCCCAAATTTTGTCGTGCCAATCGCGAATTATGGTCAGTTAAGACTTAAATTGATTTGCATCCGTCACGCTTTTGTCATGATCTGTCCCGACAGAGCCAAAATAAGAAACTACGGGAAACACTTTCAGGAGACTGACATGACCTCGACCAAGGCCGGCGCCAAACAGCAGCAGCCCGGCAAATCGGACTTGCATACCCATTACCGTCCGCTGGGATTGAAAGCGGTGGTGGCGGCGGCGCTGATGCTGAAGCGCAAGCCGGTCAAGAAGCTCGCCTGAGTTTCACAGCGATCCATCTTAAAACAGTGACATCTGGCCCGGCGGTTCGCGGCGCTTCTGCGGCGCGGCTTCCGGCAGGGATGGTGCGACAGGAGCCTGAACGTCGGGGCCCGTATTCTTGACCTTATTGACCAGGTCGGAGACAGGCACGGCTTCGAAAAGATCCTCCGGTGCCGCGACCATCAGGTCGACAACGTCGCGCGGCTCCTGGCTCTTGCAATCGAGCCACCGCGAAAAATCCTCCGGCTTGATCACCACGGGCATGCGATCGTGGATCTGCCCGATCGTGCTATTGGCCCCCGTCGTCAGGATCGCCCCGGTGTCGACCTCGCTGCCATCGGCCGACGACCACGTCTCCATCAGCCCGGCAAAGGCGACGATCTTGCCGTTTTTCGGCCGGATCCAGTAGGCCCGCGATTTTTCGCCGCTCTCCTTGTCGGGCCTATGCCATTCATAAAAGCCGGAGGCCGGCACCAGCACCCGGCGATGACGCATGGCCGCCTTGAACGACGCCTTGCCGATCGCCGTTTCGGCGCGGGCGTTCAGAAGCAGCGGGAAATCATTGGGATCCTTGACCCACGACGGCAGCAGACCCCATCTGACCAGCATGGCGCGGCGGTCGGGAAGATTGCTGCCGGGCATCGCACGTTCCGAGGAGAGGACCACGAGGATAGGCTGCGTCGGGGCAATATTGTAGCGCGCCGGAAACCCTTCCATCTCGAGAAGGCCGAAGAATTCCTGCACCTCTTGCGGTGTTGCCGTCAGGGAAAACCGTCCACACATGGGACTTTACATGGCAGCCAGCCGCAGGTGGGTCAAGATGTGCGCTGCGGCGAGGAGATGCAAGATTTTCCGTTTCGTTCCGTCCGCGCTGCTCCTAAGATGCGGCGACTGATCCGTCGTGCAGAAGGACTGCCAGCGCGCCATGACAAGCCAACCCACCCTCGCCTCTTCGGCCATCGTGGAGCGGCAAAGCCGTCTCCTGTTGATTCGCCGGCGCAATCCGCCGGCCGCCGACCTGTTCGCCTTTCCCGGCGGCAGGGCGGAGGCCGGAGAGACGCCGGCCGAGACGGCCCTGCGCGAACTGTTCGAGGAGACCGGGCTTCGCGGCGCCAATCCACGGCTGTTTGCCACCTACGACCTGCTGCCGGAGACCCGCGACGGCGTTGCAGCCCATCATTTCTTCCTGTCGGTGTTTCGTGTCGAGACGGATGACGAGACGATCGCGCAAGCCTCAAGCGACGCCACTGAAGCAGGCTGGTATCTGCCGGAAGAGATCGCCGAACTGCCCGTGCCGGAAAGCGTGCTCGACTGCGTGCGCAGGCTGGTGGCGATGAGCAAAGGGGAGTAAGAGCAGGACAGCCGGGCCGCCAACCGGGCATTGTGCCATTCCGTACCAATCCAAGAAGAACGATCGTGACCCGCCTTCTCCTTCCCGCACTGCTGCTCTTGACGCTGAATCCGGCCGGCCCCGCGCAAGCGCAAGGCGCTGTTGGCGTGGTGGAAACGGCGCCGGCAGTCGCATCGCCGGCACCCTATGACGCCCAGCTCGGCAAGCTGTCCGAGATCCTCGGCGCCGTCGCCTATCTGCGCAATCTGTGCAGGGATTCGTCCGAGCCGCAATGGCGCAAGGCCATGCAGGATCTGATCGCGACCGAGACGGCCAATGAGCCGGCGCGGCAGGAGCAGCTGGTCGCAGCCTTCAATCGCGGATACCGGGCTTTTGCCTCGGTTCACAGCGCCTGCACGGCCTCGGCACGCGCCGCGGGCGAGCGATACCGTAACGAAGGCGCAACACTGGTTACGGAAATCACGACCAGATTTGGAAATTAACCGTTAATTTACCTGTTTTGGCATGAGGCCGTGTCGTTTTGATAAAAGGCTGATAAAGTCGTTAACAAGTGAGTAAGAACCGGACGCTTGCGAGGAATGCAAATGGAACCACGCCGCAACGACATCGACGACATGATCGTTCATGAGAAGATGCAAGCCGCCCTGGAATATCAAAACGAGGCCTGGGCCGACGGCATGGCCGACGGTATCGAGCCGGAAATCATTGCAGATGCTGCCATTGCGCTGGCAATGCGCGAGACCATTCGAATTCATGGCGAGGACGGCGCGGAGGCCATGCTGAACTCCCTGCGGACCCGCATGCTCGCCGGCGAATTTTCCCCAACGCGTAGCGTTCAGTAATATTTAGAGGCCTTTGTCGATGCGGATCGTGGCTGGAGCTCACAGACGGTGGGCCGTTTCATCAGTTTTGCTGTTGGCAATGCTCGCCAGTTCGACGGTGGGTTTTCCGATTCGCCCGGCCCTTGCGCTCTCCGAGCTGAAGCCCCTGCCCGGCCAGACGAGCGAATCGCCGGCAAAGGACGAGACGCCGCCCGCTCCCTCCGTCGATGAGAGCACGGAGGACAGACCGGATGCCGTCATCGGCCTGCCCGAACCGGCACCGCTGATCGACAATAAGCCCGCCGCCACACCGGACGCCAGTGCCGCGGAAGAACCGCCGGCAACCCCTGTCGAGGTGATCTACGATATCGAGAAAGCCCCCGAGCCGGTCCGCCGGCTGCGCCAACTGATGGTCGAGGCAGCCGCGTCCGGCGATCTCGAACGATTGCGTCCGCTGATGAACCCCGGCCCCAACCAGACGCAGGTGGTGCTTGGCGACAATGACACCGACCCGGTCGAGCTGCTGAAGAGCCTGTCGGGCGATCCCGACGGCCTTGAGGTGCTGGCCATCCTGCTCGATGTCCTGTCGACCGGCTTCGTCCGCGTCGATGCCGGCACACCCGACGAAGTCTATGTCTGGCCCTATTTTGCAGAAAAGCCGCTCGGCACGCTGACGGCGCCGGAAAAGGTCGAGCTGCTGCGGATCGTCACAGCCGGCGATTACGACGGCATGCTCGAATACGGCAATTACAATTTCTTCCGCGCCGGCATTTCGCCGGATGGCCAATGGAAATTCTTCACCGCCGGCGACTAACGGCCTTGCCGCCTGGTCTGCGACCTTCTAATTCTTCGGCTTCAACAACCGGGATGAACAGACCATGCCAGCAGCATTCCTGCCAGATCGCGCGTTGATCCGCGTCGCCGGCGCCGACGCCGAGCACTTCCTGCAAAACCTGATAACGACGGATATCGAGGCGATTGGCCAAAACGAAGCTTGGCCCGGCGCACTTTTGACGCCACAGGGCAAGATCCTGTTCGATTTCCTGGTCTGGCGCGATGGCAACGCATTCCTGATCGAGACGACGGCGGCCGCTCAAGAAGCACTGATCCGGCGGCTTTCCATGTATAAATTGCGGGCGGCGGTGGAGATTTCCGTCTCCGAAACACAGGGGGTTATCGTTTTCTGGGGCGAGGATGCGGCAGCCGACGACATCCGGGACATGCGGTTTGCCGCCGCCGGCGTGACCCTGCTGCGCCGGGCAGGCCAGCATGCCGAGGCGCCACCCGCTGGCTATCACGCGCTGCGCATTCTCAACGGCATTGTCGAATCGGGCTTTGACTTCGAACTGCAGGATGCCTTTCCGCACGACGTATTGCTGGACCTCAATCGCGGCGTATCCTTCAAGAAGGGCTGTTATGTCGGCCAGGAGGTCGTGTCGCGCATGCAGCATCGTGGCACGGCACGGCGGCGGGTGGTGATTGTCTCCGCCGAAGAGCCGTTGCCTGCAACCGGCACGGCGATCACCTCTGGCGGCAAACCGGTCGGCCAGCTGGGCACGGTTGCCGGCAACCGCGGCCTTGCGATCGTGCGCACCGACCGGGTGGGTGACGCCCTTGCGGCCAACACCGAAATCCTTGCCGGTGACACGACCGTTTCGCTGTCGCTGCCGGCCTGGAGCGGGCTCTCCTTCCCGACCACGACGAGCGAAGAGGCTTAAGGCGTGACGGCCGCCGGTGAAACCCTGGCTCGGGCCTGGCAGCGCATGCTGTCGGGACGGCGGCTGGATCTGCTCGATCCCTCGCCGCTCGACGTGGAGATCGGCGATATCGCCCATGGGCTGGCCCGCGTGGCGCGCTGGAACGGCCAGACCGCCGGCGACCACGCCTTCTCGGTGGCGCAACACAGCCTGATGGTCGAGGAGATCTTTCGTCGCTGCAATCCGAAGGCGCCCCCTAACGATCTGCAGATGGCGCTGCTGCACGATGCGCCTGAATATGTGATCGGCGACATGATTTCTCCGTTCAAGGCGGTGGTCGGCGGCGGTTACAAGACGGTTGAAAAGCGCCTGGAGGCGGCCATCCACCTGCGCTTCGGCCTGCCGCCGCATCCCTCCCGGGAGTTGAAGACCCTGATCAAGAAAGCCGACTGCATCGCAGCCTATTTCGAGGCGACCGTGCTGGCCGGGTTTTCGGAAGCCGAGGCGCGCAAATTCTTCGGCCAGCCGCGCGGCATTACCGTCGAAATGCTGACCATCGCACCGCTTGCCGCCACCCAGGCCCAGAGGCTGTTTGCAGAGCGCTTCGAGGCGATCGAGGCGGCGAGGGCCGGCAGCGGGAGACCGGCGCCATGAGCGCGATCGTGGTGGCGCCGCTGTCGCGCATCGCCGAAATGGCCGTGCGCCACAAGGCGCGGGAGATGATCAGCCTTCTCGCCGAAAAGCAGGACTTTCACCGGCCGGCGGTCATCGATGCCGCCCGTCACCTGAAGCTCGGCATGAACGATATTACCTTTGCCGGGACCGGCGACCTGATCGCACCGCAGGAAAGCCATGTGCTGCAGATCATCGATTTTGCCCGGACATGGGACCAGTCGGCGCCGCTGCTGATCCATTGCTGGATGGGCGTGTCGCGGTCGCCGGCCGCCGCGCTGATTGCCGGGCTCGCCGTCGACCCGCAGCAAGACGACTTCGCCCTTGCCGAGCGCCTGCGGCTCGCCTCGCCCTTTGCCACGCCGAATGCCCGCCTGGTGGAGATTGCCGATGATGTTCTGGGCCGCCAGGGCAATCTTGTCCGCGCGGTTCGCCAAATCGGCCGCGGCAGAGATGCCGATGGCAATGCCCCTTTCGTCCTGCCGCTGACGGCACCGGCAGCACTTACGGGCGCCTGACTGGACATCGCACAAAAAAAAGCCGAGGGAAGATTTCCATCCACCCCCGGCTCGCCTGATGCATGGTGTGCAGACCGTCAGACGGCCTCGGTTTCAGCCTCGGCCTCGGCCGTCTCGGCGCTGCTGGCCAGTTCACGATAGGCGTCGATCACAGACTTCATTTCCTCCAGAACATCTTCGATGCTCATCGTCTCGGTCTCGGAGCCTTCATCACCGGTGGAGATCATCTCCATCATCATCGGTGGTGGCGGCGGGGCCATGTCTTCCTGGGCCTCGGCAAGCTGGGCCTCGGTCAAGGAACCGGTTCCCTCTTCATCGAAAGATGCGAACAGCGACGCGGCATCTTCCTCGC
This sequence comes from Agrobacterium sp. a22-2, assembly GCF_012276985.1. Lineage (GTDB taxonomy): Bacteria > Pseudomonadota > Alphaproteobacteria > Rhizobiales > Rhizobiaceae > Allorhizobium. The sequence goes on along the minus strand of NZ_JAAXMM010000010.1, from coordinate 73,272 downwards.
TCACATCTTCAGGGCGGGCAGCGACGAATTCGGCTTCGGTCACCTTGCCGTCTTCATCTGTGTCCATATTGGAGAACATGTCTTCGTCAGACGGCGGCGTCATGTCGCCCCGGCTGAGCATCATGGCGACCATGTCGCCGGTCAGCTGCGAGGCAACGCTGGAGGCAGCGTTCTCGCTCTCGACGGTCGGATCCTGGGTACGCTTGTTACTGTTGGCGGCCTCCTGTTCCTCGGCGCTGACGACGCCGTCGCCGTTGGTGTCGAGGCTGGAAATCGAACTGGTGTACGTCGTAGGCAATGCGGCTGAAATGCTGGTCATGAATACCCCCTGTTAAAATTCGCGTCATTGGAAATGGGCGGATTTTTCGGTACGCAGCACAAGAACCTCAAAACTTGATTAAGGCAAATAAGGTGATTTGGGCCCTATCGTCAAAATTATTTGTTATAGGCAATAACTAACAGTTGCGCCCGATGCCGCTTCAGGCTGCAATGATCGTCACGATTCGCGTCATATAATTGACATCTGCCGGCCTTTTGCGTCCGCTCCATCATCCCGCTTTCACATTTCGGCTTGAACCCGTCGCAACGTCGTTTAGAGCGGAATAGTCGCTTCCGAATCGAAAGACGCAAACGATGGACATGCCCGCTGACGCGGCCGCCTTTTCGGCACATCCGCATCTGGCCGAACAGCTATTGCCGTATGCCGCCGACAGCAGTGACGGCTCCCATGACATTGCGCATCTGCTGCGGGTCTACAAGAACGCCATGCGGATCTTTGGCCGTGAGGGCGGCGATGGCGAGGTGCTGGCGGCGGCAGTCCTGCTGCACGACTGCGTGGCGGTGGAAAAGAATTCTCCCTTGCGCGCAGAAGCATCAAAGCTCGCCGCGGAAAAGGCACACGGCATTCTTGGCCTGCTCGGCTGGACGCCTGCGGCCATCGACCAGGTCGCGCATGCCATTCACGCCCACAGCTTTTCGGCCAATATTGCGCCTGAAACGCTGGAGGCGAAGATCCTGCAGGATGCCGACCGGCTCGATGCCATCGGCATGGTCGGCGCCGCCCGCTGCTTCTATAGCGCCGGCCGCATGGGCTCCGCCCTCTACGACCCCGCCGATCCGCTGGCCGCCCACCGGCCGCTCGACGACAGGCGCTATGCCATTGACCATTTCGCGGCAAAACTGTTCAAACTGGCCGACGGCTTCCAGACGCAGGCCGGTCGGGCACTTGCCGAGGAGCGCCATGAGCGGCTGAAACAGGTTCTTGCCCTTTTCATCGACGAAATCTGAGGTCCATCCCATGCAGGTCAGCGAACTCCACATCTATCCCTTGAAGAGTGCCCGCGGCATTGCCCTGACCTCGTCAGACGTCGATGCCCACGGGCTCGTCGGCGACCGGCGGATGATGGTTGTCGATCCCTCGGGCCATTTCGTGACGCAACGGGAGCTGCCGGCCCTCGCCACCCTCACCGTGACGCCCGGCGCCGGAAAGGTGCAATTGTTGCTGGACGACGGCCGATCGGTGACGACGCCCCTGCCCGACCCGGATCGCCGCATGGATGTGGCGGTGTGGAAATCGATCGTCAGCGCCGCCGTTGCCGATGATGCCACCAACGCAGCCCTCTCCGACTGGCTCGGCCGCGACCTGAAGCTGGTGCATTTCGATGAGCGGGCCCGGCGCATCGCCAATCCCGAATGGGCCGGCCCCGACACGCCCGTCACCTTTGCCGATGGCTATCAGGTGCTGATCACCACCACCGGCTCGCTGAACGGCCTCAATGCGGATATGCAGGCCCATGGCGAGGCACCTGTCGGCATGGACCGCTTCCGTCCGAATATCGTCATCGATTGCGACGAGCCCTGGGCGGACGACCGCTGGCTGGCCATAGAAATCAACGGCATCCGCTTCGACCTCGTCAAACCCTGCGCGCGCTGCATCATGACCACCCAGGATCAGCGCACCGGCTCGCGCGATATTGCCAGCCCGATGCCGGCCATGGGACGCCTGCGCATGTCGGCCGACCGGCGGGTGCCCGGTCCGCTGTTCGGCTGGAATGCCACGCCCCGCGATCACGGAGCGGTTGCCGTGGGCGATACCGTGACGGTGATTTCGGAACGGTCGGAGAGTTGGGCCATAAAGCGGCGATAGGCTCGGGTGGGGCCATCAGCGTTTATTTGCGCCATCGGGCCTTTCATCAAAACAGACATCGATCAATTTAGCTGATCCTTGCTTCACGAAAAGGCGCTTTTCCCTGGCTCGAGCCGGCCGTAATGTCGTCTCATCAAGAACAAGGATTCCCCCCATGGAAAAGACCGCTCGCAGTTCCATGCCCTGGCTGATCATCGCCAGCGGTTCGCTGATTGCGATGCTGGTGTTCGGGCCGCGCTCGGCCATGGGCTTCTTCCAATTGCCGATGCTTCACGATACCGGCTGGGACCGTTCCACCTTCGGTCTGGCCATGGCGCTGCAGAACCTCTGCTGGGGCCTCAGCCAGCCATTTTTCGGCGCCTTGGCCGACAAATACGGCACGGCGCGCGTGCTGGCCATGTCGGGCCTGCTCTATGCGGCCGGTCTGCTGATGATGGCCCATGCCGAGGCGCCGATCTGGCTGCATGTCGGCGGCGGCGTGCTGGTCGGCATGGCGATCGGTGCGGGATCCTTCAGTGTCGTGCTGTCGGCCTTTGCGCGCCATGTCACCCCCGAGCAGCGCTCGATGGCGTTTGGCATCGGCACGGCGGCAGGCTCAGCCGGCATGTTCCTGTTTGCGCCGCTGAGCCAGGCGCTGATATCGACCTATGGCTGGTCCGACAGCCTGGTCTATATGGGCATCATGATGCTGATCGTGCCGCTTCTGGCCTATCCGCTGCGCGGCAATGCCAATTCCGGAACGCAAGGCAAAAACCAGTTCAAGCAGACCGTTGCCGAAGCGCTGAAGGAAGCCTTTTCGCACACGAGTTACGTCCTGCTGGCCGTTGGCTTCTTCGTCTGCGGGTTCCAGGTCGCCTTCATCACCGCGCATTTCCCGGCCTATCTCGGCGATATCGGCATCGAGGCTCGATACGCGGTGATTGCCATGGCGCTGATCGGTTTCTTCAACATCATCGGCTCTCTGGCCGCCGGCGTGATCGGCCAGCGGTACTCGAAACCGTATTTCCTGGCGCTGATCTATGTCCTGCGCTCAGTGGCAGTGACGGCTTTCCTGCTTTTGCCGCAGAGCCCGACATCGGTCATCCTGTTCTCGATCGTCATGGGGCTGTTGTGGCTGTCGACAGTGCCGCCGACCAATGGGCTGGTTGCCATCATGTTCGGCACGCGCCATCTGGGCTTGCTGGGCGGCATGGTGTTCCTGTCCCACCAGATCGGCTCCTTCCTCGGCGTCTGGCTGGGCGGCTATCTCTATGACCGCCTCGGCTCCTATGACAGCGTCTGGTGGTTCGGTGTGGCGCTTGGGCTTTTTGCCGCCGTGGTGCATTGGCCGATCAAGGAACGGCCGATCGACCGCGGCCTGCTGGTGCCGGCGGAATAAGCCAAAATACGGATCCATTTTTTAACAATTGCGGCGCAGCGGATTTATTTTGCCGCAAAGCTTTCACATTTGCTGCGCTGCAAAATATTATTTTATTTTTTCTCTGGCGGTGGTTGACGTCGCGACACGACGCACCTACCTTTCAACCCGTCGGCTCAAGCCGGCAAGGACGTAGCCTGGGCGTGAAGACTGGCGCCCGCAGACAAAGGAGGTTCGTGTAATGCGTTTTATCGTTCGTAATACAGTCGGCTCCTGGCGCAGCGTCCGACATGGCACATCCCTTGTGTGCGTGAAATCCAGCATCTGTCGAATGTGAACCGGCAGCCTCTCTAACCCGTCACAATCGAATTCAGTGTTGAAGCCCGCGATTTTTCATGCGGGCGAGGATCTATAGTATGGAAAAGCAAGTTGTCGAATACGCCGGCATCCCGGTCGGCATCACCATTCCCGATGGCAAGGGCGTCAAGTTCATCGCGGTCAAGTTTCCGGTCATCGAACTCGATGGCGAGATCTATGAAAACCTCGCGGAACTGCAGGTCGCCATCCGCAACCACCTTGAAATGGCCGATCGCAATGGTCAGGCGATCTTCGCCTCGGCGATTGCTCCGTCCGTGACCGGGCCATCGCTTGGCGTGCCCGATCGCAAGGCCTTCAACGCCGCATGAAGAAATCCGTCGCGAGCCGCGCCCGGTTCCAGACCGCGCGGCTCGTAGACATGCCGGTTGAGGAAATAGCCGGTCAGACGGAAAGCCTCGGCCAGACTGCCGCCATCGGCGGCCTTGGCCTCCCCCGCAGACAAAAACCGCGGCAGAGCCAGCATCTTGTCCGCATAGGGTGCACCCGCGTCCCGGCAGACGGCGCGGCCGGATTTCGGCGAGACATAGACCAGGTCCTCGCTTCGTCCCGTCGCCGCGCAGCGCGCCAGATCCAGCCCGAATCCGAGATCGTTCAGCACGGCCAGCTCGAAGCGGATAAAGAGTTCGCCGGCCGCCCGAGGTTCGTCGAGATGGTCGAGAACGAGATCCAGCATCTCGTAGAGATGCGGATGGGGATCGCGCTCCGGCAGAAGCCGCAGCACGGCCGAGAGCGCCTGGACGCCGTAGACCGCCGTCGCACTCTCCATCAACCGGGCAGCGCGCAGCCTCACCGGCTCGACCCTGTATTCACCAAGATGTTCGTCAAGTCGCGCCCGCCAGGTGACCTCCAGCAGATTTCCCGGCTGCAGCACAGGCTGCAGGCTGCGCGACCGGCCGCCACGCACCAGGCCCAAATGGCGGCCGCGGCTGCGCGTCATCACTTCGGCAATGACGCTTGTCTCGCCGTGACGCTTCACGCCCAGCACAATTGCCTCATCGCTCCACTGCATGCGCTGCCTTGCCTGGATTCGGGTTCGGATCCACGATAGCAAAAAGAGCTCCCATTGTCATGGGAGCCCCCTTTGTCTCTTCTATTCCCTTGGAAATTCGAGGCCCATTTCGCGGAACCGCTCGGGATCGTCGCCCCAGTTCTCTCTCACCTTGACGAACAGGAAGAGATGGACGGGCTGCTCGAGGATTTCCGACATTTCCTTGCGCGATGCGGTCGAAATCGCCTTGATGGCATCACCGCCCTTGCCGAGGACGATCTTTTTCTGGCTGTCGCGCTCGACATAGATGACCTGCTCGATTCGCACCGAGCCGTCCTTGCGCTCTTCCCACTTTTCCGTCTCGACATGAGAGGAATAGGGCAGCTCCTGATGCAGCCGCAGGAACAGTTTTTCGCGGGTGATTTCGGCGGCCAATTGGCGGATCGGCAGATCGGAGATCTGATCCTCCGGATAGTACCAGGGTCCTTGTGGCAATGCTGCGGAGATGTAGTCCATCAGGTCGTCGCAACCCGAGCCGGTCGTCGCCGAAATCATGAAGGTGCGTTCGAAGCGGACCGTCTCATTGGCGGCCGCGGCAAGCTTCAGCAGGTCCTCGTGGCGCACCTGGTCGATCTTGTTGAGCACCAGGACTTTCGGCTGGTGCACATCCTTCAAGGCTTCCAGGATCGATTCGGCATCGCCGCGCAGGCCGCGCTCGCTGTCGATCAGCAGGACGATGTAATCGGCATCCTTGGCACCGCCCCAAGCCGAGGTGACCATGGCACGGTCGAGCCGGCGGCGCGGCTTGAAGATGCCGGGCGTGTCCATGAAGACGATCTGGGCGTTGTTGTGGATGGCGATGCCGCGCATAACCGCCCGTGTCGTCTGCACCTTGTGGCTGACGATCGAGACCTTGGCGCCGACGAGGCGATTGACCAGCGTCGACTTGCCGGCATTGGTGGGGCCGATCAGCGCCACAAAGCCGGAACGGGTCGGTACGCCTTCGATCTCGCGGCCACCGATGGCCGGGGTGTTGTCACTGTCTGTCATGATGTCCAATCAATTTCCGGCAGAAGGTTTCTGCCATACGCCTTCGCGCTCAAGTAATCTGGTAGCGGCCACTTGTTCGGCGGTGCGCTTGGAGCGCTCCACGCCTGTCTCGGGTGGCAAGCCGATAATCTCCACCGTCACCGTGAAGCGGGGATCATGATCCGGTCCGGAGCGCTCTGCAACCCGATAAACCGGAGTCTGCGCGAAATTCGCATGCGCCCATTCCTGCAGCTCGGTCTTGGCGTCGCGCCGCGCCGCATCCGCACGGGCCGCGCGGGCGCTCCAGAAACGCAGGATGAAGGCGCGGGCGGCTTCCAGGCCGGCATCGAGGTAGATCGCGGCGATCAGGCTTTCCACCGCGTCGGCGCGAATGTTCTGCATGTTCTTGCCGGTCAGCTTCTTCACATCGGCGCCGGTGCGGATATAGCGATGCAGCTCCAGCTCATCGGCAACCTGCGCGCAGGTCTCGGCGCTGACCAATTGATTGAGACGGACCGAAAGCTCGCCTTCCGCAGCCGCGCGAAACGTCGTGAACAAGAGTTCTGCGACGCAGAGGCCCAGCACGCGGTCGCCCAGGAATTCAAGCCGCTCGTAATTGCCGCCCTTGGCGGTCTTGGCGCTCGAATGGGTGAGCGCCCGATCCAGGCGCTCCTTGTTCGCAAACGAATGACCGATCGCAGCTTCGATGCGCGACCGGTCCTCGTCTCTCAACCCCTTGGCTGTCTTCATTGAACAACCTTGAACAGGCGCTCCCACCGCATGTTCGTTGGCCACTTCCAGATCTCGCGGAAGGAGGTGTCGTTGCCCAGCGAGAAGAAGATGACCGAGGCGCGGCCGATCAGGTTTTCGGCAGGCACGAAACCGACGTCGAAACGGCTGTCGAGCGAATTGTCGCGGTTGTCGCCCATCATGAAATAGTGGCCCTCGGGCACGATCCGCTCGGGCGTGTTGTCGCCCTTGGAGATCGGCGACTGGTCCAGCGTGTCATAGGTTACGCCATTGTCCATGGTCTCGCGGAAGACCGGCACGTTGATACCCGGATCCTGGCGATAATCCGAGGTGAAGGTGCCGTCCGGCGCCTTCGGCACCGGCTTGCCGTTGATATGCAGCACGCCTTCGATCACCTGGATGCGGTCGCCGGGAAGACCGACCAGACGCTTGATATAGTCGACTTCGGGATTGGGCGGAAAGCGGAAGACCACCACGTCGCCGCGCTCCGGATCACTGCCGAAGATGCGGCCGGAAAACAGATTGGGCGAAAACGGCAGGGAATATTTCGAATAGCCGTAGGAGAACTTGTTGACGAAGATATAGTCGCCGACCAGCAGGGTGGGCATCATCGACCCGGACGGAATCGTGAAGGGCTGGAAGAACACCGTGCGGATGACCATCGCCAGGAGCAAGGCCTGAATGACGACCTTGATATTTTCCCAAAGGGCACTCTGCTTCTTTTCAACTTGCTCGGACACGCCTGTCTCTTCCTTGTTTTAGCAATTAGCTGCTTTCTCTAGTCGCTTCGCGCATCCGCGGCAACGGTTAGGACGTGAAAATCCATGGAGGGCGCCCGGTTCATCCGGTCAGAGGCCGCGCCTCGATGACCACGAAGGCCTGGGCATAGGGATGCTCGTCGGTGATGGTCAGGTGGATGATCGCCTCATGGCCGGCCGGCAGCAGCGACTTCAGCCGCGTTTCGGCGCCGCCGGTCAGCACCATGGAGGGCTTGCCTTCCTTTGAATTGGCAACGCCCATGTCCTTCCAGAATACGCCCTGGGCAAGACCGGTCCCCAGCGCCTTCGAACAGGCCTCCTTGGCGGCGAAACGCTTGGCGTAAGATGCGGCGCGGTTGCGGCTGGCATCGGAGCGCTGCTGCTCGATATCCGTGAAGCAGCGGGCGGTGAACCGATCGCCGAAACGCTCGATCGATTTTGCCACGCGGGCAATATCGATCAGGTCGCTGCCGATGCCGATGATCATGACATGTTCCTCTTAAACGCTCCGAACGCCGCTGACCGCCTCGCCGAGGCGGTTGCGGGCACGCTCGGCCAGATGGGCGCGGCGGCGCGCCTGAAAGCCGCGAACGGCATAAAAAACCAGGCCGTAGACCAGCAGGCCGGACACCAGCGCCGGCGGTACCGCGCCGATCAGCATCGGCTTCAGCACGGGATCCCACAGTTGCGACAGCTCGAGTTTCTCGAACAGACTGACCAGATCGATGGCGCTGCCCTGCCCCGGCTTTTGATGGCCGATCATCTGGTTTCCGACTTCCCAGGTGAAAGCCCAGATGAACGGAAACGTCAGGGGATTGCCGAAAGCCGTGCCGAGCGCGGCGGCGATCAGATTGCCGGCCAGCAGGTAGGCCAGGACAAACGACAGGATGAAGTGAAAGCCGACGAAAGGCGTCCAGGAGGACATGACACCGGCAGCAACGCCGGCCGCGACAGCATGGGGCGAGGCTGTCAGCCTCAAGACACGCATGCGAAAATACCGAAATGAGCGCAGAAAACCCATACGGGGCCAGACCAAGCCGCGCAGCTTTTCCATCAATCCTGCGGGTTTGCGACGGCGAAACAGCATGAGCCACATGTAGTGGATATGCGTGGCCAAGTTCAAGTGCCTAAACGGCCTTGCCGGAGCGCTCGGCGGAGCGACGAGCCTTGCATATCAAGCCGGCCGGGATGGAGATCCTGACCGGCACATCAGCAGGCGAAATCAGAACTTGTTGCGGAACAGGCCGTTGTCGATCTGACGCTGACGGTATTCCAGGTCGAAGCGGTCATGCGAGCCGTTCAGATAGGCCATTTCACGATCCTGGGCGCTGGGGACGCGCAGGGCGCGGGCGAGCTTGCGAATGGGGGCAAACATTGTTTCGTTCCTTCTCTTCTGGGTTGTTCATCGTATGACACGAATATAGTTGTGCGATGCACAATTTACCAACGCCAAGGAGAGACCGCAGCCCTGCGCATAACGCATAGCTAGGCGAATAAATGCCTGTTTTTTGGAACTTTCGAGGAGAATAATGGCACGACTTTGTGCGTCAGCCGCCAGGAAACGCATTCCAGGCGGCGGATTGTCAATCGTAGACGCGCTTGACCGTGGAGATACAGTCCAGTTCCTTCATCTGGCTCAGCAGCTGGTTGAGCTGGCGCAGATCCCAGACTTCGAGGTCGAAGGCCATTTCGGTAAAATCGGTGGCGACGCGCATCATGGTCAGGCTGCTGATATTGATGTCGAGACCGGCAACTGTCTGGGCCACGGTTGCCAGCGTGCCCGGCTCGTTGATGGCATTGACCAGAATGCGGGCGCGGAAGCGCGACTTGTTGGCTTCGTCGAGATCCCAGCGCACATCGATCCAGCGTTCCGGCTCGTCGTCGAAACGCTGCAGCGCCGAGGCCTGGATCGGATAGATGGTAATGCCCTTGCCTTCTTCCATGATGCCGACGATGCGGTCGCCCGGCACAGCGCCGGCCGGGGTGAAATGCACCTCGACGGCACCGGAGAGGCCGCGGATCGGCAAGGGGTCGAGCGCTTCGCCGGCCGCGGCCGCCTTGGCCGCCGCTTCACGGTCCGCCGCCGTCTTGCCCGGCAGCTTGAACATCATGCCGCTGGCCGAACGCATGTTGAACCAGCCATCATCCGCCGCCGGCTTTACCGTGACGCGCTCGTCCTGGTAGTCGGGGAACACGGCGCGCAGAACATCCAGCGACGACATTTCGCCACGCCCAACCGCGGCAATGGCATCCTCGACATCGCGATGGCCGAGGCGATGCAAAGCCGGGCGCAACGCGTCGCGGGAAAAGACCTTGCCGGCGCGCTCGAAGGTGCGCTCCAGGATACGATGGCCGAGGCCGGAATATTGCTTGCGGATCGCCATGCGGGTGGCGCGGCGGATCGCAGAGCGCGCCTTGCCGGTGACGACGATCTCCTCCCAGGCGGCCGGCGGCACCTGGACGCCCGAGCGGATGATCTCGACCTCGTCGCCATTGCTCAGACGGGTCACCAGCGGCATGATCCGGCCGTTGATCTTGGCGCCGACCGTGGTGTCGCCGATATTGGTGTGGACGGCATAGGCAAAATCGATCGGCGTGGCGCCACGCGGCAGGGCGATCAACTTGCCCTTCGGCGTGAAGCAGAACACCTGGTCCTGGAACAGCTCGAGCTTGGTATGCTCGAGGAACTCCTCCGGGTTATCGCCTTCGGCCAGGGCCTCGATGGTATGGCGCAGCCAGGAATAGGCATTGCTTTCGCGCGACAGCAGTTCGCCGGGCTCGCCGTTTTCACCATCCTTATAAAGCGCATGGGCGGCGATACCGTATTCGGCGATCTCGTGCATGCGGCGGGTGCGGATCTGCAGCTCGATGCGCTGGCGCGACGGGCCGACGATGGTGGTGTGAATGGAGCGATAATCGTTCTGCTTGGGCGTCGAGATATAATCCTTGAACCGGCCCGGCACGACGCGCCAGCGGGTGTGGACAACGCCGAGCGCCTTGTAACAGGACGGCACGTCGTTGACGACGACACGGAAGCCGTAGACATCCGAGAGCTGTTCGAAGGACAAAGACTTCGACTGCATCTTGCGAAAGACCGAATAGGGCTTCTTCTGGCGCCCCTTGACGGCGGGCGCCTCCAGCCCCTGCGCCACCAGAAGCTCGCGCAACTCGTCCTCGATCTTCTTGATCAGTCCCTCGTTGCGCTGGGACAATTCCTCCAGGCGCTTGGTCACCGTTTCATAGGCTTCGGGATTGATGTAGCGGAAGGACAGATCCTCCAGCTCGTCGCGCATGTCCTGCATGCCCATGCGACCGGCCAGCGGCGCATAGATTTCCATCGTCTCTTCGGAGATGCGGGCGCGCTTGTCATCGCGCATATGCTCCAGCGTGCGCATATTGTGCAGCCGGTCGGCAAGCTTGACCAACAGCACGCGCACATCGTCCGAAATCGCCAGCAGCAGCTTGCGCAGATTTTCCGCCTGCTTGGCCTTCTTGGTGACCAGATCGAGCTTCTTGAGCTTGGTCAGGCCCTCGACCAGACGGCCGATATCCTCGCCGAACAGATCGTCGATCTCGGCGCGCGTCGCCGTCGTATCCTCGATCGTGTCATGCAGAAGGGCGACGGCGATCGTCGATTCGTCCAGATGCATGTCGGTGAGAATGGCGGCGACTTCGAGGGGGTGGGAAATATAGGGGTCGCCGCTCGCCCGCTTCTGCTGGCCATGCTTCTGCATGGCATAAACGTAGGCTTTGTTCAGGAGCGCTTCGTTGGCGTCGGGCTTATATTTCTGAACTCGCTCAACGAGCTCGTATTGCCGCATCATCCAAGGCTACTCCGGGAAAGAAAAAGCGCGCCAACCATTACGGTTGACGCACGAAAACGCACTCCATCACGCCAGATTAGATCGGAAAGCTTGACGATTAGTAATCGTCGCTCTTTTCCGGCGGAACAAGTCCTTCGATACCGGCCAAAAGCTCTTCTTCCGACATCTGGTCGAAGGTGACGGGCTCCGGCATGTCGTCGTCTTCATCGTTCTTGGAGACCAGGGCCGCCGTGCCGGACGAAGAACCAGCTTCCTGCTCCGGCTCGTCGATTTCGACGTGCTTCTGCAGCGAATGAATGAGGTCTTCCTTCAGATCGTCCGGCGAAAGGGTTTCGTCGGCAATCTCGCGCAGCGCCACGACCGGATTCTTGTCGTTGTCGCGATCGATGGTGATCGAAGCGCCCTGGGAAATCTGCCGTGCGCGATGGCTTGCAAGGAGCACCAGCTCGAAGCGGTTGTCTACCTTGTCGATGCAATCTTCTACTGTGACGCGGGCCATTGCCTGTCCTTTTTGGTCAAGTTCTTTTGGATTAGGAGCGCGATACAATTAAAACAGGGCAAATTCAAGTTTTTCCTTCCGGCAGATCGATTCCTGCCGCGATGCAGCGAATAAATGGGCGCAACAAACCCCTTACTCAACCCCTGCGTGCTTGGAATATCGGAAGTCCTGCCCTAAATGGATTCGTATATGAATATTTCATAAATTACATGGGCTATTCATGAGAACTACGGTAATCTTTTGTTTTGATTGACGTTTGCCGCGATGCTAATTTTAAAAAGAAAAGGAATGTTGCAGCATGTTTGACCCGCGGGAGAAAATTGCCCTGTTCATCGACGGCGCCAATCTTTACGCTGCGTCGAAGAGCCTCGGCTTCGACATTGATTATCGAAAATTGCTGAAGGCCTTTCAAAAGCGCGGCTATCTGCTACGGGCCTATTATTACACCGCCCTGATCGAAGACCAGGAATATTCGTCGATCCGGCCGCTAATCGACTGGCTCGACTACAATGGCTACAAGGTCGTCACCAAGCCTGCCAAGGAGTTCACCGACTCCATGGGCCGCCGCAAGGTGAAGGGCAATATGGATATCGAACTGGCCATCGACGCCATGGAGCAGTCGAGCACGGTCGACCACCTGGTCATCTTCTCCGGCGACGGCGATTTCACCACCCTGGTGGAAGCGCTGCAGCGCAAGGGCCGCAAGGTTTCGGTCGTTTCGACCATGGCAACCCAGCCGCCGATGATCGCCGACGACCTGCGCCGGCAGGCCGACCATTTCATCGACCTGGTCACCCTGAAGGCCGAAGTGGGACGCGACCCGAGCGAACGCCCGAGCCGCACGGTCGAAGTGGTCTCCAACGACATCGACCTGGAAGACTGAGCCGAGCGCCTGCGGCGAACCGCATGGCCGGCCGCCGATGCCCCCTTGCCCCGCGCCGCCGACCGGCGGCACCCAGCCCACCGGGCTGCCAGAGCGCATCATCATCTGACTATTATCATATTCTTAACTTGTTATGCGACATAGCATTACGCATGCGCATGTAAGGAACGGGGCGAGGCAACCCGGTTTCTTCGCCATGCCCTTTTCCGTTTCTTCGCATTGCGACCCCATAGGTACATCATGACAAATTCCAGCAGGACCGATCTCCAGCTTGGCGAGCGCTTGACTTTTTTAGGACTCGGGCCTGAACAGAAGGCCACGCTTGCCGCTCTGCAACCCCTGATTTCCGCCAGAATCGGCCCGGCCCTGGACCGTTTCTACACCACGGCGAAGGCCCATCCGGACACCGCGAAATTCTTCTCGAACGATGCGCATATCCAGCACGCCAAACAGCGTCAGGTGAGCCATTGGGGCCTGATCGCCTCTGGCAAATTCAACCAGGATTATGTGAGCGCGGTATCGACGATCGGCCGCACCCATGCCCGACTTGGGCTGGAGCCACGCTGGTATATCGGCGGCTATGCGCTGATCCTCGATGCTTTGATCGAAACGATCATTGCCGACGAGTTGGGCGGTTTCCTTCAGGCCAAGAAGGCGCGCGCGCTGTCGAGCAAGATCGGCGCCATTATGAAGGCCGCCATGCTCGACATGGACTATTCGATCTCGGTCTATCTGGAAGCGCTGGCGGAAACCCGCGCCACGGCGGAACATGAACGTGATGTCCTTGAAGCCGAACAGGAACAGGCACTGGCAGCCCTCGACGCAGCGCTTGGCGAACTCAGCCGCGGCAACCTGACCGCTGCGATCGACCAGCCGCTGGCGGCGAAATTTGCGCCGCTGAAGGCGAACTTCAACACCGCGCTGGAAACCCTTGCGAACGCCTTTGCCGACATTGTCAGCCAGGCCGTCCAGGTTTCGACCAATACGCGCGAACTGACCAGCAGCACCGACGAGATGGCAAAGCGCACCGAGCAACAGGCTGCGGCACTGGAAGAGACATCGGCCGCCCTGGAGCAGATCACGGCGATTGCCAAGCAATCGGCGCTGCGCACCAAGGAGGCGCAGGCTGTCGCGGTCAGTTCCGCCGAAGAAGCCAACCGGTCGGGAACGATCGTCGGCAAGGCGGTCGAGGCGATGGGCGCCATCGAGGATTCCTCGTCCAAGATCACCCAGATCATCAGCGTGATCGACGAAATCTCGTTCCAGACCAACCTTTTGGCGCTGAATGCCGGCGTCGAGGCGGCCCGGGCCGGCGACGCGGGCAAGGGTTTTGCCGTCGTTGCCCAGGAGGTGCGCGAGCTGGCACAACGCTCCGCCAAAGCGGCCAAGGAAATCAAGGCATTGATCGACCGTTCCTCCAGAGACGTGGCGCAAGGCGTGTCGCTGGTCAACGAGACCGGCGAAGCGCTGCGCACCATCAGCACCCAGGTGCAGGAGATCAACACCCATATCGCAGCGATTGCCACCGCTGCCCAGGAACAGGCGGCCGGCGTCAGCGAGATCAATTCGGCCATCAACAGCATGGACCAGATGACCCAGCAGAACGCCGCCATGGTGGAGGAAACCAATGCCTCGACCTATACGCTGGTCGATGTCTCCACCCACCTGACGACGCTGATTTCCCGCTTCACCGTGTCCCGCTCCCAAGCGCATAAGCCGGTCTCGGCTGCCTACAGCCAGCGCTACGCCGCCTGAACGTCGGCATTCAAACCGCGCCGCCGAACGGAGAGGAATCAACGCTCTTTTTTCGGCGGCGTTTTCGCATCGATCGGCTAAAGTCGGTCCATGCTGTTCAAACGCCCCACCGACGATATCCTCTATGAAGCCCTGACGGGCCGCGACGCCGCCTATGACGGCTTTGCCTATGTCTGCGTCACCTCGACCGGCATTTTCTGCCGGTTCACCTGCCCAGCCCGCAAGCCGAAACGGGAAAACTGCGTGTTTCGCGAGACGATCGCCGGCTGCCTGGAGGCCGGCTTTCGGCCCTGCAAACGCTGCCGGCCGATGCTGGCCTACGGCGAGGCGGACCCGCTGGTCAAATCCCTGCTCGAAGCGCTTGATGCGGAGCCGGATCGGCGATGGAGTGAGCGGGACATTGCCGATCGCGGCCATGATCTGTCCACCGTCCGGCGGGCCTTCAAGCGCCGCTTCGGCATGAGCTTTCTGGAAATCGCCCGCCTGCGCCGGGTCGGCAAGGCTGCCGAACACCTGACGGGCGGCACAGCCGTTATCGATGCCCAACTCGACGCCGGTTTCGAATCGGGCAGTGGCTTCCGCGCCGCCGTGATGCAGCTGTTCGGCGAGGCGCCGGCGCATCTGCGCGGCAAGGTCTTTCTCAAGGCTGCCTGGATCGAAACGCCGATCGGCCCGATGATGGCGATTGCCGACGAGCACGCCCTGCATCTTCTCGAATTCGCCGACCGCCCGGCCCTGCCGAACGAAATCCGCCGGCTACAGCGTGTGACCGGCTGCGGCATCGTCATGGGACGCAATGCGCCGATCGAGCAGATCGAACAGGAACTCGGCCGCTATTTTGCCGGCACCGGTGCAGCGTTCGACACCCGGCTGGCAGGCCATGGCACGGATTTCGAGCGACAGGTCTGGGCGGCTCTGCGCGCCATTCCGGCAGGTGTGGTGCACAGCTATACCGATGTCGCCCTGATGCTGGAGCGGCCGTCTGCCGTCAGGGCCGTCGCACGCGCCAATGGCGCCAACCAGATCGCCATCGTCGTGCCGTGTCACCGGGTGCTGGGTGCCGATGGCAGCCTGACGGGCTATGGCGGCGGTCTGTGGCGCAAGCGCTGGCTGATCGAACACGAGCGGCGTATGGTCGCTGACGCATCCAAGCAATCGACCTGAAACAAGGAGCGGCCTGACACATGACAACAGACAAGGCGACGGCGTTTGCGGCCCTGCATGTCAAAGGCAAGCCGCTTGTGCTCTACAATATCTGGGATGCCGGCTCCGCCAAGGCGGTGGCTGCAGCCGGTGCGCCGGCGCTGGCGACCGGCAGTTGGTCGGTGGCCGCCGCCCATGGCTATGCCGATGGCGAGGCCATCCCGCTCGGCCTGGTCGAGACCATCGTCGCGCGGATCGCTGCCACCACAGACCTGCCGCTCTCGGTCGATTTCGAAAGCGGCTATGCGGCAGACGCGGATACCGTTGCGCAGAATGTCCGCCGCATGCTGAAAGCCGGCGCCATCGGCATCAACTTCGAGGATGGCAAGCCCGACGGATCCGGCCTGTACCCGATCGAGCGGCAAACGGCCTGCATTGCCGCGATCCGCGCTGTCGCCGACAGCGAAGGCGTACCGCTCTTCATCAACGCCCGCACCGATTTTTTCCTGCAGGAACGAGACGACGCCCGACACAAGGGCCTGATGACGGAGGCGATTGGGCGAGCCCGCGCCTATGCCGACGCCGGAGCAAACGGGTTCTTCGTTCCAGGTCTCGCAAGCGAGGAATTGATCGCCGAGGTCTGCGCATCCGTCTCGCTGCCGGTCAACATCATGGCGATGGGCAGCACGCCGCCGATCCCGCGCCTGGCCGAACTGGGCGTCTCGCGCCTCAGCTATGGCCCCGGCGCCTACCGGCAGGCGATGGCAGGCATCACGGCCGCCGCGAAGGCCCTCTATGACGGCGAGGCCGAGCACTCCGCTTGACGGCGGGCCGGCAGGCGGGCCTTCCGCTTGCCGCGTGGTTCGTGCAACAGCCAGGCCATCATTCCGAGTGCCCATCCGCACCTCTGCCACTCCGGCCTTTCCAAAGGGTCCGATAGCGGGTGGCACTTGCGTTTTCCCTCGGCCGTCTTGGCCTCGAATATCAAAAGCCAGTTGAGTTGCATTGCCGTTTCCTTCACAGTGAAATCATCAGCAACATCACTTAAGCCTCTGGAATTGTTCAGTGTAGACGCAAGAATGAACGGATCGTTTCAACCATGAAAGACGAGAACTGGGATGATCTTCGGCTGTTCCTGGCGGTGGCCCGTGAGGGTGGCCTGGTGGGCGCTGCGGAAAAAACCGGGATCAGCGGGCCGACCATCGGCCGGCGCATGCTGGCGCTGGAGCGGGCGACCGGCCATCATCTCTTCGTCCGTCACAACAAGGGCTATTCGCTGGCCCCGGATGGCGAAGTGCTGCTGGCCCATGTGCGGGCCATGGATGCACAGGCATCCTTCATCCGCCAGTGGAACGAGAACGGATACTGCCTGCCGATCGTCTCGGTGGCCTGTGACGGTTGGCTCGCCATGTTCCTGGCGCGGCATTTGACGGATATCTGGACCAAGGACGATCCGTTCCGCCTGTGCCTGAAAGCGACGGAGACCGGTGTCGACCTGATTTTCCGCGAGGCGGAGATCGCATTGACCCACCAGCGGCCGGCGGCCGGCAATCTTGCGTCACGGCAAACGGTGCGCACCGGTTATGCCGCCTATGCGACGCCGGCCGTTGCGGCAGAGCCGGAAGAGCGCTGGATATCGATCGGCCGCGAGCAGGCCTCCAGCACCGCCGACCGCTGGATTTCAAGACAGCCCGACAAGTGGATCAGCGTCTGGACGACGACCACGCCAACCCTGCTGGAGCTGGCCCGTTCCGGTGCCGGCAGGGCTGTCCTGCCCTGCCTGATCGGAGACACGGAACCGGGACTGGTGCGCATCGGCGCTCCGATCGAGGCGCTGTCGGTCGATCTGTGGATCGCCATGCATGACGATGACCGCAACCGGCCCGAGGTGCGCATCATGATCGACAGGCTGGTGGCACTGTTTCACAGCCAGCAATCGCTGTTTCAGGGAGATGCTACGCCGTCCTTGGCGTCTTGATGCAGTTCAGCGTTCGAAGCGGATCGGCTGGGCGCCTTGCCAGAGAACGAGACGGCCCATCTCTTCCAACTGCTCCTGACCTTCGACCAGGGTCAGAAAATGATTGCCGGCCAGCGCGCCCATCTTGCTGGCGAAAGACGAGCTGCCATAGGCAAACAGCAGTTCCGTTTCGCTGTGGCCGCCCGGATAGAGCAGGATATCGCCTCTGGAGGGATGGCAGGTGTGGTTTTCGAAACCGACGCCGAACTGGAACTCACCAAGCGGCACCCAGACCGCCTCGCCGCTCCAGCGCGAATGGATCGCCTGATTGGCAAACGGCAGCAGCGACAGGAAGGCCGCGCAGGTGAGCGGCGCCTTTTGAAGTTCCAGCCTGGCCTTGAAGGCAAAGGGGCCAACCGAGACGTTCAAAAACGGAGTATCGGACACGTCTCAGCCGCCCGTCTTCATCAGGCGGGACTTCTGGCGGTTCCAGTCGCGTTCCTTCTCGGTCTCGCGCTTGTCGTGCAGTTTTTTGCCCTTGCCAAGCGCCAGCTCGATCTTCGCCCGGCCCTTTTCGTTGAAATAGATCTTCAACGGGATGAGTGTCATGCCGTCGCGGTTGACGGCATGGCGCAGGCGGTTGATCTCCCGCTTGTTCAGCAGCAGCTTGCGTCGACGACGCGGCTCGTGATTGAAACGGTTGGCCTGCAGATATTCGGGCAGATGGGAATTGATCAGCCAGATTTCGTCACCCTCGTCGGAGGCATAGGACTCGGCGATATTGGCCTTGCCTTCGCGCAACGCCTTGACCTCGGTGCCGGTCAGAACCAGCCCAGCTTCATAGGTGTCGAGGATTTCATAGTTGAAGCGGGCCTTGCGGTTTTCCGCGACAATCTTGTTGACCGTGCGCTGGCTGCCTCTGGGTGCCATGATGACTTGATCCGTTCATTCCGCCCAACCTTGTCTTTTTGTCCCTGCCGGCGGGCCTGCGGCGCGGGTTCGTCTCAACCCTATGTAATATAGGGCGATACGGAAGGGAAGAAGCGGATAGAGAAAGCCGGGCAGTCGCCCGCCCGGCTCAAGGCCTTGTCAATTGATCAGGCCGGCATGTCTGAGGCCGGCGTCGATTGCGGCCTCGGTTGCCGGCTCCAATGTCGACAACAAAGGCAAGCGTGCGGCGCGGCTCATGCGACCGATGCGGTGAAGCGCATATTTGACACCGCAAAGGCCGGGTTCCATGAAAATCGCCTTGTGCAGCGGCAGCAGGCGATCCTGATGCTCGAGCGCGCCGGCAAAATCGCCCTTGCGCAGCAGCGCCTGGAACTCGGCACAGAGACGCGGTGCGACATTGGCGGTTACGGAAATGCAGCCCCTGCCGCCATGCGCAGCGTGACCGAGTGCTCCTGCGTCTTCCCCCGACAACTGGATGAAATCCTTGCCGCAGGCGGCGCGTTGCTCGGAAACGCGCTCCACACTGCCGGTCGAATCTTTCACGCCGACAATGTTCTTGTAGGTCCGCGCCAACTCGGCCATCGTGCTCACAGACATGTCCACCACCGAGCGCGGCGGGATGTTGTAGATGATAATCGGCAGCGTGATCGCTTCAGCAACAGCCGCGTAGTGGGCATAAAGCCCCTTCTGGGTCGGCTTGTTGTAATAGGGCGTGACCACGAGAACCGCATCGGCGCCTGCCTTTTCGGCATGCTGGGCCAGTTCGATCGCTTCCTTGGTATTGTTGGAACCGGCGCCGGCAATCACCGGTACGCGGCCGGCTGCCGTCTGGACACAGAGTTCCACCACCCGTTTGTGCTCGGCATGGGAAAGGGTCGGCGATTCACCCGTGGTGCCGACCGGCACGAGACCGGTGCTGCCCTCGGTGATCTGCCATTCCACATGATCGGCAAAAACGGCTTCGTCCACCGCACCGGCTTCGGTAAACGGCGTGACAAGAGCGGGAATAGATCCCTGAAACATCCAAAAGACTCCTCACGGCCAGCATTCATGCTTCAGCCGCATTCCTCGGTTACAAACGGCGGCAGTCTAGTGCGGCGACCAGCCTGCGGCAAGCGCATCGGCGGCGCTTTTATGATAGAACGCGCCGCGGTAAAAGCCTGTATTCGATGCATTATGGTAAGGTTTCGTTAATTTCTTGCACTGCTAATGGAAGGGGTTTCGTTTTTCCAAGGGCTCCCGCATGAGAAGGATCTATCTCTTGGCCTCCGCGCTCGGCATCGGCTTTGCCGCGTCCAGCGGTGCGGGTGGCTTGCGCGCAGAGACGCTTGTTCCCGTGCCCTTGTCGAAGCCAAGCAGTTCCACACCGCTGCCGCAGACAGCCCCCTCCTTTGAGATCACCGGCACCATTCCGCGGACATCGCGGCTGCCGGCGGCAAGCCCGCAGCTCAAAGCCGGGCTCGACGCGCTGTCCAACAAGCAGGGCGCGACAGCCCTTGCGATCCGCGACCGCATGCCCGACACGCTCGACCGGCATATGCTGACCTGGTCGATCGCCATGTCGGGGCTCAAGGACATTCCCTCCAGCGAAATCACCGCGGCGCAGCGCGAGCTGAAGGGTTGGCCTGGCATTTCGGCCTTCCGCGCCAATTCGGAGCGCGCGCTTTACCGAGAAAAGCCTCGGGCGGACGATGTCCTATCGGCGTTCGGGGCAACCGCGCCTGAAACACCGGAAGGGGCGATCGTTCTGGCGCGCGCCCTGCAATCGGTCGGCAAAAGCCGCGATGCGGCCAAGATGCTCGGGACCGTGTGGCGGCGCGATGCGCTGGACACGGCCATGGAAGACAAGATCCTCGGCGAATTTGCCGACCTGCTGACGGCTGCCGACCACAAGGCGCGGATGGATTATCTGATGTATCGCGGCCGGGTGTCCCAGGCCAAGCGATTCTCGACGCTCGGCAAGGCGCAATCGCTCTACAATGCCTGGAGCGCCGTACTTGCCAAATCCTCCAAGGCCGGCACCCTTCTCAAAGCGGTCGATGCCGGCTGGACGTCGGATCCCGCCTATCTCTTCGCGCAGATCGAATATCTGCGCCGGCAGGACAAGTTCGAAGAGGCCGCCAAGCTTCTGGCCAAGGCGCCGCGCGATGCGGACAAGCTGGTCGATACCGGCGAATGGTGGAACGAGCGACGCATCGTGGCGCGGGGCTTGGCCGATCTCGGCAAGTTCAAGGCGGCCTATCAGGTGGCAGCCCAGCATGCCGCGACGGAATCGGTCGATATCGTCGATGCCGAATTTCACGCTGGCTGGTATGCGCTGCGCGGGCTCAAGGACAACAAGGCGGCCGGGACACATTTCGCAAAGATCCTGCAGGCCTCGAACCGGCCGCTATCGGCATCGCGCGCCTGGTACTGGCTCGGCCGCGCCGAGGAAGCCGGCGGCAATCAGGCCCGCGCCAGGGAACATTTTACCAAGGCGGCCGGCTTTGCCAGCACCTATTACGGCCAATTGGCGGCCGCGCGCATCAAGCAGGCCGGCATCCAGATCCCCTATCCGCAGCCAAGCACCGAGGACCGGCAGCGCTTTGCCAATCGCGAGGCGGTGCAGGCAATCGGCCGGTACGAGACGGCCGGTCACGCTTGGCGAGGTGCCAGCCTCTACCGGGCGCTGGCCGAACAGTTGCAGAGCCCCGGCGAACTGGCATTGCTGACCGCCAAGGCCGAAAAGACCGGCGACCATCAGCTGTCCCTGCAGATCGGCAAGATCGCCTATGGACGCGGCATCGACGTGCCGGCGCTGGCCTTTCCGATCGGCGTCATTCCGGGCACGGCCGATATTGGCGGCTCCGGCAAGGCGCTGGCCTATGCGATTGCCCGCCAGGAAAGCGCCTTCAACCCCGCTGCCGTGTCGCCGGCCGACGCGCGCGGGCTGCTGCAACTGATGCCCGGAACGGCCAAGGGTGTCGCCAGCCGGCATGGTCTGGCCTATGCGCCGGAAAAGCTGACGCGCGACGCCGGCTATAATGCGACGCTTGGCGCCCATTATCTCGGCGAACAGATCGACAAGTTCGGCGGTTCCTACATCCTGACCTTCGTCGCGTACAATGCCGGCCCCGGCCGCGTGCCGGAATGGGTCAACCGTTACGGCGATCCGCGCGGGCTACCGATCGACGACGTCGTTGACTGGATCGAGCGCATCCCCTTCCCCGAGACGCGCAACTATGTGCAGCGGGTGATGGAGAATTACCAGATCTACAAGACCCGGCTTGGCCAGAGTGCCGGGATCGAGCATGATCTGCGCTACGGCCGCTGATCGAACACGCCATCCCCGCTGTTGCACGGAATTCGACATCGGCTAAGGTTGTCCACCAGACAGTGGAGGCAATTCAAGCATGTCGGATATCTCCCAAAACGGCTTCATCGAGCGCCATGTCACGACCGATGACGGTTTGAGACTTTATCTCAGGGACTATGGCAGCCATCATCCAGGTCTGCCGGTCATCTGCCTGCCCGGCCTCAGCCGCAACAGCCGCGATTTTCACCAGCTGGCCGATCTTTTGTCGACCGACAGCACCCTGCCGCGACGAGTGATCACCATCGACTACCGTGGCCGCGGGCTTTCAGACTGGGACAGCGACAAGAGCCGCTACAATCTGGTGGTCGAGGCCGGCGACGTGATCGCGGTCTGCGCCGCACTTGGCATCCCGCGGGCAGCTTTCATCGGCACGTCGCGCGGCGGGCTGACCTTGCATCTGCTGGCCGGCATGCGACCGGACCTGCTCGCCGCCGTCATTCTCAACGATATCGGACCGGTGATCGAGCTTGCCGGTCTGCGGCAGATCCAGGCCTATCTTGGCAAGGAACGGCTGCCGCGCGACATGGATGATGCGGCGAAAATCCTGAAGGCGACACACGGCGCCAGCTTCCCAAGCCTCTCCGACCAGGATTGGCGCGACATGGCAGACGCCATCTACCGGGAGACGGACGGCCAGTTGCGCGCCGATTTCGATCCAGCCATTGCCGAGGCCCTGGCGGCGGCCGATCTCAGCCAACCGCTGCCGGACCTCTGGCCGCAATTCGACGGATTTCGGACGATCCCGCTGATGACGGTTCGCGGCGCGAACTCCGCGCTGCTGTCGCGTGAGACACTTGAGGCCATGGCGGAACGGCACGGCGCCATGCAGGCGGTGACCGTTGACGGCCAGGGTCATGCGCCGATCCTGCATCTGGCAGAGGTTCCCGACAGGATCCGGGCGTTTCTTGCGCGGGTGAAGTAGCGGGGCGTAAAAGCGCGCTCCGGGCCAAGGGTGGAGCGAATGTTTCCACCGTAAGGGCACTCAAACAGAAAAAGCCCGGCTCGAAAGCCGGGCTTCTCTTAATCCGATCGTCAGATCGAATTAGAACGAACGCTGCAGACGGACGAAGCCGCTCCAGACGCCATCGTCAGCGATATCTTCCTCGAAGTATTCGACATAAGCCTTAGCAGCCAGACCGTCAGCGATCTTGTAGTCGACAGTCAGACCAGCGGCCCAAGCGTCATTGCCATCAACCAGATCGTAATCCGAGAAGAACTGGGCACCCGGAGTAAGGGTAAACTTGTCGCTCAGCTTGGCGGCGTACGAACCAGCAATGGTCCACTCTGCCGTGTCGTAGTACTGATTTACGCCGCTGGAGTAGATAGCTGCAAGGCCGAGAGTACCCGGACCAACTTCAGCTTCCACGATCAGACGGACAGCACCTTCTTCGCGCGCGAAGTCATAAGCACCGAGGAGAGCAGCCGTAACGGCGCCGAACGAACCAGTGGCCTGAGCTTCGAGGCCAATACCGTCATTCTCGTGGAGAACGGAAGCGTTGAGCTCGTCGACGAAGATACCAAAGCTGAAGGCATCCGAGGTATACTGATAACCGGCAGAGTTGATCAGGTTCGAGCCGAGGTCATCGGTTTCACCGGCCAGACCCGAATCCCAGTAGTTGTACATGTAGCCGACCTTGAAGCCGCCAGCCGTGATGTAGGCTTCGTCAAGCGTGAACGGATCTTCGTTGGTGCCGTCTTCCAAGCCCTTGACCTGAAAAGCAAAGAAAGAACCGATCGTGCCGATTTCGGAATCGTTCTTGGCTTCGACTTCCAGGTGAGCGCGGGTCCACATGTCGGCAGCGAAATCGCCATCATCGTCTTCGAACATGTCGACCTGGGCACGAACGTAGCCGCTGAGCTTGAGGCAGGTTTCGGTGCCGGGGATGTAGAAGTAGCCGGTGCCGAAAGCGTCGCAAACGCGAACGTATTCCATGGGCTCGGGCTCAACAGCGACGATAGCGTCGGCAGCCTGAGCGCCAGATACTGCTGCGAGAGCGGCAGCGGAGCCGAGAAGTAGGCTCTTGATGTTCATATTGACCTCCAGTCAAGTTTCATCCTGACAGAGGCCTAAAAAAATGCATATTCCTGTTTATTTTCAGCGGGTTGACGGCGGATTCCGAAAGGGGATGGAGCCGGCATTTCCGAAAAGCGCGCCGTGGCTCTCAGTCATGGGGCAACGACCGGCAGGCCGCGCTCCAAGGCTGACCAAGGCGCCAAGGGCCAGAAACGAAAAAAGCCGCGTCGGAACCCCGCGCGGCATCGTCAATGTTCAATAAAAGCCAGGAATGGCGGAGAAGATGGGATTCGAACCCACGATACCCTTCCGGGTATACTCCCTTAGCAGGGGAGCGCCTTCGACCACTCGGCCACCTCTCCGGTCCGGCCTGATTATTCACTCGTTACAGCGATTGCAAGGGCTTTTCTCCGTGCTGCACATTTTACGCGAGGCCAGGGCGCGCCGCCGGCCGCATCCGCCTGCGCTGGAGCCCCGTATATAGAGAGTACAATTCCTTATAGAGAGGCTCCAATGGGCGTGCTTCCTATAAAGAGTGGACGCCGCCGCGCGAACTGCCGTGCCACCCGTCCAGAATCGCTCGGCGATTCCTGCTCTCTCGACGCCGGACGATGCACAAAATGACGAATCGTGCTGGCCGCTCCTTTGCCGCCGGCGCGCCCAGACGAGGCTTATGGCATGGCAATGTGCCAAATTCGGGCATGCCTTTGTCGCAGAGCTGGCGAGAACCCTTGAGAAACCGGGCTCGAATCGTTGAAATTCGGAACTTTGCTGCCGGTGCCCCTCCTGGCAGCATCCGTTAAGTACTGCTTTCAAAAGGATTTTCTTAATAATCTGTAAACCTTTGCCCCGGTCCGGTGGCGAGTTTGTGTCCTTTCAGCAACAGACTTTTGGGAAGGGCGTGGATTTCATTCCTTATCGCGGTTTGGTGATTGCATGACGGGCCACGTTTTGTATTTTCAATCTCGGAAGCGAGGCGGTGGATCGTCCGTCTTCTGAAACCGACGGGGATGGGGCAGGGAATGCTGTCCTTCAGCCAAAGAACCCAGACCCTTACGAAACTTGACTGGAGGTCAATATGAACATCAAGAGCCTACTTCTCGGCTCCGCTGCCGCTCTCGCAGCAGTATCTGGCGCTCAGGCTGCCGACGCTATCGTCGCTGTTGAGCCCGAGCCCATGGAATACGTTCGCGTTTGCGACGCTTTCGGCACCGGCTACTTCTACATCCCCGGCACCGAGACCTGCCTCAAGATCTCGGGCTACGTTCGTACCGAACTGCAGTTCGCTGAAACGGACGGCGACGACGATTTCTCGTTGAACGCCCGTACCCGCGCCAAGATCAATGTCGAAGCCAAGAACGACTCTGAAATCGGCACGGTCGGCTCGTACATCGCCATCCGTACCTGGGCAGAAGGCGACGGCGACGGCGGCAGCCTCGAAATCGACGAAGCCTACATCACGGCTGGCGGCTTCAAGGTCGGCTACATGTACAACTACTGGGACAACGATCTGTCGGGCGAAACCGACGACCTCGGCTCGAACCGCATCAACTCTGCTGGTTATGAATACGCATCTGACGCATTCACGTTTGGCTTTTTCGTCGATGAGCTGTCCAAGACTTACAGCGACGAGTTGACGGCTGAATACAAAGGCAACGACGGCGTTGGTCTGGAAGCCCAGGTTACTGGCTCGTTTGGTGTTGTTACTGCTGAACTGCTCGGCGCATACGACTTCGCATGGGAAAACGGCGCAATTCGCGCCAAGCTCTTCGCTGACGTTGGCCCAGGCACGTTTGGATTGGCCGCCATCTATTCGACCGGCGTCAATGCTTACTACGACGTTGCTGAATGGACGATCGCCGCTCAGTACGCCGCCAAGATCACCGACAAGGTTACCTTGACCCCGGCTTTCCAGTATTGGAACACCATCGACACTGACGTCGACGGCGACTTCACCGGCAGCAACGACATGTGGGCGGCTGGTCTCACGGTTGACTACAAGATCGCTGAGGGTCTGACCACCAAGGTTGCTGTGAACTACGTAGACGAAGACGGCGGCGACGACAACAACTGGGAAGGCTTTGTTCGCCTTCAGCGTTCTTTCTAAGTTCAGCCGATCAAAGTCTAGTTGACTTCGAAAAGCACTCTTCGGGACCCCGCGCCAGTCGCGGGGTCCCTCTCAGCCTTTTGGCGCTGAGGTTAAAATCGACATTTTGGGTCGATTTATTTGCGAAACGATATCGTTTTTTATCGTTGACTCACAGACTTACTTCGGTATAATCATTTATATCCTCAGTATTTCTTAGGAGTTTAACGACGCTCTAGAATCTATTCTCAGTACAACTTGAATCATTGCGGATCTGTAATGCAAGCTTTGCTTGCGTTTACGTTGACGGCGAAATTATGTCCTTTACATTCCGGCGGAATTGACTTCATAGTCGCTCCGGAAGTGAAGGAGTTATGTCTTGGATCGTATCGAGGCCTTAAAAAGTGACGCGCGTACAAGCGTCCATCTCAACAGCGAGTCGGCCGGCTACAGGCTGAATTACCAGTATTCGCTGTCCGGCCCGATCGGCATCGTCAAAGACACGTCGTTGAAGGTCCTGTTCGCGCGCTATGGCGATATTCTGTGGGCGCCGGGAAGTCACAAATACAATGTGACTAACTTCATCGGCGAGCTGAACGACCTGCTTCCTGACCCGACATTCTCGGTTTTCTCGCAGGACATGCTCGACGATCTCATCGGAAAATTGCGCAAGCGCGGTAATAGCAACGCCACCATCAATCGAAAGATGGCGGCGCTCAGCAAATTGCTGCGAAAGGCCAACAAGATGGGTGACGTTGTCAGTCTGCCCGAATTCAGTCGACAGAAGGAAAAGTCCGGACGCATCCGCTTTCTCGAAAACGAGGAAGAGGCGGAACTGTTCGCCGCGATCCGGGCCAAGTCCGAACTCTATGCGCGGTTCTGCATCTTTCTGGTCGATACCGGTGCGCGCCTCAGCGAAGGTCTGGGCCTGCGCTGGAACGACGTTACGAACAAACGCGCCACATTCTGGGTGACGAAATCCGGCCGCAGCCGGTCGGTCCCCCTCACCGGCCGCGCCATCGAGGCGATCAAGGCCTCGGACAAGCGCAATATCGGCCCGTTTAGCAGCATCCAGCAGCAGCGCTTTCGCGCCGCCTGGAATGAAGCCAAGGAAGAGATCGGGCTTGGCGACGACAAGGACGTGGTGCCGCATATCCTGCGCCATACCTGCGCATCGCGCCTCGTTCAGGGCGGCATCGACATCCGTCGCGTGCAGATGTGGCTCGGCCACCAGACCCTGTCGATGACCATGCGCTATGCGCATCTGGCCTCGCACGACCTCGACATGTGCGTTCCCGTTCTGGAGCGCATGTCCATTGCCGAGAAGTCCGTAAACTGACGGAGGGGGCCGGAGCCTCTCCGCCCCTTGCGCGTTCGCCCGGTCACGAAGCCTCCCCCTTGCAAATGTGGGCTCATAAGAGCGCCAAACCGCGACCAAAGGATTGGTAGGCCCCCATCCGCATTTCCTATTAATCATTGTTGATTAAAATCTGTGCGGCGGGCGCTTTGAGTCTCGGAGGGCTCGTCGCGCTGGTTCGTCACGGGGGGTGACATGAGGATCTTCAAAGGCCACGGCGGAGCGAGCCTGTCGGCAATCGCGCCGACGCTTATGTTTGCGGGAGCACTTTTACTTGGCGCAGTCTTGTGGGGATCCGTGCCGCGTCTTGCCATCACTGCCGGCATGTCGGCGACCACTGCGCAAGTCGTCGCAGCCGCTTCCCTGCTGATTGCCGCCGCAGCCTTGGCCCAGACCGCCGGGCGATTCTCAAACAGCCGCGCATCTCTCGACGCCATCGCCTCGACCCTGGTCGAGACCGCCGCCCGCGCCACGCAACAGGAAATGCTGGCTCTGGCGCAGCATAGCCTCGACAACAACCTGCAGATCCTGCAGGCTGAACTTCGCCAGCGCGGTGATGCCGTGGTGCGCGATGGCGTGCTCTTCTACGGTGGCACCCGCATCAACGACGATACCACCATCGTTGATGCCGTTCGCGAAAAAGCCGGCGGAACCGCGACCATCTTCCTCGGCGATCTCAGGATATCCACGAATGTCACCAAACCGGATGGCAGCCGCGCCGTCGGCACACGGCTGACGGCCGAGACGGTGATCGAGACTGTTCTGCGCCAGGGCAAGGTTTTTCGCGGCGAGGCCGAGATCCTCGGCGAGGCCTATTATACCATCTACGAGCCCATTCTCAGCGATGGCCGGGTTGTCGGCATTCTCTATGTCGGCCTGCGCAAGGCCGAGTTCGCCGCCCGGCACGGCGAAGGCGAGAGCGAGACAAAGGCCGGTGGGACCAAGGCGATCACGCGCGCGCTGGCAGCGCTCGAACGCTCCGCCAAGACGCAGGGCGAGATGGCGCGGGCGGCCATCGTCCAGCGGCAGGAGGCCGAAGATCTGCGCCGCCAGCATGAGGCACGGCGCCAGTCGCACGCCGCCGAGCAGCGACTTGTCGTGGAAAACCTGTCACGGGCGCTTGAACTGCTGGCGCAGGGCGACCTGACCAAGCCGATTGCCGCACCTTTTCCCGCCGAATATGAATCCCTTCGCGTCAATTACAACGGCGCACTCAACCGCCTGCACGACGCGATTGCCGATATTTCCGATGGCGTCAGCAGTCTGCGGGAAGGATCAAGCAGCATCAGCGCCGCCGCCGATCAACTGGCGCAGCGGACCGAGCAGCAGGCGGTCAGCCTGGAAGAGACGGCCGCAGCACTCAACGAGATCACCGCAACGGTGCAGGCCACCTCGAGCGGCGCCAGCCAGGCCCGCAAAACGGTCGAGAGCACCCATGCGGATGCCGAGCGAAGCGGCCAGACCATGAGCCAGGCGGTCATCGCAATGGAGCGGATCGAGGCCTCGGCCCTGCAGATGGAGCAGATCATCAACGCCATCGACGAGATCGCCTTCCAGACCAATCTTCTGGCGCTTAACGCCGGTGTCGAGGCGGCGCGCGCCGGCGACAGCGGACGGGGCTTTGCAGTCGTGGCCCAGGAAGTGCGGGGGTTGGCGCAGCGCTCGGCCGACGCGGCCAAGGAAATCCGACAGCTGATTTCCGGATCGAACGAACAGGTGGCGCTCGGCGCAAGCCTCGTCAACCAGACCGGCGAGGCCCTGAAAAAGGTGGTGCGGCAGGTTGGCGACATCTCGCGGCTCGTCGCGCAGATTGCCAGTTCGGCCGTCGAGCAGGCCAGCGGCCTTGAGGAGGTCAACGGCGCCGTCAACCAGATGGATCAGTTTACCCAGCAGAACGCCGTGATGGTCGAGGAGAGCACCGCGGCAAGCCATGCGATCCGCTCGGAGGCTGACCGCCTCTCCAACAAGGTCTCGGTCTTCAAGGTTTCGACGCAGCCGTCATCCCTTCAAAGCACCACGGCGGCGGCATCGTCCGCCGCCAGATGAGATCAGGCGAACGGCGGCGGCAACGGTTGGGTGGCCTTGGTCGCCGGTGCCGTCAATAGCCCGCCTTGGCCGGCACCGGTGCGGCATCAACACCGTCCCGATAGCGACCGGACAGGTTGCGCAAGGCACCGGCAAATTCCGTCACGTCGGCACCGACCGCCACGAAACTGGCGCCGAGTTCGATATAACGGCGGTTCAGCGTTTCGCTGAAGGTCAGAATGCCGGCGGCCTTGCCTGATTTGACGATGGTGCCGATCGCCGCCTCGATCACGGCCTGTACTTCCGGGGCATCCATGCGCCCGAGGTAGCCCATGTCCGCGGCCAGATCGGCCGGGCCGATGAATACGCCATCCACCCCATCGACGGCCGCGATATTTTCCAGATCGGCAATCGCCGCCCGGCTTTCGGCCTGGACCAGCAGGCAGATGCCGTCGGATGCCGTGTCGGCATAATCCTGGATCGTGTTGAAGGCAGACGCCCGCGCCACGGCCGCCCCGACACCACGAACACCCCTAGGCGGATACCGCACCGCGCGCACCATGGCCTCGGCCTGCTCGGCCGAATCGACCATCGGGATGAGAAGCGTGCGTGCGCCGATGTCGAGCAATTGCTTGATCATCCACGTTTCGCCGACCGGTGCACGCACCACCGGCTCGGACGAGGACGTCGCCAGGGCCTGCAACTGCGCAAGAATGCTGCGCAGATCGTTCGGCCCGTGCTCACCGTCGATGACCAGCCAGTCGAAACCGGCATGGCCGGCAATTTCAGCCGCCAACGCGTCGGCCATGTCGAGCCACAGGCCGATCTGCGGGCGCCCCTGGCGAATGGCGGTCTTGAAGCTGTTTTCAGGAACGGGCATGGCAAACACTCACGATAAAAGCTGTTTCAGGTCGGCCGTGGCGTCTGCCAGAATGCTGCGGTCGGGCTCGCGCCCCTGCTCCAGCAGCTTCTTGCCGGTCACATAGGCCTTGGCATCGTTGATAGCGTCGACGGCGATGAACTGCCCGGCCCGGAAATACCAGACCGAGGCGCTGCCCTCGCGAGCGCCCGGCCGCAGCACGGTCTCGTCATAGCCGAGATTGAAGCCGGCAATCTGCAGTTTCACGTCATATTGATCGGACCAGAACCAAGGTTTCGCCTCGTAGGGTTCCGTGCCGCCCGTCATGAAGGCCGCAGCGGCTTCCGCCTGGTCGACGGCATTTGGCACGGATTCCAGCCGGATCATCTGCCCCTTCCATGGCAGCACCGCGCAATCGCCCATGGCAAAGATCGAGGCGTCCGAGGTCCGCGCAAAGGCATCGACGACGATGCCATTGGCAACCTCCAGCCCGGCCTGTTTTGCCAGGCGATCATTCGGCGAGACGCCGATGCCGACGATGACGAAATCGACGTCCAGAACCGAACCATCGGACAGTTCCGCCGCCGTTACCTTGCCGTTTTCGCCGATCAGCCGCACCAGGCCGGTGCTTTCGCGAATGACGGCGCCATGCTGCACATGAATGGCCCGCATGAAATCGGCCGTCTCCTTGGCGGCCACCCGCTGCAGGATGCGCTCCGCCATTTCAATCAGGGTGACTTCCAGGCCGAGATGGCGGGCCACGGCCGCAGCTTCCAACCCGATATAACCACCACCGATGATCAGCAGGCGACGTCCGGGCCGCATCTCGGCCGTCAGGCGATCCGCGTCGCGCTTGTCGCGCACCACGAAGACGCCGTCGAGATCGCCACCGATGGCCGCCGGCAGTTGCCGTGGCGAGGCACCCGTGGCGATCGCCAAAGTTTCGTAGGCAATCGACGAGCCGTCCTGCAGAAGTACAGCCTTACCGGCTCGGTCGATGTCTTCGACCCAGGCCGACAGCCGTATCTCGACATTATTGTCGGCATACCATTCCGCGCCGCGGAAGAGCAGCCGGTCAAAGCTCATTTCGCCGAGAAGATATTTTTTCGACAGGGGCGGTCGCTGGTAGGGCAACTCGCTTTCGGCACCCAGAATGGTGATCGGCCGATCATCCTTCAGCGCCCGCAATCTGGCGGCAAGCGCAAAGCCCGCCTGCCCGGCTCCAATGATGACCAGTCTGCCTGTCACATGATGCTCCTGGGATTTCAAACCGACGGCAATGGCGGTCGCAGACCGCCTCGCCTTGCGACTGAAGGCCTAGCGCCAAGGTCTTGCCTCGTCAAGCACAGGGAACCTAAACGCCGTCACCACGTTTTTTCCACTGTTCAGCCCTTGTTCAGACAACAAAGCTCATTATGACACCATCGAACTATTCGCCAGCGACGGAAAGCAACGGAGACCAGAAAATGGCTACTGAAATTTTCGGTAACAACTACAACAACACCATTCGGCAATCCAATTACGCATCCGCTGAAGTGGATATTTATGCCTATGGCGGCAATGATGTCATCTATCTCGACGTCGGCGGCAACAACGGCGGCTTTAATTATGTAGAGGCCGGCAGCGGCGCTGACCGCGTTTACAATTATTTCGAGGGCGGCAACCGTATTTACCTCGAAGACGGCAACGACGTCTATTATGCCGACGGCTTTTCGACCGCCACCAACTATGTGGACGAAGTCTGGGCCGGCTACGGCGACGACCGCATCCAGGTGTCCACCTACCAGAGCATCTACAATGGCGAAGCGGGCAACGATTCCTTCTTCTCCGTCGGCTGGGCCAACACTTTCCATGGTGGCGCGGGCATCGACATGATCAGCTACGAGACCCAGGACAGTGATGCCGACCTGAGCGGTACTGGCGTCTATGTCGATCTCGGACAGGGATTTGCCACCGCCACCAATGAAGAAGACGAGACGCTGATCAGTATCGAGAACGCGGTCGGCACCGGCTACAACGACCGCGTTTACGGCTCCAATGTCAATAACAAACTGTGGGGCGACGATGGCGTCGACCTGCTGAACGGCTTCAACGGCAATGACGGAATTTCTGGCGGCAACGGCAACGATTCGCTCTACGGCGGCAACGGCAATGACACATTAAACGCCGGCTCCGGCGCAGACAAACTCATCGGCGGCGCCAACAACGATGTGCTCTACGGCGGTGGCGGCAGGGATGTGATGGCCGGCGGCACCGGAGCAGATACGTTTGTGTTCAATGCGTTGAGCGATACGACTGCCACATCGGCTCGCGATGTCATCAATGATTTCTACCACAGCGAGAGCGACCGGATCAATCTGACCGCACTCGATGCGAATACTGACTTTGGCGGAAATCAGGCCTTCGACTTCATCGGGTCTTCTAGCTTCAGCGGCAGCGGCGGCGAACTTCGCTTCGCAAACGGCGTTATCGCCGGCGATGTCAATGGCGACCGCGTCGGCGACTTCCACATCGTGGTGACCGGCGTTACCCAGATGTACACGAACGACTTCTACCTCTGATTAATTCAATTTGCGCCAGCCATGGCCAACGAACTTGAAAGCGCCGGGTCACGCCCGGCGCTTTTGTTTGTTCATGCTCAACTCAAATCCGAAACATCATTCCATTTTGGAATGAAATCAGACCTCGCTCCATTCAATCGATTTTCCTGAACACTTGGAATCTTCGGGCTTTTCCTCGCGGAAAAGCTGATGTAGCAATGGGCAGACCATGATTTTTGATCATCCAAGGACCGCGACATGACAGACCATCACCCTGCCACTCCGGAACAGGCCCGCGCCAAGATGGCGGCCTTCGTCTGGGAAGACCCTTTCCTGCTGGAAGAGCAGCTGAGCGACGAGGAACGGATGATCCGCGACACGGCGCGGGCCTATTGCCAGGACAAGCTGGCACCGCGGGTGATCGAGGCGAACCGCCGCGAGATCTTCCATCGCGAGATCATGTCGGAAATGGGCGAACTCGGCTTGCTCGGGCCGACCATTCCGGAAGAGTTCGGCGGCGTCGGCGCCAATTATGTGGCCTATGGCCTGGTCGCCCGCGAAGTCGAGCGGGTCGATTCCGGCTATCGCTCCGCCATGTCGGTGCAGTCGTCGCTGGTCATGCATCCGATCTTTGCCTATGGCACGGACGAACAGCGCGCCAAATACCTGCCGAAGCTTGCCAGCGGCGAATGGGTCGGCTGCTTCGGCCTGACCGAACCCGACCATGGCTCCGATCCATCCTCGATGATCACGCGGGCCAAGAAGGTCGATGGCGGCTATCTGGTGTCCGGTGCCAAGAACTGGATCACCAATTCGCCGATCGCCGACGTGGTCGTCGTCTGGGCGAAGTCGGATGCCCATGACAACAAGATCAAGGGTTTCATCCTGGAGCGCGGCATGAAGGGGCTTGAGACGCCGAAGATCGAGGGCAAGTTCTCGCTGCGCGCCTCCGTCACCGGCATGATCCAGATGCAGGACGTCTTCGTTCCCGACGACAATCTGCTGCCGCATGTCTCCGGCCTTGCCGGCCCGTTCGGCTGCCTCAACCGGGCCCGCTACGGTATTGCCTGGGGCGCCATGGGGGCGGCGGAATTCTGCTGGCACGCGGCACGCCAGTACACCCTGGACCGCAAGCAGTTCGGCCGGCCGCTCGCCGCAACCCAGTTGATCCAGAAGAAGCTGGCCGACATGGAAACCGAAATCTCCCTCGGCCTGCAGGGCT
Source organism: Agrobacterium sp. a22-2 (assembly GCF_012276985.1). Lineage (GTDB taxonomy): Bacteria > Pseudomonadota > Alphaproteobacteria > Rhizobiales > Rhizobiaceae > Allorhizobium. The sequence goes on along the minus strand of NZ_JAAXMM010000010.1, from coordinate 39,396 downwards.
GCCTGCGCTTGGGACGCCTGTTCGATGAGCACCGCGCGCCGGCAGAGCTCATCTCGCTGATGAAGCGCAACAATTGCGGCAAGGCGCTCGATATCGCCCGCGTGTCACGCGACATGCATGGCGGCAATGGCGTTTCCGACGAATATGGCGTGATCCGCCATGTGATGAACCTGGAGGCTGTCAATACCTACGAGGGCACCCATGACATCCATGCGCTGATCCTTGGCCGCGCCCAGACCGGGCTTCAGGCCTTCCAATAAGCGCCTGCCAAGACCGACCGATGAGGCCGTGTCAGGATGCTCCTGGCGCGGCCTTTTTTCCTTGTGCCGACAATCATCACAGATCGAGGATCCGTTGCACCGGTCTTACGCCACGATCTACTTTTTTGCGACGATTGCCTCCTGGCTCTGCACTTCATTCAGGTGATCGACACGATCTGCCGGGGCTTCCTTGCACAACGTAATGTAGTGCAATGCCTGCTGCCTTATCGCATCCGACAGCCCCTCCTGCGCTGCTAGATAATCCTTCTCCGTATTCAGAACGTTCGAGATCGGGTCTGCTCCCAGCTGGAAGCTCACTCGGCCTAGCTCGACGCTTTCCTGCGATGTCGCCACAAGTTTTCGCTGTGCCGCGATATTGGCGCCGTCCTTATTGTAGGCCGCCAACGCCCTTTCGATATCGGATATTCCAGAGAGCACGGCTGCACGCCAGGCAGCCCGCGCTTCCTCCAGCTTGGCCTTCGCACTGGCAAGATTTGCCTTGTTCTTGCCCCCGTCGAAGATCGGTGCGCTCAAACCGGCTGAGAGCAACCATACGTTCACATGGCCCGTGTCGAGGACCTTGGTCGGCGTCAGATAGCCGGACAGGTCCAGGCTTGGATAGAAAGCGGCCTTGGCCACGCCGACGCTTTCCGCAGCCGATGCGAAATTGCTTTCCGCAATTCTGACGTCCGGACGGTTGCGGATGACATTCGCCGGAACACCGGCACCAATCTTATAGCGCGGGATAGGTTGCCCGGTTGAATGGGAGACTTCCGCTTTGATCCGGTTGACGGATTCTCCCACCAGCTCCGCAAGGGTCGCGATCGTCGAATCCAGTTGAACCTCGAGCGAGGGCAACGTCGCTTCGGCCTGCGCCACAAGTTGCTTCCCGTTGACAACCTGAATGTTCGACACCTCGCCGGCGTCGCGACTGTCGTACACGGAGTCCAGGTTTTGCTTTCGGTTAGCAACGGTCGAACGCGCGATGTCAATTCGCTTCTGGTAGTATCGTATGTCGACGTAGGCCGACGCGATCGAGGAAACGAGATCGTCCTCGGTTTGGTCCTTTGAGGACAATGCTGACGCCAGGTCAGCCTCTGCGGCTCGCTTGCTGGCGCGTTTACCTCCGAAGAGATCCACCATCCAGTCAGCCGACAGCGTGCTGTACTTGCTGCTGTGAGCCGTGCCAAAACCATACTTGTCGCCTCGTGTGACGCCTGCACCTGTTGAAAGCGATGGAAGGAGACTGGAATTTGCCAACCCGACATTGGCTTTTGCCTGATCGACCTTTGCCCTTGCCTGCTGGAGCTGCGGACTCTGCGCAAGACCTTTTTCGATATAGCCGGAAAGCGCTTTGTCGTTGAAAGCGGTCCACCATGCCTGCTGGATGGACCGTGCTTCGTTGGTCCGCGCTTCATAGGCGAAGTGGTCCGGCGTATCGATCCGAGGAGGCGTGACATCCACATTCGAACAACCCGACAGAGCCGCCAGCACCGGGATGGCGGCGACGGATACGATGCCAAATGGCCGCTCATAAGGCCGTATGAAAAGTGCCAGGATGGGCGAGACTGCCCATGCGAGCCCCTTGCGTCGCGGTCGGCGTGACTTCCGCACGGCCTGCCGATGTTTACCGCCAGCGCGTCGCATTTATTCGGTAACCCCGCTATCGAGAGGCTGGCGCATGCGGCGCGCCGGGCTGCTATTCCGCAAGGACCAAAGCGTCCCGAGCTGGATAGCAAGGAAGTTCACGCCGACCAGCAGCCCCAAATGCCGCACCGTCAGCTCTGCGATAAGGGGAAGCACGGCGCCCAGGATCGTGACCGCCATCAAGGCGAGGGCGGCCGTCTTCGCTGCGCCGACGAACGGTTTGAAAAGTGCCATGTGCGCGTTTCTTGCGGGATGCAGATATGTCACGACGTCGAAACTCCACCGATGCGTTGAACCGACGACCGAAGATCTGCCTTTGAATATTCACCTGTCGGTGCCGGCCTTGATTGTAGGCCCCGCGAGGTGCCAGCCGGGGGTAAGCCTGTGGCTTCAACCGGCACTCGCAGGGCCCCACTGGCGATTTCTCGCCAGTAGCGGCTTTGCACCGGATTGGGCTCCTGCCGGCTTCCGCGCCAAATCTGCCGATTGCAAGCTAGCTGAACGAACGTTAAGCGGCGTCAAGAGAGTGTAAAGTTAGGTAAAACTTGCGAGCGCATCCACCCACACGACTCGGCCGTCCTTGATCGGACACAGCCCGATAAATGCGACGTTCCGGCGCACTCTTTCGGTATTTTATCGAAGCCGTTCAGGAAGCATCAGTAAAGTTGCGCTAAATTGACACTCTAAAACAATAAAGGAGGGTGTTATGCCCTTGCAGTTTATTCCAGACGCCAAGCGAGACATTCCACAAGATCAAATTTATGAGAAATTTGCCATCGATCGGCCCGGGAAAATCATTTTCGTCGGCCATCACCTGAGCACCAAGACGTCGTTACGGTGCCTTGTCCGTACGATCTCGCTTTACGGTGCGGATTTGGAGGTCAGCCCGCATGTGCCGATCCCCAATCATTTCTTTCTGGAAATCCTTGGCATTCGCGACGAGATCGGCTGCACCTTCATTCGCCGCGAAGCCGAGAAGGTGACGGTCGGCTTCAACATGCTGATCGATCCGGAATTCCTGCACCATGTGGTGCGGCTCTCCTTCGAACTCAGCCAGTAATTCATGCGGCCTTCAAGGCCGCCAAGTGCTTCTCGATGTCGGCGACCGGCAGTTTGACATAGTCCTTGGCGATCTCGGCACGCAGGACGTTGTTGATCCCAGCCCCAAGGGCTGGCCGCAGTTGGCCAAGCGCCTTTGGCGGTGCGACAAGGATCATATCCTGGATATCCCCCGTCTCGACGAGCGCTGCGAGCCGGCCGGCAACGGCAAGCAGGAAATCCGCCTCGGCCGTTTCGTGCCAATCGGTCTCTTCCATGGCGCTTCGCGCCGACCCTTCCGATTGAAATGCGCGGCCCGGACGATCCGATCCCAGGTCATGCGCGGCCTCATCGGGCTGGCTCATCTGCTCGACGACGGCCAGATTGACGGATTGTGCAGTGCCGACATTTTGCAGAAACAGCGCCTTGGCACCATCACAGACGATCACCCAGGCTTTCGCGGCTATCGTATTCCGGTTCATGTCTTTTCCCTCCGAATGTCGGCGCCCGGCCGAATGCCGGATTGCAGACGATGACTGGATGCTATCTGCGATTTCAGGTTTCTTCATGACCTGGATCAAGAGACGGTGAAATCTCGCAAGGCTGGAAAAAGACGTGTCAAATCTTCGCAGGCTTGTAAAAGTTTACCGATCCGATTGACCAGAAAAGAACAAAATTCGGTCATCTTGGCGCCAAGCGCGAGATCAACCGCGCAAGAGGAGAGCCCATGCACGCCGGAACCCATTTGGCGACTGTGCAGTCGGAAATGTACGAACGCCGGTGGGAACGTTTCCATGTCAAACGTCCGGCGCGCATCATGGCCGTCAGCCCCTGCCTGACGCGCGTATCGGTCCGCAACTGCGAGATCCAGGACATTTCCCGCGGCGGCGCCGGCATCGAACTGTCGTTGGAGCACGGCCTGCCCAGCCATTACTATCTTGAGGTCATCGGCCTTGCCAATCGCATCGGCTGTGCCGAAGTCTATCGCAACGGCAACCGCGCCGGCGTGAAGTTCATCATGCCGATCCCCGAGGATCTTCTGCGCCGTATCGTGCGCGCCGACTTCATCATGGGCGACGAGATCGTGGCGCGCGGCAAGAATGTGCCGCAAGGGCTTGGGCGCGACAAACGACGCTGAAACATTGCGGCTCGACCGTTGCCGGATTTCTGCGCGGCGCACGACACTTGCGACCCAAAGCGGCACTTGCGTCGAGCCAGCTTCGACCTATTGTGGGCGCGTTTGAAATCATGCCCAGGAAATTCGATTGATGTCCGCCTTCTCGCGCTTCACGCCGCTGATCAGCGCCCTGCCCTCCACCGTTCCCTTTGTCGGCCCGGAAGCCATCGAACGCCAGCGCCATCTGGCGGTGAAAGCGCGGATCGGCGCCAACGAAAGCGGCTTCGGCCCGGCGCCTTCGGTGCTTGCCGCCATCCGCGACACAGCAGGCCAGATCTGGAAATACAACGATCCGGAAAACCATGCGCTGAAGACGGCGCTGGCAGCCCATCTCGGCCTGTCGCCCGACAATTTTGCCGTCGGCGAAGGGGTCGACGACCTTCTCGGCCTGACCGTGCGGCTGGTGATCGATTCGGGCCTGCCGGTCGTCACCTCGTTCGGCGGCTATCCGACCTTCAATTTCCATGTCAACGGCTTCGGCGGGCGGCTGGTGACGGTGCCCTATGTCGACGACCGTGAGGATCTCGACGGGCTTCTGGCCGCCGTCATTCGCGAGAACGCGCCGCTCGTCTATTTCGCCAATCCCGACAATCCGATGGGCAGCTGGTGGGATGCGGACAGCGTCGTCGCCTTCGCCCGTGCCCTGCCGGAAACGTGCCTGCTGGTTCTGGATGAAGCCTATTGCGAGACGGCACCGGCCGGCTCCATTCCGCCGATCGACGCGCTGATAGACCTGCCGAACGTTCTCCGCATGCGCACCTTTTCCAAGGCCTATGGCCTGGCGGGGGCACGCATCGGCTATGCGATCGGCACGCCGGGAACGGTCAAGGCCTATGACAAGATCCGCAACCATTTCGGCATGGTGCGCGTATCGACCGAAGCGGCGCTGGCCGCACTCGCCGACCAGGCTTATCTGATTGATGTGATCGAGCGGATCAAGGCAGCGCGGGAACGGATAGCTGGGATCGCGCGCGCCAACGGGCTCGCCCCGCTTGCCTCGGCCACCAATTTCGTGGCCATCGATTGCGGTCGCGACCAGGTTTATGCCCGCGCCATCGTCGACGGGCTGATGGACCATGGCGTGTTCATCCGCATGCCGGGCGTAGCCCCGCTCAATCGCTGCATAAGGGTCAGCACCGGCCTGCCGGCGGACATGGACCTGTTCGAGGACGCCCTGCCAAAAGTTCTGGCGACCCTCTAAAGACGGCGGTAGCCACAATAAAAAGAACCGCGCCGGCCTTGTTCCTGCCGGTCGCGGTTCTCATGTGTTGGCATCGGCCCCGTCCAGAAGACCCCCGCCACGCTTCCCTCTCTCAAAGGGTTCTTTTTGGTCTGTTGATCCGGGTTGTGCCCGGACGATAGGGTTCGGCACGCTCAGTGCATGGTCATCCATTCGCGGGCGGCGCGCAGGGCCAGGGCAAGATCGGACTTGCTCATCGACTGGGCCAGATCGGCGCGCAGTTCGGCGGCGCGTTCGCAGCCCTTGATGGCGGCGATGTTCAGCCACTTGTGCGCCGAGACCAGATCCTGATCGCAACCGCGGCCGGTCGCATACATCAGACCCATGTCGCAGAAGACGTCTGCTTTCGCCTCGCCACCCATGGTGGCCATTTCGGAATTGTGCATTTCAAAGCGTGCCATCGGTTTTGTCCCTGTTGCCTGTCGGTTTAAAACTATCCCTGTTTTGCCCCTTTTGAGGCTCCTTCGGGCTCCTGGCCGTCTTCTGCGGCTTTGTCTGGATCCGTCCGGTTCGGCGGGTTTGTCCCTGCTCGTTTGATGACTTCACTATGCCAGCCGGCCGTCAAAATGCGCTTAAAATGCATGATTAATTAGCTGAAAACGCAGTGAAAACCCTTTGTAAACTTGTATTTCTGTTAAACATGACAGGCCCTGCAACTCAGGGACTTTCGAGTTAATTTTACCATTGATTCACGGCATCGGATTTACCAACCGTTCACCATGAAAAACACTCGCCCCTTATTCCCCGGCCTATCGGCACTGAAAAAACTGTCTTTCGAGCCGTGCAGGGACGCGAAAACCCTATTTACCTTTACGTCCGCGTAAGATAATTTTTCAGTGTTCCGGCGGAGGGAGGCGTGGCTTGCCTGCAAAGCACGCCCGGATGGAACGCGGCTCAGGCCTTTTACAGGCACATATCGGGAGGAGAAGACGACATGCGGACACTCATACTGGCGGCGATACTGGCGCTTGGCACCGTAACGGTGCAGGCGGCCGAGCCGATCGAAGGCAATTGGAAGACGGCCAGCGGCGCCACGGCGCAGATCGCGCCCTGCGGCGGCAGCTTCTGCGTGACGCTGAAGTCGGGCAAGCATGCCGGCAAGCAGATCGGCAAGATGGCCGGCAGCGGCGACAGCTATAAGGGCGAGATCACCGATCCCGACGCCGACAAGACCTATAGCGGCTCGGGCAGCGTGTCGGGCAATTCGCTGAAGATGAAGGGCTGCGTGCTGGCCGTGCTGTGCAAGTCGCAGACCTGGACGCGCCTGTAGCAGGCAAAGCCCTTCGGTCCCGCTTCGCGTTCCGGAACGGCGACGCCATCAAGGCCGGCTGATGAACCATCAGCCGGCCTTTTCAGTTCATAGGCCGGCTTCAGCCCGATAGGCGGACGGAATGACAAAGACCTCATCGGCGCGGGCATAACCGCCGTCCTTGACCTCCTCGATCAGGACCATGGTATGCGGCCGCGCCGCTTCCGAGAAATACTCGACCAGCATGTCGGTGGTGCGGTGGACGATGTCTTCCTTCTGCGCCCTGGACAGGGCGCCTTCCGGCGTCTTGATGTTGACGAATGGCATGGTGCTTCTCCTGTTGTTGATGAAATTCGTATCAGTGCGGTGCGCCGATCAGATCACGCCGCCATTGGCCCGGATGATCTGGCCGCTGACCCAGCCGCTGTCCGGGCCGGCCAGGAAGGACACGACCGAGGCGATATCGTTGGGTTGACCGAGGCGCTTGCGCGGATTGAGGCCGATGATGGTCTTCAGCACCTCCTCCGACTTGCCGGTCATGAAGAGATCGGTTTCCACCGGGCCTGGCGCCACGGCATTGACGGTGATGTCGCGGGACCCGAGTTCCTTGGCGAGGATATGGGTCAGGGCCTCGACCGCCGCCTTGGTGGCGGCGTAGACGCCATAGGCCGGCTGATAAAGGCCGACGACGCTGGAGGAAAAGTTGACGATGCGGCCGCCGTTACGCAGGCGCCTTGCGGCTTCCCGCATGCCGCGGAACGTGCCGCCGAGATTGATGGCGACCTGCCGCTCGAAATCCGCGTCCTCGACCGTCGCGATCGGTCCGAGCGTCATGATGCCGGCATTGTTGACCAGCACATCCACCCCGCCGAAAGCCTGCTCGGCGGCGTCGAATAAAGCCGCCACGCCGGACGCCGCACCGATATCGGCCTTGACCGCGATGGCACGCCCGCCAGCCGCCTTGATCGCGCTGACCACGTCGAGGGCCGGCTGCTCGTCCCTGGAATAATTGACCACAACGGCAAATCCATCGGCCCCAAGCCGCAGGGCGATGGCAGCGCCGATGCCCTTCGACGCGCCAGTGACGATGGCTGTGCGTTCCAATGTGTCTGTCATGATGTCTCTCCTTCTGTTGATGGTTCGAAAATAGGCCTGTCGCCCTAGCGAAACAATCACCCAATATTTGACAAGAGTATTCGGCTATGGTGAACAAGATCATGGACCGCCTGGATCGCATGCAGCTCTTTGTTCGTGTCGTGGAACGGCGCAGCTTCACCGCTGCCGCCGCGGACCTCGGCCTGGCGCGCTCGACGGCGACGGAGGCGATCAAGCTGCTGGAGGCCGATGTCGGCGCCCGGCTGCTGGAGCGCACGACGCGGCATGTCACGCCGACACTGGACGGCCAGGCCTATTACCAGCGCTGCCTCTCGATTCTTTCCGATATCGAAGACGCCAACAGCGTGTTTCGCAACGCCCAGCCGCAGGGCATGCTGCGCATCGATGCGCATGGGCTGCTGACGCGTACCTTCCTGCTGCCGCGGCTGCCGGAATTTCTGGATCGCTATCCGCTGATCGACCTGCATATCGGCCAGGGCGACCGGCTGGTCGATCTGGTGCGCGAGGGCATCGATTGCGTGATCCGGGCCGGAGAACTCACCGATAGCGGCATGATCATGCGGCGGCTCGCCACCATCCAGGAGGTGACCTGCGCCAGCCCCGCCTATATCGAGAGGCATGGCATGCCGTCGTCGATCGAGGACCTGCATGGCCATGTCTGCGTGGGGTTCGTCTCGTCGCGCACCGGCGAAACCATGCCGCTCGAATTCCTGGTCGAGGGGCAGACGCGCTTCGTCACCCTGCCGAGCCGGCTGACGGTCAACAACTCCGATACCATGGCCGATCTGGCACGGCTGGGCTTCGGCCTGATCCAGGCGCCGCGCTATCGCCTGGCCGCCGATTTCGAGACAGGCGCCCTGGTCGAAGTCCTGCCGCAGTGTCCGCCGCCGCCGACACCGCTCTCCGCCCTCTACCCGCAGAACCGGCAGCTCGCCTCGCGCGTCCGGGTCTTTCTGGACTGGGCCGCGGCCGTGTTTGCCGAGGCAAAGCTCTGACCGTGTGCTGGCGACAGCCTTGCTGAACGCCCGATGAACCGGGACCTCAGACAGGGTTCAGGCAACCCCTGCCATAAAGACTGTATCGAATGAACGATTTTGGCGGGGGCCTTTTGATCATGGACGTCGTGCTGCGCAGACTGACAATCATCACACTGACGATGGCGATCTTTGCCATGGGCTTCTCGGCCCTGGTCGTGGCTGACGGTCGCGGGCCGAAGCGGGTGCATTACGGCACCGCGACGCCTTGCCTGCATCCGGCCAGCAGCTTCTGCACCGTACAACTCTAACCCTTGAACAGGAGACTGCCATGACCGCATCCGTCCTCGGCTCTGCCGCCTCCAGCCTCCGGGTTGCCTTTCTGGCAGCCCTGCTGCTCGGCCCGCTGGCGGCGCTTGGCTTCAGCCAGTCAGGACCTGCCGGCATCAGCAAGCAGGGGGCCGGCCTCGTTCTGTTCGTCAGCCTGCAGCGCCAGTCGCTGAGCTGAACGATTGCGAGCGTGTCGCCGGACGCCGGCGACCAAAAAAGCGGTCCGGGTCATGCCGCGTCGTTTGCTTGTCAAACAGACCATTATATAAAGGCCCATGGACAAGCGAATCTCGACACTCTCCCCTTTGAATTTCCTCGGCCCCGAGCCCTATGAGCCGCGCGTCTTTACCGACGCGGCGCTGGCGGTGGATGCCATCACCGAGCTCTACGAGCGCAATACCCGCTACCTGATCGAGGGCTTCCAGGCCTTGGCCGGCGGCGCCTCGCCCGCTGGCCGCTACCGGGCCTTCTATCCGCAGGTCAGCATCGAGACGGCCAGCTTCGGCCATGCGGACACGCGCCTGTCCTACGGCCATGTGACGGCGCCGGGCATGTATACCACGACCATCACCCGGCCGCATTTCTTCCGCCATTATCTGGTCGAGCAATTGGCGCTGCTGATCAACAACCACCAGGTGCCGGTGGTGGTGTCGGAATCCTCGACGCCTATTCCGCTGCATTTCGCCTTCGGCGAAGGCGCCCATGTGGAAGCCGAGGCCAATGGGCTGGCCGATATCCAGCTGCGCGACCTGTTCGACACGCCTGACCTGTCGACCACCGATGATGAGATCGCCAATGGCGAATACGAGCCGCGCCCCGGCGAGCCGCAGCCGCTGGCCCCGTTTACCGCGCAGCGCATCGACTATTCGCTGGCGCGGCTGTCGCATTATACCGCGACGAGTGCGGCGCATTTCCAGAATTTCGTGCTGTTCACCAATTACCAGTTCTATATCGACGAATTCTGCGCCTATGCCCGCAATCTGATGGCGGACGGCGGCGGCGGTTACACCGCCTTTGTCGAGCCCGGCAATATCATCACGCCGGCCGGCGCCGACGGGCCTGACTCGGCCCTGTCGCTCGGTCGCCTGCCGCAGATGCCGGCCTATCACCTGAAGAAGGATGGCCATGCCGGCATCACCATGGTCAATATCGGCGTCGGCCCCTCCAACGCCAAGACGATCACCGACCATATCGCCGTTCTGCGTCCCCATGCCTGGTTGATGCTTGGCCATTGCGCGGGCCTGCGCAACAGCCAGCGGCTCGGCGACTATGTGCTGGCCCATGCCTATGTGCGCGAAGACCATGTGCTCGACGATGACCTGCCCGTCTGGGTGCCGATCCCGGCTTTGGCCGAAGTACAGCTGGCGCTCGAGGATGCGGTCGAGGAGATCACCGGTTATGAAGGCTTCGAGCTGAAGCGCATCATGCGCACCGGCACGGTGGCGACGATCGACAACCGCAACTGGGAACTGCGCGACCAACGCGGGCCGGTCAAGCGGCTGTCGCAATCGCGCGCCATCGCGCTCGACATGGAATCGGCCACCATCGCCGCCAACGGTTTCCGCTTCCGCGTGCCCTATGGCACGCTGTTGTGCGTCTCCGACAAGCCGCTGCATGGCGAACTGAAACTGCCCGGCATGGCCAGCGCCTTCTACAAGACCCAGGTCAGCCAGCACCTGCAGATCGGCATCCGCGCCCTGCAGAAACTCGCCGAAATGCCACCCGAACGACTGCATTCGCGCAAGCTGCGGAGTTTTTACGAGACGGCGTTTCAGTAGGGGGACGGTTGCGGGGTTTTCTAAGGCCAGCTTTGCGCCTTATTTCAGACCTTCATGGACAAGGTTCAAATTCCGGTAAGCTGCTATTAACATTCAGCTTGTGGAAGCGATTCCTTGACACAGCTAGTCCCTTCGATCTTTGCAGCGCTACTTTGCGCCCGATTTCTCTCTTCCAATAGTCATTGGAAATTCAGTCGAATCGAAGATTTCAACGTCTGCTATTGCAGCGCCACCACCATGTTTGGAAAGTACGTTGAGATGGGAGTGTCAACCACGTGATCGGGCTCCAGGGCGCGACGAACGTGGTTGGCCACCTCAGCGCGATATGTCTCAATTTTCGGCGCGAACGAATAGATATCAGACGTGTCAATGGGAATAGTGCGCATCTGGTTTACGTCAAAGGGGATGCGATCGGATGCCCGTATAATTTGCACGATAGGTAATTTGATTGCATGTCTCAGTGCCAGTTCATAGAAAACGTTGGGATTATGGAATGAGAGGTCCGCTATAACTAATCGCGACCTCATAATGTATTCAATAATCTGCCGGGTGATCACCCCAGGCTTGTCAATTGCATCTGCGCGAACGACCTTAAGTTGGAATTGCTCGATTGCAGGCTCAACGATGGTTCCGAGGAAAAGATCGCTATGCTTCCGTGTCTCTGACGCCTCGTCCCCGATTGGCGCGATGTAAAAGCACGTTGCCTCGTACGCTGCGTGCTCTGAGGTCGTGACACTAGTAGACTGCATCGGCAACGGTCGAGCGGCCGTTGCAGGGGTCGGGGTTATCGAATCCAACAGCATGTCCATCGGAATTATTCGCTCTGCCCCAGACAACGTCTTAAGCAATCCGACGAAGGTTAGGTTAACAACAAACGTTTCCACCGCTTCGACGGCGTGGGCGGAGTCGATGCCGAGATCTTTCACGGCGTCAATTAACACGGCTTGCGCTGGAAGTTTGTTTCCGGAAAATCTCTGATAAAGTGCCTGAAATGGCTCAATATTTTAAATTGCAAGTTGCGCATTGATACGGGCGCGTTCCCTTTCTGGGGTTTGGTCATCGACTGCTTTAAGTCCCTCGGCGGTCAATTCGATGTTGTCGGCGCTCGTCCCACCCTTCGTCAGCCCATACTTGCCGGAATTGATGATAAGTTGCCGAGAAGCACCACTCTCAGGTGACTTCCCAAGTTGATCGAACAATGTAAGCCGTTTAATTGGCTGCCCACTCCCGATTTTGAAGACGGATTTAGCAAAACCAAGCGGCTCTTCGAATGAAGAGGCTGGGAATGATCGTTGAGACCTCCGACGCTTTAGTTCCGCAGCCGTTTTTGATTCTTCTGCCGCAGGTTCGCTCACTTGGATTTTCTTAGCCATATCTCCCCCTGGATTGCTTTAGTACGGTATCAAAATATGCTGCGCATGTTATTATTAAATTGCAACCCAAAAGGGAGGCAAGTACTTCCAACTCAACAGATTGGCCCGCTTTCGAAGATGCGCTGCTAGAAGCCGGCCAGCCCGCATCGGCCCCAAATTGGCACTTCGAGCAAAGCGCATATCCGCCTTCGCCGCAAAGCCTCCCCCAAGACGCCACCCCTCACCCCTCCACAATCACCGCCTCGCAGCGCACCGGAAAATTCACCGAATTGGCGATAAAACATTGCTCGTGGGCCTCGGCGTGCAGTTCCGCGGCGATCTGCGGGTAGGTGCCGACCTTGATCGTGACGCGCGGTTTCAGCACCACGCTGGTGAAGCGGCCGACCCCTTCCGCATCCATCACCATGACGCCTTCGGCATGGTCCTCGTAGGCCGTGACCACCACGCCCGAGACGGAACAGAGGTGCAGATACCAGAGCTTGTGGCAGGCCGAGAGCGAGGCCACCAGCAGGTCTTCGGGATTCCAGCGGCTGGCATCGCCGCGAAAGGCCGGATCGGACGAACCCGGAATGTCGGGCTTGCCGTCGGCCGAGATCACGTGGTCGCGGCCATAGGCGCGGTAGCCGGAGGTTCCGCTGCCCAGGTTGCCCCGCCATGTCACGGTCACCCGATACTCGTGTCTGTGCTCGGTCATTTGTCCAATCTCCTTCCCGCGAGTCTTCGGCTTCGACAATAGGCCGAAGCACGGCTGGCGTCGCCATGGTCGGATCGAAAAAATTCCGGGGCCCTCTTGCAAAGACCGCACTAAGATATATCTTAGATACAGTTCAAGCAACGAAAAGAGAAACCTGATGAGACATATGCATTCTGAAGGCTGCGGCCGCCGTGAAGGCCGCGCGTTCTGGCAGGCCATGAAGGAGCGCGGCTTTGGCGGCGGTCCCCGCGGCCGATTTGAAGGAGGCCGCGGACATGGCGGCGAACGCCGGCGCATGTTCGAGACCGGCGAGTTGCGCCTGGTGCTGCTGAAGCTGATCGAGGAGCAGCCGCGCCATGGTTATGACCTGATCCGCGAAATCGAGAGCCGTTCTGGCGGCGCCTATGCGCCGAGCCCCGGCGTGGTCTACCCGACCATGACGCTGCTGATCGACATGGGGCTTGCCGAAGAACAGATCAGCGAGGGGCCGCGCAAGCTGCTGGCAATCAGCGAGGCCGGGCGCCAGCATCTCACTGAGCGGGCCGACGAGGTGGCCATTGCCATGGCGCGGCTGACGGCTCTGGCCAGGGTCAGCGAACAGACGGATGCCGCCCCGGTGCGGCGGGCCATGCACAATCTGAAATCCGCCCTGCAGGAGCGGCTGTCTCAAGACAATGTGACGCGCGAGTTACAGCTCGATGTGGCACGTATCCTCGACGAGGCCGCCAGCAAGATCGAAAGGCTCTGAGATGACAAAGACAACAGCCACCATCGCCACCGAACACGGCTGGAAATATGTGCAGCAGCTCTGCAAGCACTGGAGCCACAAGCTCGAGGTGGAGCTCGGCGAAAACCGCGCCACCGTGCGCTTCCCCGAAGCCGTCGCCGAGATGTCGGCCGATGACGCGGCCCTGACCGTGGTCATCGAGGCGTCTTCGCCCGAGGTGCTGGAGCGCATGCAGGGCGTGGTCTCCAGCCATCTCGACCGCTTCGCCTTCCGCGAGGCACCGCTGCCGTTCGAATGGACAGCGGCATGAATAGGAGCTGCCCGCTGCGCGTATCGTGAAGCGGGCAGCTCCAGAGCGATCTTGCCAAGCGAGGGCATTCGCGGTCTAAACTTGTCGGACAACAGGAGGACTTCTGCCATGACCGATACGCTCAAAATCCCCGATCTCTCCGGCAAGGCCGTGCTCATCACCGGTGCGTCGAGCGGCATCGGCGCGGCGCTGGCGCGGGCCTTCGCCGCCCAGGGCGCGCTGATCGGGCTGCACTATAATTCAAAGGCCGAAGAAGCCGAGGCGATCGCCCAGGAGATCACGGCTTCGGGCGGCACCGTTCTGACGCTGAAGGCGGATGCCACCGACTCCAAGGCGATGGCGACTGCTGTCGACCGGCTGGCGCAGGCCTTTGGCCGGCTCGATGGCCTGATCAACAATGCCGGCAGCATGATCGCCCGCGTGCTCTACGAAGACATGACGGATGCCCATTATGACAAGGTGATGGACGTCAATGCCCGCTCCGTGCTGTCGGCGAGCCATGCCGCCCTGCCGCACCTGAAGAAGCAGGGTGGCTTCATCATCAACACCACCTCGGTCGCGGCCCGCACCGGCGGCACTGCCGGGTCCGGCGTCTATGGCTCATCCAAGGCCTTCGTCGGCGCGGTGACCAAGGGCATGGCGCTGGAGTTCGGCAAATATGATGTTCGCGTCAACGCGGTGGCACCCGGCTTCATCGCGACGCCGTTCCAGGACCAATATGCCCTGCCCGGCCAGCTTGAGCAGGTTGCCGCCGCCGTGCCCCTGAAGCGGACCGGCACGCCGGAGGATTGCGTCGGCGCCTATCTCTTCCTCGCCTCCCGCCAGCTCGCCGGATACATCACCGGCCAGACCATCGACGTGAACGGCGGCCAGGTCATGCCGTGAGGCGACTGTGTTCGCAGGAGCGATGATTGTGTTCGGGCGGCACCTGCCGCCCGGTTTCTAGTCCCGATGCGTATCGCGCAGGACATCCAGCCCCTTGCGCAGCACCTCGACCGTCTGGTCGACTTCCGCGCGCGAGATGATCAGCGGTGGGGAGGCCAGCATGCGGTCGCCGGTGGCGCGCAGGATCACGCCGTTTGCCACGCACTGGTTGCGCACGAGCGTGCCGATATCGTCGGGCTTGGCATAACGGCTGCGCTTCTCCTTGTCGGGTGACAGCTGCACGGCGCCCATCAGGCCGACGCTGACGGCTTCGCCGACGACGTCGTGATCGGCCAGCGACGCCCAGGCAGACTTAAAATAGGGGCCGATATCGTCGCGCACGCGCTCGACGAGCTTTTCCTCTTCGATGATGCGGATGTTTTCCAGCGCTGCGGCGGCACAGACCGGGTGACCGGAATAGGTGTAGCCGTGGTAGAAATCGCCAACCTCTTCGCGCATCACCTCGGCGACGCGATCCGAGACCAGTACGCCGCCGATCGGCAGATAGCCCGACGACAGGCCCTTGGCGATCGGCGCCAGATCCGGCTCGAAACCGTAATGCTGGTGGCCGAACCACGAGCCTAGGCGGCCGAAGCCGCAGATCACCTCGTCGGAGACCAGCAGGATGTTGCGCGCCTTGCAGATGCGCACGATCTCGGGCCAATAGGTATCCGGCGGCACGATGACGCCGCCGGCGCCCTGGATCGGTTCGGCGACGAAGGCTGCGACATTTTCCTCGCCCAGCTCATCGATCTTCTCTTCCAGTTCGCGGGCGACCTTCAGGCCGAATTCGGCGGGCGACAGGTCGCCGCCCTCGGCAAACCAGTAGGGCTGGTTGATATGGGCGATGCCCTCGATCGGCAGGTTGCCCTGCTCGTGCATCCATTTCATGCCGCCGAGCGAGGCGCCGGCCACCGTCGAGCCGTGATAGGCATTCTTGCGGGCGATCACCATCGTCTTGGTTTCATGGCCGAGCGCCTTCCAGTAGACGCGCACCATGCGGAACCAGGTGTCGGAGGCCTCGGAGCCGGAATTGGTGAAGAAGACATGGTTCAGCGTCGGGCCGGTATGGCTGGCGATCTTCTGGGCGAGCAAAGTCGCCGGCGGCGTGGTGGTGCCGAAAAACGTGTTGTAATAGGGCAGTTCCTGCATCTGCTTGTAGGCGGCCTCGGCGATCGACTGGCGGCCATAGCCGACATTGACGCACCACAGGCCCGCAAAAGCATCGAGATACTGCTTGCCGGTCGAATCCCAGATATGCATGCCTTCGGCCCGCTCGATGATCTTCGTGCCTTCGGCATTGAGCTTCTTCATGTTGGAGAAGGGATGCAGATGATGGGCTGCATCGATGGCACCGAGATTGGAAGAAGCAACGGCAAGCGTGTTCATGGCAGCTGTCCTTTTGAGCGCACAAGACCTGTCTCAGGCGGGCTTCCGAGAGGCCGTCCGCGCCGGTCTTGTTCCATGCCTGATTGAAAGGCGGAATGTTATCGGCTACGAACATGACCTTCCGAAATGCGTTTGGCAAGGGCGTCGATCCGCGACCTCCTGCGGCCAAATCTCCCCTCGTTCCTCCAGCGAAAGCCGCCTTCCATGACAGCATCCTCCCCGGTCGCCGCCAACCCCGCCGCCGACCCTTCGGCGCGCATCGAAGT
Source organism: Agrobacterium sp. a22-2 (assembly GCF_012276985.1). Lineage (GTDB taxonomy): Bacteria > Pseudomonadota > Alphaproteobacteria > Rhizobiales > Rhizobiaceae > Allorhizobium. The sequence continues at coordinate 22,904 of NZ_JAAXMM010000010.1, read as the reverse complement.
GCTGCTGGTCGGCATGAACGGCGACCTGCGCGGCAAGATGATCCCGATCAAGGCGGAAGACAAAGTCTGGAAAAACACCGTGCGCCTGCCGGCCTCGACCCAGTCGCTGGACATCTGGGGCGACGACAATGACGACATCACCGGCCTGTCGCTGACGCTTGGCGATCCCGACGGCATCTGCGTGCCGGACAAGAATTCGCTGGCCCCAATGCCCTGGGGGCCCGCGGGCTCCAAGCAGGTGATGGCCACCATGCACACGCTGGAAGGCGAACCGCATTTTCTCTGCCCGCGCGCCATCCTCGCCAATGTGCTGAAGCGCTACGAGGAACGCGGCCTGACGCCGGTCGTGGCCACCGAGCTGGAATTCTACGTGGTCGAGGACGACTGGCGCGAAACCGGCAAGCCCACGCCGCCGAAAGTGCTGACCTATCGCGGCGAGCCGAACGGTTTCCAGCTCTACGATATGAGCGCCACGGCGGCGATGGAAGGCTTTCTCGACACCGTGCGCCAGTATGCCGACGCGATGGGCCTGCCGGCCGATGCGACGACGGCGGAATTCGGCCCCGGCCAGTTCGAGGTCAACCTGCTGCACAAGCCGGATGCGTTGGCGGCGGCCGATGACTGCGTCTACTTGAAGCGCGTCGTCGATTTCGCCGCCCGCCGGCACGGGCTGAAATCCACTTGCATGGCCAAGCCCTATGGCGACCAGGCGGGCTCCGGCCTGCATGTGCATGCCAGCATCCTCGACCGCCAAGGCAACAATATTCTCGACGCCAAGGGCGGCGATCCGGTCACGCTGAAATCGGTCACCGCCGGCATGCTGAAGACCATGCGCGAGGCGCAGCTGATCTTCGCACCGTTCGCCAATTCCTACCGCCGGTTCCAGCCGGGCTCGTTTGCGCCCGACAAGGCCGATTGGGGCTTTGGCAATCGCGGCACGGCGATCCGCATTCCCGACAAGGACGGCCCAGCCGCCCGCATCGAGCACCGCGTCGCCGGCGCCGATGCCAATCCGCATCTGCTTCTGGCCGCCATTCTCGGCGGCATGCTGCTGGGGCTGGATGAGGTATTGGATCCGGGTCCGGTGACGACGCCGGACAGCGCGCCGGACAATCCCGATCTGCTGACCCACGACTTCCTGACCGCCGTCGAGTTGTTCCGCGCGTCGGATTTCATCGCCGATATCTTCGACATCCGCTATCGCAAGCTCTACGGCGACACCAAGCGCAAGGAGGCGATTACGTATCTGCGGACGGTGTCCGACTTCGATTACCAGACCTATCTGGCGCGGATCTAGAGGATATCAACAGCCTTGCCCTTTACTGGGCGGTAAAAAATATCGCGATCGCGACATAATTTTTGCATTGATTGCGCCAAAGCCGGATTTCTTTTTAAAATCCTGCGTTTGCGTTTATTTCAATCAAAGGTGTGGCCTGCCGTAAAATTCGCCTCTTGTATTCCAAATGGTTTTCTCGTCTCTTTCGGCCTTCCATTAGCCTGAAAGGGGATAAAAAAATGACAAGAATACAGAAACTGGCCACATCGCTGCTGTTTGGCACCATGCTCATGAGTGCTGCTCCAGCCTTCGCCGAAGCCGTGCTGCATCGCGGCAATGCCGGCGAGCCGCAGACGCTCGACTATGCCCATATCTCGATCGACATCGAAGGCTTCGTCGTGCGCGACCTGTTCGAAGGCCTGACGATTTTCGACGCCAAGGGCGAGATTATTCCGGGCACGGCTGAAAGCTGGACTGTCTCCGACGACGGCACGGTCTACACTTTCAAGATCCGCGAAAACGCAAACTGGTCGGATGGCTCGCCGGTGACGGCTGAGGACTTCGTCTTTGCAATGCGCCGCCTGGAAGATCCGAAGACCGCGGCCGAATATGCCAACATTCTCTACCCGATCAAGAATGCCGAAAAGGCCAACAAGGGCGAAGTGCCGATCGACCAGCTCGGCATCAAGGCCGTCGACGCCAAGACCCTCGAGTTCACGCTCGAGCGCCCGACGCCGTTCTTCCTGCAGCTTCTCGCCCACTACACCGCACTGCCGGTCAGCAAGGCCAATTTCGAGAAGTTCGGCGACCAGTTCGTCAAGCCGGGTAACATGGTCAGCAACGGCGCCTTCGTGCTTCAGGCTCACGTCCCGAACGATACCCTGACCGTTGTGAAGAACGACAAGTACTGGGACGCCGCCAACGTCAAGCTCGACAAGGTCATCTTCTACCCGATCGATGACGATGCCGCGTCCGTCCGCCGCTTCGAGGCCAAGGAACTCGACCTCGTCTACAACTTCTCGGCCGACCAGATCAAACGCCTGCGCGAAAGCTACAGCGACCAGGTGCATGTCACCCCGGGTCTCGCCACCTATTACTATGTCTTCGACAACCGCGAGCCGCCGTATAACGACGTGAACGTCCGCCGCGCCCTGTCGATGTCCATCGACCGCGACTTCCTGGCCCAGGAAATCTACGCCGGCGCGCAGCTTCCGGCCTACAACCTCGTACCGCCGGGTATGGAAGGTTATGGCCAGGGCCCACAGCCGGATTTCGCAGCGCTGTCGCAGATCGACCGCGAAGACAAGGCTGTCGAGCTGATGAAGACCGCCGGTTACGGCGAAGGCGGCAAGCCGCTCGAAATCGAGATCCGCTACAACACCAATGCCAACCATGAACGCGTCGCCACCGCCGTCGCCGACATGTGGAAGAACACGTTCGGCGCCAAGGTCTCGCTGGTCAATCTCGACGTGGCCTCGCACTACGCCTACCTGCAGGAAGGCGGCAAGTTCAACGTTGCCCGCGCCGGCTGGACAGCCGACTATGCCGATCCTGAAAACTTCCTGGCTCTCGACATCAGCACCAACACCACGTTCAACTACGGCAAGTACAAGAACGAGGAATTCGATGCGCTGATGAAGAAGTCCTATGAGGAAACCGATCCAGCCAAGCGCATGGCCGAGATGAAGAAGGCGGAAACCATTCTGATGAATGACCAGCCGATCGCGCCGCTGATGAACAATGCCAATCTGTGGCTGGTGTCGTCGCGTGTTTCGGGCTGGGGCGACAATCCGGTCAACGAGCATCTGTCGAAGTTCCTCAGCGTTTCCGAATAACGAACATAGGGAATGGCGCGCGGCAGCATGATGGCTGTCGCGCGCCGTCGTTTTCGCCATGATCTCATTTGTCCTGCGCCGACTTCTGAGCGCCGTGCCCACGGTGTTCGTCGTCGTGACGATCTCGTTCTTCCTGATGCGCTTCGCGCCGGGTGGCCCGTTCAATCTCGAACGCCCGCTGCCGCCGCAAACCATGGCCAATATCATGGCCACCTACAAGCTCGACCAGCCGCTGTGGCGCCAGTATATCAACTATCTCGGCAATGCCGCGACCGGCGATTTCGGCCCTAGCTTCATCTACAAGGACAACACGGTTTCCGAACTGATCGGCAAGGCCCTGCCCTATTCGGTCGAACTCGGCCTTTATGCCATCCTGATCGCGCTGATCGGCGGTGTGACGCTCGGCACGATTGCAGCCCTTCGCCAGAACAGCGCCCTTGATTTCGGCCTGATGGCCTTTGCGACCGTCGGCGTCACCGTGCCCAATTTCGTCGTCGGTCCGGTGCTGACCCTGATCTTCGCTGTGATGCTGTCCTGGCTGCCGGCCGGCGGCTGGGGTGACGGATCGGCGCGCAACCTGATCCTGCCGATGACGGCGCTTGCCCTGCCGCAACTGGCCGTGTTCGCACGCCTCACCCGCGGATCGATGATCGAGGCCCTGCATACCGACCATATCCGCACGGCCCGGGCCTATGGCCTGCCATCGCGGGTCGTCGTCATCACCCATGCGCTGCGTGGCGCCCTGCTTCCGGTCGTCTCCTATCTGGCGCCCTGTGCCGCCGCGCTGCTCACCGGCTCGGCCGTGGTGGAGAGCATCTTCACCATTCCCGGCGTCGGCCGCTATTTCGTGCTCGGCGCTCTCAATCGCGATTATCCCCTGGTCATGGGCACGGTCATTCTCGTCGCCGTGTTCGTGATCGTCTTCAACCTGCTGGTCGACATCGCCTATGGCCTGCTCGATCCGAGGGTCCGCCATGACTGATACACCCACTCCGCTTGCGCCCGCAATCGAAGGCCGCAGCCTCGGGCAACTCGCCATGCTGCGTTTCCGGCGCAACAAGGCGGCCATGGCCGGCTGCGTCATGCTGCTGCTGATCGTGCTGTTTTCGTTTGCCGGCCCGTTCTTCTCGCCCCATACCTATGATCAGGTCTTCCCGTCCTATGTCTCGATCCCCCCGAGCCTGACGCCGCGGCCCGATCCGGAAACATTGACCGCGGTTGCCGAAGGTGCCGCGCAGCGGGCCCGCCTGAAGATCGAGAATCTCGCCATCGAAAACGGTGCCTTCACCGTCAAGGTGACCTCCGAGCGGCCGATCGATCCGCGCAGCATCCGCTATTTCGACCGGGTCAACGAGTTCAAGAACACCACGGTGGCCGAAACCTCGCCCGACCAGCTGTCGATGACCCTAACCGGCACGGTCGACCAGCAGTATTTCCCGTTCGGCACCGACAGCAACGGCCGCGACCTTCTGGTCCGCGTCATGCTCGGCGGCCAGATCTCGATTGCCGTCGGCCTTGCCGCCAGCCTCGTCTCGCTCGGCATCGGCGTCATCTATGGGGCGACATCGGGCTATATCGGCGGCCGGGTCGACAATGTGATGATGCGCTTTGTCGAAATCATCTACTCGCTGCCCTTCGTTTTCCTGGTGGTGGTGCTGGTCGTCTTCTTCGGCCGGTCGATCGTGCTGATCTTTGCCGTCATCGGCGCCGTGCAATGGCTGGAGATGGCCCGCATCGTGCGCGGCCAGACCCTGTCCCTGAAGCGCCGCGAATTCGTCGGCGCTGCCCAGGCCCTGGGTCTCACCGACTGGCAGATCATCCGCCGTCATATCATCCCCAATACGATCGGGCCGGTCATCGTCTTCGTCACCGTCGTGGTGCCGCAGGTGATCCTGACCGAAAGCTTCCTGTCCTTCCTCGGCCTTGGCGTCCAGGCGCCGCTGGCCAGCTGGGGCACGCTGATCTCGGAGGGCACCAAGAATATGCAGAGCGCGCCGTGGCTGTTGATCTTCCCGGCAATCTTCTTCGTCATCACGCTGTTTGCCCTCAACTTCGTCGGCGACGGCCTGCGCGATGCGCTTGATCCGAAGGATCGATAAGCATGGACACAACGCAAATGAACACCGTGCTGACGGTCAAGGATCTCAAGGTGACATTCTCGACGCCGGACGGCGATGTCGAGGCGGTCAAGGGCGTGTCCTTCGAGGTCAGGAAGGGCGAGACGCTTGCCATCGTCGGCGAATCCGGCTCCGGCAAGAGCCAGACGATGATGGGCATCATGGGGCTTCTGGCATCGAATGGCCGGGTCGAGGGCTCGGCCCCCTACGGCGAGGTCGATCTGGCCCATGCCGGGCTGAAAGCGCTCAACGAGGTTCGCGGCTCGAAGATCACCATGATCTTCCAGGAGCCGATGACCTCACTCGATCCGCTCTACACGATCGGCAAGCAGATCGCCGAACCGCTGCGCTACCACCGCGGCATGAGCCAAAGCCAGGCACGGACCCGTGTGCTGGAACTGCTGAACCTGGTCGGCATTCCCGATCCGAACCGGCGCATCGACAGCTATCCGCACGAGCTATCGGGCGGCCAGCGCCAGCGCGTGATGATCGCCATGGCGCTGGCCAACGAGCCCGACGTGCTGATTGCCGACGAGCCGACCACGGCGCTGGATGTCACCATCCAGGCGCAGATCCTCGACCTGCTCGCCGGGTTGCAGAAGCGCTTCGGCATGGCGATCGTGCTGATTACCCATGACCTCGGCGTGGTCAAGCATGTCGCTGACCGCGTCATCGTCATGCGGCGCGGCGAGGTCGTCGAACAGGGTTCGCGCGAAGAGATCTTCGAGCGGCCGACGGCCGACTACACAAAAATGTTGCTGGCGGCCGAGCCACATGGCGTGAAGGCGCCGCCGGCCGATGATGCGCCGATCATGCTGGAAGGCCGCAATGTGGTCGTCGATTTCAACATCGGCAGCGGCTTCCTGTTCCGCGGATCGAAAACCTTCCGCGCCGTCGACAATGTCAGCCTGACGCTGCGCCAGGGCCAGACCATCGGCGTGGTGGGGGAATCCGGTTCCGGCAAGTCGACGCTCGGCCGTGCCCTGCTCAGGCTGCTTGCCTCTGACGGGCGCTACCGGTTCGAGACGACGGACATCTCGCTGCTCGACCGCGGCCAGATGCGCCCCTATCGCCGGCAGATGCAGCTGGTGTTCCAGGACCCCTATGGCTCGCTATCGCCGCGCCAGACGGTGGGCGAAATCATCACCGAAGGCCTCTACGTGCACGAGCCGCAGCTGACCAAGGCCGACCGCGACAAGCGCGCCATCGCGGCCCTGCTGGAAGTCGGCCTCGATCCGGCGGCCCGCAACCGCTATCCGCACGAATTCTCCGGCGGCCAGCGCCAGCGCATCGCCATTGCCCGCTCGATCATCCTGAAGCCCAAGGTGATCATTCTCGACGAGCCGACCTCGGCGCTCGACCGATCGGTGCAGTTGCAGGTCATCGAACTGTTGCGCGACCTGCAGGAAAAGCACGGCCTCTCCTATGTCTTCATCAGCCACGACCTGTCCGTGGTCAGGGCGATGTCGGACCATGTGGTGGTGATGAAGAACGGCAAGATCGTCGAACAGGGTGCGACCGAGGCAATCTTCGAGCGTCCGGCCGAGGACTATACCAAGGCCCTGATCGCCGCGGCGTTTGCCCATTGAGACATATCCTCTCCCGCAAGGGAGAGGATATTATGTCCTGTTTCACCCCACGGCCGGTGCCAGCACCTTCAGTTCGCCGGCATGCAGCTTGACCTCGACATCCCTTGGCATGCGCAGCAATTCGCCGTCGACCACGCAGGCCGCGCCCTTGCGGTGTTCCGGGAAATGCAGTTTCACCAGCTTTGCGGTCGAGGCGGTCACGGCCTGGTTTTCCTCCAGCCGGCCGCGCAGGATATCGACGGCCAGATAGGCGACGCCCGACGGTGTCAGCGGATCGGCGAGATAGACGCCGAGCTTGCCGGTCGTCAGATCATCGGCAAAAAACAGGGCATTGTTGCCGATCGGATTGTTGGACACCGAGATGGCCGAAACGGCACGATGCTCGTTGCGGCCATCGCCGTCCATGTCGAAGATCACCTCGAAACGCGGCGGCTGGAACATGACGCTGAGGGCGGCCCGCGTGCTGGCGCGCATCTTGCCGAAGCGCGAGGAAAACTCCATGGCGTCGCGCATTCGGACCATGCGCGCATGCAGTCCAGCCGAAAACTGGTGGACGAAGGGCCGGCCGTTGACCGTGGCGATGTCGACGGCGCGCACCGGGCTTCCCGCCAGCGTATCGAGCACCTGCCAGATGTCGAGCGGCAGTTTCAGCGAGCGGGCAAACAGGTTCATGGTGCCGGCCGGCACGACGCCGAGCGGCAGGCCCGCCTTCCAGGCGATGCCGGCCGCGGCCGAAATCGTACCATCGCCGCCACCGGCGATCAGGGCATCGAATACCCCCTCGCCAGCTGCCGACTTCAGCGTGCCCTCGACCTCGCTGCCGGCCACGACCGAACAGGACACCTGATGGCCGGCCCGCTCAAAGGCGGCCGTCGCATGGGCGCAATAGGCCTGCATATCGGTGGTCTTGAAGGTGCCGCCGTCGCGATTGAACACTGCTTTCAGTTTCATCATTCCGCTTCCGGTGGGCCGCTCGACGTGGTTTCGCGCGATTTACGGCGGGGAACAACGTGCGGCAATGTCAAAGGTTTCATGTGTTGCACACAAATCAGTGTTGGCGCGCCGAAATCAAGAGCATGTGATCACAGGGGGCTTTACCGCACCGCACAAATCCGTGATATATGTCAAATCACGTCAGCTTCACGGTACCGGCAGAAATCCCCCTGCCCCGCGCGCCAGTTGCGACCCCTCCTTCAGCCCAGACGCGCTGCATCTCCCAAGGCAGCCGATTCCAGGTGGTTCATGACCGATACGACTTGCCTGCCCGTCGATTCCGCTGCCCGTGCCACGGCGACCCAGAGCCCTGCCGGCATCACGCCGCTGATGGCCATCCTGATCGAAATCGCCCTTGCCGCCGGCGGTTTTGGCATCGGCACCGGCGAATTCGCCATCATGGGTTTGCTGCCGGATGTCGTAACGACCTATGGCGTGAGCGTGCCGGAAGCCGGCCAGGTGATCAGCGCCTATGCGCTCGGTGTCGTGGTCGGCGCGCCGATCATTGCCGTTCTGGCCGCCAAGCTGTCGCGCCGCACGCTGCTGCTCCTGCTGATGGGCGTCTTCGCGCTCGGCAATGTCACCAGCGCGCTGGCACCGGATTTCCTGTCGTTCACCGCGCTTCGCTTCATCACCGGCCTGCCGCACGGCGCCTATTTCGGCGTGGCGGCGCTGGTAGCCGCCTCCATGGTACCGCCGCACCGGCGCGCCCGCGCTGTCGGCCGCGTCATGCTGGGCCTGACCATCGCCACGCTGGTCGGCACGCCAATTGCCACTTTCCTCGGTCAGATCATGAGTTGGCGGGCCGCCTTCTGCATGGTCGGCGGCATCGGCGTTTTGACCGTCGTGCTGCTGGCCCTCTACCTGCCGAAAGATCAGGTGTCCGAGGGCGCCAGCATTCGCCGCGAACTTGGCGCCTTCGGCCGCATCCAGGTCTGGCTGATGCTGGCGGTCGCCGCCGTCGGCTTCGGCGGCATGTTCTCGATCTTCAGCTATATCGCCAAGACCACCACGGACACAGCCGGCCTGCCGGCCAGCATGATTGCCGTGGTGCTGGCGCTGTTCGGCGTCGGCATGAATGTCGGCAATGTGCTGGGCAGCCGCATGGCGGATTATTCGCTGAAGGGCACGATCGGCGGCATGCTGGCCTTCAATGTCGTGCTGATGAGCGTGTTTTCGATGACCGCCCATGATCCTGTCATGCTGTGCATCTGCGTGTTCCTCACCGGCTGCGGCTTTGCCGCCTGTCCGGCCGTACAGACGCGGCTGATGGACGTCGCCGCCGATGCCCAGACGCTGGCGGCCGCCTCCAACCATTCCGCTTTCAACATTGCCAATGCGCTCGGCGCCTGGCTCGGCGGCCTGGTCATCTCGGCCGGTTACGGCTATGGCGCCACCGGCTATGTCGGCTCGGTGCTGTCGTTTCTCGGCCTCATGGTGTTCGGCCTGTCCGTGCTGCTCGAAAGGCGTCCGTCAGGCCGCCTCTGAGCGGACCTCAAGCGCAGCCTCGGTTTCGGGCTCCTCCGGCATGACGATGGTCTTGGTGCCATTGCGGCAGACCACATGCTGCTGCCCCCAGGAGCACAGCGCCAGGATCACCGGCTCCAGGCTGCGGCCGAGCGGCGTCAAAGCATAATCGACTCGCGGCGGCACGACGGCAAACACCGTGCGCGAGACGATGCCGCTCTCCTCCAGTTCGCGCAGTTGCTTGGTCAGCATGCGCTGGGTCACCGATGACAGCCGGCGCCGCAACTCGTTGAAACGCAGCGTGCCCTCGTTCAGCAGGTGATAGAGGATGACGCCCTTCCACTTGCCATCGAGCAGGCTGAGCGTGGATTCGACCGGACACCCCGGAAAATTGTTGGTCAGCTTGGCGCGCGGACGGGACATTTTACGGTATCCTTTTTGATACTACAGCCAAGATATGTGCCTATGAACACAATATGTGCATTCTTGCGAATGTCGTTCATATGTATCACTTGAATGGCGTGCAGACAATTCAAGGAGATTTTTCATGCGCGCCATTGGTTACACGACACCCCAGCCCATTACCGCAGACACCGCGCTGATCGACTTCGACATGCCCATGCCAGAGGCGAAAGGCCAGGACCTTCTCGTCGAAATCCGGGCCGTCTCGGTCAATCCCGTCGATACGAAAGTCCGCAACAATGCGGCGCCGGAACAAGGCCAGACCCGCGTGCTCGGCTATGACGCAACCGGCGTGGTCAAGACGATCGGCGATGCCGTCACGCTGTTCAAGCCGGGCGACGAAGTCTTTTACGCCGGCGCCATCAACCGCCCCGGCACCAACAGCGAATTTCACCTGGTGGACGAGCGGATCGTCGGCTTGAAGCCGAAAACCCTGAGCTTTGCAGAAGCCGCAGCGTTACCGTTGACGGCGATCACCGCCTATGAGGCGCTGTTTCATCGCCTCAAGGTCCAGGACAAGGTGGCGGGCGCCAACCATGCGATCCTGATTACCGGTGGCGCCGGCGGCGTCGGCTCGATCGCCATTCAATTGGCCAAGGAACTGACCGACCTGACGGCAATCGCCACTGCCTCGCGGCCGGAAACGGCCGAATGGGCCAAGACGCTCGGCGCCGACCACGTCATCGACCACAGCCAGCCGATGGCCACGCAATACGAGGCGCTCGGCATCGGCGCACCGGCCTTCATCTTTTCCGTCACCCATAGCGACGTGCACAAGGCCGATCTCGCCGCCATCATCGCGCCGCAGGGTCGCATCGCCATCATCGACGATCCGAAGGGCGGTTTCGACATCATGGCCTTCAAGGGCAAAGCCGTGTCGGTCCATTGGGAGATGATGTTCGCCCGGTCCCTGCACGAGACCGCCGACATGATCGAACAGCACAAGCTGCTGACCCATGTCGCAGACCTCGTCGACGCCGGCAAGATCCGCACGACGCTGTCCGAAACGCTTGGGACCATCAACGCCGCAAACCTGAAAAAGGCCCACGCCCTGGTCGAAAGCGGCCGCATGAAAGGCAAGGTCGTGCTCGAAGGGTTCTGAAAAGATTCCTCAGTTGCCCCCGATTGAGGCGCGGCCCCTCAACCGCCTGCCGGCACCTTCTCCCCGTTAACGGGGAGAAGGGACGATGCCGCACCCGCCCAACTTCTTCTCGCGAATAAATCGGGGCACGTCCCCTCTCCCCGCCTGCGGGGAGAGGGTTAGGGTGAGGGGCAGGCCAGGCCAGTAATTCCCTCACCCCCGGCCGTCCGGCAGCTTCAGCGGTCCGGCCGTCTTGACGCTGCGGATGGCGAAGTTTGACTGGATATCGGTGACATGGGGCAGGACCAGCAGTTTGTCGGTCAGTAGCGCCTCGTAGGCCGCGAGGTTTTCCACCACCACTTCCGCCAAAAAGTCCGAATGGCCTGAGATCATCGAGCAGCCGACCACTTCCGGCAGGTCCTGCAAGGCCTGCTGGAATTCCTGGGCATGCTGGCGGGTGTGATGGGCCACCTTGAAGGCGATGAAGACGGTCAGCTCCAGCCCGACGGCGCGGCGATCGATGTCGGCCCGGTAGCCGCGGATGATCTCCGCCTCCTCCATCAGGCGGATGCGCCGCAGGCAGGGCGACGGCGACAGGCCGACCTTATCGGCAACCTCGACATTGGTGGCCCTCCCGTTGTCCTGCAGCGCCGCCAGGATGGCGAGATCGAATTTATCGAGTTTTGGCATATTTTCGTCCTTTGGCACCATCTTGTTCCTGCTTATGCCAATATTGCATCATCAACCGGCAGAAATAGCAAGGACAGGCAAGGCTCGGCTGAACTAGAATGGCACTTCGAACCGCACATAAAGAGGCCCTCATGTCCCCGGCAGCAGAGACGACCAAGCCCACCCTATCCGCCGGCATCGGCGCCGCCTCGGCCCTTTCGGTGGTGCTGATCTGGGCGGCGTGGCTAATCTCGACCCGCCACAGCGTCGGCGGCTCCCTGTCGGCACTCGATCTCAGCCTGCTGCGCTACGGCATTCCGGCCGTGCTGCTGGCACCCTTCTGGCTGAAAACCGGATTGTGGCCGAAGGGCGTGCCGAAACTGCCGCTGGTGCTGATGGTGCTCGGCTCCGGCGCGCCGTTCTTCCAGGTGGTCGCCTTCGGCATGCGCTCGACACCGGCCTCGGCGGCCGGCGTGCTGCTGCCGGGCATCATGCCGCTGGCCACCGCGCTGATCGGCATGGCGCTGCTCGGCGAAAAGCCGGACAGGATGCGCAAATTCGGCATGGCGGCGATCCTGGCCGGCGGCCTGCTGCTGCTGGCGGCTAATTTCTCGACGGGGATACTGTCCTGGGTGAGCTATACGATCCTGCCAGCCGGCGCGACGCTCTGGGCGATCTACACCCATGCCTTCCGTCGCTCCGGGCTGTCGGCCTTCGAGGGCGGTGCGCTGATCTGCGTCTGGTCGACGATCATCAACCTGGCGCTGCTGCCGTTCTACGGCACCCACCTGCTGAGCGCACCGTTTACAGAGACCGGCCTGCAGATCCTGACGCAGGGCATCCTGTCCGGGCTGCTGGCCACGCTGCTCTATGGCGCGGCGGTGCGCAGCCTCGGCGGCACGCAGGCGGCCGCCTATACGGCGGTGACGCCGGTGGCCGCTGCCATCGGTGGCGCGCTGCTGCTCGGCGAGCCGATCGGCCCGCTGACGATCATCGCCACGCTGGTGACCGGCGCCGGCGTGTTGTTGTCGACGGGTCTTCTGTCCCACCATCGCCGGACATAGAACGGCCCGAAGCGTCAAGCCTTGAGCGTTTCCTGGCTAGATTGAAACATTCTAGTCCCTGCTGGCGGCCGGCGATGCGCCCGGCGACGCGGGCTGCCGAATACCGATCGCCACGCCCAGAAGAGCCAACCCGCCACCGACAAGATGGTGGAATTCGAACCGCTCGCCCAGCAAAGCCCATGCGAGCACCACCACAAAGACCGGCAGAAGATTGATGGCAAGGGCGCTGCGCGCCGCCCCGAGATGGCGGATCGCCACCATCCAGCAGAAGGGAGCGAGCAGCGAGGTCGGGATGGCGGCAAAGAGGATCAACGGCAGATTTGATGGGGTGATAGGGCTGATATTGCTCGACAGCCACAGCGGAAAGAGGAAGAGCGTCGCAAAGGCGATTTGCCACCACAGTTGCAGCCACATCGGCAATGGCAGCGCCCAACGCTTCAGCAGCACGCCATAAAGCGCGTTGGCGATGACCGCAACGATCATCAGACCATCGCCGATATGGACGCCTCCCTTGAGCAGGACAGCCGGATCGCCACGAGAAATCAGGTAGACCAGGCCCATGACGGAGACACCACCACCGATCAGCCGCATCAATGTCAGCCTTTCGGCCGCGAAAGCGGACGCCAGCAGGATGGCGATCAACGGCATCAATGCGACCAGCAAGCCCATATTGACGGCCGTGGTGGTCTTGGCCGCTTCATAGGCAAGGCTCTGATAGATCACCATGCCGAGCAGACCCAGGCATGCAAGCTTTGGAGCGAGCTTCAGGGCCGCGAGGCGATTGGTCCATATCTGCCGGCCCACGAATGGCGACAGAATGAGCAAGGCCATCAGCCAGCGATAGAAGGAGATCGACGCCGGCTCGATGACGCCAGCCGAAGCCTTGGTGACGATTGTATTGCCCGACCAGATCAGAATCGTCAGGACAGCCAACAGGCCGGCGGATATCTCAACCCAGCCCGAACCCTTATTCGTGTCGATTGCCATCGTTCTATGCGCCCTATGGATAGTGGCGACCCGTTGCCGCCCATTCCGGCTTCTAGCATATGTCAGTAATTCATTATATCGTGAGTTTCGGACAACCCATTGCGGAGAATGGCCAATGCCTATCGTCTACGGAGACCTGGAAGGCGAACCGCCGGATCCCGTGTCGTTTCGAACCGTGCATTTCAGGGCCGGCACGGTCTTTCCACCACGCCGCCAGACCTGGGGCGAACTCAACTACGCGATCCAGGGCGTTGCCGAAATCTCGGTGGAGGGCGTGACCTATCTCTCGCCGCCGCAATATGCGCTGTGGATACCGCCCGGCTTTGAACACGATGCGATCACCCGGCAGGACATTCGATATGTCTCGATCTATGTGGGGCCAGACTTTTGCAGCGAGTTGCCGCAGCAACCTTGCACGTTGGATGTCAGCAGCGTGCTGAAAGCTGTCGTGGCCGATTTTGAGCTCCGGGGCGTCCATCATCCCCGCACGCCGCAGGACATGCGCCTTGCCATGGTGATCATCGATCAGATCGGCGCGGCGCCACGCTTCGATCGATATCTTCCGACGACGGACGACCCGATCCTGGCTCCGGTGCTGGCGCGATTGCAGCACAATCCCGGCGACACGCGCTCGCTGTCGGAATGGGCGCATAGTGTGGGCGTGACCGAGCGGACGCTGGCGCGCCGATGCCAGCAACAGCTTGGGCTGTCCTTCAACCACTGGCGACTTCGCCTCAGGCTGCTGACAGCACTTGCCCTCATCGAGGAGGGCGAGGCTATCCACCGTATCGCGCAACGCCTGGGCTACAGCACGCCTTCGGCCTTCATCGCCATGTTCCAGCGCTTGACCGGCCAGAACCCGACGGCGATGCGCAGACGTTATACCAAGTCTCGATGAGAGGAACCTATAGGTTCTCCTACCATCGAGACTTGGTATCAGGCCTGCAACACCACGACCCGGCCGCCGACAGCGACGCGCTCGTAGAGGTCGATGACGTCGTGGTTCATCATCCGCACGCAGCCGGACGACATGGCAAGGCCGATCGATTGCGGCTGGTTGGTGCCATGGATGCGGAACATGGTGTCGTTGCCGCCGCGGTAGAGATAGATGGCGCGGGCGCCCAGCGGATTGTTGGGGCCGCCCGGCAGGCCGCCGGCATATTTCCTGTTCTTTTCCGGATTGGTGCGCAGCATGTTGGGCGACGGTGTCCAGCTTGGCCATTCCGCCTTGCGGCCGATATAGGCCTGACCGGCCAGCGCATAGCCGTTGCGGCCGACGCCGACGCCGTAGCGCATCGCCCTGTTATCGCCGAGCACGTAATAGAGCCGGCGCGCCGGCGTGTCGACGACGATCGTGCCGGCCGGATGGGTGGTTTCATAGGCCACTTCCTGGCGGCGCAGTTCCGGCTTGATCTTTTCCAGTGGCACCTGCTTCAGCGGAAACTTTTCGTCCGGCAGCGCGCCATATTTCGCCTGCTGGCTTGGACCGGCGGTGCAACCGGCCATGAGGAGCGGCAGGCCGATGAGCAGAGCACGGCGGGAAATCGTCATTTTTGTGTCCTTGGTGGGGCGCGAATCTCTGCGTCACGGTAAGGAATTTATGGTTAATGGAGATTTAACGGCGCTGTCCCACGGGCCGGCCAACCTGACAAAAAACAAAATCCGACATCCCCTTGGATCGAAGGGGGCGAAGGTCAGCAAAGCCTTCTATAGAGCGCGCATCGATGGTCGCCAGGGGGCGAACACGCAACCGCTTTCGTGCCTGATCGACAGGAGGGATCCATGATTTTGCCAATGGCCAAATCGGCCACCCCTGCCACGCTGGCACGTCTCGTCTCTCGGGGGATTTTCCATGAACAGCCTTGTGACCTCACTCACCGGCACGACCTGGTTCGGCTATGTCGCGCGGACCGTGCTGACCTTCATATTCTGGGGCAGCGGCCTTTCCAAGCTCATGGATTTCAGCACCGCCATGGCCGAAATGAGCCATTTCGGCCTTGAACCGTCGCCGCTCTATGCCGTGGCCACGATCATCGTGCAACTGACCGGATCGGCCCTTGTCATCCTCAACCGCTGGACCTGGCTCGGCGCCGGCGCGCTTGCCGTGTTCACCGCCCTGACGATCCCGATCGCCCACGATTTCTGGACGATGGAAGAGCCGTTCCGCACCATCGAATTCCATGTGGCCATGGAACATATCTCTGTCATCGGCGCGCTGATGGTGGTGGCCTGGAAGGCCGGCCGGCAGGGCTGAGAGATCGGAAGGCCTATCACGACATGCTGTGGCTTGCGGCAGATTCCGCCGCAAGCGTTACGACCACCAAAACCAGCCCGAGAGCGACAAGCAACAGACCGTGCAAAGGCGGGTGATAGGCGGCTGCGGCGGCAAACACCAGGCCGGCAACCAGGCGAGGCAATGCGGGCTGCAAACCGAGCACGATTTTAAACAATCCATTCCCCGCCAGATAGAGCGCCAGCCCCCAGAGAAGCAATATATCGTTGCCGTGCAGGGCGGCGGCGCCTTGGTCAATCGTTTCCTCGCCTGTCATTTCGCCAAGACTGGCCTTCAGTCCGGCCGCGACCAGAATGAGCCCTCCCATCATGACCAAATAGGCACCGTTAAAGCCGAACAAGGCTATCCGGGTGCGCCCGCGATTGTCGCGCGCAAGCATATTGTGTTCGGCCCTGGCATCGTCTCGATCGAAATAGCTCCACCAGAGCGCAGCGATGACGGCCAGCGCCAGGACAAGCGCCAGAAGAGACGTAAGATCGCGCGGCGGCGCATTGAACCCGGTGCCGACCGCAATGACGATCTCACCAAGCACGATGATCAACAACAGGCCGTGGCGCTCGACAAAATGGCTGCTGTCGAGCGCGAAGCCTTCACCGGTATTGAATACGGCAACGATCAGATACAGGAATACCGGCGCCAGCAGCAGTATCCAGTTCCAGTTGGTATCAATCAGACCGGCGCTGATGACCAAAAGCGCGGCTGTTATGTTGAAGGGAACGATGCGAAGCATGGCGCGCGCCGCACCAGCGCCGCCTTGCCACACAAAGGCAAGAAAGTGCAGAAGCACCACGAATAGATAGGCTATGCCGAAGGGGAGTCGACCCGCACCGTTGCTGTCCGGAATGGCCAGCGCCATTGCCAGAAACCCCGCCATCGCTGCGATGAGAACCAGGCGCATGGATTTTGGCGCGTGGGCATGATTGGTCAGCCAAATGTAGCCGCCATACATCCACCAAACGAGCATCAGGATGGAGAAGGCGTGGAGGTAATCGATCGCACCATGAGCGTGTTCTACCAGATGCGTGACCTGGGTGATCGTGAACACGAACACGAGATCGAAAAACAGCTCGATCGTCTGGACACGAAATTGGGGCGGGCTGGACTGCTTTTCCGACATCGGACCTCCGACACTATCCACCGATAGAAAACAGTCCTCGGCGATCTCTGTCCAGAGCAAGAATAATCGAAATTTGCCGCGGCCAGGCCGACCACAGGACCCTGGCGACAGTCCCAAGCCAACGACAACGGTCGGCTCCCGCGGCAAGGCTTGCCTATCGATTGATGCTATTTCTGATGCCCGCTACAGGAGCCAAGCCGATGCGCACGACGATTACCATCGACGATCAATTGCTTGCGGACGCCAAGGAATTCACGGGCATTCAGGAGACCTCCGCGGTGATGAAGGAGGCTTTGACCGCCCTCGTGAAGAGAGAGGCGAGACGCCGGCTGATCGCGCTTGGCGGCAATGAGCCTGATTTCGCGGTTCCGCCGCGGCGGCGTTGGAACCCGGACGGAACATTTGGGGCGCCGGAGTGATCCTGGTCGGGTCCTAATTTGACGTGATTGTCAAAGCTCTCGCCTCATCGCACAGCGCCTCGACGGATCAAGGCCCTTGGCGATTTCCTCCTCCAATATTGTCGTTAAGCGATGTGAGCGTTCGGTGCCCTCGACCAGTGCGAATCCCAAGGTCAGATAGAACCGTGCATTGAAAGGCGCAATCCGGTCGGTCGTCAACGTGGCAAAAGTCAGGCCACGCAAACGGGCTGCATTCAGGATCGCCAGCAAAAGCCGCCGCCCTATGCCTTTTCCTTGAAAGGCGGGATGAACGTCCATTTCGCCGACATGTATGCAATTCTCCTCGGCAACAATGGTCGCACCCACATAACCGACGGGATCGCCGTCGTCGTCTATGGCGACGTAAAGCAGGCCATCATCCAGATAGCGCTGCAGTTCTTCATCCGTGCTTGCCATCGGTTCGCCTGAAACGGCACCGGCAGAACGCAAGGTCTCGAAAGCGCTCAGTTCGACCTGCCGAAGCTGGGGAAAATGTTGACGCTCGGCAGCCTCAATCATCAAGTCCATGCCTTACTCCAAAGTAAGCACCAAAAGAAAGAAAGGCGGCCTTTCGGCCGCCCCCCACACTCACATATTCGGATAAGCCAGCCCGTCGCCACCCCGCTGCGGCACAGTGCGCGAATGCATCGTACTTTTCACTGCCTGCTTGTCAAAGAAGGAAGCTGTCCGATGTGAGTTCGACGCCGCTGTTCAGGTTGACGGCGAAATCAACGCGCCGGTCGCCGTTCAGATCGGCGCTGACGATCGTGCCGGAATTGAGGTAGTCCACCCTCAGTTCCGAAGCGAGGCCGGAAAATGCGGCGGTTGCAATCCAGGTGAAGGCCTGGTCACTCACCACCCTGCTATTGGCATCGATGGCAACAAGGTCGATCAGATCGCCATCGGACGCCGAAAAATCATAGATCATGTCCCGCGCTGCAAAGGTGGAGGCGGTGACCGTGGCGAAGACGAAGGTATCGGCGCCGGCGCCGCCGTACAGCCTGTCCGCGTTCAAGCCGCCGTTGAGCGTGTCATTTCCCGCCTCGCCGTAAAGGTAGTCCGTGCCGGCCTCGCCAAACAGCGTATCGCCGCCGAGCCCGCCATAGAGCCGGTCATTGCCCAAGCCGCCATAAAAGATGTTTGCCTCGTCATTGCCGGTCATCCCATCGGCAAACCGGGTGGCGATGAAGGTCTCGATATTGACATAGGTTTCGCCGAGGGCGTCGTTCCTGTTCTGGCTGGCATCGGTCAGATTGAGGACGAGCGCCCGGGTGGACGTGGCGAAGGACAGGCTGTCATTGCCGTCCCCTCCGTCATAGGCGTCAACGCCAAGTTCCAGCACGAAGCGGTCGTCGCCAGCGTCGCCATTCAGCAGGTCGTTTCCCAGACCGCCGTTGAGCACGTCGTTGTCTGCGCCACCATTCAGCGTGTCATTTCCCAGAGCACCATTGAGCACGTCCGCGCCGGAGCCGCCATTCAGCGTGTCATTTCCCAGACCACCATTGAGCACGTCGTCGCCGCCGCCGCCGGTGAGCCCGTTGTTGGCATCATTGCCGGTGATCGTATCATTTCCGCTGCCGCCGACGGCGTTTTCGATCAGCGACCGGATATCGCCGCTGTAGAGCAGCGCATTGGCCAGATTGCCGCGCGCCAGGTTCGTTGCGCGACTGCCGCCGTCGAGGTCGGCCAACTGTGCCTGGGCGAAGGTGGACCATTGTCCGGGTCGAAGGTCGATCTGCAGGTTCGTCGTGTAATTGGAAAGGTCGTAGGTATCGCTGCCATGGCCGTCCCAGATGGTCCGGAAGATGCGGTTGCCGCCCGGCGTGCCCTGCCCCTCGCCATTGATGAACATTTCGCCGGTCGTGCTGGAGAAGGTATAGACCGTGTCGCCGCTGAACACCTCGCCGCTTGCAGCGTAACTGGCGCCATAAAGATATTGCAGCGCCACGATGTCCAGCATCATGAACGATTGGGCATTGCCCCAGGTCTCGTTCTCGCTCCCATCGCGGACGGAATCGCCGACATGGTCACGATAAGTCATCACCGTAAATTCGTTGCTGTCGTAGGCAGCGCTCAGCCTTCCAAAGCCGGCGCGGATTTCGTGACCGTGTGCCAGCCCCAGCGCATGGCCGATTTCGTGCAGGAAACCTTCGTTATAGGCGTAGCTGCCGAGTACCGGGCTGTCATAGGTGCCGTCGTTGCGGAACCAGACATCGCCGGCGGCCTCGTAGCTTCCCGGGAAATAGGCATGGGCCGTGGCGGTGGACAGGGTCTGACCGAGCCTGATCGTGGCGGAGGAGACGTCCGATCCCGTGCTCTCGGAAAAATTCAGGTTGGTGAAACCGGATATTTCGGCGAACACGGCGCGCGCGGCGGACTGTTGCGTGGCGTTCAGCACGCCGAAGCCGTTATTGGCCTCGCCCGTACGGCTGTAGTTCGCGCCATAGTCGCTCGTCGATGTGGCGAATGAAAACGTAACCGTGGCATCGGTCCATTTGTAACCACCCACCAGCGCATCCCAATACTGCCGCGATGACGCGACCGTCGCAACACTCATCGATACCCCCTTCGAAACACAACTTAAGTGTCCACTAATAAAGAGGATTCAATATTTCTCTGTAAAGGAAGGTAGTTAAGTATTTCAAAATCAAGCGCGGGCGATTACCCAGGACACCGATTTCCGCCGGTCGCGCCCCTGTTGGCACCGACCGGTGCATCGCCGCCCCTCTCGGCGCGGCGATCCGGGCGGCCCGATCTCCCACCATCACATATTCGGATAGACCGGCCCTTCGCCGCCCTGGGGCGGGACCCAGGTGATGTTCTGGTTGGGGTCCTTGATGTCGCAGGTCTTGCAGTGCACGCAGTTCTGGGCGTTGATGACGAAGACGTCCTCGCCATCCTTTTCCACCCATTCGTAGACGCCGGCCGGACAGTAGCGGGTCGAGGGCCCTGCATAGATGTCGTGTTCGGAGCGCTTCTGCAGATCCATGTCCTTGACCTTCAGGTGGACCGGCTGGTCTTCCTCGTGGTTGGTGTTGGACAGGAAGACGGACGACAGGCGGTCGAAGGTCAGCACGCCGTCCGGCCGTGGATAGGCGATCGGCTTATGTTTTGCCGCCGGCTCAAGCGATTGCGCATCGGTCTTGCCGTGCTTCAGCGTGAAGGGCGATGTGCCGAAGATCTGGTTGATCCACATGTCGAGGCCGCCGAGTGCCACGCCGAACGCCGTGCCGAATTTCGACCACAACGGCTTAACATTGCGCACGCGCTTCAGATCCGTGCCGATATCGGTGGAGCGCCATGCGTTTTCGATCTCGACCGGCTCGTCATTGGCGCGGCCATTGGCGATCGCCTCGGCGATCTTGTCGGCCGCCAGCATGCCCGACAGCACGGCATTGTGGCTGCCCTTGATGCGCGGCACGTTGACCAGACCGGCGGAACAGCCGATCAGCGCGCCGCCCGGGAAGGACAGTTTCGGCACCGACTGGTAGCCGCCTTCGGTGATGGCGCGGGCGCCGTAGGACAGGCGCTTGCCGCCCTCGAACGTGGCGCGGATCGCCGGGTGGGTCTTGAAGCGCTGGAATTCCTCGAAGGGATAGAGATAGGGATTCTTGTAATTCAAATGCACGACGAAGCCGACGGCGACCATATTGTCTTCGAGGTGATAGAGGAACGAACCGCCGCCGGTCTTCATACCGAGCGGCCAGCCGAAGGAGTGCTGCACGAGGCCGGGCTTATGATGCTCCGGCTTGACCTGCCAGAGTTCCTTCAGGCCGATGCCGAATTTCTGGGGTTCGCGGTCCTTCTGAAGATCGAATCGTTCGATCAGCTGCTTGGCCAGCGAGCCGCGCACGCCTTCGCCGATCAGCACATATTTGCCCAGCAGTTCCATGCCGCGGGTATAGGCCGGACCCGGTTCGCCATTCTTCTCGATGCCCATGTCGCCGGTGGCCACGCCGATCACGGCGCCGGCCTCGTTATAAAGCAGTTCGGTGGCGGCAAAGCCCGGATAGATCTCGACGCCCAGCGCTTCGGCATGGGTCGCCAGCCATCGACAGACATTGCCGAGCGAGACGATGTAATTGCCGTGGTTGTTCATCAGCGGCGGCATGGCGAAATTGGGCAGGCGGATCGAGCCGGCCGGCCCCAGGAGCAGGAACTGGTCGTCGGTCACCTCGGTCTTGAAGGGATGATCGGCCTCGTCGCGCCAGCCGGGCAAAAGCCTGTCGATGCCGACCGGATCGACCACGGCGCCGGACAGGATATGCGCGCCGACTTCAGCGCCCTTTTCGAGAACGACGACGGTCAGCTCCGGATTGACCTGCTTCAGACGGATGGCCGCCGACAGGCCGGCCGGCCCGGCACCGACGATCACCACGTCGAATTCCATGCTCTCGCGTTCCGGCAATTCCTGCTGCTCGCTCATCGTCTCTCACTCCGCTCGGCCATTTCCTCGATATGGCTACTTCCTTGTCAAAACATGGGCGCCTTGTCGAGCCGAGTTGCGACAGCTGCTTTGTGTTTTTGACCAATGCCAGTCCTCGGACGCAGAATTATATGACGTTTACGTTCACGTCAATTAAATTGCCGGGCCCTGCCCCGCGCAAATTGCCACGGGGCGCGGCCGCTTTGCGCTTCCCAAAAATGCCGCGACGCTTATAAGATCGCAGCACAATCAATTGAAAAGGACATCCTCATGGATCTCGGTATCACGGGAAAACGGGCGCTGGTGCTGGCCTCGTCGCGCGGCCTCGGGCTCGGCATCGCCAAGGCCCTGGCCGCTGAAGGCGCGCATGTGCTGCTGTGCGGCCGCAGCGCCGACAAGCTCAAGGCCAATTGCGAGGCGATCAATACGGCCGGCCCCGGCAAGGCGGATTATGTCGAGGCGGATCTGACTGACGCCGATTTCGTGCAGACCATGATGCATGCCGTGAAAGAAAAGCTCGGCGGCATCGACATCCTGGTCAACAACACCGGCGGCCCGACACCGGGCACGGTGGAGGACATGACCGCGGAAAAGCTCTATTCCTTCTTCCAGTCCATGGTGGTCCGGGTCATCACGCTGACCAACGCTCTGCTGCCGCTGATGCAGACGCAAGGGTTTGGCCGCATCCTGACGGTCGCCTCGTCCGGCGTGTTCGAGCCGATCCCCAACCTGGCGCTCTCCAACACCCTGCGCGGCGCGCTGGTCGGCTGGAACAAGACGCTGTCGAGCGAGGTCGCGAGCTACGGCGTCACCGCCAACATGATCCTGCCCGGCCGCATCCATACCGACCGTATCGACGAGCTGGACGGCGCCAATGCGGCGAAAAGCGGCCGGACCATCGAAGAGGTGCGCAGCGCCTCGATCAAGACCATTCCCACCGGCCGGATGGGCACCACGGACGAATTCGGCGCCGCCGCCGCCTTCCTCTGCTCGGTCCCCGCCAGCTACATCACCGGCACCATGCTGCGCGTCGACGGCGGCGCGTCCAAGTCGAACTGAGTGATGGGATCAACGGCACCGGGGCCATGGGT
>NZ_JAAXMM010000109.1 GCF_012276985.1 Agrobacterium sp. a22-2 | reverse complement strand
ATTGAGGACTTGTGTGGGAATGCTTATTTATTTAGATTCCCACCTAAAGCTTTTAAACACGCTGCCCATTTCCCTGGGAATATGGTGAAATCTACTTCCTTTGCCAAATTAATTCAATATCAAACTTATGAATTCACCTTGTTTAAAGATGGTCGTATGAATGCATATGGTATACACAATGATGAAGAAGCACATCACCTATACAATACGTTGTTAAAATCCATACGCTAATTAAAGTAAGATTGTTACCCTTTCAACCTGTTTCTTGTTAAAATGACTTATACTTAACATCAAGTTTACGACAACTCGATTAATTTAAAAGGAGAAACTAACGTTGTATGGAACAAATTATCACTGATTTTATTAGTAAGTGGGGTTATACAGCGATATTCATTT
>NZ_JAAXMM010000108.1 GCF_012276985.1 Agrobacterium sp. a22-2 | reverse complement strand
ACCCAAGCCAGCAGCGGCGCGGCGATTGTCCAGGGGGGCAGCTTGTTGGAAGAAAGGGCCACGGGGTTCTCCTTGTTGTTGCCTCAACGCCGGCATGCGGCGAAGGGGGGGGTGCGGTGTGGCCCGAATATAAAGCATGTGCGGAGCATCAGCCCGCACATATCGCGTAAGTCATACCAGCGCCATCACGGGGCGACGGCCGTGGCCGACACCTCCCGGCTCCAGTAGGTCGGCAGCGCGCCATACGGGTTCGGCAACGTCTTGTTGGTGATGAAGACGGCAGCAGCGCCCTTGCCTGACGCGTTGCGAACGAACGTTTGCATCTGCGCGGCCGACGCCGCGTAGACGATGTGCGCAAAGCGTGCCGTCGGATAGTTGGCCTGCCACGCCAGCGGCG
>NZ_JAAXMM010000107.1 GCF_012276985.1 Agrobacterium sp. a22-2 | reverse complement strand
GTGCACCCGCGGGAATGGGTGGCCCGGTACGGCCTGGACGCCATCCGCTTCTTCCTGCTGCGCGAGTTCCCGTTCGGCGCGGACGGCTCCTACAGCCACGAGGCCGTGGTGAGCCGCAAGAACGCGGACCTGGCCAACAACCTCGGCAACCTCGCCCAGCGCTCGCTGTCCATGGTGGCCAAGAACTGCGGCGCCGCCGTGCCCGAGCCGGGCGAGTTCACCGAGGCGGACCGCGCCGTCCTGGCCCAGGTCGACGCCCTGCTGGAGCGCTCCCGGTCCGCGTACGCGGTGCAGGACTTCCACGACGCGCTCGAGGAGACCTGGCGCGTGCTGGGGGAGGTCAACGCCTACTTCGCGGACCAGGCCCCGTGGGTGCTGCGCAAGACGGACGAGCCGCG
>NZ_JAAXMM010000106.1 GCF_012276985.1 Agrobacterium sp. a22-2 | reverse complement strand
GCCTGGGAAGCCCTGAGCAACGTCACCGGCCGCGATCACCGGCATCTGGCGCTGAACAAGGAAGACGAGAAAATTCGCTTCCGCGACATTCAGGCGCAGCCGCGCAAAATCATCTCCAGCCCGACCTGGTCCGGTCTGGAGGACGAACACGTTTCCTATAACGCCTGCTACACCAACGTGCACGAGCTGATCCCGTGGCGCACCCTCAGCGGCCGTCAGCAGCTGTATCAGGACCATGAGTGGATGCGCGCCTTCGGTGAAAGCCTGCTGGTATACCGGCCGCCGATCGACACCCGCGCCGCGCAGCCGCTGCTGAACAGCAAGCCGAACGGCAACAAGGAGAAGGCGCTGAACTTCCTGACGCCGCACCAGAAGTGGGGCATTCACTCCACCTACAG
>NZ_JAAXMM010000105.1 GCF_012276985.1 Agrobacterium sp. a22-2 | reverse complement strand
GATATGCAGAGCTTTTTTTATGCGATTTTGCGGCGAAACAGCGCGTAGGCGGCGCTGCCGGTGGTGGCGGTGATCACCAGCAGCGGCCACAGGCTGCGCCAGATGATGCTGAAGCTGGCGTCTTTCAGGTAGATCTGCTTGGTGATGTCGGTGAAGTGGCGTATCGGGTTCACCCAGGTCAGATCCTGCAGCCACACCGGCATATTCTCCACCGGCGAGACGTAACCTGAGAGCAGGATCGCCGGCATCATGAACACGAACACGCCGATAAACGCCTGCTGCTGAGTGGCGCACAGCGACGAGATCAGCAGGCCGAAACCGACCAGCGACAGCCCGTAGATCAGCATGGTGGCATAGAACAGCAGCAGCGATCCGGCGAACGGGATCTGGTACAGGAA
>NZ_JAAXMM010000104.1 GCF_012276985.1 Agrobacterium sp. a22-2 | reverse complement strand
GTGTACGCTTGGGATAGGCGTGAAACCTGCAAATTCCCGCGGTGACTAATGGGACCGAACCGGCCTTTCTTTCTCAAACCAGCGCCAGAAAAGCGCTGATTAATTAGGCCATTAATTCCAAAGGGCGGCGACGTTGGCTAAAATCGGGCATAACAACATCTCTCCCGCTTCTAATAACAAGCAGAAATAATAAATTTATGAAATTAACGAATCTTTTTTTATATTTCTCGGGTATTGCGCCCTCGATAAATAGGCTTCCAGTGCATTTGATGTTAAATTTTTAACATATCGAAGTATAATCAATGGCGCAAAAAATGCCTTATTTCAGGTTTATTGAACTGCCGTTTATGTGAACTGTGCTGCATGTCGCGCATGGCAAAACATGCATGACGTGACCGTCT
>NZ_JAAXMM010000103.1 GCF_012276985.1 Agrobacterium sp. a22-2 | reverse complement strand
GGATCTTGTTCATGCTCTTCTGCTGCTGCATTTTAATGATGTCAGACCTGAAGAAAATTCACCTAGCTTCGCAGGTTCATCATCCAGACAGGATTTTCTTCTGAAGAAAGAGAAGATTGTCATTGAAGTGAAGAAAACTCGCCGCTCTCTAGGGGCAAATAAAATTGGAGAGGAACTGCTCATTGATATGGCCCGTTACCGTGCACGGTAATGACTCCAACTTATTGATAGTGTTTTATGTTCAGATAATGCCCGATGACTTTGTCATGCAGCTCCACCGATTTTGAGAACTACAGCGACTTCCGTCCCAGCCGTGCCAGGTGCTGCCTCTGATTCAGGTTATGCCGCTCAATTCGCTGCGTATATCGCTTGCTGATTACGTGCAGCTTTCCCTTCAGGCG
>NZ_JAAXMM010000102.1 GCF_012276985.1 Agrobacterium sp. a22-2 | reverse complement strand
CCCCTCGGCAGAGCGATGGGCGAACACACATGCATCCAGCACCCCTGGGCGCAACGCCTGCGCGAGTGCAACGGCCGCCGTCGTGATGAAGCCGTCGACGACGATGACGCGGCGTCCGGCGGCAGCGGCGATGACGCTACCCGCCATCGTCAGGATCTCGAAGCCGCCAAGCGCAGCGCCGATCTGCAGCGGCGTCTGCGCAGTGGCATTCGCGGCCAGGGCCTGGGCAAGTACGGCCGACTTGTGTGCGAGGCCGGAGTCGTCCAGGCCGGTGCCGCGGCCGACGCAGTCTGCGAGCGGCATGCCGGTCAGGCGCGCCATCAAGAGGCTGGCCGACGAGGTGTTGCCAATCCCCATCTCGCCCAGCAGCAGTGCATTGCCCGGCAGACGCTCGACCAGGGC
>NZ_JAAXMM010000101.1 GCF_012276985.1 Agrobacterium sp. a22-2 | reverse complement strand
GGTGGCGTGGCCCTAGAAGATGGTCGTGCCACCCACCTTCGTTCGCCCCTCGTTCGTCTGATTGCCCCAATTCTTTCACCCACCAACGTATTTTTCCCTAAAAATGACTATCTATACGACCCCGAAGTGTTCTCGGGAGGAGAGCACCATAGAAAGACATAAACACCAAAACGGAGGCTGCTGCAGAGAAGATTGGAGGGGGAAACCCCGTCGGGATCACCGCCAGAGAGATCTCCACCTTCTCCAACGTCTTCATCATCATCACCATGACCAAGAGGGAGTAGTCAACCTCTGGACTACGGGTTTGTGGCAGTAGCTTGATCTATTTCTCTCATGTTCTTCACACTACTTAGTGCCATATGAGCTGCCTATCATGATTATGGTCATATTTGTAATACCTATG
>NZ_JAAXMM010000100.1 GCF_012276985.1 Agrobacterium sp. a22-2 | reverse complement strand
CAGCTGCACGCGGAAGCGTACGAGTGGGCGAAGAAGATTTCTGAGCATCTGTTGCCTCGTACCCGCGCGTATGCGGAGATCTGGCTCGACCAGGAAAAAGTCGCCACTACTGATGAAGAACCGATCCTCGGCCAGACCTACCTGCCGCGTAAATTCAAAACCACGGTAGTGATCCCGCCACAGAACGATATCGATCTGCACGCCAACGACATGAACTTCGTGGCGATCGCCGAAAACGGCAAGCTGGTGGGCTTTAACCTGTTGGTGGGCGGTGGGCTTTCCATCGAACACGGCAACAAGAAAACCTACGCCCGCACCGCGAGTGAGTTTGGCTATCTGCCGCTGGAGCATACGCTGGCGGTGGCCGAAGCCGTCGTGACAACTCAGCGTGACTGGGGTAACC